>NZ_JADKLX010000001.1:0-1276781 GCF_015351755.1 Psychrobacter sp. N25K4-3-2
CCTTATTTACACTACAGCCGCAGCGAGACTGAGATTGATTACTTACGAGAGGTCAAAAAAGTCTTTGATCCCAATAACATTATGAACCGTGGTAAGATTTTTGATATGTAGATAAAACCCTAAGATCGATGACATAGCTTAAGTAAAATGCTAAGTAAGAAATATTACTCACGCTATATGTAACATAGGTCAGTTCTATTTTGAGTGAAGTCCACCTATGTACAGGCAGTCGTAAATACAGTTAATGCTAAAATTAACTGTATTTCAAAGTTTTTATATAGCACTTGTGCCATTCTATGACCCAGTAAACCTTTAAGGAATACTTAAAATTCGTTAACCATATCAATCACAAACTGACGAGAAGCCTCACCCTCTATCATACGATACTGAATTTGGCGTGTTTTACCTTGTGGATTGGCATTGTTATCGTCTTCTAAGTAGAGTGGAAAACGTCTAACTAATACATTCTCAACCAATGCAAACGCATCGTGGCCCATATACCCTTGTTTTAGTTTATCAGTCAGCTCTGGATAAGAGACTTCACTCCATGACAGCCCTTTATTGCTCGAATAAGCAATCACGTCACCATATGAACCGCTACCCACACTTTGGGTGAATACCAGAATTTCATGATATCCATCGCCATTCATATCACCCACATCAGCACTAACAACAGGATCGCTAATTGGTCGCTCGATAATGTCTTCACCCATGGGCTGAGTCTGCAAGACATAACCACCATTGCCGTCAGAGGTACTGGTCACTTGAGTAGAAAAATCACCATAGTTGAGTGATGTAGCGTATTGCGAGTTGTCCAATTGTCGAGTATCCAGCGTATCGCTTAATTTTTGATATACGCCACCAAGCGTTGCACCGCCGCTACAATAAAAAGCTATTTTTTGTAGATGGGCTTCTTCACCTTCAATGGATAAGCTATTGTCATTAAAGCGCAAATAAACAGGGTTATTATCTACCCAAAACTGATACCGTCCATCATGAGCTTTATGAAGTACGGTGTCTAATGTACAAGTAGGTTTCTTTTTGTCTATGTGAGAACGAATAGACAAACTAATAGCATCTTGACCAGCATCACGTACGCTGATCGCAAACCAGTCGTAACCCTCGTTACGCTTTGTATAGCCATCTGTGATGTAATCGCCCGTTATATTGTTAGTATACTTATCGGTTGCGGTTGTCGTCGGTAGGTCATTTTGTAAAACCGTTGTTGACTCAAGGCCTTGTGTATTGGTGTTCTGGCACGCAGTCATACTTAGTAACAGCATGCTTAGCAGTAACGTTTTTCTCATCATAATTTTTAGTCTTTCAGAAGGTTGTTATGTGGGCAATTCATAATAAGTTCATTACAGCCCACATCATTTAGCAATTTAAGAAAACCATTATCCATTCTTGGCGTGGAATATTGGTTTGTACCCATTTGCTCTCGATGGGATTCAAGTAAGGGCACTAAGGTAGAGGAGTTCAAAGCCTTTGACCGTGTCTATTCGGTAACCTTACCACTATATAGTAAGCGTAATCTTACCCACTGCTTTACCTGATTCAAGATGGTCATGCGCGCGTGCTACCTCCCAAATAGAGTAGTTACTATCATCTATGATAGGCGTGATTTTGCCACTATCAACCAGCTCTGCAATCATTGTCAGGATACGACCGTGCGATTCATGGTTGACGCCATGAAATAATGGAATGAGCACCAAAACACCGTGAAAGGATAAGGCTTTGAGAGCAACTTGCAATGGATCAGCAATCGGTAAAATAGTGGCGACATGGCCATTGAATCTAACGGCTTGAAAAGATTTTTGAATATTATCACCAGCCACCGTATCGAAAATTTTGTCAAAACCCACGCCGTCAGTATACGTCGCCACATAATCATCAATCTCTGCTGTTGTATAATCCACTAGATGATCCGCGCCTAGTGTTTGTGCTAATGCACTATTAGCAGGATAGTAGGTAGCGGTGACTGTCGCGCCAAGTACTTTTGCTAGCTGAACGGCAATATGACCAACGCCCCCTGTTGCACCATGAATCAAGACATTATCGCCTTCTTTGACATTCATTTTTTGTACGAGTGCCTCATAAGAAGTGAGTGCGACCAACGGCAGGGCTGCGGCTTGCTTCATGCTGAGTGTTTTAGGCTTTTCAGCCATTAAACGCACATCGACCAACATGAATTCAGCAAGTGCACCATCAATACCGTTGAGACCACCAGCCATACCATAAACTTCGTCACCAACACTAAATTCAGTGACGCCGGCACCTATTTCGCTCACAATACCAGCTACATCACCGTGTAGTATCTCTGGCAAATTCTCCGACCAAGGCAGCTCGACTGAGCGCAGCATGGTATCAATAGGGTTCACACTAGTGGCTTTCACTGCCACAACCATATGACCTAGTGTTGCCGTTGGTTTTGGTTTTTCTGCCAATTGAAAAACTGCAGTTGTACCGATTTCTTTAATGATCATCGCTTTCATGTTATTACCCTTTACTGGTGTGAAGGTCTTATTGTTTGTTTCAGGACAATAAGTTTAGACGTTGCTAATCCAGCAAACCATTACCCAGTAAACAAATTACTTTTGCTTTTTGAGCAAGCCATGGTTACAGTTAAATGGAATACCTATCAACTTAATAAAGGAGTGGCAATGAGCTCAATAAATCGATTGGCATACTTCAATAGTGTTGTCGAAACCGGTAGCATTTCAGAAGCCAGCCGCATCTTTGATGTACAGCCGTCTTCCATTTCACGGCAGTTAGCGGTGCTTGAAAAGGAGTTGGGGGTACGTCTGCTGAATAAAACGACTAGAAACACCAGTTTGACTGAAGCGGGGCACAAATATTATGAATACTCTCAGCGAATTGTGTCAGAGTTTGATAATGCCAAAAGAGTCGTTAATGATTTACAAATAACGCCACAGGGTAAGCTGAAAATCAGCATGACAGTCGGTTTTGGTGAAAGTATGGTATTACCGTTAATACCGAAATTTATGTCGTTATATCCAGATATTGATATAAAAATTGAGTTAACAGAACGGGTTGTAGATCTTATAGAAGAAAATATTGACGTGGCTATTCGAAGTGGACGTCTATCTGATTCGACCATGATTGTCAGACGCTTGGTATTTAATGATTTTCTGCTGTGTGCAAGCCCCCAATATTTAAAAAATAATGGTACGCCTCATAGCATTGACGATCTAGCTGATCACCAATGTATCCGATATGGTTATAACGGTTGGAAAGAGTGGTTTTTGATAGCAGAAGATAGTAAAAAGTTGATGATTAATAGTCAGGTTTCAGTGAACTCAGTGAATGGTCAGAAGCAGCTGGTATTGAATCATACAGGTCTGACGCTAATCCCATTGTGGGCTGTTAAAAGTGAATTGGCGAACGGGTCATTGGTTCAAGTCATGCCAGATCATATTTTTAGTCCCTATGAAGAGCTTAGTGCTACTTACGCTATTTATCTAAAGCGAGATATGGTCTCACCAAAAACACGCGTTTTTTTGGATTTTTTGGTAGAACACATGATAGCGATTTGAGTTTGGGTCTACAGCTTGATCGCACAAATTTTTATAGTCGATGACTGCTAAATGCACTTCCATGAAGGTTAATGTTATTAAAGATCGAGTATGAATAGTTTATGAAAAAATAGGAGCGCGCCCAATCCGCGTATTATTTCATATACGATACATGCCTAAGCACTCATGACTCGATGAATGCTTCTAAATTTAAAATGACTTATTACTCTTAAATATGAGCCTATGGAGCTTTCATGACATCTAAATTATTTATTAGTGGCTCAATTATGCTGGCCCTCGCTGGAATGTCTGGGCTGATGGAAAGCTTATTTTATGGTGGCATTGCTTCTGATGGCGTGCTTCAAGAAAGCTTGTTTTTACCTCTGGCTTTTATTTTTTTAGCCTTATCACTAATCCTTTATTGCTTATCATTAATCATGCACATAAAAACGAGCGTGACAGGTATTCAAATAAACTAGGGCGTGTCTTCAATTCACTCGATAGTCATCTAAATGGGATAAAAATGGCTAAATCTTGCCAAACATCGTCAAATAGCTGGTTAATATCCCGATATTATCTGCGCTATTTTCCTTGTTTGACGGCAATTTATCTCATTTTTATCACCATTTCTGAAATGAAGACACGCCCTAAACACTTACTCTACAACCACATTCTCTACAACCACATTCTCTACAACCACATTTATTGTTCCCAAGAGAGCGGTTATGATAAATGGATTTGATGCAAAAAACCTAATTCGCAAGATGCGTATATATTGAAAACATTAGGATGCTTTTTTCAAACAGTCTAACCAGAGGTATCTAAAGAGTTCATCAAAGCAGTCACCACTAAATTGTTTACATTTTTGAGTGAAAAAACTACCTCGTCATAATCTGAAGGTAGCTCCGCAATGGGCACCTTCACAAAACCATCCTTTCTTATTGTGCTTTCGCTCCATGCAAATCCTACACCTAAGTTTTGGTAAACCGCATCGTAAACACTTTCTTGGGTGTTTACGATATACGTAGGGGTTATCTCTAAATTAATTTTTGCTAGTGCTTCATTTATGAGTTTTTGAGTGGTAGAGCCGTGCGTGCGGAATATAACGGTTTCCGATGCCAGTTCAGTTAAGCTTATAGACTCTCTTGATGCAAAAGGGTGGTTCGGTGAGCATAAAGCAACAAGCCTTTGGGTAGCACATTTCTTAAACTGTAACCTGTCATCTTTTGGCACATTTGCAAGAATGCCAACATCTACTTGACCGTTAACGACTCTACTGAACGTTTCATAAAAATTACCAAAATAGATCTCAGTCTGTAGCTTGGGATAGCGCTTACTAAACTGCCTGATAATTTCAGTGCCCGGTAGTGGGCTGCATAGAGCTACCTTTAATATAGCTGATTCAAAGATTTTACTTCTTTGAATCAGCTGCTCTAGATCATCTTCAACTGCTCGTATTTTACTCGTCAATGACCCAAGCTCTAAGCAGTAATCTGTTGGCACAAGATGCCTGCCACGCTGAATAAATAGCTTAAATCCAAGATTGTTTTCAAGCGTAGATAGTGCTTGGCTAATGGCAGATTGAGACACGCCCAAACGTCGAGCTGCCTGCGTGTAATTACCTTCCTCAAGCACAGAATTTAAGATGTTTAGCTGATTATAAGTGTAAGGTTTTTTCGTCATATGACCGCCGTTTCTCGTATCGGTTTCAGAGATTGTCAGGTCTATCTCTGGGAAGTACGAGAAGTTATACACGATAAATAAGACTGAATGATTAAATGTATAAGCTAACCTTATATTTGACGCCAAACTGTCATATTCATCTTCTATATTAGTTACATGTAAACGATTAAAGCATTGAACAATTTACCTAAATGTATTTGCTTGAGCTATCACTCACTGCCAATACCAAAATATAAGTTTGGGCTTGAATTATGTTAGAACTAAGAAATGTGACTAAGAAGTATGATGGCAAAGTTATTTTTGAGGATATCTCCCTAAAAGTGAATAAGGGTGAGATTGTTTCAATATTAGGCCCATCTGGCTGTGGGAAAACCACGTTGCTGCATATTATTTTAGGTCTAACCGATATTAGTTCTGGTCGGCTTGCCTATGATAATGAAGACATCACACGTGTGCCTATGAAGCACAGAGGTTTCAATATTGTATTCCAAGACTATGCTTTGTTTCCTAACTTGAATGTAAAGCAGAATATTGAATATGGGCTACGTAATAGACCTAACGTCAGCACACAAGCGGAGGTTGATGAGCTGGTTGACCTTTTAGAGATTAAGCCGCATTTGAGCAAGCGAATCAGCCAGCTCTCTGGGGGACAAAAGCAGCGTGTTGCATTAGCGCGTACTTTAGTGATGAAGCCTAAAATTTTATTATTAGATGAGCCTTTATCTGCCTTAGACGGGGTTATTAAAGAGACCATTAAGGCACGTATTCGTGAGATTGCAGAGCGTTATGAGCTAACCACTTTGATTGTGACACATGATCCTGAAGAAGCGATGACACTCTCTGATCGCATTTTGTTGTTATCAGACGGCAAAGTAGCTCAATATGCTAAACCATCAGAAATCATCCAAAACCCAGCCAATGATTTTGTTAAGAGCTTTATCTTAAATCAGCTAAATATCAAACGCCGTAATATCTTGAGCCTATTTGAAGCGGACAGTGCGCCAACTGATCCCTTAGAAAAATACACTCAAATGAGACCTGTGCTAGATGGCAGCTCAGTCACTGAAGATATCAATTCCATAATCCAGCGCACAGCTGCTAAATCAATTAAAGATACCTCCAAAGGTTAATCGCACTAGGCCAACGCTGGTCTCTCAAAACTTACTTATTTCGCACGTAGGTCATTATGAAACTTAATAACTCACCGCTAATGAAAGCTTCATGGCTTTTCATTGGTGCGCTATTTCTCGTCTTTATGTTTGTGCCTTTGGGCAAAATGTTGATGCTGTCATTTAATGTGGCTGATGGATTAGGTATAAGCCACTATGTCGATATCATCAGCAGTAATGACTTCAGACAAGTGATGTTAAATAGTTTTTTTGTCGCCATTGTTAGTGCGATGAGTGCCACCTTTTTGGCATTTATCCTTGCCTATACGGTGCACTGGACTAACTTGCCAAAGGGCTTTAAACAAACCATTAAGCTTGCGTCACTGTTCCCTATGCTATTGCCAACAGTGACTTATGGGTTTGCCATTATTTATACCTTTGGTAAGCAAGGTCTGCTCACCAAGATAATTGGATTTCAGTTGTTTGAAGACATATATGGTTTCTATGGTATGTGGCTTGGCTACACCATCTATACCTTGCCAATAGCCTTTTTACTGCTTAACAATACCTTTCAGTATTTGGATAAGAAGTTCGTAATCGTATCAGAACTGATGGGCGATTCACGCTTACGCCAGATAGATATGACGGTCATTCGTCCTTTAATTGGTACGTTTGCAGCCGCTATCATTCAATGCTTCTTTTTGGCCTTTACTGATTTTGGTATTCCAGCCTCTATTGGTGGTCAGTACAAGGTCATCGCCACTGAGCTTTATACCCAAATACTGGGTGCATCTCCCTCGTTTGAAAAGGGCTCTGTGGTTGCCTTGTTTATGCTGATTCCGTCTGTTTTGAGCATTCTACTGCTTTGGTATGTGGCTCGATTTAATGTCAGATATGACTCAGTAGAGCATTTTGACTTGCCCACCTCTAAAGTCAAAGACAGGATTCTGGGTGTGTTGTCCAGTGGCATTTTGATTTCACTATTATTCGTATTTGCTGTGATCTTCATCATTCCATGGATTAAGACATGGCCTTACGAGATGGCGTTTAGTACAGACACATTTACTAAGGTGATTGAGTCCTCGAACCTAATGCGAGTGTATAAGAACTCACTTATGGTCGCCACACTAACAGCTATTTTTGGAACTATTATTACCTATGTTGCCGCGTTGATATACGAGCGCTCAGGGTTATTCAAGATAGGAAAGCTGACGATCGAAAGCTCAGCTTTAGTGACCAATACAGTGCCAGGTATGGTTATTGGTATTGCTTACCTGATGGTTTTTTCAGGCTCATCGATATCGAACACCATCTTTATTATTGTGATTAGTAATATCATTCATTACTTCTCGACACCTTATCTCATGAGTAAAAACGCACTATCAAAAATGAACTTAGGCTGGGAGACCACAGCTTCTTTACTTGGAGACTCATGGCTACAGTCTTTACGCCGAATTGTTGTACCCAACTCAATATTTACACTTATCGAAGTGGCCTCGTACTTTTTTATCAGTGCGATGGTCAGTATCAGTGCAGTGATATTCATTTCAGGTGCGAAGACGATGGTGCTGACTACAAAAATTGTTGAATTACAGCACTTCGCCCGCTTTGATGAGATTTTTATCTTGTCGCTGATGGTGCTACTCACAAATATCACGGCATTAATATTCTTCGCAGTAGTTCGATACCTTTATACCAGAAGCATCAATGGCACAACAAAAATAAAAGTGAAAAAACCCACAGTAACGACGGTCGCTTAGATATTTCAACACAGTCTAGGCGTTGATGTTACGAAAACTAATTTAACCTTTAATCACTCAAATAATCAGGGAAAACAATGAATTTATTTAAAACGATAATAACGGGATTGACTTGCGGAGTTTTAGTAGCAGGTTGTGGGTCGCAAAGCTCGGACGATACAGCTGGCGAGGAGGTGATTATTTATAGTAATGCTGATGAAGAGGCAGTCGAGGTTATTCAAGAGGTGCTTGATGAAGCAGGCTTTGAAGGTCAGTACATATTTCAATCATTCGGAACAGGTGAGCTTGGTGGACGACTATTAGCAGAAGGAAAAAATATTGAAGCTGATATGGTGACAATGAGTTCATTTTATATCGAAAGTGCTCAAGCAAAGAACCCAATGTTTAAAGCGTTAGCGTTTACGGCAAACCCGCAGATTGCAACGCCTAATTATTACGCACCAATCCTTAGCTTTACGGGCGCCGTTTTACTCAACACCAAAGAGATGAAAGCCAATAATCTTCCAGTACCTACCAGTGCCAAAGACTTAGCCAATCCTATTTATAAAAACCAAATTTCTATGGTTGATCCAAATGGCTCGTCAACCGGTTGGCTATTTGTGCAAGATATTGCTGCTGAATATGGCACCGATGTTGAAGGTCAACAAATCATGAATGCTATTCGTGAAAATGCAGGGCCTAACTTAGAACTATCTGGCTCTGGTCCTCTTAAAAAGGTAATGGCAGGTGAGGTGCCTATCGGTTTCGGACTACGTCATCAGGCAGTCGCTAATAAAGCAAAAGGCCTACCAATTGATTTTGTGGATCCCAGTGAAGGTAATTACACATTGACTGAATCGGTTGCTGTTATTGATAAAGGAGAGAAAACCAATCCTAAAGCAATGAAAATGGCTGAATTAATTGTCACTAAAGCTCGCCCAGGTTTATTAGAGATTTATCCAAATATTGTGTATGACGGTGAGACAGTAGCTGCTGAGAATCAGATTGATAATTCTAAGACCTATCCAGAGCCATTAACTGCCGAGCTGTTAGATAAGCACCGTGCTTTTTTCCATGGTGAGTAATTTTCGTTCAATCAAAATAATGCCCATTCATGCTTAGCTATATTAGTTCATAGGTTAAGCAAGTAGAGGGCTAATTAATAAAGATGTATGGGAAGAGCAGATATGACAATGAGCAAAATACTTTCTGATAAAACATACGATGTCGTTGTCGTAGGTGGGGGCATCGTTGGGCTGGCAAGCGCCTACGCTGCCGTTAAAAAAGGGCTGAGTGTTGCAGTTGTAGAACGCCAATCTCAGAACAAAGATGCTTCTGTTCGTAATTTTGGATTTGTGACCGTTAGTGGTCAGCGTCGAGGTAAGCATTGGCAACGCGCCATGCACTCGCGTAATGTTTGGGCCGAAATTGCGCCAAAAGCAGGTATTCAGGTAGAGCATATCGGTCTGCATATGTTAATGCAGCGACCTGAAGCGGTAGATGTTGCACAAGCTTTTTTAAAGACGGAAATGGGTGAGGGGTGCCGACTACTGCCACAGTCTGAAATTAATGAAGCCGCGCCTTATCTAAACAAGGGAGAAGGGGTGTTATATAGCCCGCATGAGCTCAGAGTAGAATCTAATACTGCAATCGCTAAGCTGGCTCATTGGTTACAAGAGACGCAGAGTGTGGACTTTTATAATCATACCACCGTGACTTCGGTGGAATTACCAAAAGTGCATACCAGCCGCGGTGTCCTTAACGCTGAGCACTGTGTGGTCTGCCCAGGAGCTGACTTTACTGGCTTATATCCAGAAGTACTCGCTAAGACCAAAGCTAAGATGTGCACACTAAATATGATGCGAGTCGTGCCCAAAAAAGCATTTAGATTAAATGCCGCTGTCATGTCAGATTTAAGCTTTGCCCGTTATGATGGATTTGCTCAGTTACCTGAAGCTACGGTACTAAAAACCTTACTTGACGATATTCAAAGTGTAGAGCGTCAAGCAGGTGTCCACCTAATTGTGGTTCAGTCTGAAGATGGCTCACTAATCATTGGCGATAGTCATGATTATAGTGATAGAGAACTACCGTTTAGAGACACTCGAATTGATGGTCTAATCATTAATGAATTTAAGCAGGTGATGGATATTAGTGAGATAGATATTACTCAGCACTGGTTGGGTGTATATCCAAGTGCAGATGACGTGGTATTTAAGACATCACCTGAAAAGGGCGTGGTGGTCGGTGCAGTCACCAGTGGTACAGGGGCATCAACAGGTTTCGCATTTGGCGAAGAGTTAATTGAATTGGTATTGGAATCAAAGTGATGAATACAGTAAAGAATAATGTAACAAGCAGCAGCTCACATAGTGATAGTTTAAATAGTATTAAAAATAAATTTTTTGATATTAGGCTCTGTGTGTTTGATATGGCTGGCACAACAGTAGATGAAGGTAACCTAGTCTATAAAACCGTATGTAATGCCATCAATGAAGCACTGAATAGCGCTGGCAAGTCAGATAAACAAGTGAGTCTTGAGTTATGTTTAGCATATGGTGCAGGGAAAGAAAAACGCAATGCCATCCGCGATATTTTAAACAGGTTAGATTTATCTGATGCTTGTATTGAGTCGTTAACGGATACTGCGTTTGCAGCCTTTAGAGACAGTCTTGCAACTGCCTATAGCAAGGATACCTTATCTGAGTTTGAAGGCATGTCAGAGTTGTTTGAGCAGTTAAAGGCGAGCGGTCGTCATGTGGTATTAAATACAGGATATGATGCTAAGACTGCTAATAAAATTTTGACTATCTTAGGGTGGTCTGTGGGAGATCAAGTAGATGCACTAGTAACAGCCGATGACGTAGAAAATGGCCGCCCAGACCCGGATATGATTACTCTTGCGATGAAGCAGTTTAATATCGAGAATTCACAGCAAGTATTAAAAGCAGGGGATAGTGGTATCGATATTGAGGAAGGCCAAAATGCAGAGTGTGGGCTGGTTTTAGGTGTGCTATCTGGTGCACAAAACGAGCAGCAGCTAGTGAAATATTCACCTGATGCGATTTTAGATAAGCTGACTGATTTAAAGGCGCTTATTTAACTTAAAGCTAGGTCTAAGCTTCAAAATATACAACAGAACAGTAAAGCCATAAAAGTAATGACTTTTATGGCTTTTTTGATTTAGAAGGACTGTCCCAGATTCTGTGTAACTGCCGTTTAGATTAAGTGTTCCTGCCTAAAGGCTGTAACTTTAGACAGGTACTTGATATTAGAATACAGACTATTGAATATAAATCTCATAACACACCAAGCGTGCTCAATTGGCTTTTAGCGGACGCTAATCGAGCACTCTATCATTTAGCGTTGCGCTTGCTGTATCTTCTTGCTGTGTGTCGTTTGTGTACATAGCTAAATTATGATTCGTCGACCGGATCTATCGTCTCTAGCCTATCCGGACTAGTATCATAAAGAATGGCTTTGACCAGCGATATTCCCATTAGTACCATCACAAAACTAAAGGGTAAGGCACCAATAACCATCGCCGTTTTAATCGCACCCAATCCTCCGCTTATCAGCAGCACCCCAACAACCAATGCCAGTATTACGCCCCAAAAGATAATATGTGGGCGGCCTTTTGGACCTTCGTTACCACCTGAATTGATGGTATTGATAACTAGAATTGCCGAATCTAAAGTAGTGACTAAGTAGGTCAATAGTAAGACCAGAACTAAAATAGCCATTACCCAAGAAAAATTGGGAGACAGCATCACATCAAGCATGGCAAGCAGTTGAGATTCTTGGCCAACGCTTGAGATGGCATCAGTGCCACCTAGTGTTAAGTCAATCGCGGTTCCGCCCACCATTGAAAACCAAATAAAACACATCAAAGCAGGTAGGATGACGGTGCCGAATAGATAAGCACGGATACTACGACCACGTGAAATGCGAGCAAAGAAAACACCAACAAAAGGACCAAAAGCAATCCACCATGCCCAATAAAACACAGACCAGTCTTTTTGCCATGTGGCAAGCGTGTCACCGACCACCGTACCATCTGGCTGCCAAACCGTAAACAGCAATTGAGGAAGTGCGACGACATAGTCAAACACACCCAAGAAGAAAGATTGTAAACCAAAGAAGGTCGAACCGAATATTAAGAAAAAGGCAAACAGGATAAGACTTAATCCCATGTTGATGTTAGATAGCCATTTCACCCCTTTACCAAGCCCAGAAAGCGCAGATAGGGTTGCTATGCCAACGATAACGGTCAGTGCAACGATAATGGCTGCCGTTGACGATGTGCCATCGGTATTCATTAACCATTCGCCCAAACCAACACGGTACATACTAGAAACGAATTGCTCAACCCCAAACCCTAATGTTTGGGCCACGCCCAAAATGGTTGCAATAACGGCAACGATGTCAATGGTATTACCGAGCTTACCGGATAGTTTTTGACCGAATAATGGTGCAAGACCTGAACGAATGGTCAGCGGTAATTTACGTCGAAAAGAAAAATAGGCCATCGATAATCCGACTAAGGAATAACAAATCCATGCGCTGAATCCCCAATGTAGAAAGGCCCATTTATAGGCATAGCGTACATTGTCGGCACCAGAGGCTGTTGCCAACCCTTGAATGACCTCAGGGTTATTGGCAAAGTGATACATCGGCTCTGCGGTCGCAAAAGTCAACATACCAACCCCGATACCTGCGCCAAAAATCATTGAAAACCATGAAAAGTTGGAGAACTCAGGTTTATCCCCTGTGTCCCCTAAAATCAACCTCCCATAGCGCGGCACAACGGCCAGAATCAACGCTAAAATCAAGAAAAAGGCGACACATAAGATATACCATGTCGAAAAGTGATTGAGTAAGAAAGTATTGATCGACCCTAATATCGTCGTTGAATTATCAGGAAAGATGACAGCCCAAACAATGAGCAGACCCAGTAAGATTTTAGCGGTAATCGTAACGTCTTTATTAAACCCCTCATAAAAACCTTTTGTCGCCACTTTAATCGGCAATTTGGTTAAAGGTTTTCTGCTGCTGTTTTTCATATCTAATCCTTTAGATGGTTTTCCTTTTGCTCAAATGAGCATCAAGCTGCACTGTCCTTCGAGCAGCTTAACCCCTATCATTCAGGGCGTGTCATCAGCCAGATACAAACCAACTTGCATCATGGTTAGCAGGGCACTCCAACTGATGACACTGCCTATTTAACTTGGTAAAAACTCTTGACTCCAACTATCACTCAAATCACCACTGGCAATACTGGCGTCAATGTCTGCCTCGCTATAGCCAAGTTCTAGCATGATCTGACGGGTGGATTGTCCAAATTTTTCAGGTCTAGAGAGTGCATACACGATGCTGTTCGACGGACGAATAGCATAAGGATCAAGCTGTGTCACCGTATGACCACTTGGATGATCTTCATAAATTGAAAAAGAATAACTACCATTGTCAGTACCTGGTGTGCCATCTGCTATGCGGCTGTATTCAGCACGTAATGCATTGATATCCGCACAGACGACAGCCGCAATATCGGCAGCTTGCAGACGTTCTACCCAGTCATGAGCAGGCGCTTTTTGAAAAATATTAGACAAGAAAGCGGCACGTTCACTTTTATCCAGCTCACTGAAACCTTGTAAGTCTTCAACGTTTTCGAAGTTTTTTACATCGACTTCATACGCGTTTAATAACAAGTAGTTCCCTGAAGAGGTATAGTAAAAGCGCGTCAATTCATCATGGCCATTGGTTTCACGACCTGAGGGCTCATTGAATAACCCGCGTTTTTCAAAATCATAGCAATAAGGGATTTGTAGTAGGGCGCTATTGGCAACCAATGAGGTACGGCCACGTCCAATGCGGCCTGTACGATATTTTTGATAGAGCGCCACACCAATACTCATGGCGCCGCCAAAGCCGCACATGACATCAATAGTACCAACGTGTGCATGTTCTTCAGGAGTATCCATAGCACCGCCGCAACGCAACATGATGCCAGTAGACGCCTGTACCACATCGTCATAGCCTATGAAATCACTACTCGGACCCTTACGGACACCGCTAAAACAATCAAGCTTACAGAATATAGCGTCAGGATTTAAGGCTTTTAAGCCTTCAGTATCCAAGCCCATTTTTTTGATTTGGGTGTCTGTTGCATTCCAAACAATAACGTCAACTGAACGAACCAACTTCTCAAACACTTCTCGTCCTGTGCCCTTGCTAATATCAGCAAGTATGGAGCGTTTACCGACCATTTGAGACATACCATAAATGACGGTGTTCCAGCTGTCGTATAATGGAGAAGCAGAATCAAGCTTGATAACTTCTGCACCAAAACGCGCCAAATAACAGGCCGAATGCGGGCCTGCAATGACGTTGCAAAGATCAAGTACTTTAATACCGTCTAACCAACCGCTTTTTTCATCAACATTATTGATTGAAGGCAACTTGGTTTTGATTGCCTTTAATTTTTTCAATGCACCTTCAAAGTCGATAGGCAGCGGTGCTTTTGGTTGTAACATCAACTCGCCACATTCTTCTAACCACACAATTGGTCCTGGCTGAATCATCTTGCCATAAGTGGGATCATCAACTTCGATCATGAGTCCTGTTGTTTCTGCATGATCATCATGAATCCACTCTTGTAGCCAACGCTGCGGTGCACCAGGTATGCCGCGTTTTCCAAAAATCTTCTGCCACTCTTTTGATGTACGTAATAAAAACGCCACTTTCATTTTTTCGGCAATACGATCTGCCCAATGTTTTGGCATGGGATAAACCCCAAGCGATGTATCAGATGTCCACTGACTAGAAGGCAAATAAGTATCGTCTTCCTCAGTCAATCCTTCCTCAAGTAATTCGTCGTATAGCCCCAATACTTGCAAACAACGCTTGGCGTGATGTTTATGGCTAGGGCATACCACGTAAAACATACGGCCATCTTTACACATGTAACTGCGGTAAAAAGGATCTAGCAGTTCTTGCAACGATTCGTAGTCCATATTCATGGGAATACCTTCAACGCGGCGACGTTGAATCTCAACTTCACGTTGGGTCAAATAGCGTTCAGGTAAGTTTTCGATATCGATTGAGTTGTAACAAAGGCCTTCCATGACAGCCGCAGCAAGTGGAACTTCAATGGCATCGCCAAGTCCTGTGTTTTCGCGTGCTTGTAGTGCAAAAACAACTGAAGAACCTGCTAGCATTGCGCCATAAGCAGAGGGCAGTGGTAGGGGTGAGAACGATGGGTTAATGCCCATGAGCACACGGTTTAAACCCATGTCAGTAAACACGCCCGAGCTCGCTGCCACAATGCTTTCATAGGCACGTAACTCACGGCGATTTTCATCGTTTGATGCAAATCCAGGGATTGACAGCGTGATCAGCTGCGGACGCTCTTCTCGTAGCGCGACCAGATCTAATCCCATTTCTGCCATTTTTCCAGGGCGAAAGCCTTCGATAACGATGTCACTTTCTAAAATTAATTGCCTAGCTTGTGCCAAGCCTTCATCCGTCTTAAGATCGAGTGTTAACATCAATTTATTGCGATTCAATACCGCATTGGCTGGACTGTGCCACTTTGGGCCTGATGGCGGATCTATATGAACCACGGTTGCGCCTAAGTCACCAAGCATCATACCGACAGCGGGACCGGCAATATATTGACCAAAATCGATGACTTTGACACCCAGTAATGGCAATTCAAAAGTTTCTCGCATAGTTATCTATCCTTAGAATTTTATGGTACGACTATGAAAAATTAGAATTCAGTCAGAGCACTTGCCAGTCGTCCACTAATGGAGAGAGTCAGAAGCAAGCAGCATTTTTTGAATACAAACGACTGCTTTTAAGCGCACTGATCATGCAGTGCGCTTAAAAAGTAAGGACTTTATAATGTAGTGTTCTTAAAGGCTAGCGCCTTGAAAAGGCAGTGCTATTAAGTTGGCATAGAGAACTGTTTTTCTTCTCTCAATGCCGCACTAGGCCAGCGCTGCGTAATGGTCTTACGACGAGTGAAGAATCTCACGCCATCTGGTCCGTACATGGCCAAGTCACCAAATAATGAACGCTTCCAGCCACCAAAGCTTTGAGACGCTACAGGTACTGGTAGTGGAATATTGACACCAACCATACCGACTTCAATGTTATCAATAAAGTAACGCGCCGCTTCTCCATCTCTCGTATAAATACAGGTGCCGTTACCATATTCGTGATCGTTTATGAGTTGCACTGCCTCGGCCATGGTCTGCACACGCATAACCTGTAACACGGGACCGAAAATTTCTGCCTCGTAGCTGTGCATCTCTTTGGTGACATGATCAATCAGAGTAGGACCTACAAAAAATCCATTTTCATTGCCTTCTGGTGCAGCATCAGAGCCATCGATGACCAGCTCTGCACCTTGCTCGGCAGCACTTTTGATGTAATCTAAAATCTTAGATTTGTGCGCTGCTGTAATGACAGGGCCAAAGTCGTTGCTCTTATCTGAATGAAGACCCAGTTTTAGCTCTTTAATAGCAGGCTGTAGAGCCGCAATCATCTTATCAGCCGTTTCATCACCGACCGCAACTGCAACAGACAGAGCCATACAACGCTCTCCTGATGAGCCAAAAGCCGCACCCAATAATGAGGTCACAACGTTGTCTAAGTCTGCGTCTGGCATGACAATCGCGTGGTTTTTTGCACCGCCTAATGCTTGGCAACGTTTGCCTTGTGCAGCGGCTGTGGTATAGATGTATTCAGCGATAGGGGTTGAGCCCACAAAGCTAACGGCTTTAACATCTGGATGATGCAAAATAGCATCAACGGCTTCTTTGCCACCATTTACGACGTTGATGACACCATCTGGTAGGCCCGCTTGCTGTAAAAGCTGCGCGATGAAAAGTGTGGAACTTGGGTCACGCTCAGACGGTTTTAATACAAAGGTATTACCGCACACGATGGCCATCGGGAACATCCACAGTGGCACCATCACAGGGAAGTTGAATGGTGTGATACCAGCGACGACGCCTAATGGATGAAACTCACTCCAAGAGTCTATATCGGTACTCACATTACGGCTGTGCTCGCCTTTGAGCAGCTCAGGTGCGCCGCATGCATATTCGACGTTTTCAATACCGCGCTGTAGCTCGCCTGCCGCATCGTGTACGATTTTCCCGTGCTCTTCGCCAACCAGTCTGCAGATTTCATCCGCATTTTGCTCTAACAACTCTTTGAATTTGAACATGACGCGCGCGCGTTTTAGTGGCGAGGTTTTGCTCCATGCCGGAAAAGCCGCTTTAGCCGCAGCGACTGCTTCGCCGATTGTTTTTTCACCACCCAAAGCGACTTTTTTGCTCACATCACCGGTTGATGGGTTGTAAACATCTTGAGTTTGGCTGTCATTATTTGACAAGCTGCCGTTAATAAAATGTCCGATCGTTTGCATAAGTTTAATTCCTTTAAACGTGTGAATAATTAGTGGGTTAATCGTAAATGATGGCTGTTTTAACTGAGTGAACTCTCAGCAACAGTGTTGTCATTCCATAGCAAGGTATAGAGTTGAACCATTTCTTCTAGGGTAGGTATTCGAGGGTTGTTATTGGGTGAACCTGATGCGAATGCTTGCTCGCACATTGTGTTTATGAGCGCATCAAAATCTGCTTTTTGGACACCAAACTGTGCCAATGTGGGAACATGAAGCTCATCATTTAAGCTTTTTAGATAATGGACCAAGCTGACGTTGGCCTGATCATCTGTCTCACTATGATCCGCTATGCCTAAGGCACGCGCGCAGTCCGCATAACGGTCAGGCGCACTAGAGATGCCGAATTCTGTAATGGTTGGCAATAGCATCGCGTTCGATAGGCCATGCGGCACATGAAAAAAAGCACCAATCGGACGACTCATACCATGTACCAGCGCAACCGAAGAATTACAGAACGCAATACCTGCCAAGGTAGAGCCCAGCATCATCGCTTCACGGGCGGTTTCATCTTTGCCGTCGTGATAAGCCGTTTGGATATTGGGTCCAATGAGGCGTAGGGCTGCGAGCGCCTGTTGGTCGCTATAGGCATTACGTTTAGGGCTGATATACGCTTCGATAGCATGGGTCATCGCATCGATACCCGTATCTGCGGTAGTACGAGGCGGTACGCTGAGCGTGAGGCTATAATCGATAATGGCTGCGACAGGCATAAACCCCATACCCACGCACAACAGCTTTTCATTATTAGCCTCATCGGTAATGATGGTAAAGCGTGTCACTTCTGATCCTGTGCCTGCCGTCGTCGGTATGGCAATAATAGGCAAGCCTGCTTCGTCCACTTGACGAGGAAACTTATAATCGCGAATCACGCCGCCAAATTTTCCTAGAATAGCAATGGCTTTTGCACTATCGATAGGGCTTCCGCCACCTAAGGCAATCAGACCATCGTAATCTTGTGCTTGTACTTGAGACACG
Organism: Psychrobacter sp. N25K4-3-2; assembly: GCF_015351755.1. Taxonomy (NCBI): domain Bacteria; kingdom Pseudomonadati; phylum Pseudomonadota; class Gammaproteobacteria; order Moraxellales; family Moraxellaceae; genus Psychrobacter; species Psychrobacter sp. N25K4-3-2. The sequence goes on from NZ_JADKLX010000001.1 coordinate 18,521, forward strand.
CCAGCCTCAATAGAGCTTTCAGTAGGCTCTGGCACCGTATCTGAAAATACATCGGCATTGATTTGTGCTGCTTTCAAAATGGTTTGAATGTTATCGACATAGCCGAGTTTAACCATCATCTCGTCAGTGATAATAAGGGGTTTTTTTACCCCTAAGCTGGCCAATATTGCTGGCAGCTTTTGGCAGGCATCGCGTCCAATTTCCATCGTTCTTGGGAGCAGGATACTGTGTGACATAGTGACTCATCCTTGAATTAATGACTTCAGATATAAGCGTAGTAGGCAGCTCAATCGTCGTACGGACTATTCACAAAAGTGTATAGCGCTTAGATATAAAATTCACATAACGATAAATATCTTATCGATATGTGAAAGGTAACAGAATGTTTTTGTAATAGCAAGACGCAAAAGCGTAAATTTTATCGTTATAATAAATAAATTTATTTGCTGCGAGTCAGCCAGAGGTTTAAACCAAACAATGAGTAATACTAAAAAGAAGGGCTCAAGTGTTGAGCGCGTTTTGCAGATAGTAGAGGTACTGGCCAGCTCGCAACGGCCAATGAGTGTCAGCGATTTAGCAGAAACATTAGAAGTGCCTGTGCCGAGTATGTATCGGCTATTGGATCAACTGCAGGGTCTTGGGTTTGTGCAGTTAGATTTGCCAGGAAAGGTAACCTGTGGAAAACGCACCTATAAGCTTGCCATGAACTTATTGCAAAACAGTGACTTTAAAAATGAAAGGCTAGCGATACTGAACGAGCTGTCAGCGCAAATAGGGGAGACGGTAGGTATTTCGATTTTACAAGACTTAGATGTGGTTTATATCGATCGCGTTATGTCGGATTGGCCGCTACAAATATTTCTGCCTTCGGGCACGCATGTGCCTGTTTGGGCCAGTGCCAGTGGTAAATTATTGTTATCGCAGCTAGCGGATGAGAAATGTACACGCATCGTTGAGAAAATGTCGTTACACGCACTAACGACCAAAACGCAGACCGATAAAAAACAACTGATGCAAACGATTACTACAACGCGTGAGACGGGAGTAGGCATAGATAATGAGGAGTTTATTCCAGGTATGGTTGCCTGTGCGGTCATGATTCCTAATGGGGATCAACAGGCATTTGCGACGGTGTTTACCCATGGGCCGACCGTGAGAAAAAGTCTAGAGGAGCTGCTCAGCTATGTACCCCTTATGCAAGAGGCGGCAAATGAGCTATCGGTGATTTTCAATCAAAACTATGAATAGAGAAGTAGGTGCAAAGCGGGGTGATAAATTACTATGAGTGTTAGTTGATCCTATATAAAATCCCAGTCAGGACCTAATCACCTTAGTAAGATAAAGAGTAATAAAAAAGGTTGGTAACGCTACATATAATATGGTGTTACCAACCTTTTTTACTGCAAATCATATTTGGTAAGTAACAAGAGATCGAGTCATCCAACTTAGTATATCTATGATGTCAAAACCATTTGTCGTTTTTACAAACTCGTTAAGATAAAGGTTTGACATAGGTATAGTGCATTATTTGCGGGTTTAGGTGGTTGGGATACTGATCAACACGTTGATAGCCATTATTGTCGTAGTACTGATAAGTGCATAAAGTGTCTGTGTGCAGTGCATACGTGGTTACGCCCTGTGCCATGAGATAAGTCTCAAATACCTGAATCAACGTTGCACCAATACGGTGGCGACGATAATTTGGATCTACACAGAAAAACTGCAGCTCGTTATCAAAATCGACTTTCTTTCGTTTCGCGCCAGCCGATTCTTTTTTCTGTAAATCACTTAATACCTGTTGTCCTTGTTCAGACAGGCGCAGCTTGCTTTCTATCTGATCAATAATAGGCTTATCATCGAATAATAAAGCTTTATATGGATCGTATTTAGTGACCCCTATCACCACACCGCAAATAATGTCACCATATTCTGCAACTTGTATAAAAGTAGCATGATGACAGTCTTTAGCTAGAAATAGGGTAGCCAGTTGCTTTAGAACCCGCTTATCTGTGGCAGTAGTAAATACACTCAAATTCATATTGACGACAAAAAGGTCGACAATGGCTGAAAAGTCTTCAGGCGTAGCACGACGATATTGTATTGTCATAAGTTGCTCTCTTTTATCATTAAAAGTACTGGCGTATGCTTCTTGACAAAGCATTCATACGGCAGCACCTTGACACTAACATCTGACTAATAGACATAGCCAGATGTGAGTATTTTTTACTTAATAGTTGTCCTATATTTACCACTCTATTTCACCTGTATTGACTTGACTGCTCAACTCTAAATCACTTCCTCCGGGCAAGGCTGGATAAGCTGCTTCCATGGTAGAAGTTACTTTTTCTGATTGCTTAGAATCTTGTCTTTTTGCCTCGTCGAGTGCTTGCTCAAAAGTTTTTAGATAATTGAGGGTAAAATCAACAGCGTAGTCTTTTTTGAGTAGGTTGCCTGAATAGTGACCTGGTATCACGACATTTGGCTTTAATTGCTTCATTTGTTCTAACGATTGCATCCAAGCGCTACGAGCTTCTTTAGTTTGGGTATCAGCAGTCCACACATGCATGCCTGATGTTACCGACACGCCGCCGAACACAGTTTTTGACTCTGGTACCCACATGTATGCTTGAGGGGTTCCGAACGCTTTGATTTCAATTTTGTGGCCTTCTAAAGTCAGTGTAGACTGATCAAGTGTTTGAGGTACTGTAATTTTGGTAGGTGCATGTTTACCAAGGATTGGGCCCCAATGCTCTAATTTTGCATCTTTAGTCGCCTCAATGTGTCCAACAATAGAAGGGCTAGAAACTACCTTAACATTGGGAAAAGCTTTGACTAAAAGCTGAAGACCGAAGTAGTAATCTGGATCGCCTGCCGTGATATAAATCATTTTTAGGTCTTTATTGCTTTTTTTGATCATATCAACCAATGCTTCACCGTCTTTGACACTAAACTGCGCATCGAACAAAATAGCATCTTTCTCGCCACTTGCCAGCACAGAAGTCACTGGGAAAATAGCATTTTTATCAGGTTTATATTCTTGTAGTTGTAGATCGGCTGCGTTCGTTTGGGTTGCAAGCAGTAGAACACTGGCCGCCATAGAAGCTGTCATTAATTTTTTCATAATTCACCTGTATTTTTGTTTGAGTAAATAGACCGCGTTAATGGCGGTATTCGTTATTAGTGGCTATTCTATTCGATTGTATTTCGTTTAAATACGCTATAATTCGACGTTTACTGTTTCAGTTTTCGCGCAAATGAGGATAGATAAATGGATAGGCTGACCGCGTTGCAGGTGTTTGTTACTATCGTCGAGCAAGGTAGCTTGAGCCGTGCGGCGGACAATTTAGATATGTCTAGAGCTAAGGTAACGCGCTATCTGACAGAGCTTGAGAGCTGGATGGATATACGCTTATTACATCGCACGACTAAAAGTCTGAGCCTGACTGCCCCTGGTGAGCAGACGCTTGAGGTAGCGTATCAGTTACTTGAATTGACTGATTCATTGGATCAAATACGTAATCAAAATACTTTGGAGCTAAAAGGTCAGTTGCGGATTACTGCTAGCCTTTCGCTGATTGATAGCCTTTTGATGGATGTGGTTGGTCGCTTTGTATCTCACTGGCCGCAGACAGCGATTGATATTCTTACCACTGATGACTCGGTTAATTTAGTTGATGCCCGTATTGACTTGGCGATTCGTATCACCAATGACTTGGAGCCAAATGTCGTTGCCAGACGTATCGGTGAGTGCCACTCTATCGTATGCGCTGCACCTGAGTATTTACAAAAACGTGGCAGACCTACAGATGTACAGTCGCTTGTACATCACAACTGTCTATCGTTTGCGTATTTTGGACGGTCTGCATGGGTGTTCGATGGGCCAAATGGTCCGGAGTCTGTTCCTATCTCTGGCAATATCAGCGCCAATATCTCTGAGGTTTTACTTGCTGCCACGCTACGTGGACACGGGATCAGCTTGCAGCCATCTGGCGCAGTCAAATATTTGATTGCATCCGGCCAACTTATTGAGTTATTGCCTGAATGGAAACCTAAAACTTTGGGTGTTTATGTGGTTTATGCCAATCGAAAGCAGGTGACACCATTACAAAGAAGGTTTATTGATTTTCTCGCTGAAGAAATAAAGCATTCGCCTTACTGGTAGCAAGCAATGGATGAATATGGACTATTTATAAAACCCAATATTAGCAACATTATCTAAAAACGTTTAAATTAGCACTTAATTCCTCAAATATAATAGGTATGTAGACACTTCTGCAACCTGTACGCTTTCTCATGCTAAAACTCCTTATCCATACCTTATAACGAGTTCTATTGTGAGCTTGATTATCATGAGAAGTGGAATAGCAAAATACTGCTTTGCAGCGACGTTAGACAAGAGCTATGCTCGCAGTGAGACTAGGAACTAGGCTTAAAAAGGTTTGGGTTATCTATTGCCAAGACAGATGTGGTTTAATTATTATCGTCAGGTTATGTGACTAAAGTCTCCCAAGTTTGATTGTACGGATTTGACGGCAGAGGTTATTTTCAAACTACAAACTAAATCCGCAAATTTACCCCGCATAAGTAAAATATTTATTCGCTTATTTGTATCAGTACCAGTAAAATGCGAGACTGTTTTCTACACTAGTTTATGAGTAACCAATGATACGTTTAACTGAAATTAAATTGCCATTAAATCATACACCTGAAGATCTAACGACTGCTATAACGACAAAACTTAAAATTTCTGCTGAGCAAATGGCGTCATTTGTGATGTTTAAACGTGGTTATGATGCTCGTAATAAAAGAAATATCCAATTAATTTATACGCTAGACATCACACTTACCGACTCGGATTTGACCAATGATTTATTGGTTCGATTTGAGTCAGACAACCATGTTAAAGCAACACCAGATACCAGCTACAAATATGTAGGTGAAGCGCCAAAAGATTTAACTGAGCGTCCTGTTGTTATTGGTTTTGGACCTTGTGGTTTGTTAGCCGGACTTACCCTTGCTCAAATGGGTTTTAAACCTATTATCATTGAACGCGGTAATGAAGTCAGACAACGCACCAAAGACACCTTTGGCTTTTGGCGTCAGCGTAAATTAAACACAGAATCAAACGTACAATTTGGTGAAGGCGGAGCAGGTACTTTTTCTGACGGTAAACTGTATAGCCAAGTGAAAGATCCCAATCATTATGGCCGTAAAGTCATGACAGAATTTGTAAAAGCTGGCGCACCAGATGAAATTTTATTTGTTAGTAAACCGCACATAGGTACTTATAAGCTAGTTACCATGGTAGAAAAAATGCGTGCCGAGATCATAGAACTCGGTGGTGAAGTCCGTTTTGCTACTCGCGTAGACGACTTGCATATCACTGACTCAAAAGTAACTGGCGTGACACTTAATAGTGGTGAAACCTTAAAAACTAGCCATGTTATTCTTGCTGTTGGTCATAGCGCCCGAGACACTTTTGAGATGATTCATGATAAAGGCGTGTACGTTGAAGCAAAGCCTTTCTCGATTGGTTTTAGGATTGAACATAAACAGTCAACCATAGACCAAGCACGCTTTGGTGACAATGCTGGAAACGAGATACTTGGCGCTGCGGATTACAAACTGGTTCATCATTGTAAAAATGGTCGTTCTGTTTATAGCTTCTGTATGTGTCCAGGCGGAACCGTTGTTGCCGCAGCATCAGAAGAAGGCCGTGTTGTCACTAACGGTATGAGCCAATATTCAAGGAACGAGCGCAATGCCAATAGTGCTATTGTTGTAGGCATTGACCCAGAGCGAGATTACCCAAACCATCCTCTTGCTGGTATCGACTTACAAAGACAACTAGAAACCTTAGCGTTTGAATTAGGCGGCAAAGACTACAGTGCACCAGCGCAAACCATTGGCGATTTCTTAAAAGGAAAACCAGACTCAGAATTAGGCGATGTAAAACCCTCTTACACACCGGGCATTACTTTAACCGACTTAAGCAAAGCACTGCCAGACTTTGCCGTGGATGCCATACGTGAAGCCATTCCAGCGTTTAATAAAAAAATCAAAGGATTTTCATCTGACGATGGTTTACTAACTGGCGTAGAAACCAGAACATCGTCACCAATCAGCATTAAACGCAATAAAGAATTCCAAAGCATTAACACCAAAGGATTATTCCCTGCAGGCGAAGGTGCTGGCTACGCAGGTGGCATATTATCAGCAGGGATTGATGGCATCAAAGTGGCCGAAGCCGTGGCGAAATCGATGTTGAACATAGAGTGAGAGCGGCTCTAAACTGTAAGCAAATCCTAATATTAAAATGCTCACTTAGATAAAAACATGCGAGCGAAAAAGCCTTTCAAGCTATGAAGTATAAAGCTTGAAAGGCTTTTTTTGTGTTTTGAGGATGGTGGACTATTTTTATTGACCTATGCTGTCAGTGTGATCTCTTTGATTGCTGTAAACCTTATTTTATAGTCTTGGTTATACACAAGCGCATTCTTTAATGAACTCAGAAGCTTTCTATGGGTGCTTTATCGAAGCATATGCTGCGTGATGATCTTGTGACACGCGTGGCTACAGTACTGACTGCCTCTATCAGAATGTACAATCAACCCTTGGCTTGACTCTTTATTCTTAATTGCCATGTTCAATGCACGGCAGACTAAATCAGCGGTCATGCGCTTGTCGATGGCAAGCCCACCAGCTCTTTGGTGTATAAGTTCTTAACCCCTGCTAAATACAACCAGCGCTCATTTGTCCAAGTATAGGTAATATCACTGACCCAAGATTCGTTAGGACGGATAGTGTTTCCCAATCTCATCACTGGATACTCTGACTAACAATTAATGCTGCTATTTATCCTACTGTGATGGCCTAATTGTTTAAAACCTAACACGCGATACGGATATATGATTTAAATAACTTTTAATTATCCTTGATACCAGCGTACTTTACGAGCTGTACGTAACGAATTACGTTGTAGCGTAATTATGATTCCCCAATCTATCAACAATTCTCTTTCCTCGTAAGCCAATTCAAGCTGTCAATTATTTACTTTATCTCTTCAAAAGTAGTATTAAGCGCATGACAATATCATCATGCCTATACGCTTTTATTGGCGCGTTCTATTCTACTAATTGAATAACATTTGTATTGTTGCTAACTGGTAGGTATTTCAGTTTTATCTTCTGCGTACAAAACACTTATTAAATATATTACATAGCTTATAAACAAACTTAATATAGTAGTCCAAAAGATATTAGATTTACTTATAAATACTATTAATTTATAACGTTTGACGGAGACTTTTCAACAACATATATTAGAGAAATATGAGTAAGGATCATAATATACGGCTATTGGCAATCAGATATAAAAATATAGAGCTTAGTAAGTACATTAGAATTTTTAATATTATTTTTTAAGTATTTTAGAAACAAAGGAATGTTCAGAATGAGAATCTATAGTCATGAAAATCAAAAGCTTCATCATCCAAAGACTTATTTTTCGCGTGGACAAATGCGCGAGCCTCAAGAAAAACCTGAGCGATTGATTGAGCTATTAAAGGCACCAGAAGCTTTAGACTTAGTAGTAACAACTGCTAAAGATATTGGCATCGCGCCAATTTTGGCTATTCATGATTTAGATTATGTTGATTTCTTAAAGCATGCTTATGATGAATGGATGGCAATAGATGAAGAGATGGGCGAGGAAGTTCAGACGACGATTTATGTTCAGAATAATAACCCAGGTCTTGGCATCTTAGCAAAAGCGGCCAAATATCAAGCCGATGGTAGCGCACCAATTGGCAAATACTCATGGACCTCTATTTATTGGTCAGCTCAAACAGCACTCAACGCTGCTGAAAATTTATTGAACGATGAAGACAATCAAAATAATATTCAAATATGTCTAACCAGACCTGCAGGCCATCATGCTCGTAAGAATGCGGCAGGCGGCTTTTGCTATTTAAATAATGCTGCAATCATTGCACAGCATCTCCGTCAAAAATTTCAAAAAATTGCCATTATCGATACAGATATGCACCATGGTCAGGGTATCCAAGAGATATTCTACGACCGCAAAGATGTGCTATACACCTCTGTTCACGGTAGCCCTATCAATTTTTATCCGGTAGTCGCCGGTCATGAGCACGAGAGAGGTGCAGGAGAAGGTTATGGCTATAACCTCAATTTTCCAATGCCTCATGATACTGATGAAAGGGGATTCTTTCATTATGTAGATCGCTCAATAGAAACCTTAAAATTATTTGATCCAGATGTCATTGTTCATGTCTTAGGGTTTGATGTCTATAAAGACGATCCACAAGCCAAATGTCACGTTAGTACGGAAGGCTTTAAAACTTTGGCACAGAAACTTAAGGCGTTAAATAAGCCTCTTATTGTGCTGGTCGAAGGAGGATATTGCATAGAAAAGCTCAATGAAAATCTGCAATCTTTCTTATCTGGGTTCATGTCAGAAAACAATAATGATTGATGAAAAATAAATGTTTAGTCGCTAACCGTTTAAAGGATTTATTAGGGTCATTACTCGATTAACTCACAACAACAGGGATGTTTCATATGAGTGTTTCAATTATTAAGGCGATCAGTTATGCCGGTGTGTATGTTGGGGCTGTCATTGGTGCTGGATACGCAAGTGGGCAAGAGGTGCTGCAATTCTTTGCAGGTTACGGTTTTATCGGTATGCTGGGTGCTGTGATTACGATGATCATGCTGGCATGGTACGGTACGGTGTTTATGGAGTTGGGTCATCAGCTTAAAACCAATAGCCACCGTGTGGTTCTTAACTACTTATGTGGCAAAAAAATAGGTTTTTTTGCCGATTATATTCTTTTGTTTTTTATGTTCGGCGTCATTAGTATTATGTTTTCGGGTGGTGGTGCGGCTATCGAACAATACTGGGGTTTACCGTCCGTTGCTGGCAAGATACTGATTGCTATAATGACCTTGTCAACCGTCATATTTGGTTTTACATCTTCTGTTAGAGCGTTAGGGATTATTTCCCCGTTAATGATTTTGGCCGTGGTTGTCATCTCTGTCATTACCTTCACTAATTACTCTGACCAATTAGCCACTGTTGATGCCACTATTCAAACGCTTCAGCCCGACACAGCCACGTCTTTTTGGTGGACGTCAGCGATCGTTTATGTCTCATACAATGTCATTCCAGGCGTATCTACTTTTGCCTCAATTGGTAATAAAGAGCCAAATCTAAAAACAGTCAGAATGGCCGGTGTCATCGGTGGTATGACATTGGGTATTTGCTTACTATTCATTATTATGGCGCTCTTATCGAATCTTGAAAACGTCATGAGTTATGAGCTTCCATTTTTAGAGATAGCACGTGGTATTAGTCCAATGACAGGATTATTATTTAGTGTAGTGCTCGTTGTTGCAGTATTTACGACAGCGGTATCCAACCTTTATGGTTTCGTTATTCGCTTCTTTGATTCTGATACAGAAACATCAAAGTTTCGTATTTTGACTATAGTCGTCGTGGTGCTATCTCTACTGGCTTCACTCTTTCCGTTCAGTACATTGGTCGGCACCTTATATCCCGCTTTAGGTATTCTCGGTATGTATGTACTGCTCTGTGCGCTATATAAGACTTTCAAAGGTCAAATATTTATGGCTGAACGACCAAAGCTATAACAAAAGGCAAAGCAGAAATAAAAGGATATAGTATGCGATATGAAGTGATTGTTATTGGTGCTGGCATGGTAGGGACATCTATTGCTTGGCATCTGCAAAGTCATAACTCTCAGGTTTTATTATTAGATAAAAAGCCACCGGGTTCAGAAACATCATATGGTAATGCGGGATTGATTCAGAGAGAAGCTATTCATGTGCATCCTTTTCCAAGGCATCTTGCAGAATTAATAAGAGTATTACCGAATCAAAATACTGATATACGCTACCGTTGGTCTGCTGTCTTCCGTTACCATCAGGCATTATTGAAGTACTGGCAGTTCTCTGCACCTTCTTCTGTTCAGCAAATAGAAAAAGAGTGGCAGACTCTGATTGAGCATTGCACGAGCGAACATCAAGAGATGATTACGGCCGCGGGTGCTGAAGATTTGATCAGGCGTGATGGTTGGATTGAAATGCATCGAGACGAAAACAAACTCAAAGCAGCAATTGTAGGTGCTGAAAATGTACTACAACAAGGTATTGAGCACAAAGTTCTATCTATTGCGCAATTAAAAGAATTAGAGCCCAATGGTAATTTCGATGATTTTATCGGCGCTATTCATTGGTCTAACTCTTGGCAGGTATCAAACCCTGGAGCTTTGGTAAAGGCCTATGCCAAGAGCTTTCAAGAAAAAGATGGGGCAATAGGTGAGTGCACGGTCAAAGAAATACGACCTGAAGGCGATGGCTGGCAAGTGATAACTGATCTTGATACTTTTTATAGTGATGATCTGGTTATTGCAGCAGGCCCTTGGTCTAACCAGTTGATAAAACCTTTGGGATATGACTTACCTTTATTTCCTATGCGTGGCTATCATCAGCATTTTGAGACGACGCCACAGAACACGGTCAATCACAGTCTGGTAGATATGGATAAAGGCTTTGTCATGGGGCCGATGCAGCAAGGTATTCGCGTCACAACTGGCGCTGAAATGACTACCATCGATGCACCAAAGAACTTTGATCAGTTGAACGCTGTATTGGCTTTCGCTAAAAATATTTTACCATTAAATCAAAAAGTGGAAACAGAGGCGTGGGCAGGCTCACGACCATGCATGCCTGACATGAAGCCAGTCATCGGTGCCGCCGGTAAACATAGTAATTTATGGTTTGCCTTTGGACATGGTCATCAAGGCTTTACCTTGGGACCTATCACTGGACGTATTATAGAAGAATTATTACACAACAAACCTACAGTAGTGGATATTGAACCTTTTAATGCTCAACGATTTTCTAACGCTTAATAATATTATTTTAACGAGATAATCTTAAATTTCGTTATTTCTAACATACAAGGATTAATCAACATGCGAAAACTTCATAGTAACCAACGTATGAGCCAAATTGTCATTCACAATCAGACCATTTATTTGTCAGGTCAAGTTGGAGGTATTGATGAAGATGTGGCTACTCAAACGTTGACATGTCTAAATAAAGTCCAAGAGCTATTAGAAGAAGTAGGTAGTAATAAATCCAAAATTCTATCAGCCACCGTTTGGCTAAAAAATATGGAGGATTTTGCAGCGATGAATGATGTGTGGGATGAGTGGTTTGCAGATACTCAACCACCTGCTCGAGCCTGTGGTGAATCAGTATTGGCGCATCCTGACCTATTAGTAGAAGTGACGGTCATTGCTGCTGAATAAGTTGTTTTGACACTTATAAGAAATAAAGACTTTTATTAAAATGAAAAATTAAGGGACTAACAATGAGCAACATTATCCATGGTGGTCAAGCAATCGTAGACAGTTTGCAATTACACGGTGTCAGTCGCACCTATGTCGTTCCAGGTGAAAGTTATCTGTCGGTATTAGATGGGTTGTATAATGCTGATATTGACACAGTGGTGTGTCGTCATGAGGCAGCCTGTACTTACATGGCAGATGCTCATGGCAAATTTACGGGTCAGCCTGGTATTGCTATGGTTACCCGTGGACCGGGCGCGGCACAGGCTTATACTGGTATTCATACTGCATGGCAAGATGGTGTGCCGCTCATATTATTCGTTGGACTTATCCCTGTTGCAGACAGAAACCGAGAATCGTTCCAAGAGTTTGATCCCAATCAATGGTTCTCTAGTCAGTGTAAACGTGTACTGATATTGGATGAAGTTTCAAGAGCATCAGAGATTGTAGCCAAAGCTTTTCATGCTGCTTTAGAAGGACGACCAGGTCCTGTCGTTGTGGGACTACCTGAAGACATCATCCAACAGGAATTCCACGGACAATTGCATCCAGTGATTCCTGTTGCTGAAGGTGCTATATCTAATGACAAGCTTGATATAATATTAAATGCGTTATCTACTGCTGAAAAGCCACTGATTTTTGCAGGGGGACAAAATTGGACGACCGAAGCTTCTAAACAGTTAACCCAGTTTGCAGAGGACAATCACATTCCTGTCATCCATGATTGGCGCGCTTCAGATAGAGTGGCTTTTGATTCTCCTGCGCATGCTGGTTATTTGGGTTATGGACGCTCGGATGATTGTGCCGCATTAATCGAAACAGCTGATGTCGTGCTAACAATAGGTACTGTATTAGGGGACGTTGCTAGTGATGGGTATAAATTGCGCCAGTCCTTTGATAAACCTAATTATATTGTTAATTTAGATACCAGTTTGCGTGGTCATAGTGGTGCAGTTACTGAGCATATCGTCGCTAGCCCTATTAGCTTTATCAAAGCGATTAGCCAAGCATCGCTGGCAAGCTCAGATTCACGTGATACTTGGTTTAATTATTGTCATAAGCAACAGAGAAAAGATTGTGCTTTTCCAGAAACACCCGTAGCAACGAATAATATTGAGCAAACAAATACTGATCAGACATACGCCAGTATGACCCAAGTTATCAAAGCGTTGACTGAGCAGTTACCTACCGATGCTGTCTACAGTTTTGGTGCTGGCAATCACTGTTTATGGGCGCAGCGTTATTTGCCCACAAACACCTTCCCAAGTCAGCTGAGTACTAGAAATGGTGCGATGGGTTACAGCTTGCCAGCGGGTATTGCAGCTGCATTAGAATCGCCTGAGCGTTTATCGATAGTGGTCACGGGTGATGGCGAATTTATGATGAATGAAGCAGAATTGTCAACGTCCATTCGTTATGATGCCCCTGTCTTAATTGTTTTGATGGACAATCAGCAATTTGGTACTATACGTCAACACCAAGAAGCCCATTATCCCGATCGAGTGTCTGGTACGCAGCTACAAAACCCTGACTTTGCTGCACTGGCCAATGCTTTTGGTGCCCATGGTATACGAGTCGCTAATAACAAGGACATCGCAACCAGTGTGACCAATGCGCTGAGAATCGTCACAAAAGAGCGCAAGACAGTATTGCTGCATGTGATTACAGACCCTGATGAGCTAACACCTTAGGTATTAATTAGCTTGTCATGACAAGAAGGTGTTATGACAAGCCATACAATAAATAAGCATTTATAGTGCCCCGTTATCCTTAGCTATATTGTATTATGAGCTGAGAACAATGATGAAAGGGGAGCTAAAAATTCAGAGGCTGAATATGTATCAAAAAGACTAAGTCCTCCTTATTTTTGGTAGTCCTTTCATGTTGAGTTGTTATCAATATATTTATAATACAAGTGCTGAAACTACTATGCTGCAACAGAAATTAGCCGATAGCTTGAATTGGACATTGCTTCATGTGTTAATAGCTATATATGAGGAGGGAAGCATTAGCGCAGCTGCTAATCGCCTAAACATTACCCAGTCAGCAGTCAGTCAAAACCTTAAAAAGCTTGAAGAGCAGCTCGAAAGTCAGCTACTTATTCGCAATACCAAACCGTTAGAGCTCACTCCAATTGGTCATTATTGCCTTCAAGTTGCACAAACGATTTTTACAGAAATAACCTCTATTGAAGCCATGAAAGGTAGCAATTCGCATCTACTAGAAGGCGAAATTAAATTACTAGTCGCCAGTCGACTCCACAATCCAAAATACAATGATTTTTTAGTTTATTTCAAAAAAAAATATCCAAATATTACTTTAGATTTGACAGTGAAATCAAGTATGGATATTTTAAATAACCTCAAACAAAAGACACCTGCTGTTGGTATCTGCTTAGCTCGACACATCCCGGAAAATCTTAATCAGCAGTTATTGTTTACTCAGCGGTATTACCTATATTGCGGCTACCATCATCCGCTATTTTCAGTACCTGATTTGAGTTTTGATAGCTTATTAAAAGAGGATTTTATAGCTTTTAGTAGTGAAGATATTGGTGATGTGCTTTCACCAATTACGGTGTTTAAAGAAAGCCATAATATTACTGGCCGTATCAGTGCTTATACCAACAATTTAGATGAAGCGGTTCGCCTGATTTATACCGGCTATGGCATCGGTGCGCTACCTGATCAGTTCATTGCCGCAACGCACTTAGAGTCTAAGCTTAGACGTTTGCCGCCAAGCGAAGGTATTGCTGATATCCCTATTCGTCTCTTTTGGCATAAACACCGTGCTTTATCACCTATTGAAGCTAGATTTATCGAAGAAATTATAGAGTTTGATATTTCTTTTTAATCGAAACTCTGTAAAGACAATATTACCTAATTTGAGATAAGCTGTAACCATTAGACCTCCTGAAAAAGTCACATCTTAAGCTTGAAATTTACTAATCCTGAGAATTGAACCGTTCCGAATTTTTCGGAGGCAGATTTACTTGAGTCAGGCTGCAAACCCCGATTTCCACAAAGACACCTGATAAACCTTATTATTAGCAATTTGTGGTGTAAGCCTTATATAAATAGGCTTAGATAGATCATCAATATAGTATGTTCATATCTTGGTTAGTGGTTCGTATATTTATAAATACTATTTATAGACCCGTAATATTATAGGTAGTCACACCGAATAATTTTTAAATATATGCATATAAGTTAATTCTGCAAAAGCCAATTATTTCAAAACTACCCTGCCAGCCATACCATTCATTCGATGGTTTTTAATATCCCATGTGATAACGACACTAAAGAGCTAGTTGGCTATGCCATCAATAAGCATGTGACAGCAGATTTAGTCTGTTGTGCACTCAATATGGAAATTAAGAATAGACGACCCAGCCAAGAGCTGATTTTTTATTTTGATAGAGATAGTTAGTACTATAGCCATCAAAGATATCATTAAGTATATTGAGCTTGATTATAATGAGGAGTGACTAGCAAAGTACGTACTACCTTTACCGTCACGTAAGCCATTATCGTTCATGCAGTTGCTCTAATCATTGAGCTGTTGGAAGTGTCAAGCACATAGATAAATTCACTAATGACATGAATAAACATGCTTTATTAAATTCCATTAAGTGAGTAAAACACTAAAATCTCAAGCTATTTGCTATGAAGTCCGCATTATGAATGTGCTGAAATAAAATCTGCAATATATCTATTAACGATTTCCGGTTGTTCAAGTGCTACCGAATGACCGGCCTTCGGAATCACAAACATTTGGCCATCTAATACTGTTTTAGTAATATTTTCTGACAGAGGTACTTCATACGCATGATCCTGTTCGCCTGCCAATACTAGCGTAGGTACTTTGCACCCTTTAAGCTCATCTAATATGCCAGTGCGATGAATAACGCCATTAGCACTGCGCGCGATATCAGGTCCTAGTTTTAGCATATGATCACGCCAGTATTCACGCTCACTTGCTCGAGTGGCGTCTGCTAAATAGTCATAGCCAAACATGATATACATAAGCGTATCGATAAATGGT
Source organism: Psychrobacter sp. N25K4-3-2 (assembly GCF_015351755.1). Classification (NCBI taxonomy): domain Bacteria; kingdom Pseudomonadati; phylum Pseudomonadota; class Gammaproteobacteria; order Moraxellales; family Moraxellaceae; genus Psychrobacter; species Psychrobacter sp. N25K4-3-2. The sequence continues at coordinate 33,963 of NZ_JADKLX010000001.1, forward strand.
TCAGTACCTTGCGCGCCTAGGCCTTCAACCAAAGGCGAAAAATCGACCAGTTTGTATTCAAGCTCACCGCTAGATCCAAGTACAATACAACCTTTTAGCAAATCTGGGCGGCGAGCGGCTAAACGTAGCGCAATAAACCCGCCCATAGAGTTGCCAGCAAAAAAGCAAGGTCCTAGGTCGAGTTCCTCAATTAATGCTATAGCATCGTTGGTATGAGTATCCATATCGACGCTTTTCAATTCTGAACGGGCATTTTGCCCTTGATCCCGATCATCATAGCTCACTACTCGAATGGTTTTAGATAGATATTCTATTTGATGCGTGAACATTTTATGATCAAAAAACAGCGAGTGACTTAGTACCAAAACCGGAGCGTCTTTAGGACCTTCATCGTTATAAAACAGGGTAGTTCCATTCACGTTAATATCTGGCATGATCTTTTTCCTTGTGTAAACACTATTGATCTTTATGAATCTTATAATAAGCAGAGCGTAATATTTACCTTAATCTTTTAACTTTAATACTTTTATCAGAATTTCTGAGGCATTGAAAGCGATGAATTGTGAGCGTATCGGTTGCTAGATATTTTACTAATACGATAATTCTTAGCTCTCAGATATGCGTAGAGATACTTAACATTATAGCGCTGTTTGATTTCAATATAAGTTGATTTACCATTCATTCACTTTGATTACAGTGTGTTTTCTACTCACCAATGTTACGATTCAACGAGTCATGATAGCTAGATGGCATGATGCATAATACGTGATACATGTTATAGCCTAAGGTTAATGTATTTCTTGCTATTGTGGTGCATAGTCATTAGAGCTACTAGCTATTTGGCAACCAATTATTAAAAAAATGAGGCAAGGATGCTGATTTTAAAAACAAAGATCGAACGACTACAACTGCAACAAGTCAGGCTGCTTGAGCGCCCCAAACTACTGCATCAGTTATTTGGAGATAATACTCATCGGTTGGTTTTGATACAAGCCGCTGCAGGGTATGGCAAAACTACTGTTATGGTACAGCAGAGCGAACAGCTAGAGATACGTCATCTGACGGTTGGTTGGCTAACTCTAGATAACGATGACAACGACCCTATACGTCTGTACCAATACCTGTGGACAATATTGACTCAGAAATCTGATGCACAATTATTAGTAGAAGACAGAGTAACAAAGAGTCATATTCATCATTTACTGTCTCAGCTTAATACGACAACTTCCCATACATTATTTATTGATGAGCTAGAGGTATTAACCAATCCTGATAGCTTGAATATTATCTGGTGGCTATACCTATTTTTACCCAGTAATTACCATTTAGTTATTGCCTCACGTGCGCTTCCAAACTGGCCACTTGCAAAAGGTGAACTACAAGGATTGGTCCACATTATTAGAGCACATGAGTTGCGTTTGTCAGCACTTGATACGCATATACTACAGCAGTACCTACACAGTAATTTGATACAAAATACCACGCTTACACCCTACATGGCAGCCAATCAGTCATTATCAGAGGCGACAGTAGATGCTGCTAGCCCCTTAACTTTGATTGATAACGAATTGGTATCAATGCTTATTGATAAAACGGAGGGTTGGCTAACAGGTATACAGCTCATTAATTTATGCTGTACGAATGAAAAAGATTTATACCAACTCGTACATCAAATGAGCGGTGCACAGCGGCAAATAGCTGATTTCTTAGCGGAGCAGGTATTTTTACAATGTGATGCGCATGTCCAAAATCTTTTGTTAAACATTAGCGTATTGAGAAAAATAAATGCCAGCTTGTGTCACGCATTAACTGGTGCAACTGATGCGCAGGTCTTGCTGAAAAATTTAAGTCAACAAGGGCTTTTTATTCAAGCGATAGATGATCAGTATCAGTGGTTTCGCATACACCAATTAATGAGACAGTTTCTGCAAACAAGGCTACAAAATCAAGCACCAGAAAAGTATTTTGCCACTCATTCTAAAGCAGCAGAATGGTATCAAACAAATAGTATGTTTTTGGAGGTGATCTACCATGCACAGTTAATCGGTGATAACACACTGATTTTGTCAGCTTTAACAGCAGTCAGTCATGATTTGATACTAGAGGGGCGGCTTTATAGTTTGTTAGAGCTGACTGAGTCTTTAACTGATAGTCAGCTGTGTCAACATCCAGCCTTACTATATGATTTAATTTGGGGTTTGATTCTATCTCGTCAACATTATAAAGCAGCCCGCTATATAAAAGTGCTTGAGCAAGAAGAGCTTTATTTGTTAGATAATGACAACCAAACTTTTATTAGCCATAAAGATAAGCAGTTAGGACTGTCAGCAATGACTGCTTTTATTGCTGATGACTTACCCAAATCTTATCAGTTGGCGCAAATAGGTCTTCAACAACTGTCGCTAGAGGCGTATTTTTTTAGAGCACCGTTATTGGCCATCTGTGCTTTATATCAACTTAATAATGGCAACATCAGACATGCTCATTCACTAATTTTTCAATCAAGAACCCTTTATATCAAGGATGATAATCCGTACGGCTTAACTTATATAGATAGTATTGATGCAACTTGTGACAGGCTATTAGGCGATATATCATCAGCCACCAAGAAATTTCAGCGCATTGGTATCAGTCCAGATTATGCTCAATTAGGGACCAATGATAGTAATCGCGATATGATGCTGAGTGTGGCAAGCAGTTTAAAAGCGAGCTTTTATTATGAGTGCAATCGTATTGAAGATGCCAGACAAGCACTTAGAGATTTCGACCAAGGTGAAAACATGGTTATCACAGATATGATTACGTTGGGTTTTTTGACAGAATTGAAGCTGGCATGTTTAGCAGGGATGGAGATTAGTGATCAAGATCTCTCAAAAGCCAATAGCAAAGCGGATGAATGGTCGCTCCCTCGGCTAACCAGTGATATACAACGATGGGTTGACGAGCAAGATTTGAAGAAAATAATGCCAGTAATGGTGACAGGAAAATACGAAGATAAGAACGATCGGCTTGATTATCAAATAAAAAAGCGATCAAAAAGAGAGGAGGGTGAGCTTAGTGGTTTGACGTTGACTGAATTATTGACTGGACTGGATCTGTTACCATATCGTAAGGCGATATTTTCGGGTAATAGTCAGCAAGTAGCGCAAGTAGTGGTGGAGCTGAATCAACTTCTAAAAGCTGATCTACCCTTTGTGATACGTAATGCCCGCATAAGGTTATTGTTGGCAATGGCCTATCACGTGTTGGATCAACCTATACTGTCTTATAAGAGCTTATTAGATGCACTGGAACAATTTAAATCAACACAAACACATCGAATCATACTCGATGAGCATCCGCTAATTTTGGTGCTGTTGAGTAAGCTTTGTCAGTATCAGGGAAATGAGGTTGCCGTATCGTCTGATATCCAAAAATATATAGTATCTATACTAGAAATAGAGGGTCGTGATTTTTATGGAGAAGGTAGTTTTTCATTGAAAGATAAGCAATCTCAAATAGAAAGTGCTATGCAGCTATCTAGTAATAATCAGAGTGATCTTAATAGTATGATAGTTTTATCAGAGCGCGAAATTGAAATATTATTATTGGTTGAAAGGGGTTTGAGTGATGGACAGATAGCCGATAAGATTTTTTTGTCTATTCACACCGTAAAATGGCATTTACGTAATATTTATCATAAATTACAAGTACGCTCCCGAACACAAGCCGTTGCGCAAGCACATCAACAGTATATTTTAAAATAGGCCAAGTCGTAACAGGTCATGACCTATTTTTAGAGCATTCACATATTAAACAATAGAATAGCCACCATCGACGTTGACGATGGTACCAGTAATCCAACTGGCTGCATCAGAAGCTAAAAATAAAACCACGTTAGCCACTTCTATTGGGTTACCAAACCTTGCCAGAGGCGTTCTTGCCATAATACCATCGGTAAAACCGTCTAATACTTTTAACTGTTGAATCATCGGGGTGTCAATCCAGCCGGGTGCTACAGCATTCACGCGAATGTTATCTTTTGCAAGGTAGATAGCATGAGATTTAGTCAGTTGATCGATTGCGCCCTTGGATGATGCGTAAGCAGGCGTGAGTTGTGACCCAAATATAGAATACATGGATGAGACGTTAATAATAGAACCACCAGATGATTTTGCCAATAGTGGCGCCGCGCATTCACTGATATGAAAAACTGCCGTTAAATTAATATCAACAACCTTTTTAAACATAGGTAATTCGTGTTCTGTTGTTGAGCCAATACCCGCGCCATTAAAAAGCACATCAAGCTGATTTAAATTTTTGAAAAAATTGGCGACTTTATCTTCATCAGTGACATCTAATTCCACTGACTCAATATCCAATTGCTGTGGATACTGTGCCTCCTTACTATTTAATCCTAATGCCCAAACTTTAGCGCCTTTTTGTGCAAAGGCAATGGCAACGGCTTGTCCAATTCCTGAGGTTGCTCCGGTCACAACGACAACTTTATGAGCAAATAAATCTTTTGAAAATGTATCTGATGCTTTCGTATCCATACGAAATATTCCTTTTATTAAACACCTATAATTTAAGTAGCTAGATAAACTAATAAACTTACTTTGCTGATATATGACCATGAAGCAGGTTAAACAGTTATGAAATATCTCTGTCAGGGTCTACTATCAGACATGCCCTAGTCATATTGATTAAAATTAGCATAAATATTGATAATAAAAGGATGGTTGTACTCAGTATTGTGTTTATAAAAAACCATTCTTTTGAGTGGTTGGCAGCAAGTTTTAGGCGAATATACTAATAGAGTATCTGCAAGAGATCAGGTGCAGTCATGACTTAACTTGCTCACAACTAGCAGCATCTGAAGGACACTGATGCTGACTTCGACTATTAACCCGTATATCGCAAAAGGAATTGCATTATGTCTATCGGCACCCCTCAAGACTATCTATTGACGCTAAATATGAAAAAGGAAGGCGAGATAAAAAATGCCTTGCCAGGCGTTCATATCACGCCCTTTTATTTGAACTCTGAAACAGGGGTATGGGTTATTTACGCCCGTTTTGAACCCAATACTCAACTGCCAGAGCATTTTCATACGGGGATAGTACATTTTTATACCACAGCAGGATCTTGGATGTATTTGGAGTATCCAGATGATGTGCAAACAGCTGGGAGCTATTTATTTGAACCAGCAGGGTCAACACATACACTCAGAAGTGATGAAGGTGCAGAGGGGTTCATCATGGTTGAAGGTGCTAATGTGAACTTCAATGAGGATGGCTCGCTTATGTTTATTATGGATGCTGGTTGGATTGAACAGATGCTACATACTGTTGCTAAAGAAACTGGACAAAAAATGCCGCGTTATATTAAGCCAAATGCTAATAATGATTTTAGTGATAAAGCTACGAATAATCCTACAGTCTAAATACCTATTTGATGTCTAATAATGAGAAATATCAAAAGTTATACTGTGATTTTAGCTTCGCGAATGACAATCGTCTTAATAAGACATCCTCTTGAGTCAGAGCGAAGCTATAGCAGGTCTTCATAAACTAATCCTTTTGAGTGATATGCAACTTAGAAGGGTTAATTCAACTCTACAAAGAGCAGCTCGCGAAGCACGCCTTTATCAAAGATAACAGGCGCTTTCTTAGTATTACTCGAATATGTCATACATTAGACGTGAAGCTATCAAGCTACTACGAGTGGGCAAGTTGTTGTATGAGCTTCCAGTAAATTTCTATACAAAACTTCAATAAAAGATATGGAAGAAAATAATATAGAACAACAGTCTATAGAAAATATAATATCTACTTAATTAATTAGTAATGTACCAAAAAGCCTACATAGACTTAGAGGCGTTTACTTATTTTAAAGGAAAAGTCAGCATTACTTTGCTGATCGAAGAAATAAAAAGCATTTTAAAATACTAAAAAAGGAATTTACAAATAAAAGGAATTTATCAATGAGTGAGAATACTCTTGAAAGTCTTGGCTACAAGCAGGAGCTTTCACGAACACTAGAGCTAAGAGATCTTGTGATCTACGGTCTTATCTTTATCGTTCCTATTGCACCCTTCGGCATCTTCGGGCATGTAATGAGCGCCAGTGGTGGTACGATTGTGACTGCTTATATAATAGGGCTGGTAGGTATGCTATTTACTGCTGTGAGTTACTCACAGATGGCTAAAGAGTTTCCTGTAGCAGGTTCTGTGTATTCGTATGTTTCTAAAGGAACTAACAGTTTTGTCGGTTTTGTCGCTGGTTGGATCATGCTATTGGATTATGTTCTTATACCTGCATTGCTTTATGTGGTAGGCGCACTTGCTATTCACGACATTTTCCCTTCGATTTCACCAGTATTCTTGATCATCGCTTTCGTTATCTTTAATACTTACGTCAATATTCGTGGCATCAGCTTCACTGCATTGTTCAATCGTTGGATGTTAATCGCTGAACTTATCGTTCTTGCAATATTTCTGGTAGTAGGGGTTGTTGCCATTAGCAATAATGTCAACGGAGCTATGTTCTCGATAGCTCCTGTTTACGATGTAGACAACTTTTCAATGGGATTAATTATTTCTGCAGTACCTATTGCTGTACTAAGTTTCCTTGGTTTTGATGGTATTTCTACCTTAGCTGAAGAAGCTAAGGGGGGTGGTAAGGCCGTAAGTAAAGCGATTTTCCTAGTGCTGTTTATTATTGGTGGCTTATTTATTGCTCAAACGTGGATTGCGGCCTTGATACAACCTGATCCAGAACAGTTCAACAACCTTGATACTGCATTTTATGAAACGGCTCGTATCGCTGGTGGCGAATGGTTGGGAGTGCTGACAGCAGCAACGACAGCGATTGCTTGGGGTATCGCGGACTCACTAGTCGCGCAGATCGCAACAGCGCGTATTCTTTACAGTATGGGACGTGATCGCCTGTTGCCATCGGCACTTTCTCGTGTGCATTCCCGCTACAAGACACCATATGTCAGCACGCTGTTGGTAAGCGTGATATCTATTGTGGTTGCGATTGCTTTTATGTCTCATCTTGCTCTGCTGACATCTATTGTCACTATTGGTGCTTTAACAGCCTTCTTGATCCTAAATATTAGTACCATCTATTACTTTGTGCTTAAGAAAAAGTCTTATAACTTCTTTCTACATATTTTGAGCCCGTTGCTTGGCATGGCTGTTGTGGGATACATATGGAGTGGCTTTGAAAGCTATACTATTATTATTGGTGCCATCTGGGCTGCAATAGGCGTTGGCATTTATTATTTGGCAAAAATGCGTGGCCGCCAAGTCAATATGGAGATTTAATATGAAATTCAAGACGATTCATGATGTTCATCATTGTTTTGATCATGATCTTAAGCCTGTTGAAACTATAAGTTCCGGTGATACCCGACGATTCGATATTCTCGATGCTAGCGGAGGGTTGATTACTCGTGACAGTAAGGCTGAGATTCTTACTCGATTGCCTATGGATGCTCTAAATCCTGTCTGTGGCCCACTATTTATTGAAGATTCTGAACCAGGTGACGTTATCGAAATTGAGCTTTTAGATTTCGAACCTGGTGGCTGGGGATGGACAGGAATAATACCTGGTTTTGGTTTGCTGTCTGAAGAGTTTACAAAGCCATGGTTGAAAATTTCAGAGTATGATAATGAGTCAGTATATTTTCATGATGATGTCGTTATTCCTTTCCGACCATTTGCAGGGACTATCGGATTAGCACCTGCTGAGCCTGGTGCGCACTCCATTGTTCCTCCGCGCATATGTGGCGGAAATCTAGATATTCGCGATCTAGTAAAAGGGTCTAAGCTCTACTTACCAGTTCAGGTGCCAGGCGGCCTTCTTAGCATTGGTGATACACATGCATGTCAGGGAGATGGAGAGGTATGTGGCACTGCGGTTGAAACGCGGATGGCAGCTACAGCGACAATAAGATTGCATAAGGGCGATAGTATTCCTGCCCCCATGTTTGATATGCCCGCTGTTGCCAGCGATAACCATAATGAGGGGTATATTGTTACCACAGGAGTGGGCCCAGACCTTATGGAAGGTGCGAAAAATGCCGTTCGCTTCATGATTGATCGGCTGAATAAAAAAGCTGGTATGGACGAAGAGTTAGCTTATGCCCTGTGCAGCGTAGCCGGACAGCTAAAAATCAGTGAAATCGTTGATCAGCCGAACTGGGTAGTATCATTTTACATTCCTAAATCAATTTTTAAGGCACATAGTCTCAAAGCTATGTAGATTTCAGTGAATTATTCAATCATGGCCGGATTTACTATTTGGCTATGATTGCATACGCCATATAGCGTATATCATCTGTTAAAAAGCAATTGACTTCTCACTACCGGCTCAAAGAGTGATACGCAGCTTAATTATCATTAAATAAGTTTCTTATATTTGTCATGACTATCCTTCTACCTAAAGTTATTTACCATAATTTCTCACAAGCGAGAGCGACCGTATTTTCATAACTCTGCTTAAGCTTATCAAATCTAGTTGCAACTACGCTGTAGTTTTTCAAACCCCATATTGAGATCCTTACCTAGATAAAAACATGCGAGCGAAAAAGCCTTTCAAGCTATGAAGTATAAAGCTTGAAAGGCTTTTTTTGTTTTGAGAATGATGAATTGCTTTTATATTTTTAATGGATTTTGAGATTCTAAGTGCCTTGAAATCAAAAGCTTTGACTCCCACCTCATTTTACAAAAACATGAATATCATTCACTATCTAATATAATACTACGAAAAATATTAAACTAAAACCAACTCAAAAGATTCTTATATTAAATAAGGACAATCTATTTATTGGTAGTGATGCTAGAAAGTAACCAACATAGACCTACCTTTAGATGATTTTTGAGGCCCGAACATTACTAATATTTTCAAAAGATTGTTACTGCTTGACCCTTGACAACAGTTGATGATATATTTCGTAGCGTGGCGGATTCCAACCAAATTTAGGGTGTTTCGATAAATAATCTTAGGAATAAAAATAAATGATAAAAAGATTTGATCGGGCGGATGTTGAAAAGCTTTCACTAGAGTTTGCTAAAGAAATGATCGATTTTAGCGATGGCGGTAGTAATGCAATGATTGAAGAGCATTTAATCAAGCGTGCTACAAACATGGCTATTGCTTGGCTTGAAGGAGAGGATTTACGTTCGAAAATGTTTGAGCAGCAATGCGCTAACTGGATCGATTTGGCTGAGGTAGATATTTCAAGCCTTAATTTAGAGTCATATAAAAAATATTGGTTTATAGCGCGCGAGCACGGTTCTACTAATCCTTTTGAGTTGATTCATGGTAAATTTATAAAGCCAGTTGAAAGTAAGCTTGTAGATGCCGGAAAATACAACAAATACTATGCCTCGTTTGCTGATATTCAAGATGACAGAGGCACCAATTACATAGCTCAGTATATTATCCCTGCAGAAGATGGGGCGATATTTAATCAAGACTTTGAGCCATTAGCACCCAAAGGTGTAGTGGTTAAAAATAAAAGCTTTTCGTCTACTATACATATACAGCCGAAACATTAATGTTTGTGTAAGCGATGAAAGCCCCTAAAATATTAATAAGTCATCTTGGTAATAAGGCGGCTTTTTTTATGCCTGATTGATTTAGTCGCGCTTAGCACATGCCATGAGGCACCAGTTAGCAGATGACGACTGCGACATACTATGTGAACCGCCCCGAAATTGTCGGAGACTTAACATTCTGAGAGAATACGACAATGAAGAGACAAACCTACACTCCTGAGATTAAAGAACGCGCCGTTCGCATGTTGATAGAGGTAGCAGGCGACTATCCATCCGCTACACTTCTAGTATGACTGACTCTGGAATTATCGCTTCTGTCGGCACGACTGGCGATTCATATGACAATGCATTGGCTGAAACGGTCGACGGGCTTTATAAGTCTGAGGTGATGCATTATTTAAAAGAGAGCTGGAATGGGGTTAATGATGCTGAACTGGCAACTCTTGAGTGGGTAGGTTGGTTCAATAAAAAACGACTGCATAGTACGATTGGTTAGGTGTCACCTTTTGAGTTCGAAAAACGGTATTGTGATAATTTAACCCTGTTATGCAAAGGTATCGTAAGTTATATAAAGTTGTGATGTGATATATTAAGCAATCAAAAGACCCCACAGCGTATAGGCTATGGGGTCTTTTGATTGCTTCTGATAATATTCATGTGGTGCGCCCACCAAGACTCGAACTCGGATCGATCGCTTAGGAGGCAACTGCTCTATCCTGTTGAGCTATAGGCGCATTATGGAGTGCTATTGTAAAAAAAAGCCTGTACAAAAGCAATGAAGAAAAGACAAATAGAGACAATTTAAATTTATTCGCTGTTGCTCAGGGCATCAGAGACATCTACTGGGTTGTTGCCTGTTGCTTTTTTTGCCCGTGATGTTGGTTTGAACAAGTCATTTACGCTGTTTTTGTAGCCACTGATGTTTTCATAATCATATTTCTTCAATATGTCTTGCCCTACACTCGAAAGTAAAAAGTTACGAAAGCCGATCGCTGTAGGGTTGTGTGTCAAAATAACGCCATCAAGCGCATGCTCGTCTTTTAACGCATAGCTGAAAGAATTCAGGCGACGTGCTTCAGTATTATCCGTTACTGCAATTTTATTTGCTTTCACACTATCAGAGTTATCTTTAGCGGTACTATCAGTCTTAGCTTTGCGCTGGTTGTGCTTACCTTGCTCGACGTCGATCTGGGTTTGTAAGGGTGACAGTCGCTCGGCTGACAAGCCATCATCAGCAATAATTATATCGGTATTGTTGATAACAGACGTGCCATTAGTATCGCCCTCTGGCAAAGTCAAAAGCGCTCTCGAAGGTACATAGCTTGCCAACACCTGCACATGCGGATAGCGGGTTTTAAAGCGAGCGATAACATGGTCTAGTGGGGTTTGCAAACTGTCCTCTACTTGCAAATACAAAGTGCTATCGGTGGTAGTTTTAGCATCGTCTTCCGTTGCCCCAGCCATTGGCTCATTCTCGCTTGCCATAATGGGCAGCGGGTCTATGTTTTTACGATTGCTACTCCACAGCCAAGTAAAGACAGCGATAAGTATAATCAGCAGCAGCAAAAGCAGGCCAGCCAATAGCAGCTTGTAGTCTTTCATATATTATCGTTCTTGTTTTAGTGGATTTAATTAAATCTTCAAATGGCATATAGTGAGTGATTTTCTGCTAAATATAAAGCTATTTATACAAGACCTCTTCTACCAAGTCTGCCAGCATATCAGCAAACACATCCGTTGCTTGCAAGTTATCATCTTGTTTGCGTGCTTTTTTGGTATTGCTATTTTGTACACGGCTCTGCTGTCCAGTGCTCTTGTTATTGACTGAGGGTGACTTGCTGTTTAGCGGTGCAGTAGAGTCAGTTTCGCCATTGCTGATAGCGCCTGTCTCAGTATGCGCTGCTAATGGTGATTCACCTGTTAATAGTCTGTCTTTTAACCATTTAAACCCATGTGCCTCCCACCATGCTTCAAAACGTGGCAATGTGCTACCACGTACCGCCACAGGCAGATCTAGCGTTCTCAATTTCTGCGCAAGTAGAGGATCGCTGATAGCTTGATGAATACTCAGATAAAGTGAGCTACTATCATCCTTATAGGGTCGTCTGTTCTGCCATGATCTGTCATCGATTTTCATACGTGGCAATTGCCACAACTCACCGCGATAATACACGACGTATAAGCGTTGTTTTGGATGGACAAAAATGGCATCAATGGGACGCAATGGCATAATATTAAGTAATCTCGTCAATAGAAAGTGTTATTTATATACAGGTTGTAAAGGCCAATTTAAAAACCGCAATGAAATTATTTCATAATAAATATGAATGATAGTATAAAACGACACTAAGTGTCGCAAGCTTATTATAATGTCGGCTCTACACTAGTAAACGATAACCATCAATGGCACACTGATAGCGAATTCGGCATGTCAACGTCATCAATGGATATGTAGAATTTGCTACTATGGTTGTTTTTGTTTATGGCCCTCATGCTAGCAGAAATGCATAACAGTAACGACCATCAAACATGGATTGATGAGTATTGATTTTTGTTTTGTCTGGACGTTTTATAGCGTTTTTGAAATTGGATACAGACATCCCATCTATAAGTTAAACCTTTTTTATCAATCTTAGTATCTCACCCTTATTCCAATCAGATTATTGTCTATGTTCACTATTATTCAGTCGCACCGTACCGAAAACCTTGTTGATCAACTGCTTGTACAATACCAGTCCAAGGATCAGCCTGTTTTTGAGCCTTTTATTGTCATTGTACCCTCAATGGTATTGGGCGATTGGTTGGATAAGACTATTGCCAGTCGCGCTGGCATTAGTACATTGGTGCGTACTAAGTTCTGGGGTCAGTATCAATGGACGCTGATGCAAGATGTATTAACCCGCCATAACGCTTCTTTATTAGCGCAAAATCCTGAAGCGGAAACTCTAAACGTGCCCGAAGTGGCGGTGTTGTCACCGACAGTAATGCAATGGCGATTGTTTGGGTATTTGACTTACTATCAAGAGTCGATTGTTAAAGATGAGAAGCATCCGGTTCATCCATTACTGGCGTCTTTGATTGATGAACCGCAGGCAGATGCTCAGCAGGACAATGTGCGACAGGATAAGGCGCAACAAGATGCCCGTATTTGGCAGTTGGCAAGCGATTTGGCAAGGGTGTTTAACCGCTACTTGACCCATCGTGAGGATTGGCTGGCGCTATGGTCACATAATAAACCGCTGAATGTGGATGAGTTGATAGCGGATAAAGATGCACTGTCACTGCGCTTTGATAAATATGCGCGCGGCACGCCTGAGTGGTTGGTCGAGCATTATGTTGAGTTGGAAGTTGCCCAACGTTTTTTATGGTCGCATTTGTTCGCCGATGTTCATCTACACCGCGTGGCACTGGAGCGTGCGTTCTGGTCGGCCTTAAAAGATAACAAGGCGAATGAGCGTGACCAGTTGCCAACCATACTGCGTATCTTTACCATCCAGCAACTGCCACAGACCGAGCTAGACTTTCTACAGCGCCTGTCGCAATACATGAATATCACGCTATTACATTATAATCCATCAAAGCTATTTTGGGCGGATATCGTCGATAAATCATGGTTACAGCGTCAGCAGATTATTAATCCTGAGAGTGTGTTTTTGCGTGATTACGGTCACAGTTTGTTGTCGCGTCTAGGGAAGCAATCGCGTGATGCTTTTGCAATGCTTGCTAACTTGTCTGGTAATGAGCAGTACGACGATGCACTGGTTGAATGGCAAGATAATTTTGATAGTGGTTTCAATGATGAGGTTGCTGCTGAGTATATTGATGATGCTAGTAGTACTCAAAATAGTCCAAGTTTGTTAAGGCGTTTACAGAACGATGTGTTGATGCTTGATGAGCAATCGACCCAGCAAGCAACGGCTGCTACAGTCTCGCAAGCGGTAAGTCAACAAATAGAGCCAAACTTTGATGAAGAGAAGCCAGAAACGGCTTGGTATGAAGATGAAGCGTTAGAGAATAAGCGCTTTGAAAAAGACCGTTTTTGGGCAATTTCTTCGCAAGATAATAGCCTAAGCATTCATTCGTGTCATAGTTTGCAGCGTCAGCTTGAAGTGTTGCGTATTATGATTGGCCGTTGGTTGAACGAACCTATCAAACTAGGTGAAAAGAAACGTCATATCTCTGACATTGTTGTGCTGCTACCCGATGTTGAACGTCATCATGCACTAATTGGTTCTATCTTTGTCAACGGTAAAGGTCAGGATGGTTTGACCTTGCCTGCTAAAGTGACTGGTGTTGTTGATGCTGATATTCGCCAGTTATGGGAAGCCATTATCGGTTTTTACAAACTATTGGGTAGTCATAGCGCTCGTTTTGAAGCAGCTGAAGTCTTAGACTGGCTCATGTTACCACCTTTATTTGAAAGCTTTGGACTGACTCATGAACAAATGAGCCGTGGCTGTGATTTGTTGGTAGAGGCAGGCTTTATTCGCGGTTTTGACGAGCTGCATCTTAAGCAAACTTTGGATAGTAATGACTATGACTATCGCTTTAGCTTTGCGCAAGCGTTAGACAGATTGACCCTAGGTCTGGTCATGCCAGAGGCTGAGTTGAGCGATTGCTTGTATCCTTTAGATGAGGATGAATGGCCAAGCACTGCGTTGCCAGAAATGACTTTGCCGCTACCACAAGTGAGCCTAAATGATGCGCTGATTGTTGAAGCGCTTTGCCGCATTTATACTGGTTTGGTTGCACGTCGCGATGACCATACACAAAAAATGAAAGCGGAAGATTGGCTCGATCAGATTGAAACACAAGTTATCCATCGCTACTTTGGCGATGTGGACCAAACGCGTACTATGCGCGCCATTTACAACGCAATGAATGGTTTTAAGTCCAGTCTGCGAGCCAATCGTCACTATAGGCAGTACGCTAGTGGTGATATCGACAACAGAGAAGTAGAACAGAGGCTGGCAGGTGTGGAGCAATTGCCGCTCAAGCTGAGCTTTATGCTAGACAGTATCGAAAACGAGCTTGAAAGTCAGCAGGTCAGTGCTGAGCCAACGGGAGTAATTACCTTTGGTCGATTCGGTGCACTAAGAAATGTGCCATTTGAGTTGGTGGTTATGCTCAATATGAATCTCTCTGAGTTTCCTGGGCGTGATCGTGATAACCGCTATGATTTGATGAAAGCGACCAATGCTCGCCGCGGTGACAGAGTCAGTGAAGATGATGACAACGGCGCATTTTTGGATGCGCTACTGTGCGCGCGCAGTGCTTGCTGGATGTTTTACAATGGTCAAAGCTTGACGGACACGCATGAGCATCTGCCCGCCAATCCAGTGAGTGAGCTATTGCAATTCTTGCAAGGTGAGGTGCAATGGCAGGTGAACTCGCTTGAGACATTACCTAAGGATATTGACCCCAACACCGAGAGTCTCAAACGCTATTTGCCTAAATTGATTAAGCAGTGGCTAGTAACTGAGCATCCTGCACTGCCTTTTCATGAGAGTCTGTTTGAGACAGAAATTGAAGGCGCTGATATTTTTGAGCAAGTGTCTCCTGATATTGATGACAATGCTAATGCCAATGCCAACGTTAATATCAATGCCCAGGATTCAAGTCCTGTTGATATGATTGATGAATTGGATGCTCTATTAAATACAGCCATGCGCAAAACCAAACTGGCTCAGAAAAAACAGTTTCCGCCTGCGCCGCTTTGGCAAGCGGTGTTTGATACATTGAAAGGGCGAGTGGCGAGTGAGCAGATGCAACTGGTTGGCTTACCCACAAAAGCACAATATGAGTCAATTGCTCAGGTGCTAGGTCAAGGCTTGGGTCAGCTAGGTCAAGTAGACAATCAAACCTTGTCTACATTGGCTGATATGCTAGCGCTAGATACAGTTGTTGATACTAGCAATGTTAGTAGCATGACAGAGGCGCTCATCCAAGCTTTATCTGATAGCGTATTTAATATTGGAGAGATAGACATTGAAGGGGTATTGGCTTACCAAGTGCGCCATCCTGCCAAAGCGTTCTTACGGTCTCAAAAAGTGCATGTGGTACAAGGTGAAGAAGCTCTGTCGCATCAAGAGCCATTATTTTTAGACAGTTTGACTACCTATAAAATCAAAGACCATTTGATCAAGCAGTTGGTCGCTGATAAGACTGAGGCAGATAGCGGTCATATAAAGGCTGAAAGTACCACTCCAATTCTGATGTATCAAAAAATTATGCCTGCTGGTGTCGCTCGCCAGACCACGCTACCCAATCAACAAAAGAAACTGCAACAACAATGCTTGGAGTTCAAAGAACAATTAATTGCTAATGGCTTTGATGAGAGCAGTATTCTCAACGAGAGTGGAGCAGATAGCGCTACAGTATTACAGCTACTGACACCAACCGCCGAGCACCCTGTTCAGATAGAGCTAAAAAATATACTGAGTAGCATGGATAATGAGTCAAGCAATCAGACGAATATAGAGGATATAGAGGATATAGAGGATATAGAGGATATAGAGGATATAGAGGATATAGAGGATATAGAGGATATAGAGGATATAGAGGATATAGAGGATATAGAGGATATAGAGACACTGCTTAAGCTGCTGCCGAAAGTTATTAAGATAAAGGGCTCAGTACCAATATTAGCACCAATATCAGTGCCGACAGATGCGCATAACAGTCACTCTCATATTCAGGCAGGCGTGCCTTATGCTCAGCAATCGCCTAAGCAATGGTTAAACATATTGCCCAATTCTGCCAGCCCTAGGCATTTACTTAAGTTTTGGTTGTCACATTTGTATTGGCAAGTGGCCAGACGTACCACTGCCGAGCAAGTGGTATTAAATGATGGCGTGAGTATTTGGCGCTTTAATAAGCCCAGCTCGCAAGTTAGTAACTATAAAGATGTAATCGCATTTAAACTAAGCCCGATCGTGTATGAAGACGCAGTAATTGAGCTGATAAAATGGGCTATTTTTGGTAAGTTAACGGGTCAAGTACCTATTACGTTACTGCCAGAATATGCACTTAATTACCTTGATAAGTATCTAAAGCCTGAAGAAGGTGCCGGTAATAGCTATTGGCCAAAACGTGCCGACTTCTCAGACTGGTTAAGACCTAACTACAATTCAGATACGGTATATGATACTTGTTCGCAGCATGCAATTTGGCAATATGTACTGCGTGACCAAGATGCGTTTAAGGCTTTGTCAGCAGCTCTGACTACATTAGCGCAGCCACTGTATGAGCCGATGTTTAATGCGTTAACTAACTTAGATGGTTAGCCCATTATCTAGAGCAGCCCCTAATTAATTTTTGCTATCTTGTTCTAGGGCGTGTCTTCATTTCAAAAATGGTGATAAAAATGAGATAAATTGCCGTCAAACGAGGAAAGTAGTGCAGATAATATCGGGATATTAACCAGCTGTTTGACGATGTTTGGCAAAATTTAGCTGTTTTTAGCCCATTTAGATAACTATCGAGTGAATTGAAGATACGCCCTAATAAATAATAATTAAAAGTATGCGCCCATATGACAGACTTCATCGAACCAGCTAATACCATTGACTCGTCTACACAACCGAATTTATTTGATGAATATTCAGATGAGCTGACTTTATCTGCTGTGCCTGAACGTAAAAATGATGTCATACCGGCAGTTGATGTTGATCTGACGGGTAAACACCTGATTGAAGCCTCAGCGGGCACGGGTAAGACTTGGACGCTGACTGGTATTGTACTGCGCCTACTGATCGAAGCGCGACGTGCGCCAGAGCAAATCATTGCTACGACTTTTACTCGAGCTGCCGCTGCCGAAATGCGTCAGCGTATCCACGATCGTTTGGTAGATTTTTATCAGCTATTACAATGGGTCAATAGCCTAAGTGCTGATACTAGCAATAAAGAGAGTCTCTATCCAAACATACTACAAGTCATGCCTGAGAGTAATAAAGACGCACAAGTAGGCAGTAATTCAGATGTAGATGCAAACGTTGAAACAGGCATTGATGATTTAAATCAAGACCTTGCTGCTGATAAGCAAGTGGCGGCTGAGAAACGTCAACAAGCAACGAAAGACCGTGAAGATTGGTTGGTTAATCAGGCCAAATATGTGCGCTTAGATGGCATTATGCAAGATCCTATCAACCTGCATCTCGTCGGTTATTTGCTAGATCACGTATACAGTTACCCAATGGCTGAAGCTATCAGACGTACCGCATTGGTACTAACCACCTTGGATAAGCTATTTGTAGGTACGCTCGATAGCTTGGCGCAAAAATGGTTGACGGAGTACAGTAGCGAGACTGGTCACCAGCAGGGCATGGGCATTATTGAAGACAGCAGTATTGAACAAGTTACCGATAGCATTGTTCATGATGAGCTGCGTCAGTTTCAGAGCCGCTTATACTATGAGCAGCCTAAACTTTACGCGCTAATGGATCAGCAAGGTAAGCTGTCTGCAGTAGGCGATCATAAGAAATATGTGACTCGCTCGCTTAATTTTATCTCTGCGCCGATTGATGATATAAGGATTGAGAAAAGCTTTGACTTTGATGCATACGAGAAGCTAATCAATGAGTTTTCTCAGTTAGATTTAGCCGATATCCAGCCTTATTTAAATCCTGATTATAGAAAGTCTCAAGGCTTCAATGGACGTTCTAACTTATTTAAACAGTTTGATGCCATTATCGAGGTGCATCAAAAGATATCGCAGTATCAGCTGACATTTAATAGCTATTTAAATGAAAGCGAGAATAAGATTCTGACATCATTGCAGGATTCTAGATATCCCGATGAAGATGGCAAAATTAAGCACTTTAATAAGAATAAAGAAAAAGAGCATCAGACGCTTTTTGAGTTAGAGACCATTAGTAAGTTAATGGCTATCTTAGACATGCTTGATAGTTTAAATCAGCATATTTTGTTGGTATTAGCCAATCTTAACCGTCATATTGTGCTGGCTGTGCGTAATAGACTGCCAGTTATTTTGGAAGAGCGTGGCGAGACGACTTTTAGTCTACAAATGGTACGCTTAAACCAAGCGCTAACTGGTCGCCAAGGAGACAAGCTGGCGCGTTATATTCGTCATCACTATCCTGTGGCATTGATTGACGAGTCGCAAGATATCAATGGCGAGCAAGCCATTATGATTGAAAGCATTTATTTGCCAAAGAATAAGCGTAAACAGTCGGACAATGACAAGCAGTCAACCACTAAGAAAGCCAATCATGAGTTTCTGCTATTGGTTGGTGATCCCAAACAGGCTATTTATGGGTTTCGTGGTGGCGATGTAGCCAACTACAACTACATGAAAGCTCAGTTTGATAAAAGCGCCCTTTGGACGCTTGATATCAATCGCCGTTCAAATGCCGGTGTGATTAACGCATTGAACTGTTGGTTTGGTATGGCGAATGCAACAACTACTGAGAATAAACTGTCGCAGCTAGGTGCTGGTATTCACTACCAACATATCAAAGCAGCAAAACCGGAATATGAGCTGTCTTGGTTTAATGCGTCAGATAGGCTGGATGATGTACTGGTGACAGAGGTGCTTTCTGCTCAGCCAGTGAGCTTATTACACCTGCCTTATGACAAGGACAAAGAGTTTGATTACGATGAGCATGAAATAACAGCTCGCCATATAGCCACTTTGCTTAATAGTGGTCAGACACTTAAAGGTAAGCCGATTCAGCCGAGTGATATTGGGGTGCTGGCACGTGCCAAAAAAGATCTGAAAAGGGTCGAAGATGAGCTGGTAAAACTTAATGTGCCGACCTTGACCACCAGTGACGTCAGTATCTTTGAGACTATTATGGCAGAAGATGTGGCGGCGCTACTGAGTGCCATGCTGTACCCATATCGTCATGACATGATTAATCGGGTGTTGACCAGTCATCTATATGGACTGAGTATTAAAAACATCAAAGCCATGATGACAGACCATGAGTCAGGCATTACTGAGGGCAGTAGTACAACAAGCTTCCATGCAAACCATTCTAATTCGAAAGACTTCTCAGCTAATGAAGCTACTGATACTAAAAAAAGCTATCAAGACTTTATTACCTATCTAAAAGAAGGTGCACAGCGTTGGCAGCACTTTGGCATATTATCGGCGCTACATTATTTATTAGATAAAAGTCCCGTGCAGCCGCAAGGCGTATGGCAGGCCTTAGCTGCTCATCCAGAAGGTGACCGTCATATCATGGACTTGCGTCATGTGATGGATATCTTGGCGCAGTACGGCCTCGGTATGGGTGAGCATGAGCTACTGGCGTGGTTCAGGCAGCATATAGATGCAGCACCCAGCAGTGATTGGGCTAAGCAATATCCGCTACCGACAGAATCTGGCGTGCAACTGATGACCATTCATAAGTCAAAAGGACTTGAGTTCCCTATTGTCTATGTATTGGGAATGGGTGATGCCAGCAGGAAGTCTGGCAATAAGGAAGACTATGGGCTGTATCTATACAACGCGCAACAAGCGCCTTCAGCGCTAGTGCGGCAGTCGATAGAAGTACAGCAGTCGCTAGACAGTCAATCAACAGGAAATCAGCGCCGCTTCTCACCACTGCAAGGCTCTGCCACGGATGAGGGTTACTATACCGATATCGAGACACAGGAGGGTTTTGATGAGATAAGACGGCTTGGTTATGTGGCATTTACTCGAGCCAGTGAGCAGCTTTATGTTGTGCTGCGAGATCCGAGTAACAAGACAGGGTTTGAGCTAAAGCCAGTGTTTTATTGGTTTGAATCGCCAGAAGCAAAGTTCGAGCTACCTGACAGGCTCAAAGGCATTGTAGGTATGCTTAGAGGTCATAAAGTTAATGAGTTTTATGACAATAATTACGCAAGCAATGATGCTAACTCAGCAGGCGTAAATGATAATGTTCAACTGGTCGCCACCAAATCAAATACTCATAAGCCTACAACAGAATCTATTGAGTACGCGCCCTTTGCAGAGGTGATGAAAACCAATTATTTTTATGGTTGGGCTAAGACCAGCTTTACCGCCTTAGCACGTCAGCTAGATGAATCTACACAAGCAATGGCGATAGTGGATGAGCGTATTGATGATGCGATAGACATTGATATGACAGAGTCTACAGTTTCGGATATCTCTTTACTTAATAACGATGAATTTAGAGAACAAAACAGTGAACTCAGTCTCAAGTCAGAGGATGATATTCGTTTTACTTTTGTCAAAGGCGCCAATGCCGGTACGTTTTTGCATGAAATATTTGAAAAAATTGATTTCAATAATAAATCGCAGTGGTCTCAGGTGATTGATAGAGCGATTAGTAGCTATCAGTTGCCGCTCATATATAGTAGTGCTGAACAACAGAGCCGCAGATCACAAGGAAGGAAGAAAGGAATCAACGGTGTCATTGATTTCGATTCAATAGATACAACGAAGCATGAAGCGTTAATCAATTGGATTGAAGAAGTGTTACATGCGCCATTATTATCTTCTAATCAACCTTTGATTACTCTTAATAAAGGTAAGCGATTTGCTGAGTTAGAGTTCAACATGGGGCTGTCAGAAAGGTTTAGAGCACAGGATATTAGTAAGCTTTTCCAACAGTATTTACCTGATGAGACAGATAAGCACGTCATTTTAGTGCCACAAAACAAAGCACATCTATATCGTTATTTGCGTGGTGAGATTGACTTAGTATATGAGCATGCTGGCAAGTATTATGTGGTCGATTATAAGAGCAACTTTTTAGGAAATAGCCTAAGCGATTATAATGAAAGTACGCTAAAGCAAGCAATGTCCAAAGCAGGGTATTGGCTACAAGCAGCGATTTATCAAGTGGCTTTACATCGGTTCCTTGCCATGAGAATCAGTGATTATACGGGTAACGAAGATAAGTACTTAGGCGCTGTAGAGTACGTGTTTTTGAGAGGTGTATATGACCCAAATGCTCAAGCATCTACTACTGTATCACAAGGTGCTGATACGCCTAGTAGCAGTATAAAAAATCATGGCTGCTATGGATTGGTCACTTGGGATATTCCCATCGACTTTATCAAAGGTTTAGATGCACTATTTGGCACGCCAGATTAATAAACTTAATATGACAATTAAATGGGCAAATATTGTTATAACATTTAATCAGACCAAAAAGAGACAAGCACACGATGAGTAATAATAACAATAAGAACAAGTCAGCCATCAGCTTACAAGAGAGCTGGGCAAGTAGTCTCAGTGATTATATTTTGCTACGCCGTCAGCAAACCCATGTAGCATATGACGCGGTAGATGCAAAGACGAATGATGAGAGCAAAAGAATCAATAAGTCGGAAAACAATGACTTATTTACGGCTTTATTCGTTATGTTGGCCACTCATTTGGAAGAGGGCCATACTGTATTGACCATTGAGGCAGCGGAGCATGATACGCCGCTACAAGGTCAAATTAATGGTGAGTTGGTCGCACTATATGCGTGGCAGCAGAACTTACTAGAGATGATGGCAACGCCAATACTCGCATTAATGGACGCTAAAATAAACGCGCCATCAGAAGATGACTCTTCAATTGAGCTGTCATTATTTGGCTCATTAGATGCTTTGTTTAGTAAACGAGCTCAGCTATGGGCGCAGCTAGCACTTAGCAACTATGAAAAAGAGATGCTGGTCAAACGGTTTGATGCAATAGCTACGTTATATCAGCGTTTGAAAAATAGTGACTCAGTTGCTTTCGTTCAGTCAATTCATGAGAATACTTTATTTGCTAATGTTGATGCGAATACTGATAGTAATAATAAGCAAAATAGCCTAAGTAAAAATAAACCTATCATGTACCAAATGCAAAGAGTCGAAAAAGACAATGAGACAAAAATATCGGCCACCTTTTGGTTACACCGTGCTTGGCAGGCAGAGTTTAATTTAGCAAAAAATATCAACAATATCTTAAATCAGCAGGTAAGCCCTTTGCAGATAGCAATGCCTGAAAACCTTCATAAGCACCAAGTGAAAGCAATCAATGTCGCGAATAATAATGCGTTTAGTATTATTACTGGTGGTCCAGGCACAGGTAAAACATATACCGTGGCTCAATTGGTCATTGCGCTGCAGCAAGCGACAAAGAGTGGGGGGGATGGGGCTGAGCATATTCGGTTCAGTACGGACAGTGCCAGTTTGGCATTGGCAGCACCTACTGGTAAGGCTGCTCAAAGAATGCAGGAGTCTTTACAAGCGGCTTTAGATGCGGCAAATGTAGAACTACAGTTGCAAGAGGCAAAAACCATTCATCGCTTGTTAGGCATTGGGCGGACAGGTAGACCTCGTTACAATGCTGATAATCCATTAGGTGAAGATATTATCATCGTTGATGAAGCATCGATGCTCGGGGTCGAGTTGGCCAATTATCTTGTGAGTGCGGTAAAACCAGGTGCAAGGCTGATATTATTGGGCGATGCGAACCAGTTAGCAGCAGTAGATGCAGGGGCTGTATTGGCTGATCTCTGTCGTATTCCACGACTACAAGCCATTCATGCAGAACTAACCGAAAGCCGGCGATTTAGCGCAGAGTCGGGAATAGGAAAGCTTGCCTCTCAAATTAATAAAGTAGAGGTAGATACACAAGCCATTTGGAAGTTGTTAAGACAAGATGAAGCGTTGAGCTTTCAATATGTCAATACGCTGCAAACGGAGTCTATATTAAATGATAAAAAAGAAAATAGCCTAAGCAATAAAAATTTATTATTAAAAATTACCCATAATTACAATCCATACATAAATAAAATTCAAAATTTACTGGAAAATCCAATGGAAAAATCCGTGCCAAATTCAGTTGAAGGTACTATTACGTTATTAATGAAAATATTTAACCAATTTAGAGTCTTAAGCGCTGGTCATAATGGTGAGTGGGGCGATCATTATATTAATAACTACCTTACCCAGTGGCATCTTGCTGAGCTAAAGCTACTATTGGGTCAAAACACATGGTTCCATGGTCGACCTGTTATGGTTTTACAAAACAACTATGAGCTTGGGCTATTTAATGGTGATATTGGTTTTTGTTTGCAGACCAGCGATGATAGAACCCGACTAGAAGTGTTTTTTGAGAATAAAACACAGGGAATTGCGGTCAATTTACTGAATGAAGAAGTCATCGCCACCGCATATGCCATGACTATTCATAAGTCGCAGGGGTCTGAGTTTGATCATGTAGCGATTACTTTTGATAATAGTCATGAAAGATTACTGAGTAAAGAGCTTATCTATACAGCAGTGACTCGTGCTAAGAAACAAGTGACCATTTATAGTACCAAGCAAGCTTTCGAACGCGCTGTCAAAACACCAACTGAGCGCCATACGGGCTTGGCATTACAGTTTTCTAAGCTTTAATAGATAAGTATTACAGGATATGAAAGTACAAGATATATAAAAGGAGGGCTAAAGTTGCATACCTTTGATAGTGTGCTAGATCATATCAATGAAATCATTTATGAGCCTCACCAATTCATTGTATCCTCGATTAAACAGGAGGTACAAAACTCTGAATACGCAGCAGGATTATTTACCTTATCCTCTCGGTCGGCTATTAAAACAGCTAGAGGTAGAGTGGCTAAGCAAACAACTACCAAAATAGGGCAGTTCGTTACCTTTTGGGAAAAGGACACCACAGGCATTAATCAACCTTTCCAATATGATCAGTCACCAGACTTGTTAGTAATCACGACATTTAAAGACAATCATACATTTGGTCAGTTTGTTTTTCCGAAGCATGTCTTGCTTAAGCATAATATCCTTCAGTCTCATTCTACAAAAGGTAAGATGGGCATAAGGGTCTATCCTAGCTGGGATAAGCCAACCAGTAATACGGCTTTAAAGACTCAGAATTGGCAACTCGATTATTTCTTCACGGTTACTGATACAGGCATACTACCTACAGAAAAAATACGAGCATTGTATAAGTCATAAAATCTAAGCAATAAAAAAGCATCCAATTTGGATGCTTTTTTATAACTCAAATATTTTTAAGCATTTAAAGTATAAGACTTAAATTTTGCCTTCTTTGATTGCATAGATACCAGGCAGATGGCGCAAGTAGCCATGAAAGTCCATACCACAACCATAAACATAACGGTCTGCAACATCAATACCCACAAAATCAACGTCAAAACCGGCAACTTTACGATCGTGTTGCTTATTGAGTAGGACGCAAGACTCGATAGACAATGGCTTTTCTTTACCCAGTTCTTCAACGATGGCTTTTAGAGTGATGCCTTCGTCAAAAATATCATCAATCAATAAAACGTGTTCGCCTTCGATGCTAACATCAGGCTTAAATTTCCAATCAAGCTCACTGGTACCTTCGTTATCACGATAGCGTGAGGCATGGATATAATGCATGCGATGATAGAAAGTAAGGTGAGTAAGCAGTTGACCGGCTGGGATAAGACCACCGTTCATAACGACCATAACGATTGGGTTTAAACCCACATAATGTAGGTTGAGCTGCGCTGCAAGGCGCTCATAAGCAGCGGCTACTTCGATACTGCTGATAAGGCACTCTGAGTTGCGTAGGGTTTTTTCAATTTCTTGATTACTAATTTGGGTCATGAGTTGCGCCTTGGATAAAAGTGCCACCTATTTTAGCAAATTTTAGCAAATTTGCCCAACACTACCTTTTTAATAAGAATATAAATTTTATTATGATGGCTTTTTTACAATGAATGGACGGTAATAATTGGCCAAACGATTCAGTGATGTATCAGGTAGGTCCGGCAATAACTTGTTCAACGCCATACTCATTCCTTTATCAATGGCGGCTTTGGCAACTGGCACAGACTTACGTTTAATCATGCCAAGCTTCAGCGTTTCAGCAAAGCGACTGACAAAGTGGGTAAGCGTCTCTTCATTCACAGTTTCGAGTGCTGTTTTGAACTTCGCTCTATCCACATGCTCAGGTGTAATAGCGGCAAAACCTTCATCGATGGTTTTTGCATCTGAGTCTGACAATTTGAAACCTATACGCTTGACACCTTCATTGTCGATAAATGTGGCACGATCCCTTAAGAAATGAAAGCTAGGAAGCACTTCTTCATTGTTCTCTTTACCCAATAAAATATTGAGTAGGGTATCGGTCGCACGCTCAATCGTTACAACAATTTTTCGCATAGAGGCTTGACGCTCGGGATTAGGAATAATATCTACCAAGCCAACCAATAAGTTATCTGTAAGGTCGCGAGCCGTCTGATGCGTGAGCGCATCGCGATACGGGTAATAATCCACTTGCTCATTTGAAGCAATGACTTGCTCGGCCTCAATGATTAATGCTTTTAATTTATCTGAAGGTACGAATCCAAAATAATGTTCCATGATACTTCCTTTATTTGTTGTTTTTTATGTCTTACTAGCATTACATTTATCGTCAAATCGGTTATTATTTAAACAAAGTCTTTAATCTCAGGCTCATCACACGAGATGCGAATTAGTGAAATGCCCTAGTTATAAAATACATGACTTTTGCATGACTTTGTTGATTGGCAATAGTTTTACAAATTGCTAGGATTTACCTAAACGATAGGTGAGCTGAGTCAATCATCGCATACTAATTTAGCATATTTTTCATATTTTAATTCAAAAAGCTTGAACTTATAAGGCTACCGATACTTGTCTAGGGAGAGATAAGATGAATAGTGCTATTGTACTGGTATTCGCTGTGGCTGCTATGCTCTGCGGCTACGTGTTTTACTCAAAATTTATCGCCACCAAAATTTTAGCATTGGACAACAGTCGTCCAACGCCTGCACATACAATGAAAGATGGGGTAGATTATGTGCCTACCAATAAGTATGTATTGTGGGGGCATCATTTTACGTCAGTAGCAGGGGCTGCACCGATTATCGGACCTGCTATTGCTGTGATTTGGGGCTGGGTGCCTGCCATCATTTGGGTGGTATTGGGCACTATTTTTATGGCTGGTGTGCATGATATGTCGGCCATTTGGGCGAGTATGCGCAATAGAGGTCAGTCGATTGGCTCTATCGCTGGTAATGTTATGGGCACACGTGTCCGTAGCTTGATGATGGTCGTTATTTTCTTATTGTTACTAATGGTGAATGCTGTATTTGGTGTTGCTATTGCTAATATGATGATCAAAACCCCATCTGCTGTGTTACCAGTCTGGGGTGCCTTAGTGGTTGCCTTTATCATTGGACAGTGTATTTATCGCTACAAGATGAATTTGGTCTGGGTATCAATTATCGGAGTAAGTGCTCTATATGGGCTGATCTATCTTGGCCCTATGTTCCCTATTGTGTTACCTGAAACCGTCATGGGTTTACCTGATAACGCTGTCTGGATTCTTATTTTATTTGGTTATGCGGCGGTCGCCTCATTATTACCTGTCTGGATGCTGTTGCAACCACGCGATTATATCAATGGCCTGCAGCTATTTGTCGGTTTGATTCTGCTGTATGCTGCTATTTTTATTGCTACGCCAAACATTGTCGCGCCAGCTATTAATACTGCATTACCAATTGGCACGCCTTCACTGATGCCGCTATTGTTTGTCACAATTGCTTGTGGTGCGATATCAGGGTTCCATGGTTTGGTCGCGACAGGTACGACTTCTAAGCAGATTGATAAAGAAGAAGACGTCCGTTTCGTTGGTTACTTTGGCGCACTGGGCGAAGGTATGCTGGCACTGGGTGCAATTTTGGCTGCTACGGCAGGTTTTGCTACTCTTGGTGATTGGCAAGCAGTTTACCAAAAATTTGGTGACGGCTCTATTGGTGCCTTTATCGATGGCGGTGCGACCATCTTGAATGCGGGCGTCGGCATCGATATGGTGCTATCACAGACGATGCTGACGGTAATGGCTGCACTATTCGCAGGTACTACAATGGATACTGGCGTACGTTTGCAACGTTATATCTTCCAAGAAGTTGGTGAGATTTACAAGTTGCCTGTACTGAATAAAAGTGTCGTCGCAACACTATTGGCTGTCGGAAGCTGCTTGCTATTGGCATTTGGTGCCGGTGGTATCGATGGTGCTGGTGGTATGATTATCTGGCCACTATTTGGTACGACTAACCAGTTAATGGCGGCACTAACACTCATGATTGTCACTGTTATCTTGTTACGTAAAGGCAAACCAGTCTGGTATACCTTAGCACCATTATCATTTTTACTAGTTATGACCGTATTTGCACTGCTGATTCAGCTCAAAACTTTCTTTACTGATGGCAATTGGCTACTTATCATTATGGACATCATTATCTTGGTGGCCACGATTTTAGTGACATTTGAGAGTCTATCGGTATTGCGTAAAGAGTGGTCGATACACAAAGGTAAAAGCGGCGACGCTTAAACGCTAAATCATATTGAATGTCTATCTAACAAAAAACGCTAGCAGCAATTGCTGGCGTTTTTTGTATCGGATAGGCATGATGGATTATAAGTATTAAATAAAATAAGAGGTCATTATGGACGACGAAAACACACCAAATGAGCTAGAAAATACTCAACCATGGTGGCAACGGTTTGTGGCTGGATTGAATGAGTTTTACCATGCGCCTTATCGACAGACGATGGCGCGCGCTGCTCGTGATGAAGAAGATTTTTTTATGTTGCTTATGTTTGCTGAGAGCTTGGGCATTGATAACCCAGCCAGCTTTTATACACTAGAGCTACAGCCATTGTTTTTAGAAAATTTCCACGAATGGCACACGCGTATGGGGATGGATAGATGTCCATTTGACCATGTTGGTTGCTGCTAAGAATTTGTTGATTATAAAAAATAAGTATTGATTGAATAACGAGATAAAAATATGGCATTACACCCTTTACATGGATTGGTAGAGCATTTAAAGACACAACCGATTATATTTATCGGTGGGAAGGGCGGCGTGGGGAAAACCACCACTGCTGCTGCACTAGCGAGCTACTATGCAAGCCAGCAGCAAAAAACACTGATTGTTTCAACTGATCCAGCACATAGCTTGGGCGATGTACTCAATACGCGTCTAAAGAACGAAAAAACCACGATATCACCTTATCTCGATGCCATTGAACTGAATCCCGATGTTATCGTCGATGAGCATTTTTCTCAAGTTGAACGCACGATTAAATCCTATGCCAATCCAGATATGATGCCCAAAATTCGTGAGCATTTGCGACTATCAAAATCAGCACCCGGTGCGCAAGAAGCCGCCATGCTCGAATCAATGTGTCAGCATTTGGTAGCCGCTGCAGATGCTGGTTATGATCATATAATATTTGATACCGCGCCGACAGGTCATACCTTACGATTGCTGGTATTACCAGAGATGATGAGCGCATGGACAGATGGATTGCTTGCACAACAGCGACGACAGGCTAAACTGCGCTCGGTGGCGACCCATTTGGACAGTCACAATCAAAAGGGCGATCAAATAGACAGCCTCAAAAATGATGTTGCTAATCCGTTTGCCGCAAAGAAATCTGATCGCTGGGAGCAAGCAGTATCGGTGCTGGAGAAACGTAAAGAGTTGTTTAGTCAGGCGGGAGCACTGCTACATGACCGTACCCAAACGGCGATCGTATTGGTTATGACCGCTGACGTCTTGCCATTGGCTGAGACCAGACGTGCTATCGAACAGTTAGAAGACAGCAAACTCACGCCGGCAGCGATAGTCATCAATCAGCTGATAGCTCCCACGCAGTCAGATGATTTCTGGCAACGCCGTGCAGATCGGCAGCAGCAATTGATGCAAGATATTGACAAGATTTTTACTGATTATCCGCTATATCCAATTTATCTGCAGCAAACTGACGTACGCGGCACTGAAGCATTGAGTGCGCTGTTAAATGCATAGAGTACATAGATAGTTCGCTAGCAATTTATGACTCACGCTTATGTGATTGTAGCTTTCCTGAAAGTGACCATGCCATGTCCAACCGTAAACTTTGGGCAAGCTCTGCTTTACCGCTGCTGAGCGATGACCATTGCGGTTTGCCCCGTGCTTTTTTTAGCTCGCTTGGTAGCTTATTCGTTGGCCATGGTGTCACGTTATTGTCTTCTCCAGACAGATCGTTACTGTCTTTATTACTTTTGTATAATAGCTGCGTGGCATCAGTCGCAGCGTGACCACGATGGCGTAGGGCAGTGAGTAAATCTATCGCACGAGTGGCGAGCAAGGTTAGGGTAGCAGGGTCAATGTATAAGCGTTTTACCCCAGTAATCCTATCGGCAATACTGCTGGTGTTTGATAGTAACCCACCTGCAATACCACCTATTGCGGCACCCAAGCCTAACGTCGTGCCCAATGCTGCCGCATCAATACCCAATCCGAGCAGTGCACCAGCTGCCGCGCCCGATGTGGTGCGAATGCCATAGCTTTTGAGCAATTCAGGGTCAAACGGATCTTGCTGATACGCTTGTAATTCAAGCGGCGTTGCTGCCACTGCATTATCATAAAATTTATATAAATTAAGCAGATTATGCTGCATCGCGCGCTCACTTTGCCTAACGGCTTCTTGCATTTGCTGCAATACCGGCATCGGGTCGTCATCATCACTAATCTCGCGCACGAAAGCGGCAACGTTCAATAAAAAATCCGCAATGATAATGTTAGCTTCATCGTATAGCTGTGCCCAGTCTTCTGTACGTCTACGCATGAGCTGTTCAAGCATTTCTGAATGGGTGAGCATGGTCGCAAGATTTTGCCACAAGTGCATTTCATCTTCGAACTCAAAAGCGACTGAATCGAAGCGGGTAGAAATGTGCAGATTGCGTCTTGCCAGCATGGTCTGCCACTCATCAATATTGGCATTTTGGCTGTCAGTAAAATTGAACACCGGCATAACAGGTATCGCTGCCCACGATAAAATGGTCAACTCATCCTTGTATTTACCCAATACTGGCTCACGCGCATCGACGACATAAACTGCCATATCACTTGCCAGCAATTGGCGGATAACTTTGGCTTCTTGGCTATAGTCCTCATTGCTACTTAATGCATCACCACCTTGAGCGATATCAGCTGCCAAAAATTGCTGTAGACGTTCAATACCATCGCGACGACTGGCGGTATTTTCCTCCAACCAATCCATCAATCCCGATGCGTCCTCTAAACCTGGGGTGTCATATAACGCCACCAATACTTCGCCGGTCTGACTATCGGTCAGTTGGGCGCGTTCGACATGACGTGTCGTCGCGGCTTCGTTTTTGACTTCCCCAAAATACACGTCACGTAATAGGGTACGCAAAATAGAGGTCTTACCAGTATTGGTATGACCAACCACCGCCAATTTTAATGCCTCACCGCTGGCTATCGTGGTTTTCTTACTCTCGCGAGTTGTTGAATCTTCTGCTTCATAATTAGAATTAGAACTGGTATCGATGGAAGTGGCGACGTCGGCTGTATGGCTAGCACTGGTTTTATTAATATTAATAAGTTGAGTACGTGCTGTCGTTGAATTTTCTACGTTGATAGGCTCATCTTTTAAAGCCTTGTCGGCGAAGAGACCGACAGGCTCCTTCTTCGTTTTATCATTATCCATCATCTGATCCCGTATCATATTTATTAGAGTCTGGCGAAAATTTTAAAAAGTTATTATCATTTTTTATTAAGCAGTATAAGTACTAGTACTTACCAAGCCAATCTTTCGTGCTGATAGAGCCGTTTGCCATTGTTGATATCGCACATCTTGTTGCAAGGCGTCAGTAATGTCATAGTCATTATTAAGTAGCTGCACAATCAGCCCGTCTTTAGCATGAGCCGCAATTTGATCGAGCTTGCGTAGCGTGCCACGATCAGGCAGGGCTTTGCTATGAATACCGAGCAAGACTTGTACTGGATGGGTCTTTAGATACACGGTTAATCGATCCATATCATCGCGGTCATCAACGATGCCAAAATTCTCTATCTCACTATTATCATCAGTATTGGCATCCAGACCTTTTTGCCACCAGTTATCTTGCTCTGACGGATATTCCAGTAGCGCAACCAGCTTCTTGCCAGCGCTGACAGTTGCCTTTGGAGCGATAGGCGCCGCTACCTCCGTAAAATCGTCGGCATCAACCACATGACGCTGCCAAAAATTTAGGATTTTTTGATAATAAGGCAAGTTGATATCCAAACGCATTTTTTTACGACGGAACATGAAAGCACAAAACGCCCACGCTATCGCCCGTGGCACGATACCATACATCAGCAAACTACCAATTAACAAGCTTGCCCATTGCCGCGCGACAGACAATGGCATGGCATCAGTCACCAGTCGACTCTGCACGATAGCGGCATTGTCAGGTACACCAAATCCGACCATACTGGGCAGCCAGCCAAGCACTTGGGTGAGGGTAATCAGTGCCTGATCGGATAGCAGCGTCGACTCCCAACTAAAGCTATACTGGCGCACAATCAATAAGAATATAATCGCAAAGAGCATACCGGTTAAGGTGGCAAGCCATAATTGATGACTAAAACGACCCAAATACCAGCGCATGCCGCTATGCTGTAATTGACGCTCGTACAAGTCAACCGCCGCTTGGGTGACATCATCCTTACCACGAATGAGATAACTGGGGCTAACAAAACTCGCAAACCAGCTGGGCGACTGACGACCTTGGTTAAGCAAGGTCATGATTAGCCAACCAGCCAGCATAAGCGTATGAAACCCAAGCAAACAGACCAAGACATAAAAGAAATTAACGACATTGGCTTGTAGTAAGGTAAATAATCCTAAAAACCCTGAGATGCACCAGACCACACTCATGACTACCATGATGCCTTTTATGCGCCCATCAATCTTGCCTAATACTCGTGCCAGCGCGCCGTTACTATCGATACGTGAGGCGCGGCGGTGCAGTTTTTGGACGGGTTTTCCATCCTCATTTTGCAGCTTTTCCGTGATGAGTAGCGGGTCAGTGGCAAAGACATGCTGCTGCGTCTCAAGCGTGCGTACCAGCTCAGTCAATTGATCTTGTGGTGAGAGCATAAGGTGATAATATCCGTATAAAGGCGTTCATTTAGAAGACAATTTTTGATTATTGTAGCGTATATATAATGACGATTACTGCTGTTATTTTGCAGCGTCATAAACCAATGCTAACTAAATGAGCCATTATTAAGCATTTTTGTCATGGTAAAGGTGATAAAAATCAGCCAGAATGAATGATAGACAGGATAGTCATAACCATAAAGATAAGCCATACACTAGGCATGTCCTCATTTTAGAAACACAAAAAAAGGAATCGTTATGAGTACCAAAACTTATCTAATCATCGGCGGTACGGGTGGCATTGGCAAAGCCATGGTGGAGCAATTGGTAGAGAGTATGGCCAACAATAATGATGGAGACAACCTGAGCGTCTTTGCCACTTACCATAAGAGCGTTCCTAATTTTGCAGCGGACAATCTCTATTGGGTGCCCATGGACATCTGTGACGAACAGAGTATCAAACAAGCGGCGGATGTCATTGGCCAGCATACCAGCCATATTGATTGGCTTATCAATTGTGCAGGACTCCTACATACTGCGACGCAGCAACCCGAAAAATCACTACGGCAGATTGAGACGGATTTTTTCTTAATAAATATGCAGGTCAATGCCTTGGCCGGTCTGCTTATTGCTAAGCACTTTAAACCTTTATTGGCCAAATCTGAGCGTAGTAATGACAATCCTGCCGTTTTTGCCACCATTTCTGCACGAGTCGGTAGTATCAGCGATAATCAGTTGGGCGGTTGGTATAG
The DNA here is from genome assembly GCF_015351755.1 of Psychrobacter sp. N25K4-3-2. Taxonomy (NCBI): domain Bacteria; kingdom Pseudomonadati; phylum Pseudomonadota; class Gammaproteobacteria; order Moraxellales; family Moraxellaceae; genus Psychrobacter; species Psychrobacter sp. N25K4-3-2. Next base: position 67,206 of record NZ_JADKLX010000001.1, read on the forward strand.
CTATAGAATGAGCAAGGCGGCGCTCAATATGGGCATGAAAAATCTGAGTATCGAATGGTCACGGTCGCTAAAAGATGTGTGCGTGGTCGTCATGCAACCCGGAACCGTCAATACCCAATTGTCAGCGCCTTTTCAAGGCAATGTGGCTGATGGGCAATTATTCTCGCCAGCCTATAGTGCAGAATGCTTATTAGAAGTGCTAAGCCGCATGACGGCTGCGCAATCTGGCAGCTTTGTTGATTGGGCAGGGGAATCTATACCTTGGTAGCACCAAACGATTGAATATTAAAATTGATTCAATTCAATAGAAAAAAATAGGGGGTGTCATTATCATCATACTAACGACACGCCCTATTTTATTGATAAGACAAGGATAAATTAAGCGTAAATCTCTAGGTGAGAAAATGCTTAGTTCGCCATAAACAAGTCCATAAACTCATGCACGGGTGTCTGCTCCAAGCGTTTTTGATCGCTGCATAACGCAAAAATAGCCTCGCAGCGACTGTCGATAAAACGTGTCGCCAGACTGGCTCGAAACTTGGCTTCTAATACAGGCAAACCTTCTTCACGGCGACGCTTATGACCGATAGGGTATTCTACAGCGACCTTATCGGTACTCGTGCCATCTTTAAAGAACACTTGAATGGCATTGGCAATCGAACGTTTGCTTGGGTCATGATAGTCTTTTGAATACCGCGGATCTTCCTCTACCACCATCTTGCGGCGCAACTCATCAATCAATATATGATGCTGCTCATGATAATCGTCTTCATAGTTCTCTGCCATCAGATCTCCTGTGAGCAATGGCACAGCCACCATGTATTGCAAGCAATGATCCCTGTCAGCAGGATTGGCAAGCTCACCTTGTTTGGATATGATCCGAATCGCTGAATCATGGGTCGTCAAAACGATTTTTTCGATGTCATCAATTCTGTCTTCGATACGTGGGTACAAAATAACCGCCGCCTCGCATGCCGTCTGCGCATGAAACTCAGCGGGGAAGCTTATTTTAAATAAGATGTTTTCCATGACATAGCTGCCAAAATCACGCTGGAAGGTAAAGCAACGCTCGCCTTCAGGCTTGGTGGCTAAGTCTTTATTGGTGTGGCTAAACAACACATCATAGAATCCCCACTGCGGTGCGGTTAGTGCGCCGGGGATACCCATCTCACCGCGTTTGGTGATATCTACCAAGCGTACGGCACGGCTGGTCGCGTCACCTGCGGCCCAAGACTTGCGGCTCCCTGCATTGGGCGCATGACGATAGGTGCGTAGTGCTTGTCCATCGACGAGGGCTTGTGAGATAGCCGCCATGATACGCTCGCGCGGTAGGTTATAGAGCTTGGCGACGACCGCAGTTGAGGCCAATTTTACTAAGAATACGTGATCAAGACCAACGCGGTTAAAGGAATTGTCTAGCGCCAATACACCTTGGATTTCATGCGCCATAATCATCGATTCGAGCACGTCTCTCATGGTGAGCGGTGCGCGACCTTGGCTGACGTTTTGCTGACTAATATAATCTGCGACTGCCAAAATACCACCGAGATTGTCTGACGGATGTCCCCATTCAGCCGCCAGCCACGTATCGTTATAGTCTAGCCAGCGTACGATGCAGCCTATGTCAAAGGCGGCTTTGATAGGGTCGAGGCGATAATTCGTGCCGGGCACACGCGCGCCATTTGGGGTGATTTGATCGGGGCAATCGGGGCCCAAGTGCTTAGTGCATTCAGGGAAACGTAGCGCCAGTAAACCGCAGCCCAGTGTATCCATCAAACAGTAACGGGCAGTACTCCAAGCGTCATCACTGTTTTCGGAGTCTTTATCGATAGAGTAATTTAAAACATAGTCGGCGATTTTTTGAATTTCATCGTCATATTCTGGACGGACGTTGCTTTCTACTGTCGCACTACTTATATCCGGATTGGTTGTATCTGAGTTGCTATTTGACATGGTCGTCTCCTTTTCCTTGAGTGTGCTACTTCTTTAACCAATTATCTTGGTTATCCTTTTAAAGCAGTCATCATTTAAAAGTAGCATACTCAATATGGAACAACCAAATTGAATTATGTTAAGAATTAAGACGTTAGCAGCCGTTTAAATCATTAAATACAGCAGACCTAAAATAAACAAAGCGGCCATAATAAACAGCAAAAATCCCAAAATTTTGGTCGTCGTTGTCGCGGTATCCGTGCTCTCTTTTTTGACTTTGTTTTTCTTAGCAACGTATAGCACCATTTTCACATGCTCGATATTGTCCTCAAGATAATGCTCGCCTTCAGGCACAAAACCCAAAGACTCATAAAAGCTGAGTAAGTAAGCCTGTGCAGAGAGTATGATCGGGCGCTTCTTACCATACTTTTTGCGGCAGTGCGCAATGGCTTGATTCATCATCTGCCGTGCTAGGCCGTCCCCTCTATGCTCTGATAATACCAGCACTCTACCGATGGCAGGCATAGACGTATGATTGGTCTTAACCGCAGGGTCGGCGACTGATAGATTTGACTTCAGCTTATTGAATTCAGGTGGAATGATGCGGCAATAGCCAATTAGCGTTTCATTTTTATGCGCAACTAAGTGCAGACAATCAAAGTCTACCTCATCCATATCTTGATACGCACAGTTTTGTTCGACAACGAAGACCTGCGAGCGCGCTTTTAAAATATGATAAAGATCAACTGCGGTCAGCTCGTCAAAGGTTTTTATAGAAAATTCACAAGTCATAGTGGGCTAGCTTCTGGCAATAGGCGGTAAAATAATGGGCATTATAACGATTTAGGCAGGTATTAACCATTCCTAACCGTTTAGGGTCTGGCTGATCTTATCTAAGTTTAGGCTATCCGACATAGCGCTAAAGATTTCAAAGTATTTGCCACGCTGGGCATAAAGTGCTTCATGCGTACCGGTTTCAACCACGCAACCATCTTCTATCACGACCAAGTCATCAGCATCGATGATTTGGGCAATATTGTGTGAGACCATAATCACAGTGCGATCTTTTTTGATGAGATCTAGGCTTTTCTTCACTTGTTGGCTGGCAATCGCATCGAGGCTGGCGGTTGGCTCATCCAAAAACACAATTGGCGGGTCTTTTAAAAACATCCTTGCCAAGGCGATACGCTGCTGTTGACCGCCTGATAGAGATTTTGCGGTGCTCTCATAACCTTTAGATAAATTAATGATTTGCTCATGGATGGAGGCTTTTTTTGCTGCGATGATAATATCTTCATCAGTCGCATTCATATCACCATAACGGATATTTTCGCTAATCGTACCGGAAAAAATATGATTGCTTTGTAGTACCAGACCGATATTTTGACGCAATTCATGCGTATCGCAGTCGGCTAAATTATGCCCGTCTAAGCATATCATGCCAGCATCCGGCGCGTAAAATTTTACCAATAAGCTAATAATCGTACTCTTGCCAGCACCACTTAAGCCCACCAGTGCAGTGATACGATTTGGCTTGATAGTAAAGCTGACATCTTTTAGTGCTTGTGTACCATTAGGATAGGTAAAATCAACGTTCTTTAGCTCAATGTGACCTTTTAAATCTTTACTAATTCTACCAGTGATATTTTCAACTTGCTCGTCATCTTCTAATATCTCAAAAAAACCTTCGGCATAGGTCAGGGCATTATTAATCTGATCATAGATGCGATGCAATTGACGGATAGGGGCCGCGACGTTTTGGAACAGCATGACATGAAACAAAATCATGCCAATCGTCATCTCACCTTGTAACACAAAATAAGCCGTGAGAAGAATGATAACCACCACACCAATCTGCTCGATAAAGGTCTTTATCGCATCATAAATAAAACCGATACTGCGAATACGCAGCTGATTATCTGTCATCTCTTTTTGAATGGTTAAATGCTTCTCCGCCTCAATAGATTCGCGGACAAAGGATTTCACTACGCTGATAGAGTTAATCAGCGAGATAACTAAACCACTCTTAGCTTCTCTATAGCCACGCATCTGCCGACGGAAGCCTTGCAGACGCCGCGCTTGTTTTTGACTGATGAAAAAGTAAATGGGAATGATAATAAGACCGACTAAGCCTATCCAAAAATTGGTCGAAAACATGATAATGAGTGAGACGATCGCACTGGCAAACAGCGGCAGCATATCGATAAAGAAGTTTTGCACTAAACTGGTTAAGCTACTGACCCCATAATCAATACGCGTTTGCAATTTGCCGCTGTCGTTTTCGCTACTGGTATAAAACGCCATGCGATAAGTAAGAATGCGCTCAATGATTTTTTGGGACAAGTCGCGAGACAAGTTAATACGAATTTTTTCGCCAAAAAAGCGCTGACCAAAAGAGATAAATATCGACAGTATCTCTTTGGTCAAAAGCACCGCACTAATAATCCCTAGCATCCGAAGACCAGCCTGCCATGGATCAGCAAGCGTGGCAATTTCGGTCAAGGTATCGACGGTATAACGCAGTACAAAAGCGTTGACCTGAGCGGTAAACGAGCCAAGCACTGTTAATATTAAAGTGGCAATAATTAAGGTTTTGTAAGGCGCGGCAAATACTGCCAGTTTTTTTAAAATATCCCACAGCAATGCCCTCCGTTCAGTTTTCTTGATCGGAGGTTTCTTGTCTAGTGGCTTATCTAGTGACACGCGGCTCGGTTGGGGAGAATTTGGCATGAACGCTTAACTCATAGGTATTAATATTTAACTAAATCGTATTTATATTAAATTTTTGAAATAAAGTTTAGTATTATATAGAGAGATTTTTTATTTCATTTTGGTGGATACCGTTTGAAAATCCTTCCTTACGTCTTAATCAGCCTTTTAGGTGGTGCTATTGTTCCGCTGCAACTGGCCATCGTCAATGCTTTTCGAGAAAGTACACAAGCCTCTCAAATACAATCTACCTTTTATTTATACTTAGGAGGTGCATTAGCTTCTTTAGTGCTGTCGTATATAATGAGTGGAGGTATCAAGCCGCCAATGATCGAAAACGCGACGTGGTGGATGTGGTTGCCGGGATTTTTGGGCAGTTTTTATATCTTATTCATGTTTATTGCCGCGCCAAAGATAGGCGCAGGTAATACACTGCTTTGGGTGTTTCTTGGGCAAATGTATTTTGCCCTGATACTAAGCCAAACTGGATTGTTTGGCTTAGAGGTTAAAGCGATAGATATCTATAAAATCGCTGGTTTAGCCTTAGTTACTATAGGTGGGATGTTAATGATATATGGTGAGACGAGAGTTAACGCTTAAAAAGCATCCGCTGGCACAAAGACCTCACCAACCATAATACGCCGCGCCGAACGACTCATCGATACCTTTTTGGCTTGCCAGCGTCCATCAACCAGTTCAGTTTTTCCGCCGACAAGCAATGTACCTGATGGATGACCAAAACGCACTTCATTAAGCTGCTTTTCAGATTGACCTTCACCAGCTGCCGCTTGATTGACGAGCGTGCCTTGTGTGGTTGCCGCGGCAGCAATAGCAACTGCTGCTGTACCCATCATGGCATGATGCAATTGCCCCATACTCATGGCACGTACGACTAAATCAATATCGCTTGCATCGACCGATTTACCACTAGAGGCCGTATAACTTTGTGCTGCGCCCACCCAAGCGACTTTAGGAATGTGTTGGCTGGTCTGCGCCTCGCTCACATCTTTAAACAATCCCATTGCCACGCCGCCTGTGGCACGGATTTTCTCCAGCTTGGCAAGTAGCTCACCGTCACTGTTGATATCACCTTGCAATTCAGTACCGGTAAAGCCCAAATCTTTCGCTTTCATAAAGATGGTTGGGATACCTGCGCTAATAAAGGTGGCTTTGACACTATCAGCACCTAGACCGCAGCCAGTTACATCGAAGTCATCGACCAAGTTGCCAGTAGGGAACATATCGCTGGTGGCATCTACAGGATCGATAAACTCAATTTTGACTTCAGCCGCTGGAAAGGTTACACCGTCTAATTCAAAATCGCCCGTCTCTTGAACCTGTACTTTGTCATTTGCATCTTTATAGACTGGGACATGGGCAATAATTGTTTTTCCAATATTTTCTTGCCAAATGCGTACTTCACAAATACCGCTATCTGCATATTCATCGATGCTGTTAGTAATCTTGTCAGCATCAACTAGACCCATATTAATGGCACAGGCACCAACGGCCGCGGTTAAGTTGCCACAGTTACCCGCCCAGTCAATCATAGGCTTAGCGATATTGACTTGTCCGAACAGATAATTTACATCATGGTTAGTATCATCCGCTGGCGACAAGATAACCGTTTTTGACGTACTAGAGCTACCATTGCCTAAGCCATCGATTTGCTTGCCGTAAGGATCTGGGCTGCCGATGACACGTAGCAGAAACTTATCACGTGACTCGCCAGCGACTTGGCAGCGTTCGGGTAAATCAGTTAGTTTAAAGAAAGTGCCTTTTGAGGTTCCGCCACGCATATAGGTGGCAGGGATGGATATTTGTGGGATATTAATCAAAGAGTGTGGCATGGTAGAAGTATCTCAGTAATAAGAAAATTGACTAAATATTTTTAATCGTATTTTTTCAAGCTATAAATTAGATCATCTAACTTATTCAAATGATCTTTTAAAATTTCTTTGTCTATTGCCATCAACCCAGATCTATGTACTAACATATTTCTAAAGCTATGTATTTCGTATATACACTCTCTCTCTTCCATAGTTATGATATTCTTATGCTTTGAAAGAAAATCAGCCTGCATTCTGATATTGCTTTTATTTGTTTCATGTTTTCTATACACATCATTTTCTTCTGATATGTTTTCGCATTTACCCTTTACTATGTCTGATAGTATGTTATATCTACTTAAAAACTCGAAAGACTCTTCATTTGCAGAGCCTGTTAGGTTCTCAGCTAGCTGATCTCTTTCTTCATCATCTAGTTCCAAATTATCAATACTATTTAGGGCTTCTTCTATAGCTTTTATTATTTCATCACTCTTGGATTTAAGTTCTTCAAACTCAGACTTGTTTATACCTCTACAGTGTGCAATTTTATTTCTTAAATCATAAAGTCTTTCCCATCTTGTTTCTATATACTCTGAACTAACATCAACTCTATTTTCAAAATACTTTTCCCAATTATTATATGGTATAAAATTTTCTAAATCAATTTTTCGAATAATATGATCGTCCGACTCTTTTTTTAAAGATTCAATATATTTTTTTGGGTCTTTCTGAGTATAGTCAGTGAACAAAAATTTAGATAACTGTATAAAGTCTACTTCTAGTAATATATTTTGATCGTTGTTGTTATTTTTACTTCTTATAGACTCTTTGACACTTGAAGGTGTTGTTGATTTACTCCAATCATATCCTATACTTATTGCCATAAATTTAGAAATTAACTTCCTCATAATATTTTCTATATTAAATATTATTGGGTATGCATTTTTGCAATAAAATTCTCCAACTCCATCATATAAAACTATCACTTGTCTACCGCTACATGTGCTACATATCTTTCTAATATTCTTTAATAATTTATCATATTCTTCTATGTGGAGGTTTTCGTCTTCATATTTTTTTTCTAAACATAAGTTGTAATATACTGAGTTATCAGGAAGATTGCCGCTTGTAATTGTATAATCGAATTTAATATCGTTATACGATAATTTATTATCGTTAACTATTTTAATGCCTTTTATTAGTTGTAATAATTTTTTAAAGTCACTTATGTCTGAACAAACTTCTTGTTTAATATCAAATGTTATTAGATATTCATTTTTCATAGCGCTTTTCTCATATACTTTATTAGCAATAATTAAATTTAAAAATAGTAAGAATTAGTATAAATAATTTAGTAATAATACCGATAAGCAATAATCGTTAAATACGTGCAATCGATACATCTTGACCAAAATCCCGATAAATTTTCTTTTAGGGGTTCAGATTTGTCAGTATAGATAGTCTTTCCAAGCAGCCTCTGTCCATGCTAGTTGCTCACTTATTATTATATTCTTTGGACTGATTAAAGCCTTTGAGTTCAAATATTCTCAATGTCGTCATTCGTATGTTCATTGTCATCGCTGCGACCATCACTTTTATCACTGCCTTCTGCCATATCAATTAGCTCACGCGTAACGACCTTACCAGCTCTATATTGGGTAATAGATTTCGCTAACTGCGCCGCATTGGCAGGAGATTTTAATAAATAGACGGTTTCCATCAAGGCGTTATAATGAGCAAGCGACATCACAACTGCATCATTATCATTGTGACGACCTATAATGATCGGGCCATCATTATAATTTACAGTATCTAAGACAGTTTCAAAGTCTTTGTTAGCTTTAGAAAAGCTGATACGTTTCATAGAATTTCTCTTAGTAATAACCTCTATCAAGTATCATATAAATATCCATTACTATCAACGAGAAAACCGACGTCATATAAGGTTATACAACATCGGCGACTTCTATACTTTTCTATTTATCATTCTAAAAACCTACAAGAGACTCTTAAACAATATCTAGCGTACCCTCGATAAACTCTTTAGCAAAGCGCTGTAGCATACCGCCAGCATTATACATTTTGACTTCATCAGCCGTATCTAAACGGCAGATAATAGGTGTCTCAGTAGTGCTGCCATCAGTACGATGAATAACTAGTGTCATCAGCCCGCCAGCAGAGACTTCGCCCGTGACATCAAAGGTTTCTGAACCACTAATATTTAGCGTATGACGATTGGTGCCTTCTTCGAACTGTAGAGGTAGCGCGCCCATGCCAACTAAGTTTTGACGATGAATACGCTCAAAGTCCTCAGCAACGACGGCTTCTACGCCAGCGAGACGCACGCCTTTGGCAGCCCAGTCACGGCTTGAGCCTTGACCATAGCCATCACCTGCGATGATGATGAGCGGCTGCTCTCGGTTCATATAGGTTTCAATCGCTTCCCACATACGCATGACTTGACCTTCTGGCTCGACGCGCGCCAGTGAGCCTTGGATGACTTCACCGCTGTCGTCGAGTACCATCTCGTTCAATAGCTTAGGATTGGCAAAGGTGGCACGCTGGGCGGTTAAATGATCGCCGCGATGGGTCGCATAAGAGTTATAGTCTTCAGCAGGCAGACCCATGGTATCAAGATATTCACCAGCAGCTGAATCACCCAAAATAGCATTCGATGGTGACATATGGTCGGTCGTGATATTGTCGCCCAATACTGCCAACGGACGCATACCTTTTAATTTGTTCATCGCTGCCATTTTGCCTTCCCAATACGGCGGACGGCGGATATAAGTGGTCATCTCGCGCCAGTTGTATAATGGGCTTAAAGCCTTGCCAGTGTCTTTTTTGGCCTCATCAAACATCGGGATATAGACAGCATTGAACTGTTCAGGCTTCACAGCTTCTGCCACTATAGCATCCACTTCATCATCGTCGAACCAGATGTCTTTTAGGTAAACCTCATTGCCGTTTTGGTCTTGGCCTAATGAGTCTTTTTCAATATCAAAGCGAATATTACCCGCGATAGCATAAGCGATAACCAGTGGTGGTGATGCTAAGAAGGCTTGCTTGGCATAAGGATGGATACGACCATCAAAGTTACGATTGCCTGATAAAACTGCGGTGGTGAATAGATCGTTATCGATGATTTCTTTTTCGATATCAGGATCAAGCGCGCCACTCATACCATTACAGGTGGTACAAGCAAAGCCAACCACATCAAAGCCTATTTGCTGCATCTCAGACATGAGACCAGCTTCTTCTAAGTACATCTTGACGGTTTTAGAGCCGGGCGCTAACGATGATTTTACCCAAGGCTTACGTAATAAGCCTTTTGCATTGGCATTACGGGCGACGAGGCCTGCGGCAACCATATTGCGAGGGTTAGAGGTGTTGGTACAGCTGGTAATGGCAGCAATGATAACCGCGCCATCTGGCATCAGACCGTCTTTTGGTTCAGGTAGTTTTTCGTCAGCGCCATGAGCAATGCCTTTGGCAACCAAATCCGTGGTCGATACCCGTGCATGTGGACGCGAAGGGCCAGCCAGATTACGTACGACTGCTGACAAGTCAAACTCAAGGACGCGCGCGTATTCGGCGTTTTCCATGCCATCAGCCCATAGGCCAGTTTGCTTAGCATACTGCTCGACTAGTTTGATTTGCGCTTCACTACGACCCGTTAGACGCAGATAATCGATGGTTTGCTCATCGATATAGAACATCGCTGCGGTCGCGCCATATTCAGGGGTCATATTAGAGATAGAGGCGCGATCACCAACGGTTAGCTGGCGTGCGCCATCACCGAAAAATTCAATATAAGTAGAGACCACGCCTTCGTTGCGTAGGAACTCAGCCATGGCGAGGACTAAATCAGTACCAGTAACGCCTTTTTGCAGTTTGCCAGTTAATTTTACGCCAACAAAATCAGGCAGGCGCATATATGATGGATTCCCCAGCATGACGCTCTCGGCTTCTAGACCGCCAACACCGATTGAGATCACACCTAAGGCATCAACCATAGGCGTATGGCTATCCGTACCAACAAGCGTGTCAGCAAAGGCCACTTCACGACCGTCTTTGCCTTTTACGACTTGTACCACTGGCGACATTTTTTCAAGGTTAATTTGATGCATGATGCCGTTACCAGGCGGTACGACGTTGACGTTATCAAAGGCATATTCACACCAGTTGATAAAGTGAAAACGGTCATCGTTACGGCGTTCTTCGATAGCACGGTTTTTCTCAAAGGCGTCTTCTTCAAAGCCTGCATGTTCAACAGCAAGTGAATGATCAACGATGAGCTGAGTAGGAACGATAGGATTAACTTTCGATGGGTCACCGCCTTGCTCAGCGATGGCATCACGCAAGCCTGCCAAATCAACAAAAGCGGTCTGACCCAAGATATCATGACAGACGACGCGAGCCGGATACCAAGGAAAATCAAGGTCTTGCTTACCCTGAATATGCTGGGTCAATGCGGCAGTTAAGTCTTCAGGTGGGCAACGACGAACCAAGTTTTCACACAGTACTTTGGATGAGTACGGTAGTTTGTCATATGCGCCCACTTCGATATTCTCAACGGCTTCACGGGTATCAAAGTAATAAAGATCAGTATCGGGTAGTGGCTTTTTGAATTGCTCATTCATGGGTTGTACTAGGGCGTTGTCCATAAGTCACCTTTGGCGGTTGGCTGGTTAATTTAGGTTGAAATTTTTTTAGCAAAATCATTGCTATGCCGTTGTTATCGCTAATGTTGTCATTAGTAGTGCTGGCAGGCTTTGCTAAAAAAACGGTATAAATTTGCAAGGAAAATAAAGGTAAGAATAAGAAAATTCTACAGAATTAATGAGTCCACTCTCAATATTCATATTAGTAAAACTTTTAGGTCTGTAAATAGGTTTCTCATCCTTACTATGTACTGGTAAGCTTTCGTAAAGACCTATATCTGATAACCTTGGAACTTCATTAGATGGAACCAAACTCAATAGAATGTTTGCACCTCGTAGTCCAAAAAGAAATAATCCAATTTCGTCATTCATAGTCATTGGCATTATCAATTGTTCAGCTGCATCGTTAGGAATACTTTCTTTATTTACCAAAAAATACATTCCCATTTTGTGCGCAAAAGGTTCTTTGCCTAAGGTAAGTGCAACAGCATAAGGGGATGGATATCCTTTTACCGAATCAGAAAACCCCATTCCAATATGAAATTCACAATCAATACTTAAATTTATCGCAGTTTTTAATAACCATCGCTCAAATAATATCCCGTTGATTGGTCTTTCTGTTTTTCCTTTTCCAAAGCAATTAATTGCATATTTTGCTTCTGAATCTAAAACTGAAAAATCATTGTTATGCTTTTTACATAAAATCTTACGAGTAAGTGAGTTGATTCCAACTTTTTTGAGATTTTTACACCAATCAAATCCTTCTACAAAAACTATTCCATCAGGAAATAGAGATTTTGAAATCAAATGTTCAGCTGTAAGTTCACCTTCACAGTCACCAAAACATGCAGCCCAGCACTTATTTTTATTATTTTCCATAATTTTTTCCAAAAAATAACCAAGACGAGCAATATTAAATAAGGAAAACCGCTCGCCTTGGCAAAATAACAAAAAGTCTTTAACTTTTTATATTTGTAATCTAACGCGCACTCATATCTGGTACAGAACGCAACTCTTCACCAGTATATTCGGCACTTGGGCGAATAATACGGTTATTCGCACGCTGCTCAAATACATGAGATGCCCAGCCTGTCAAGCGTGAACAAACAAAGATAGGTGTGAATAGTTTGGTTGGAATACCCATGAAATGATAGGCAGACGCATGGAAAAAGTCCGCATTACAGAACAGCTTCTTCTCGCGCCACATCACCTCCTCACAGCGTACTGATACGGGGTACAGCACCTCATCACCAACGTCAGCAGCCAGTTTTTCCGCCCAACCTTTAATCACGACATTGCGTGGATCTGACTCACTATAGATGGCATGACCAAAGCCCATGATTTTATCTTTACGAGCCAGCATTCCCATCATCTCTTCTTCGGCTTCATCAGGTGAGCTAAAGCCTTCAATCATATCCATTGCGGCTTCGTTGGCACCGCCATGTAAAGGACCACGTAAAGTGCCAATTGCACCAGTAATACAAGAATGGATATCAGATAGGGTAGAGGCACAGACGCGCGCAGTAAAGGTTGAAGCGTTAAACTCATGCTCAGCGTATAAAATAAGCGAAACGTTCATTACTTTGGTATGTAGCTCGTTTGGTTTCTCACCTTTTAGTAGATGTAAGAAATGTCCACCGATGGTTTCATCATCGGTCTCGGTTTCGATACGTACGTTGTCATGTGTGAAGCGATACCAATAGTTAATGATGGATGGGAAAACAGCAAGCATACGATCAGCTTGGTCGTTTTCTTCGTCGAAACTCATTTCAGTCTCAAGGTTACCGAGCATAGAGCAGCCAGTACGCAAGACATCCATTGGATGCGCGTCGGCTGGGATACGCTCAAGCACGTCTTTTAGCGGCTGTGATAGACCACGTAGACCTTTTAACTTGGTTTGATACGCATCAAGCTCACTTTGGGTTGGCAGGTTGCCATAAAGCAATAGATAGGCGACTTCTTCAAAGATGCATTTGTCTGCCAATTCTGACACATCGTAACCGCGATACGTCAAGCCTGAGCCTGATTTGCCAACGGTAGATAAAGCGGTCTTGCCAGCGACTTGACCGCGTAGTCCTGCGCCTGACAATACTTTTGTTGATGGATTCTGTGCTGCCATGATTAAATTCCTTTTGTGGGTAGCTTTTTTGAATTGAAAAGGGAGTATTTCTTACCGTTAATTTATGACTTACTATATCGCTGACTGACAGCTACGTAGGCTGTTCAGGTTGTGTATCATCTAAATCGACATTGCAACGCTCAAACTCAGCTTCAATAGGCACATTCAATACTTCCATCGCGCTGCCTGCGCCTTCTGCATTGTTAATTTTCATGTACTTGACGCCAAGCGGTGATTCCATAAAGGTTTGGATTTCAGTCATTTCTTCTGGGGTAGGGTCAGCCATTGGCGTTGCAACTTCTTCACCATTCATGACGCGCAATTGCTCATTGCCAAAAGCAATCAACTTTTCCCCTACCTCTGAGGTATAAAAATTATCCAACTCTTTTAACTCAGCATCAGTGAACTGACTTTTATAGAAGCTATCGACTTCGGCTTTGCCCAAGTCTTTGTCACGCGATTCAAGGCAGCTTACTTGCTCTGCACTGAGCGCACCGCTAGTGATAATCGGGGCGAACAACAGACTGTTGACGGTATCTAACGTAATTGTCGTCATCACAAGATCATCTTGACTGGCTGGCTGTGCAGCAGACGTATCGGCAACAGCAACGTCACTTGCATTACTGGTCGTGTCATCAGCGGTTTCTGGTGTTTTATCACAGCCTGTTGTGAATAACAAAGCGGCAAGCGTGCTGCTAAGTATTGAAGCTTTTACAACAGAATTAGAATTAAAAAATGACATAAATAACCTAAAATTAAATAAAGACGAATTTCATAGAGATAAAAACACCCAAAGGTGATTTATCTCTACGGCGTTGCCAGGTGCTAACTAGTTGTCAGGTGCTAACTACTTATTATCAGCGAACAAGTTATCTAGCGTTTGCTCAAATTCATGATAATTCAAGAAATCATACAGCTCCATGCGGGTTTGCATGGTATCCACAACTTTGTCTTGGGTGCCATCATTCAATAGATGCTGATAAACGTTTAATGCCGCTTTGTTCATCGCGCGAAAAGCTGATAGCGGATACAGCACCATATCAACACCGACAGCATATAATTGCTCCGTAGTATATAGATCCGTCTGACCGAACTCTGTCATGTTCGCTAGTACTGGGATATCAAGCACATCAGTAAACTTACGATACATCTCGATATCGGTTAAGGCTTCAGCAAAGATCATGTCCGCGCCCGCTTCTTGAAAGGCAACGGCGCGCTCAACGGCTGCATCAAGCCCTTCAACAGATAAGGCATCAGTACGAGCCATGATGACAAAGTCCTTATCCGTTCTGGCATCAAGAGCGGCTTTTAAGCGGTCAACCATTTCTGAGATGCTAACGATTTCTTTATTTGGGCGATGACCGCAGCGCTTTTGAGCGACTTGATCTTCGATATGTACCGCTGCCACGCCTGCTTTTTCCATTTTTCTGATGGTTTGGGCGATATTGAATGCGCCACCAAAGCCAGTATCAATATCGACAAGCAGCGGCGTATCAACCGCATCCGTAATACGGCGGGCATCTTCTAAGACATTATCAAGGCTAGTCATACCCAAATCAGGTAAGCCGAATGAGGCATTGGCCACGCCAGCCCCAGAGAGATATAAAGCCTGATGACCGACCTGCGTCGCCATCATTGCTGTATAGGCGTTAATCGCGCCAGCGATCTGTAGTGGTTGATTGTTATCATTTTTTTGTTTCATTGCACTGCGGAAGCGCGCGCCAGCCGATGGTGAGGTCATGTCGTAGTCCTTACGTGGAGGGATAGTGTTATCGTTGTTGTTGATTATACCCAATTAATCACCCCTGCAAAGGCTATGAATTGAATTATTATTTATTTATTTTAATAAGTAAATGTAGTATTTTTAATAATATTCATAAGGTGAATAGCATTATGTATTTTATAACGATCTGCTTGGCTAACTATTCATTTTTCTCAAGCAATCAAAATTCTTATCATTAATTTTTTACATTTAGTTACAATTATTGGAGGTATTACCACCTTATATATTTATCAGTAGCCATTAAAAAAGCCCTAACAACTCAGCTATTAGGGCTTTTATGACATACGACTAGACGCGTTAGGTTGTCAGTGTTTATTTAACCAAACAGACCCGCCAAATTAGCTAGGAATAGTAGCGCAAAGCCGCCTAAGAAGATTAAGCCTGCAACTGATAGCGCATTCATGCCTGCCGATAGTTTTTGATGACTACGAACCAACGAGTAGTTTAACCAACCAAAGATAGGCGCGGAGACAAAAGCGGAGATCATGGCAAATTTGAGCATAGAGCCTAATTGTCCAGTAAAGAAAGTGATAATAACCAAGCCACCACCGATGGCATAGGTCGTCCAAAAAGCAATTTGTTTTTTGGTGATTTCACTTTCGCCTTTAATCAAACGCCAGCACTCTGCATTGGCGCGACCGTAGCCATCCGCACAGGTAATCGTGGTGCCAAACATACACATAAAGGCGACGAAGGCGACCAGTAATCTCGACCATTCACCAATAGTGGCGGTATACATGTTAATCAGCTGATTGATATACGCACCGCCGACCAGCTCAATCTCTTGACCCGAGCCATATTGCACAAAAACACCAAGCGATAAAAAGAACAACGCCAAAATAGCAGAAATTGAATAACCAACATTAAAGTCCAGTAACCCTTGACGCTTGGTTGTATGGTCGGCTTTGACTTTAGCAGACGTCCACATAGAGGTAATGGCGGCAAATTCGAGCGGCGCTGGCATCCAGCCCATTAGCGCGACGATGAAACCCAAGGTCGCCAAATTCCAAGGAGAGGCAGCAACAAAGTCAACGGTCATCACTGTCGGCTTGCCAGCAGCAATGATCACGGCAGCGACGGTCGCCGTCGTCAGCGCAATCATAATCCACTTGGTCAGGCCATCGAGCAACTTATAATGTCCTGCTATCAAAAAGAACCAAGAAACGGCAACGATGATTAACGACAACGCCATCGTCGATAACCCGAGGGAGGCGGGGAGCATAAATCCCAATATCACTGCGGCGATCAAAGAGACTGCGCCAGTACTGATGACGGCTGATAAAATGGATAAGATAAAGTAAATCCACAGATAGGCTTTTGAGCGTTTGGCATAGCCAGCGATTAAACTCTCGCCCGTGTCATAGACATAATCTGTCGCGAAACGAAAGAACGGATACTTGAAGACATTGGCCAAAATAATCATGATTGCCAGCTGCCAGCCATAGATAGCACCCGCTTGCGTTGATGAAATTAAATGCGAGCCACCAATGGCAGCCGTTGCCATCAGAATGCCAGGACCAAAGATGCGCCAACTAAAGCCTTCCTGGGCAGTAGCGCTATCAGGGTTGTTCATACGTTGTGTGGTCATAAATACCTCGAAATGGTTAAAACGGCAAATTATCACTTTCCTGTGTCAGCTTGCCAATGATCATTAGAGAATCGGTATATCACTTGCTTAAATATAAAACGATTCATCTTGTATCGACTTTAGCACACCAATGCTACTCAGGAGAACGATTATTCTAGGGCATGCCCTCAATTCAATCGATAGGACTCTAAATGGGCTAAAAATGGTTAAATCTTGCCAAACATCGTCAAATAGCTAGGTAATATCTCGATATTATCTGCACTATTTTCCTTGTTTAACTACAATTTACCTCATTTTTATCACCATTTTTAAAATGAGGACACACCCTAGTCATTATTACTATTTGTTTGCATTGCCATTCTTTTTAGTTAGCATAATCAACCCATAATATCAAGCATTCGGATTGATTATTTTTTGGCGGTTCTTTATAACACAATATTCATTCGATAGCTGATAATTTAAGGCTCTGACACAAATTTTTGCTGCCGGTAAGTGATGCCGCGCTGCTCATAGACATGATAAATGGCGACGAGCAAATCAGGTATTTTTGGATGCACAAAATCTTTGAGGGTGTGCAGAAAAATAGGCGAGGTGACGTTTTCATGAACCAAACGTTGATAGCTGATTTGTTCCGTGCGTACCGTTTGTAGGCTGGCAGGCACTAGGGTAATACCTTCGCCCGCAGCCACCAAACCAAGTGCGACTTGCAAGTCGCTCACTGTGGTGGTCATAAATGGCGAGATGCCATATTGTGCAAACAGATGTAGCAAAGGTTCGGTGATGGGCTCATTCAGCGGTGGCTGCTCACTATTGGTGTTTTCCGCGCTACTTCCCATATCAGCTGTTAATGTGCTGGCTGTCGTCGTCAAGACTGGCAGATGCGTTTGATGATATAGAATCAAGCGGTTGTTTGCCAAATCAATCAAACGCTGCTCACGCACATGAGCCAACGGATGGGCTTTAGGAAGCGCCACCACATAACGCTCATGACGCAATAGTATCTGTTGAATCCATGCATCCTGATGAGCAAAACGACCAAAACCAATGTCAATTTCACCACTCTTTAGGGCATCCATTTGCTGATAAGAGCTAATGTCCTTTAAATTGACCTCGATATCAGGATTGGATTGTTTGAGCGTTGCAATTATTTCAGGCAGTAGTCCATACAGCACTGACGGCACAAAACCGATGTTTAAGACGCTACTTGGTGCTGATAAGCGTTGCGTCATACTGGTAACGGTATCGATCTCTGTCAGTATGGTACTGA
Source organism: Psychrobacter sp. N25K4-3-2 (assembly GCF_015351755.1). Lineage (NCBI taxonomy): Bacteria > Pseudomonadati > Pseudomonadota > Gammaproteobacteria > Moraxellales > Moraxellaceae > Psychrobacter > Psychrobacter sp. N25K4-3-2. Next base: position 85,097 of record NZ_JADKLX010000001.1, read on the forward strand.
TTTTATCGTAAAAAAACGCACCCGCCTCAGTCAGATGGAGTGGTCTATGGTAGCGATCAATGAGTACCACGCCCATATCGGTCTCAAGCTGTTTGAGCAGGCGACTCAGACTTGGCTGTGACAATCCAGTTTTAGTCGCTGCTGCGCTAAAGCTACGCAAATCTGCAACAGCAATAAACGCATTGAGATGTTTTAAATCCATATTATTGCGCCTGTTATGATATAGGGTGTCTCTATAGAGATCGGTTTTTCATACGTATTCACCTTACTGTTTGAGAGGCTACGTATAAATATTAGTGATATCGAATAAATTATGCTTGAAGATAATGAGGTGAGCAACTATATTGAGGGTTGGTAACATTGTTACACTTGCGCAAGAAAAATTACAATTTCATTTTAGCAGTCATTTAACGCCAGTAGAATAAACTGGCTTGGTGTTATTCTATGAACGATGAAAAAAAAGACATCGGTACTGATTTTGACGAGGAATTGACCAAACTTGTTAATAAAAAATCGCGTAAGCTTGTCAAAAATAATATCTATGAACGCTTTATCAGTCGTGTTGACGGTACAGAGGATAACAATCAGGACGAGGGCAAGTCTGACCAATTAACGCCATGGGAGAATATACGACAATCTCCTAATTATGAGTCTTTAAGCTCAGAAGAATTGCAGTTTTTTGCCACCTCAGAGGATAATGAGGGGATAGACATTGATGTATCAGATACGACAACTACAGATGTCAGCTTTGACTTTATTAATGAAGAGGAAATATTTGGCAACGATGAGCCACTAGCAGATACGCCTCAATCATCAAATAAAGACTATCCAGATAGCTATGATTTAGATGAAAATTCAGACCTTGAACTAGACAGCCATCATGTTGAGCATACCAGTGACGATACTGATACTGATGTTTTTCACCCAGCTCATAATGATGACCAAGTGGTTGGAAGTAAAGTTGCTGAAAATACAGTCGTTGAAAACACGGCAGAACCTGTTAACAACGCAGCAATAAAGCCGCAGAGTAAGCTCGCCAGTAATAAAAAGCCTCTCATCATTGGCATTGCTATCGGGACATTATTGGCCGCTATTATTGTGTTAACCATTAATGCCAGTGGCATCTTATCTCCTTCGACAGAAGGTACAGTGTCTGACGCCTCTAAAGAGGTGGCGAGCAATATTGAGACCAATGCCAGTAGCGACACTCAACCTAAGATTCAGGCTAAGGCAGCTAAGGCGACAACCCTCTCGAATAATCCACCAGTGACTGACGCTGAACCATCAGCAGCGACCAATCCCAATCAAACTGATGCGCTATCAAGTGTCGCAGCGGATAAAGAGACAGAGCAGACATTAGAAGCAACTACCGATGGCTTGGACAACGAAGCCGCGATTTCTTATGAAGATTTTAGGCAAGAGTCGCAAAGTACGTTATATCGCGAAACCAATGATTAGTTAGGCTGGCAAGTCTTAGTCTTAACAAGGGCAATACGCGCTTTTGGCCGTTATAGCGGGCGATTTTTTAATCTGTTGCATGTAAAATCTCTCTATTATCTACAAGGTTATTTTTTATTTAAATAACAAAGGGATAATCTATCGCAAGGTATTGATGTAGTAGGGCGCTGATTTCAGCATTTTCTATTTAATCTATTTGTGATGAGAATAAAAATTATAATCAATTGTTTATAGAATAGTATTTTGGTGGAATGATTGGAGAATGTGATATAAGCTGTTTTTTGAAGAGGTATAAATAACTAAATAGCATAAAGTGAGATATTATACCTCAACCATATCAATCGGGATTAAACATTCTATGTTAGGAAAGACAACACAAAAAGAATTACAGCCTATAGATAATTTCGATGAACAACCCGAAATTCATCAGCATCCTATGATCTGCTTATTTGATTTTGAGGACGATGTACATCAAGAGCTTAAACGGTTGAAGTTTAATTGTGTTAAGGGAAGTTTTGGATCTAGCATCAGAGTGAACAATCAGCAACACGCTACTGAAAAGCTAATGAAGCTAAATTATAACTCTCCAAAAAATTTGCATGAGTTTGATATCGTCATGTTAGATATGACAGGAAATATAATTGAAGATTTCTCCGCTGATGATCACAGTCTAGAAAATAGCAAAGGATCTAAAGCCTATGCTTTTCTTAGCTGCTTTCCTGAACAAGTTTTTGATCCAAGACCAATCGCTATAAATTTTATATCTAATGAAATCGAAGAAATAATAAAGAAGAAATCGATCGTCATTGCCTTTTGTGGGCAAGAAAATACAGTGGACTACGAATTTGTCGAAATAACATCACATGGTTATGCAGTAAAAGATAAACGTTCTTATTCTAATTTATATTTTTATAGCTCGATTGCCTCTAGATCGGAAAGAAACGGAAATAAGTCTATTATTGTAAAAGGTAATAAAATATCTCCAATATTAGAAAAGTATATAGATGGTATTGAGTACAGTAGTGTTTTCTACCATCCTACTGAATGGAAAGACGGTAAGAGTCAAAAAATCGAAGAGTTTATACCACTGTTATTTAATGATCGTGAAGAAATCATAAGCTATGCTCACTGGGTTGGTGACTGTTTTATTTTAGTTTTTCCTGATATACAAGAGAAGAGTCAGTTTATCAGTGAGATTTTTAAAATATACCTTCCTGAAATTATGCCTGATATTTTCCCATACCATGGTGAGTTTGGCTGGTTGCATAACGGAGAGTATTTACTGCCAAATGAAGGCGCATTATTGAAACAGAAACTTGAGCTAGGTATTGAATATAAAAAAAACCTTCAGAATATTGAACAAAATATTGAAAAAACAAGAGATCAATATAGTTTTTTACATGAGTTGATTTATCAAACTGGTGATGATTTAGTTAAATCGATTGAAAAATATATGGTTTGGCTTGGTTTTGATTCTGTAGTAGATATGGATGAAAAGGTAATAGACTTATTTGAGGAGGATCTTCAGATTGAAACGGATGAAGGCCTTCTTGTCATTGAAATTAAAGGTATTGGTGGAACTTCAACCGATAAAGCTTGCTCGCAAATCAGTAAAATAAAATACCGAAGGGCGGAGCAACGTGGAAGGTTCGATGTATTTGGCTTATACATAGTCAACCATCAAAGATACCTAGCTCCGAAAAATAGAAAAAATCCACCCTTCACTGAAAACCAAATTAATGATGCCAAGCTCGACAAGAGGGGACTCATAACCACCTATAACTTGTACAAAGCATATTTTCTAATTGAAGATGGAATTATAACGAAAGAAGAGGTTAGATACAGTTTGTTCAATTTCGGTTTAATTACGTTAGAGCCAAGTAACACGATATCGATTGGAATCTCAAATGAAGTATTTAATAATGGTAAAGTAGCAATTATAAATTTAACGGATACATGTACTATAAAAATAGGTTCGACGTTAATAGGTAAAAAAGATGGAAAGTTATCAAAACTATTTATAAATTCAATTCAAATTAATGGAAGTAATGTAGATGAAGCAACTATCGGAGAGGTAGGGATTGCATTGAATCTGCCTATCAAAAAAGGAACTGAGCTTTTTTTGAGAGAAGCGTAATGAGACTTTTTATGAAATCAGAGATTAATCTACAACAAACAGAAGTATCACTTATCAAGCTATAATTACTTATATTTAAATAATATCATATCTTTTCTAAACAAAAAGCAGATATCATAATCGATATCTGCTTTTTTGTTTCTAAATTACTTTTTAAACAACAATTAAGCTTGAGGCGTGATTAAGTACTTCTCACCGGTCGCTTGTTTACCGTAAGCGGCGATTGATTGTAGTTTTAATGCCTCTGCCAATGACACTTCATGCGTATAGCTGCTGGCAAATGTCGTGGTGATTTCTTCTGCAACACGTTTGCGCATCGACATGACTGTCTTGGTGCCCAGTTTGCCTAGCGCATTGAACAATAAGAATCCATTAACACCCCAAGCAAAACCAAAGTTACGGTTCAATGTAATAGGGCCGCGGTTTAGTGCGCCATAAATATAAGCTTGTTTGAAAGTATCAGACCCATAAACGCTGTATTCTTCTACATCACGAGTGATAGCAGTTTCCATACAGTTAAGAATATCGCTGCTTAACTGACCGCCACCGATAGGGTCAAACGAGATAGTGGCACCTGTTTCGATAATCGCTGCCGTTAAATCAGCAATGAAATTATCACTGCTTGAGTTGACCACATATTTTGCGCCCATATCACGCAATAGCGTTTCTTGCTCATCTCTACGTACAATATTGATCAAATCAATGCCATCAGCCATACAAATACGGTTTAACATTTGACCAAGGCTAGAGGCTGCCGCTGCATGAATGATGGCTTTATGCCCTTCAGCACGCATGGTTTCAACCATCGCCAACGCAGTAAGCGGGTTCACAAAAGAAGACGCGCCTTCTTTAGCCGTGGTGCCTTCTTTTAGTTCTAGGCAGCTTTGTACATTGACACAGTGGTATTGACGATAAGTCCCACCGCCAATCACAGCTACCGTCTTACCCATCAATGCTTGTGCGGCATCTGATGAGCCCGCTGCGACCACAGTCCCTGCGCCTTCATTGCCCACAGGCGTGGCTTTACCCACACGTGTTTTTAGCGATGGCATAAACTGGGCGGGGACATCAGCTGTGATGACTGGGTTTTGGTCGGTGCCTGATTGTACAGCGGTTGCCATATTGGCGGCGCTGAACATAACCCCCAAATCAGATGGGTTCAATGGTGCCGCTTCAATGCGCACAACGACTTCATCAGCACCAGGCTGCGGCATATCAATCTCTTGTAATGCCAATGTCAATTTGTTGTCTTCGCTGATGGTTGAAGTCAGTTGGATGTTTTTATCAGTCATAGGGTTTGCTCCTGCAAATCGTTATAGTTATTGAACCAATGACGGTATTGTATTGGCCCTATTTTTTGGTTATTGAATACAAAGGTTGTTCTGTAGTTAAGTACTTTTTAATATCAAACTAGCCAGCGTTTGCGGCTTTAATTTGGGCTGTCACATGCTGCATAAACTCTGGCATGTTTGCTAGACGACCTTCTTCTACTTGTTTGGCAGTATCAGACTCTTTCACAGCAGCATTCCACTCTTTCATACCTGGGATTTCTGCCAGCACATCCCAGTTAAGTTGGGTAGAGGCAAATGCGCTGACAATAGTATTCACATAATAAACATAGATGTCAGCCATCGTGAATTCGTCACCTGCAATCCAAGGCGAGAATTGACACAAGCGATTCAAGGCAATAATACCGCGGCTTATTACTTGACGGACCTCATCCTTGATGGCATCAGGGGCATCAGTGCCTGAAAAAACATAAGGGATTAGCCTGCGGCTTGGCAGCTCAAAATAAAGCTCTGATATCTTCATAATTTGACGCACAGTTGCGCGTTCTGCCGAATTTTTAGGATATAACGGCTTTTCTGGGTAAGTTTCTTCTAGAAAATCACAAATAACGCTCGACTCTGACAAATCAAAGCCGTCAGGGGTTGTGATGGCAGGTACTTTGCCAACTGGGCTGACTTTCATTAACTCGTCACTACTACCGTAGACAAGGTTTTCTTGGAATGACAGTTCTTTGAATAAAAGGGTGTGTTTCACGATATTGTAATAGTTGCTCGCAGCAAAACCATGCAAAGTAATCATAAGTCCATTTTCCATTGTTGATATAAAAGTTGTAATTTTTAAGTTAAACACATTATTACTGGTTTTAATATGGTTATATATAAGGGAAAACGTGAATCACTATTGTTATTAAGACAATAGTAGAGCGAAAATACTCAAATATTTATTGAATGGAGAAATAGGTTGGATCAACTACGTGCAATACGGTATTTTAGTAAAGTCGTCGAAATGGGTAGTTTTACCAAAGCGGCAAGTGCCTTTAATGTGCCGCCATCATCATTGTCGAGACGTGTTTCTGATTTAGAAAAGAGTTTGGGCGCGACATTATTAAAGCGTTCGACCCGCATCGTTAAGCTGACCGAAGTGGGACAAGTCTATTACAACGACGTGCAGCAGATATTGAACCAATTAGAACAAAGCAAAGAAACGGTGAGAAGCTACCAGACGACACCTATGGGACGGCTACGCATTAGCTCGATGGTGGGTTTTGGTGAAAAAATACTGCTACCGTTACTAGATGAGTTCAGTGCGCTATACCCTCAGATTATATTGGATGTCAGTTTAAGTGATGAGCTGTCAACGCTTGGGCGTGATGATGTCGATATTGCGATTCGCGGTGGCTACGCGCCCAATGAGCGCGTGCTCGCAATAAGACTCATGGACAATGGCTTTATTCCGGTTGCGTCCCCTAGTTATCTGGAAAAATACGGTATACCTATCCATGTGATGGAATTAAAAGATCATAAAGGCCTTTATTTTAAAGCACCAACAGGGCCAACGCCTTGGCTATGTCATGTGGATGATCAGTGGCATGATGTCTCAGGGCCTGCGGTAGCGATTTCAAATAACGGGCCGTGGCTGGCAAAAAAAGCTTGTGATGGTGACGGTGTTTTGATGTCAACTCAATGGGCATTAGCGTCATATCTTGAGTCAGGACAACTGATAGAACTAAACTTTGAGCATAGATTAACGATTACCCAACATGCTGATATGGCGGTGTATTTGTTGTACCAAAAACAGCGCTACTTAGTCCCAAAAGTAAAAGCTGCTGTGGACTTTTTAGTTGAGAAAATAAAAATCGATAATGAACCTATGATAAACGTATAAGGAAATAGATATGTATAGAGCACCCGTTGCAGTTGTCATTGGCGCAGGCGATGCCACTGGCAGCGCTGTTGCAAGACGTTTCGCGAAAGAGGGTTTTACCTTATGCGTGACCAGAAGGAGTGTCGAAAAACTGAGCGCTTTAGTCAGTGATATTGAAGCGGCTGGGGGAGTCGTCAAACCATTTGGTTGTGATGCGCGTGTCGAGCAAGAGATGGTTGAGCTGTTTGCTCATATTGAAAAAGACATTGGACCGATTGAAGTGGTGGTATTTAACATAGGTGGAAACGTGCATTTCTCCCTCTTAGAGACCACAGAAAGAGTTTATAGAAAAGTGTGGGAAATGGGAGCGTTATCTGGGTTTTTGACAGGTAGAGAGGCGGCGAAAGTCATGATTCCGCGTGAAAAAGGAACCATTATATTCACTGGTGCGACGGCTTCTGTGCGAGGTGCTAAAGGTTTTTCTGCTTTTGCTAGCGCTAAATTTGCGTTACGGGCTTTGGCGCAAAGCATGGCTCGAGAGTTAGGACCAACAGGCATACACGTGGCACATACTATTATTGATGGTGTGATTGATACCGCCTTTATCCGTGACAACTTTCCTGAGCGCTATGCCTTAAAAGATCAAGACGGTATATTAAATCCAGAGCACATCGCTGAGCAATATTGGCAATTGCATTGTCAACCAAAAGATTGCTGGACACACGAGCTTGATCTACGCCCATGGTTAGAAACTTTCTAAATGTATAACGTGCCGTTTTGCTTTAATCTTTTTTTCCGTTAAATACAATGCAGCTGATGCGCGGCGCTTCTAACAGCGGTATTCAATGGTATATGGGCGGAAAAACTGAATATGCAATCACAAGAAGTTATCGCCGACGTTCTGTCTAAAGCAGGGATTGATGCTACTGATTTTATGCATCATATTGGCCAGTCTGAGGTGAAAGAGCGCTTGAAAGCGATCACTAGTGCTAGCATCCGCTTCATTTAGCTTGCCCAAGATCCTCTAAGATAGCGCAATCTGCATTATCATCACCTGCACAATGATCAAAAGAATTCTGTAGCGAATTAACCATTTCTTGCAATTGAGTGATTTTTTGGTTTAACGTTTCAATATGCTCTTGTGTCAGTTGCTTCACATCTGCACTCTGACGATTGGCATTTTTGCGCAGATACAGTAACTCTTTCATTTGCTTGGATGAGAATCCTAAGTCACGAGAATGTCTCAAAAAGCATAAGTCGTCGATATCGTCTTTAGAATACAAGCGATAACCTGAGTTCGAGCGATTTACTGTTTCTAGCAAGCCAATCTGCTCATAGTAGCGAATCATTTTGGTAGAGATACCTGATTGTTTTGATGCTTGACCAATATTCATATTTATCATCCTAGCCTAAAAAGGGTTTAAACATTAATGTCTAAACCCTATATGGATAACCTTTACGATTCTACATTCACTCTGTAGCGGTTTAGTAGTTCGCTGACTATACTCTAAAGTACTTGAGGCGTAACGCATTACCCAATACGAAAACAGAAGAGAGTGCCATAGCGCCTGCCGCAAAAATAGGTGAGATCAGGATACCAAATGCGGGATACAAGACACCTGCGGCAATCGGAATCAAAGCAACATTATAAATAAATGCCCAAGCCAGATTTTGTCTGATATTACTGATAGTTGCTTTACTCAAGGCAATCGCGGTAGGCACACCTTGCAGACTACCTGACATTAGCACCACTTCAGCCGCCTCAATCGCCACGTCTGTGCCTGTACCAATCGCTAAGCCAACATCGGATTGGGCCAATGCAGGGGCATCGTTGATACCGTCACCAACAAATGCCACTCGGCCATATTGTTCTTGCAACTGGCGTATTGCATCTACCTTGCCTTCGGGTAATACTTCTGCTACTACCTGATCAATATTTAATTTTGCGGCAATCGCTTGGGCAGTATGGCGATTATCACCTGTAATCATGGCCACTTTTAAGCCTAACTGATGTAGTGCGGCGATGGCGGCATGAGTCGTCTCTTTAATAGGATCGGCAACGGCGATGATAGCGGCCAACTGCTGGTCAATCGATACATAGAGTGGGGTTTTACCTTCTTGACCCAAACGTAGCGCATCTTGTTCAAAAGGCGCAACATCAAGCCCCAATTGTTGCATATAACGATCCGCCCCAATGTGAATCACTTGTCCTGCCACGTTTGCTTGAATGCCCAAACCTGTCATCGCCTCAAAGTCAGTGATAGGGAGCAGTTGAATACTCTGTTCTTCTGCGGCTTGTACAATGGCTAAGGCAATGGGATGCTCAGATTTTGCTTCAACCGATGCCACCACACGTAAGACTTGTTCTTTCTCAAATCCTTGTTGGACTTGGAAATCCGTTAACGTAGGTTTGCCTTCAGTCAATGTGCCTGTTTTATCAACGGCAACCACGCTCACGTCTTGAAGCATTTGTAGCGCTTCGCCTTTACGGAATAGCACACCCAATTCTGCACCGCGACCCGTACCGACCATAATAGAGGTCGGGGTAGCCAATCCCATTGCACAAGGGCAGGCCACAATGAGCACGGCAACCGCATTGATTAAACCAAAGGTTAAGGCAGGGTCAGGGCCAAAAATCAACCAAACTATAAAGGTCAATGCTGATAAAAACATCACCGCTGGTACAAACCACATGGTGACTTTATCCACCAATGCTTGAATTGGTAATTTAGAGCCTTGGGCTTGTTCTACCATACGGATAATTTGCGCTAATACAGAATCTTCACCAATGGCCGTTGCTCGAATATTCACGGTACCGTTTTGATTGATAGTACCGCCGACCACTTGATCGCCTGCTTGTTTTTTCACAGGGACAGGTTCACCAGTAATCATAGATTCATCAATATAACTGTGACCGTCAACGACTTCGCCATCGATAGGCACACGCTCGCCTGGACGAATCTCAACCATCATTTGTGCGGTGACGTTTTCTACAGGGACTTCAATGACTTTGCCATCTTGGTGTACACGGGCGGTCTTTGCCTGCATGCCCACTAAATGCTGAATGGCTTGAGAAGTACGTCCTTTAGCCTTTGCTTCAAAATAGCGTCCTAATAATATCAAGCTCACAATCATGGCAGCGGCTTCGTAATAGACGTGCACCGTGCCTTCAGGTAACGCTTGCGGGATAAAGGTCGCTATTAGAGAAAAGCCATATGCTGCGACGGTACCAATCGCCACTAGCGAATTCATATCTGGCGAAAAACGCAATAAGGCTGGCACGCCTTTTTGATAAAAGCGTCGGCCTGGAAAGAGTAGTACCAATGTGGTCAAAACAAACTGTATCAACCAACTTTGCTGAGTGCCGAGGTTATTCACCACCCACATATGAAAGGCTGGAATCATATGCGAGCCCATTGCTAGAATGAATACGGGCAGTGACAACAGCGCAGAAAGCCCTAAATCTCGTTTAAGCTGATTTTGCTCCGAGGCTTTTTTATCTTGTCGATCACTTTGGTCTTGTTCTACCAGTTTGGCCTCGTAGCCCGCTTTTTTGACGGCCTCAATTAAGTCATTAGTCTGTATTTGCGCATCGCCTTTAATCCAAGCGCGTTCAGTCGCAAGGTTTACCGTAGCTTGTTGCACGCCAGCGACTTTGGCCAAGGATTTTTCTACTCGCCCAACACACGAAGCACAGCTCATGCCTTCTATAGATAGCTCGATAGGCTTGGTTTCAGTCACCTTATAGCCTGCGCGCTCTACTGCTTTGTTTAATTGGGCGACATCTAAAGGCTGAGATGAGTAAACAGTCGCCTGTTCAGTAGCAAGATTTACCTCGGCGTTTTCAACGTGCTCAATGTTTTTTAACTGTTTTTCGATACGCCCAACACAAGAGGCGCAACTCATGCCTTCAATGCTCAGCACTTCATGATAAGTAGGGGCTTTAGTATTTTTTGTTTTCATAACAACCTCTGTCGTTTTTAACTATATTTTTAATCTTATTTTCAAATCTATAGTGATAGCATATAGGTTGACATCATGGTAAGGTCAAGCGTATTTCTATAATACTTTCAAAAAATTACTACTGAACCGTGTTGTGATTATGAAGTAAGGGTGAGGAAGGTTAAAATGAGAGGAGTGGTAGATAACAAAGAAGGGTATTGCCGATAACTTATCTCATGGAAACAAGGGCGGTACCCTAGTGAGGACTTGAATCTTAGGTTGTATGCTAACAATATCAACGTTTTAACTCGATGAAATAGTCGCGGTGTACTTCATGGTGTACTTACCATATATACTCTACTCGTGATTAGTGCGCTATATAGGCATCGAACCGTAGCCTTTGTCACTAGTTCTAATACTATTTTATGTGTTTTCTACTTCATCTGAATAAAAGATTCTTATCGTAAACGGCCATTTAAAGTGAGGGATTAAGAAATGCTCACAGTACAACATATATCGTTTGAAGATCATCAAGATTTTGATAATTTTGAACTACAAGGTGACGATTATTTCAACTTAACAGTTAATCTACTATTAGGTAATGAAATTGGGAGTGACATATACTATTTCAATTTAGTAAATGATTATAGAGAAAATTCTGATAGAACAGTTATCGAGCAGAGTGCTATTTATTTTAGAGAAAAGGGTGTATTCGTAACAAAGGTATTTGATAAGTATAGTTTACTTAATTTCGTTAAAACTTTAGTAGAAGAGAACACTTCTAATAAAAATTCAGATGAACAGTCGACTAACTTATCAAAATATTTTCATTGGGAGTTTGATAACTATATTCCATACCTAGAGTAATTTCCTGTTTAGATACGATTGGACGCCGTAAGAGGTTGGTCATACTAATGTATACCTATGGCGAACTAATCAGGCGCTTTCACTGGTTCGGTGCGCTATACAGGCATCGAACCGTCGGCTATGTTCTCAACAATTATAGAATCCACTGCACAGGATGATTTTATCAAGCTACATGCCTAAGATATCCAAAGTTAATTCCTATGGAATTGACAGCAGTGTTCATTCCAAATAATTATTTTGATAAACAACCTAAATAGGGAGTAACTTCAATGAATAAGCATAACCTTAATTATGAAAATTTTAAAAAAATCAATGCAGCATTGCCAGTTATTCGGCTTGAAGAGAATTATGGTGAATCCCTTATAAATTGTATATATCGTAGCACTAGTCTTGATATCGATGATTTTTTTCTATCATGTTTAAAGGAGTGGATTGTAAATAATTTTTATCATGAAGATACTTTTGAAGAAGACGTAAATGAGTACTTATCGTCGATAAATATTGTACAGGAAGTTGATATCGACTTTTCGAAAAGAGTGTCTAATGTCTCTATGCAGCGCTCTGATTACTTTATAAAAGATTTAAAGTCCATTGAAATAGATTTTTCTACTGCGAAGCAGTACATCACTTATATAGACGGTCCTTATGAGCACTTAGGCATACTTCAAACTGCTGGAGGTTTTTATGCATTTTTCATGTATATGGGTTAAATTTATAGGTAATTTGAAGAGCTATTTTAGCTTTCATATGAGTGTTTATTCTAAGTGTCTTCTCCTGTCTGATAAAAAATAATACAATAGTTTTTTCGAGTATACACCTAGGGAACCAGCTGCTTCAGTTTTCAAACCTATTAACAGACTACTCAAAACAGACTGGTATAATGGAACCACTTAAAAAATTCTAATAGACGTAGGAGTTTTCTCGATGCAAAACATTAAAAAGCAGACAACAATATCGAGCCTAGACTTTAATAATCTACGCAAACTCATGGATGTCTTAATTAATCTAAAAAAAATTGAAGATCTAGATTCTCTTGATGCAGATTACAATTTTGAATGGCAAGAAGATGCCAACGAGATGATTGATGGTATCAATAAGTATGTAGAGCAAACGTTAGCTAGCCTAGAGGCGGAGAGCTACCAAAATGCCCACTGTAGTCTGACTTCTTTGAAAATACGCCTACAGGGATTAAATGGCACAATAAATGGAATCACTAACGATACTATCTTACTGCACTGTGATGATAAAGAATTCACTTGGCCACCATTGAATGAAGATTGTCGCCTTCTTGAGTGATGGCACGAGCCTTGATACTCTAGACCCTCCCTAATTGAACGTTTCTCAAATTGTGAAGCGTCCTTAGAAAATTGTTTATTAAAATCCTGAATTCACAACATGACTTCATAACTCGTACTACGTCCTGAGGCATCAGATTTTTTTAACATGCCTTTTTCTACCAAGTCATTAATGTCTTTTAATACGGTATCAGCCGAACACTTAGTTATCGTCGCCCATTTTTTGGTGGTCAGTTTGCCATAAAAATTCGTTAGTAAGGTATTGAGGAGGATGCGGTGATTATCGAGATTATTCAATGCTTTTTAAGTGTGCATATAGGTCGTACAGATACGTTCTGTCATGTTTTGCTAAAGTTTATACTTGATTTATGATTCCGCAGCCCATCTATATAATTGGCCCAATCCTGCATCATTTGCACTCTGGTATCGATCTCATCAAGCCGGTTATAAGCACCGCCATGCGTGTCTTTGATTCTATGGCCCAGCTGCAACTCTGTCACAATGTCCGAATAGCGCAGTTCGGGTTGCTCCATCAGTAAGGTTTTGGCTGATGCCCGAAACCCATGAGCGCATTGCACATCTTTATATCCAAGCCGATGAAATATCTGTACTAGGGTTGCTTTGCTAATATATGAATTGCTTGAGGCGCGCATCGATGCAAATACGTACTCTTTATGACCTGTGATTGACCGTATGTTTTTTAGACGTGCAATTACTTGTGTCGCTAATGGTACAACTAAGTGCGACACCATGTCCTCACGACCTTCGCCCTTGGTAGGGGAGAACGCCCATAGCTTATTGTCCCAGTCTATATCCTGCCAGCGCATAGATCGCAAATCGATACTACGCACAAACACATAAGGCAGCAGATTCATTGCCTCTATCGTAATGGCACTTGCGCCTTTGAATGAACCCATGTCTCGTAACAATATTGCAAACTTATCAGGCTTAGTAATGGCTGGTAAATGATTGCCTGAATTGGCTGGGGCAAGCTCGCCGCGCGTGTCCATCGCCACATTTTTGTCACATAATCCTCGCGCTACTGCGAACGAAAATACTTTTTCAGTATAAAGTCGGGTACTTGCACCAACAAAGGTGGCTTGGTTTTCATTGTTTTGAATGGCCTCGCATACACCCAAAATAATCTCGCTAGTGATATCATTCATTTTTAGGTCGCCAATCTCACGACACATATATCCTAGACACAAATCCCAAAACTTGAGGGTCGACTCACTAAACGAGGGCTTTTTAGCCTTACTATGATGACGACTCCCTATCTTGTGGTCTCTCCAAGCCTGTGCAACCTCAGCAAACGTGGCGTTTTTTAGATGAGCATACTTATTAACTTGTTCTTGTTGCTGTATGGCCTTGGGGTCAGAGCCTTTTGAGACTAGATTGAGTATGGACTCGGCTTTATGCTTAACCTCATACAAGCTAATATCATCAACCTTACCAAGCATCATTCTAGGTCGTTTGCCGTCGATATGTGGATGCGAATAACGAAGGTAATATTCTTTTTTGCCATTTGGGTAAATACGAACACTTAGACCAGAAGTGCCTGAAATACTGATTGAATAATCTTTATCTCGGCATTCAAGTTTATTAATATCGTTTATAGTATTGACAGCCATTATGTATATCCGTAAATGTTGCAGGTGGAATGTGTCCAAAATATTTGTAGATAGCTTGAGAGTATAGTTTCTAAAACAATGATGACTACTGAAAGTCCTGCTATGTATAAATTACAAAGATCATTGGACACTGGTGTGGACACTAATTATCGTCAGATATCTGAATAAATACATTTATTCTAGTAACTTAAGTCTTAATTATCCCCAAGGTTCACTTGGGGATGAATCTAGTATAGTGGAGATAGAGTGACTAAGCTATATCTCAATTGGCGTGCGGGCGATTAGTGAGTGGTGAGCACCATAAATATGGAGAAGCCTATCAAGGTTTGCATTCGATAAAAGAGGATTTGAGGGCCTTTAGGTAAAAACGCATGCTCCTGTACTTGCACAGAATCACTTAATCAGGGTCATAGTACTGTTCTGTGCAAATTTGGACGGCATCAAATTCAATGCGTTAGATTTAAATAGCTCAGTGGGAACAAGAGATATTTAAAAGACCACTAAATGACTCTCTAATAAATGCTTTTCTAATAAGTGACTCTCTAATCTGAAACACTTTTTGATGGTGCAAAGCACAGAGTAATAGCACAAAGTTATTATGACCCCTTCTATCAAAATAAAGCGCTCCGGTATTGTCAGAGACATAACGTCATTTATGCAAACTAATCGTGACGCCAATATACTTTTACCACAACATCGGTACGACTGAGTTCTAGTCGCTCTCTCAACAATGGGCGCAGTGCTTTGGTAGTATTCGCTTCTAGTGCGCCCCAAACTTTATCAATCTGTAGAGGATTGTCAGTTAAATAATCACCTAGTGTACTGTCAATCAGCGTTGCTAAATCTGATCCTGAGTTTGGTTGATTGGTTACTATAGGCAATACGGTAAAGTGGTCATTGCCGTGGGTTTCAGTGTCGCAATCAATTTTATTATCAATGCTAATGCTACTGTTGTCATTACCAGTGCTATCAAGGCTGCTGCGCATTTTTACCGTATCAAAATAACTTTGATCGCCTGCATCTTGCGTCACACAAATGATTAATGGTGGCTTAGGGTTGCTCCATAACTCCAGCAGTCGTGCTGCCGTTGGCATCGATGTTTCATCAACAATCAATACCGCTTGACCATCTCGCAAGTGCTCTACCTTTTCTGGAAACTCTCGTTTTGTGACAACGGTCTCGCCTGTTTTTAGTGCTGCTGCCCAGTTGCCGCCCGGCGTATCCCCATGCAAAAAAACATCGACCCAAACTCTTATCTCATCATCAGCTTGCCATGCTTTTCTTAAAGTGTAATAGCAGTGAGGACGAGTAGGGCATACGTTATTTTTTTCACTGTCATTAACCGCATTGTCATCAGCTTCATTGCCATCAATGCTGTCAGTCATCAATGCATTCGTTGTTACATTGTGCTCTAAATCAAACAAGTACGCGTAACCTGCTTCGTTGATAGGTACTGACGTCGAGTTTTTTTCGCCTTTAGAATCACTTAATGACGGCATGCTCAATTCAAGACGCAGCATGTTTTTGCTGACGTTATAACTGTTTTGCACATCAAATACTTGCTTGGTCAGTTTGATGGTTTTTTTGCCCAGTTTTTTATCTGCTCTTTGTTTCAACAAAATATATTGGGCTTGTAAATCATCAAGCTGCGAGATAGGCGTGGCAAAATTAATAAAAAAAATCTGGTCATGGAGTAGGTTGTCTTTAGCGTTAGTCGGTTGATACTTTGAGTTTTTTTGACGAGTTTGTATTGTAATGCCTTCAGCGTAAATATCGGTTATCTGTGCGTCGACCAGATCCAATTCGGCGGTAGATAATGAGGTAAACACACTCAAGAATCCAAGTAGTTCGTCGAGGTGCTCTTCATTAATATGAGCGACCACACTTGCTATTTCATGGTCATTTAATGAGGTGTATTGGCTGTTTTGGTTGTTGGTGTTTTCTGTAGTAGCTAAAAGCTGGTTAGTCATATAAATACTCGCAATCAACGAAGCGTTGAAATTAAAGTGAATGAGTTTTTAGTTAATGATAATTGTTTTTGTTATCATTTACGAGTAAAATCAATTCTTATTGTGGTTTGGTCTCCAAAAATTGGTCTATAACCAATGATCGATACACCATAATTCTTATGACATATTACTTTTATCAACAATGAGTGCTTATATGCTACGTGCAAACCAGCTGACTATCAGCCGTCAAGGAAATACTCTATTAGACAACGTGACTTGTGAGATTGATACCAATCAACTGGTGGCTCTGGTTGGGCATAATGGCTCTGGCAAATCAACTTTGATTAAAGCATTGGCAGGCGAGATGGCAAGTAGTAGTGGTGATGTCACATTAGACGAGCGCAGCATCAATGACTACGGCAGCAAGGAGTTGGCGCGGCAAATGGCATATCTACCGCAGCAATTGCCAGAAGCGGCTGGATTTACGGTGCGCGAGCTGGTCATGCTAGGGCGCTATCCACATCAAAAATGGCTACAAAAGCCAACTCAAATAGATAAAGATAAAGTCGCGCAAGCATTAAAATTGACTCAAACCGAAGCGTTTGCTGATCGAATTACTGCCACGCTATCAGGTGGTGAGCGCGCTCGTGCTTGGCTCGCCATGTGTCTGGCACAAGATACGCGGTATTTGTTGCTCGATGAACCACTTGCTGCGCTTGATATGCATTATCAAATTGAGGTCATTCAGCTTATTCGTCGTTTGGTGGATGAACAAGGCTTGAGCGTGGTGATTATTATCCATGATATCAATTTGGCCGCGCAGTATGCCGATCGAATCATAGCACTGAAAAATGGTCAGGTATGTCACAACGGCGATATCGCCAGTACCATGCAACCTACCGTGCTACGCAATATCTTTAATGTCGATATGCAGCTGCTCAGTCACCCCATTACTGGACAGCCTGTCGCAGTCGCTTAACGTCTGGTTTTTGCTCCTTCTTTTTAATTCGCCTACAAAGATACGCTTCTATGCCTCCCGTTTTTTATACAGATAAATTATCGAAACGTCCACTAGTTACGTCAGTATCAGTAATGACAACACTGAAATGGTTCGCGCTCTCATTGTGCTTAATATTGACGGCCTGTAATAACCAGACGTCCACACAAAACAGTACCGATCAGCTCGATGAATTACCATCAAGCATTACCTCAGCAGCAGAAAAAAGTGATAGCGATAGGATGAATATCGCCTCTCCTGACTGGGGCAATGCGGCGACTTTGACAGCGATGGGGCATGCACCAATTGCGACAGGTGATATAAGGGTTTGGGATAGGTGGGTTGGAAGCCCTAAATTGCCCTCATCAACCGTAGATTTGGGCATCCGCTATCAGCCCAATGCTGAGCTAATCGCCCAATTGCCTGTTGATATGGTGATAGACAATTACTTTTATGAGCATGCGCGTAATTTATACGGTGATGTCCCTGCTGAGTCTGTGATGTCAGCGGCAAAAGGAGAGACGGCAACGTGGGCGGACTATACCGAACCAACGCGGAAGCTTGGCATGCTGATCGATAACCCAAAGATGGCTGAAGACTATATTGTACAAAGTCAGAAAGACATACAGCTGGCCAGTCAGCAATTGCAGCAGCGTTATCCAAGAGTCAAAAAGTTTGCGGTGGTGCAGTTTGCGGATGCTAATAACATGCGTATGTATGTGGCAAACAGCTTATTTCAACCTGCGTTAGAGCAGATGGGTAGAGAGCTTGTGGTATTGGGCAAAGGCAATAATTGGGGATTTGTGCCGATACGGATGGGAGATTTGGCGCAATTAGATGATGAGACTTGTTTATTAATTATTGACCCACTCAGTCCAATCACTAGAGCTGAAATTGATGACAGCCTTATTTGGCAGCGTTTAGGTTATGGCAATACCCGCTGTGTGGGTGAGCTACCTCCAGTATGGATTTATGGCGGTATGTCGTCATTGGTCAGCCTAGCAAATAACTTGTCAGACGTTTCATTAAAAGGCGGGGATCTACTATGAGCGCCAATATAAATACTCACAACAATCATATCAATAACAACACCGATAGTGCTCATACGATGACATCAGCTTCTGAAACCGTAACGACTCCAAAACCATTATCGTTGCCATCTTCATTGACGTCATCAAAACAGTCATCACCACTGAGTCAGCCACCCAATCAACCCAATTCCCAGACTTCTTTGTTTGCCAGTATGTCTTGGCGACTATGGGCCATGCTAATCGGATTAGCGGCTTTGTCGTTATGGAGTAGTTGGGCGCTGCTAGATCAACAGTGGACGCGCCCACTGAGTGATTTGCTTATACCAAGCTCGCAATTGGATATTGCCAATATGGCGATACAGCTACATATCGTGGCGACCAGCGTAGTGGCGTTGTTGGCTGGCGGGCTATTAGGTGTGGTCAGTATTTTGCTACAACAATTGGTAAAAAACCCCTTAGCATCCGATACGACGCTAGGGGTGGGCGTGGGTGCACAGTTGGCCATGCTTATCGTCACGTTGTTTTTGCCAAGCTTGGCTATTTATGGCGGTATTTATGTGGCCTTTGTGGGGGCTATCATCAGTATGGGTCTGGTCTTTGCCTTATCAGCACCCAGTCGATTTAATCCATTGATTTTGATACTGGCCGGTTTGGTAGTCAATATTTTGCTGGCCGCAGTGGCCAATGTACTGGTGCTGTTTTTTGCTGAGCGTAGTAATGGCATGCTGTCATGGGCGGCTGGATTTTTGGTACAAAGCAGCTGGCATACCAGTATCACGCTAGTCATCACTGCCATTTTGATGGCGGTCGTATGTCTGCCATTACTAAAACCATTAACGCTTATGAGTCTAGATGACACGCAGGCAAAACGTCTGGGTGTACCTATTAATGGGATTCATGCACTGGTTGTATTGGTGGTAGCCGTTGTGACCGCTTTAGTGATTAGTGAAGTTGGCTTGATTGGTTTTATTGGTCTTGGTGCAGCAAGTTTGGTCAATGCGCTGGGCATCTCTGCTATTGGTAAGCGTTTGGCTACTGCTTTTGGGTTGGGGGCGCTGCTGTTGTTGTTGACTAGCAATGTCGCGTTACTGCTTGAGCCGATACTTGATATGCAGATTCCAGCTGGTGCCATGACAGGTATCTTGGGTGCACCGTTGATTATTTGGCTGATTTTGCGTCAGCGTCGCGAGCGGATAGAGACAGTGACGCCTATGCTTGCGGGTAAGCATACATCCATTGCATTTTGGCGATGGGGTGTTGGGGTGCTCGCCCTTATCCTGCTGGCTTGTCTTTTTGTACAAGATATCAATGGTTGGGGGCTTAGTACAGATTGGGCGCTCACGCAGCAGTACCGCTTGCCTCGTAGTTTGAGCGCTGCGGCCACAGGCTTGATGTTGGCAGTTGCAGGCGTGCTACTGCAAACTTTAACGCGTAACCCCATGGCCAGTCCTGAGGTATTGGGTGTCAGTTCGGGTGCCGCACTTGGGGTCATTTTAGGGTTTTTATTATTACCAAGTTTAGGGCTATCCGCTGGAGCAGGGACGCTATTAATCTCAGGATTGTCAGGTGCGATGGCTGTGCTGCTATTGATTATTTGGCTAGCACGCAGGGTCAGCTCAGGTTATTTATTACTGGTAGGCATAGGCATTGCCGCCATGATGGATGGGGTGATGCATATGGTCAAGCTCTCAGGAGATCCGCGTCTAGAAGCGATGCTCAGCTGGCTGTCAGGGACAACTTATAGCGCCCAGCCCAGTACGGTATGGTATCTCATTGGCATCGCTGCTATCTTATTTGTGCTCAGCCTACTGCTGATTAAGCCTTTGCGCGTTCTTGGACTAGGTACAGGTGTGGCGCGTAATCTAGGTGTGGCAGTTACGCCAGTGACTTTGTCATTATTGGCATTAGTAGCAGCGCTTAGTACGGCTAGCACGCTTGCCGTTGGCCCGTTGAGCTTTATTGGTTTGATGGTGCCACATTTGGCTACTTCACTGGGAGCTGTGAAGCTTGAACGGCAATTGCCACTAGCTGCACTTTTAGGGGCAGGGGTAATGGTGATAGCGGATTGGATTGGCCGTTATGTTATTTTTCCTTACGAGCTGCCTGCTGGTACGATTGCTGCCATTATCGGTGGTGGATATTTCTTATGGCTCATTCGTAAGGTGCCAGCCTCGGCCAGTAGATAGCCGCTGTTTTTAGATAGTTCTTAACTAACGATAAAAGTGAACACAGATAGTCTAGAACTATCTGTACTTGGGAGCTGTGTGTCATTGATTAGTCGACAGTTTGTAGTAGCCTGCATTGTTCCTAATTAATAGCTCTTGATTTGTCGTTCTTAGATTCACACTAGCTGCTATCTTTGTCATTTTTATCAACAGAAAATTCGCAAACTGGGTTGACAGTCAGTTATTGGTAGTAGATACTACGCCTCATTAATAATAATGATTATCATTTACATTATCATTCAATATAATGAGCGTTATTTTAAGAAGTAAGCGTCAAACCTTACTTTCGAATGTTTATCCAAGACTACTGACAATAACAAGGCTGAAGCTATGGACACGATCTTATTAGACGAATCACGTGATAACGAATGCTACTTAAATCGTCAAGAACAATTTGAATCAAAGGTTCGTAGTTATCCACGTAAGCTACCTTTTGCGATTCAATCAGCCAAAGGGGCGTGGATTACTGATGTGGAAGGTAATGAGTATATCGACTGCCTATCAGGTGCTGGCACGCTGGCACTTGGACACAATCATCCCGTAGTCATAGAAAGCATCAAAGCGCTATTGGACAGCAACCTACCGATGCATACATTGGATATTACCACTCCGTTAAAAGACAAATTTAGCGAGTTCATGTACAAGCTACTCGCGACCAATAGCGATGAGTATTGCTTGCAGTTTTGCGGGCCGACAGGCGCTGATGCGGTAGAAGCGGCTATTAAACTGGCCAAGCAAGTCACTGGTCGTTCAGGTGTTGTCAGCTTTAGCGGTGGCTATCATGGCATGACGCATGGCGCGCTGGCGGTGACAGGAAACTTGGCACCTAAACAAGGCATCGAAGGACTGATGGGCTCGGTACAGTTCTTGCCTTATCCCAATATGTATCGCTGCGCATTTGGCTTGCCTTTTGAGCAAAGCATCCATGCCCATATGAGCTACTTTGAAAACTTCTTAAAAGATGTAGAGAGCGGTGTGGTGAAACCAGCAGCGGTCATTTTAGAAGTTATACAAGGGGAAGGCGGCGTTAACCCTGCGCCGATAGAGTGGCTGAAGCATGTGCGCCGAGTGACAAAAGAGCTTGGCATTATGCTGATTATCGATGAAGTGCAAACAGGATTCTGCCGTACAGGACGTTGGTTCGCTTATCAATATGCGGATATCGATCCCGACATGATTGTGATGTCAAAAGCAATCGGTGGTGGGCTGCCACTTGCGGTATTGGGTATCAAAAAACAATACGATGTATGGCAGGCAGGCAATCATTCTGGCACATTTAGAGGCAATCAATTGGCGATGGCGACTGGCCTTGCTACCCTCAATTACTTAAAAGACAACAACGTTGCTGACTATGTTTTAGAAATAGGCACGTGGTTTATGGCGCAGCTAAAAATACGCCAACAGCGCTATCCACAAATGGGCCAAGTCAGAGGACGTGGTCTCATGATTGGTATAGAAATTATCAATCCCAGCCTACCTAAGCAAAATGACGGTAGCTATCCAGCAGACAGTGAGGTGGCTGCCAAAATCCAACAAGCGTGTTTCAAACATGGATTGGTGATTGAAAAGGGCGGGCGCGGTGGCACAGTACTGCGATTATTGCCGCCCCTCAATATAACCAAAGATGAGCTGCAGCAAGTCTTGCAAAGGCTTGATATGGCGCTAGAAGACAATCAATAGTCTTGCCAGCGCCTTAGTATGATTCACACGTTTATAAAAAAATCTGATAACAACTCTAATAACGACTCTAATAATAAGTCACTTATTTGCGATTTATACCATCGTAGAATAAACAAGTGAGGATATTTTGCATTTATTAAACCAGCAAACCAGTGAGCAATATGTCACGCATATGCAAAAAACCAGCGCTGTCATAAAACAGTGGCTAGACGACAATAACGTGTATTTGGGCGGCACACCGCAACAAGTGCAAGCGACCAATGCCTTTAGCATCCGTGAGCAAGGCCGAGACATCGACACGATACTCGCTGATATTCAAAGTAAGTTTTTGCCCAGTTGTGTGTCGACGGCCAATGCGAATTGCTTAGCTCATTTGCATCCGCCCACACTGGTCATCGGTCAGATTGCTGAGATGATTATCGCGGCTACTAACCAAAGTATGGACTCGTGGAATCAAAGCCCAGCCGCGACCTATATCGAAAAAGATCTCATTCATTGGTTATGTGAACGTTGTGGGTTCGACAATACTATTGATACCCAAACAGGCAGTAACGCTGGTGGTGTCTTTACCAGTGGTGGTACGCAAAGTAATCTGATGGGTTTACTGCTGGCACGCAATCAATTCTATAAGGCTAAGGGCGTTGATGTGCAAAAGGACGGCCTGGTGGGTCAGTCTGTTGGCAAAATTTTGTGCTCAGACCAGGCGCACTTTTCTATTGAAAAAAACGCGGCACTATTGGGTTTGGGTCAGAAATCCGTCATCAAAGTAGCGACTGATGCATCAGGTGCCATGCTGATATCTGACTTACAACATCAGATAGATAAGCTAGGCGCTTGCAATGTGATGGCTATCATTGCAACGGCTGGCACCACCGACTTAGGTGCGATTGACCCTCTAACTGCTATTGGCAAAATTTGCCGTGATGAAAACATATGGCTACATGTCGATGCAGCATGGGGCGGGGCATTGCTACTATCACAGCGCTATCGACACTTGATTAAGGGGCTGAATCAAGCTGACTCTATCACCTTGGACTTTCACAAACATTTCTTCTTACCGATCAGCTGCGGTGCTTTTCTCTTACGAGACAATCGAAATTTCGAGAGCATTCGCCATCATAGTGAGTATCTAAACTCTGCTGATGACGAACAAGACAATATCCCAAACTTGGTCACGTACTCTTTACAGACCACACGCCGTTTCGATGCATTGAAACTGTGGATGGCGCTGGACTTACTGGGAACGGATGACTATGCAGCCTTGATTGATAGCTGTCTGGATACCGCCAATCAGGCGGCACAGCTGATTGATGCAAATGAAAATTTTGTACTGGTACATGAGCCTATTATCAGCAGTGTTTTGTTTTACTTTATACCTAAAGATACCGAGCTATCTGATGACCAACTCGCACAGCTCAATCGCCACATTGCACAAGCGTTATTGATCAATAATATTGCCAATGTGGCCACCACCCAGTTTGAGCAGCGCCTTTGCCTTAAATTCACCATTCTAAATCCCAATACCCAAATCAATGATATTGCAGACATCATTGAGCAGATGGCTATTGCTGGTCTTAACCGACTTAATTCTGACAACCTGAACGTTGATGGGAAGAAATAACATGATGCAGCATAAAACGCTTGATCGACTTACACTACAAAATCTAATCAATGCTTACTGTTTTGAGACTGGGCACGGCGATATTATTGCCGTAGAGCAGCAGGATGATATACAGAAGCAGGCCTCACAAAACAAGCCTCTATTAGTGCTAATGCTATTACCTTCGAACACGGTAATGGTCGTACCTGTCGATAGAGTGAGCCAATTGGGTCAGCATCGTTTGGCGGGCACGCCGCTTATATTGAATAAGCAGGTAAGCATACGATCAGACTCGAAACTAGACACGCAACTGGACGACCCTTTGCAAAACAGCCGATGGATAAAGTCCTCTGCTATGAGCCTGGCGTCTTTGATTATTGAAGACATTGTACATCGTTATAAAGACAAAGCGACGCTAGATGCCAATGGCGTATTAAAGCGCTGGATTGAGAGTTATGAGGGGCTACAGATTATTTTAGAGCATCGCAATGATGAGATTGATGACATCGTTGACTATCAGCAAGACTTTATTCAGACCGAACAAAACCTTATTTACGGTCATGCTATGCACCCTACACCTAAAGGCCGTGCTGGTTTTTATGGTGCCGAATGGGCGAAGTATGCGCCCGAGACCAGTAGCAAAACCCAGCTGCATTATTGGCTAGTGCACCCCAGCTGCATTACAGAAGAATTCGTAGATGGCGAGAGTATTACCACAGCGCTCAAATCAAAGCTACAAGCTGATATGAGTGGCTATCAACAGCAACTTGTCGATGAGCATCCAGACTATAAGCTGTTGCCACTGCACCCTTGGCAAGCAAGGTTTTTGCAGCAGCAGCCGTGGTATCAAAAGCTGCTAGAACAAGGTCAATTGTTCGACTTGGGCGAGCTCGGTTGGTATCTGCACCCAACGACATCAGTACGCACGCTAGCGGCCTTTGATGCGCCTTGGATGTTTAAACTGTCGTTGTCTGTAGCGATTACCAATTCTGTGCGGATTAACCTGCCCAAAGAATGCAAACGCGGTATGCATGCCTGCCGAATCTGGCGTAGCGACTATGGTACTCAGCTCAAAACCGAGTACCCTACAATTGCGGTATTGAATGATCCTGCTTGGATTGCCTTACGTGTCGACGGAAAAATCATTGATGAGACTATTTGTATCTTACGTGACAACCCTTTTACAGAGGATACGCAAGTCACCAATCTTGCCAGCTTAAGCCAAGACCATCCAACCCGTCTCACCAATCGTTTAGAGACACTGTTTAAGTCTATCCATAAACGGACAGATGAACCTTTAGAACAGGTGGCTGTCCAATGGTTTGACACTTATTTACAAGTTGGTTTTATACCGCTTATTCATATGTATTATCAGCATGGTATTGGTTTTGAGGTACATCAGCAAAACAGTCTGATCGAGCTAAAAGACGGCTATCCTACTAAGTTTTGGGCCAGAGACAATCAAGGGTTTGGTTATATTGCAGAGTATGCCACGCCGCTCATTGACGCTTATCCCGAGCTGATTAGCGAAGGAGAGTGCGTCATTCCAGAAGACTTTGCCGACTCAAGATTTGCTTATTATTTAGTTGGTAACAGTATATTTGGTCTTATCACTGCTATTGCTCGTACCCAGCTTGTGAGTGAGGAAGCATTAATCACGACGTTTAAAGCCTGTCTAATGGCGCTAGAGCAGCAATACCCGCATCGTTCGTTATTTGACTTGTTGTTGCGTAGCCCTACATTGCCGTTCAAGGGCAATCTACTCACCAGACTCTATGCACTCGATGAGCTGACCGCACCTGTTGAGACCCAGTCTATTTATGTCGATATCCCAAACCCTATGATGACGTAGCACATCATATTGAGGCAGCAAAGATAAGCACACGATAGAAGTTAGGGTTCAACAAGAATTAGGGCATGTCCTCAATTCAATCGATAGTTATCTAAATGGGTTAAAAATGGCTAAATCTTGCCAAATGGCGTCAAATAGCTGACTAATATCTCGATATTATCTGCGCTATTTTCCTTGTTTGACTGCGATTTATCTCATTTTTATCACCATTTTTAAAGTGAGGACACACCCTAGCACCAGAATTAACGTGACCACCAGATCACTAAGGGGCGACCGTGTTAGATATTATTGGAATTGGCGTAGGGCCGTTTAACTTAAGTTTGGCGGCATTACTGACAAAGACCGACGTAACCGCCAAGTTTTTTGAGCAAAAAGCTGAGTTTAACTGGCATAAAGGTATGATATTGCCAAACACCACACTACAAGTGCCCTTTATGGCAGACTTGGTGACGATGATAGACCCAACCAGTCCGTATTCCTTTTTGAATTATTTGCATACTCAGCACCGATTGCTCAAGTTTTACTTTTTAGAAGAGTTTAAAATTTATCGTAAAGAATACAATCATTATTGCCAATGGGTAGCAGAGCAGCTGGATAGTCTGAATTTTGATGCGGCAGTGATAGACGTGGCGTTTGACGACAATAATGATGGATTTGTGGTGACCGTCTGTGAGCAGGGCATGCAAAACACCTATCATGCTAAAAATTTAGTTATAGGAACGGGCACACAGGCCACGCTACCACCATCGCTGCAAGACATTGCCAAACAAGCGCCTAACCGCTGTATGCATACCGCCCATTTTGCAGACAATTTTGACTTGGATAGCCTCAATGCTAGTAGCCTTGATCTGAATAGCACCAAGACAGACAACAAGCTGACTAAAGTGTTGGTATTGGGATCTGGGCAGTCCTCAGCAGAGGTGTATCGAACGCTGTTTGATCAGCAGTTTGATGGCGATGATAGTACTGATGACGATCCTAAGTTTCAGTTAGATTGGATGACTCGCTCGGCAGGCTTCTTTCCAATGGAATACTCACCATTAGGCTTGGAGCATTTTAGCCCAGCTTATACAGATTACTTTTATCATTTAGACTCAGCAACCAAACCGCAAGTCACTGCCAAGCAAGATCTGCTCTATAAAGGTATGGGCTTTGAGACCATAAAGGGTATATATCATCGTCTCTATGAGCGCAGTATTACCAATCAAGATCTGCATTCGACGTTGCTGTCTAACTGTGAAGTAATTGAAGCGACACTGACAACAATGCTAGAAGTGCCAGAGCCGACAGACACTATAAAACTGGTAGGTAGACAGCGTGAACAGAATCAATCGTTTACTGCTGAATATGACTGTGTGATTGCTGGTACAGGCTATCGTTACGGTCTGCCTGAGTGTTTAAACACGATACTGCCTAGCATCGCACATGATGAGTTTGAGCAGCCAATCATTGATCGAGACTATGTGCTGAAATATGTACTGACACATCAAAAATATAACGCGACTGATGGCAAGATTTTTGTACAAAACCAAGAGGTGCACACCCATGGCGTTGGCGCACCAGACTTGGGGCTGGGTGCCTATCGAGCAGGGTGTATCGTCAATCAGCTAACAGGTGAGCAGACTTACGATACCGATGCCTTAAAAGTATTTCAAAATTTTGGCGCGTAGTGCTTTATAAGACTCATATTTAACAGAAACGATATTAGAGAATATTAATCATCTAAAAAAATAATAATTAGGAGCAAGTCATGCCGACCATTACCCAAAACCTACCTGACACTTTTAGTATTGAAGCTTATCAAAAGACGTTTGCATTGCGACCTGTCAGATACCCAGATGATATGCCATTGCTGTATAAATGGATGCATGCCGAGCATGTGGTCGATCAGTGGCAGCTCCATCTTCCAATGCCGCAGCTAAAAACCCATTTTGAAAAAATGCTGGCCGATGATCATCAGCGTCTCTACCTTATAATTTGTGATGATAAGCCGATTGGTTATACAGAGATTTATGAGACAGCTCGTGACCGGTTATCTCATTATTACAAAGCCAAAGAGACGGACATGGGCTGGCATATTTTGCTTGGCGATCCAGCGGTGGTTGGTAAGGGCTATCTAAAGCCAACAGGCATGATGATCAGCAAGTTTATATTTGAGCATACTGAAGCCAAAAAAATCGTGGTCGAGCCGGATAGTAAGGTTGAAGTGTATCAATGGATTGCTGATAGCTTCGCTTATCGCGTACAACGTCTGATTGAGATGCCAGAAAAAACCGCCTCATTATATTTTTGCAATCGCGATGAATTTCTCGAATCTAGAGGTTATCTGAATTTCTATGGTGCCACTGCTTAATGAGCAACGCTCCTATAAATAGGGCATTTACCAATGAGTCGCCTATAAACGAAGCTTCTAAGAGTAGTAATGGCTTGAGTGACAAACAGGTACAGCGGGTATTACTGACACTATTACTCGGCGGTACGGTGGTGAGTTTTAGTAATAGTGCGCTCAATCCAGCAATTCCTGTTTTTATGTCGGTGTTTGA
This sequence comes from Psychrobacter sp. N25K4-3-2, assembly GCF_015351755.1. Classification (NCBI taxonomy): domain Bacteria; kingdom Pseudomonadati; phylum Pseudomonadota; class Gammaproteobacteria; order Moraxellales; family Moraxellaceae; genus Psychrobacter; species Psychrobacter sp. N25K4-3-2. The sequence goes on from NZ_JADKLX010000001.1 coordinate 113,457, forward strand.
TGTCGACATTGTGATGGGCGGCTGGGTACTAAATGCTTATGTCTTGGCCATGAGTGTAGGGCTGATGCTGAGTGGCTACTTAAACAAAAAGTTTCCTTTTAAGCATGTTTATTTGGCGGCAATTTTTGGATTTATGCTGGGCTCAGTCATTGGCATGCTGGCGTCTAGTATGAGCTTTGTCATCATTGCCAGAGCCATACAAGGACTGAGTGGCGGTCTGATTATCCCACTGTCTATTGGTATGCTGTATCAGATTTATCCGCAGAAGCAGCACGGTAGAGTAATGGCGCTATGGGGCATTGTTATTATGATGTCATTAGCGTTTGGCCCTTTGGTCGGTGCTTACTTGGTTGAGCAGTTTGCGTGGTGGACACTGTTTGCCATTACGTTACCACTTAGTATGGCGGTCATGGCGATGGTGTGGTGGTTAATACCTGACATGCGCTCATATGAAAAAAAGAGCCCTTTCGATACCATCGGGTTTGTCAGTTTGCTCATTTGGCTGATGGCTATGATGGTTTGGCTGAGCACGCTGAAAATAGATTTTACTAGTGGATTATTCAGCAGTGAGGGCTTATTAAAGATAGCCACGTTGGGTTTATTATCTGTCGGATTTTTACTGTCCGCGATGGCTTGGTGGGCATACGAGCGGCGTCAGCGTTATCCGTTATTGAACGTGCGCTTGTTCAATAATAAGACCTATTTGCACAGTAATATCATTAGCATTAGCCAAACAGTCGGTTTGATGCTGTGTCTCTTGTTATTACCCGTGTTGATACAAGACGTGATGGGCGAGAGTGCTTTATGGACAGGGGTTGTCCTAATGGTCGCGACCCTCGTGGCCAGTATCACCACGCATTACGCTGGCAAGATGGTAGATAAGCAAGGTGCCAGAGGGATTGGCATCGTAGGAATTGCGATTAGTGCGCTGTCTACCTTGATGCTGGCATGGTGCTTGTATCAGCCCACACTTTGGCTATTAATGCTAATTATGAGTATGCGCGGTGTCGGAGTGGGTCTAGCATACCTGCCAACCACGACCGTTGGGTTTAGCAGCTTACCCAAAGACGCAGTCACTGAGGGAGCCGCACTTAATAACATCAGTCGCCGCATCATCTCTACCATATTTATCACGCTGTCCACCCTTTATATAGGCAGTCGAAGTGCGCAGTTATTAGCAGCAGGTAGTAGTGACGGCATGGCAAGCGCGATCCAAGAAATACTGGTGGTCATCGCGGTGATTTTATTATTCACGATTCCTTCAGCGTGCAAATTACCACGATCCCCATAAATAAATACCCCGTATAGGGGTTTACTTTAACTTATTAACGTAAATAATTATTATTCGCTTTAAACGTATCTAAATTCATACTTTTATTTGATCCAATTTTCAGACAGGAAGCTTATATCTATGTCCAATAATCTAGCAAACTCTACCAAAAATAATAATAGTGCAAATATAACTTATGCGACTAAACCGTGGCAAGTGCCTGTCGATTCTAAAATTATGGCACGCGCTGAGCAACGAGTGATCAAGCAATTGCTACAAGCATTGTTATATGAAAATATTATTGATTTTGAATTTGAAAGTGCGAACAACGCTCATGACAGTGCTGATAATGAGACGCTGCTGAATTTTGTTATCAAGGCAGGTGATGATGTCAGTTATACCGCGCAAGGTTATATTCATTACAGTTTTGACATCATCCGTTTTAATGAGCCAAATGTTCAGCGAGTGGTTAATAGTGTTGCCCAAGACGCCATTCTTGAGCATGTGATTAGTGATATCTTGCTAAATATTGAAGGTGCAGAGCTCAAAGACAGCTTTATCAAAGAGCTGCGCCATACCTTAGTGAATGAAACACAATATCAGATACTGGCTTCTAATATACCTGTGCCTATTGATACGCTCACTTATGAGCAACTCGAAGGCTATTTGACGGCAGGGCATCCTTATCATCCGTGTTTTAAGTCTCGTATTGGTTTTGATTTGCAAGATAACTATGACTATGGCCCAGAGTTTGATCAAAACATCGGCGTGGTGTGGTTGGCGGTCAAAAAAGAGCTACTGGTGAGTAATACCACTACCGGCATCGATATAAATGAATGGATAAAAGATTATGTAGGTGCGAATGAATTTTCTGCACTCAATGCCAAACTCATAGAAGTACTTGTAATTGCAAATGAGACGGCTAATGACTATTGCCTAATACCTGCGCACCCTTGGCAATGGCAAAACACCTTAATTCAAGTATTACAACCATTGCTTGCCACGCAAGAGGTTATCTATTTGGGTGATGCAGGTCATCAGTACCGTGCTCAGCAGTCTATTCGCTCATTGACGATGCTTGGTGATAGCGATGACAATGGTAACAACGACACTATTAATGAAAAAGCCTACCTAAAGCTAAGTATGCACCTGATTAATACCTCAAGCACGCGAATACTAGCAAAGCATACCGTGATGAATGCTGCTGTTGTCACTACCTGGCTAAATCAACTGATTGCCGACGACAAGACCGCCCAAGCATTACCCATTGCGTTTTTAGGTGAGACCGTTGGCGTTAGTTTAGATCATGAGGCGTTACGTTCGCGCGGCTATCAGCATCCAAATATGTATGGCGGGCTAGCTGCGATTTGGCGAGAAAACGTAAACCAGTATCTATCAAAATGTCAAACAGCATTTCCGCTAAATGGTGTCAGCTATGTCAATGCTGATGGCTCGCATCTGATAGCACCTTGGTTTGATAAATATGGTGTAGAAACATGGATTGCGCAGTTAATTAAGGTTACTGTAACCCCTTTATTGCATATCCTATTTGGTTATGGTGTGGCACTAGAATGCCATGCGCAAAACATCGTCTTGGTACATGAAGATGGCTATCCCGTAAAAATATTATTAAAAGACTTGCATGACGGGGTTCGTTATTCACCTAATCATTTGACCCAACAACACTTGCGTCCAGACTTTTATAGCTTGCCACCTGCCCATGCTGCCTTGAATAGAGGCTCATTTATCGAGACCGAAGATACCGATGGCATTCGTGATATGACGGTTGCTTGCTTATTCTTTGTGGCGTTGTCAGATATTGCGATTTTTATGCAGACGCATTATAACTATTCTGAAGTGGCGTTTTGGCAACAGGTTGCTGACTGCGTGACTGACTATCAAACCTCTCATCCAGAGCATCAAGTACGGTTCGACTTGTTTGATGTATTCGCTGAACAAACGCGCATTGAGTCATTGGCTAAGCGCCGATTATTCGGAGATAAAGCATTCCCGATTAAATACATCAATAACCCACTGTTTAAAAGTCGGGGGTGAAACGATGCATACATTATTTCCTGTGCAAACCCCTGTGAAAAAAAGCTCCCTTGATGCAAACCCTGAACCGGATATCGAGGCCATCCAATGGTCGTTGATTAGTCATTTAGTAGAGTGCTTTCTATTAGAGCAGTGGGTGGATGAGCACCTTATTCAAGTGACAACCACCGCTGAGTACTTGGCAAATTATCAAACGTCACAAGCTCAAGACGCGCATCAATTTATAGCGTCGCTATCACAGCAGTATCGAGATTTCTTTGACCAAGATAACCCATTGATGGAGATAAAACTTGACCAAAATAGACAGTTATTGCTACTGGTCGAGCCTGCTTATTCTTCACCATGGCGACTATCTAAATCCTGTTTGCCTGTCATACACAGTGTCAATGACAGTCTGAACAACAACTTGAATGCCAGTCTTGATAGTAATATCAATAATAGCCATCATGTGGACTGCGCTTTGCTAGAGCCAGTAAGCTCAGCACAGCACTTGTTAGATATCTTTTTATCAATGATGGATAGTGCCAGCTTATCTGACGTCGGTGTCTTAAAGCTAAAAGAGAGCTTAGAGGCTTCTTTTATAGCGCAGCAACAGTCAGCAGTGGCAAGCATCACGACTACAGTATGTCAGAATCCGCATTGGCATCAAACCTTGATTGCAGTGGAGCAGTGGGCTTCACTGATGGATCGTCCGTTTCATCCATTAGCAAAAGGCAAGTTGAACTTTACTTCACAAGAGTATAAACGCTATATGGCAGAGTTTAATCAGCCTATCACGCTAGTATGGGTCGCCATCGCCAACAGCCATGTCATGGTGGCAGAGCATGTTCAAGACACAACAACGCAAAATCCAGCGAAATATCTTTTGGATACTATGCAGCAGCAGAAGTTGATGCGAGAGCTAGATGACAAAGGCATAGCGGATACGCACATTGCGATGCCCGTACACCCTTGGCAAATGATTCATGTGATTGATGAGATGTATGCCGACGATCTTGCCAATGGCACAGTTATTTCCCTCAAGTTTGACGAGCTAATTACTTATGCCAGCTCATCCATGCGCAGTATGTTAATTGATGCTGATACACCAAATAGCATTAAGCTGCCCATAGGTGTATATGCACTAAACTCAAAGCGCTACTTGCCAGCCCTCAAGCTGATCAATGGTGAAAAAAACCAAGCCATATTGATGCAGGCAAGAACGTTAGACCCTGTACTATCAGCACAGTTACGGTTATGGGATGAGCGCCTATGGTGGGGTTACATGTCTCCGCCTCATTTGCATGATAAAAGCGCTATCAATCCTTATTTTTATCAAGAAAAACCCACGCATTTAGGCGCGATGCTACGTCAATTACCAGCAGATCTGTGTGACGATACGATTCGATTATTACCGATGGCAAGCTTGGGTATGTTGGTATATCAGCAAGGTGTCAGCCATCACATTTTTGACGGGATTGTTCAGGAGAGCATTAATAGTAGCCAAAACAGTGCTCAAGACAGCTTTCAAGAAGGCTCGCCACAGAATAAAAAACTCGCTGTGATAGCGTGTTTTAAAAATCTTTGTGATGTATTTTTGGGGACGATGCTGCGCTGCTTACGCCTAGGGTTTGCGCCTGAGATGCATGGGCAAAATATTGTTATTGTATTAAAAGACAATCGTTTTACCAGTCTGTTATTGCGTGACCATGACTCCGTACGCATCCATCTAGCATGGCTGGCACGTCAGAAAATAGCAGATCCTGAATATCTGAGCCCACCAGATTTTAAGAATCGTCTATATCGAGAGACGCCGCAAGCGCTGATATTTTATCTACAGTCGTTAGGGCTACTGGTTAATATTCGAGCGATTATCGAGTCATTGGTTGAGCACTATCATATTAATGAAGATGCGCTGTGGCACGAGGCAATGATAAGTATCGAGGAATCCTTAGTGACTATCGATTTTGATGATGATCAGCGTCAGATACTCCGTGATGAGCTATTGAACAGTTCACATTATCCGCATAAAACATTGCTATTGCCTGTGATTGCATGTGGCTCCGATCCTCATGGCAGTATGCCAGCTGGAGAAAGCAAAACGATCAATCCGTTTACGCGTGTTAAGAAAAGCCGCTAGCCAATTAACCCTTTTAACTAATAGCTACTTAGTGATGCGACAAAAGTTATCAAGAAACAAGCAAAAGCTAAAAAGCACGATAGTGAGAACACAATGAATGACATCGATATTCACGACCTTATAGACAGTTATAAAGAGATAGGTACCTCAACCATTGGTCATCTGACTGGGGAAGGGTATTTACCAGATATCAAAGCTCTGAATCCTTGCACGGCTACCATAGTCGGCCGAGTGTTAACAGTACAACTAACCTCGGACAACACGGATGTGATCAATCAGGCATTGATTCAAGCAGCGCCCAATGATGTGTTATGTATTGATGCTCAAGTATTAGGCGTCACCGCATGTTGGGGAGCACTGCGCACTTGTGCGGCTATCTATGAGAAGCTGTCAGCCGTCATTATTATTGGGCAGGCAACGGATTCGGTACAAATTCAGCAGCTAAGTTTTCCTGTATTTGCGCAGGGTATCAGCGCTGTGACCACCTTCAAGAGCAACCAAGCACAGGGCACGCTGGCGTCCGATATTTGCTATCGCTTTGGTGAGCAGACCACGACGATCCGTTCAGGCGATATCGCCATTATGGATAATGACGGCGTATTTATATTATCTGTTGATGTAGCGCAGCAGCTATTACTAGATTGCCAAAAAAAGCACAAAGCAGATGAGATAAAGTTTCAGATGTTTTTTGAGGCGTATCGTAATAATCAGTTAGATAAGTTGTTTGAGAGCTAGGGCGTGTCCTAGTGAAGTTATCAAAAAAATATTTTCAGCTAACCCAGAATCATCATAAGTAAGCACTTACTAACAAAGTATAAATACATATAGAAATAAAAACGATTATCATTTACAATATCGTTCACAAAGTTAGTACACACAGTATTGTTAGCTAAATATAACTGATACCACTATTTGACTATCCAACTAAGTGAAGTAAATATGAAAAGCCATCATCAAGTTGCTCTATCCGTTCTTACCCTTTGCATTAGTCAGCAATTATATGCACAAACCGATGTCAGTGCTACGGGCGTTGCTGCCAATGCGGCTACGTCAGAAGCGTTGGCCTCAAATTCAACATCAAGTTCGGCATCAACTGAAGCTCCCAATGTGACTTTAGACACTATCAATGTCACTGCTAAGGCCAGAACAGGTACGGCACTGGCGCAAAAAATTAGCGAGATGCCAGCCGTTACGCAAGTGATTACTGAAAATGAGATTCAGATGCAGGCAACGGGTGACCGTACCACTGGTGATATATTGGCGCAGCTGATTCCGAGCCTAGGTGCCAGTAGCGGTTCAACCAGTAACTATGGCACTACCATGCACGGCCGTCCAGTACAGTTTTTGCTGAATGGTGTGCCATTGAGCAGTTCACGTAGCCTCTCACGTGAGTTAAATAGTATTGATTCTGCACAGCTTGAGCGGGTAGAGGTACTCTCAGGCGCTACCAGTATCTATGGTGCTGGCGCGGCAGGTGGTCTTATCAATCTCGTGACCAAATCTTTGGTCGGTTATGGTCCCATCAGACAAACCAGAGTCGGCGTCAGTAGCAGTCGTGGCTTTGAGTCAGACTCATTGGGTTATCATGTAGGACAAACCTTAGGATATGGCGGCGAGCGAGTGTATGGTCGTCTAGATGTTGATTACGATAGCAAAGGCGGCAAGTTTGATAGCAAAGGCAACCGTATCAGCCCAGATGTGAACCAAACGGACCAACAAGATACCGAATCGCTAAGTGTTAATGGTAGCTTAGGTGTAGAGCTCACTGACAGCCAACGTCTTGACCTTGCAGTGACTTACTATAAAGATGAGCAAAACACCGACTACGGCCCAGACTATGGTGATGGTTTGGCAGTGTTGTTTGGCGCAAAGCCTTCCTTAAAAGCCATCGATGGTGCCGACGTAGAAAACGAGCCTTACACCACTAAGACCTCAATGAACTTGAACTATAATAATGACGATATTGCAGGTTCAAGCTTAAGTGTGACGGGCTACTATCGAGACGAAAAAGGCCGTTTTTATCCTTCTGCCAAGAGCGCAGCAACCCAAGCAGCTGAAGTATGGCAGGCCAATGGTTTGACTGATGAAAAAACCGTGAACAAGCTTACCAGTGCTGCAGTATTTGTAACCCAGTCAGAAGCTGATATCGAAGTAATGGGTTTGCGGGCAGCCATGCAAACCGAAACCGAAATCGCAGGAAAAAAGACACTGTTTAGCTATGGTGCTGATTTCGAACGAGAAAACAGCGAGCAGACCTATTATGGTCAAAACCTAAACACGTTTCTTGCCAGTAATGGCTTAAGCGCCCAAACCAATGGACTTACTTATAACGGTGGACCAGATACTACCATCGATAAATGGGGCGCTTTTGTCAATGCAGATGTAGACATCACTGATAAATGGCATACCAGTGCTGGCGTGCGTTATCAAAAGCTTAAGTCAGAAACCGATGCTTTTACGCCCATCTATGAGCAGCTGCTTGAAGAGTATTTTAATAACCCTGATATCAGTAGCATAAGCGATGCTTACGGCATTGACTATCAAGCAGGCGACGTAGAAAAAGGCAATACAGACCACGACAAAACCTTGTTTAATCTCGGTACTAGCTATCAGTTAACCCCAAATGATCAGATATTTGCCAATTTTTCACAAGGGTTTACCACAGCGGATATCCAGCGTGCGCTGCGTGATGTGCGTGCAGGTTTCGTGGTCAACTCAGACAACGTACAGCCGATTGCGATTAACAACTACGAGTTTGGCTGGCAAGGCAAGCATGGTGATACCGCAGCGCGCTTGAGCGGTTTTTATAACGAATCAGACAAAGTCGTACGTTTTACTGACAGCTATACTGTAGAAGTGGTCGATACTGATGAGCGTGTTTATGGTGTTGAAGGGTTGCTCAGTCACGACATTAGTGATAAATGGCAAGTGGGCGGTAGTGTCGCTTATACCCGTGGTCAGTATGACAAAGATGGTGATTGGTTAGAGCTAGATGCAGTACGTCTAACACCGCTCAAAGGTACTGCATTTGCGCAATACAACTTTGATGAAGGCAGCAATGTCCGCTTGCAGGCATTAGCGATAGGCGGCGATGATGAAGCCTTTAAAGATCAACAAAAAGACCCTGACTCTAGTGCCTTGCCTGTCACCGGCTATATGACACTTGATGTATTGGGACAAGTAAAAATGCCAGTAGGCCGAGTAGATTATGGGGTTTATAACCTACTGAATAAAGACTATCTAACGGTCTATCATCAAACCACTTACGGAGACCTGAACCGCTTACCGGCATCAGGCACCACCTATGGCTTAAGCTACACCGTTGATTATTGAATAATAAGTACTCAAAAGCCTTTCATACTAATTGTTTGATAGTATGGAAGGCTTTTTTATTTAGGGCGTGTCCTCATTTTAAAAATGGTGATAAAAATGAAATAAAGTCTCTCTATTTGATATTATTTAATACTACTACTGTAAATGGAAGATAATATGCTTGAGCTAAGACCCAATTGTGAATGCTGTGATAAAGACCTGCCGCCTAATGCTACAAATGCGATGATCTGTAGTTTTGAATGTACGTTTTGCACCTCTTGTGCGGCTAATGTTTTAAATAACTATTGTCCTAATTGTGGTGGTAATTTAACCGTCCGTCCTATACGTCCTGCGTCTCTACTTAAACAGTATCCGGCATCATTAAAGCGTGTGGTCAAAAGAGACAGGTAAAATGCAGTTAAAATATAGTGTTTAGATGTCTATTCATTGCCATGCCATTTACTAGGGCGCGTCTTCAATTCAGTTGATAGTCATATAAATGGACTGCGTTATCCTCATCCACTACTAAGTAAGAACAGCCTTCCTTCCCAGTCCTATCTTCATATTTGCCAATATCAATCCAGATAAAATGAGCATCATAGCCAGCATTTTCCACCATGTCACCACCTCTCCTGTGAACAACACAGAGGTCGCCATACCGAATATGGGCACCAGTAGAGCAAAGGGCATAACCTTTGAGGCGGTATTTTGCGCCAGCAGATGTGCCCACAGTCCAAAGCCAATCAGGGTTGAGATATAGACTATAAAACCAAGCGATAGCCAAGACTTGAGCGATGCTTGCGTGAACGTCGCTAACTGCCATGCTTCGGTTTCGAATAGTAGAGAAGATAACGTCAAAATCACACAGGCGATCAGACCGCCCCATACCACCAGTGCTAGCGCAGAAAGTGCCGATGTCTTATTTGAAGTTTTATTGTTGCTATTGACAGGCAAGGCAGTAGAAATATTACTGGTACTCTGCTGCGTTGAGGCTTGTTTTGAAGCAATATTGCCAAAGCTCCAGCCTATGGCCGCAATCAAGATACAGATGAAGCTAACCAAGGGCATATCACCACCAAGGTTAAGCGCAATCACACCCAGTCCTAGCACACCGACTACCATACCGATGATCTGCATGCGACTCACGGCTTCATCCAGTATGACAAAAGCCAGTAATACGGTAATAAAGATCTGAACTTGTAGCAATAACGCCGTTAATCCTGCTGATGAACCCAAATGCATGGCGGTGAATACAAAAGCATACTGCATGACAAAGGTGCCGATCGCATAAATAAATAGCGTACGGTTGAATTTAGGCGGCTTGAGAAAAAGTACCAGGGGCACAGCTGTAAAGAAAAAGCGTAGGGCAGTGAGCATTAATGGTGGAAAGCTTTCAAGCGCCCATGCAATAAAGGTAAAGTTCACGCCCCATATAAAGGTAACCAATACGGCTAAGGCAATGTGGATTGGGGTCATAGGATTATCCTAAATAATGATTATTCGTTGTTGATGCACTCAACTATAGTTTAAATGTCCATAACAGACCCGATACAGTTTCACTAATGGTGAACAAAGTGTATAGTTATTCTCAGCATGACACTTCTTTTATTCATAAACCTCATATAAAAATAGGCGTCCTTCATTATGGTCGAAACCTATACACTCAATCCCAATTTAACCAAAACTGCCGCCGTCGCTGAATGGCTACAGCAGCGTATTGACTGGCAGATTTACTTGCCCAACCAACGCGTACCATCGGTGCGAAAGTTAGCGAAACTATTAAATATATCAACCTTTACGGTGGTACAAGCTTATGAGCAATTGGTGGCTACCAGTGTGCTAATCGCTAAGCCCAGCTCGGGCTATTATGTCAATACGCAAGCACAAGTAGTCCAGCCAAATAATGATAAAAGAGTGGTCGTTAAGCACCCAGTAATAGATACGCGCTGGCTGGTACAGCAGGTCTTTAGTGATATTCCACATCATCGCTCGCCAGGAGTGGGAACATTACCGAGAGACTGGATACGTAATGATAAGATGGAATGGGCCATACGGCAGGTCACTCAGCAAGCCGATAGCTTTATCTATGATTATGGCAATGTTCACGGCTATCTACCGCTACGTCAGCAGCTGGTTCAACACCTACATACGCTAGGCATGCAAACTAATGCCGACCATGTAATTACTACAGCAGGAGTGTCGCAAGCCGTGACCATGGTGGCGCGGCTTCTTACTCAAGCTGGGGATACAGTGGTCGTTGATGGGCCGGGCTGGTATTGGCTATCAAGTTGCCTGCAACAACAGGGCTTAAACGTCGTCTCTGTAGAACGTGACCATCAAGGGCCTAATATCGAGCACATGCAAAAGCTATTTGCCACGCATCGTCCTAAGCTATATTTAACCAACAGTGTGCTACATAATCCGACTTCTTATAATCTACATCCTGCGCGCGCGCACCAAGTACTCAATCTTATTCATGAGTACGATGCTTATATTTTTGAAGATGATTTATACGCTGCATTCGTACCGGGTGGCCAAGTGCTGCGTTATGCCAGTCTTGACCAGTTTGAACGGGTTTTTTATGCGACAGGGTTTTCAAAGTCGATGGCGTCCGGCTGGCGAGTCGGCATGTTAGTCTGTCCTGATAACTATATCGATGATGTATTACGTATGAAAACCTTGAGTAATTCAAACACGCCAGAATTTGGTGAACGAGTTTGTCATCATTTATGGACGCATGGTGAGTATCATCGACAGATTAAAAAAGTGCAGCAGCATTTATATAGCGCTCATGAAAGAATGCGCCAAGCATTACCAAAGATAGGCCTTATCTACCCTGAACATACACAAGCAGGTCTCTTTGTTTGGGTAGACACGGGGCAAGATACGAGCCAGCTGGCACTAGATGCCTACAAAGAAGGCTGGCTGGTCGCACCGGGGCAATTGTTTTATCCAGATGCAAGTGCTTCAACTCATCTAAGACTCAATGTATCAACAACTAGCGATGATTTTTTGGCGTGGTTAATGAAGTATTTAGATAATTAAATATAAGTAACTGTCTTCTATCAAAAATATAATTTTACCACTAGTAAGAAAAGTAATAGTAAGCAAAATAATGTTCACACCTACCTAATTTATACTAAGCAACTAGCAAAGACAAATGCTGGCAGGATTGTATCTCCTAACATCACCACAGTTGTCGCTAAAATTAAAAGCTACTGGTTAACACCTGATAAAACAAAACTTTTGTCATCATATTGTCATGACGGCATCGTATCCTTGAGCCCACTATAAATGGTGGTTGCGTATCACTGATGTCTTTATTCATTAAGTGATTCATTGATGTTGGTAGACGCATCAATATAAGGTTTATCTATGAGTGTTGCTGGTCGGCTTGGTAGTATTTCCACACGTATGCTGATTATTTTAGCGTTGGCTTTTTTACTAATTATCCTGATGGTGTACTGGGTCATCGAAACCCAAGCTAAGCCTCGCATACTGGAGATGACCTCAGAGACGGTGGTTGAAACGGGTAACGAAGCCATTAATAGCATTATGGCAAATATCAGCCACGTCGACGGACTGGCAAAGGCAGCCAGTGCGATGGCTGGCGGGTTACCAAAAGAAGACCGCCTTTATAAAGAAACCTTTGGCAATCTCATGCAACAGACCGATCAACGGATTGTGGGCGGTGGCGTGTGGTTTGATCCAAATATGTATGCTCAAAACCGAGAGCGCCAGTCGTTTGTGTGGGCGCGTGATGACTCAGGCAACATGCAGCCGTTAGAGTATTATAATCAAGTGCGCCAAACGCCGAGTCCCTATTATCGAGAGTGGTGGTACATTCCTGCGATGTACGCACGCCATGACCACTGTGTCTGGAGCCGTGCCTATGTCGATCCGCAAAGCAATCAGCCGATGATGACGTGTGCCAAGGCATTGTATGACAGTCGCAATCAGGCTTTTGATGGGGTAGTGAGTTTTAATCTGCTATTAGATAACCTCGATGACGCCATGAAAAAGTGGCAAGATAAGCTGGGTGGTTATGTCTTTTTGGTAGACTTGGACAATCGATTTTTGACCTTTCCTGATCAATCTATGGTCACGCAAGTGACTGAGGATAACCCCCAAGGCGAGATGGTAACTGCGCATCAATTGGCCGAGAAAAACCCTACCTTTGCACCTATTGCGGACAGCCTAGATAATATTAACCAAACACTCATCGATGAGGCCGTTGCCAAAGATGAAGGTCGTTATACGCTCGCGGCACGTAGTATTTTGAGTACGACTAACCTGAATAAAATCGGCGAACAAGAATCCAAGTTACTGTCAGCATTACTGCTATTAAATATTGACCAAACATTTAATTTGGTAGACAGTCACTTGATTGGGACCATCGCTGTGCCCAATGATTTTGTGTTGCAGCAGCCTGCCACCGCCTTTGTGTTTCGTATGCCGTTTACCTATTGGAAGATGGTCATCGTCAAGCCCAATAATGACATGATGAGCGTGGCAAATGCATTGTCAAACCAGCTGATTCAAACCATGCTACTGGGTTTTATTCCTATCTTGTTGTTGACCGCATGGGCGTTCCGTCGCTACTTTACGCGACCACTAAAGCACATGGCACTAGCAGTGGCTGATATGGGCGCATTGATTGAGCAAAAAAAATATCAACAATTAAGCGCGCTTAAACTACCACACTCAAATGTCAGCGAAATTCAAATCATCAGTGAACAGACCAATCAATTGATCGACCGCGTCGTCGAAAATGAAGGCGCACTTGCTGAAATCAATGTTCATCTAGAAAAACAAGTCGCCGCCCGTACGCAAGACTTACAGCAAGCCATGGATGAGTTAAAAGCCTCACAAGTGCATCTGGTGCGCTCCGAAAAAATGGCTACATTAGGTCAAATGGTGGCAGGCGTGGCACATGAGGTCAACACGCCGCTGGGCTATGTGCGTAGTAACATGGAGCTGGTCGGCGATAATCTTGTTCGTTTTGATGAGCTGCTACAACATACCGATCAATTATTGCAGGCGTTAAAAGCGCCAACTATCAACCAAGAGCAAGTCAAACAGCTGATAGAGCAAACGCTACAATGCTGTGACGAGATTAAAGAAGATGAAGTCAGTGAAGATTTGACCAATCTGATTAAGGATGGACTGTATGGTGTTGATCAAATTGCTGAACTGGTCGTCAGCTTGCGCGATTTTTCTCGAATTGACGAATCTAAGGTAAAAGATATCGATATCAATGAGTGTATCAATACCTCGTTGATTATGGCTCGCAATAACTTAAAAACGCTAGACGTCAAAACCAATTTAGCCGAGCTGCCGCTGATTCAATGTAATCCTTCGCAAATCAACCAAGTACTATTGAACCTATTTAATAATGCCGCCCAAGCCATACCTAGTGATCATAAAGGGACATTAAAAGTCAGCTCGTCTGTTGATAAGGCGCAGCAGTATGTTGTGGTACGCATTATAGACAATGGATCTGGTATCAAAGAGGATGTTTTAAATCATATCTTTGAGCCGTTTTTTACCACCAAAAAAGCAGGCGATGGCACAGGGTTAGGATTGGCCATTACGGCACAAATTATGGAGCAACACGATGGACGCATTGAGGTTAGCTCAATAGTTGGGGAGGGCACGACGTTTACCCTCATGCTACCGATACAGTCTATCGCTCATGAAAAGAAACCTTCGCAAGCCTTATTTGAAAGTTAAGAGACTTCCAGCCACTTATTGAAAGAGAGCGTCATGCAAAAACCAAAAATTGCTTTTATTGATGACGAGCCACGTATCTTGCGCAGCTTAAAAATGCATTTTCGCCAGTCACATGACGTATTTATTACTACCGATGCTACTGAGCTGATGGAATATGTCAGCCAGAATGAGGTACAAGTGGTCATCAGCGACCAACGTATGCCAGATAAGCAAGGTACGGAAGTATTGAGTGACATCAAAGCGGCTTCGCCAAATACTATTCGTATCTTGCTAACCGGTTATGCGGATCTAAATGCCGTGATGGATTCTGTGAATGAGGGCGAAATTTATCGCTATATCACTAAGCCATGGCAAAATGATGAACTTAAAAAAATCGTTAATAAAGCCACAGAAATTGCTCAGAAAACCCAAGAAATAACGCAAAATACTACGGAAAAGGATGCGACTCAAAACCATGCTGATAGTGGCACGGTTAGCAATCGCAATATATTGGTATTAGATGACGATGAGAGCGTCTATCAACAAATAAAAAGTCATTTTAAGAGCGCTTATACCGTGAGCTGGGCCAGTAACCTTGAACAGGCCGCAAAGTTACTACAAAAAAAACGCTTTGGCGTCACTATTACGGATTCGACGCTGAATAAAGAAAATATTACACCCATCGTTTATGCCCTAAAAAACATCCAGCCAGATCTAATGGTTCTGATGCTGACTGAGTTCAAAGACGCTCATATGGTCATTGATTTAATTAATAAGGGTCAGGTGTATCGCTGTCTACCACGTCCGACTAATTTATCTATCATGAGTATCAGTCTTGATCGGGCTTTTGATCATCACGAAAGATTGGTACAGCAGCCGATACTGGCAGCTCGCCATCATGTTGAAGAAGTGCTGGAGTCAGAGGCTTTTAACTTTTCTGAAAGATTGAAAGGTTTCTTTGCCAAATTCAGAGGTTGGCGCATTAGTAGATAAAAAGAATAGGGCATGTTAAACATTATCTATTCATGGTTTGAAAAATCATCGTCTCATATAAGCATAAGTGTCAGCTCACTAAGTATCAAACTACCTATTTAACATAATATACATTATGCGAAAACAAACCAATGGCTTCAAAGAAAAAGCCCACGTATAAAATACATGGGCTTTGACGTCGTTACTAAGGAATATTTATATACTAACTTACTTCAATTGGATTTGGTAATAAATCAATAAATTTTAACGTTGCCATCGAATAATAATCACCATCGACCAGTATTTCAGTCTCAAACATATGCTGATGGATAATAACTGCTTCTACGTGACCCGTGACCATGAGCTGAAGCTCATTAGGCACTCCTAGATAACGTGGATACTGTAAAAACGTGACCTTCTTACCTAACAAAGTGATAACATCTTGAATAGCCATATTGAACTCCGTTGTAGTTCTACTGTGGTTAGCAGCACTAAACGATTACAGTCGCTAGGTGCTGCGCTTTTTAATTACAATTCCTGATTAGCAACCGCTGAACGTATAAAGCGTTTAATCTCTCGACTCATCGTTGTATCATTCTCATAACACAACTCATGAAACTGATTCCTAAGACTCTCATTAATTCTCATATTGAAAGTAACATTAGCTTCTTTAGTAGATTTTCTAGTCTTCTTTGGAGCTGAAACCTTTTGCTTGTTTACCTTAGAGCTGTCTTTAACTAAAGAATCGATCTGTGATAAGAAGTCTGGTGAATTCATAATAAATACCTTATTTGTAATTACAAATACTTTACTATGTAAAGACATTATAAGCAAGTGATTTTAATTACATTAAAATCATGTACTTAGGGCTTACAGGCTACGCTATAAGCCCGATAAATACCGAAATCTCGGCAAAGAGTCCACCATTAAATATAGTGGACTCCCAGCAACGCGCGATAATCCACCGCTGCCGAAGTGGCGTTGTCATATCGCGCTGGAAAAGTCTCTAGAGTATCGATGGGCTGTCTTAATGCCTTAACGCTACCCGATAGCTAAAAGATGCTATCAGGCGCTACAGGCTGCACTTCAAGAACTATGACTGCTGTGTAGACAAAAGATGTCAACTGTAGGGAAAAGAAAAGACCCTAGGAAGCGAGGTTGATTTCGCATAATGGACATTATGACGCCTCACTACGTGCAAAAAAAACCCACTGCTTGGACAAGTCTAGCAGCGGGCTTTTTTGTCATAACGTCTGTTACATTATGCGAAAACAAACCAATGGTCTTAGAAGGTAAGTATCCCATACTTAAAAACTGTCTTAGCTTAGACATTTTTGATGTCAGTTCCAGCTAACTGCTAACTGCTAACTGCTAACGACAAGTCTCAAGCAAATGCTTACGCAAAGTTTTACCATCGTCATCTAAGATTACGTCTGCGACTTGGCAATCAGCACGCTTATCATTAGCATCACATGATAACTCATAATAAATATCGCTGCCTTGCGCCAAGCTAACCTGAACCAAACCTTGCTCAGTCATCGAAAACTTTTTGTCTTGCATATAATCAGGATCTTGAGAATCCCACAGCACATCATAATCGATATTGCAGGACGTTTGATTTTTATCAAAATAATCTTGTTCAAGCTTCATAGCTGCTTGTAAATCAGCATTGGCATATTGCTGTAGCACAGCAGGATTGCTCAACCCTTGGTCATCAGCATCTTGTTGATACATCTTTGTGATGGTCGCAATCTTCATAGCAGCCATAACAGCTTGTTTCTGATCTGATTTTGTCACATCTGCTGTAGCGCTACCGACAGGCATCAGTCCTATGGTTAGCAGAAATATGAGTGATTTATATGTTGGCATGATGTTCTCTACAAGCTTTTATTCTATAAGTGTTACAACCTATTACATCATACCCATATTTGGACTCTGCTGTATTATCGTATCATTCAGGTTTACTTACCAAAAGAACCATTTCATAGCGCTCTTATGATACTTTTTTATTTGTTCTCATGACAATTTTGAGTGATTTTTTATCTCTGATAATCGTGTTAAGGATGATTTTATGACGATATTACCTGCTTTTTTTAAGAAAAAATCTGCGACATTGGCTTCTAGTAGCCTTTTATTGCTCACTATGACCGTGACTGGTTGCCAGTCCGTTTCTGAGTCTAGCGAAGCCATTGTGTCTCAACCAACCAGTAGCTCATCAATGCCTAGCAATGCTGATAGCAGTCAGCAAACGCTTAAACAGCAATCATTGCGTATTCAGCACGCACTGGCTAATGGCGACTATGCCAGTATCGCCAATGATATTCATCCCACACGTGGCGTCCGGTTCTCGATGTATGCATATATACGTCCTGAGACCGACAAAGTCTTTAGTCGCGGGCAGTATGCACAGTATCTACAACAGTCAAAGATTCGCTTTACGTGGGGTGAAAAAGATGGCACGGGTGATTTATTGATCACGCCGCTACCTGACTATTTGAGCAATTGGGTCGCTGCTAGTGCATTTGATCAGAATGCAGCGATCAGTATTAATAGTAGTAAAGCTATGGGCAATAGCATTAACAACTTAAACAAAATATATCAAAATTCTGACTTCGTTGAGTTTTACAGTAATGGCAGTGAAAAATATAGCGGTATGGATTGGCGTGCGATGCGTTTGGTGTTCGAGGAATATCAAGGTAAGCGTTATCTCGTGGCTGTCATTAATGACCAGTGGACAGTTTAGAGCATATAAAAACGATTAACTGACCACTTTTATAGGGCGCGTTTAAAATGGCAGCCTGATCTATCTGATTATAAATACAATATATTCAAATACTAAGATATATTTTGCAACTTATGCTACAGGATTGTTGACAATAATCCTGTTTATTACCCTTCTAACGACAACATATTCATAATCAGCTTAATCAAAGTCTCTTTTTGATTGGGGTCAGATTCAGCGACCAATAAGGTTAATGCTGCAAGCCCAGTATTATTGATGACCATGTCACCTTTATCATTCAGCAGTCGGTGGTTACGATGCAAAAAATCCACGAACAGAAAAGCGCCGCTGCGTTTATTACCATCAGTAAAAGGATGGTTTTTTACCATAAAGTATAGTAGATGTGCCGCTTTACTCTCGATAGTTGGGTACGCAGGCTCACCAAAGACAGTTTGTTGCAAATTACCCAATACACTATCCAAACCATCACCACGAGGTTTAGCAAATAATTCAGTCGCCTCACCCCTATCTATCAGCTGCGCTTTCAAGTTTGTCAGTGCTGCCATCGCCTCAGTCGTACTGGGTAAGATACCACCATCTTGCCCTGCAGGACTATCCAGTAGACCTTCATCATAGCGCTGTAACCATAAAAATGTCTGCGTATAACGACTTATAATCTCAACCAGTCCGCGTCCTTCGTCGGTGTTAAGCTCGGGACTTTGTGCGGTTTTCTTGATTAGTTTTAGCGCTTGTTGCAATTCGGTAGAGTTTTTATCGAAACGCTGCTGATTGAGCGTATAGCCTTGTACCAAGTATTCACGTAAGCGCTGTGTTGCCCAACGCCTAAATTGCACACCTTGAGGAGATTTAATGCGATAACCGACTGATATAACCACGTCTAAGTCATAAAAAGTCACCGGACGGTCTGAGTTTGCAATATGCATTTTTTGCATATTGCTTTTTTCAGCGATTTCTTCATCTTTTATGGCATTGGCAATATGACGAGAAACCACTGATTGGTCACGCCCAAATAACTCGGTCATTTGCGCTTGTGACAACCAGACGGTCTCTTGCTCAAAACGCACATCTACTTGCGCCTTTCCATCAGCACTTTCATAGATCTCTACTGTTGACATGTCGTCATTTATAGCGTTAATCATCTCAGCTTCCCAATCCTAAAGCCTTCAATTGATCAGCCCGTATTGAAGGCTTTAGGTTCTGTACTCTTTATTCATAGTGGTGTTTGCTTAAAGAATTTCACCATAATCTCATAAATATCTGGATACGCGTCCACTAGCTTTTGCGGTGTCTCAAAAAAAACCTCACTCAGTACCGCAAAAAACTCAGCAGGATTGGTCGTTCCATAGCGATCTAGCCCTGACTTGCGATGGGTTTGAAAGTCCTCAAAATCTCGCGCCATAATCTCAGTCCATCGCGCAGGATCCATATCAGGTTGCATCGGTGGAAAACCGTTGGCGCGGCCATTCATCATATCAAGTTTATGCACAAACTCATGAATCACGACATTGTGACCATCGCGCTCTCCTGAATGCTTGGCATCTTTCCATGACAATATCACAGGCCCGCGCAACCATGCTTCCCCGCTACGGTGCTGAGTGCCCTCATGGACAATACCAAATTCATCTACAGTGGTGCTGTCGCTTTTATATGAACCCGGATAGATAATGACAGATGACCAGCCAGCGTACCATTCAAGGCTTAGGTTTAAGATAGGCAAACAGGCTTGCAGCGCAATAGACTGCCTAACAGCATTAGTGATTTCAAACCCTTGCGCACCAGTAATGGATTTATCAGCCAAAAACAAAGTCGCCAGCTCAAACAGATGCGTCATCTCGTCATTGTTTAATCTATCCAGTATCACAATATGCTCAGCCGCTTGTACCCAATCGGC
Source organism: Psychrobacter sp. N25K4-3-2 (assembly GCF_015351755.1). Lineage (NCBI taxonomy): Bacteria > Pseudomonadati > Pseudomonadota > Gammaproteobacteria > Moraxellales > Moraxellaceae > Psychrobacter > Psychrobacter sp. N25K4-3-2. The sequence continues at coordinate 133,531 of NZ_JADKLX010000001.1, forward strand.
ATGGGTAAACTCGCTGTTGTCCAATATACGCTGTTCACGCCAGTCTTTTATAATGCCAAACATACACGTCACCCCTATTATTATAATATTTGGAACACATATTGGTATTACCACCGCTGAATATTATAGCGGTAACCAATAATACGCCATTATAATTGGTATATTAAAATATATAAGAAAAAAACGCTGCTCATAAATCAATTATTGAGCAGCGCAGGTTTATATTCACAAATTATGACATTCATACATTGATATTTAAAACTGATATTGCAAGCCTAGTTGTACTGAGCTGTCTTTATCGTCACGTGCAAAGGTGGTATCGCCATTCAGATACGCATAAACGTTTTTATGAACCTTGTTACTCACACTCAGCTCAAAACGTCCATAGTCGTCGTCTTTATCTGCTTGAGTAATGCTAACCTCTCTTGTCCGACCGTCAGCTAAAGACGTGGTCGATAAATTATCTATTAGACCATCTTCGATCACATGCACATAGGCGACTTTGCCTTGAAGCTTGGCAGGCGTGCCCATCAAATTAAAACCATACTGTAACTGGTAACCAAGCTCTGAATCCCATGCCTCGCTAGAGGTGTCATCAATCTTGAGCGCAGTACGAGAATTACCATTGCCACTGGTATAACCCTCTATGTCTGTATCACTGTAATTGAGACCCAAAAAGGCACCATGAGCGATATTTTTTTGCATAAGAAAGTTGTAGCCAAGCTCATTGTGTGCGCTAAACACATCGGCATCGGCATTACCGCGTTCGCTATTGTTGATAATGTTGATGCCGTCATTACCATCGAGCCTGATGGTTCTATTAACGTCCAAGTCATGCTTAGACAGACTTAAAGAAGTAGTATTCCACCAAGCTGTGTCTTTTCCGCCCAATAAAGAATAGGCTTGAACACCATAGCTTGTGTCTTTTTTAATACCGTTTTCTACGCTTTTATTGTTTTGATTGGCCGCTTGCACACCTGCGCCAACACGCCAGCTCGGCTGTACCATATATTCGCCATATAGACCAATATTGGCACGAGTGCCTTCTTGTGCGGCGTCAGCATTCACGTAGCTTTGGGAGCCATCTACCCAAAGCTGAGTACGCGACTCAGAATTAACAGGCTCCGCATCGTCGAGAGTATGCAATGCCAAAGCATTGGCGCGCTCAAGCACCGCTGAGTGCGAGTCGGTAGCATTGTCCTGTAAAGCTAAGCCCATCGTGTTTTGCAGATTGAGCGCACTTTTGGCTGATGCGATGATATCAGCATTGGTTTGCTCGACAATCAATCTACTGATGATACGAGAGTAGTCGCGCATTCTTTGTGATAGTCGTTCTGCACCAAAGGCCGCCGTGAGTACTTCCTCGTTGTCTAATGCAGGGTCATGCCACGTATAGCCACCTGGAATATCTGGGTTTTCAGTTTGTGTGTAACCATCATAGTCAGGCCCGAGGCTCCAGTTGGTTGCCTCAAATCCGACGACCTGCATGACACTATCAAAAGACTCCTGATCACTACAGCACCCAACGCCATAAGGCTCGTATGGTTCTGTATTACCTGGTGCGATAATGGCTGGATTGACCTCCACTGTAATACCAAGCTCTTTAGCAATACGCAGCGCATTTTCACGCAAACTTACATTGGCAGCCACTTCATTGCCGTTATTATCGTAAGCATTTCGCCCTGCGTTGGCATACATCTTGTCGCCTGTAATCAGACTGTCTAGGTTAATCATACCCAGTGCGGTCGTTTTTTCTGCGTCCGTGAGCTGATCAACAAACGCCTTTGAACCATTGAGACCACCCTCCTCTGCACCAAATGCCACAAACTGAATGTCATGCTCTGTTTCAATACCAGTCAGGTTTCTTGTCAACTCAGTCAAAACGCCAGATCCAGAAGCGTTATCATCCAACGCCTCTAAATTCTCATAATTTGGATAGGCGACGGCAGAATCATAATGTGCACCGACAAACAGCGTTCTGTTGGTATCAGCACTACCTTTTTGGGTCACGACAACGTTATTGCTCGTTAACGTCTCACCTTTGAATAAACCACGAGGCGCTACGAAATCGAAAGTTTGGCGATTGACTTGGTTATTGCTGCCATCGATAGTCATGCGCTGCTGCATATAATCAGCAGCTTGGACTTCTTTGTCAGATCCTGTATACCTGCCAGCATAGTCGCGGGCAAGCGTTAACGCCGTTTCTTCACCATAAGTACCGTACTGAGCATCTGCAAATGTTTGCGAGCCTGTCAGCATTGCTAGGGCCGCAACGACTGAAACGGTAAGCGGTGATAAGATAGTATTCAAACGGCCTCTCCTTGGTCAAAGAAATCTAATCAATATTAAAAAATAACCTAAAAAAATATGGTTTACAAGACAAAAAATCCATGTTTACTTATTTATTTTTTTTGAATAAAAGAGCGGTTGATTGAAATGCCATTTGTCTGCTTATTATGAGTATTTATTTATTGATTGCTGTTTGATATCTATACTGATAATTAAGCTCGTTTTTAGAAGGGCTTTACTTTAGCTTTAGTTATGTCAACGGCATCCAACTGCACTGCTACCACTCGTAGCGCCATTGATTTCCAGTCCAGTTTTATGTCATCGGTAAACACCATGTGGTGACTGATACTGACGTACCCATGCACGATGGCCCATATATCTAGCGCTATTTGCCTGCGCTCCTCAATACCAGCACCATCTGGTAGATATGAACCCGCCACCCGTACCAATTTTGAGAAAGCACTATCTCTTGCTGCAATGGCCTCGATTGAGGGCTGATATCCTGCATCAGACTCCCCAAAAATCAGTCGATAATGCGCCTCATATTTTTCTCCGACATTGAGATACCCTAGGCACGCCTCTAATACTTGTTCTTTATTTGCCTTACCGTCCGGAATGACATTCATGGCGTCACGGACGAGATTAAACCCTTCAATATATAGCGCATCCAGTATGCCTTGCTTACCTTGGAAGTGACTGTATATACCAATAGTGGACAATCCTGCACGTTTAGAGATGGCACGCACGCTTAGGGCATCCCCGCCCCCTTCTAAAAAAAGCTCAGATGCGGCATTTAGTATTTTGGTTCTGGCATCCATTAGATTCTCACTATATCTTGACAATTATAACAGTGTTATTCTAGTATATAACACTGTTATGCACAAACGATTATGAATTGATTGTATTGATAAAAATTTAACTTGAGAGTAAGGACGCTATGAGTATTCAACAGCTAGAAACAGATTATCTAATCATTGGTAGTGGCGCGGTGGGCATGGCTTTTGCCGACGTACTACTTACAGAGACCGATGCTAATATTATTATCGTCGATAAGCAGCATAAGCCCGGTGGTCATTGGAACGATGCCTATTCGTTTGTCACACTGCATCAGCCATCGTCTTTTTATGGTGTTAGCTCGCGTGAGCTTTGTGGCGGTATGATTGATAAGATTGGTTTAAACAAAGGCTTGTCCGAGCTGGCATCAGGCGCAGAAGTCATGGCGTACTTTGATAAAGTCATGAAGCATACGTTTTTACCAAGTGGCCGTGTGAAGTATTTCCCGATGTGTGAGTATCAAGGTAATGGTAAATTTTCATCGTTACTGTCTGATACCAGCTATGAGGTCAAGGTCAACAAAAAAATCATTGATGGCACTTACTTCAAAACTTCAGTACCAGCAACCCATACCCCAAACTTTGAGATTGCTGATGGTGTTAAATTTGGCCCATTAAACGACTTACCGAATCTAACCACATCACATAGTGGTTATGTCATTGTCGGTGGTGGCAAAACAGGTATCGATGCGATTTTATGGCTACTAGAAAATCATATCAACCCAGACCATATCACGTGGATTATGCCTAGAGACGCTTGGCTAATTAATCGTCAAAATACCCAGCCCTCTCGTGATTTTTTCACCCATACTATTGGAGCACAGGCCACTCAGGCAGAAGCAATTGCTGATGCTGAAAATATCGAAGACCTTTTTGACCGTTTAGAAAAAGGTGGCGTATTAATGCGTATTGATCCAAACGTACGCCCGCAAATGTTCCATGGCGCCACCATTAGTAGTGAAGAGCTTACACAGTTACGCCGGGTCAAAAACATTGTGCGTAAAGGCCGTGTGACTCGCTTAGATACCGACAAAATCTATTTTGGTGATGACAGCATTGCTACCACTCCCAACACCATGCATATCGACTGCTCCGCACGGGCGGTACCAGTGACAGAGACGTACGATGTATTTAAAGGTAAGACCGTAGTGGTACAAACCGTGCGTACCTATCAGCCTGTATTCAGTGCCGCGTTCATCGCTCACATTGAGGCCAGTTACGATGACGAAACTGTCAAAAACGAGTTGTGCCAAGTGGTACCGATCCCAAATCATGATACGGACTTTCTAGTTGGACTCGTTAAACAAATGCAGAATCAAATGCGTTGGTCAAAAGAGCCTGCGCTACGTGAATGGATGATTAACAATCGCTTAGACGGTTTCACTAAATTGGTACGTGCCAGCGAAGATACGCCACCTGAAGAGCTAGCTATCCTTAAACGTCTAAAAGAAGCAGGACCAAAAGCCGCTGCAAACATGCCCAAGCTCATGGGTGAAATTATGCAAATCACGGCAGCACGTCACGCCAACACCGCTAATGCCTAAAAAATGCTAGAACTGCCAATAATATCTATCAAGGAAGCGACTATGACAGAATTTCAAACCAACAAAGCAAACCTAACCCAAGCTCGCCTGCAAGAGACGCCTATACACACTCTTGGCGATGGTGAAGTACGCGTCAAAGTTGATCGCTTTGCTTTTACTGCCAACAACATTACTTATGCAGTCATGGGCGACCAATTACGCTATTGGCAGTTTTTTCCGCCAAATGGGAATGAACCCGAAAAATGGGGCATTATTCCTGTATGGGGCTTTGCCGATGTCATCGAATCAAATAGTGAGGCGCTGCCCGTCGGTGAACGGCTATTTGGTTACTTTCCGCCTGCCAGCGAATTGGTTATTACCCCCAAGCGAGTCACGCAAACCAGCCTGCTCGATGGTAGTGCCCATCGTGCCGAGCTGCCACCCGGCTACAATATGTATCAGCGCGTTAACCACGAACCAAACTATGACCGTGCCTATGATAATCAGCGGATGCTCCTTTTTGTCTTACATTTGACCTCATTCTGCTTGCATGATTTATTAAAGCGCAATGACTGGTTTGGCGCAGAACAAGTGGTGATTATCAGTGCCTCTAGTAAAACCAGTATCGGCCTAGCCTATGGCCTCACTGATGATAAAGACGCGCCGCACGTTATCGGTCTCACATCAAACCGTCATATAGATTTTGTTAATTCCATCGATGCTTATGACGGTGTGCTGAGCTATGACACGCTGGAGCAGATTGATGCGACTAAGCCGACGGTCATTGTAGATATGTCAGCCAATACTGACGTGCTTAGCCGTCTACATAGACACTTAGGCGATAACATGCGCTACACCAGCAATGTCGGTCTCACGCATTGGGACGAACCTCGTCATGTAGACGGTATCATTCAAGAACGTAGCCAGCAGTTTTTTGCGCCCAGCCATGTACAGCAATGCATGAAAGAATGGGGCCCTGAAGAATTTAACAAACGCTCCATGCGCTATATCATGAATAGCACCGCGAAAACCAATGCATGGCTAAAAATTCAAGAGCTTGACGGGGTTAATGGCTTGCTGGAGGTTTATAAAAACATTTGCGAGGGCAAAATAGCCGCTGATGAAGGTTTAGTAGTCGTCATGGGTGACGATGAATAAAATGACAGGGCTATAAAGGCCTGACTATAAAAATTGTTGATTCGTCATTAAGAAAAAAGCAGAGCGTCTATTAACTAGGCACTCTGCTTTTTTCTTATGGTATTCTAGATGCCAAACGCATACGCCCTACTTACCGTTTTCAAGGTTAATATTTGCGGCTTAATGTACCCAGCCTTCGTCTTTTAAATAACCATGTAACCCTTCGGCGAACTGTCTGTATCCCGCCGCATTGGCATGAATTCTATCAGATTTTAATGCGTCATCTGACAGAATAGTCGACCAGCCATCAGAGTATAATGGCACATCTTCAGCATCTGCAACGTCTTCATAAATAGGGTTGTCACTGGCCTTACCGAACAGCGCACTGGTACTAAAATAAGGCTGTGCTATCAGTACCACTGAAATGTCAGCGGATTTAAACTGATTAATCGTTTCGGTAATATTGGCACGCGTCGTATCAGATTGAACGCGTTGCAGCACATCATTGCCGCCGACGCCAAGCAGTACCAAGTCAGGGTTTTGCTTAGTGATTTCGTCCACTCGAGCCAGCACATCTGCAGAAGTATCGCCATTGACACCTGCATTAATGACTCTCCATTTGCTCAAGTCTGCAAGTATCTTAGGATAGGCAGTTTCTGGACTCGCGCCATAGCCATAAGTCAATGAATCGCCAAGCGCTATCACTGTGCTACCAGCGGGCAAGAGATCTTGTTGTGGTTCGCTACCACAGCCAGTCACACTGATAGTCGCTGACAATCCTATACCTGCCAGTATTAAAGAACGATGGTATTTTTTCATAGTTTTATTGACCTTGTTCAACGATTTCTTGTCTTATTTAGTGGACCATAGAACACTTGTTTGTAATATTCTAATTCATAACATATTGAATATATTCCATTTTATTATAGAACGATTGTTGTATATTGCCCAGTAGACGTTGTATAGTTCATACAAGATACAGGCGCTATGTATGGCGAATTGACGCTATTGTCTGTCCACTATCATCTAGATTCTACCAAGGATACGTGTGGTATTTATGAATAAAAAATCATCTCAATCTCAATCTCAGTCTCAGTCTCAGAGCCAAAATCAATCACAAGAAGACCAGTCGCAAGACCAAAGTCAGAATCAAAACACAAATAAGGACACGGCTGCCCCTAAAACAAGTACAAAAGACAACGCTTCAGAGCCATCGCAAAGCCAATCACAGAATCAGTCAGAGGATACACCCGTCAAGAATTTAGCAGATACTCCCCCATCACGAGCACCAAGCTTTGATGAGCTCCAAACGGCTAAAGGTCAGTATCGTCCAGTGGCAAAAGCCGTTGGTAATTGGCTTGATAACATCAACATGGATGCCCTCAATTATCTAAACGAACAAGCAGAAAATATCTTTTATCGTAAGGGCGTTACCTTTACCGTCTATAGCGATGCCAAAAACATCGAGCGTATGATTCCGTTTGATATTATCCCCCGTATTATTGCTGCAAGCGAGTGGCGTCTGATAGAAGCCGGTTGTAAGCAGCGCATCACCGCACTCAATGCTTTTTTGCATGACATCTACCATGACCAAGCCATCATGAAGGCCGACATCGTGCCTGCCAGCTATGTCTATGCCAGCGGCTGCTATGAGCCTTGGATGATGGGTATTGAGCTTGACAAACCCATCTACTCGCATATCAGTGGTATCGACTTGATCCGTGACGAGTCTGGCAAGTTCTGTGTATTAGAGGACAATTTGCGTACTCCGTCTGGTGTCTCCTATATGCTTGAGAGCCGTAAAATATCAGAGACATTATTGTCTGATATGTTTGCTGACACCTCTATTATGGGCATCAGTGATTATCCCGACCGCCTCAAAGCCTGTCTTGCCAGCTCAACCTCCAAATATGATCCACAAGTTGTCATCTTGACACCTGGCCGCTTTAACAGTGCCTATTATGAGCATGCGTTCTTAGCACATGAGATGAATGTGCCACTCGTACATGGTTATGATTTGGTAGTTGAGGACAGTAAAGTCTATATGCAAGGTATTCGTGGCAAGGTACAAATCGATGTGATCTACCGACGCATTGATGACCCCTATATTGATCCGCTCGCTTTTCAATCTGACTCGATATTGGGCGTCTCAGGGCTAATGAGCGCCTATCGCGCTGGTAATGTCGTTATCGTAAATGCACCAGGTACAGGTGTGGCTGATGATAAGAGCCTATATCCTTTTGTACCAGACATGATTAAATTCTATCTAAACGAAGAGCCGATTCTGCCTAATATAGAAACCTATCAATGCCGCAAGCCTGATGAGCTCAAATACGTGCTTGATAATTTAGACAAGCTAGTCGTAAAAGAAACCCAAGGTTCGGGAGGCTACGGCATGCTTATTGGGCCGACTTCTACCAAAAAGGAGATCGAAGAGTATCGCCTGCGCTTACTTGAAAACCCAGCTGGATTTATTGCCCAGCCGACTATTTCGTTATCGACCAACCCCACTGCTGTCAGCGATGGCATTGCGCCACGTCACATTGATCTGCGTCCCTTTATCCTCAGTCACGGCGATGGCACAGTCGATATCGTACCGGGTGGCTTGACTCGTGTGGCCATGGTTGAGGGCTCATTAGTCGTCAACTCATCACAAGGTGGCGGTATTAAGGACACTTGGGTCGTCGATGACAGTCACCTACAATCTGAAACCAAAAAACCAAACGGTAATGGTCAAGCTGGCAAATACACGCCTGTGCCTTTAGATGCCAACAACTCAGATCACGCCAACTATTATGATCGTGTGCAGCCTAAAGAAGCAGGCTATGAGATGCTAGATGACGCACCAATGATCTTGCTACTCTCCACTGCCAGTCATCTCATATGGCTAGGCCGATACAGCGAGCGCCTGTATTACTATGATAATGTCATGAAGCAACTGGTCAAAGACGATCTCAAAAAATCACAGCTGAAGCATTTAATCAGCCATTTAGGTTTTGACGCGGATGCGGATGAATCGTTTAAGACCATGAAAGCGCAGATGCTGTCTGATCTGGAACGAAATATCATACCGAACATCGTTCAATCGATAGATGACAATGTGCAAGAGGCCAAAGGCGTCATTGGTAAAGACACGGCTGAGTTATATAATTTGATTAAGCGGCTTTCAAGTGCTGGTACTTATCGGGCTGCAACCTTACAGCTACACGCATGTAACGCAGCTATGAAACAAGAGCATCCAACGGTGACCTGCTTCTGGCAATTAGGGCGTCATTTTGAGCAGCTAGAGCGGGCTGTGCTACTGGAAGAAGACTCAATAGAAGTCAGTCTTGAGTTTAAGTACTGGATCAATGAGCTGCCTGAAAACACGCGCTGGCGTGAGCTGACACGTCTGGCCAATCAGATGATTAGATCGAAGAAATTTAGTGATTTTCAGCTGATTAGCAAAGAGTTTAATATCATCTTGCGTCAAGGTGTCTAGTCGCAAGATGATTACAGGCGCTAATGATACAGTCGATTCCAGATAATTTGGATAATAGCAAGGCGAGTAACAGTACTACCAATAGTAGACTAAGCAAGCCTAACGCCATATCCGATTTATATGGGATTGACCATACATATGAAATAAACAGAAAAATAGGAAGCTATCATGAAACTTCAAATCAGCCATCAAACCAACTATTATTACGGCGAGCTTGCACAGCGCAGTGTCCAGTATATACGCATGACGCCAATGCAGATGCCGCACCAAATCATTCACAAATGGGAGGTGATGCTCCCCAAAGTGGCGACCAATCAAAAGGACGGCTTTGGCAATGACTGGCTTACCCTCAGCCGTAACGAGGCGCATAATAACTTGCAGATGCAAGCGTCAGGTATCGTCGAGATTGATACAGAGACCAAACGGTTAGAGGATATGGCACATGTCCCCTATCTGCTCTTTACTGTACAAACGCCATTGACCAAATGTTCACAAGAGATGCGTGAGTTTTCAGCGCCCTATCTAAAAAACCCCACGCATGACAGCCTAAAGTCGATGGCCAATGCCCTTATCATGAAGATGCCGTTTGTGAAAGATGTGACTCATGTAGGTACGACAGCGACTGAGTCTTTTGCGACAGGCGCTGGCGTTTGCCAAGATCACACCCATGTGTTTTTAGGCTGCTTACGGGATCAGCATATCCCAGCCCGTTATGTGTCAGGCTATCTATACGACGATACCGAAAACCATATGGCCAGTCATGCGTGGGCAGAAGTATGGCTGGACGGTTACTGGTACACCTTTGATATCTCAAATCAGCTGTTTCAACCAAGCTCTCATGTCTACGTCGCCATTGGTCGAGACTATTTAGATACAGCTCCTGTCCGCGGTGTTAGAATGGGCGGCGGTTATGAAAACCTTTACAGTCAAGTATTGGTTTCGAGATTATCATAGGCTATTTTTAAGCCTATTCTACTAAGGATCAGTTATGACTTATTGTGCCGCTATTCGCCTGAAAGAAGGGATGGTTTTTGCTAGCGACACACGTACCAATGCTGGGGTTGATCATATCTCAACCTTTAGAAAACTCTATCAATATGGCGTTGAGGGCGAGCGCTTTATCGTATTACAGACAGCTGGCAGCTTAGCGACATCGCAGGCGGTGTTTAACAAGCTACAAAATGATATTGACCAGCGTCTTGAGAGTAATCTCAATACGGTCCCGACTTTATTTGATGCCGCGCAAATGGTTGGTGAATGCATGCGTGAAAAAATGAACCATGCAAAAAAAGTCGCTAATTCTAGTGTCGATGGCGCCTTTACCAGCTCTTTTATGCTGGGTGGTCAAATAAAAGGCCAGAAGCCTGAGTTGTACATGATTTATCCTGCAGGCAATTGTATCAGGGCCACTGAAGACACCCCGTTTTTTCAGTTGGGTGAGAGCAAATATGGCAAACCCATTCTAGATCGCTCTGTCAGCTACGATACAGACGTGAGACATGCAGCCCGCGCGTTGATGCTATCATTCGACTCAACCATTCAATCAAACTTGTCAGTAGGCATGCCGATAGATTTTGTACTATATAAAAATGACAGCCTCACTATGCCCAATGGCCGCCGCATTGATGAGAATGATGCGTATTTCAACAGCATCCGCCATCAATGGTCAGAGGAGCTGCGTCGTATTTTGATTGAATTGCCTAAATGTCCTGATGGTTATTGGGGATAGGTATATGAAGGGCAAAAACTGTTTTAAATGAATGGTGAGGATCAACCGACAGACGTAGAAAAAGCAGCATAAATCGACCTTATGCTGCTTTTTTTATAACCATTTTTTCAAATTATAAGGTTATGTCACCACCAATCGCATTAGCTGCGTACTGATATAACCACCAAACGTGCCCACTGCATAACCCAAAATACCTAAAAATACGCCAACTGGTGCTAACGATGGATGAAAGGCCGTTGCGACAATCGGTGCCGATGATGCACCGCCAGTATTTGCGTTAGAGCCAACTGCTAGAAAGAAAAATGGCGCACGAATGACTCTAGCAACAGCAAAGATGATAACAACGTGAATACTCATCCACAATAGACCAATGAGTAGTAGTCGCCACTGCGAGACGATACCAGCCAAATTGATTTGCATACCAATAGCCGCAATTAATACAAAGATAAATACGGTACCGATTTTTGAGGCACCCACATGATCAAGCCTGCGAATTTTAGTAAAAGAAAAGATGACACCTATTAAGGTGATAATCACCACCATCCAAAAGAACGAGCTGGCAAAGCTATACTGTACCGCCCAGCTATAAGGTGCAAAAAACTCTGCAATCTGACCACCTATGAAATGTGCCACCCCAACCATCGCAAAGCATAAGCCAAACATCACCATCAAATCATTCAGTGTCGCTGGACGCGTATGATCACGCTCGTAGCTTTCAACCGCTTTAATCACTTTATCGATACTGCTGGTATCCGCTCTTAATAGGCGATCTATCTTATCGCTATGCTTTGCCATGATTAATATCGCCAATAACCACAATGAGGCATTGGTCGTATCGACCAAAATCATCATGCCAAACAAATCATCACTGACCCCAAACAGCTCTTTCATCGCCGCTTGATTAGCCGCACCACCGATCCAACTGCCCGCCACTGCTGAAAAGCCGCGCCAAAGAGTATCGTCGGTAAACATACTCGGCGACACCCACTTAGCGATACCCAAGCTAATCGGGCCACTGATGACAATGGCAATACTGGCAGCGAAGAACATCGCAATCGCTTTCCAGCCTAACCCCAATATCTTTGGTACATCCATTGATAGCGTCATCAATAGCAAACTTGCTGGCAGCAAATAAGTAGCAGTGAAACCATAAATCTGTGAGCCAATACCGTCAGCGAACACACCCAAACTGTTCAGTGCGGCTGGTATAAAGCAGCACAGTACGATACCCGGCAATACCGCATAAAAGCGCTGCCAAAACTTACCGGGCAAACCTTGAGTATAGAACACCAATCCGATAACAGCCATGATGATACCAAAGGCTAACGGCAAGCTATCAATGGCTAAATGAGAAATATCAGGCATCAAGGTACTCCAAGAGTTACAGCTAGCAAAAGTGAATCAGTATAGATAAGGCGAAAAACAGGTGCAAGCAACGATTGACAACAAAGATATATTTGTTCGTTTTGGCAGCTTATCAGTACTAGGGCGTGTCTTCAATTCACTCGATAGTCCTCTAAATGGGCTAAAAATGGCTAAATCTTGCCAAACGGCGTCAAATAGCTGACTAATATCTCGATATTATCTGCGCTATTTTCCTTGTTTGACGCCAATTTATCTCATTTTTATCACCATTTTTGAAATGAAGACACGCCCTAGAGTGTGTCCTCATTGTTAGCCCATTTAGAGAATACTGGATTGACATGAGAACACGCCCTAATTGGATACACATAAAACCCCGACGCACAAAAAAGCCAGATAACAAGTATCTGGCTTTTTGACGCTATTTTATCCGATTAAGTAAGGATTATTTTATTAATAACCTTTATTAATCATCAAATATAACGGTATTACGAGTTGTTACTACGGTTACCGCCGCTTGAACGACCTTGACCACGGCTGTCAGCACGACCAGCTGGGCGACCTTGGCTGCCGCTTGGACGACCACGACCCGTTGCAGCACGCTCACCGCGTGGAACGCCAGTGCTATCACCACGGCTAGGAGCACCAGTGCGCTTGCCTTGATACGGCTTGCCACCTGAACGCTCATTTGGCTTACCAGATGAATCACGTGGCTTACCTTGATAACCGCTGTCATTACTTGCGCGTTGACCGGTTGAAGCACTGTCACTTGAGCGACCGCGAGCATTAGCAGGATTACCTTGATAGCCACCGCTTGAGCGACCACGGCCTTGACCATTACCGCCACCGCCGTTTGAACGACCACGACCACGACCACGACCATTGCCTTTGTTTTCGCTAGGTACGTAAGTCTTCTTAGGCTCCATGCCTTCGATGATACATACTTCCATTTTGCGATCTAAATAACGGTTGATCGCGTTTAGCTGTGGACGGTCATCCATGCTACATAAGCTGATAGCGATACCAGTACGACCAGCACGACCACAACGACCGATACGATGGACGTAATCTTCAGTCTGACGTGGCAAGTCATAGTTGATAACGTGCGAGATAGCTGGGATATCTAGACCACGAGCGGCAACATCCGTCGCTACTAGGATTTTAATTTTGCCATTACGCAAGTCTTGAACGATACGGTTACGCTTGCTTTGTGGCAAATCACCATGTAGGAAGCTTGCTTTATGACCCGCTTCTTGTAGCTGTTTGGCCAGTTTTTCAGTACTACGTTTGGTAGCAGCAAAGATAATGATCTGTTCCATATCCTGCTGGCAAACGATTTTGTCAAGCAAACGGTTTTTATGATCAAAATCATCACAGTAGTACACTTTTTCTTCGATATGTGCAGATTCTACTTTGATTGATACGCGCTCAGGGTTCTTAGTGAAGCTGGCAGCGATTTTACCTACTGGGCCATCCCAAGTTGCTGAACACATGATGGTTTGACGATCCGTTGGTGCAGCACGTAGGATATCACTGATGTCATCAGCAAAACCCATGTCTAGCATGCGGTCAGCTTCATCAAGTACCAATACTTCTAGGTTTGACAAGTCAACGCGACCGGCATTGATATGGTCAAGTAAACGACCAGGGGTCGCAACGATAACTTGTACGCCTTTTTTCAAAGCAGTAATCTGACCGTTGTACGGTGCGCCGCCTACTAATGGCACACAGAACAAACCGCGCATATCTTTAGAGTAGGTACGAACGCTGTCATGTACTTGCTGAGCAAGTTCACGCGTTGGTGTTAGGATAAGTGCTTTGGTTAGTTTGTCAAAGCTAGTGGCGCGGCTTAAACGATCAAGTACAGGGATAACGAAAGCTGCCGTTTTACCACTACCGGTTTGCGCTGATAGAAGAAGGTCACGACCCGCTAGAGCGAAAGGAATGGCTTGTGCTTGAATAGGTGTTGGGTTTGTATAACCACTGCGATCAAGCGCGGTCAAAATTGGCTTGGCAATACCGAGGTCAGTAAAAGTAACTTGATTTTCGTCAGAAGCGTCAGCGTCAGTAGAAGCTGCTTCATTAGTAGTTGTGTTTTGAGTGGTGTCTTCGATAATGCCATTTTCAGCGGCGATTGCAGATAAGATGTCAGTCATGAGAATCCTTGGTAAGTATAAGTTGCTGTAAATTCAGCAAACTTGATGCATACCACTGATAACCGTTCACCACGCTGCTTTTATTAAAAAATTACCGAGCAATATGAAAATGTCGATAATCAGAAGCCAAGCTAATAAAGCTCTACTTCTTCAATAAATGCGTTCGTGCTGTCTGACGTATTTTGGTGGTAGTGCCGAGTGTCTTATCCTTGCCTGATATCAGCGCATTATCAATGCTTTGTCCAAAGCAGATAAAGGCAAACAACAACCAATCTAGACCGTATTATTTATGGGCCAGTAGATAAGATATGAGTCAAAAATAACTGATATTTTTTAAAAGGTTATTTAAGTACACAAAATCATCGGCAACAATTACTTATGGTCATCCTAGACCCAAAATCGCAGGCGATGTTATCAATCTCATAATTCACGCTAGTCAATGCTAACGTGGCGACGCAGTATAGCACAGTACAAACACTATCTGTATCTATTTTTCCAATTACTATTAAAATAAGCGCTATCTTCTTAATAAACAATCATTTATTTAATGAAGACATGCCTTAGCCTTTAAATAAATGATTGTTTATTAAAATGAACGTCGAATGTTCTAGCGTGGCATTTTTACTTCTGTCACATAGGTTGGCATTTGCCATGCCCCGCCTGCTTCGACCATACGGCACAGCCCCGTAGTGCTCTCATGACTTTTTTCAAAAGCTTTACCTGTCCACATCCAGTCGGCTTTGGATAAGCAGTCACCAATCCCGCGACCTTTTTGTACCGACGTGATTTTACCTTTGTCGTAATCGGTTGCATTGGTGGTAACCAAGGTCGGCTTATAGGGTTTAGTGTCATTTATCACCCAGACGCCTATGCCTGCATTATAAGCCCCTACCCAGCATTCGTGTTGTGCTAATAACTGCGTATTGTTCAAACGGCTGACACGCCATGAGGTTTCATCGAACAAATTTGGGCAGTCACTATCGGCATCTCGCATGGTAGTTTTCATCATTGTTGACAACTGCGAGGATTTCATCACAAATTTTTTGTTGCTGCTAGATATAGCAGCAGGGTTGGGTGCTACAAAACGGAGCGACGGTGCAGACTTAGGTGGCAAGACACTACTATTGGGCTTTTTGGCATCATCGCTACGGATAAAGGCACTCGATGTGCCTAGGCGGCCCTGTGCCTCATCTGCCTTGAGCATGACAGCGCTAGCCCCTTTATCAGACAACTGCCAACGTGAGTTACGTAGTACCAGCTCGATTTTGCTTGATTTAGTCAAAGCATCTAGCAGTGCGGTCACCTGTGACGAGGTCAGCTCAGCATTGCCTGCTGCTGCGGAGAAAGGTTTGGTTTCACCCAAGTCTTTGCCGTCGATAACCAAAGAAATGCGATGGCGATTACCCAGTTGCATCAAGGCTTTCGCAGCGCTTTCTTTAGCACCGCCAAACTTAACCTGACCGTCTACGGTGGCATTGGCCCCCGCACGGCGCACCAGCAATACCGAGACGGGCAACTGGCTATTGTTTTCTGCTTGGTATCCTGCCAGCCGGCAAGTACGGGTATTATCACAAGCAACCTGCCAATCTTGGTTGGTAAATTCAACGGCGGCAGCATGAGCGTGGCTCATAGAGCTAAATGATGTGATAGTCATTGCCGTCAGTATGGGTAATAAAATTTTGTTTTTTGACATTAATAGGCTTATTTTTGTTGTTGTTTTAGCTTTATTTGCAGAATGAGTCACATTTTTTGCATTAAATTTTTTATGAATATTGATATAGCAACTGGCATTGTGATCAGTTAACAATAATGGTGCACTTAGAACTTTATGCTTCTTCATAATAATTACTCATCAATAGAAGAATTATAAACACACGTCCTTTAAGACGGCGACCTGTTATCTTAACGTATCAATGTTTCTATCTGTTGTACTAATGTACCATTATGTAAAGATACAAGTATACTGCTAATTTAATATATCGATATATAAAGATAGCACTATCAATATGTTAAAAAACAAGGCCGATAAGCAAATTGCTTACCAGCCTTGTTTGACAGTCTCATTATTTTTATTTTTCTAATGAAGACCTATGATGCTTAATTACTTAAGCCATTGGTTTTAGTGACAGATCGACTGCCCGTTTTACCGCAGGACGCTCAGCAATTTGCTTCGCCCAGCGCTGTACATTTTTATAATCATCGACCTGTAAGAATTCAGCGGCTTCATAAAGCTTACCCAAAACCAATTGTCCATACCATGCCCAAATAATGATATCCGCAATATTATAATCTGCCTCGTCATTGCCGCACATGTATGCGCTGTCTTTTAGGTGTTTATCGAGTACGTCGAGCTGGCGCTTGGTCTCCATGGCATAGCGATTGATGGGGTATTCCATCGGCTCTGGCGCATAAGCATAGAAATGACCAAAACCACCGCCTAAGAAAGGCGCACTACCCATTTGCCACATCAACCAAGACAGACAGTCTGCTCTCGCTTTACCAGCGGCTAAAGGGATGAACTGACCAAATTTTTCTGCCAAGTATATTAAGATGGCACCGGACTCAAAAAGCGCAATAGGCTCGCCAGCGGTATCGGCAGAATGATCGACCAAGGCTGGAATCTTTGAGTTAGGATTTATCGCCACAAAGCCCGAACCAAATTGATCGCCTTCTGAGATGTCAATTTTATAGGCATCATATTCAGCACCTTCAATACCAAGCTCGGCCAGCTCTTCTAATAAGATGTTAACCTTGACACCATTTGGCGTATTTAGTGAATAGAGCTGTAATGGTGCCTCGCCGACTGGCAGCTCTTTTTCATGACGCGCGCCAGCCGTTGGGCGGTTGATACTAGAAAATTTACCGCCACTTTCTTTATCTTGTGTCCATACCTTAGGTGGCGTATAAGTCGCTTCTTTTACATTATTATTGGTCGTTGATTGATTGTTATCATTACTCATCAGAGATCCTATTTGTTATTGTGTCACAAAATATAATTTTACTAAAAGTAGCCCGTTCAAGATAATTTGGATAAAAAAGCAGGCAAAAGCACTATAAATAGTAGACTGAGCGAACCTAACGAATTATTTAATTCATGTATCCAATTTATATGAGACTGACTGAATGTGTGCTCTACTATAACGGCTATCTCTCAACCTATTAAAGTCCTGTCGTGTAATTAATGTAGTGGTTTTTAGGATAAAAAGTCCTTTGGTTACTTTGCTCACCTTTAACTACTCTGCCATTGTTTCTATACTACGCACAATTTAACGGTCTTTAGAGATAAAGGTAGTGGCTCACGAGCACGCTCTTTGAATACCCTAGCCTTAAGATATGGTGATGTCAGTATGGTAACGCTAACCTCCACACAAAATAAATACCTACCCTATGTGCTGGCGGTGGCGCTGTTTATGCAAATTTTAGACGCCACCATTTTGAATACCTCGCTACCACAAATGGCACAAGCACTGGGTGAGTCACCACTTAAAATGCAATGGGCTGTGATTAGCTATGCGTTAACCTTAGCTGTTTTTATACCAATCAGTGGGTTTTTAGCGGACAAATATGGCACACGTCGGGTGTTTTTATCCGCGATCATCATCTTCTGTATTGGTTCATTGCTGTGCGCGGCGTCACCAACCCTAGACTTTTTAATTGGTTCACGTGTGATACAAGGCATTGGCGGTGCGATGATGACACCTGTTGCTAGGTTGATATTGGTCAAGTCATATCCTCGCAATAAGCTATTGACCGTGATGAACTTTGCGGTGATTCCAGCATTGGTAGCACCCTTGGTAGGGCCAGTGCTCGGTGGTTATATCGTGCAATATGCCAGCTGGCAGTGGATATTTTTGATCAATATACCGATGGGTATTTTTGGCTTTATCATGGGGAAAAAACTGGTACCGGCTTTATTTGAAGATACTAAGCATTTAGATTGGACAGGGTTTTTATTGTTTGCCACTGCAGCTTGTGGGTTTACGCTAGCAGTAGAGTTTGGCTCACAGGCAGGACGAGAGCTATATGGATTGTTCTGTGGTTTGGGTGCAAGCCTGCTGATAGGTGCTTATATCTGGCATGCCAAAAGCCGTCAAGCGCCGCTATTCCCCTTGACCCTATTTGATATTCGTACCTTTAAGATTGGGATTACGGGTAACTTATTTACGCGCTTAGGCATTAGTGCCGTACCGTTTCTACTACCGTTACTATTACAAGTGGTGTTTGAGTACTCACCGTCGCAGGCAGGTTGGCTGCTGGCACCTATCGCGGTTGGGGCGATTGGTATCAAGCCTTGGGTGAGTAAAATTATTCAACGTTACAGCTATCGCACGGTATTGGTCTACAATACATTTTTTATGGGTACGCTCATCATTATGTTAGCGCAGTTTAATGATGCCTCACAGTGGCTTTGGTTCATCCCTATTTTGACCGTGATGGGTGCTTGTAACTCTATGCAGTTTAGCGCGATGAACACCATTACCATCGGTGATTTGGAAGGCGTACAAACCAGTAGCGGTAATAGCTTGATGGCTGTTAATCAGCAGCTCGCGATTAGCTTTGGCATTGCCTTTGGGGCTGCACTACTGAATCTACTACGTGAGCGGTTTGAGCTTGATACCTTGGCGGCGTTTCAGACGACGTATTGGATATTGGGAATACTAACGATTCTCTCAGGACTATATTTCTTACGTCTTAAACCTGAAGATGGTCGCGGTTTGTATTAGGGCATGTCCTCATCTAAAAACTGAAGACAAATGATGTCATAAACATGCTCATAAATACCGGACACAAAAAAGCCAGTAGAGGTTTAAATGATATCAAACGCCTACTGGCTTTTTAATCGATGAAGGGCTTAAGCGATGAAGGACTAAGGCGCTTTGTCATCATCCATCTGTGATTGGATGTAGCGTTCTACACCAATGCTTTCGATCAAGTCTTCTTGCGTCTCTAGCCAGTCTTGATATTCTTCATTGCCATCTTTGAGCTTCACCAATAGCTGACGAGATACATAATCACGATGTGTCTCGCACAAAGTAATCGCATCGGTAAGAATGTCGAATTTCTGTTTTTCTAAACGCAAATTGCAATCAATAATCTCTGGCACATCTTCACCCACCAGCACTTTACCCAGTTCTTGCAAGTTCGGTAAACCATCAAGTAACAAGATACGCTCGATTAAATCGTCTGACCATTTCATCTCAGCAATTGACTGATGGTATAACGAGTCATTCAGCGCTTCGAGACCCCAATGCCGAGCAATCCGTGCGTGCAAAAAATACTGGTTAATAGCGATTAGTGATTGACCAAGCACTTTATTGAGTGCACGAATAACGTCTTTATCCCCTTTCATAATATCTCTCCCTTTATCATTATCTAGTAAATTAAATGTCGTGTAACGCTATCGATAGCTATTAAACAAGATGAGGAGATACCTCAGCCATTTGACTTTGTAGATAATTTGGCAGACCAATCATATCGATGAGGCGCAACTGCTGCTCAAGCCAATGCGCATGATCTTCTTCAGTGTCTTTTAGCTGCACAACCAACATCTCGCGAGTGACGTAATCATGTTGTTCTTCACACAGCGCAATACCGTCTTTTAGATGCTGTTGCACTTCATACTCTAGATCAAGGTCAAGCTGCAGCATTTCGGGAACGGTGCTACCAACGTTGATATCGTTGACTTTCATCTTTGGCGTGCCGCCGAGCATTAGAATACGGCGAATGATAGCCTGTGCGTGTAAGGTTTCATCTTGCATCTCATGATTGATACGGTCGTATAATTTGCCGTAATGCCATTCCGCATACATCTCTGAGTGAATGAAATACTGGTCACGAGCTGCAAGCTCGCCACCTAATAGAAAATTTAAATACTCAATAACTTTTGGGCTACCTATCATCACACGCACTCCTATATTTATTCGTCTTTCAGATTACAGCAATAGTAATAATACCTGTATTGATAGCATTATCAGTAACCTGCACGGTCAAATTGAAAACAACAAAAAATCTTCTAAATCAAGATAGATATAGTAGCATATAGACGCTGTATGACTTGTAACGTTATTAACTAAGAATAAGATGCTAATTGAGAATCATAATTAGCCAGCTTTTTTGAAGACGCTCAATAGGTATTTGAGCAATATAGAGAAAGTCCAGTGCGGGATATAAGCATGATAATTGCCCTACCCTTTATAACAGCTAATTGAGCTATAAAGAGTAAGCCGCGATAATAGAAGAGGTGGTTGTTCGAAGGTAGGACTACTTGTCATGCGCAAGCGTAAACGGTGCTTATCTAACAATCGTTAAACGGCATAAGCTAGGACATCTAATCTAGCATGGTGTTCATCAAGATAATCGTTGACCATAGGTTCGCAGCAGCCACAGCACGTCGCAACATCAAGGGTATCTTTTAGACCGTCAAGGGTATCGATGCCAGCAGCAATAGCGGCTTTGATTTGCTTTTCTTTTACGTCGTTACAGATACATACGTACATGTGCTTGCTCCTACGATGGTTACTATATGCTTTGCTGAAGTACTTAAAAATAAAGAGATACTTAAAAATGAAGAGATATGTTTTGAACGATATAGGTTACTTGATGTTCAATACTTTATCTTGTTAGTCGTTATAATAACGATAATTATTACCATTTGCAATAGCATTGACCTATCTGTCCGTCATAAATCTACTGCTATTGAATCTTGATAAAAGCTCAATTCATGTAACTGCATACACACAAACATGTAACCGAACATTTTTAACGGTATTAAATTGACGATGAAGTGTAATTTTGCTCACTTTTTAATCGATTTTATTGATAACTGCTGTTATATTGACATCCTATTAATAAAAGCTCTCTTGGGATTACCCTATGTCTGATAATAATTTTACGATACAACCTATCGAATTGTTTAAAGTTTTATCTGATCCGACACGCTTAAAAATCTTCCAGATTTTATTCAAAAAAGAGGCACTCTGTGTAGGCGCATTGGTAGAAATACTGGATCAACCGCAGCCAACCATCTCTCGCCATTTAAACCATTTGAAAAAACTGGGTATTTTAAGCTGTGTTCGCGACGGTACGTGGATGTGGTATGAAGTAGCAGATGACCTGCCTGACTGGTGCCAAGATATCTTAGACATCACTTATGAGCAAACCTCACTCGGAGACTTAGACGGTGATATGCAAAAACTTGCGTAGTTACTATTAACTTGCGTAGTTACTATTAAGTAGTTACTACTAATAAGTGATTAGATGGTAAGCGATTAGGATAGTAGGTAATTAGAAGCTATTCATTAAGCGTTACTATCTGCGGGTTTGGTCATTGCTCTACCTCTAAAGTTGACACTTATAAATAGCTTAATCCATAAAAAAAGACCTAATAATTTAGGTCTTTTTTTATTTACAAATGACAGCAACTGCACAGACTGGTTGTCTTAAACATGGGTAAAATGCGATGAGATATAGTCAAAATACCCCAAAAACGCTACGATACTGATGATATTAATTTTTTGTAGCCTCTGTCTGCTCAGGCACAGCAAGCAAGAAAAATTGATATCATCAGTGCGTGATGTATCGATATTACTTTGCACTGACTATATGACTTAAAGAAGTCTGATTATACTAAATCTAAAAAGTCGCTGACAAAAGCGTTAGCTGGATGGTGTATCAGCTCTTCTGAAGTACCTACCTGCTCGACATGACCATGATTCATTACCACAATCTCATCAGATATTGCGCGCGCCTCTTCTTGATCATGGGTCACCATGATACTGGTAATACCAAGATCATGATGAATGTCTTTTAGCCAAGTACGCAACTCTTTACGCACCTTGGCATCAAGTGCGCCAAACGGCTCATCCAGTAGTAATAACTTTGGTTTTACCGCCAGTGCTCGTGCCAGTGCAATACGTTGGCGCTGACCGCCAGATAATTGATGTGGGTAAGCATTGGCAATCTGCGGCAACTGTACTAATTCTAGCAGCTCTGCCACCCGCTTATTGATATCAGCTTTGCTTGGGCGTTCGTTCTTTGGCAACAGCGTTAAGCCAAAGGCGATATTATCGGCGATATTTTTGTGGCGAAACAAGGCATAGTGCTGAAACATAAAGCCGATATGGCGTTTTTGAACCGGCGTGTTGGTAACGTCCAAATCATCAAACAATATCTGTCCCGAATCCGCATATTCAAGCCCAGCAATGATACGTAACAGTGTCGTCTTACCGCAACCAGAGGGGCCTAGCAAGGTCGTCAATTTACCAGTAGGCACAGTGATATTAATATTGTCTAAGGCAGTAAAATTGCCAAAACTTTTATTAACGTTCCTAATTTCGATGCTCATAATAGTGTCTCTTATTATATCTTTTGTCTTATCGTAGCAGATTGTCTTCGATTGCTGTTTTATTAGTAGCTAAATATAAGTAGCGAACTATTAACAGCTACTTGAACCAGTTATAGGCTGTTATCTTCGTTCTTTGCTACGGTGGCATTGGCACTCACTGGCAGCTCAGGGGCACTTGCCAGCCGTTCAGATTTGGCAAATTTACGCTCTTGTACTTTGGTCATGACTTGTTGTATCAGTAGCGTCACTAGAGCGAGCGCAGCAAGTAAACTTGATAAGGCAAAAGCCGCGGTAAAATTATAATCATTGTAAGCAATCTCAACCAAGAGCGGCATGGTATTGGTCTCACCGCGAATATGACCCGAGACCACGCTCACGGCACCAAATTCACCCATTGCTCGCGCATTGGTTAAAATCAAACCATAGAGCAATGCCCATTTAATATTGGGCAAGGTCACATGCCAAAAAGTCTGCCAACCGGTGGCACCCAAAGTCAGCGCGGCCTGCTCCTCACTATCACCTTGAGTCTGCATCAGCGGTATCAGCTCACGTGCTACAAAGGGAAAGGTCACAAATAGCGTCGCCAACACAATCCCTGGTACCGCATAAATCACTTGAAAGCCCATGCTCTCAAGCCAGCCACCAACGGTAGAGTTAAGGCCGAATAACAAGACAAACATCAAACCGGCGACCACTGGTGACACCGAAAATGGCAAATCAAGCAAGGTTGTGACCAGCTGCTTACCTTTAAACTGATAACGCGTGACCAACCATGCAATCGCGATACCCATCACCATATTAATGGGTAACACGATAGCAGCGGTAATTAACGTCAGCTTAATGGCTTGCAAGGCTTCTGGATCGACCAACGAGGCAATGTACAGCTGCCAACCACCTTTAAAGGCTTCGTAGAACACCGCAAATAATGGCACCACCAACATGATAACCATGAATAAAACAGCAATCGCGATAAAGGTACGTCTAATCCATGGGCTGTCTTTAGTCGCTGGATTACTTTGATAATCGTAGCTATTGGATATCTGCATCTTAGCGAGCTCCTACACGGCGCGACAGTTTCCACTGTACGATGTTGATGGTCAATAAAATCACAAATGAGATCAGCAGCATAAATAACGCCACAGCGGAGGCACCCTGAATATCAAACTGCTCAAGCTTACTGATAATAATGAGCGGTAAAATCTCAGACTGCATCGGAATGTTACCAGCGATAAAAATCACCGAGCCATACTCGCCAGTCGCACGAGCAAACATCATGCCTGCACCCATAAGTAAAGCGGGTAACAGCTCTGGTAAAATAACTTTGCGAAAAGTGGTAAAGCGATTCGCACCTAATACCGCAGATGCTTCTTCAAACTCAACCGATAGCTCGGCCAATACGGGCTGTACCGCACGAACAATAAACGGAAAGCTGACCACTACTAAGGCGAGCCAAATACCAATAGGCGTAAAAGCCACCTGAATATCGAATTTATCGAACCATTGACCAATCAGACCATTAGGCGCGTAAAGAGTGGCAAGAGAGATACCGGTGACGGCGGTTGGTAGTGCAAAAGGCAAATCAACCAAAGCATTGATTAGAGACTTACCCCAAAACTCATAACGCACCAGCACCCAAGCGACCAGCGTACCAAACACCATATTAGTAAGCATCGCTAAGAACGACATCCACAAACTTAATTTTATAGCAGCGGTCACTTGCGGCTGGGTAATGGTTTCCCAAAAGCCAGTCCAGCCCATTTGCGTTGTGGTATAAGCCATCATAGCAAACGGCAGTACCACCAGTAACGATAAGCTAAAGACGGTGATGCCCATGCTCAGACCAAACCCTGGCAGCACATTGCGCTGACGCAAACGGTTCAGCCACCCTTTGTTTCGCAGGGGTTTGTTGGCAGAAGATAGTGGTGCACTCATAGTAATGTCCTATTGCCTATCTGATGGTACTTATCGTAAAGACCACGTTTTATCAAATTTATTATTAGTACGCTTATGGTATAAAGGACATAGCGCGGGTGCCATGTCCTTTATATGATTGGACGTTACTTTAGAATTGCTGAGCTGGTAACGACAGTACGTTTAAAACATAGCAGACTGGCTACTGAGGGGCATTGATTGCTAACTGATCGAATACGCCGCCATCACTAAAGTAAGTGCTCATGATCTCATCCCATGACCCAAACGCATCGTTTGGACGGAAAGTTTCAACCGGTGGTAATTTGTCACCATTTTTATCAAGAACGCTTTTTACGCTAGGACGTAAGTAAAGGTCAGCAGCCAATTGCTGAGCAGGCTCGCTCCATAAGTAATCAAGATAGGCTTTTGCTGCATTAGTCGTGCCTTTCTTGTCCGTCACCGACTTAACGATCGCAACAGGGCTTTCTGATTTGATAGAGTATTTAGGATAAACGATGTCAACTTTACCCGCACCAAAATCAGTGGCGGCAAGATTGGCTTCGTTTTCAAAGGTGACGAGTACATCACCAATACCGCGCTGAACGAAAGTCGTTGTCGCTGCACGTCCGCCATTCTCATAAACTTTCACGTTTTTAAGCATATCTTTTACATATTTTTTCGCTGGTGCTTCTTCGTTATTAAAGGCGTGTAAACCATAACCATAAGCCCCTAAGAATGCATAGCGACCATTACCAGTGACTTTCGGATTAGCCATTACAATCTCAAGGCCATCTTTGGTCAAATCTTCCCAATCGTTGATGCCTTTTGGATTGTCTTTACGCACCAAAAATACGATGGTGCTGGTAAATGGCACAGCATTATCTGGGAATTTGCTTTCCCAATCTGACTCAACCAACCCTTTTTTCTCAAGCAATTCAATGTCTGAACCTTGGTTCATCGTCGCAACATCCGCTTGCAAACCATTGGCAACTGACAGTGCTTGCTTACTTGAGCCACCATGTGACTGCTTAATTAGGATAGTGTCGTTTGGGTTCTCAGCTTTATAGTGCTCAACGAACAGTGGGTTGTAGTCTTTATAAAAATCACGCGCCACATCATAAGAGACGTTCAACAGCTCGATATTCTGACCTTCTGCACTCGTGGCTGTGCCATCAGCATTGGCAGTTGTATCTGCCTGCTCACTGTTGCTACAGCCAGCAAGTCCAAGTGTCAACGCCACGCCAGCGACACTTAGAGCGCTCAGCGCTTTGTTTTTTTGTTGATAACGAGCTGCGTATGTCATAAATACCTCAGAGATGTCTGTTTTTTATGTAATGCAGGTATGCTAACAGCGCCATCTTATTATGTTTAATGATGAATATGTGTATGTTATTGCCAAAATGGAATAACTGTATTATATAGATAAAGTTATCAATTACTTAAGGGTTGCCCTCTACTCTACCCGTGCCAGCTGATCGAAACGCCCGCCATCGACAAAGAATGTGTCCATGATCTGTGCCCAAGACCCGAAAACTTCGACTGGCTCAAAAGTGTCAATATCAGGTAAGGTGTCTTTGTGCGCGGCCAGCACCTGCTCATTACTAGGACGCATATACATCTGTGCCATGAGTTCTTGTGCGGGGGTATCCCATAAGCCTTTGAGATAAGCGGTTGCGGCCTCAGTTTTACCGCCTTTTTCGGTGACAGCGGTCACTACGGCAACGGGGTTTTTAATAACAATCGAGTAGCTCGGATAAACAATGTCAACTTTTCCTTTTGCGAACTGCTGCACCGCCAGATGCGCTTCGTTTTCGGTAGTGATAAGTACATCACCTAGCCCGCGTTGGGTAAAGCTGGTCGTCGCTGCTCGTGCACCATTGTCATAAGTAACAACGTTTGCCAATAGTTTCTTGATAAAGTCATCCGTTTTGGTAGGATTTTCCACGTTTTCTTTAAATTGATGCAGCCCATAACCATAAGCGCCCAAAAAAGCATAACGCGCGGTACCACTGGTTTTTGGATTCGGGATGACCACATCGATACCGTTACGCGCCAAATCCGACCAATCTTGAATGTTTTTTGGATTGCCGTTCCGTACCAGTAGCACCATAGTGCTGGTATAAGGAACGGCATTATTCGGTAGGGCTTGTTGCCAGTCGGCTGCGACCAAGCCTTTTTCAACCAACAAGTTCATGTCGCTTTCTTGGTTGAAGGTTACCACATCGGCTTGCAAGCCATTGGCAACCGACAAGGCCTGCTTACTTGAACCACCATGTGACTGATTGATATCGATCTTACTGTCTGGGTTTTCTTTCTGATAATTCGCACTGAATAACGCGTTATAGTCTTTGTAAAAATCGCGCGATACATCGTAAGAGACGTTCAGTAAGCTGATGTCTTTTTGCGCACTGGCAGATTCGTTTTGCGTGGCTTGCGTTGGGCTGCAACCTGCAATTAGCATCATCGCTGTCAATGCGCTGCCAATCATGAGGATGCGTGGTTGTACGCTTTTAGATAATGATGGGGCACCAGCAATACTGCCAATGCGAGATGAGATTTTGTTGATATTAATTTGCATAAATGTTCTCTATAGTTTCGAGTTTCATATCTTTTAGTTTCGATGCGACCATTTTTTATTAAAATACTTATTATGGTCTCAATGGCTATTGCTCAGTGAATTTGGCTTTTTTAATTTAATATTGAGTATAATGAGAGCCATGCTAGCAGCTTGTTTCATGAACGCTTAGTGACAAATTAGCTTATCGAGTGAAGCACTTGGCATAAGCAGGCAGGAGCAATACCTATCATTCACTTAACCACAAGGTGCGACCATATGATTCAATACCAAACCCGCTCAGTACTTTCTATTGCGTTATTATTTGCCAGCGCTATTCTTGTTACCGTCAGCGGTTGTAGTTATAGCAATGATAACTACGGTGATAGCAACGTGAAAAGTACTGCTGTTATGCCGACACCTGCTGTGCAAAAAGTCGTTGGTGACTACGCCTCAGAGAGTTATGCGGCTCGCAAGCAAGGTTATGATTGGGTAGGCATTATGGTGAGACCTGACGGAGCGACAGACATTACTATAAAAGTGCGCGCCCGCAGTGATGTGAAAAAACCAACCTGTTATTTTGATGGTAAGGCGACCTTGCTGGGTCAGGATGATGCGCACGGCATTATTTTTCAGACCAAGATAAATAGCAGCAATGACAGCATGGCGTTCTTTCAATTTAAAGATAATACGCTGACCATTGATAGCCCAGATAAATATGCATTAAACTATTTTTGCTCAGGTGGCGGTACGCTAGCCGGAAACTATGAGAAGCTTTCGGGTGCTTTAGAGCTGAATTAACATTCAATGACGTTAGGCTGTACTGTAGACAATAAAAAAGGTGCTAGACGATAAGTCTGACACCTTTTTTTATGACTGATTTTATTTATCAACGATACAAATTAATTATACGGCGGATGCACCAGTGAGCTTAACCTCAGCACGCTCCTCACGAGCGATACCGGCATAATAATTGCGCAAAATTTCTAGTACTTCGGGACGGCTAAAGTTCTCTGGCACCTCTTCGTCTTCTGATAGTGCTTTACGTAGCTTAGTACCTGACACTTTGACATGCTCAGAGGCATCATGCGGGCAAGTTTTGTCGGATGCCATCGCATTACAAGCATTACACCAGAACGTCCAGCCAATTTTTAACGGCTGAGTGATAAGGTCGTCTTTGCCAACGTGCTCAAAGATAGTCTGAGCATCAAAGGCACCATAATAATCGCCAACACCAGCGTGGTCACGACCAACAATCAGATGACTACAACCATAGTTTTGACGGAATACCGCATGTAGTAACGCTTCACGAGGTCCAGCATAACGCATGTCTAGTGGATAACCCGCTTGAATCACCGTATCTTGTCTAAAGTAGTTGTCAATCAAGGTTTTGATTGCTTCTTGACGCACGTCAGCAGGAATATCACCTGGCTTGAGCGCACCTAACAATGAATGTATCAACACCCCATCACAAATCTCGATAGCAATCTTGGCAAGATACTCATGTGAGCGATGCATTGGGTTACGCGTCTGGAACGCTGCGACTGTTTTCCAGCCTTTGGCATCCAATATTTCGCGCGTCTCCGCAGGCGTTTTATAAATCTCTGGGTATAAGGCTGGGAATTCGCCTTCGCTCAGCACTTCTACGCTACCTGCGATGTTGACATCGCCTTGGTTTAGCACTTGCTGCACACCCGGATGCTCAGAGTCTGTCGTGGTAAATACTTGCTGGCATTCGTGTTCTTTATCAATGCTGTAGGTTTCTTCAACCGTCAAGATGCCCATCACTTCACCATCTTCAGCGACCAACGCAACTTTATCACCTTTATTTAGGCTGTCGGCTGTGGCTGTTGGTGCAGATAAGGTGATTGGAATCGGCCAAAACAAGCCAGCATTTTCGCCGCTTTGTAAGCGCATATTATCAACCACACCCTGCCAGTCGGCTTGATTCATAAAGCCGTTTAGCGGGGTAAAGCCGCCAATACCAAACATAATCAAATCGCCACGCTCACGAGAGCTTAAGGTAATCGTCGGTAATGTGCTGGCAAGTGACAAGGCTTGATCACGGGCGTCGCCAGTTAACAATAATGGCTTAAGCTCACTGCTACCATGAGGAGGGACTAGTTTTGAAGCTGCTTGATTGAGGACTGAAGATGTCATATTGATTTAAAACCTTAATAATAAATGATTATACTTAGTAAATTGGCTTAGCGAATTGGCTTATAAATAGAATACGCATAGGCTACCTAACTTTCGTTATGAAAATTTATGCTGTGTTTGGATATGGATATGTCTTAAAGGAATTTATGTTTTTTGGCACAAGCTTATATGATGTAAAGCTGAATTATTCACATTGCGATCGGCAACAAAATCTATTACACACGCAAATCATTTTCGTCGCTGCTTTTAAGTCTAAAAACAAAATTGAGATTACGTCATGTATCAATATAACTACGCTGACCAAACCTTGGTAGAGGAACGGGTCGCCCAATTTCGCGACCAAACTGAACGGTTTTTGGCCGGTGAGCTGCCAGAAGATCAGTTTTTGCCCCTGCGTTTGCAGAATGGCCTTTATATCCAACGTTATGCGCCGATGTTGCGTATTGCTATCCCTTACGGCCTGCTTGCCAGTTACCAATTGCGTAAATTGGCAGAGATTACTCGCAAATATGACAGAGGCTATGGGCACTTTACGACCCGTACCAATATCCAGTTGAATTGGCCGAAGCTAGAGGAAGTTCCAGACATATTGGCAGAACTGGCATCGGTACAGATGCACGCCATCCAAACGTCGGGCAACTGTATTCGTAATACCACAACTGATCCTTACGCTGGTATTCATCAAGAAGAGATTGCAGATCCACGTCCCTATTGTGAAATTATTCGTCAATGGTCAACTTTTCATCCTGAGTTTGCTTTTTTGCCGCGTAAATTTAAGATTGCTGTTATTGGTACAGCCAATGACCGCGCGGCGACGCAAGTGCATGATGTGGGACTACACCTAAAAACCAATGAGGCAGGCGAGATTGGTTTTGAAGTATTGGTTGGCGGTGGTCTTGGTCGCACACCAGTGATTGGTAAAGTGATTAACGAATTCTTACCGCGTCAGCATCTACTCAGCTATCTAGACGCTATCTTGCGTGTTTATAACCTGCATGGTCGCCGCGATAATAAATTTAAAGCCCGTATTAAAATATTGGTGGAGAGCATGGGCGGTCCTGCCTTTGCCAAATTGGTCGATGCAGAGTGGGAAGCGCATACCAAAGATGGCGCGCTGACCTTAACAGACGAGAATTTTGCCACTGCCAGCAGTTTCTTTAGCGAGCCTGATTATTTTGCCTTCGACGCTCTGCAAGCACAGTCTGATTTGCAGCAGCAACTCAATGCCGATAAAGACTTTGCCAATTGGTACAATCAAAACACGGTCGCGCATAAAGTGTCGGGCTACCGTGCCGTTGTTATTTCGTTAAAAGCAGGGTTGGTCGACGGAAGCTATGTGCCTTCGGGCGATGTCAACGAGCAGCAAATGGATGCCCTCGCTGACTTATCAGATAAATATAGCTTTGGGGAGTTACGCGGTACTTATCAGCAAAATTTGGTGTTTGCTGACGTGCAAACCAATCATCTGTATGAGCTATGGCAACAGCTGACTGAGCTTAATTTAGCGCGTGCCAATATAAACACCTTAACAGACATGATTGTCTGCCCAGGTTGGGATTATTGCTCGCTTGCCAATGCCACGACTTACAATATCGCTGAGCAAATCGAGAAACAGTTTGATGATCTCGACTACCTTTATGACTTGGGTGAGATTCGTCTAAACATGTCCGGCTGTATGAACGCTTGTGCGCACCATCATACGGGTGATATCGGTATCCTTGGTGTCGATAAAAAAGGCGAACACTGGTATCAGATTAGCTTGGGTGGTAACTCAAGCAGTGATGCCAAAATCGGCAAGATATTGGGCAAAGCAGTGCCAGCTGATGATGTCGCTACTACTCTACAAAAGATTTTGGACGTTTATCTAGAGCTACGTGCTAGTAATGACAATGACGTAGAACTCTTTACTGATTTGGTCGATCGCGTCGGTATCGCACCATTTAAGGAGAAGGTCTATGGGTAATCATCATGTCCTAAATAGTGATGGTGTCGATATCAGTCAGACTGATACTTGGCATGCGCTTACCACCAATGAGATACCAGATGGTATCGCTCTCACAGAGATATCGCTGCTCGAGACCTTACAAAAGCAAGAGAAGCTCGATGTCGTCCTACCACTTGCAGACTTGCTGGATGCTAAAGGCACGCTCGCTGGTGGACTATTGCAGCAAGTATATGAGCTGTTGGGCGAGCATACTAGCCGTCTTGGTGTTTGGATTACCTCAGACACTGATACTGATGCGCTGGCAGGATTGACAGACTTTTTGTTAAAGCAAGATTTGATTGTGATTCATGTGCCAGCCTTTACTGATGGGCGCGGTTTTAGTTTCGCGCAAACATTACGTCAGCTCGGTTTTCAAGGCGAGATTCGTATGGCAGGCAAGTTTGGTCGTGACCAAATTGCGTATCTACTGCGCGCGGGTGCCGACACTTTTGTACTTAGCGAGCACGATATGCAGTCTATCTCTGACATCAGTCAAGCGTTCAATGCGCTTGCCAGTAGTTATGATGGTCGCAACGCTGCCGACTTGCCGATGTTTTCGGGCGCTTAATATTGCTACTTAGTAGCCATTATTTACTTTTAAATATTTTGTTTATTTAACCATTTTTTATATTAACAACAATTAAGGAACGCATTATGAGCCAATTACACCCAAATTTAGACCTTGACCAAGCCAACCAAGCGCTACAAGGTAAATCACCAGAAGAAATCGTAGCATGGGCATTGCAGCAAGCTAAAAACCCAATTATCACGACGAACTTCCGTCCTTATGAATCTGCTATTTTGCATTTGGTCGCCAAGCAATGTCCTGATATTACCGTATTATGGGTAGATTCTGGTTATAACACCGATGCCACTTATCGTTTTGCTAATAAAGTCATCAAAGATTTAGGTCTAAATGTCATTACGTATATCCCTAAACAAACGGCTGCCCATCGTGACGCCACTATGAATGGTATTCCGGGGATTGATAACCCACAGCATGACGAATTCACTGAACAAGTGAAGCTTGAGCCGTTCCGCCGCGCACTAGATGAGCTAAAGCCTGACGTTTGGTTCAATGCCATTCGTAAAGATCAAACCGAATTCCGTCAAGGCCTTGATGTGTTAAGTTTATCAAAAGATGGCGTGCTGAAAGTAGCACCGTTGTTTGAAAAAACAGATGCAGACTTGGATGTTTATTTAGACGAGCACAAACTACCTAACGAGCATGACTACTTTGATCCAACGAAAGTAGAAGAGAGCCGTGAGTGTGGCTTGCATACTCAGCTGTAATATCGACTGATTTTAGTTAAGCAAAAGCCCTCTCATAAACGAGAGGGCTTTTGCATTCTGTATGGCTATTCCCTTTTCAATCAAAAACCACCTTTAACATGTCAAAAACGAATATACTAATGCCAATACACTAAGTGAGACGTCGCACGCGATACCTCATAATAGGGGTATATTTTACATTGAATAAATTGCTGGTGATGCTATGAACACCTTTCCGCTATTTTTTAAATTAGAAGACCGCAAAGTGCTGATCGTCGGTGGCGGCGATGTGGCGCTACGTAAGGCTGACTTGCTCAGCCGCGCTGGGGCTTGTATCACGGTACTGGCACCAACCATTATGGCTGAGATACAAGCGTTGCTATCTGATAGCAAGCACCAACTCATCTATGAAAACTATCATAAAACCTATATGACAGGTGCCCGTGTCATTATCGCGGCGACGGATGATGAAACGCTCAATCATCAAATTCATGCCGATGCTACCGATATTAATATTCCTGTAAACGTGGTCGATACCCCGCCTTTGTGTGATTTTATTTTTCCTGCCATCGTCGATCGCAATCCCATTGTGATAGGTATTTCTTCGAATGGTAAAGCGCCCGTGCTGGCACGTCTGTTGCGTGCGCGTCTTGAGACCTTAATACCTCAAGGCTACGGTAAACTTGCCAAGCTGGCAGGCGATTTTCGTACTGAGGTAAAAAGCAAAATCCCAACCTTGACAGGTCGTCGGCAGTTTTGGGAGCGTACTTTTGAAGGTCAAGTTAGTGAGCTGATGTTTGCGGGTAATGAAACCCAAGCGGCTGCTCAACTGCAAGCTGACTTGAACGACACGGCTGCCAAAATTGATAGAACCAGCAATGCAGACACTCAAATTCCACAAACAGCGATATCGGTGACGGATTCAAAAGATCAGCCACAACAACATCCTGAACATTCAGCTGCATCGTCTGAGCAAACGCCTATCGGTGAAGTCTATATCGTTGGTGCAGGTCCGGGTGATCCAGAGCTGCTCACGTTTAAAGCGCTACGTTTAATGCAGCAAGCCGATATTGTCTATTATGATGCGCTGGTATCACCACAAGTATTGGACCTATGTCGCCGTGATGCTGATAAAGTATTTGTCGGTAAAAAACGTAGCAACCACGCCGTCGCTCAGCTTGGTATCAATGAGCTGTTAGTCAATAGTGCGAAAGAAGGTCGCCGTGTAGTACGGCTAAAAGGCGGTGATCCCTTTATCTTTGGACGTGGTGGTGAAGAAATTGAAAGCCTGCGCGCCCATGGCGTCCCGTATCAAGTCGTCCCCGGTATAACCGCTGCCAATGCTGCCGCAAGTTACGCTGGTATTCCGCTTACCCATCGTGATCACTCGCAATCTGTGCGCTTTGTCACTGGATTTTTAAAGGCTGGCGCGCCCAATAGTAACTTTAAGAGCTTTTTAAATACGGATGAAACCGTGGTATTTTATATGGGTTTGCATTCGCTGCCACGTTTGACTGAAGGCTTGATTGAGGCAGGACGCAATGCTGATACGCCAATCGCTATTATCTCTAATGCCAGTATGCCAAACCAGCAGGTATTGACAGGGACGCTAGCAACCATTGTCGCCCAACAAGAAAAAGCGCAACTGCCAACGCCAGCATTACTGATCATGGGTGATGTGGTCGCGCTACATCATGATTTGGCTTGGTATAATTTACAGAATCAGCAGCACAATCAAAACGTCAGTGACACCGCAAATAATTGGTTGCGTGGCGGTACAGCTGCGACACCTAAAGAAACAAGCTTGCAGCAGCAAGCACATGCGTTATCAATGGTGGCAAATCTAGCAACGCAGCAAGAAGATGGACTCGAGAAACTGGTCATTGATTAGTGACTCTCCTCAACTAAATCGAAAACTTAATCGATAGCCACCTAAAGGGGCTAACCAAAATAAAACCCTATCAATGATATTTGGTAGGGTTTTATTTTGGCAGCAGAGCAAACAGCAATAATTCTTGCTAGAATGAAGGCTTTCTACTAAAAATCTTTAAGCTCAACTATGTCCACACTTGCCGATACCAAATCTATGCCTATTAAACCTCTCACTATACTCCATACCTCTGATTGGCATTTGGGACGACGGCTTTATGGTCGCATGCGTTATGAGGAGTTTGAGGCATTTTTGAGCTGGCTTGAAGAGACGATTAGCGCGCAAAAAGTCGATGTACTAATCGTTGCTGGTGATATCTTTGATACCATGACGCCAAGTAACAGAGCCCAAGCATTATATTTTGAGTTTTTGGGTAGAGTGTCAAAATCCTGCTGTCAGCACGTAGTGATAGTCGCGGGCAATCACGACTCCCCTACTTTTTTAGATGCACCCAGTCAGGTGCTTAAGTTTTTAAACGTCCATGTCATTGGTACGGCCTGTGACGACTTAACCGATGAAGTATTGGTTTTGAATGATGTAGATGGTACACCTCATTGTATTGTCGCCGCTGTCCCTTATTTGCGCGACCGCGATGTGCGTAGCAGTAGTGCTGGCGAGTCCGCAGATAGCAAAGACGCCAATGTCATCAAAGGCATTCGCGCCCATTATGATGAAGTCGCTAGCATTGCCAAAGCTCAGCAGGCTAAATTAGTCGAAGCAAACCAGCGTCACATTCCTATCATCGCGACAGGGCATTTATTTGCAGCTGGTGGCACTACTACTGATGATGATGGCGTACGTGAACTGTATGTGGGAAGCTTGGGCAAAATATCCGCCGATATGTTCGATGAATGCTTTGATTATGTGGCACTTGGTCACTTACATGTGCCGCAGCGTGTCGGTGGGCGTGAGAGCATTCGCTATTCAGGCTCACCCATCGCGATGGGATTTGGAGAAGCTCGCCAGCAAAAACAGGTGTTGTTGGTAAAATTTGGCGAAGCTTCAAAGCAAGTTACTGATGAGATGTCACCGTCAAAGGCAATTGATGAAGTTATAAGTTTTCAGGCGACAGAAACGGTAGCGCCTATCGAGAAATCCGTAGAGAAACTCTCTAAAAAAGCAGCTGCTCAAGCAACTGAATTTATGGACGACTTGTTTGGCTTTGGTGACTCGGCAGACAGCGAAGAGATTACGCCAAACGCCTTTGACGACTCAATTTCTAGTCAAGTAAACGCTATACAGAGTAACCACTCCACAAACAATTCCACAAATAACGCCATATTAGTCTCTAACCTACTACATCATGACGAATCACGTCAGATGCAGGTCATCTCTCTACCCATCCCAAAATTTCAAAAGTTAGCACAAGTCTCAGGTGATTTAGAATCCATTAATCAAACTATCGATACAACCATTCAGTCTCTCGATGCAACAGAGTCCGTTTGGCTGGAAGTTATTTATACAGGTAATGAAGTGGTCAGTGAGCTGCGCGATCATATTCAATCGATGGTAGATGGCTCGTCCTGTGAGGTGTTAAAAATAAAAAATACTCATACCTATAATAAAGTCCTCAATCAACAGCAGATCTCTGAGACGCTCCAAGATTTAAATGAGCAAGAGGTATTTGAGCGTTGCTTAGTCGCACATAGTGTCCCTGATGAGCAAAAATCAATCTTGCGTGATGCTTATGAGCAAATCGTTTATAACCTTCGTCATGAAGACACTCAGGCCGAATAATAGCAGCTTATTATAGAGGCAATTAATAGCTTCTTAATTTCTCACTACTGTTTCTCATCACTGCCATTTTCTCACTACTCTATATAAAAATAAGACCTGCCCATGCGACTGATTGAACTGCGACTCAAAAATCTGAACTCCCTAAAAGGCGAATGGCACATTGACTTTAGTGACCCCGCTTTTCTTAATGAGGGCATCTTTGCCATTACTGGGCAGACGGGCGCTGGCAAGACGACCATCTTGGATGCGATTTGCTTAGCACTATATAGCCAAACGCCAAGATTGGGTGATATTACAGGTTCGACAAACGAGATCATGACTCAGGGTACAGGTGAGTGCTCGGCTGAAGTCATCATCGAGATTGACTCAACACGCTATCAATGCTCGTGGTATCAACATCGTGCTCACAAAAAAGCCAAAGGTAACTTATTGCCGATCAAGCATGAAATCAGCGAGGTCGAAACTGGCAAGATTTTAGAAGAAAAAAAATCTAAAACATCGGTCTATATCCAAGACCTTATTGGCATGGACTTTAGTCAATTTACCCGATCTATTATGCTAGCACAGGGCAGTTTTGCGGCGTTTTTAAAGTCTGATATTGGTGATAGAGCCGCCATTTTAGAGAAGATAACGGGTACAGCCATCTATGCCAAAATATCATTAAATGTGCATGAAAAGAAACGCTCTGAAGAAGAGGTCCTAAGCAATCTCCAAGCAGGCGTTAACAGCTTGTCTTTACTAAGTATCGAAGATGAACAACTGCTGATTGCAGCGTTAAAAGATCTCAATCAACAGCAAAGCACACAACGAAAAACCTTTAAAACACTAAGCGAGCAACTACAGTGGCTAGACAACGTTCAGCAGTTACAGCAGAGTCTGGCTATTTATCAAACTGAATTTTCAACAGCGCAGCAGGCACAGCAAGACTTCACTCCTGAAGCGCTGCGCTTAGACATTGCCAGCAAAGCATTGGAGATTGACAGCCAATTTCGAGAGCTGAGTCATAGCCGCGATACGGTTAAACGGCTGGGTATTGAACAACAGGAACTGCTTGATAAGCTTCCAGTACAGCAAGAAGCACTGACCCAGACTGCGACTCAGTTAGACGATGCCAACACTATTGAAAAGCAAGCCACAGAACGCCTTCAAACGACCTTGCCAGTTATTGCCAAGACGCGTGAGTTGGATGCCAATATAAAACAGTTATCACAGTCTCTAGTAGACGATAATCAACGTAAAGATGTACTAGCAAGTAATGCTCATAAATTACGTCAAGAAATCTCTAACCACAAACAAACAGAGCAAGTGACCAAAACTCAGCTTAGCACTATAGAAAAGCATTTTAACGATAACCAAGAATTAAACGACCTCGATACGGATATAGCAACCTTTGATAATAGCTGTAGTCGATTGAAGGGGCTGCTACAGGACAATGTCCACTTAACAGAAGACAGTCTTGCGCTTAATCATCAATCAAAACAACTCAAGGCTGAATGTGATCAGTTATCTGAGCGGCAATCCGCAGATAAATTGAAGGTAGTACAACAACGTGAGCAATTGACCCACTTGCAACAGCAACAATCGGCACTGCTCCAAAATCAATCAATCGCTAGTATGCGTAGCGAACAAGAGCAAATCGATCACATTAGCAATCAAATTTCGCAAGCCAGCTTTAATCTAAAGCAGTTGTCCGAGATTGTTGGCCAAATCACAAAGACCACTCTCTCGCTACCGACGCTAAATAATGAGTTAACAACACTAGAAGGTTTGCTGGCTAGCCATCAATCAGACATTCAAGATGCCAAAATCAAACGACAAGAAAAGCTGACACATTTAACCCTATTACAAAAAGTCGCTAAGCTTGAAGACTATATAACAGAACTAGAGGATGGGTTGCCCTGCCCGCTTTGCGGTGCACATGAGCACCCTTACGGCAAACAGCATCCATTACTAGACAATAATTATACTAACGACACTAGCAACCAAAATCAACCGTCTCAGATAAAGCAAACCCAGCAGCAACTGGCTGAATTAGAAACCCGTATCGAGAGTCTTGAGCAGGCTTTATCGGGCTACCATATCGAATATGCCACAAAGCAAGAAACGCTTAACAACCAGCAGCAGCAACTAGCACCACTACAGCAGCAATCCAAAACCTTAGGCAGTGATATTCAGAGTTACATATCGTCGCTGTTGAATACCGACCATCGTTATTCTGAGTCGATTGTAGCTATTATCAAGCCATTGGCGCAAATGAGTGACGGCATTAATACCGATATTTCGGATGTTGACCAGTGCGTATTTTTATTAGATACCGTTAAACAGCAGCTTATTGAACAAAAGCAGTCCATTAAGATGACATTGCTTCATTATGACGAGCTGACTGAGAATACATCCACGCTCCGTACTGCTATCGAACATGACGAAAAACAGCAGCAGGCATTGATCAGTAATATCAATAACTTAACAACTGACATCACGCTTCACGCGCAGAAAATTGAAGGTATCGAAGGTAGGGTTATGGCTAACTTCTCTGAGCTGGCGCCCGCTATGACAACAATTTCATCTTTAGTGCGCAAATACCCTGTAGATAAATATAAGAATGATTTCAGTATCGATTTTGAGTCAACAGTCATTCAAGACGTACTGGGACAACTGGATAACAGTATCGATCAGCACACTGTGCTCGATAACGCAGACTATGACCGTCATATAGATGTATTGCGTCAACAGCGTAGCGCGCTTAATCAGTTAAAACAAAGATTTAATGAGAAAAAAAATAGCCAACAGCAGCTCATCAATACGTTAAGCAGCTTGGCTGCGCAGATTGAGACTAAGCAAGATCAGCTTACCAACGATGAAGTAGCTTTCGCAAAACTAACAAACTTCATTACCAATAAAGCCAATGATATTGAACAACTAAACCACTCTAGAATAGATATTTTCTCAGATAAAAATCCAGACTACGAAGAGACGCAATTACGCAGTACTATTGATGAGGCTAAAGCCAAGCAAGTAGTAGCACAAAGGCGGTTAGATTCGGTGCAGCAAGCATTAGAACAATTAACGACTAGAAAGCAACAGCTAGAGATGGAGCTACAGTCTGCCACTGTCATGATGGGTAATAAGCAACAAACCTTTAATGATTCACTCGCAGAGTCGCAGTTCACGGATGAGTCAGAATTTATCAATGCACGCCTGCCTAAAGAAGAGCGAGAAGCCCTACATATACGTAAATTGGCGATTGATAATGCGTTATATCAAGCTAAGTTACAGTTGGATGTGACTCAGCAAGCGTTAGAGCAAAAGCTTGCCACCCCTATGACCGAGGAAAACCGAGACACACTTGCTGAGCAGTATCACCAGATTCAGACGGAGATTGATCAGTTAAGTCAGAAAATCGGGGCTATTGATCAAAAGCTCACAGACAATCACAACCAAAAAGGACAACAAGTAGCTCAGCTTGTTGCTATCAATGCACAGAAACAAAAGCTGCAAGTTTGGCAACAGCTCCACATTTTAATTGGTTCGGCTGATGGCAAAAAATACCGTACCTTTGCCCAAGGCTTAACGTTTGAGGTCATGATTAGCCATGCCAATAGCCAATTACAAAAGATGAGTGATCGCTATTTGCTGATTCATGACGATAACAACCCGCTTGAGCTAAATGTCATCGATAACTACCAAGGCGGTGATATTCGCAGTACTAAAAATCTATCCGGCGGTGAAGGTTTTATTATCAGCTTGGCACTCGCACTGGGACTATCGCAAATGGCCAGTCACAATATTCGCGTCGACTCGTTATTTTTGGATGAAGGCTTTGGCACACTTGATGAAGAATCACTTGATATTGCGCTAGATACCTTAACCAGCCTACAACAAGAAGGTAAATTGATCGGTATTATCTCGCATGTACAGGCATTAAAAGATCGTATTCTCACTCAAATTAAGGTTGAAAAACTTTCAGGAGGATTCAGTCAGATATCTGGTCAAGGTTGTCAGAAGGTGCTAAGTTAACGCCGTTATTAAAAAACAGCGTAACGATAAAGGCCATATATAGTCAGTGAAAAGTAATATCGATACATCACACACTGATGATATCAGCAGTATCGTCGCATTTTTGGGGTATTTTGACTATAACATGACAGCCAACGTTTAATGACCATCGTTTATTGAATAATAAAAAACCACCGTTAATGAATAACGGTGGTTTTTTTACGATCATTTATTTTAATAGCAACTGTTTTGCTAGTTACTTTTCTAGCTACTTTGTCACTAAGCCGCTCAGCTCACTCATGAGCACAGATAGCGTTGACAGACTGATTTGAATATCATCATTACTATCGAGCTTGTGCATCTCTGTCGTTATCAATTCGAGCTGGTTTTGATGACGAGACTTCCACTCACTAAATGCTTGTTTTGCATCTGGTTTTGAGAGAACAGCATCCATCAATAGACGCAAGCTGCGTGATAATTCATTCGCTAAGGCATGACGTGCACGGCGATCCCAATAGCCTTGTTGCGGTAAGGTCGCGATGTTATCCGTCATCCAGTCGAGCTGCAAGACTTGATAGGCTTCAAAGTATAAAGTCGCAATCTCGTCGACAGGACGTTCATACTGCTCGGCAAGTAATGCCGCATCTAGCGCATCGACATGGTAAGGCAGCATAGCAAACAAGGTGGCATCACTATCTGACAGATCTTTTTGCATTAGGCTATGAGTGTCTTCTTCTAAGTACTCTGCAAATTGCTGCTCAATGAACCCGCCTGATTTGGTTAATTTCTCAACACTATCTCTAAAGCGGCTGATCATATCAGCGACTTGCAAGTTTTGCCCAAAGGTATTGATGAACCAAACCACACCGCGCTCGAGCGCATCACGTAGACGTAGCTCAAGGTTGAGCAATAATGTCGCATCGACTTTATTATCTAACGACTCAAGCGTGTTCCAAGCTTTTGATACATTAAAGACATCACGGCTAATCGCGTATCCACGGATGATGGTCGCTAGAGATTGGTCTGTTTCTTCATAGAGACGGAACAATGCTTCGATACCCAAACGGTTGACCACACTATTGGTCATATAAGTACTGATAATCTCACGATGCAAGCGATGCTCAGTCATCTCATCAAAGAACCGTGTAGCCAGCTCATCTGGGAAGTACTTGCGCAGCTCATTGATGAAATACGGGTCATCTGGCAAGTCAGATAGCAACAAGTTGTCGTAAACCCACATTTTGCCATACGCCATGACCACGGCAAGCTCAGGAGGGGTCAAACCCGTATCTGCTTTTTGACGCTTAGCAATCTCTTCGTCTGCTGGCAAGTACTCAATAGCACGGTCAAGACGCCCTTCACCTTCTAGCATCTGGATGAAGCGCTGATGATCGCTTAAGTTAGCAGCGGCACGAATATGGCTTAGCTCAATCGCTTGCGGTTGTAGATAGTTCTGGCGCAGCACCAATTCTGCTACATTATCAGTCATGCTTTCTAGCAACTCATTACGCTGTTTTAAAGTCATATCGCCTTGTTCGACTACTTTGCCGAGTAGGATTTTGATATTTACCTCATGATCTGAGCAGTTGACGCCGCCTGAGTTATCGATGGCATCGGTATAAATGCGCCCACCCGTTTGTGCGTATTCGATACGCCCTTGCTGGGTGAATCCCAGATTACCCCCTTCTCCAATCACCGCACAGCGCAGCTCATTACCATTGATACGCAGCACATCATTAGCACGGTCACCAACATCGGCATGGCTCTCGCTTTCACTTTTGACATAAGTACCGATACCACCGTTCCAAATGAGGTCGACCGGTGACTTCATCAAGGCGCTAATGAGATCGTTAGGGGCTAAGTTGTCTTCGCTAATATCGAAGAGATCTTTCATTTCAGCACTGATAGCGATACTTTTATCTTGACGTGAGAATATACCACCACCTTGACTAATTAATGATTTTTCATAATCAGCCCACGATGAGCGTGGCAATTCAAACAAACGTGCGCGCTCAGCATATGAGGCAGCAGTGTCTGGATTAGGGTCAATAAAGATATGCAGATGGTTAAAAGCAGCGACTAGCTTGGTATGGGTTGAGAGCAGCATACCATTACCAAATACATCACCACTCATATCACCGATGCCGACCACAGTGAAGTCGTCACGGTTTTGAATGTCCATGCCGCGCATACGGAAGTGACGTTTAACCGACTCCCAACCACCGCGAGCGGTGATACCCATGGCTTTGTGATCATAACCGACCGAGCCGCCCGAGGCAAAGGCATCATCGAGCCAGAAGTTATATTCGGCAGACAAGGCGTTGGCAATATCAGAGAAACTTGCCGTACCTTTATCGGCTGCAACGACTAAGTACGGATCATCTTCATCATGACGCACCGTATCGGCTGGCGGGACAATTTTTCCATCCACAATATTATCCGTGACATCGAGCATACCGCGTAAGAACGTCTGATAACAGGCGATACCTTCGGCTTGGAACGCTTCGCGGCCATCTGCCATAGATTTGGTCTTGACGATAAAGCCGCCTTTTGAACCGACAGGAACAATAACCGCGTTTTTGACCATTTGCGCTTTGACCAGACCGAGTACTTCGGTACGGAAATCTTCC
Organism: Psychrobacter sp. N25K4-3-2; assembly: GCF_015351755.1. Taxonomy (NCBI): domain Bacteria; kingdom Pseudomonadati; phylum Pseudomonadota; class Gammaproteobacteria; order Moraxellales; family Moraxellaceae; genus Psychrobacter; species Psychrobacter sp. N25K4-3-2. Next base: position 176,559 of record NZ_JADKLX010000001.1, read on the forward strand.
ATACGATCTGACCAACGTAGACCACCACGGGCGACTTTACCACCGCGTAGATGTACGGCTTCAACGCGTGGCGAGTAGACAAATATCTCAAACATTGGCTTAGGTTTGGGCAAGTTTGGAATATCTGCTGCCAAAAACTTAAACGATAGGCGGTCTTTACGTACACCTTCACTGTCTCTCTGATAAAAGTTGGTACGCACCATCGCATTGATTAAATCTAAATACCAACGCAAGATACGATCTTCATCCAAGCTATCGACGTCTATCAATGCTGCTTTAATTCTCTCTTGAATCTGCGTGGTTTTTTCTTGGCGCTCATCTTCACTATATTTAGGATTCATGCGTGCATCGAACAAGCTGCTTAATGCCACGCTAATGTCGCTATTTTTGACCACAGTCTGCTGAATATAAGCACTAGAGAATGGTGCACGGGCTTGCATCATGTAGCGCTGCAAGGCACGGAGCACAACCACATCATGAGTATCTAACTTGGTAATTAATACCAGCTCGTTAAAAGAGTCACTCTCAACACGTCCTGCCCAAATCTGCTTGAGACTCTCTTCAAATTGATTGCGCACCACTTGCATATTGACCGTATCGACATGTTCCAAGGTGAGCTCATACTCTTGCATCCAAATAGGCTTTTCAGGCAAGTCAAACTCATAGGTTTGCGCTGAAATCACCGAGACACCAAAGTTTTCAAGAATGGGCAATACTTTTGACAAGATGACTGGTTGCTCACGACCATAGAGCTTCAGGTGCAACTGATTACTCGCGTCACCCGTTGACTGATACAAGTGCCAAATCATTGGCTGAACGTCGGTTAACCCAGCCAGACGCTTGACATCTTCGACAGCAGTACGAGCATCAAAGCGCTCTTGGTAAGCGGCAGGTATGTAATTTAAAAAACGACGATTGAGTGCATTGGCTTGTTGTTCACCCACATTATCGAGTAGCATTTTTTGATAATGATCGCCCCATGACTGCATGAGTGCCGATAGCTTTTCTTCTAGAGCTGCCGTATTCACTTCATTAACTTGACCGGGCACGGTGCGTACATGGACATGCACACGAGCGTGGGCAGATTCATTGAACTCAGTGGTAAAGCCAGATGACGTACCACCGTAAGCATCTTTCAAGACATTTTGCACTTTAATGCGCAATTCGGTGTTGAATTTATCACGGGGAATATAGACCAAGCAGGAAACAAAACGCTGATAATGGTCGATGCGGCTGAATAGACGTAGGCTCTTTTTATCTTGTAATTGGCTGATGCCAGAGACAATTGGATATAACTCTTCGACGCTGGCTTGAAAGAGGTCATCACGTGGCAAGGTATTGATGACGTGCATCATCTTATGGTGTGCATGACCATCTCGTGGCAGGTACGCCATTGCCATGATTTTATTGGCTTTTTCGCGCAGTAATGGTATTTGCTGAACGGTCAGCTGATAGGCTTGCGACGTCAGCAAACCGATAAATCGATATTCACCGACCAGTTTACCGTTGTCATCGAACTTATGAATGCCCAAAAAGTCCATATATACTGGGCGATGCACAGGCGAGACACGGCTTGATTTAGAGAGCATCAGTACGCGCGGCTCAGTCAATAGCTGCTTGAGTACTGTTGGCAATTGGCTAAAGCTTTCTGACAGTTTGTCTTCTTCAGCGCCACGTAGCAGACCAAGCCCACTATTACCAATAGCAAATAAATCCAAGTCTGCATTTTTGGCGTTAGTAGCGTCGCTGTTGACATCCATCATACTACCGCCTTCTAAGCGGTACTCACGATAGCCTAAAAAGATAAAATGATCGTCTAATATCCAATCCAAAAATGCTTGAATCTCTTTTTGGGAATAGAATACTTCTGGCAGTGGTTTTTTTGACAGTTCAGATTGAATAGAAGTCAGTTTTTCTCTCATTTGCTTCCAATCGCCAACGACTGTATCAAGCGTGTCCACTTTTGCTAATAATAGTTCTTGTAATGCTGCTAACTCTTCGTTGTCTTGATAGGCAATTTCGCAATGAATCAAAGATAAGTGAGACGTGGCGCTTTCATGCGCGCCTTCAATATGAACGATATTGCCGTCATCATCACGCGCAACACTAATAATGATGTTATACGTGCGATGGACGTCGATACCTTGAGCCTCAAGGCTCATCAAGATTGTGTCTACCAAGAACGGCCTGTCGTAAGCCACTATCTGTATGACTGTGTGTGAGCTGTGGAAATGCTGCTCTTCTGCCTTTGGATTTAAAATAGCGAGTTGTGGTTTTTTGCCATCATAAGATTTCAGTAGCGTAAAGTGATGGAGTGCCATGCCAGCTAAATCAGTATTACTTATCGCCTCTGCTGTTTCCTGATGCAGCGGCTGGTAATAACTATGAATAAAATGATCAAATAGCGATTTGTCATTTTGTACATAGTTGGTGGCAATATCGCTTATCTGGCTTATGTGCTCTTTTGCGATACTTAGAGAGTTTGGCATGTTTGCTGTCCTTGTTATAAGTTTAGTACTTCAATTTTCTCTATTTATTTTCACTCATTAATCAATATCAATGACTAGCAACGTTTGAATATAATGAATCTTACCGATGTCAGATGGTAGTACTCCATTTGTGAGCTACCTTGTTATTATTGGCATCCTCTCCTGGTTTTTATTGCCTAACTTTTATAAGAGCAAACGGCTTGCTAGATTTGATACCGTTAATATGTTGAAGTGTAACGCACCTACGCTCATAGCTAAAGCGTACAACATCATTTCATGAATCAGCAACATGCCGATAACCTTTGCTCATGAGACAATGAGTCCTTAATTGTTAGTGAATACTTGCTGGCAAGTGGATACTCATGGTAATCAAGACACTTTTTTTGTTAGAATATGACCGTATCTCTCAGAGTGTATGACTAACTCATTATTAACTTTAATGCTAAGGGCAAGACGTATGATGAATATTTTGGTGATTGGCTCAGGTGGTCGCGAACACGCGCTAGCATGGCAATGTGCAAAAGACGACAATGTCCAACACGTTTACGTCGTGCCAGGCAATGCTGGTACTGCCCTTGAACCTAAATGCCAAAACGTTGTTTTAGAGCCTGCACGCAGTGAGGCGGACGAACACACTGCTGTCATCGAGTTTTGCCAAAATAACGCCATCGATATGGTCATCGTAGGCCCAGAAGCGCCACTAGTCACAGGTATCGTCGACGCCTGCCGTGCTGCTGGCATTAAGGCTTGGGGACCGACCGCATATTGTGCGCAATTAGAAGGCTCAAAAACCTTTGCCAAAGAATTCATGGCACAGAACAATATTCCAACGGCGGCTTATCAAGGATTTACAGACGCTGATGCTGCCAAAGCCTATATTGATGAGCAAGGTGCGCCTATTGTTATCAAAGCGGATGGTCTAGCTGCCGGTAAAGGCGTCATCGTTGCGGAAACTGTCGAACAAGCACATGATGCAATCGACGATATGCTGGCTGACAACAAATTTGGCGATGCCGGTAGCCGTGTGGTTATCGAGCAGTTTTTGCAAGGTGAAGAAGCCAGCTTTATTTGTATGGTTGATGGCAAAAATATCCTGCCGATGGCGACCAGCCAAGATCATAAGCGCGCTTTTGAAGGCGACACTGGGCCTAACACTGGCGGTATGGGTGCTTATTCTCCTGCACCAGTCGTTACTCAAGAGGTTCATGACAAGGTAATGGCACAAGTTATTCAGCCCGTGGTTGACGCTATGAATGCCGCCGGTCATCCTTATACTGGATTTTTATATGCTGGTCTCATGATTGACAAGGCAGGCGATCCGTATGTCATCGAATTTAACTGCCGTTTTGGTGATCCAGAAACACAGCCAATTTTAATGCGCTTGCAGTCTTCAATGGTAGATTTAGTCGCTCAAGGGCTGGCTGGTCAATTACCAAGTGATGCTCAATGGGATGCGCGCCCTGCCCTTGGTATCGTGGTTGCCTCAAAAGGCTATCCTGAAACTTCTTCAAAAGGTGATGTGATTGCTGGCTTGCCAGAGTTGGATGCCAATAGTGATAGTGCGGTTAAAGTCTTTCACGCAGGCACGGCCTTTTCACATAATAGCAATGCTGATACGGCAAATACGGGTAATAATAAAGAAGTTATTACTAATGGTGGACGAGTATTATGCGTGACGGCATTAGCAGATACTATTTCAGACGCTCAACAAGCCGCATTAGCAGTAACAGGTGCAATCAGCTTTGATGGGGCGCAGTATCGCCGCGATATCGGTCATCATGCGATTACCCGCGAAAAAGCAAAGGCATAGTTCATTATTGACAAGGTTTCTGACGATGTTTGGCAAAATTGAGCCATTCTCAGACTACTGTTAGCTATTCTAAGACCACTGAGTATATCAATGTGCTAATCAATGACACGCCCTAGTACTATGCTAGGTCGTGTTTTTTGCTATATCTTTAAATCGATACAGACTTTTTACTTTATGAAGTCGTTTGTAGCAACAACAGTGGCTAACGTGTGTAAACGTTCGAATCTTACTTTAGCTTACAAAGTAACTGCCAGTAGTCAACTAAGGCTTATAAACCGCCTTCTCTTTATATGATACAATTTTGTACCCGTTTGTACCTGCGCGTCGCATCTCTCTTGTATTGTAGGTTTTGAACCCGCAAATCAATACCAACTGGATGAATGATTATATTTATGGCAAATGATACGTCTAAACCTTCTAATAATAAGCAGTCAATTGACAACTTAAAAACCTCAGGGTTTGAGCGTCGTATGTCGATTGCCAAAACCTCTCTAAATATTGGTCGTCGTTGGGCAGGCAATAGCGTGTCTGGTATGTTTTTGAATAAAGAAGCGCGCACGGCACGTAACCAAGCTTTTATGGAAGCGCAGGCAAATTATGTGGCAGAAGAACTGGGCAAACTGAAAGGCTCAGTAGTAAAAATCGGTCAAATGCTGGCCATTTATGGTGAGCATGTATTGCCGCCTGAAATAACACGTGCCTTACAAACGCTTAATGATGATACAGCTACCCTGTCATGGCCAACCATCGAGCATACCTTGCGTCAACTACTGGGTGACAAACTCAGTGAGCTTGATGTGGATACTATCCCGATTGGTACAGCTTCTCTTGCCCAAGTCCATCGAGCCACGGTGTTAGCGACTGGTGAGCAAGTGGTGTTGAAAATTCAATATCCAGGGGTCGCAGACGCCATCAACTCTGATCTTGCCTTATTTAAGCGTTTGCTAAAAGTCAGCAACATTGTCCCGCAAACGCGCTCGCTCGATGCATGGTTTGAAGAGATACGCGACCTACTCCATCACGAAGTTGATTATGAGGCAGAGGCTGCAACCACTGAGCGGTTTTATGAGCGCTTAATAGATGATCCACGTTATGCTGTGCCCAAAATAAATCGCACTTATTCGAGCAAACGTCTGTTATGTATGTCTTATGAGCCTGGCATTAGTGTTGTTTCTGAAGCGCTACAGCTTTTGCCCCACGAGCGCCGCAATGCCATTGGTCAAGCAGCCATAGAAATTATGATGCAAGAAATTTTTGTTTGGGGCGAGATGCAAACAGACCCAAACTTTGGTAACTACCTCGTCCGTGTCAGCAATAATGAAAACGATATTGATAAATTAGTATTATTAGATTTTGGGGCTATTCGCCAGTTTGATAATACTCTATTGACGATTGCTCATGGGTTACTAAAAGCTGGTTATCGTCATGACCATCAGGCGATGATCCAAGCCATGACTGGCTATGACTTTTTTGACACGATGAGTGACAAAGTCCGTTCCGATATTGCCTCGTTATTTTTATTGGCAACTGAGCCATTTAGTGATCCCGCGATGAATAGCGACATTCCTACTGAGTGTTTAGATGAACAAAATCGCTATATCTGGGCAAACAGCAAGCTGCATTCACGCCTCTCATCTGCTGCGACACGGGCGATGCAGTCTTTTGAATTTAATCTGCCGCCAAAAGAATTTATGTTTATTAGTCGTAAGTTTATTGGTGCCTATACTCTTTTAACAGTTTTAGACGCCTATACGGACTCTAACAAATTAGTGAAGCCTTATTTATAGTATAAAAACATGCGATTTTTTGGACTGCCCTTCAGTGGCAGTCTTTTTTATGTAATCATTTTATTTGCTTAGGCTATTTTTTGTCTTTCAAATTACTAGCATGCCAATCATCAAACCTCGTTTTGTAGCCCTCTGGCTTACGCATCGTCAGCTCCCAACATGTCTCTCCGCGTGCTAGGTACTTTACCTCAAAGTGCGTACGCTCACTGTCTATTGGCACGTGGTGGCGAATATTTGGCAAACACCATACCGCAGAGGCTTGTTGCGCTGCATTATCCATATACGCTTCTATATTAGTCGCTAGCACCACTTCTCCGCCTACTTTTAGACGCGATAATAAGAACTCAAAAAATGGCATATTCAACCATTGTTGATTAGGATTGTGCTGTTCAGGGTTGGGGTATAGTATAAAAATTTTGGCAATACTACGGGGTGCGATCGCATGTACGATCCACGCGATGGCATCAGCATGAATAGCATTTAAGTTATCTACATTTTGCTGTGTGGCAAGTTTAGCAAAGGCTTCAAACTTATTACGAGTACGTTCAATGGCTATCAGCTGCTTGCCAGGATTCTGTGTAGCAAAACTGAGCGCGTGCTTACCCTTCCCTGCACCAATCTCTAGCAGTAAAGGGACATTATCTTCAATTTCGTTGATTATTGTTGGAACAATAAAGTCACGCGGTGCTGACAGTTTATGTGGTTGAAAAGCGCGGGTTTTCTGATGGGAAAGCGTTGGTTGTTGCATCATGATAAGATATAGCCCTGTGAACGATAACCTTTAGCAAGGTATCAATATGATTGTTAAACTATTGGCTTTGCTTAGATTGATTTGGTTTGACATAGATAGACGGGTATTTGCCTTTTGTCATTCTTTAGCCCCATGCTATTATACCGATTCTCGTTCACTGATTATACTTTTCCTAATAACCATGAGGATGGCCTCACTTATTATGACTGACTCTACTTCAAACACCTCCCCCAAGACCTATCCTTGTCCACGCTGCGGTACCCTGACGGCATGGCAAGACAATAAATATAAACCATTCTGTAGCAGTCGCTGCAAAATTATCGACTTAGGTGCTTGGGCAAACGAAGACTACACGTTGCCTGCGGAAACCACACCTTTCTCTGACGAGCTATAAACTACACTTTTATTCAATTATTATACCAAGGATGTTTTACATGTCTGCTACTTACCTGATGCCCACTTATAATCGTCAACCAATCAGCTTTACACGCGGTTCAGGCAGTTGGCTCTATACCAAAGAGGATACGCCATACTTAGATGCCTTAACTGGTATCGCGGTGTGCGGCTTAGGACATTGCCATCCACAAGTGACTGATGCTATTCAGCAGCAAGCAGGTACATTAGTTCATACGAGTAACCTATTCGGTATCGATTGGCAAGAGCGCGCTGGCGAAGTGCTATGTACAGCAGCTCAGATGGACAGCGTGTTTTTCGCTAATAGTGGCGCTGAAGCAAACGAAGCGGCGTTAAAAATGGCGCGTTTATATGCATACAAGCAAGGTTTTAAACGTCCAAAGGTCATTGTAATGGAGCAATCGTTCCATGGCCGTACCTTACTGTCGTTATCAGCAACCGCCAACCCAAAAGCACGTGAAGGTTTTTATACCTTGGACGATGACTTTATCCGTGTACCCTTTGGCGATATTGCAGCGGTTAAGCAAGCCGCGCAAGCTCATGATGACATTTGCGCCATCTTTGTAGAGCCTATCCAAGGCGAGGGTGGACTCAATACTGCCCCCAATGGCTTTACTTATTTAGAAGAGCTGCAAGCAGAATGTGATGCTCATAATTGGCTATTTATGTTGGATGAAGTGCAAACCGGTAATGGTCGCACCGGTAAATATTTTGCTTATCAACATAGCAACGCTCGTCCTGATGTTTTAACGACAGCCAAAGGTCTAGGTAACGGTTTTCCAGTCGGCGCTTGTATGGTACGCGGTCGCGCTAACGGCTTGTTCGGTGCTGGTAGCCATGGCTCTACTTATGGTGGCACACCATTGGCCAGCCGCGTGGTCCATAGCGTCTACGAGGTATTAGCGAACAGTAATATCATGGAAAACGCAGTGACTGAAGGCTTATTCATCAGAGAAAGTATAGTCGATACATTGGGACAATATGGCGTTAGCAGTCGCGGCGCTGGTATGATGATTGGTATCGCGCTACCTGAAGAGTTGGATTGTAGCAAGCTGGTGGATCGTGCCCGTGACGAGCAAAATCTGATTATCAATGTAACTGGTGGCCATGTGGTACGCTTACTGCCACCGCTTAACATCAGCCGTGACGAAAGCACACAAGTGGCTGATCGTTTGATTGATTTATTAAAGCCGTCGTTTTAGCCCAAAGGTTTAGAGAAACAAACCCTATTTACAGTTAAAAAGAAGCCTATAGATAATCGCTATCTATAGGCTTCTTTTGCTTACTACTGATCAAGTTTTATGGGTATAGTCATTCCACTATAAAAGTATTACTGCGTTAACCTCGCTTGAAGTATTTAATATACGTCTACACTCGGTTGCCTTGTACTACTTTTAAATTGAATCGACTATATATAAATAGATTAAAAGTTAATTCGCATGGAAATACTTTTTCAGCACTTCTAGACAACGCGTGATTTTAGCCGGCTGCTGATCCCGATTTAAAGTAACCGCATATAGCACAAAGCTCGGCAGCTGATAACCGGTCAATACTTCGACCAATTCACCACTTTCTAGCTCTTTTCTAATGTCCATTTCCATCATTCTAACCAAACCGTGGCCTTCTTTTGCCAAAGTTGTGGCCATAAACACATTATTGGTATAAATGCGTGAATTCAGTTTTATGCGCGATTTTTTGCCAGTTTCGGTCTGAATCATATCAATCTGATTGGCATCTTTCATGATTTCAATACAAATCAGCTGATGTTCGGCCAAATCTTTAGGGGTTTTAAGTTTTACATGTTGGCGTAGATACTGTGGTGAGGCGACAAGCATCTGGCGCACATCTGTTAAAGGATGACTACTCAAACTAGAATCATTGATCGTTGGGCTCATACGAATCGCGATATCAATACGCTCATCAATCATATCGATATAATGATTGTCTGCTAAATAAGTAACACTCAGGTCATCATGTGCCGCCATCCAAGTAGATAAGGCCGGTAAAATATGATTGACTCCAAGCTCAGGTGTTGTAGCTACGCGCAAGCTACCGGCGAGCTCATCACGCAACTGATTGACTTTAATTCTACCTTGCTCAGCCGCACTGACCACGTCTTTTGCCGCTTCGTAAAAACTCTCACCTGCTTCCGTTAAACTGAGCTTACGAGTAGAGCGATGCAATAGTACGACACCCAAGTCGTTTTCTAACGAGCGAATTTGCTGACTGACTGCACTGGTGGTAATACCAAGCTCACGAGCTGAGCCACTAAACGAGCCATGTCCAACCACACTGGCGAACACAGCCATACCGCGTAAATTATCCAACATATTCTCACCTAAGCTGCGTTTTAATTTTTAGTATAACTTAACCATTATAAAGGATTTTAGTTTACCTTACAGCGATTAAATATACTGCTGTTGTTTGAATTAAGTTTATTTCATAAGTAATAAAAGCAAAAATATCAAGGCGATAGTATAACATCGACTTGATATTTTTTATGATATATTATATCCATTAACTACACAGACTATTAAATAATATTAATAATCGTTTTTCTGACTGTTTAATATAACTGAACTTTGCCCATTTTTCCTTCGCCGCGCTCGGTCAGATATTTCATCACCGGTGTATTCATCAATTTTGATTCTGCTACCGTCTTTGCTTGCACCAAACGCTTTTGTTGACGACGCTCAGGTGTTTTGTCATCTGCTTGCATGACACTACCATCAATTTGCAGACCAATATCTGCCTGTATGAACTGCTGTTGCAGTTTTTCTGCCAGTTGCTGAAAGGTCACCTGCAAGTGCTTACTGTCAACGCTGGTAACAAAGGTCGATTTGCCATTACATAGACCCGTCATCATACCTTGACGAGCAAGTGCCAACTCATCTTGTGCCAAAATCTCGGCTTCACGAGCAGTTTGTAGCCAATAATCCCATTTCTCTGGTGTCCACTCGCCTATCAATTCTTGCGGTGCGCAGCGCAACAACGTGCGTGGATCATCAGATTCAGACATTAATTGAGAATCATTTGCGTCAGGCTCAACAACGGGTTCAGGCTCAACAACGGGTTCAGGCTCAACAACGGGTTCAGGCTCAACAACGGGTTCAGGCTCAACAACGGGTTCAGGCTCAACAACGGGTTCAGGCTCAACAACGGGTTCAGGCTCAACAACGGGTTCAGGCTCATGAGCTGGATTAATACTTAACGCATTCTCATCAAAACTAGCGTTTGGCTGCTCAATACTGGCTTGCTCTTGATAGTCGATATCATAAGGCTGTAACGGCGGTATCGAAGCTGAATGGGTAATGGCTGCCTGCGTAGAAGTCGTATTTTCTATAGCTGGTACTTCAGATGACACAGAGCCATCATAAATAGGGCTTAGTACTTCATCGACTGGCAACGGGCGAAAGGCTAGCAAACGTAAAATGCACATCTCCAGCGCTTGCATCGGGGTACTGGCAAGCTTAACACCTTCACGCGCTTGCACGACAATTTCATAATACAGTTGCAGGACGTCTGGGCTCATATGCTGCGCAAGCGTATTAATGTCTTGGGCTTGCGCCTCATTCACATTGAGAGCCACTTCAGGAAGCAGCTGGGTCAACGCCAATTGATGTAGTAGCTCAGTCAGCCCATCAAACATACTCGTCGCATCAACCATTTGCGCGCGCATTTGCTCAATATGTGCAGCAACAGCAGACTTATCGTGATTATAGATATCGGTAATTAAACTGACCAAATCAGCCGCATCAATAAGACCAAGCATGGCATTGACAGTGACATCATCCAGCGCACCTTGACCAAAAGCAATGGCTTGATCGGTCAAGGATAAAGCATCACGTACCGAGCCTTTTGCCGCACTGGCCAATTGCCAAAGTGCTGGCTGAGTATAACCTACCTGCTCTTGGGTAAGGACATTTGCCAGATGCTCACTCAGCAAGGTTTGCGGCAACGGACGCAGCACAAACTGCAAACAGCGCGAGATAATAGTAATCGGCAATTTTTGTGGATCGGTCGTCGCTAGCAAAAACTTTACATGCTCAGGCGGTTCTTCCAACGTTTTCAGCAATGCATTAAAACTGTGCGTAGACAGCATATGCACTTCATCAATTAGATAGACCTTGTAACGTCCTTGGCTTGGCGCATAAGGCACGTTATCTAACAGCTCGCGAGTGTCTTCCACTTTGGTACGAGAGGCCGCATCAATTTCAATCAGATCAATAAAACGACCTTGATCGATGGCGACGCAGTTATCACACACACCACAAGGCGTACTAGTCACCCCAGTATCACAATTCAAACATTTAGATAAAATACGCGCAATCGTCGTCTTGCCCACACCGCGCGTACCTGTAAAGAGGTAAGCATGATGTAGACGATTATAATCGATGGCATTAATCAGTGCTTGCGAGACGTGCGTTTGCCCAATCAATTCATGAAAGTTCTTGGGACGGTATTTGCGAGCTAAAACTTGATATTGCTGCGTCATAGTAACTGCCAATATAGTAACTGCCAATGTGAAAAGTACAAATGTAGGTGAAGCATCAGATCAGCGATCTACAATATAATGAGTCTATGACTGCGATCTTAGCTCAGCCAATTGCTCGTATAAGCGCTGAGTGTTTGCGTCGATAGCCGAGCCATTTTGATGAAACACGTCAACATGCACCTCAGTATTGACGCTGTCTTCACAAGGTCTAACCTCTACGCCAATTAAGAACAAATGGTCCATCACCGGCTGCTGCATCTGTGAATTAAGCTCAAACAATAAATCCTGATGCGAGGCGCGAACCTTGTCTGCACTTAATGTGCTATTTTCATCTTGTGCATAAAACACCATCAAATAATGGCGACCAAATACATGATAAGAATGCTCATGACAAACATAACCATTCCAGTTTGAATCTTTATCAATCGTTCTATGCGCCAATATTTTTTCTATTAAACACGCATAGGTATACATTGACTCATCGACCAACACATCGACCTGCTCTTTTGGCAGTGGTGTTCCCGCCTCATAATACTGCTGAATCAAGCTATTAAATAGCTTGTACCACATGCGAGTATTCTTTTGAATATCGAGCATCAGCGCATTGGCAAAAGTTACTTGGTCGGGTTCTACTGCTGTGAGTAAGCGCGGTTCCACTTGGTCTATTAACTGATGAGCGACCAACTGCTCTTGCACCTCAATGGCTCTTTGGTGAAAACTGGGCGACTGTAAAAATTGGGCGAGCAACATTGATTCGTCTTGAAACGTCTCAAAGCCAGCAAGCTTGCGGCGATGAAAGTCCAAATAAGCACTGAGATCACTCGGGGTCACCAATTGATTGAGAATGTCGACAAAGTTTTGATGACTAAATACTTGTAAGACACTCTCCTCATCGTCCAAGTCCAGCACACAGTCTTCGGCAAAGAACTGACTGCCATACTCGTAATTGACTGTATGGGGTTGTGACTCTGGGTTATCTTTTTCATGCTTAATAGCAAGTGACGTCAGACCAATAAAATAAATCGCCTTGTCCGATGCCGACGCGTTTACGTCAGCCAATGCCTTATCATTTTTTAGATAAAGCTGCGCATGACGTTTGATTAATTGATTAACCACTTCTTTTCGCCACTCACGAACCTGCGTACTGTCAACCTCTTGCTGATTGGCCTGCATCACCACATCATTGACGATAAGGTAAACCGTCGCACCAGAAAACTCAAAAACAAAGTCATAACCCTGCAATAGATGCTGGGAATGGTTACTGTCTTCTTCTGATACATCGTACAAAGATAAGAAGCTTTGCTGAATCATCTGCTGCCAAACTGAGAGCGGTAGGTGCTGAGTGTCCATAATATCCCTATAAATGAGTGCTCATAAACCACTGAGCGTCTGTCATCAACGTTGCAAAACTCGCTCTATACTCAGTTCAGTAACAGCGTCATAGTCGGTTAAATATAATTTAGACACAAGGAAGGCGAGTGAAAATACTACAAGTAGTAAACTAAGCGAGCCTGACACCGTACCTAATTTATATAGGATTGACTATATTTCATAATAAGTAGACGCTAGTCTAGTTGTCAAGCTTGCGACGCATGTGTGGGAACAAAATCACATCACGAATGCTCGCTGAATCAGTGAGTAGCATGACTAAGCGATCAATACCTATACCCTCACCTGCTGTCGGTGGCAAACCATAAGACAATGCTTCGATATATTCTTCGTCAAAATGCATGGCTTCATCATCGCCCGCGTCTTTTTCAGCGACTTGACCACGAAAGCGTTCCGCCTGATCTGCTGGGTCATTTAGCTCACTAAAGCCATTGGCCAATTCACGACCACCAACGAACAATTCAAAGCGATCGGTAATCTCAGGATTGTCGTCACTACGGCGCGCGAGTGGTGAGGTTTCTGCAGGATATTCAGTGATAAAGGTTGGCTGGCGTAATTGATGCTCAGCGGTTTCTTCAAAGATAATCGTTTGCAGTTTACCCACACCAAAACCATCTTTTACTTGCTGCTTGAGCGTAGCAGATGCGTACTCTGCTAGATACTCACGGTCATTGATATGCGCCATGTCGAAGTTTTCGGCATATTTGGCAATCGCATCAGACATCGATAAACGCTCAAAAGGCGCTTTTAGGCTGATGGCTTCTTCTTGATAAGTAATCTCAGTCGTATCCAAGATATCCATCGCCAACTCATTAAATAAACGCTCGGTCAAATCCATCAAGTCATGATAATCCGCATACGCTTGATAAAACTCAATCATCGTAAATTCAGGATTGTGACGGGTTGAGACGCCTTCGTTACGGAAGCTACGGTTAATCTCGAATACTTTTTCAAAACCGCCAACCACCAAACGCTTCAAATAAAGCTCAGGCGCGATACGTAAATAAAGCGGCATGTCTAAAGCGTTATGATGCGTCACAAATGGACGTGCCACTGCACCACCTGGAATCGGGTGCATCATTGGCGTTTCAACTTCCATGAAGCGCTCATTCAACATGAATTTACGAATACCGCTGACGACCTGACTGCGAATCATAAAGGTATCACGAGTTGTCTCATTGGTCATCAAATCAAGATGACGATTGCGATAGCGGGCTTCCACATCTGCCAAACCATGGAATTTATTTGGCATTGGACGTAATGATTTGGTTAGCAGACTGATCTCTTCGATATGCACGTATAGATCGCCTTTACCTGAGCGACCGATATAGCCTGAGACCCCAACGATGTCACCCAAATCTAGCGACTTAATGCTTGCACGCGTCTCATCATCGAGCTCTTTACGCGCGACATATAGCTGAATACGGCCGCTCATATCTTGGATGACAATAAACGAGCCACGGTTGAGCATGACTCGACCTGCTACGTTGACCTGTGTTTTTTCGCCATTCGCCGCTTTTTCTTCAATTTCTTGCTTTGAGACGCCGTCAAAGGCTGCTTGCAAATCTTGTGCATAATCGGTGCGTTTGAACGTATTTGGATAAGGCTGCTTGCCTGAAGCAGTGATATCGTCTAGCTTGGCTTGTAGCTGAGCAATTAGCTCGTTAGCGTCTTCTGGGGCTTGCTCTTGATTCTGATTGTTGTGCTTTGACATAACACTCTCAATATTATTAGATAATTAAATGGATAAACGAAAACAGAAAAATTAAATCAATGCTTAGGGTCTGTTGAACATTCAAATATTAGGACTGCTGATCGCTAAAATCGCATCAAACTAGGCGTAAACCGACGATAATGTCGAGACCTTAGCTAGGTTTATAACAACGTTTGGGGTGATTTTAGCATCAGCCCTTCGGGGCGGGACTATTTTTTGCCAATACATGGCGAAATTGTCTAACCTAGAATGCTAGGCGTCAAAAATTTCACTGCGTATTGTCTAAAAAATAGCCACCGCCAATGCCACATTTGAATGTTCAACAGATCCTATTATTATAAAAAAATGACATCATGATGAAAAACCATAAAACTGCCAATGTGTTGTAGGATTGGCTGCTAGTCGCCACCGCCGATACTCGCCATCAAATCAGCCTGATGCTCACGTAGTAATGAGTCAAGAATCTCATCCAAGTCGCCTTCCATAATAGAATCAAGCTTGTATAAGGTCAGGTTGATACGATGATCTGTCATACGCCCTTGCGGGAAATTATAGGTGCGAATACGCTCACTGCGATCGCCACTACCGATTAAGTCGCGGCGCATCGAATCAGCAACATCGACTTGTGCTTGTACCTTAACCTGCTGAATACGTGAAATGAGCATTTTCATCGCTTGTGCACGGTTTTTGTGTTGGCTACGCTCTTGTTGACACTCTGCGACTGTGCCCGTTGGAATGTGCGTCAAACGTACAGCTGAGTCGGTGGTGTTAACGTGCTGACCACCAGCCCCGCTTGAACGGAACGTATCAAAACGGATATCAGCTGGGTTGAGCTCGACGGTATCATCAATCTCAACTTCAGGCATGACTGCAACGGTACAAGCTGAGGTGTGCACACGGCCTTGGCTTTCGGTTTCAGGAACACGCTGGACACGGTGCACGCCAGACTCAAACTTTAGGCGACCATAGACGCTGTTGCCTGATACGCGAGTGATGATTTCTTTATACCCGCCATGCTCACCTTCGCTTGCAGACAGCACGTCCAATGTCCAGCCTTGGCTCTGTGCGTATTTTTGGTACATGCGGAACAAGTCACCAGAGAAAATCGCTGCCTCATCGCCGCCAGTCCCTGCACGAATCTCCAAAAATGCTGGCACTTTATCGTTAGGATCTTTTGGTAGCATCATAAGATTAAGCGCTTCTTCCATCTTTACGATGGTATCACGAGCATTATCAATCTCGTCTTGCATCATCTCTTTCATGTCAGGATCTGTCGCATCAGCCAGCATAGCTTCTGCATCGGCCTGATCCGTTTCTGCACCCACGTAGTTTTGCCATAAAGTAGTGATATCCATCAAGTCGCTGTGCTCGACAGACAATTCACGGAATTTATTATTATCACTAATGACACTAGGATCTGATAACAAGGCGGTGACCTCTTCATAACGGTCTACCATCTGGTCTAAACGCAGGCGTAAGGATTCTTTCATAAAAGGACTTTTAATTGGATGATAAGAGTAAGAGCGTGATTATAGCAAATTTTTCACCGTAAATTAAAACCTCTGAGTAATCTTGCTGCTATTCTAAGTAATTTTGCCGTTCTATTGGCAGACATTCCTATCGCTGCTGAAATACTCCCCTGTTTTCTCATCAGTTAGTGGTTATAAAATGCGATACTAAAAACGTAGACATAAAAAAAATAGCCAAGAAAGATCTTGGCTATTTTTATCGTTAAAAAAGATCTAGAATGAAACGCTACACTTTACGAACCAATACTGAGCCAATCGAATAACCTGCGCCGAATGAACAAATCACGCCCAAATCACCTGATGCTAACTCATCTTTATAGCGATGGAACACAATCATCGGGCTGGCTGAGCTGGTATTGGCAAATTCAGCGATGACACTTGGGACAATCGCTTTATCTGCTTCTTTACCGATGACTGTACGTAGAATTAAATCTAACATATTGGCATTGGCTTGGTGTAACCACATCATTTTCACATCACTGGCTTGTAATTCGTTCTCAGTCAAATGCTCTGTGATGATCTCTGACACTTTTGGACAGACTTCACGGAATACTTTACGACCGTTTTGTAAAAACAGTTTATCAGTGACTGGTTCTTTGATATCTGGATACATCTCAGTCTGTGCCGCTAAAAACTCTGAGCGATCCATAAAGCCGTATTCGTTTTTGATGTTGGTCGAAAACTGAGTAAATAGCTTAGAGTTAAGAATCTCATAACCTTTTGGCGTATCGAGATCTTCAACGATAGACGCTGTCGCTACGTCACCAAAGATGAAGTGGCTATCACGGTTACGCCAGTTAAGATGCGCCGAGGTAATCTCTACGTTGACCACAGCGATGCGCTTGGCCAAACCAGATACGATAGAACCATGTGCTTGTGATAGACCAAAAGTCGCGGCACTACAAGCGACGTTCATATCATAAGCAAAGCCGCCAATCATACCGATTTCATTTTGAATCTCGATGGCAACCGCAGGATAAGTGCGCTGGAAGTTTGAGCAAGCAAGGATAATACCATCCAAGTCATTGGCCTCAAGTCCAGCATCAGCCAAAGCATCTCTAAGCGCTGCGGCACCCATTTCTGCCATGATAGACAGCTCTTCGCCTAGATTGCGATAAGGAATCACGGGAGCCATGATTTCAGGATCTAAAATGCCGTCTTTTTCCATCACATAACGTGATTTGATACCCGATACTTTTTCGATAAAAGCGGCTGAAGAAGGCTCAAGTGCGGTCACAGTCTCTGCTGCTATCTCATCAGCATGCTGTGCATTATAATTTTCAACATACTGGTTAAATGACTCTACTAACTCTTCGTTGCTGATGCTATAAGGTGGGATATATAGGCCCGTGCCCGTGATACAAGTCGTCATGATAAGCTTCCTTGTCTACTACTGTGGTGCTTGGAATAAGCATAAAAGTGGAAAATAATAGCCATTCAATTTCAGTGAATAACTGTAAACTTAAAATCAGTGCCTTTATTATGCCTGAATATTATAATTTTTCTAATACTTTGTTACAAATAATCTGTTTCTCACCATAAATAAGCAAAGACTCAGTTCATTTTACGGTAGCTACGTTATAATTGGCGCTGTTTTACTCTGTACTATTCATCGAACTATATTATTTAGCAAGAATATCAATACACGCTTATATTTAGGAAAGCTAATGGCAGAACTTCTCAATTGGTTATTTGGTCAATACGCTGACTACTCTACGATATTCATTGTCCTTGAACTGATTGCCGTCGTCTTTGGCGTGGCAAGTGTATTACTTGCCAGCAAAACCAATATTTTGGTCTTTCCTATTGGCTTGGTCAGCACTGCTATATTTGTCTATTTACTGTGGAAGTGGCAGCTGTTTGGCGATATGTTTATAAATGCTTACTATACCGTGATGAGCCTATATGGCTGGATTAATTGGTCAAAGAATAAGAAGACTCAATCTGTCGAGCATAAGCAGTCAAACGACGCTAATAATGTCCGTATCGAGCACCTGCATGCAGGCGACATACCTATACTCTCTACTTTGGCAGCGGGAACGATCGGATTTGTAGCACTGATTTATTATTTCCGACCAGTGATTAATAACGGTTTTAGCTTCGATGGTGCAGTACTTGGACTGCATTTATTTACGTGGGTCGACTACACTGATATGCTCACTACCGCTTTATTTTTAATGGCAATGTGGCTCATGGCACGGCGCAAGATTGAGCATTGGATACTGTGGATCATTGCCGATGCAATATCAGTACCGCTATACTTTTATAAAGGTTTTACGTTTACCGCGCTACAATATGTAGTCTTCACTCTCATCGCAATCTGGGCATATTATGAATGGCAACGACGCTATCGCATTCAATCTCACGCAGCATACGCCTAAATCTGTCATAAATGTCGCTGTTTTAGGCGCAGAAAGTACGGGCAAGACGACTTTATGTCGGGATTTGGCAGGACATTTTGATAGCCCTTGGGTATCAGAATATATGCGCACCTACTTACAAGCAAAATGGGATGACGAGCAGCTGACTTGCACGTGGGATGATCTGCTACCTATCGCACAAGGTCAGATTGCATTAGAAAATAAATTGGCTAAACAAGTCGCTCAGACGTCCGATGCTAGCCATTATTTGTTTTGTGACACCAGTCTGTTTGAGCTAATGGTTTATTCTCACTGGTATTATGGCGACTGTCCTATCGCCCTTGAGCAAGCGGCATTGGCACATCATTATGATTTGATATTATTGACTGACGTTGATACACCATGGGTCGCTGATGACTTGCGAGACAGTCCACATCAACGTGACGAGATAAGCGCCTATTTCGCCAGCCAACTAAATAAACACCAAAGACCATTCCAGCGCATTGGTGGCGATAGAAAGGAGCGAGTACAACAAATGCTCGAATGGCTTTCTTAAATTTATCCTATACCACGTTATAAGTAAATGACCTACAACCTTTAAGAATATCAAGAGATGTCTATGCTAAAAAACATTGAACGCTACCTAGAAAAAACCATATTCAATAGCCGCTGGATACTAGCGCCTTTTTATCTAGGGCTCGTGCTAGGTATTATTTTATTATTTATAAAATTCATTCAAAAAACAGTCATGATGTTTAATACTGTATTTAGCGCTTCTGTGTCAGACGTCATTGTCAATATATTAGTGTTAGTCGACCTCTCCTTAGTAGCCAGTTTGTTATTAATCATCATATTCAGTGGCTATGAAATATTTGTCTCAAAAATTGACACTGGTGATCACGTTGATCGACCTAACTGGATGGGCAAAGTAGATTTTTCTGGGCTCAAATTAAAAGTCATTGGCGCTATCGTCGCTATTTCTGCCATTGATCTTTTAAAATCCTTTATGGATATTCCTAATGAATTGAGTGAGGGTGAAGCAGACAAACTCATGTGGAAAGTCATTATTCACATGACATTCGTTCTATCCGGCCTGCTATTTGCGATTATGGACAAAGTGGTTGGCGACACCAAAAAGCACTGATTTTTATTATTCCACACACTCTCCATTGTTCTTACATATTTTTTCTTTATCACTCCTTTATGATTTTCTTTGAACCTATTGACTGTTATATGGACAGTTTTGGAATAAAGAATCATATGAGGAGCTTTCATGCAAAAAACACTATTTACCAAACTATCTATCATCGCTGGGCTATGCATTATTTTCGCCATCGGTCTCAATATGATTGGCTCGGTGATTTACGAGCGACAAAATTATGCTGCGTCGGTGATCAAAGAAATCGCCCAGCAGCATATCAATCCTCAGGAAGTCATTACACCATTTATTGCCATTCCAACTACTGTCACGCCTGAATGTCAGATTACAGCGCCTGGCACAACCAGTAAATGTGAATCGTCCTACTCAAAAATTGAAACCATTTTCGCAAATCAAACCCAAGCAACACAAGATCTTGAGGTAAGCACTGATACCTATAAGCGCGGCATCTATCATGCGACCAGTTATGATGGGACATTGAAATTTGACCAACGTTACACTTTTGATAAAGCCATCAGCCGCTTACATGAAGCGACGAGCACGGCTAGTGGAGAGCAAGGCTCCGTCAATACACCTACCAGTAAAAATAAAACGAAACCCAAAGAAACCATCATTCACTGGAATGAAGCAAAATTGATTATTCCAGTGTCAGATCTGCGCGGCGTCGCGACTCTACCAACGGTGACCATTGAGCAAAAACCGATAAAAGCTACTTACCCGCAGACACCCTTACTGAAAAATCTGACCTATGTAGAAGTCGCTATTCCGCAAAACATATTGCAGCGTGCCACGAAAAACATGGCTAGCCAGCAGAATAAAAGCAGTCTCATTGCCACAAGCATCAACAGCGAGGCATTAGCCAGTACAGATATCAGCAGTCAGTCGTCCGATATTAAAGGCAATCAAGCGACTGACATCATGATTGACTTGCCATTAGCGGGTATCAGCAATTTAAATACGGTTCCGACTGGACAAAACTTTACCTTAACGATGCGCAGTAATTGGCATGCGCCCAATTTCATTGGCAAGGCGCTCCCTAACGCCAAGAAATTCACTGCTAACGGTTTTGAAGCCAGTTGGCAAAATCAATATCTAACGATCGCCAACAATCAAGATTTGTCGCAGTGTCTTAGCACCGCTAACAACCGATGTGTCGTCATCAGTAAAGCCACTCTCGATACCAGTAGCCAGTCAATGACTCCTGATGATGCGATTACAGCAATGGAAGGTATTGTCACAGAAGAAGGCACTACCGTGACTGACAGCTACCAAAATGTGCGCCTGAACAGCTTTGGTGTGAGTTTTGCTGAGCCCAATGACGTATATTTACAAACCGAACGAGCGATGAAATACGCCTTATTATTAATCTTGGTCTCATTCGGCACTTTTTTCTTATTTGAAGTGATTAAATCCAGCCGCATCCACCCTATTCAGTACCTGCTGGTCGGTTGTGCGCTGTTTGTTTTTTATGTTTTATTATTACCACTTGCTGAGCAAATCGTCTTTTGGAAGGCTTATGCCATTGCTGCCAGCGCCTGTGTTGGACTTATTGGTTGGTATACTTATTATGTACTGGGCGGCATCAAACGAGCCGCGATTTTTACTGCCACACTGGCAGGATTGTATGCCTCATTTTTCGGCATCTTAACCACTGAAGATATGAATTTATTGCTTGGTGCTGTCTTCTGTTTTGTACTACTCGCTTGCGTGATGGTCATGACCCGTAAAATTGACTGGTATAAAATTGCCTAACTCAGTTAGCACGTGCAAAAAACGTTCAGTCTAGGACGGTCTTACGTTGGTATCACTTGCTAAACCTACCAACATAAGACTGCTCAATCTACTCATAGATAATTCAATATAGTTGTTATCTAATAATCTTGCTATTTAAGGCTTTTGCCCAGTCTCTACAGTCGTTTTCACAGCGTTCGCAGCACTGATTAGGGTCAGATATGTGATTGACGTAGCCGCAATGCATACATGCATAATACGTTCCTGACTCTATCTCCTCGACAGGTTGATACTGCTTAGGAAAAAGTGGCATACCATAGCCAGTTTTCTCAGGTTCATATAACAAGATACTAAAATTACCATCTGTTTCTAGCAAGCCAGTACGCACTTGACCCAGATGCTCAACCCCTTGTTGGCGCATTTCAGCAAAAAACTCATCATGGGACATTTTGCCCTTTTTAATTTTATCGAGTACCAGCATGCCGTCTTCTACAATGTAGAGCGACTTCCCTTCTAGCAGATCTTCGAAAGGCTGATATTTCATCATGATCCATGTGAATAATCGATAAAGCAGAATTACCGTACTCATAATCAGTACAGCCTGAATAATCGGAAGATCCTCAGTAAACATGGGATCACCTGCAATGGAACCAAGTGATAAAATAATGGTCAGCTCAAAAATAGACAGTTGGCGCACGCCACGCTTGCCAGTAAAGCGTAAAAACAAAATGATCAAAACGAACATCACGATGACGCGTACCACAATTTCAGCAGCAAATGCCCACGTGGTGTCATAAATAAAAATACTTGCCCAATCCATATCTTTCTTTCCTTGTCATTTTCAAATCGAGCCTATTTATAAGGTATGTATCATTTTAATCTATAAGTTAGGTTTTTTGGTATTGCACTATACTACTTCCATTCCAATATAAGGCTCAACAGTAAATTTTGGCTATAGTCGATCCAAGATATTTTGGATACAAGGAAGGCGAGTAAAAGTGCCATAGATGATAAACTGAGCGCGCCTGACACCATATAAATGTTCAACAGACTCTAGGGCGTGTCCTCATTTCAAAAATGGTGATAAAAATGAGATAAATTGCAGTCAAACGAGGAAAATAGCGCAGATAATATCGGGATATTAACCAGCTATTTAACGATTTTTGACAAAATTTAGCCATTTTTAGCCCGTTTAGATATGATCAATTGAATTGAGGACACGCTCTAGCTAATTAAAACCAATTTAATGATTGTAGGAATTATTTTTGAAAGCCACGTTATACACGATTATTGCCTTAATAGCATTTGCCGCAAACTCTCTTTTTTGTAGAATGGCCTTGGCAGAGGGATACATAGATGCGTGGAGTTTCACTATCATCCGTCTGCTTAGTGGTGCTATCTGCCTGAGCATTATTATGGGCGTTTATAGCTATAATCTACGACGTAAAGATTTAACCTTCAACAATCCACAAAATAAAGCTATTTTGAAAGACAAAGGCAGCTGGCTCAGCAGTCTAAGTTTGGTGGTGTATGCGCTTTGCTTTTCGATTGCTTATGTTGAGCTTGACACCGGAACTGGCGCGTTGATTTTATTTTCAGCGGTTCAACTCACCATGATTGGTTGGGGTATTTACAAAAAAGAGCAGTTGAGTGCCTTACAATGGATGGCTTTTATCGTAGCAGTAGCAGGTTTTGTCTATCTTATGCTGCCATCAGCAGCTGTTCCATCCGTATTGGCAGCGACATTGATGGCCATCAGTGGTGTGGCATGGGGCATCTACAGTATACGCGGCAAAACCTGCGTATCACCGCTACGAGCCACGGGCTTTAACTTTATCAGAAGCCTCGTCGCTATTCCGCTATTACTCATCATTGGCATGGTTTATTTAAAAAACATGCCATTGTCCGCTATCAGTATCGAGGGCATCTTATTGGCTTGCGCGTCGGGCGCAATTGCTTCTGGCATGGGCTACAGCGTTTGGTATATGGCAATGCCTTTATTAAAAAGCACTCAGGCGGCAGTAGTACAACTCTGCGTACCAGTATTGGCTGCCATACTTGGTGTGGTATTTTTATCGGAGCAACTGACCTTACCGTTTATCCTATCAAGTGCAGTCATCTTGGGCGCGGTACTGGTGTTTATCTTAAATAAAAAAACACCACAGACCGCTAGTTAATATTATGAGGCATGGTAAGTCCGATATAAAATGACTTACTCTATGTCATACCCATCAAAAATAAGAATGCCAGTAGCATAAGTTACTGGCATTTTTTATGTGTGGTTATGACTATGTAACAGCCAATATACTCATAAATACTCAACTGGTTTTGGCTACCATGTCTTTAATAATGATATCCTATCTAGGGCGTGTCCCTCAATTTGAACGAAAGCGGCTAAATCTTGACAGACTGAATCAAATAGCTGATCAATATCCTTATATTATCTACTCTATTTTTCTTGTTTGACGACAATTTACCTTATTTTTATCACCATTTTCAAAATGAGCACACGTCCTAATAATCGGCTTCATTACTTATTACTAGGGTAGTTCATGAGTGAATCAACCAATAACAACTCATTTTATAAAAGACACACTTGGCTTGTCCCGTTAACTTGCCTGTTGGCTGGTGGCGCCTTGATAGGCATTTCCACCAATCTAGCGAAAGCGGCAGGGCAAATTGGCTTATCGCCACTCGCCTTTCTTTTTTGGTCGATTACTGGTGCAGCGTTTCTACTATCAGCCGTGGCGATTTTACGGCATGATTTGCCGCCGCTAACTGTCCGTAGTTTGGAATATTATTCGGTCGCTGCCCTTGTCAGTGTTGCAGGCTCCAACTTGATTTTATTTTCTGCAATTCCACAAGTTGGTGCAGGTTTTGTCGCCTTAATTATCGCTTTGCCACCATTGCTCACCTATCTTGGCGCGCTATTTATGCGTATGGAGACATTCAATGTCGTTCGCGCTATGGGCGTGGCGGCAGCGCTGAGCGGTGTGGGTGTCTTAGCAATACGCAAGTTTTCGGCTCCCGATGCCAGTATTTTCTGGATTTTACTCGCGCTGTGTGGCCCTGTTTTGCTAGCGATTGGGAATATCTATCGTACCTTGCGTTGGCCAAATGCGGCGTCGCCTAGTTCGCTGGCACCCGGCATGTTAATCGCGGCGGCTATCTTTTTAGGTGTGGTTGGCACCTTGCCGAACTTCTCGCTTGCGGTGCCAACGGGCGCATTACTGCCTATTGGGTTGATTGTGCTACAAGCCTTTATCTTTGCTGGACAATTTTTATTGCTGTTTTTATTGCAAAAAACAGGCGGTCCCGTGCTATTAAGTTTATTGGGCTCAGTAGGCGCAATCGTTGGCGTGCCGGTAGCCATCTTTTTGCAGGGAGAAAGTCCACCAGAGGGTCTGTTTTTAGGAGCTTCCTTAATTGCCCTTGGCATCGTATTGGTCACTTGGGGTGGCGTAAAAATGATAGTAATTCCAGATAATACGCATCAGTAAGGCATGTCCTCATTTTAAAAATACGGATCATACCAAACCCAAAAAGT
Organism: Psychrobacter sp. N25K4-3-2; assembly: GCF_015351755.1. Lineage (NCBI taxonomy): Bacteria > Pseudomonadati > Pseudomonadota > Gammaproteobacteria > Moraxellales > Moraxellaceae > Psychrobacter > Psychrobacter sp. N25K4-3-2. The sequence continues at coordinate 201,734 of NZ_JADKLX010000001.1, forward strand.
ACGATTAGCTGTGTCAAACTCGCTTAATCTACAATGCGTAGTACTTATATTCGTTGTCCTTGCTACTCTAATTTTTGTGAATGGTATCACTTCTTGCTATTGCAACTTCATCTGAAAACCCTATTTATCGATGACAAAAAAACGCCAGTAACTTAAGCTACTGGCGTTTTTTTTGGAGATTTACGCTGACTAGTAAGAGATTATTGGTTTATTAGCATAAAACCATAATCGCTCTACGACAAAGCACTTATATTAGACAACGGTCACGTGTAAGCGGGCATCAACATTACCACGCGTGGCATTCGAGTACGGGCACACTTGATGAGCCGTTTCAATCAATGTTTGCGCTTGTGCTTCGTCAATGCCAGACACTTCAACGTATAGATCTATATCTAAGTTATAGCTGCCATCTTGCTTCATACCAATACCAACTTGGGTAGAGGTTTTCGAAGCCGTGATCGGCAGTTTCATTTGTTGCGCCGTCAGGTTCAAGGCACTATCAAAACAGGCCGCGTAGCCCATCGCAAAAAGCTGCTCTGGATTGACACCCTCTTTGTCTTGCTCTTGAAAAGAGACCAAATCAAAGCCTAATGAGCCATCATCTAAGCCTGTATGTCCAGAACGACCACCGGTTGCTGTTGCGCGAGTTTTATAGAAAATTTTCATAATATATTCCTTTTTTGATGTTATTAGAAGTCATGCTTGTTTTGTTTCAATGGAGTTATTATAGGCACTCTCAGCTTAAAGCGTTAGAATAGTCCTCCAAAACTCTTGCCTAATTCTATAAATATATGTAATATTAAGTCATTAATTATATTAAAGACATACTATAAAAAATATCAAACCGAGAAACACCAAGCTTATAAACTTTCAATCAACACGCCTTTATCTAAGATAACTATGATGCAGCCAACAACGATTGCGCAACTACTTAACATACTGCCCAAGAATCAGACCATCGAGTCTGCTATTCCGGGTTTATTTTTCTACTGTGCAGATAGACCCAATAGAACCGTCAGCTATATTCAAGAGCCTAGTATTTGTATTGTATTACAAGGTGAGCGAGAGATTTATTTAGGGAATGATTGCCAAAATTTTGATAATAGCAATTTGATGTTTTGCCCTGTAAACATTCCCCTGAGCATGCATGTCAAACATGCCTCAGTAGACAGTCCAGTTATTGTAATGTCTATGAAGTTAGACCTTGCTATGATTAGAGAAATATTGGCCCAGATACCGCCCGCACGAAATACAGAAGAAAAGCATCTGGGTATAAAATGGCATTTGGATAATACGATACTTGCCGCCTTTGAACGACTCATCAACTTGCTCGATTATCCAAATGATATAGAATTTTTATCTAAATTAATTCAACAAGAAATCTACTACCGACTGCTCTCAGCACAGCAAGGCAATAAATTGCGACAGCTCGTCGTCAATGGCAGTCATACGCATCGTATCAGCCAAGCGACGGATTGGCTCAAAGCACATTTGAGTGAACCCGTCATCATCGAAGAGTTGGCCAGTAAATGTGGCATGAGTGTTTCAGGGTTTCATCAGCATTTTAAAGAGATCACTCAATTAAGTCCGCTGCAATACCAAAAAAGCCTACGCTTGATGGCAGCGAGGCAGCTTATTCAACGTGGTGAATCACAAATTTCACAAGTCGCCATGCAGGTAGGCTATGAAAGTCCCAGTCAATTTAGCCGTGAATATAAGCGCTTGTTTGGAGTCAGTCCGAGCAGTGAGCTTAATTAATAACTGACGCACCTTGAGCGCTATAAAGGGTGTAGATTCATTATCTTAACCTTAACCATTATCATAATTATATAAGGAAATATCGTGCAAGAATTACGACGTTTTGAGGATTATTTATATGAGAGACCTAAACCCACAGGTATCGACGTTGTATGCGGATTAAAACATTTTTCTATTATCACGTATGCAGTGCCAGTAGACAGGTTCGAGGGAATATTTCCTGACAGGTTCAAGCTCGATACGGTCATGATAGACGGCGAAGAAAAAGGCTTGATCTCTATTGTACCCTTTATCGATGTTGATTTTACCTCTGCGGTTTATCCTTTTCCAACATTCACCATGGGACAGACCAACTATCGTATCTATATCATAGATAAAAAGACTGGTGAGCGCTGCGTATGGTTTTTAGGCACCACTTTAGATTCTTGGACATTAGCAGTACCAAGGTACTTATGGAGTTTGCCTTGGCATAGCGCGAAAATGACTTTTGATTGTCAATTTGATGACGCAACTGGCAAGTATGTAAAGTATTCGGTAAACGCTGAGTCAGAATGGGCAGCGGCGTCGGTATCGCTTGCGCAAAATACAGAGGATGATTTTTCGTTCCCAGGCTTCCCTGATACAGAATCGGCGCTTATTTATTTGACCCATCCGCTGGCAGGATTTTATCATCGCCGTGATGGTAAGCTTGGTAGTTACCGGGTCTGGCATAAAAGACTTGAGGTACAGCCAGCCTCTTTGATTTCTGCCAATTTCAAGCTGTTATCAGACTTAGGCATTGTCACTCTTTCAGAGCAAAATACCCCCTATAGTGTACTTATTCAGCCTTTAAATAGGTTTACTATCTATTTACCGCCAAAAGTGATTGGTTGACCCGTTCGCTATCTGTCTGGTGTATACATTATGAAATAACACTCAGACTTTGATAACTTTTTTCTTATAGGTCAGTGTAGCTTTTGACTTCATTTTATTATTTTACGTATTCACGTCAAGGAGCCGCTTAGACGACTCAACTTCTCAATCGAATCACTCATGAAATATCCTAATCAAAAAAATAACAGTTGACTTGACCTATATATTCATAATATAACATATATATAATTTATGCATTTAGGGCTATTAAAACACCGTTATTCCTAGGTTAATCACAAGTATATTTCGTGAGGAGCTACTATGATTCGTTTCAGTTACACACTTAAATGCTGGACACTAAGTACTGTCTTTTACTCGGTCTTTTACTTTTCCGTGTTAATGACAGATCCTGATTTTGGTAAATATAACCATATGTTAGCGCTAAGCACATTGCTCTTCCCGATTTCCAAGCGAGCAATTGACGTATTGAGTGACTCTTTGAGGCTCGATTTCGATATGTTTGATGGCTTGTTATCACCCTTACTCATCAATATTACGATATGGCTGCTTACCCCTTTTATCGTCTTTCTAACATTTATTGCTTTTTTGGCTTATAGCATGGGCGTGGTAAAAAGAAATCTGAATGGTCGAAACTAATAGCCAAGATTCCCTAATACCACCAGAAACTAATTCATTAACCTCAAAGCTTCTTTTAAAACTGCCTCGTAACTACACTTCTTTTTCTACGCTTGTTGGCGCGAATACCTTCGCATTTTTATTATTACTGGCTTGTGTTTCATCACAGTCCGTACTCATAAATATAGTTGATGCAAATCCTAATATTATCAATCTACCTTTAATTATTATTTTTTATCCTGCTCAAAAATCTACGTCAATGTATTGAATAAAGTCCAAAAAACTCTGGGCCGTGTCCTCATTTTAAAAACGGCTATAAAAATGAGATAAATTGCAGTCAAACGAGGAAAATAGTGCCAATAATATCTGTATATTAGGATCTGTTGAAAAAATTTAGCCCATTTAGATACAATCGCTTGAATTTAGGACACGCCCTAGTGTAAAAGAATAATAGCCCTTTAATTTAATCAAATATTATCGACTAAATTAAAGGGCTATACAATACAATGGTCATATGTTGTCAATGAGCAAGCTTTAACACTCATATCGAGCCTTAACTCACTTTATCCCACATCTTGCTTAGACGCTTCGGTGATACCGCCATACGGGTTTTCATGGGCTGGGCGAACAGTTGAATGCGATACTCCTCAACCATCCAGCGGTACTCGCTGATAGACTCATTGTTGGCGCGACCTGCCAGACGCTCCATGTGCAAGTCCAGCGCATAGACACCATCTAGGTCGGCTTCGATATTGTGTTCAAGGCGCTCAATGCGAACCTCCAGCGCCTCTAGATAGCGCGGATACTGCTGCCATTGACTGTAATCCATATGATAGACAAAGTTGGCAAGCTGCAAGTCCTGCAACTGATCCTCGATGTCTTCGATAGACTCACCAAAGATCTCTCGATCGAGCATGAGCAAACTCTGACGAATGCGTTGCCAGCGAGTGTAGACATTTTTGAGAGTTTTTATGACAGCTTGACCAGTCAATAAGAAGTTGCTCAACACAACCTCAAGTGTTTGCCCATATTCCTCTGGCGTGAACGGGAGCTCCTCGCTTAAGCCAACAGCGATATCATCAGCGCTCTCTGGCAAATCTTCACTATGATCAAATAAAATATAGTGCTCTTCCAGAGCGGCATCTAGCGTCGCATCGATAACAATGGTTTTTAAGGCTTCCATGTCGCCAAGGGGCGCAAATGCCAGTTTGAATATCTTATCAATTTGGCTGGTCAGCTGTTTTTTCTTAGCGCCAAGCTTACCTTTGATTAAGGTCAATACCCCGATACGGTGCGCCTGCAATGCAGCATTGACATCGGTATACTGATGGATCGATACCGCCTCACCAGCTTCATCAGTGACCAAAGCAGCAAACTGTTTCATCACCACGCCTGCGCTATGATGATTTTTGCTAAAGGCAAAATGCTCAGGGAATTCGGTATGCGCGCCTTGCTGCTCATTCACAGCCTGTCTGGTCTCAGAGGCGTGACGAATCTGTAGCGTCTGGAGGTCGCGACCTTTTTCTATAATGTGATTTTTATCATCGACCACACAGATTTGTGGCTGCAAATAGCGATCAATGGCAGAGGGATTAAAATTGTCTGCTGTAACCGACATAATGCCGCGACGGTTTAAGGCTTGGCAAAGCTGCTTGAGCAATCCTTGTCCACCAGCGGGTTGCAATTCATCAAACAAACTATCGGCAGTATCGGGAATCGGCACAATTTGACGGCGAATATCTTTTGGCAGTGACTTAAGTAATTGCAAAACCAACTCAAAGCGCCAACCGGGTACGCCCCATAACAGCTCGATAGCATCTAGCTGCGGTAGCGCCACAAGTGGCACGCGAATAGTCACTCCATCATCATCGCTCGCAGGATCAAAAATATAGCGTAGTGGTAATTTCAAATCACCCAACTGCCATACTTCTGGAAAGTCACCTGTGGTCGGTGCTTGGCTATTGAGTACGTCGTCATCGGTGAAGAAAAGATGCTTGGCATCAGTTTTTTCAACCTCGGCACGCCAATCTTCAAAAGCCTTACGACTGGCGACATGCTCAGGGATTTTCTTGTCGTAGAACTGGTACAGCGTCTCTTCATCGACCAATAAATCACGACGGCGCAGTTTGTCTTCGATACGCTCAACATGAGCGATTTTGTCCATATTATGCTGCAAGAATGGCGCTTGGCGACCTAAGTTACCCGTTACCAAACCATCTCTGATAAAGATTTCTCGCGACTCAACTAAATTGACTTGCTCATAATTGGTCAGTTGCTTACTGATAATAATTAGACCAAATAAACTAATCTGTGCGTAAGCTTTAACACGTCCCGTTTTCTTCGACCAATGCGGCTCAAAGTAGTGATACTTCAATAAGTCACCTGCCGCTGAGATAATCCATTCTGGTTCAATTTTGGCAACAGTACGCATAAAGACTTGCGAGGTTTCTACAACTTCAAACGCCATGACCCACGGTGGTATCTGTTTAAACACCGTACTCGCTGGGAAGATTTTGGTTTTTTGCTGGCGCGCCGCTAGATATTCACCACGACTTTCAGTCTTGTGAGCAATCGTAGACAACAGACCTGTTAATAATGCGCGATGTAAATTGGCATATTTGACCGCTTTGATTTCTTCATCATCAATCGCTGTTGGATCGTTAGTCACGTTTTCTAACGTATCCGTAGTTTTTGCCTCTTTAACATCCGTAAGCTTGAGGTCGGTGACCATTTGCACCAACTGGCGATGAGTCTGACTCCATTCACGCACCCGTGGAAAGCTCAGATAGTTTTTCTTGGTAAATTGCTTGCGTTGATTACCAGAGAGCTTGTTGCCATCTTCATCGGTTTCAAACAAGGCTTTCCACAGACTTAGATAAAATAAGAAATCTGAGTCATCTTGGCGAAATTCTGCATGCTTTTGATCCGCTTGTTGACGCTTATTGGCAGGACGCTCGCGCGGATCTTGTACGGCAAGCGCAGCGACCACAATAAGCATTTCACGAATACAGTCAAAATCAGAACCAGCAACCAGCATACGTGCCAGCCTTGGATCAATTGGCATACGTGCCATCTTTTGACCAGTAGGCGTCAGGCTTAAATGATCGAGACCTTTTTTTGCTTTTGGCTTGTTGGTCTGAGGAGAGGCGACAGCTTCGCTTTTAGCCGTAATTGCCCCTAACTCATCGAGTAATTTATGACCGTCAGTAACTAAACGACTATCGGGTGGCTCAATAAACTCAAAATCATCAACGCTACCTAAACGCAGATTGGCCATTTGTAAAATAACTGAAGCTAAGTTAGTACGCAGAATCTCAGGCTCAGTAAACTCAGGGCGACCAGTAAAGTCCTCCTCGCTATAAAGACGAATACAAACACCTGGTGCGACACGACCACAGCGACCTTTGCGCTGATTAGCAGCCGCTTGTGAAATCGCCTCAATCGGTAAACGCTGCACGCGTGAACGATATGAATAGCGTGAAATCCGTGCAAAGCCCAGATCGATCACATAGCGAATACCGGGCACGGTTAGCGCTGTCTCAGCCACGTTGGTCGCGATAACGATACGTCTGCCGCGACCGGACGGCTGAAAAATACGCTGCTGCTCTTCATACGTCTGTCGCGCAAACAAAGGCAACACTTCAGTGTGCTTCGGGCCATGACGCTCTAGCACCTCTTGTGTCTCACGAATCTCTGCTTCGGTCGCGGCAAATATCAAGATGTCTGCTTGATCAGCATGACCTTTGCTTTGGGCGTCGCTAAAGCATTCCTCTACCGCAGCCACAACCGCCCGTGGCAGGTTCTCTTCAAAATCATCGTAGCTGTCATCATCCGAGCTGGTCACCGGCTCATCGGTCAGCGGACGATAGCGAACTTCAACGGGGAAGCTACGCCCTTCGACATTAAAAATCGGTGCGGGTACGTTACGTTTTAGCTTGTTATCATAACGACTGAAATATTCACTAAAGCGCTTGGTGTCAAGCGTTGCAGAAGTGATAATAACTTTTAGATCAGGACGCTTGGGCAATAGCTTTTTCAAATAACCCATAATAAAATCAATGTTTAAGCTACGCTCATGGGCTTCATCAATGATAATGGTGTCGTACTTACTTAAAAATCGGTCATGTCCTAGTTCAGCCAGCAAGATACCATCGGTCATGAGCTTAACGACCGATTGCGCTGTACCCTGCTCATTAAAGCGAATCTTAAAGCTAACCGTATTACCTAACTGCTCGCCTAACTCCTCAGCGATACGATTCGACACACTCCGTGCTGCCAATCTCCTTGGCTGTGTATGCCCTATTTGCCCAGTAATACCGCGACCTGCCAACATTGCCAGCTTCGGTAACTGAGTGGTCTTACCCGAGCCTGTCTCACCAGCAATGATAATGACTTGGTTATCAATAATTGCTTGGATTAAATCTTCTGCTCGCTGACTGACAGGTAAATCAAGGTTTAATTTGGCTGGCAAGTCCTGAGGAATGCTATTGATACGCGCTTGCACTGCTTGCTGCGAGCGGGTTTTTATTTTGTCATATTGTGCGCGTTTTTTGGCAAGAATATCTTCTGCTTTATCGTTTTTCTCGTTCGCGTTATTGTTGGATTTTTTATTCTTAGCAACAACAGCACGCGCCAGCTCACGTTCTAAGCGGTTTAGATAATAGCTGTCTTTTGCCAGTACAGGCAGTTCTGCAAAGTTATTTATATCATTTGCTTCAGCTAAATCACCAGCTGCGTTATTTAAACTATCAGAAAAATCATCGCTTGCTAAATTTGAATCATCATTAAAAGTATTAGACATATTTGCTTAGGCTATTTATTGTTTATAAGTGGTTTGATTATGGGGGTAATTTGGGTCAGATTCAAGGTGGTTATAGTGCTTGCTTGGCAGCTGAGACCTCTTTTACCTATTTTCAAAACGCTCATTTAAAATCTCTTCAAGCTCATCAGTCATAGGCTTAAATTTAAAATGTTCTGGCTCCATTTGAGCAATCAAAGCATACTGAGCATTTTCAATCGAGTTATTCTCACAAGAAAAATGATTCATCTCTTGACCGGTGATAGTATTAATAATATAAAAGGTGGTATCGCCATCTTCAAATTGCGACAGCTGATAATAATTATTCGGATCCCTCATAATGAGTCTAGTACTATTTAAATAAGTCGCATAATAAGCACCCTCAGCAGCTTGCTGCGCCTCTAACTTTAAGGTATTGCCTTGGGTGGCGAAATAATACTTGAGCATATAACCAATATCACTATTAATCACATCCAAACGTAAATGCTCACCGTTTTGTGTGATGCACTGATAGATCATAAAAGGTTCATAAACCCGTGGTTCAGTAGCGACATTCTCGTCCACTATGCTCTCCCACTCCATCCCCATAATAGGCGCATCTAACATGAGGCTTCCATCCTCAATCAACTTATACCCTGCTGGTACGTCTTGATCTTCGACCGTAAACTGGAGGTTTAACAACTCATTATTTTCTTTTCGAGAATTGTCAGTATCGTTACTCAGTACCGCTGTAGTGTCGTCCGATGTGTCTTGTTTATTCTTTTTATCCCAAAGTGTTATAGCCACTAGAACAATAAAAATTCCTATCCCAAGGCCAATACCTGCGATAACCCACTTAACAAACCCTCTTATAAAATTTTTCAAATCTACCAGCCATATTTTATTTTTATGAATAAATTATTTGTAAATTTAGGGTCTGTTGAACATTGAAATGTGGAACTGGCAGTGGCTATTTTTTAGACAGTACGCAGTGAAATTTTTGACGCCTAGTCATTCTAGGGTAGACAATTTCGCCATGTACTGGCAAAAAATAGCCCTGCCCCTGCTTGTATACTTGGGGCTGATGCTAAAATCACTCCAAACGTTGTTGCAAACCTAGCTAAGGTCTCGACATTATCGTCGGTTTACGCCTAGTTTGATGCGATTTTAGCAATCAGCAGTCCTAATATTTGAATGTTCAACAGACCCTAATCGTTACTCGTATGAATAACCTGTTGACTAGCAGCCGCTTGCATAAAGAAGTTCTGCATCTTTTGTAGTGGCACCCTAGGGAAAGGTAAGTGTAGCGAGAGTATTAACTTTTCAAACCCTACCATCTCATCAGCCAATGCTTGAGCAATGTCGGGTTGAATCTGCGGATTGTCATACAGATTATCAATTAACCAAGTGAGTTGCGGAAAACTGCCATTGTCATGAATCTGATATAGGGCGGGCACTAGCTCATCAGAGATTTGGCAGCGCGTTTTGCGAATTATGCCGTTCTTAAAGTACATATTTAAAGCCATATTATGTCACCTTCCTTAAATTCTTAATACTGAGGTAACCGACGTACTCTTTGTCATCATCGGTATTTGCAAGTGCATGACTATCATGAGCAATAGGTTCAATTAAAATCTGTACGTTTGAGATAAGATCATTAACGTTATAAATATCGTCGATATCCACCGCAAATTTATCATCAATATGCGACGCGGCATCGAAAGGTGAATCTTTATCTTTAAAAGTAAATTCTTTATAAAATGCACTCTGTTTGGCTTGTTTGACAGCATCGGCTTGAGTGGCAGCAACGATAAGTAGTTTATAATGAAACTCTTCGAAGCTCCCCTGCTGATAGCCGCCTAAATTAATAAAGAACAGTTTTAAACCATTATTGCCATCACTAGTTGCTGATTCGACTAACTTTATCGAGTGATTACCAACCTTAGTAATAGCGCGATACGAGTCGATGTGCCATTTATTTTTGACTTCAGGCCAATGGTGATTAATATCCTCTATTAGCTCGCTCACCTGATTGGCCACGCCAAAAAACATGTCATGCTGCTCAATCAAACGACCTTTTGGGCGACCACCAAGTTGCACCATAAATAGTGTTGGCATCTTATGCAATCCTTATTAGGCATATAAAACTTGTCGTTAATCTAGGGCATGTCATCAATTAGCACATTGATACATTTAGTGGTCTTAAAATGGCTAAATTTTGCCAAACATCGTCAGAAATCTTGTCAATATGTTCATATTTACGGCAATTCCTTCCTTGTTTGGCTGCAATTTTCCTCATTTTAAGCCACACAATCTAAATGATGACACACCCTAGTTAATGTTATCAGCTTAGTCTGAAACTGCTTTAGCTATTTTTATAGTTATAACACCCGCCCTGTCCTTAGCGCAAACGCCCAATCTTCACGACCGTTCATTGCAGCCAATTTAGCCGCAGCTTCATAATCATAAGGTACTTTGATATGCTCAACTTGCCAGCTTGTATCTTGCACAGCATCTTGTATAGTACTTTGCTTAGCATCAATGCATTTAATAAGCGCGTAACTGGCATGTGGCGAATAGGTTTGCATTTTATGAGCGATAGGCAAATCATCTTCATAGGCTGGATAACCAACGCTACCTGTATTGACTATCATTTGCCCTGTCGATAGCGTAACGGTACGTGGGATATGAGTATGACCACAGATGATAACGGCGCTCTCAATACCGTTAAGCAGTGCCAGAATATCTGCATCATCACGTACTATCGGCTGCCCTGTTTCGATATTCTCGAGCATATATACCATGTCATCCGTTGGTGACCCATGGCATAGATATATATCTTCACTCAAATGATAATCAAACGGCAAAGCTTGCATCCATTCAATAGCCGCTTTGGGTAAGTCCTCAAGGATAAAAGCCATGGTTGCGTTATCAGCAATATCTGCCGCTGTCGCTTCATAAATCTGTCTATCCTGATTACCTCGAATCGTAATGATATCGTTCTGATGCGCCATCAAAAGCGCATAGGTATCTTTAGGGGCAATCGGTCCGTATAAAATATCACCTAGATTGACAATTTGATTGATATTGCGACGTTTGATATCAGCCAACACAGCTTCAAGCGCGAAGACATTGCTATGAATGTCGGAAATAGCGGCTATTGTCGTTATTCGTTTATTTTTTGGATTACTCATCTATTTGTTCACCAAGCAAAAACTGCTTTACTACTTTAACCGTCGCTACGGAATCCTCTTCGTGTGGTACATGTCCCAAATTATCAAATATTTTTAGCTGGCTATTAGCGATATCTCGATGAAACAGTTTGGCATTTTCTACTGGAATTAGGTCATCTTGCGCACCCCATAAGATGAGGGTTGGTAAATTTAATTGTTTGATTTGTGCTTGATTTGCCGTGTTATCCATCTCCAGCAAGCGGCGGTTCAACGCCAGACGGTTGCCTTGACGCAAAGTCAAATCGTAATAACGATCCACCAAAGCCTCATCAACTTTACTGTCGTCCGCATAGACGCTTAAGATACTTTTTTTCACAACATCACGCGGTAGCACACGGCTAAGCAGTGGGGTCAGTATGGGATATTTCGCCAGTTTAAAACCAATAGGCACCTGCTTTGGTGTTGCAGGGTAGCCAACTGCATCGACCAATATAAGGTTATTAACCCGCTCAGGATATAATGCCGCAGTACGCCACGCGATTTTACCACCCAGCGAGTTTCCTGCTAACGTCACACGACCCACTTCTAAATGATCAAGCACATCAATGACGAACTTAGCATAATTGGCACTGTCATACTGAGTAGATTCATCGGTATAAGGGCCAGTCAAGCCAAACCCTGGCAGATCCATGCTGATGACACAATAGTCATCACTTAACTCATGCGTCCAGCCCTGCCACGTATGCAAACTTGCTGAAGTGCCATGTAGTAATACGATAGTTTTGGATTGTTCAAAAGCTTTAGCACTATTAAGGTTAGATTTTATCTCATTTTTTATGGCATTTTTGCTCGGATGGGCAGTGCATCTTGGCGACCTGATCACATGCGCCTGCATACCTTGCACGTCTACAAACTCACTATTGGGCAGTTGCCAACGCTCTAGGTCGGCGACGCTTTTATCAGACGCCCAATAAAGTGCGATTAAAGCTATCAATAAAACAAGCAGCCCCAAAACAATAAAGACCATGATTTTCGTTAGACGTTTTGCCATTTTTATTAAATCCGTTTAATGAGATGACGTTATTGATTATTGTTAGAACATGTCCTCATTTTAAATCAAGGTGATAAAAATCAGACAGATTGTCGTTAAAAAAGAGAAATCTTATACCGTTATTAGTTATGTTATACAGTCATTAAACCTAAAAAGAAACAAAAAACCCGATGCTTGAGAGTAACTCAAACATCGGGTGTCATGGATTTATAGTCAGCTTATTATAAGACTAAATTAGGAAAAAATACGCCCATAGCCCTACCACAAAGGTGGCGATGATATTAAGAATAATACCTGTCCGTATCATCTCTGACTGCTTGATAAGCCCCGTACCAAATACAATCGCGTTTGGTGGTGTGGCGACAGGAAGCATAAAGGCACAAGAGGCACCAATACCTATGACCAGTACCAACACTTCATGTGGTAAACCCATCTGTTCAGCAATAGCAGCAAATACCGGTACTAATAATGCGGCAGAGGCGGTATTAGAAGCGAACTCTGTTAAGAAGATAATAAATGCTGATACCGCAATCATTACGATAATAAGTGGTGCCGAAGACAACGCATTGGCCACGGTCTCGCCCAGCACCAACGAGGCACCAGAAACTTTCAAAATTGTTGATAGTGCGATACCACCACCGAACAACAGGAGCACACCCCAGTCAGTATTATCAGAGACTTGTTTCCACGATACGAGCCCTAAGCTCACCACCGCTGCAGCTGCTGACAAAGCAATGACCGCATCGGTATCGGTGATATCAAGTGCCGCACCGATTTTTTTGGAGAATATCCAACTCAGTGCTGTCACAATAAAGACAATAATCGTCACTACACGAGGTTTATTCCACTCAATAGGTTCCTCTTCGACAAGGACGACCGTACGATTAAGATTGGGCTTCAGGAACAAATACATAGCGCCTAACAACAACGGCAATAGTACCAACATCATTGGAATACCGAACTTCATCCAATCGATAAACGCAATATCAAGCGCTTTTGCGGCGATGGCGTTGGGCGGTGAACCAACAATCGTACCCAGACCACCCAAACTGGCAGAGTAAGCGATACCCAATAATACAAACACAAACGTACCGCGATCTTTTTCGCGGTCAACCTGCGTCAGAATACCGAGTGCAAGGGGCAGCATCATCGCAGCCGTGGCAGTGTTCGATATCCACATCGACAAAAATGCAGTGACCCCAAATATTAAAAATACAGCCGTACCAAGCTTGCCACCTGACATAGACAGAATTTTTAGCGCAATTTTTTTGTCCAATTGCTGTACATGCAAGGCGGCAGCCAAAGCAAAACCACCAAAAAACAAGTAAATCGTTGGGTTTGCAAAGCTCTGCAAACCGATTTCGGCATCGAACTCTGGGATGCCAATCAGTGCGCCAACCACCACCACTAATAGTGCAGTAATGGTCACATGTAGCGCTTCTGTCAGCCATAACACGCCGATAAAGAACAGCATGGCCAAGCCTTTATTGGCATTTATATCGAACGGCAATACATTGTAAATAATCATACTGACAATGGCAGCGATAATAACCAGTATCAGCCCTTTGCCAGTTCCTTTTGGAAAGGTATCGGTAAATAAATACTCATTGCCATCATCAGGAAGATGGCTGTCTAACTTTTGCTCTGACATAACATATCCTTATTGTCCTCAAAGACGTTATAAAAAACTAAAATATAAAGATGATTTTGAATCGTGACTGTTTTTTAACGATAACTTTTTAACGATAACCTTTTAAAGATAACGTCATCCTACTAAGAAATTTATGTGGTTGAATGGCAACCCCAATGATGTTCCGTTACATATCGTCACTAAACAAGCGCACATCGCATATGTACAACGAGGTAGCGCTATCACATACTTGATGGGTAGAATAAAAATGAAACGCCAATGAATATTTGCTATTCACCTCTTCGTTGGCAGTCAATAAAAATAATCAGGAGCATGCTATGACAGACTCAAATAAAACAGACGCAACCACGAAGATGGCGCCAACAGATATCAACCAAGATGGTCTCGATAAAAAAGACCAACAGCGTACGGATGATTCTGCCCTAGATATGATGCAAGGTATGCACGAACATGAAGACCATGACTCAGAAGACGATAAATAATTCGGTATAAACAGCTATAAAAAATAGCCTAAAAGCGCTTATCTGATGATAAGCGCTTTTTTAGTTGTGGTGGTCTCTGTTCTGGCAGATGATCTGAGGCATAGTTATAGACGAATGCCGCTGTCAGTACGATAGTGATCGGTACAAACAACGCGCCATAGCCGATCCTAGCATATAAAAACGCGCCCACTACCCCGCCACCGCAAAAGCAATACCAAATAATCGCTTGAAAACCCAATGTCGGTTTGCTAATCGAGCGTCCTGCTAGCCAATTACCAATAGCAGCACCCATATCTGACGTTAGACCCGTTAGATGAGTAGTACGAATGACAGCGCCACTATAGGTCGCCACCATCGCATTCTGTAATCCGCACGCCATTGCCGCCGCCAATTGTCCAAAGTAATCATGTTCTTTATACAGCAGATAGCTGATCAGCAGTAACGCCGCTTCAATATAAAGCGCAGTGCCATAGCGCCGTCCTAACTTCAATGAGGTTTGCCCAATGACAAAACCGCTCAATATTGCCCCTGCCAAAAATGACAACAACGACGCGCCAATATATAAAATACTTCGGGCATCAAAATGAGCAATAGCAGCAGCAAACAGACTCACGTTACCTGTGACATGCGAGACGGACAAATTGGTAAATCCCATCAACGCTGCCGTATTGAGGCAGCCCGCACTGAATGCCAGTACAGCCCCGCCCCACAGTATCCACCTTGGTAATTTGGTTATCATATCCACCACCTAAAGGCTTGTTACCGAAAAGCCCGTAGTATAACCAAAAAAGACAGCCGGTTGGCTGCCTTCTCTGTCATTACGCTAAGGGTTTATTATAACCAATGACTCTTATGGCTTTTATAGTTCTCAAGAATTCATAAAACACAATAAATGCCAATTAAGACTTTTTGAATAATTACTGCTGTGGCTCATCAAGCATCATTAATTGTTCACTGATGGCGACAGTATTGAACCCAGCATCAACAAACATAATCTCACCAGTGATACCTGACGCCCAAGGCGATAGTAAAAACAAAGCCGCGTTGCCTACTTCTGTTTGACTGACATTACGCTGCAGCGGTGCGATTTTTTCGCTGATATCGAGCATCTTGCGGAAAGACTTAATACCGCTGGCTGCAAGCGTGCGAATAGGTCCTGCAGATATAGCATTAACACGTATGCCTTCACCGCCCATAGAGGTCGCTAGATAACGGACACTAGCTTCAAGACTGGCTTTTGCCATACCCATGACATTGTAGTTTGGCAATACTGAAATACTGCCTTCGTAAGTCAATGTCAACATAGAGCCATGGCGCATTGCTAATAATTCACGAGCTTCTTTAGCCAAAGCAACAAAACTGTAGCTCGATATATCATGGGCGATATGACTGCCTTCACGCGTCGTGGCGCTAACAAAATCCCCGTTCAGCTGATCCATCGGTGCAAAGCCAATCGCATGCACCACGCCATCAATACCATCACCCCAATGGGCAGTCACTTGCTCAAAGCAAGCAGCAATAGACTCATCAGAGGCAACATCACACTCCAGTACCAAATCTGCTTCGAATTTTTCAGCAGCCATATCGACGCGTTTCTTAATTTTGTCATTTGGGTACGTCAGGATTAACGAAGCCCCTTCACGGTGTAACGCTTCTGCGATAGCCCAGGCGATAGAGAGCTTACTTGCGATGCCAGTGACGACGAATCTTTGTCCTTGAAGTAGCATAATATTTCCTTTTTGAATCGATAGAAATTATCTAGAATCGATATTTATTTAGAGTTTTTAAGTGAAAAGTAGCAAGTGATAAAAAATGTAAACCAGAAGATGGCCCATTATACATGAATTGATTTAAGTAAACAGTCGTAAACTGTACTTGAATGCCGTTATTCAAATACACTCATATCAAAATATGATGCTGACAATGATGGTCAGTATATTTTAGCAGGCTACATTGATAATAAAACCCATATACCGTTATCTTTTTACTGCTTATTTCCAAAAAGTCAGCCATTAAACACAATTGCCCTAGTGGCTTCGATGGCACCATCGGCACCACTCTTGCGATTAAACGCTTAACTGCTCGCCACAGCAGTATGAAGTTAAGCAGATTTCGAGTATAATCACAGCCCTTCCCAGCTTGCATAATTTTTATAAGAATCCTTACATGATAGGATTCAACGTTAAGCTACACCCACATTTTGGATGGCTGCCAAACCTATGAGTAACACTCCCATCATAACCCCAGATTATAAAGAAAGTACCGAATCTTATCGCCAACTGATTGAATCAACTGGCGAAGACTTAGATCGTCCTGGATTGCAAGATACGCCTATTCGGGCGGCAAAAGCCTTTGCTCATTTAACCCAAGGCTATCATCAAAGCTTAGATGAAGTGGTCAATGACGCAGTATTCCCATCGACCAACCGCGAGCTGGTGCTGGTGCAAAACATTGAGTTTTATTCGTTATGTGAACATCATATGCTTCCTTTTCATGGGGTTGCACATATTGGCTACCTACCGAATGGACAAGTATTAGGACTGTCAAAGTTTGCGCGTATCGTAGATATGTTTGCCCGTCGTTTACAAATTCAGGAAAACTTAAGTGAACAAGTGGCACAGACCATTATGGACGTGACGGGCTGCCGCGGTGTAGCCGTGGTGATGGATGCATCGCATATGTGTATGATGATGCGCGGTGTTAATAAGCAGCATTCAACCACACGAAGCACGGCGATGCTGGGCGAATATGTTCATGATAATCAAGCACGAAATGAGTTTTTGGGTGCTGTACCTAAGCGCCAACCGGCATTTTAAAATGGTATTTTAGAATATTAAAAATAAAAAAAGGACACTTATCAAGTGTCCTTTTTTTTATGCAATTTAGATGTTTTTAAAACAGAGATACTATTAGCGCGTAGTAAACCAGTCTTAGCTAACTGGTTTTACATCATCTACCCAGTTGCCATAACCAGCAGCTTCCATCTCAGCTAGTGGAATAAAGCGCATTGCCGCTGAATTCATGCAATAGCGTTTACCCGTTGGGGCTGGACCATCGTCAAATACATGACCCACGTGCGAGTCAGCGTAGCGGCTGCGAATTTCGGTACGGGTTGAAAAAATACCACGGTCTTCTTTTTCGACGACCACGTCAGCGCTCAACGGACGGATAAAGCTAGGCCAGCCTGTGCCAGACTTAAATTGATCACGAGAAGAATACAGTGGCTCACCCGATATCACATCGACGTATAGCCCGGGCGCTTTATTGTCCCAATATTCGTTATCAAATGCGCGCTCGGTACCCTCTTTCTGAGTGACTTTGTACTGAATGTCACTGAGCGAGTTTTTCAGCGTTTCCTGTGTTGGCTTCACAAATGTCTTTGGATTGAAGCCAGCACTTGCTTTAGTGGTTGATGACTTATTTGATGTTAGTTGCTGTACGCTACTAGCAGTGGGTTTGAACTGGTTAAAATCTAGCTCATAATCTTTGCCATAGACGCTTTCGATAAACTGATATCGACCAGAATTAAAAGTATAAGCCTTATAGCGTAGCGGATTCTTTTTGTAATAGTCCTGATGATACTCTTCTGCCGGATAAAAGGTGCTGGCAGGAACAATCTCAATCACTACTGGTTTTTCATATACACCAGAGTCTTGCAATGATTGCTTGGCAGCTTCTGCTATCTGCTTTTCTTGGGCATTATTATAGAAAATAGCGGGGCGATATTGCGTGCCTCGATCGACATACTGACCTTTATTATCAGTTGGATCAGCGATTCTCCATAGCGCCTGTACTATACCGTTATAAGTAATCTTCTTAGGATCATAGTATACTTGCGCCGCTTCCGTATGACCTGTGCCACCTGCTGATACCTCTTTATAGGTCGGATTTTCAGCACTGCCACCTGTATAGCCAGACACTACTTCTACCACACCAGGAATTTTCTCATAGCCTGCTTCCACACACCAAAAGCACCCACCAGCAACCGTAGCCACTGCCAATCCTGGGGTTGTCGGTGCATAAGGGTTGGCAGCAGTGGTGTCTTTCACAGTAGGGCTGGTTTCGGTCGAGGCACAGCCTGCATAAAAAGCACTGCTCGCCATGATTACTAACCCAATGACTTTAGACGGTAATATACGATTCATAACTATCTCCTAAAAGGATTTCATTTAACTATCATAACCTCTAGGTCTCACCGAAGTATTCCTATATTGTTATATATATATGTACAGCACGTCCAATTATTTTTCAAAAAAAAGTCTACTACCTTATGGTAATAGACTTTTTTAATTTATCAGTCGATGATTATAAGCAGACTACAATAGTCTATGCTGCTTTATCGCTACTTTTATTTTCACCAGAACGACCTTCACTGGCTTGCATAATCTTGGTCAAGATTTCCTTGATACCAGACGCTGGCATATAAGTCGGAACTGCATAAGTATCGCTGACTTCTTTTGCAGCGGCTTTAGCAATACTGTCAAAATCACTGGTTTTCATGCCTTTAACCGTTGGATCAATGTTTAAACTTTTGATCAACTCTCGTACTTGGGCGATTAAGTTATCTGCTATCGCACCGTTGCCACTGCTGGCTTGACCATGTTTGACCATGCCTGTCTTCTTTGCCAATTCTGCCAGTCGTTTTTCACTCGCTTTACGATTTAGGTCAAGCACATAAGGCAAAACGATGGCATTCGCGCGACCATGAGGAATACTATAATATGCCCCTAATTGGTGAGCAATAGCATGAACATAACCTAGGCCTGCTTTGTTAAAGGCAATACCACCGTAGTGAGCTGCGATACCCATCTCTTCTCGTGCTTTTAGATCGCCGCCATCTTTATAGGCCATTGGTAGATAGTGCATGACTGATTTGACAGCTGAGGCCGCATAGTAATCAGTTTCTACACTTGCGTTTACGCTCATCCATGCTTCGAGCGCGTGTGTCAACACATCGATACCAGTATCCGCTGTGATGTGCGCGGGCATACCTTTCATAATAACCGGGTCTATAGCTGCAGCTAATGGCACCATTCTTGGGTCGATAGACAAGGCTTTCTGATGGGTTTTATCGTCTGATACCACTGCACCAAGCGTTGCCTCTGAGCCTGTACCTGCGGTAGTAGGAATGCAATACAATGGCATAGAAGGTTTTCTTGCTTTGAGAATACCGATAAGTTGTCTAGGTTTACAGTTATTACCTTGCGACATTGCAATCATCTTAGCCGCGTCAATGACTGAACCGCCACCGATGGCCAGTATCGAGTCACACTTAGCGTCAACTGATTTGTGTAGTCCTTCTTCAACGACCTTAAAAGTAGGGTCTGGCGTGATACCATCATAGAGCTGGTAGCTGATGCTTTTACTATCTAAATAATCGGTGACTTTGGCAGGTATACCAAGCTTATTTAACACTGCATCAGTGACGATAAATACATTGGTACTGCCTTCGTTAATGAGCATATCACATATCTCATCACAGGCAGTCTCACCGACGAATAGCATTGGTCTTCTTATCGGTATCACATAAGAAAAGGCTTTTAGCACTTTGGCGCGCGTTTTGGCAACCGCCAAGTAACCAGCGTGCTGTAATGGATTGTTATTTACTAATTTAGAAAGACTGCTTTGCTTTTTACTGGGCATAAAAAATCCTTTTTTAATAATGCTCTAATGGCAATGATGACCATTTTGATCCGCTAACGATAAGCGATGCCAAAATAGGTAAATATATGGGTCACGAAAATATATCGATAGAGCAAACGAGTGTCTAAACTTATTGTACCATTGCATTTTTTAGGATGTCGCTATTATTATGAACTGGTATGTTCTGATTTTTGAGCCGTTTTTAGTTCCTGTTAAGTGGTACTCGCTTTTAATAACTGCTGAGCATATGGATGCTGTGGGTTATTAAATATACTTTCGGTGTGACCATACTCCACGCATATGCCTTCTTTTAATACCATAATGTGCTGACACAGTGCGCGTACTACTTTTAAATCATGACTGATAAAAACATAGCTGATTTGCAGCTTTTCTTGGATTTCACGTAGCAAGCTGACCACTGTTACCTGCGTGGTACTGTCCAGCGCCGAGGTAGGCTCATCTAATATGAGCAGGCTCGGCTTCATAATCAATGCGCGCGCCAATGCCACGCGTTGACGTTGTCCACCTGACAGCTCATGCGGATAACGCTGCACAAAATCTGCTGGCAAATGCACAGTAGCCAGACTCTCCATGACTGCCTGCTGGCGCGCGACCTTGTCCACGCCTTGTACCAATAGCCCTTCTTCAATAATCTGCATAACTGTCATGCGCGGATTGATACTGGCAAATGGGTCTTGAAACACCATCTGAATCTGTGAGCGGAACTTACGCAGCTCGCTCTTGGACAATGCTGAGAGGTCTTGCCCATTGATGACTATCTGCCCATTCACACGTGCTTGGTTGCTCAGTAATTGACTGAGTGCGAGTGCGATGGTGGTTTTGCCAGAGCCAGACTCACCGACGATGCCCAGCGCCTGTCCTTTTTGTAACGTCATATCGACATCTTTGACCGCATCGAACCAGCGTTTTGTACCACCGAATAGGCTTTTTTCAATCGGGAACTGTACTTTTAGATTCTTCACTTCTAGTACGCTTGATTGCTTATCTGCATTATCATCGACTAAAGTTAAGGCTTGACCAAAGTCTTGCTGAATAAGCGTACGGGTATAGTCGGCTTTAGGCTGACTAAATACCGCTGATGTTTGCCCCTGTTCAATCGTTTGGCCTTGGCGCATGACGACGACTTCATCACTGTAACGCCTGACTAAATTAAGATCATGACTGATTAATATCATTGCCATATCATGCTGGCGCTTAAGATCATCTAATAGTGCTAAAATCTCGTGCTGCAAAGTGACATCAAGCGCTGTAGTCGGCTCATCGGCAATTAAGATATCAGGCTGCTGAGCTAATGCCATGGCAATCATCACTCGCTGACGCTGACCACCTGATAGCTCATGTGGATAACGATTCAACTTGTCAGCAGGATCCGTAATATTGACATCATCTAGCAAAGCGATGCTGGTTGCTCGCCATTGCTTTTTTGGCACGCTGCTTAGACGCAGTGATTCGGCGATTTGTTTGGCGACCGTATGTAATGGATTCAATGCGGTCATCGGTTCTTGAAACACCATGCCAATACGCTGCCCACGAATAGGTCGTAGTGCAGCATTACGCCCTTTGTCATTGGCTATCGGTAATGTAGACATGCCTGCTGTGCCTGCCAGCTGAACCGCACCCGTGATAGTTAAACTATCTGGTAGTAGACCTAATAGCGCAAGACTGGCAATCGATTTGCCAGAGCCAGACTCACCAACGATGGCCAAGGTTTGCCCTTGCCGCAGCTCATAAGACAGCTCGTTGACCAGTTGGACGCCTGTAGCCGTCCTGATACTTAGCTTATCTACTGTCAACATGAGCTTATCTGGTACACGGTCGAGCTTTTCATTCGACGTGCTATTTTTTTTATTAATCATGGTCATATTAAGAGCGCCTCGGATCAAACGCATCACGCAGCGCTTCGCCTACAAAGATGAGCAATGACAAGATAAAAGTCAAACTAAAGAAGCCTGACAAAGCCAGCCAAGGCGCATCGAGGTTATTTTTCCCTTGCACCATCAGCTCACCTAAAGACGGCGAGCCGGGCGGTAATCCATATCCCAAAAAGTCCAGCGCGGTCAGAGCAATAATATTGGCCGTCAAGATAAACGGTAGTTGCGACAAGCTTGACGCTAAGGCATTGGGCAAGATATGTCTTAGCATAATCTGACTGTCCGACACCCCCAAATTGCGCGCGGCTCGCACATAGTCAAAGTTGCGGGCGCGCAAGAACTCTGCCCGCACCAAACCAACCAGACCCATCCAGCCAAATAACAGCATTAACCCAAATAACATCGTAATACTGGGGCTGAATAAGCTAACTAAAATAATAATCATAAATAGTTGAGGCATACCGCCCCACACTTCCATGAAGCGCTGCCCTGCTAGATCCACCCAACCACCATAATAGCCTTGTATTGCACCGACGATAATACCAATTAATGCGCCCGCGAGCGTCAGTGCCAGACCAAACAATAACGATACCCGCATACCATAAAGTATCCGCGCCAGCACATCACGCCCCATGTCATCAGTGCCAAGCCAATTCTGAGCGTTTGGTGCTGCTGGATAAGGCAGACCCAACTCAACATTCGGCGTCTGATCGGCAAACGGAATAAGCGGCATCACATAAAACCCTTGCTCATCAATCAGCGTTTGCACTGCAGGATCTTTATAATTGGTTTCGGTCTCGAACACACCGCCAAACGTCGTTTCAGGATAGGCTTTTAATACAGGAAAGTAATAGTCGCCTTGATATTGCACCAGCAGCGGCTTGTCATTAGCGATGACATTAGCCGCCATACAAATGACAAATATCACCGCAAAAACAAACAGCGATATCACCCCAAGCCTATTTTGGCGAAAGCGGTTTAGGCGTGCCTGCCAGATAGGGTTCAGCCGACGTTTTTTTGGCATAGAGACAGGAGATGCAGATGAAGGCGTTGAAGGTAATGGATGACTTGACATTAGCGCCCCTCAAAATCAATACGAGGATCGATTAAGTGATAACTCAAATCACTGATTAACTGTAATAGCAGTCCGACCAAAGTAAAAATAAACAGTGTGCCGAATATCACTGGATAGTCACGCTGCTGAATGGCTTCGAAACCTAACAACCCCAAACCATCAAGCTTAAAGATAATCTCAATCAAAAAGTTACCTGCAAAGAAAATCCCAACGATAGCAGCTGGAATACCTGCGATGATAATTAACATGGCATTGCGAAACACATGCCCATACAACACTTGCCGCTCTCCTAAACCTTTGGCACGTGCAGTAAGTACGTATTGCTTGCCCAACTCTTCTAAAAAACTGAATTTGGTTAGATAGGTCAAGCCCGCAAAACCGCCCACGGTACTTGCCAACAGCGGCAAAGCCAAGTGCCAAAAGTAATCTTTCACTTTACCAAGTGTGCTTAATTGGTCAAAATTCTCGGAAGTTAATCCTTGCAGCGGAAAAATATTCCAGTAACTGCCACCAGCAAAGAACACCAGCAGTATGACGGCAAATACAAACACGGGTATCGCATGTCCGATAGCAAGCAGCATAGCAGTGAATTTATCAATCCCTGAGCCATGATGCATGGCTTTATAAACACCCAATGGAATGGCTATCATATAAATCAGCAGCGTGCTCCAAAGCCCAAGCGAGATTGAGACTGGTAGCTTTTCTATGATGAGATCAGTCACCGATTGGCCTTTAAAAAACGACTCACCAAAATCCAGTTGGGCGTAGTTTTTTAGCATAAGCCAAAATCGCTCGGGGGCAGATTTATCAAAGCCATATTGGGCATTGATCGCAGCAACCATCTCCTCAGAGAGACCTCGCGTCCCTTGATAAGTGCTGTCATTACCACCTGCACTGCCCGCGCCAATATTACCACCGAGCGCATTGTCTTTTGCACCTTGCTCGATGAGCGCCATTTGCTGCTCGACAGGACCTCCAGGCGCTGCTTGCACAATCACAAAATTCGCCAGCAATATCAAAAATAGCGTCGGTAATATCAACAGTAATCTTTTTAAGATATAACGACCCATAATGGCAGCTTCCTAAAATAAACAAATATCGGAACAGAAAAATGAGCAGCTAACACTTATTTAAAAAGCAATGATCTAAAAAACAGCTATCAAAGATGCATGAGGCTTTAAAAGTTGTTTTTCAGCTCACGTAGCGCCGCGAATACCGTCAAAGACTTGTCATCATCGATCGTCACTTTAGATTTAACTCCTGCTATCACGCTCGGTTCTTGTGTGCGTAAAAATACATTTATTGCACGCTCATGCTCTAGGGTCACTGGTAATGTCGGCACACCTTGTGCGGTTTGCGCCTCTGCTTGTGCTAAGGCTTGCTGCATCGCTTCGTTGTCAGGCTCAATAGATAGCCCAAAACGTAGATTGCTGGCTGTGTACTCGTGTGCAGGATATAGCAATGTCTCGGCAGGCAGTTCATTTAAACGTTTAAAGCTATCATGCAACTGCTCAATCGTACCAGTAAAAACACGCCCACAACCGCCACTGAATAAAGTATCCCCACAGAAGCAATGTTTTTGTCCATCAATATCCAAGATATAAGCCATATGGCTGGCGGTATGCCCTGATATATCCCAAACTTGTGCAGAGCAGCCCCACGCACTGACTGTACTACCGTCTTTTATCGTTTGATCCTCATCCACTGTATGTTCACTATGTGCGACTAAATGCGTCATCGGGTAGGATTCTTGCAACTCTGCGACGCCCCCAATATGGTCGTGGTGATGATGTGTCGTCCAAATCGAGGTAAGTTCTAACTGGTTGTCTTCTAAATAGGCAACGACAGGTTCAGCTTGACCGGGATCAATGACAATCGCTTGCTTATTATTTTCATTAATTAATGTCCAAATATAGTTGTCGCTAAATGCTTTAATTGGGTGAATACGGATACTCATATTAAATCCTTACAGATGATTGTCTTTATTGCAAATATCTTTTATCAATCTTTTTAAAATAAAATTTTAAGATTAAGCGTCATGTGGTTTATTGTTTTAAGTACTGATTGACGCGTCCTTCTGCTTCTTTATCAACCCACCAGTAGTCAATACCGACGGCATTGGTTGGCAGTTTTTTAGTATGACGATATTGATCCCAATAGGCGACATTGGTGCCAGATTTACCATATAGCGGCACTAAATAATGTCCTGCGCGTAGCAAGCGATCAAGTACCTGAGTATACAACACAATCTCTTCACGATTTTCAGCGCCGCCCAACGCTACTACCACTTCATCGATAGCGGCATTTTTTATACCAACCGTATTATGATTGCCAGGCTCATCGGCAGCAGCGCTGCCCCAAAATGCTGCTTGCTCAGCACCAGGAGACAGACTTTGGGCAAATACATCGACAACCATATCATAATCGAAACGTCGCATACGCTCATAATATTGTGGCCCATCGACTTGGCGCAAAGTTGCATCAAATCCCAGACGTTTTAGATTACGAATATAAGGCAGCAATACACGGCCCATGGTCTCGCCTGTCATCAAAATCTCAATCTGAGCAAGTGATCCATTAGGCTGATATAACTTCATATCGTTATAATAAAACCCAGCATCTAACAAAAGTTGCCGCGCTTTTAGTAACCCTTCACGGTTAAAGCCGTTACCATCACTGGTGAGCAGCTGCCATTCTGCTAATACGGCTTTACGTTGAATCGGCTCAAGCTTAGACAATAAAGGCGTTAATACCTGCATTTCTTGACTAGACGGCGTACCCGTTGCCGCCAGCTCTGAGCCATGAAAAAAGCTCTGCAAGCGCTCATACTGCCCATGAAATAAGGTCTTATTCATCCATTCAAAGTCATAAGCGGCGGTCAGTGCTTGACGAACTCTAATGTCCTGAAAGATTGGGCGGCGCATATTCATGACCAAGGCTTGCATCGGTATTGGGTTCTGACTGGTGATCGTTTCTTTATTAATGAGACCCGCTTTTACTGCTGGAAAATTATAACCCGTTGCCCAATTAGAGGCTTTGTTCTCAGGGCGGAAGCGATATTGACCAGACTTGAACCCTTCAAAAGCAATCTCATCGCTTTGATAATAGACAAACTTAATCATATCAAAGTTATAACGACCACGGTTGACCATCAGATCACGTCCCCAATAATTGGGATCACGTACATAGCTCACCGAACGCCCTGCATCGACGCGACCTAGCTTATAAGGCCCACTACCCATCAATGGCGTTAAGCTTATCTTTTCAAAATCAGCATCGATAGAGGATTTGGCAAAGATAGGAAACTGTCCAACTGTTAGTAAGATTTCTTTGTTTTCAGTAGAAGCGAAGACAAATTTGACTTGCTGATCATCAATGACTTGAATGTCTTTGATATCACTTAGATAACTGCGAATATACATCGGGCCTTTATTTAATATCGCCTCATAAGTCGCTTTGACATCGCGACTGGTCACTGGCGATCCATCCCAAAAACGGGCAGCAGGATTGAGATGATATACAATCCAACTGGTGTCATCAGGATCATAGGTTACCTTGCTTGCCAGCTGCGGATACATCGTAAAAGCTTCATTTAGTGAGCCCGTCATTAAAGTATCATATAGGTAATCGGTACCAATCATCGCCACGCCCGTGGTCATCCATTTATTGGCAGCATTAAAGGTGCCACGCGCATCGAGCGAGAGCGTACCCCCTGCCGGCGCGTTTGGATTGGCATAAGGCATATAAGGCGCGTTGACATATTCAGCAGTGCTGTTATGTGCAAGCGCAGTAATGGTAATTGGTGTCGCCATACTGGCTGGTATCCAACTCGCCATTGCCACTAACAAGACGGTTTTTAGCATGGTATTTTTTATCATAATAAAGTTATAACAAACCCCTCTGCTAAACCAAATGGATGTATAGAGAATTTACCTAATGACTGAAAACTCATCGCAGCTTAAATAAGAAGCAAACAAAAACATAAGCTATCACAACAGCTGAAAATTTTATCATAACAAACTTAGGTTTTTTAACCTAATAGTTTGCAGTGTTAGGTATAGCGCATCATTTGCCCTAAAACAATAATAATTCTCATAAAAAAAGACGCAGCTCATAAAGTTGCGTCTTTTTTCTCAAACCCGTACTGACTTAGGCGTGTTTCTTTTCAAATTCAATCATAAAGTCGACCAGTTTTTGTACCCACTCAAGCGGTACAGCATTGTAGATACTGGCACGCATGCCGCCGACATCACGATGACCTTTTAGATGCAGTAAGCCTGCTTTTTCTGACTCTTCTAAGAATACTTTATCAAGGCTACTGTCTGCTAAAGTAAACGGCACATTCATGATAGAGCGATACTTAGGCGCAACTGGGTTGTTATAAAAACTGCTGTCATCAATCGTTTTGTAGAGCAGGTCTGCTTTTTGCTGATTAATTTTGCCGATAGCAGCAACGCCACCCTGCTCTTCCAACCACTCAAATACCAATCCCGCCAAGTACCAAGAATACGTCGCTGGCGTGTTTGACATAGACTCTTTGTCAGCTTGATGCTCATAGTTCATTAGCAGCGGACACCACTCACTTGCCTGCCCTAATAAATCCTCACGGATAATCACAATAACAAGTCCTGCTGGACCGATATTTTTTTGCGCGCCCGCGTAAATCATTCCAAATTTTGAGACATCAATTGGCTGTGACAAAATGCAAGAAGACATATCAACAATAATTGGTGCAGCAACGGTTGGCGGCTCAAATATCTGCAAGCCATGAATCGTTTCATTGGCGCAGTAATGGAAGTAAGCTGCATCTTCACTCAGATTCCAATCGCTTTGATCAGGTACATCAGTAAAGTTGCTTTCTTTGCCTGTTGCAACCACATTAGTCTCGCCAAGACCTAGTTTGGCATAGCGCGCCGCTTCTTTGACTGCTTTACCTGACCAAGCACCTGTCGTTAGATAATCTGCGCGCCCACCGTTTAATAGGTTTAGTGGAATCGCTGAAAACTGTAAGCTAGCGCCGCCTTGTAAAAATAGCACCTTATAATTATCTGGAATGTCCATCAACGAACGCAATTTAGACTCAGCTTTTTCAGTAATCGCCAGATACTCTTTACTGCGATGGCTTACTTCCATGACCGACAGTCCACGTCCTTGCCAATCGAGCAACTCTTCTTGAGCGCGTGATAATACGGCAGTTGGTATCGTAGCAGGTCCCGCTGAAAAATTAGGTACACGGTTAGGAGCAGCTTGGGTAGTCATAATCATTATCCTAAATATGATGAAATCATCGTTGTTTGTTGGAGCGTAAAAGTTGCCTATCAAAATTATTTTAAAAGTGACTTTAGTTGTCTTTATTTGCTAATGTTTTTATTTATACAAATAACTTGCCAAAATACCAATGGGCAATTGGGCAGATAGCTTAACCAGACAATCTCTCCCAAAGCTGCCGCTTTAAGCTGCTATCAGCGAGCAGTTCCTCTAACGTGGGCACAGTCGTAAAGTGAGGATGCTCAAGCCCTTCAGGCAATGCGGTTAATGCTGCTACTTTTATCTCCTCGCTACGACCAATCTTAAAGACATATCCAGCAAGACTGGCATTGGCAAGCTCAGCAGTATCCATACCTTCACAGATAGGAAAGGACGTTGTCTCACAAGTGATTGATAGCGATTGAGTGATATTTTTCCATAGCTTTTGACTGTCATTATTAAGTGCTTGGATATCAACCAAAATCACCCAATCGCCATAGCGACCACCTTGCAAATCAAATGGGGTGACTTTTTTAAAGCTATCATCACTATTTATATGAGCAAGAGGACTCTGTCCGATAGCGGCAGTAGTTTGCTGAGTTATCTCGTTTACGAGAGACTTAACAGGTACGTCACCTACAGCTTTGACACTAGTATCAAAACTATAGGTGACGGGGCTTTGTGCGTCAGGTTGTGCTAATCCTATATCACCAGCATCATGATAATAGTGACTAATAGGCTCATCATTGACGACCGCTGATGCAGAATCAGCAAACGATATATTCGACATATCAACGTTCGCAGCAGCATTACCTTGCTGTTCTATACTTGGTTTTTCGATGTTTATATCAGACGACACAGCCTGAGTGCTAGTATTATCTTGAGTGCTAGTATCATCTGTAGGATCAGGAATAATAGGCGCAGAGATATCTGCCATATTTATGGTGGCTGAGCTTGGCTGTACCCATTGATTGATACCCATCATTGCTAAAATTTGACGCTGCTGCATACGATGTTGCAATACAATTAGCGGGTCTTGGATATCACTCATTCGACTCTACTATCCTACTTATCTTAAATGGGTTTACAGTTTTTTAATGCTGAAAATAACGTTAAAAAAGCGTTTCAAACATCTCGCTCTTTGTCAGCCGAATAGACATAGCGCTTCAATCAATTCAATTTATTAGAAAAGCTGCCGAACGCCTAGCCAATGCTCTGCTAGTAGCATCAAGCAATCGTGCTCATCTTGACTGACTATCGTATCGTGTAACATCACCGTATGCAATGTACTCAGCCATTGCCGATATTCATTATAATCTATTTGACTGCTATCCTGTTGCTTCTCTCGATAATTATCCTCAATCTGAGTATCTGTGATGGACACCCTAGAGGTGGGTTTATGAAAGCTAGGTACAGCGTCAATGATGGCCAGTAGCTGGACGCTATTCAAACCTTGTGCCGTCAATAATAGCCATTGCAAATTTGCATCACTGACTTCGGTCAAAGTAATATCAACCAAGCGCGCATGTCGTCTCAAATCCACAATATAGTGGGAAACACTGTCATTATTATAACCAAATAGCGAGCTATCTAGCTTCGATATCATTTGACCTTTGACATCTTTCGATAAGCGATAAGCCAACAAAGTAAGCATCGTTGTATCAGAAGCCCTAAGACCATCAAACACCTGACCTGATGGATCAAGTTGAGCAACGATACTGTCCGTGCCAGCCTGCAGTGTTTGCTGCCATGCAATCTGTCTATCTGTACTTTTATCATTTAAAACTTTAGACAATATCGGCAACAGTTTCTGTAAATGCAGCGCCTGCCATAGCGATAAAATCGATGGCACTTGAGACACTGCATTCTCTGAGTGAGTGAATCCTGACTTAGCTGTATCAGCAGAACCATCATCATTGACGATATTATCAGCAAAATTTTGGCTTAAATCAGCCGTCAAGCAGCCCTGAAATAACTCAAATATGCCCTGCTGATAGCGCAACAACATCGTACGGCACTTTTTTTGCTGGACATAATGCTGGTAACTTTGATTGCTATGACTGCTCTCATGCTTCAGACGTAGCTCTGCAATCACGCTTTCTGATAGGTCGTGCTGACTCAAGTTCTTTATGGCAGTCGTGATTAGAACACTGTCCAATCGTCGATCAACACTCGCCACGGTTTCTATCAATTTATGGTCGATGGCATGCGGTAGAATTTGCGATTGGCAATTATTATCGGCTTTGTTAGTAGAAATCTCGTACCAAATGTCAACCAAGTCATAAGTACTTGTCGTTGCTAGAGCTTGACCCTGATGACAAAGCATCACAGCTTCGATCAATGCTTGTGCGCCTAAAGGATGATGACTGTGATCAAGAATGTACTGTGGCAATGAGACTTTTTCAATATCATCAATGCTAATGAGCACTGCCGATGGCAAATCGCTATCAGGTTTTGCCTGCCAAGGTTTTAACAGTTGATGAGTGCCAGTATCTTGCGGCTTTACCTGTAACCGTCCATCAATGACTAGATCTTCTGCTACAACAAAATCTAGCCCTTTTTCTTCTTCTTTCTCTACTCGACTATCCAAGGCTTGAGTAGAGAGTGGTTCTGCGTAGAGCGATTGTTTGTTAGCATTTTCCTTTTTATTAATGCTTAGGCTATTTTCTTTTACTTTCCCCACATCCCCGAGTCGACGCTGCTCATATATTTCTTTTATTTTTTGCTGATTTATCTGTTTATCTTTAGCGACTTGTACCGAAAATTGATGATACGCATCAGCATTAATAGCACCCATACGCTCAGTCAAGCTTGGATGGGTAGCAAACCATGACACATCGCCCAAATCCGCCCCACTACTGGCAAAGAAAAAATGGCTGAGTCCATTGATATCAGCGATGCCAGATAGACGCGAGCCAAGTGAGTCTTGATAGATGGCTTTTAAGGTTTCTACAATCGCCGGCGAACGTGTCAATTGCACGCTAGTGGCATCAGCAAGTAGCTCACGCTGGCGGTTGAAGCTGTGCTTAATCAACTGAGCACTTGCCATACTAGAGAAACTCAAGCCATGTAATAGCAATGTCCAAACACTACGCGGTGCTTGACGATCTATCACAGGTCTATTTTGCACCCATTTCGACTGACGCTTGGCTGAGAGCTGCTTTTGTTGTGGTTGCTGCTGCCAGTAAACGACCCACTCACTATGCGTGGTAAAACTGGCGGTTTGCGCCTCGGTACTGCGTGCAAAATTATCAACTTGTCTCTGTGATAGAGACTGATGGGAAGTGATATCAGTCTCAAAGGAACGATGATTGGAAATTGGATCACTCCAGTCATATAGTATTTGCAAGCCTGCCAATATCACCATCAGCTGTAGATTAAAGGTGGCATCACCATGCAGTATATGACCATATTCATGACCAATGAGACCATACAACGCCTCATCAGACAATTTATCTAGCGCGCCTTGGGTAACGACCAGCACCATATCTTGGCTATGACGACCAGCGACGAAACCATTAATACCCTGCTCATCAGGTAATACATATAAGATCGGTGTACTCAAGCCCGAAGCAATCGCCAACTGTTGGGCAATTTCACAATAACGACGATAGACTGGTGGAAAGTCACGCTCATCACGCACGGCTATATGGCGTGAACTATAGCGAACTTTCTCCTTAGTTTCGTGTTGATGCGCGACCCCGTGGCTGTGCTCCCATGCTTCTTGACTGTTATCGATGAACAGCCTAACCGCTCCTACTCGCTGAGCAATAGCACGGCCACCTGCTCTCAGGCGTCGATACTCTAAGAAACTACCACCAATGAAACTACCTAATATCAAGATAATGACCAGAACCAATATCCAGTGAGATATACCGCCCGTAAATACAGTTAATAGTAGCCCCATGACAGCCAGCCCTACCGCCATATGAGCAAGTACAATCAGCAAAAAAAGCCCATAAAGGAATAGACTGCGCCGCGTACGTATCCGCTGTTCACCGAAAAAATCCATCAGTTTAAGCTGCCTAGAGTTCGCCAAATTTATCTAAACCTCAGCCCATATTGACAATCGGTGCTTGAGCAATCGTTTCTCTATCTTCGAACACTAAAGGACTGAGTGGACGAAAGCCAAAAGTCGTACTGACGAGGTTATTGGGGAATATTTCGCGGTCGTTATTATAAAACATCACGCTATCATTATAATGCTGACGAGCAAAACCAATGCGATTTTCCGTATTGGTTAACTCATCCATTAATTCCTTGATCATACTATCGGCTTTTAGCTCAGGATATGCTTCAACGACAGCAGAAAACTGACTCAACGCTTTAGACAACATACCTTCTGCTTTGGCAAATAGCGCCATATGATCAAGCGATTCTGGCTGATGCTTATTAGAGTCTTGTAGCTCTTGAGCATGATTACGCGCACTGATGACGCGAGTAAGTGTTTCTTGTTCATGGCTCAAATAACGCTTGGCTGTTTCGACCAAATTAGGAATCAAATCATGACGACGTTTAAGCTGTACATCTATCTGTGCAAAACCATTCTTTGCTTGGTTACGTGCGCGTACCAGCTTATTAAATATCGTGATGCCAAATACTACTGCCAACACCACAATAATAATGAATAGCCAAACAAACATCTTCATAATCGAACCCCAGAGTGTCTAGAATGTTAATAAAAGTTAATACATTGTATTTTAACCTATATTAATCAATGAAGCTTTGAAATTAAAGAAATTAAACAGGAAATAGAATGAAATTTTGGACAAAAAAAAGCCCTTTACAATGAAGGGCTTAATACATCGTAAAAGCGTCTTTGATACTTCGTCAAAACTAATATCAAATTTTAGGCAAAAAAAAGCGACTCCAAAAGCACATCCTCGGCACACATCATAACTATTACCGTTGCTACCTTCCGGTCCTGGCGGGATTCATAGAACAATGTTGCGAGGCTACCAATGGAGCCACCAGGTGCAAATTATACAAGGATTTTTTAATTTTACAACCCCTATCTTAAAACTGTTTGTTTTAGACGGAAAATGACCCTGTAACTTAAGTCAGTAACTTAGGCAAGTAATTCAGCTCAGCAACTTAGCCCTGTAATTTAAGTCAGTAACTTAGGTCACAAAATTCTCACAGCAACTCACAGAAATTTTGCTATTTTAGTGAATGAAGTTGCACACATATCAATATTTAGAAAACAAGAGGTACAGCTTCTCATATAAAGACCATTAAAATGAACTTAGGAGATAATAATGAAAAATACTTTACTTAATAAAGCAGCATTGGCTTCTGGTACGGTTTGTCTCATGACCGCAATGATGGGTAGTGCCCATGCAGAGCCAACAGGCTATGACCAGCTAACGTTTCAAACAGAAGTAAAAGAAGAGATCCAAAACGATGAAGTAAGAGCAAGCTTGTACAAAAAAGCACAGGCAGCAGATTCTAAAACTCTAGCCACAACGCTCAATACATCCATTAATAATGCTATGAAAATTGCCAAGCGCTATCCTAGCGTCACTGTCAGCACCGGACAGCAACGCACTTATCCACGCTATGACAAAAACGACAAAATCATTGGCTGGACAGGTCAGGCAAATATAGATTTGAAGAGTACAGATTTCTCAGCGACCAGCCAGCTCATTGCTGATTTACAAGAAACATTGGTTATGGACAATCTGAACTTTGGTGTCTCAGATACCAAAAAAGATGCTTTAGAGCAAAAGCTAATGACCGAAGCCTCTCGCGCTTTTCAACAGCAAGCCAAGAGCCTCACCCGTGCTTGGGACGCTCGTGGCTACCGCGTCGTCAATGTTAATTTGAATACAGGTAGCAACTATCCACGTCCAATGTATAGCGCTATGAGCATGAAATCAGGAATGGCAGACGAGGCAGTGCCAAGCCAAAGCTTTGAATCTGGTAATAGTACTGTATCAGTCACTGCCAACGGTACCATTGAGCTGACTAAATAATTAAGCAAAGTTCGTCCAATGTAAGATAATTAAGCAAAAAGAAAGGAGTACTCACTTACCATAGTGGTTACTCCTTTTTTAAATTCTCAACAACAAAATAGCTTAAATAGTTTTATTAATATAATCAGCACCTATACAGCTTATCTAGTAAAAGCATCGTTAGCGATAGATTGACTGCTCTGTACTTTTTGTAGGCTACCGTCCTGTTGGCGCAGTTTTAACATCACTTTTTGATACCACGGTAAATTCTGATAAGCCAAAAGCTGTTTTGCAATCTTCTTATTGTTTTGCAAAGTTGTATTGTTTTGAATCACATAAACCGTGCGCGCGGCTTGTTGCAGCGTTTGACCTTTCACGCTTTGAATGACCGCCGTTATCGTATGAGCGCCTGGCAATGCATCTATCGTAGCAATCGTCGCATTTAGACCTTGAGCGACTTCGTTGCCGTCAAAATAAATACGGACACTATCACCTGCTTGCAGCGCAGGCTTAATTTGTAGTGCTACATTAATACTCTGCGCTGGACGCCGATAAGCACGTTCTTCGCTGGGCTCAGTGATAGCCAGTTGATAGTTGATTGGTGCTTTGACCGTTGCATCGTTGGTAGCAGGTATAGAGGCGGTTTGCGTGGCATTCGTAGCAGTCTGATTATCTCTAGTGCTATTATTTGAGCCACTCGTTCCATTACCTGTCGTCACTGTCGTCTGACTGACTTGTTTACCCACCTGCTGCTCATAGCTTTGCGGGCGATCAGTGAAGGTCACCTGACCTGTTTGCTCGTCGACCACTTTATAAATGGGTGCAGCATTTGCTAAAGGCGCACAGAGACTGGCTATGGCAGTGATCGTCAATAGCCCTACCTTCGCATGGCCTTTCGAAACATTCAGTTTTGATGATGGAATCATAGTCAGTCAACCTAATTAGTGTCTACTATTAATATACTTTTATAATAACCATTATGCGATACTTTCAAGTCGAAATCAGTAGTGATTTTGGAGAAATGTTATTCATTTATCTTGTGCGCTTTATCCGCAGACATAAAAAAACCAGCTAAGAGTTACTTAACTGGTTTTTATTCATTAAAACAATATTGAGTCTACGCTATAAATTAGCAGCTGTAATACATGTCAAACTCAACAGGATGTACAGTCACGTTCAGACGTTGTACTTCTTCTTCTTTCAAAGCGATGAACGCTTCTAGCATATCTTCAGTGAATACATCACCTTTTAACAAGAAGTCATGGTCATCACGCAACGCTTGCAATGCGACGTCTAAGCTTTCTGCAACCGTTGGGATTTGTGCTTCTTCTTCTGGTGGCAAGTCATACAAGTTTTTGTCAGCGGCTTCGCCTGGATGCATCTTGTTCTGGATACCGTCAAGGCCAGCCATTAACAATGCAGCAAACGCTAGATATGGGTTAGCCGTTGGATCAGGGAAACGTGCTTCAACACGTACTGCTTTTGGACTGCTTACGTGTGGAATACGAATAGACGCTGAACGGTTAGACGCTGAATAAGCAAGTTTAATAGGTGCTTCATAATGCGGCACTAGGCGCTTATAGCTGTTGGTTGATGGGTTGGTAATCGCGTTCAATGCACGAGCGTGCTTGATAATACCACCGATGAAGTACAATGCGGTTTCAGACAGACCAGCATACTCATCACCTGAGAATGTGTTTACACCGTCTTTTGAGATAGACATATGTACGTGCATACCTGAGCCATTATCACCAACGATTGGCTTAGGCATAAAGGTAGCTGTTTTGCCAAACTGATGCGCAACGTTATGAACAACGTATTTCAATTGCTGAACTTCATCTGCTTTACGAACCATGGTGTTGAATGCCACACCAATCTCAGACTGGCAAGAAGCAACTTCATGATGATGCACTTCAACTGTGCCTTCGCCAACGATTTCTTCGATGCGTTCACACATGACAGCACGCATATCGTGTGAGCTATCGATTGGTGGTACTGGGAAATAGCCGCCTTTAACACGCGGACGATGCGCCATGTTGCCCCACTCGTAAGTCTCGCCAGTCGACCATGCTGCTTCTTCAGCAGTGATTTTATGACTAACGCCAGACATATCGATTGACCATTTAACGTCATCGAATACAAAGAATTCAGGCTCAGGACCGAAGTAAGCAGTATCACCAATACCAGTAGACTTCAAGTACTCTTCAGCGCGGCGAGCGATAGAACGTGGGTCACGATCATAGCCTTGTAGCGTTGATGGCTCGATGATGTCACAAGTGACCACAACAGTGACCGCATCAAAGAACGGGTCTAGAAAAGCCGTTTCTGGATCAGGACGCAAGATCATATCTGACGCTTCAATACCTTTCCAGCCAGCGATAGATGAGCCATCGAACATTTTGCCGTCTTCCATCACATCTTCGTCAACGCTATGCGCTGGGAAGCTGATGTGCTGCTCTTTACCGCGTGTATCGGTGAAGCGAAAGTCAACCCATTTAGCATTAGAGGATTGGATAAGATCTAATAGTTTATTCGACATGAATAGTCTCCGTTGTGTTGATCACGTTATTGCGATTTAAAATTATGAGTGCAGTATTCTTGTTCAAGAATGTTAGATGTGCTTTTGAGACTTAAATAATGCATACGATATTCTGCTTATTATCAGCACTATTCAGCGTATTAGTCAAGATACTCATCTAAAGCGTTTTTTCAATCAGACCAACAGTCATCTCAATGGTCTAAAAATACGCCAAGTCAATTCTAACGTTATTCTAGCAATATATAACTCATAATGCTGAACTCTTCAGGCACTTGTTAATAATTATTTTTAGACCTGTCTTTTTGTGGTCACAAATAATCATAACAGTATAAATGCAAGGGCTATGCCAACTCTCTAAGAAGCGAATGGTGTTGATAGCTGAAGCAACACCATTACTGATAGTAAATACAATGACTTATCATAAAAAAATATACATATATGAAGTCTGTTATTCAGATGATTATCTTTTAATACTTCTTATGTAGAGCAATGAGCCGCACTACCATTGCACCAAATTAGTGTGATTATTAATATAATAGTAATAAACTGCTTTCTTTTGGTGCGATTTAATATCTAGAGTTATTTA
Source organism: Psychrobacter sp. N25K4-3-2 (assembly GCF_015351755.1). Classification (NCBI taxonomy): domain Bacteria; kingdom Pseudomonadati; phylum Pseudomonadota; class Gammaproteobacteria; order Moraxellales; family Moraxellaceae; genus Psychrobacter; species Psychrobacter sp. N25K4-3-2. The sequence goes on from NZ_JADKLX010000001.1 coordinate 239,050, forward strand.
GTAATCCCATCATTATGCGCCATATTTGATAGAGCACGAAATAATGGTAAGATAACGGCATCCCACAGCAACAGCTGTCACTCTTATAGCGGTATGGCATCATGCATTGACAGTAACCCATAGCAGTGCAGGCAATGGCAGCGCAGACAAATTCAACTATAGAAACACCTAAAAATCAATAAGTTGAAAACAATGATTCTAATGATCGATAATTACGACAGCTTTACGTACAATATTGTACAGTACTTCGGTGAGTTGCAGCAGGACATCACTGTGTGGCGTAACGATCAGATCACCATTGATCAAATTAAGGTCTTAGCTCCCGATGCCATTGTCATTGGTCCAGGACCGTGTGACCCATCCCGCGCTGGTATTTCGTTAGCCGTCATTGAGACTTTTAAAGGTATTATCCCTATACTGGGTATTTGCTTGGGACATCAAGCCATTGGGCAGGCATTTGGCGGACAGGTCGTCAAAGCAGGTGAAGTGATGCATGGACGTTTATCCGCCGTTTACCACAATGGCACAGGCGTATTTTTAGGCTTACCTAATCCCTCACAAGTCACGCGTTATCATTCACTCGTCATTGATAAGATCAGTTTACCCGAGTGTCTTGAGCTGACCGCATGGACACAAAATATTGATGGCAGCATTGAGGAAATCATGGGTATCCGTCATAAAAAACTTGCTATAGAAGGCGTACAGTTCCATCCTGAATCTATCTTGAGCGAGGCTGGCTATCAGCTACTTAACAACTTTTTGCACACTCATAATCTGGCTGTACTAGCCTCAGACAAGCTACCGCAAGTTGGTTAGTTTTGACTAAAGTACTTGCTTTGATTACTCTATTCCAAATCCCTTATAGATCCATATAAAAAATAAAATTAAGCGAGACCATAATGAGTACGACGAAAATAGAAGAAACGCACACGCCAGATAGTATTGAGAGACTGTCCGATACAGAAACACATCAACTGCTGACGACCGCTTTAGGTAGAATTTTTCAGCACATTGATTTGACCTTTGATGAGATGTATCAAGTGATGCTGATTATCATGCAAGGCAGATGTAGCGACGCTATGATGGGCGCTATTTTGACTGGTCTACGCATGAAAGGTGAATCCATCGATGAGATTACGGCATCAGCCAGCGCCATGCGTGCATTGGCGGCGAATATCGAACCAAAAAACTGTGAACATCTAGTCGATATCGTTGGCACTGGCGGTGATGGCGCAAATTTATTCAACGTCTCGACGGCATCGGCCTTTGTTGTGGCGGCTGCGGGAGCACAAGTCGCTAAACACGGCAATCGCGGGGTCTCTACTAGATCTGGTAGCTCAGATTTACTTGAGCAGGCAGGTATCAGTCTGTCGCTCACCCCAGAGCAAGCAAAAGACTGTATCGAAAACCAAGGCATCGGCTTTTTGTTTGCGCCCAATCACCATAGCGCCATGCGTTATGCCAATCCTATACGCCGTGAGCTAAAATCGCGTACTATCTTTAATATTTTAGGGCCATTAACCAACCCTGCTGGCACACCCAATTTGGTCATTGGTGTCTTTACCGCTCAACTGTGTGAACCTATCGCCAAAGTCATGAAAAACCTAGGCGCACGTCATGTCATGGTGGTTGGTGCAAAAGATGGCTTAGATGAAATCAGCCTTGCCACCTCTACCACTGTCGCTGAGTTAAAAAACGGTGAGATATCCGTTTATGAGATGATGCCAGAAGATGCTGGCATCGAATCACAGACTCTGATTGGGCTCGATGTAGACTCACCAGAGCAAAGCCTTGAGCTAATACGCGCCGCTTTATCAGGCGCAGAAACCAACGACCGCTCAGTACTCAAAGCCCGCGATATGATTGCTCTAAATGCAGGCGCAGCGATATACACCGCAGGGCTTGCAAGCAACTATCCTAATGGTGTCAGCCGTGCTCAGCAGATCCTCCAAAATGGCGATGCGTTAATCAAGCTTGAGTCTTTAGCCAAATACACACAGCAGCTAGCGGCTCAGGATTAATTTGCAAGCACTAATGTAGTGCATTCATTACTATTACCATTACTGTCTATTTTCATCTAACGATATTCGGATACCAGCATGACCACAACCCATTCAGACATACCTTCAGTGCTACAGCGCATTGTCGCTACTAAAATAGAAGAAGTAAAAAAGGCTCAAGAGGTATTATCTCTTGAAGATTTACAAGCCAAGGTCGCAGCTGATAATAAACCGCGTCGAGGTTTTGCTCAGGCATTGCGAGCTATCAGTACTGAAGAGAACGGTATTGGTATCATTGCTGAAATTAAAAAAGCCTCTCCCTCTAAAGGCATTATCAACCATAACTTTGCCCCAGCGTTATTTGCTCAGCAATACGAGCAAGCTGGTGCAAGTTGTTTGTCAGTACTAACTGATCGCGATTATTTTCAGGGCGATGACAGCTACCTTATTCAAGCAGCTAATACCTCAAGCCTGCCGATACTGCGCAAAGATTTTATGATTGATGAATATCAGATATATCAATCCTATCTAATGGGTGCAGATTGCATATTATTAATCATGGCTTGCCTCGACGATGAGCAAGTGCAAGAGCTCCATGCCTTGAGTATCAAACTGAGCATGGACGTATTGATTGAGGTACATACTAAGGCTGAGCTTGAGCGCGCCTTACAATTGCCACGCTCTGATCATAATATCTATGGTATTAATAATCGTGATTTGAATACTTTTGACGTTGATCTACAAACCACGCTTGACCTAAAAAATATTTTGCTCGAAGCATTGGCTACCGATGCTGATAGCACAGCACAGAAACCCCTTATCGTTACTGAGAGCGGCATTCATAGCAGCGATGACATCCGTTTGATGCTGGAGCAAGGCATTCAGCACTTCTTGATCGGTGAACAATTTATGAAAACCGATCACCCTGGACAAGCGTTACAATCCTTACTTGCGGGCAGCGCAGCAGACGGGTAAAGTAACTCAATAATTCAAGCTTCAATAGACGCTAGATCGCTTGAACAATGCGTGTGCTATACGGATTGTTCAACCCTTTATTCATCCATCAACGATACGTTAACTTTTATGTCAAATTCTCTATTTTCAAAAGAAATGCAAGACCAACTCAAAGAGTTAAAAGGACAGCTGAGCAAAGGCCGTGATACCGATTCACCTGAAGGTGAAGATCAAAAGCCTACAGAACCTGTCTCGTTACTCACCCAAAAGCAAGTCAAAAAGACTGTCAAACAGTTGGACAGTGAGCATATCGACGACGATAAAGTTCTGTTTATGCAAGCGATGCATGGCGTCAATCAGCTCGATGACAAAAACGTCCGCTCCCCTGCCAACGCCGCAAAAGCGCGTAAACCTGATGCCGCCACACTTTCGAAACGTGCTGCCGCGCAAGGTAGTGAGGCTAGTGATTTAGGCGCTGGCTTATCAGATATGCAGGCGCTACTCAATCCTGTGGCTGGCGAAGCTTATTTGTCTTACAAGCAGCCGACCCTACAAAATAAAATTTTTACCCAGCTCAAACAGGGCAAGCTGCGTTGGTATGATGCGGTAGATATCCATGGTTGCACCATTGATGAAGCACGCGCTGCCATGACTCAACTGTTGAGCCAAGCGAAGCAAAATAATGAAACCATGGTAAAAATAGTCCATGGTAAAGGTAGCGAAGCTATTTTAAAAACTTGCGTCAACGGTTGGCTACGTCAATTGCCAGAAGTACTGGCATTTTGCTCTGCACCGCCAAAAGATGGCGGAAACGGTGCGGTATTAGTACTGCTTAAAAAGCCTAAAACCGATGGCGAATAATTTTTATCGTTAGCTCAGTATTAGAAATAAAAGGGACTGCAAATAGCAGTCTTTTTTATGTTTAGCTCATTATCAAAACGACTATTTATAGTCAGTGAAAAGTAATATCGATACATCATGCACTATTGATATCAATTTTGCTTGCTTGCTGTGCCTGCGCAGACAGAGGCTACAAAAAATTGATATCAACAGTGCTGTAGCGTTTCTAGGGTGTTTTGACTATACATCATTTTCAGCGTCCAACTTCAGCGGCATGATACTCACTTAGGATAAGACATTTATGAGCCTACAAACTATTGAAAACACTGAAGCACTAGAAGAGCATATCATTGCTTTGATTGCCATCGAACCAAGATTCGCTCCTGTTTATGAGCAAGTTGGTATGCCCAGTCTTAGGCACAATGCAGGTGGGTTTGAGCAACTAATGAGAGCGATGGTGGGTCAACAGCTATCAGTAGCAGCCGCGGCCAGTATTTGGAAAAAGCTGGTTGCGGCAGGTTTGACAACCCCTCAGGCTATTGCTGGAACGCAGGACGAAACGTTACGAGCACAAGGCTTGTCTAGGCAAAAGATGCGCTATGTTCGATCCTTAGTAGCGAATGATATAGACTTTGCTACCTTAACAACCATGCCAAATGAAGCGGCTATAAAGACCCTCACAGCAGTCACTGGCATTGGACGTTGGACGGCTGAGATGTATTTATTGTTTTCTCTAAAACGCGATGACATACTGGCAGTCGATGATTTAGCGATTAAAGTCGCAGCGATGACAGTATTAGGTCTGGCAGAACGCCCGACACCGAAACAGCTAAAGGGATTGACCGAAAGCTGGTCACCACATCGTAGCGCTGCCAGCCTGCTTCTATGGTCATATTACGGCTTACTACGTGATAAAACTGCCGTACCTTTATAGGTCTCCATACGGAGAAAGCTTATTTTTAAGGCTGGTTCCATATAGAAAAACCAAATTTTCTTTTGGTGTGCTTAAATTTACTTTTTCTTAGCATACGACTTTTGTGTTTCAGTGCTTTGAGTGCACCTTCCCTACTTACTGTTGCCATCGATGATTTCTGGTTATCACCTCTCGCTTTGTCGCTGCTTTTATTAATATCAACACTGCCGTTGTTACTAGAGTGATCATGATTGTCTAAGCTTACATTCGTTTCATCATTATCCGTATTGCTACTGCTGGGTGAGGTATCTTCTTCTACCGATTCAACTGTATTGCTTTCCATATGATGTTCAAGTTCAGCTTGATTGACAATCAACTGCTGTGTTGGCAAAGCATGCTCAACCTTATATTTTGCAACTTGGTTTAATACATCCACGAATACCACGTTTTGCTTGTCATAGAACTCCATGACGTCGTTGGCATTAATATAAGCTTGTAATTGAATCACATAGCAGTCTTGGCGCAGCTCTAAAATATTGGCTTGGTTCCATTCATTATTGGTTAAATAATGCTCATTCAAAAACTCATCCAAATCCTTGACCATTTTAAAGACCACGTCGATATCAGCGGTACGCTTAAGATACAACTGATGAAAGAAGCGGAACATATCGCGTGAGGTAAAGTTCTCAATTTGCATGGACGAGAAGTCGCCATTGGGTACGGTGACGATGGTGCGGGTCAATGTGCGGACGCGTGATGAGCGAATACCAATATCGATAACGGTGCCTTCATAAGTACCGAATTTACAATAATCACCGATACGTACTGGCGAATCTGCCACGACTACAACGCTACCAACAAGGTTCTCAATGGTTTTTTGCGCACCAAGAGCAAAAGCCAGTCCACCCACACCCAATGCAGCAATACCGGTCGTTAAATCAAAACCCAAATTACCAAAGAAGACAATAACCGCAAATATAAGCAGCAATGCTTTGACGACTTTGCGTAGCAGTCCTAAGATTGAGACACGTTCAGTATGGTTTTTCTTATAGCTTAAGTTAACAGCACGAGAGAATATCGCATCGATGACACGCAGTAATAACCACGTTATTGCTAGCCAAGATGCGACCTCGGTAAAGCGATTAACCGGCTCACGCAGCGTCACTGACACGCCTGAGTAAACCATAACTTCCGATAGCATCGACGCCATAATGACAACAGCAAGTGGCAATATTACTTTATCAGGCAGCGGCAATGGTACACCGCGCACACGAGGATAAACAATTCTTAGGAGATGGTACAACAACCACACCATAATATAAGTGAGTACAAAACTGCTCACAATCATGGCTAGCGCTGCGACCAAGTCAGCCAGCTGATAACCAAAAACCTTTTTGCCGTCCAGTGAATCCATCGTATAGCGGGACACCAAGGTCGGTTCAGTATCTTCTATGACTTCTGGTATTGAGCTGAGCGTATCACCAGAGAATTGCCAGTACTGATCATTGTTATTAGACACCACTCTTTCTAATAACAACGGCACGCTTTTTTCACCAATATTAATCGCACCAACGTTTTCTTGGCTGGGTGGCAATTGATCGGTTAAATTACCTTCAAGCGTATTATTGAGCTGCAAGTCAGGTAAAAAACGCCCACCAGCATCGAGTGCTTGCTTAAATTGACGCACCACGGTAGTTGGATTGTCAGACTTTGATAAGTTAAGGTAATTGCTCGCCAATAAGTAATCGTTTTCGCTTAAAGCACTAATGAATCCCTGCACCGTATGTCGCGGCGTATCTCGCCCAAAGGAATCAGGTATCGGCTCACTGCTCGCCTCACTAGTCCCGCCAAGTCCCAACACGCCAGCTTCAGCCGCGAAAGCAGCATTCGGCAGTATCAAGCTACACAATAAAGTCAGCAACAAGGTGGCCACTACCATGACTCTTGATAATGATGCTTTTAAGGGTAAAAGTAAGCCAGTAGGACTCATACGACGCTCAATAGACAAAACAAACCTCTTAATTTATAGATAGACATAGGCATAAAGAGAAAATTGCCTAAATAGCCAATGATCAACACAACCTGCCGCCATGATAGCAATTATAACTAACTGTCGTGTTTTTGATTACAAATTTTTCTACCGAAGAATGTTTCTAATGATGAGCAATTATTGGTACTGAGCACAGTTGCTAAGCAATAAATACCCTGTGCATCGCTTTAGAATGGCTCAATAATCAGCCATCATGAAAATTCCTCAGCTTATCATGAATAAATATTGGCTAAAACTGGTTTATAAAGCGCGCATATTTATAGATAATGAACCCTGTGTAACTTGTCTACTGTTTTTTGTAAATTTTACCTTCTTAACTTTTGCTTTTGTAACCTTGGGAATCATTATGTTGTTAACACGCTCTTCTTCGTCTACTTATTTGCGGTGCTGTATTTTAAGCGCACTTGGCGTATTTGCCGTAAATACAGCCATGGCTGTCACGCCATCTGACCCTGACTTAGAGACAGTCAATGATAGTGAGCTGCCACAAGTCGAGCTTGATAAAATCGTTGTGACAGCGACGCGTACGCCTACCAAAACCAGTAACGTAATCGCCCAAACTCGCGTGATTGATAGCGAAGAATTGCGCCGTTATCAAGGACAGACAGTTTTAGAAGCACTGAAGCGTCAGCCTGGCATCAGTCACTATACAAGCGGCGGCATGGGCACCGTTTCCAATCTGTATATGCGTGGTTATGATGGTAAGCAAATCTTGGTACTTATTGATGGCATACGTTATAGCTCGTTAAGCACAGGTAATAGTGCCCTAAATTTACTACCAGCCGACCAGATCGATCGTATCGAAATACTATACGGTGCGTCAGGATCTAGTATCTATGGTGCAGACGCGATGGGTGGTGTGATTCAAGTATTCACCAAAGGCAGCAATGTAGATCAAAGCAGCATGTCGGTTACCGCTGGTGTTGGCTCAAATGATCAATACTTATACGGTGCTAGCGCACAATTTGTCAATGATACTGGCACCGCTTTGAGCCTTTCAGCCAGCCACAACGAAACAGATGGTATCAATGCAACGCTACCCGATCCTAGTAATGAATACGCCCCTTACAACAAGGACGATGATGGTTTCGAAAGTGATAATTTTAGCATTGCTCTAAATCAGCGTATCAACGATCAATTGTCAGTTGGGGCTAGCGCTCTGTATAGCGAGTCAACGACTTATTTTGATAATGGCGCTGCAGAGAATGTGTATTCTGATCAAGAAACGGGTGCGGCTCAAGCGTTCGTTGATTGGCGCTACCAGCCAGGCGCTTCGGTGAAGCTACAGTATGGACACTCTATCGACAACATAGACACAGAAACCTATAGCAGTAACTATGATACAGAGCAAGATCAAGTCAGCCTAGTCGGTCAGCATGCCCTACCTATCGGTACAGGCATTTACGGTGCAGAGTATTTAAACCAAAGTATTGATACGACTGACTATGACGTTGATGACCGTGATGTAACCAGTGCATTTTTGGGTTATGTATTGGCTAATGATCAATTCGATGCACAAGCAAACCTACGCTATGATGACAACTCACAGTATGGTGATGAGACCACTTATAATTTAGGTGGCGCGCTACACATCAGTCCCAATCTACGCATCGGTGCCAGTTATGCTAAAGGGTTCCGAGCGCCGAGCTTCAATGACTTGTACTCACCTTTCGGTGGTAATGCTGAGTTGACACCAGAAACCAGTGATAACTATGAAGCTTTTATTGAATACGATACTCCTATTCAGTCTACTCGTTTGACAGGCTATCACAACAAAGTTGACGACTTAATCAGCTATGTCGCAAGCCCCACGCCTAGCAATCCTTATGCAGGCTCTAGCGAAAACGTCGATGAAGCCAAAATCGAAGGACTCACACTAACATCAGATTGGATAGTCGATAATTACTTATTTGGTGGTAGCTATGACTACCAGCAGGCAGAAGACAATAGTGGCGGGAGCAACGATGGTAATTTTCTTGCCATTCGTCCTGAGCATAAAGGTCTGATTTACTTAGGCTATCGCTTATCAAGCTTTGACATTCGTGCCGAATATGAATATGTCGGTGATTACTATAGCAATGTTGCCAATGCAGAATCGCAGTTTGTCGATCATTATGGGTTGTTTAATATCAGCGGTAACTACCAGCTAACAGAAAGCCTAACCATAGCAGCACGCTTAGACAATATTACTAATGAAAAGTATATTACTCTGCCTGGTTACGACACTGATGGTATCAACTATTTTACCTCTTTGACCTATAACTGGTACTAAGTTTTTCTTAGTACCCTTCAGACTGTCTGAACTGAGAATAAAAAAGGTCATCCATATCGATGGCCTTTTTTTAGTGCTCTATATTACCGATCGGCATCTTATGTTCCTATACCGTCAGCTATTTATGTTATCCAACAGGTGACAATCCATGACTCATCTATTACAATAACGACCTCCGAGAGGTGTTGCGCCATTACCATAGATATTGCATTGAGAGACTAAAATCATGCAAATTATAGGTTATGTTAGGCTCGGTTAACTGTCGAGCGCCCTATTTTGGTCGCTCACAGCGCAAACAACGGCACCTGCGTTTTTATTCTTTTTATCATACGTTAACCACTGATAGGAGCATATTATGGACGCAGTGTCTACTACACCATCTGCCCATACGATCGATCCCTCTTTCACTGACTATAAAGTCGCTGACATCAGCCTTGCTGATTACGGCCGCCGTGAAATCACCCTTGCCGAAGCTGAAATGCCTGCCCTTATGGGTCTGCGTCGTCGCTACGAAGCCGACCAACCGCTTAAAGGCGCGAAAATCGCTGGCTGTATCCACATGACCATCCAAACTGCCGTACTTATCGAGACACTAGTCGCGCTAGGTGCTGAAGTACGTTGGACATCATGCAACATCTTCTCAACTCAAGACCATGCTGCTGCTGCGATTGCTGCTGCTGGTATCTCTGTTTATGCTTGGAAAGGCGAAACAGAAGAAGAGTATGAATGGTGCTTGCGTCAACAAGTTCACGTTGGCGGTGAAGCCTCAGGTCAGCTTTGGGATACTAACTTAATCTTGGATGATGGCGGTGATTTAACTGCATTGATCCATAACGACTATGCTGAGCTTCTTGATAGCATCCATGGTATCTCAGAAGAAACCACCACTGGTGTTCATCGCTTAGTTGAGATGTTAAACAAAGGTACGCTTAAAGTACCTGCCATCAATGTCAACGATGCCGTTACTAAGTCTAAAAATGACAACAAATACGGCTGCCGTCATAGCTTAAACGATGCCATTAAACGCGCTACCGACATGTTCCTTGCTGGTCGCCGCGCTCTAGTTATCGGTTATGGCGATGTAGGTAAAGGCTCTACGCAAAGCTTACGTCAAGAAGGCATGATCGTACGTGTATCAGAAGTCGATCCTATCTGTGCCATGCAGGCATGTATGGACGGTTTTGAAGTATTATCGCCTTACATTAACGGTGATAACACTGGCGGCGCAGAAAACATCAACACCCGCTTGCTAGAAGATACGGACATGATAGTTACGACTACTGGTAACTACCATGTGTGTGACAGACATATGCTTGCAGCACTGAAACCTGGTGCGGTCGTTTGTAACATCGGTCATTTTGACACCGAAATCGACACCCAATTCATGCGTGACAACTGGCGCTGGGTTGAGATCAAGCCACAAGTGCATCAAATCTTCCGCTCAGACGATGAGAATGATTATTTGATCTTGCTTGCTGAAGGTCGTTTAGTGAACCTTGGTAATGCCACTGGTCACCCATCACGCGTGATGGACGGCTCATTTGCTAACCAAGTCTTGGCACAAATGTATTTGTTCGAAGAGAAATTCGCTGACTTGCCAGCTGATGAGCGCACTGACAATTTATACGTCAGAGTATTGCCGAAGAAGCTCGACGAAGAAGTCGCTGCTGCGATGGTTGCCGGTTTTAACGGTACATTGACGAAGCTAACGGATAAACAAGCAGAATATTTGGGTGTACCTGTCGAAGGTCCATTTAAGCCTGACGCTTATAAATACTAAAAGGAGCCAGACTGTGACTAAGCCTGCTTTCTCCTTTGAGTTTTTTCCGGCCAAAACCGAACTGGGTCATGAAAAGCTACTCAGCACTTATGATGAGCTGAATAAGCTATCACCTGCGTACTTTTCGGTGACCTACGGTGCTGGCGGTTCAACCCGTAACCGCACTTTAGATATCGTTCAAGCGCTATGTGCACGCGGCGATACTGACATTGCACCGCATATGTCTTGTATTGGTGATGATAAAGCAGAAATCGCTGAACTGCTTGAACACTACAAAAGCTTAGGTATCAAGCGCCTAGTCGCGCTACGTGGTGACTTGCCTTCAGGTCAGGTGGGTATGGGTGAACTACCATTTGCTGTCGATTTGGTAAAATTCATTCGTGAACACTCAGGCGATCACTTCCATATTGAAGTGGCCGCGTATCCTGAGATGCACCCACAAGCGCGTAGCTTTGCGTTTGATGTTGACAATTTGGTCAATAAATACCAAGCTGGAGCTAATGCTTCGATTACGCAGTTTTTCTATAACGCTGATAGTTACTTATATTTGCGTGATACCTTAGAGAAGCGTGGGATTGATACAGTGGCGCAGCCATTGGTGGCTGGCATTATGCCGATTACCAATTCAAGCAATTTGGTACGCTTTGCCGATAGCTGTGGCGCTGATATTCCGCGTTATGTGCGTAAGCAGTTGGCTGACTTTGGTGATGATCGCAAAGCCATTCGCGAATTTGGTTTTGATGTGGTATATCGTCTATGTGAGCGTTTAATCAATGAGGGTGTACCTGCCATGCATTTTTATAGCATGAATAAGGTTGAGCCGAATAAGCGTTTGGTTGAAGCGTTGGGACTTACCGCTTAGACCTTTGTTGAACTTCTTGTTAAATGACTGGCATTCTTCGGAGTGCCAGTTTTTTCGTTTTACTTATGATCTATCTTGTCTTAACAACTGCTCTACACGACCTGTTTTATTTCCCAAACACCTGTGACAATACCTTTCCCTCCACCACTCATATTCTGCTAACATGTTGAGAGGGATTATTGTTCAATTAAAGGACTAAACGACTGTGCGACGTTTTTTTTATGCTATCAGTAACGATCTGAACACCACCTTTCCTACCCTTAGTACATTATCTATTGGTGCTAGTGTCGAATTAACAGACAGCATCGTTCATCATTGGTGCCGAGTATTACGCGCAAATATCGGTGATCAAGGTATTTTGTTTGATGGCTTTGGCGGCGAATATCAGGTAGAGCTACAAGCGATTAGTAAAAAAAATGCAACGGCTACTTTGCTCAGTCATTCAACGGATGACCGCAGCGCCCCTGTATTGACTAAAATCGCCCTAGTGATGAGTCGCGGTGAACGGATGGATTATGCCATTCAAAAGTCCACTGAGCTTGGTGTCACTGCTATTCAGCTCCTCAGCAGTCATCATGGCGAAGTCAATCTCAAACCCGCCCAAGTCGAAAAAAAGCTGGCACATTGGCAACAAATCGCTATCGCCGCCTGTGAACAATGCGGCCTCAATCGCCCTCCTCTTATCCTTGCACCACTGTCTATCAATGACTGGTTACGTGATTCAGCGACCGACGCTACAGACACAGCCATATCTGCCAGCGCTGCGGTTAGCCCCATTGTCGCGGCCCTCAGTGAAGCCCCTTATTATCAAGTATTAAACCAGCCAGCAGATAGCCGTTTGATGATGAGCGTGCCAGCAGCGGGACAACCTCTGCAGCCAGAGACACTATCAATCGCACTAACACAAGACAAACCCTACATTGAGCTGCTAATCGGTCCTGAGGGTGGTCTCAGTAATAACGAATCAGTGCAAGCACAAACAGTAGGCTTTGCGCCTTGGCAGATCGGTAATCGCGTGCTACGAACAGAGACCGCGCCTGTCGTCGCCTTGGCAACGTTGCACGCGCTTAGCCATTAATCACCAAACGCCATTCTGTATATATGCTGATGGCTAGGGCATGTCCTAATTTTGAAAATGGTGATAAAAATGAGACAAATTGTAGCTAAACAAGGAAAACAGCGCAGAGAATATCAGGATATTGACTAGCTGTTTGACGCAGTTTGGCAAGATTTAGCCGTTTTTAGCCCATTTAGTCGCTTTCGTCCAGATTGAGGACACGCCCTAGGTTAAATGAAGTGCTCTGATACAACATTTCTTATTGCTTTGCAAACTGGGAGATAGCTTGAGCCGTTGAGCTTAGGTGATCCATATGACTGACGGTGGTTATTGCTAGCAATGACTGACCAATTTTTTAGACTTGACGTTGACTTAGTGAGTCCAATTATGACTACTTTTACCACCCTACCGCTCTCAGATAAGCAGCAATTGCTGACACAGTTATGTGAGCAATATGAAGACGCTATCTTTATCTTAGACGCAAACTTTCGTTATCTGTCGGTCAATGCTATTTACGAGATTATGATTGGTTACAGTGAATCTTTTTTGCTAGGGCGACCACTTGGTATATATGCGGCTGAGTTTTTATCAAAAGAAGAGCAAGCTATTTTAAATGATCTTACCAGTCATTTAGACAGTAAGGGATTTTATGAAATTGACTTTTCGATAGCGACTCGCTATGGACAAGTTCTGAATTGCCATATCACTTACCGAAGAATCTACGTGGGAGAAACGGGCTATTATATCGGTGTGGTGCGCGATATGTCGTCGGTCGTAAAAGACAGAAAACAAATGAATCATCTACTCAATTACGATCAACTGACAGGGTTGCCCAACCGCAAGGTTTTTTTGAGTCAGACCAGTGAGCTATTGTTAGAAAGTTATCAAGAAGTCGTGATTGTACGCCTAAACATTGATCGTTATCGTAACCTCGCAAGCCTACTCGGCCCCGACGGTATTAATACTCTCATAGAAAGCTTCGTACTACGGGTCAAAACCTTAAAGCTCGAAGATTTGCATTGTTTTTCACACTTTGGTGGTGATGACTTTGCCTTATTATTCGAATGCACTGATGCCAATTCCGTACGCAATCAATTAGACCTCTTAATGCAAATGTGTGAGCACCCTTTTTTCGTCAGTAATGAGCCAGCAGAAGATACAGCCATTTATTGTCATATCTCAGTTGGGGTCAGTTTTTTCCCTGAAAATGATTACGAAATGATAGGGTTATTGACCAAAGCTGAGAAAGCCCTACAGTATGTTAAACAGCAAGGTGGTGACGACATCTGTTGGTACAACAAAACCATCGATGAAGCGACTGCCAATAGCTTACAGTTGGAAGCGGAGCTTAGAGCTGCCACCAATGATGTTCAGTTTGTACCCTATTATCAACCGAAATTTTCCTTAGATACTGGGGCTATTACTGGCTTTGAAGCGCTGGTACGCTGGCAGCATCCGACTCGCGGGCTGCTAAAACCTGTTCACTTTATGAATGCCATCATCACGCACAAACTGTCGTTTGAGCTGTTCTCACAAATGGCGATTCAAATTGCGGAACAGTTGTCTATTTGGCAAAAACTTGGCTTCGATCAACATATTTGTATCAATGCCGATGCTGCTGAATTTAGCCATCCTGATTTCTTTGAGATGGTGAGCAATTTATTTGTACAGCACGATATCCATACCCATCAATTACATATAGAGGTAACAGAATCCTCATTAATACAGCGCCATGCTAATGTCAATAAACAGCTCAATTTACTAAAAGAGTTAGGGATTTGTTTAGCGCTGGATGATTTTGGTACAGGTTATGCCTCTTTAAGCTATCTACAAGAGTATCCTTTTGACTTTATCAAAATCGATAAAAGTTTTATCTCTAAGATTGAGACGGACCGTACCCAACATGCGATCGTTAAGGCTATTTTAGAGTTAGCGATGGCGCTTGATATGCAGGTCATCGCTGAGGGTATCGAAACCAAGCAACAACGCGATTTACTGTTAGACATGGGTTGTAAATATGGACAAGGCTATTGGTTTAGTAAACCCGTGACTGCTGATATCGCAACCGAGCTATTGACTCAGCAATATTTATCTAAATGATAAGACTCAGTTTTTAATGCAACTGACTAATCAGTATTTTAATCGAGAATGAACCACCATTTTTTAGTCGATCATTATCATTATTTTTTTCGCCTAACGTTGATTGCATAACGGATGCAAGGTAGGTTCATGACTTATCAGTGCTGTTACCAAACTTGTATAATCGCCTATGAAAGCCTATCTTTTATAGTGAATTTGTTAGAGCTTACTAAATATCAAACTGACTCTAACAATCACCATTCTTTTCAATACTATTTTATGCAATCGATACCTTAGATAGGTCTGCGACTTCAACAGACCATCTGGATATAGTCAATCCTGCATCATGCGCTAAACCCTAGCGCTGTCATAGGACGACCAGCTATTATTGATTGCATTACAAAAAGGACAGGAAGTTATGCAATACAAAGCACCTTTACGCGATATTCAATTCGTTATGCATGAACTACTCGATAGCGAAAGCCACTACAAAACGCTACCTGCATTTCAAGAAGCAGATCGCGAGCTAATGGATAGCCTGTTTGAAATGGCTGCAAGCTTTGCTGAGAATGAGCTGTCACCATTGAACCAAAGCGGCGATGCGGAAGGCTGCAAGTTTGATAACGGCAAAGTAACGACACCAAAAGGCTTTAAAGAAGCCTATAAAGCGTATTGTGAGCTTGGTTTCCCTGCGTTGTCTGCTGAAGAAGAATTCGGTGGTCAAAACATGCCGTTTTCATTATCAACGGTCATCAATGAGATGGTTGGTACGGCTAACTGGTCATTCTCTATGTACCCAGGCCTATCACATGGTGCGATCCAAACCATCGAGCATCATGGTACTGATGAGCAAAAAAACATCTATTTAGAAAAAATGATCAGCGGTGAATGGTCAGGTACGATGTGTTTGACCGAAGCACACGCTGGTTCTGACTTGGGTATTATCCGTACCAAAGCTGAGCCAAAAGAAGATGGTAGCTATAGCATTACTGGTCAAAAAATCTTCATCTCAGCCGGCGAGCATGATTTAACGGACAATATTATTCACATTGTATTGGCGCGTTTACCAGGCGCACCTGCTGGCACAAAAGGCATCTCGTTGTTTATCGTTCCTAAGATGACGGTTCAAGAAGATGGCAGCGTTGGCGATAGTAACAATGTCGTTTGTGGCTCTATCGAGCATAAAATGGGCATTAAAGCCTCTGCCACTTGTGTCATCAACTTCGATGGCGCAACAGGTTACCTGATTGGCCCAGAAAACCGTGGTCTACAGTGCATGTTCACCTTTATGAACGTTGCCCGTATCGGTACTGCTGTTCAGGGCTTGACTGCAGCAGAGTACGCGTTCCAAGGCTCATTGACTTATGCCAAAGATCGTTTGGCCATGCGCTCTTTGTCAGGTACCAAAGCACCAGAAAAAGTAGCTGACCCGATCATTGTACATCCAGCAGTTCGCAACATGCTATTGACCGAAAAAGCCTTTGCTGAAGGTGGCCGTGCATTGGTCTATTATCTCTCACATTTTGCGGATACTGTCGCAAAAGGTGAAGGAGAAGAGCTTAAATTTGCTGATCAAATGCTGTCATTGTTGACACCAATTGCTAAAGCCTTCTTGACCGAGACTGGTCTAGAAGCGGCAAACCATGGTGTGCAGGTTTATGGTGGTCACGGTTTTGTAAGTGAATGGGGTATGGAGCAAAACGTCCGTGATACCCGTATCGCCTGTCTATACGAAGGTACGACTGAAATCCAAGCACTTGATCTATTGGGCCGTAAAGTATTGGGTTCACAAGGCAAGCTGCTTGCAAACTTTGTCAAAGTCATCCAAGACTTCTGTGATGAAAACAAAGAAAATGATGAGATGGGTCAATTTATCCGTCCACTGGTCAAGCATCTAAAAGAATGGGGTGACTTAACAGCGCGCATTGGCATGCAAGCCACTGAAAGCCCTGAAGCAGTAGGCGGTGCAGCGGTTGATTACATGTACTTCAGTGGTTACGTGACTCTGGCTTATTTATGGGCACGTATGGCACTTGTGGCACAAACTGCCATTGCTGATGGCAGCAGCGAGCCTGCGTTCTATGATGCTAAAATCAAGACGGCACAGTTCTATTTTGCCAAATTGCTTCCACGTACCACCACACACGTAGAGCGCATCAGCACTGGTGTTGAGCCGTACATGAGTATGGATGTTGATCAATTTGCCTTTTAAGTAAGCCATCAATTTATCAAAGATTTATTGAATTAGCATCACTATCGTAATTTCGATCGGCAACATACCAAAGTATGTTGCCGATTTGCGTATTATCAATTCCTTTTAAGCCTATTAAAGCTATTATTTCGCATGATAAATGTTTTTGGTGTACGCACAATTCACGAAGAAATACACAAGCTAAGCCTCTAATTTGCTAAACTTTAGCTATTAGCCATTAAGGTTAACTCAAAAAGAACAACCGATAATCTTAATGTATTTAATTTTTATTCATTTGAACCAAAGGACTGCTGATGGCTGTTTATAATGCCCCTCTTAATGACATGCGCTTCATCTTAAATGATGTTTTTAATGCAAATGCATTTTGGCAAAACAACGACAATTTGGCTCATGTTGACATGGACACTGTCGATATGATTTTAGAAGAAATGGCAAAACTGACCAAAAACGTTCTGCTGCCCATCAACCGTAGTGGCGATGAAGAAGGCGCTACTTTTCAGGGTGATGGCGTTGTCACTACCCCAACAGGCTTTAAAGAAGCATATAAGCAGTATGCTGAGTCAGGCTGGGTTGGCTTAAGCGGTAACTCTGAATACGGTGGTCAAGGCTTTCCAAAAATGGTGACCATGCTCACCGAAGAGATGGTTTTTACCGCTAACCAATCGTTTGCCCTTTACCCTAACTTGACTGTAGGCGCGACGCTTTGTCTAAACGCAGCAGCCTCTGAAGAGCAAAAGCAAACCTATCTAGAAAAAATGTACAACGGCGAATGGGCTGGCACTATGTGCTTAACAGAGCCACATGCGGGTACTGACTTAGGCATCATCAAGACCAAAGCCGTACCTAACGATGATGGCAGCTATGACATCTCTGGTACTAAGATTTTTATCACAGGCGGTGAGCACGATCTAACTGAAAACATTATTCATTTAGTATTGGCAAAAACACCCAATGCACCAGAAGGCTCAAAAGGCATTTCGCTATTTGTTGTACCAAAATTCTTGGTCAATGAAGATGGCAGCTTGGGTGAACGCAATACATTGGCTGTCGGTTCTATCGAACACAAAATGGGTATCAAAGCATCTGCCACTTGTGTGATGAACTTTGATAGTGCCAAAGGCTGGATGGTTGGTGCTGAAAATACAGGCCTGTCTTCTATGTTCATTATGATGAACTATGAGCGTGTCACTATGGGTCTGCAAGGCCTTGGTGGTGCTGAGCTTGCCTATCAAAATGCGGCACTTTATGCCAATGACCGTGGTCAAGGTCGTAGTGATACCCAGTTGCAAAGCCCAGAAAAACCTGCGGATGCGATTATCCATCATGCCGATGTACGCCGCATGTTGTTAAATGCTAAGACCAATACTGAAGCGTCACGTTGCTTTGCCATGTATGTCGCCAAGAATCTTGATGAAGAAAAGTTTAGTACCGATCCAGAAGCAGCCAAAGCGGCTTCCGCTCGCGTTGCCCTACTGACTCCAGTTGCCAAAGCATTTTTGACGGACAAAGCATTAGAAGCCACTATTGATTGTCAGCAAGTATTTGGTGGTCACGGCTATATCCGCGAATGGGGTATGGAACAAATCGTTCGTGATACGCGTATTGCCCAGATTTATGAAGGCACCAATGGCATTCAAGCCCTTGACCTACTAGGTCGTAAAGTGGCGCGCAATAACGGCAAATACGTCACTCATTTCTTAGGTGAAATTCGTGATTTTGTCAATAATATGCAAGCCAACCATGGCATCAAACAAGCCACACTGGATGCTGCTGATACGATTGAAGCATTGACTAAAACTGTGCTGAGCAACATTGGCGAACGTAAAAACGAAATCAATGGCTGTGCCGTTGACTACATGCATGCCTTTGGCTACCTGTGCTACTCGTATATGTTTGCGTTGATGGTTGAAGCTGCTGACGGTCAAGAAGGCGAGTTCTACACGAACAAAGCCAAGCTTGCTGACTACTTCGTTGGTCGTGTATTGCCACGTATCGATGCGCATGCGCAAATGGTGCAAGCAGGTAGCGATCCTATGATGAACTTTGATCTTGACTACTTTGATGTACCTGCTAACTAATCAGCGATGTTTAATAATTAAAGTACCATGAAAAAGGGACAGTATCGCTACTGTCCCTTTTTTTGCCAAAAATATTTTTTAAATAACTTCTAACAAAATAATTAACTATCGATGCATCGTTCCGATTAGAATAACGCAAAGCAAACTATCGCTTAAGTTACTTCATAGTATTACCAAGCTTGTAGTCATAACCTATGTTGTACGCCAGATAATAATATTCAAAATCTAACAATAAAAACGGTTGAAACCACCATGATAAAGGATGCGACGTGCCAGAACTAAAACGCATTTTACAGCAAATTACGGCACTAAGTGATGTGCCCGATCCTGCGGTACTAAAACGCTTAATAGATGAGCTACGGGTCACTGAAAAAGAGCCGGTCTTGGCCAATGATAACATTCAGAACCTCATTGATGTCATTCGTCAGCATCCAGAATATGGTGACGGCCTTGCCAGCTTTGTATTAAAGCTCATTATCCAGTACCGGCAAATTGCACTCTATACCGATACTGGCATTATGTCGGATCAGGGATTTTTTAATAGTTTGCGTCGTTTAGTTGGCCATCGACTTTTGCCGATACTACCGCAAGAGGACTCCGTGGTTGAGTTGGTTGGTTACCTATTTAATAAGCGTTCTGATGAGCGTTGGTTGGCCAATATCGACAAAGAAAAATGGGATGAGCTGGTTGAATTATTGAGAGTCAAAGAAGAACACTTAGATCTAGTCGCCACGGCGAAAAACAGTATTTTAAACGCGATTATCATTTTATCTTATCGCATCAGCGGTCTTGGCTTGCATCCTGACTTGATGGATTCTTACCCGCAAATGCTGAACTACTCAGCCTCTTTTGTGGCACAAAATCAAGAAGCGGTCTTATTTGTCAATCAGTATAGGCAGGCGCATGAGCTTGATACTTTGACTGATATCACCCCCGAAAAAGCTGTCGATCCAGCGCCGTTGCTTGTCATGATTGAGCAATGCGAAGATATCGTTGCCACGGTTCGCAAACGTATTTATAAGACGGGTATTTCTATTCGACTGACCAATATGATGCTGCGCCTCGACCAAAGCTTGCAGCGTATGCGTATCTTGACTGAACTGGTGACTGATGATTATAACAAGCGTGATCTGGCCGTCATTGAACTGATACAAACGCTGATTACCACTGCCAATCGTCGCTATAGTATCGGCTATTTGATTGATAATAATACCAAACTGCTCTCGCGCAAAGTGACTGAAAACGCGAGCCGTGTCGGTGAGCATTACATTAGCACCGATAAATCTGGTTATCAGAAGATGTTTAAAAAGGCCTCTATCGGTGGCTTTATCATTGCTTTTATGGCGACCACCAAGATATTGGCTTATCATTTAGCCCTCGCACCAATGGGTCGGGCATTTATCAATAGCATGATTTATGGCTTGGGTTTTGTCTTTATTCATGTCATTCGCGGTACAGTCGCTACCAAGCAGCCTGCCATGACGGCGGCGGCTATTGCCTCCACTATATCAGATGGCTCTGGCAAGAAGTCTCATCAGCTAACCAAGCTGTCAGAATTGGTGGTCGATATTTTACGTACCCAATTTGTCGCTATCATGGGTAATGTAATGCTAGCGGTACCGGTCGCTCTTATTATCTCTTTTGCTTGGCTGCAATATACAGGCACGCCGATGATTGATACTGAGAAGGCTGGGCATCTCTTGCATGATCTTGATCCTTTTCGCTCGCTCGCCCTTCCCCATGCTGCCATTGCTGGTGTCTATTTATTTTTATCGGGTCTGATCGCTGGTTATTATGACAACTTAGCGGTTTATAACCATGTGGGCGCACGTATACAACGGCATAAGTTGCTCAAAATCCTTTTGCCTAAATCATGGCTACAGCGCTTTGGCGGCTTTGTAGAAGCGAATTTGGGTGCCATCATGGGCAACTTTTTATTCGGGGTGTTCTTAGGCAGCACTGCCACTATCGGCTTTATCTTCGGCTTACCAATTGATATTCGCCACATTGCTTTTGCCTCAGCCAACTTGGCGCATGGACTGTTTAACATGTCCGCTGATGATATAAGCTGGAACGTCATCTTACTGTCCATTCTTGGTGTTGCTCTTATCGGTATCGTCAACTTGATGGTCAGCTTTTCCCTCGCCTTATTCGTGGCACTACGCTCAAAAGAAGTGCGCTTCTTTGAATGGGGGCGTCTGACCAAATTGGTTTTTGGTCATATTATCAGTCACCCATCTGACTTTTTTTGGCCACGCGACAAACCGATGAAATATGCGCGCATCGATAGCCAAGGTCGTATGATATTTGATGATACTTCAGGGCAAAAAGGTGGCAAGCCTATACCTGCTAATTACGTTGTGCGCCGCTTATCGGACGTAAAAATACTGCCCAAATCCATGCAAGGCAGTATGAAAAATGATCCAGCAGTGACCGACATACAATATGACAATCAAACATCAGACAGTAGTTTTGATCCTGAGATGACTAGTCGTGAAGCGTATAGCACCACCCATCCAACCATGGCCAAACAAGTGATCGATCTCGATGATGGTCTGATGGATGACAACCTCAATAGTGTGCCGTACACCGATGATATTCAATATGATAGAAGCACTAAGACGCTTGATAGCTTTGCGACTAGTAGTAATGACATAAGCCGCGATGAGGCAGACAATACTGACTCTGATAGCAAAGGTGCTGGCGATGCCAAAACCCCACTGCCAAAACCGAAAAAACCACCCAATCTGCCCAGTTAAATGGGCAGTTTTGATGACACGCTTCAGTTAATGAGCTGCCATAATTATGGCGGATGACAATGCGCACTTGACGTTATTACCGCTTCATCACCCAATCGATAGGCTAATAAATGATTTCCCCAAACACAGCCGCCATCCAAAGCGCGCGCATGTGGCAGATCAACCTCACCTTTTAACGCTGCCCAATGACCAAATAGTATCTTACGCTTGCGCGGCACTTGCCACTCAAACCACGGCAAAAAATCCTTTGGCATCGAATCATCTAAGCTTGCCGTAAAGCTAAATTCGAGCGTGCCATCCTGCTTGCATAAACGCATACGAGTGAAGTAATTGGCAATCGCGCGCATTTTGGTAAAGCCGTTGATACCTGTATGCCAATCATCGGCCGTCTTGCTATATAAGTGTGGCAACAACCGATCAAGCTGCTTTAAGCTGCCTCGTAATTGCGCCTCTAACTGCTGGGCATAGTCCGCTGCTGCTTCAATAGTCCAATGCGGCGGGATGCCAGCATGTACCAGTACGGTATTGGCATCAGGATAAGCCAGTATCGGCTGCTGACGTAACCAATGTAATAGCTCATCACAATCATCGGCAGCAAAAATTGGTGCGGTCTTGTCTTTTTTCTTAATTTTAGCAGCACCGCGCCAAACAGCGATTAAGTTAATATCATGATTACCCAACACCGTAGCCGCCGCGCCTTGCTCACAGAGCGCCTTGACATCGCGCAACGTATTTAGTGAGTCTTCGCCGCGTGCCACTAAGTCACCTGCAAACCACAATTTATCTTGAGTAGGGTCAAAATCCAATGTTTCGAGTAGATGCAGATACGCCGCATAACAACCTTGCAGATCACCGATGACGTACTGGTGGCGAAAACTCATAAATCCTCTATCTTTTATGTGATGACTTTTATGTGATGACTTTTATTCATATCTAGGGCGTGTCCTCAATTCAATTGATCATATCTAAACGGGCTAAAAATGGCTAAATTTTGCCAAACATCGTTAAATAGCTGGTTAATATCCCGATATTATCTGCGCTATTTTCCTCGTCTGACTGCAATTTATCTCATTTTTATCACCATTTTTGAAATAAGGGCACACCCTAGATAACTATTTTTGGATGATGAATTAATCTGCTACTTTGCCTGCCTGATTGCTCAAATTGACAAAATCTTTCACACTCAAGACTTCAGGGCGTGCTTGTGGATCAATACCACAAGCGGCAAAGTCATCCTCGCTCAACGTCGGCAACAAGGTTGATTTTTTAAAAATAGCACGTAGGGTCTTGCGACGATGGTTGAAGGTTTCGCGTACCACAATCGCAAAATACGCTTCGTCTTCTGCGACGATAGGTTTGTTGATATGCGGCGTCAGGCGAAATACAGCGCTGGTGACTTTTGGTGGCGGATTAAATGCGCCACGTGGCACAGTTAATAAATAATCCGTATCACAGTGGTATTGCATAATGACCGACAAGCGACCATACGTCTTGCTGCCAACGTCAGCAGTGATGCGCTCAACAACTTCTTTTTGCAACATAAAGTGCATGTCTTGAATCACATCGGCATAACTGAGCAAATGAAAAAGTATCGGTGTAGAAATATTATACGGCAAGTTACCCACCACGCGTAGCTTACCGCGCTCCTCGCTATACAACTCACGATAATCGACATGCATAGCATTGTCTTTAATAATTTCAAAATTCGGATGGCTATTGGCACCAATACGAATACGCAGGCTATCCGCCAAATCACGATCCAGCTCTACGACCGTCATCGCATCCACTTCTGCCAATAACGGCTCAGTCAGCGCACCCATACCTGGGCCAATCTCGATTAAATTGTCATCGCGCTCTAAGCGAATGCTCTCAACAATCTCACGGATAACACTGCGGTCATGTAAGAAGTTTTGACCAAAGCGTTTACGCGGTTGGTGTTTGGCAGCCCGTAGGCTATTGGAAATGGTTTGGGCATCAAACGAAGTTTTGGACATAAAAGAGTCTTAATGTATAAAAGAGAAATGGGCTATGGCAGCAATATGCTGGTATTATAATGGCAAATTATACCACAGCTCATAATTAGGCTGTGTTTTTGAGACGTTTTATCGATAAGTTACTCACACCTTAGCGCAACCGACCCGAGACTTTTTATCCTCATAATCATTTGTCATAAGACCCGTTATGGGAATAAGATAAAAGTTATTAATGTGAAAGGTCAGCTTAATCTTTAGATTAAGCTGGGATGGTCTCGCGGTTTTTATTGAAAAACATTCTTAGTAATTATTGTGGGTAATTATGAGTCCAACCCTCTGCTACAATTTCCTTAACCGCTTGATCATAATGCTCTGGTAATAAATTATTTCTGTAGTAAATACTGTCTATGAGCTCTTCTGTAGTTAACCCACCTTTCAAACTATTAATCATTCTCTGATACGGCTCGCGAACTTCAGGCCATGACAACTCATCGCCCAGTACTCTACCAACATAAGTCATCATATAACTTTGAAAGGAAAAAGGTTTCTCTATTTTACCCTGTATAGCTAGACGGTATACAGGCTCGAAGGCTTCTAATACTGGTTTAATAACTTGTGTTTCCTTACTTACAGCTTTACTCACATCTTCGTCTGTCTATTGATCACGATATGTAGAGAAAGCCCCTATAATACCTTCTCTTGATTTCCAATTTATCAGCACCGTTTTAAACTCAATAGCAGCTTGCTCTATTTCTGGTTTATTCATATTAAATGTTGTCATGTTATTTCACCTCTATGACGATATAGAAATAAGCATGGTTTCCTAGTGAGGACTTGAACACTAGGCTGTAGGCTGTAGGCTGTAGGCTGTAGGCTGTAGGCTGTAGGCTGTAGGCTGTAGGCTGTAGGCTATTTATATCAGTAGTCAAAGTCATTTATAGTAGCTCAGTGTACATAGCAGTGTACTTTTTATTATAAAATAGCGAACCCCCATGTACAGGATCTATATCAAGAACCAGAGCTTGGCCAACGCGGATGATAGTCATCAACTATGAAAGGATGGGTATGGCGTAAGCCGTTAGGTGTAGGAGATCCTGTAGCATGAACATGACCTTCTGGTAGATTGGCATGTTCGTGCTCAATCTCTTTTAAATCAATAGACGGCCATACTCTAAAAGCCGCCCATACCGCTAGTGCAGCAGCACCGCCTAATACCGCAAAAGCTACGGTCATACTGTAGCGCGCACCTAACCAACCCGCTAATGGATAGAACACTAACCAACTGACGTGAGACAAAGCAAACTGAGCAGCAAACAATGCAGGACGATCTTCCTGATGTGAGGATCGCCATAGCAAGCGTCCAGCAGGTGTCAGAGCAGCAGAATAACCCAAACCTAGCACGAACCATAAGGCCATAAGCGAGTTTTGTCCCATCATCAAGGTACCAGCGAACATACCCACCACAAGCAACCCTACACCGCTTAACATGACGCTGCGATCTGTCAGCTTACCCAATAAACTTGGCAAAGCCAGTGCCGCAATCATAGAACCTGCGCCAAAGCTCGCCAATGCTAATGCGACTGCACTCTGAGTGAGTCCCATACCACCTTGGATAATCACCACGGTATTTACAAAGACCATAGACGCAGCGGCAGAAACGGCAACATTAACAGCGAGTAATCCGCGCAGTCGAGGGGTCGCTAAATAGATACGAATGCCGCGCGTGGTTCTATCATAAATGCTACGGCGCGCGGGCATTGCATGCGCTGGTAGCGTGACCGATACGACCAATATGGCAGACGCTAAAAATCCCAGTACTGTTCCCGTAAATAGATTGTGAAAGCTCATTACTGTCAGCAATGCTGCCGCTAACATGGGACTGACTAGACTTTCCATATCGTAAGCAAGGCGTGAGAGCGACAAAGCTTTGGTGTAATCCGCTTCATTAGGCAGAACATCAGGAATAGTGGCCTGAAAAGTAGGCGTGAAAGCTGCTGAGGCGGCTTGCAATACAAAGATCAACACATAAACCTCCCAGATTTGGGAAACAAATGGTAAAAGCAGGGCGACACCGGCTCGTATCACATCTAGTGTCACTAGCAGCGTGCGTTTAGGCAACCGTTCGGCAAAGGCCGCTGCAATGGGTGCCACGCCAACATAGGCAATCATTTTGATGGCCAATGCCGTTCCCATGACGACCCCAGCATTATTGCCTGCCAAATCAAATGCCAAAAGGCCTAGCGCCACCGTAGCTAGACCAGTACCAATCAGGGCAATCACTTGCGCGGCAAATAAATGGCGATAAGTTCGGTTTGCAAAGATACTAAGCATGGAGTGTCTCTTTAGATCAGTCGGTTGATCTTATAAGTAACGAGTTATTTCCTTGAACTCCTCTATAGAGTCCTGCTGATCTTTGTCAACAGCCCCTAATAAGTCTTCAAGGCAATGATCTAAATGGTCTTGAATTAACACTTTTTTAGCTTGATGAATGGCATTTTCTACCGCTTGCAGTTGCTGCGCTATATCAAGACAGGTTCGACCCTCAACCAACATCTCTATCGTGCTGCTTAAATGACCATTCGCTTTTTTGAGGCGTGTGATTACGGCTGGATGAGATGCGTGTACGTGTGGTTTTTTCATAATGACAGTGTCCTTTCTCTAGAGAGCGCCATTATACCTCACAAGACTTGAGATTTTATGGTTGACATTATCCCCCCCTAGGGGATAGTATCTTACTCCTTAAGTATTCGATTTGCATTTAAAATTTTCATAATTTTAGAGTTTTTTCTAAAAAGCACATACACGTATTCATCACTCTTACACTATAGGATTCTTAATGTATAGCCATGTCTACAATAGGCTTCCAAGATCGCCATGGGCGACTTGGCAGACCCGTCTGTTAGTACTCTCAATACTGCTTATTTGTCTTGTTACTGGTAGCAATGAAGCGCTTGCTCATGCGGTAACCGCAGGGGATAAAGGGTATATTCAGGAGATTTCAGGAGTCAATATTCTGCCCTTCATGTACTTAGGCGCTAAGCACATGATTACGGGATATGACCATATCCTGTTTCTCTTCGGGGTCATCTTCTTTCTTTACCGTATGAAGCATATTGGTGTCTATGTGAGCCTATTTGCATTAGGTCACTCCGCCACGATGATTTTAGGCGTGTACTTCAACATCGGTATGAATAGTTACCTGATCGATGCGATTATTGGTCTCTCTGTCGTTTACAAAGCGTTAGACAATATTGGTGCCTTCCAGAGATGGTTTGGGTTTCAGCCAAATACTAAAATAGCGGTGCTTGTCTTTGGTCTTTTCCACGGCTTTGGGTTATCTACTAAGCTCCTTGAATATGAGATGTTGCCTGACGGTCTACTCCCTAACTTACTCGCCTTTAACGTCGGTGTGGAGATTGGGCAGCTACTGGCTCTAGCCATCATATTAATTGGCATGAGCTATTGGCGTCGTACGCTAAGTTTCATCCGTAACGCCTATACCGCCAACGTGGCTATGATGAGCGCAGGATTTATTTTAGTGGGCATGCAGCTCACTGGCTATTTAATGTCTTCTTAATTCAAGGGTTTTTAATATGTATAACAGTGATACTCCTTTACAAGCTGAACTTCCCACTTCAAAGCAGCTCGTCAAATCTACTATTTTAGCTGGCATCGCAGCAGTCGTTCTCTTATTTACGGTGGTTCTTCCCGCTGAGTATGGTATTGATCCAACTGGGATTGGTAGTGTTCTTCAATTGACAGAAATGGGACAAGTTAAGCAGCAATTGGCAGATGAAGCTGCCGCCGATGCAGCGGGTTTACTAGCAACTGACACAATGACGTCTGAAACACCAAATATAGATGGTGTGACTGAGCAAGCAATGAGTGCCACACCCGCTGATACTGCCATCGCAAGTGGTGAATGGCGCGATGAAACTCCCTTTACCTTGACGCCAGGGGAAGGAATAGAGATTAAAATGAAAATGGATTCAGGTGCCAAGACTGAATACTCTTGGGTCGTGACAGGCGGTGAGGTCAACTTTGATACTCATGGCGATGCATTAGGCAAGGCTATTAGTTATGAGAAAGGTCGCGGCGTTGCCGCTGATGAAGGGGTTTTAGAAGCCGCATTTACAGGCAATCACGGCTGGTTTTGGCGCAATCGTGGCGATTCAGATGTTGAAGTTATTCTGCGTACCCGTGGCGATTACAGCAGTATTAAAACGATGTGAAAACAGTAGTGGTTAGTGCGATCTTACTGTTGCCTACTTAGAAACTGAATTGTTTTATCAAATGTGTAGCAACACTCTAAATAAATTCTAGTGGTAGAACACATTAGGTCTGCTGCTAGGTTTATTTAAAATTGGATAGCAAGGGCATAGATGCTGCTACTAGAAGTTATGAGAGAGTTGATTGGTAGGATAAATACTAGACGATATTCTTATAGCTGCATCAAGTGCTTGTAGCTCTGACTAACCATTCCACCAACTCACGAGCAGGAGCGTCATTCAAACACTGTGGGCAATTCAGATAGGTCATTACGCAGTCGTTCAAATCAGTGAGAATATGCAGTAATAATCCCAAACCAATTATTTTATACGGCTTAGGTAAAAACAACATAGCTGCATATACTGCCATCGCATAATAAGTATGGAGTGGATGAAAGTTAATACTGCATCGATTGGGCGAGAAAATAGGTGTGGCTAGTAGGTGATCTAGATCCACTAGCATAGTTGCTAACAAGATCAAATATACGCGTTTATAGTCATTACGAAAAAATGTATAGGCGATAATCAACGGCATACCGAAATGTAGAAAATAATGGATAACGGTTTGAATCATCGTTTTTTCCAGCTCAAGATAGTTTGCAGTGGCACATCAATCTCAGATAAAACATAAGGCATTTTTCGCCTTCCGAATGCATATGAAATATATTCATCATACACTCACTTCCTCTTTATCGTACCTGTCCAGAAAACAGCTAGTCCTGTTAGGGTATACCCCAAGGGAACCAGTCATTTCACCCTTTAAACCTATTAACAGACCACTTAAAATAGACCGCTATAATGGAACCACTTATATTAGAGTGTTTTTGATGATGCATAGACAGATAGGCATTGCTGGCACTAAAGTGACCCAATACTGCGTGACAATTCTCGCTAAGGCACCAGTTTTATACAAGAGGTCTATTAATAAGCGATTTATCCGCCATCTCATTTGCCATCAATAATGCTTGGTATAAGCTAGTGGCACTTGCACCTCCACGTCCCGCTAAATCAAGCGCCGTACCATGATCGACCGAGGTACGAATGTAAGGCAATCCCAAAGTTAGGTTGACCGTATCACCAAAGCCATGCGATTTTAGCACCGGCAACCCTTGGTCATGATACATAGCAATCACTGCATCACAGTTTGCTAAATGTCTTGGGGTAAATAACGTATCCGCTGGCATCGCCGTTGATATATTGACGCCTGCATCAATAAACGCTTGTAATACCGGATTGATAATCTCAATTTCCTCGATGCCCAAATGCCCACCCTCGCCTGCATGAGGATTAAGACCACAAACCAAAATGCGTGGCTGCATTAAGCCAAACTTCTCTCGCATATCATCGATGACGATTTGTACTGTTTGGCGGACATTGTCAGCAGTGATGGCGGCAGGAATATCTTTTAGTGCCAGATGCGTGGTGACGAGCGCCACTTTCATGGCTTGATTAGCAAGCATCATGACGACTTTCTCACAGCCACTTTGCTGCATAAAAAACTCGGTATGACCGCTAAACATCGTGCCATCGAGCAATTTTATACCAGCATCTATCAAGGCAGATTTTTGCAATGGTCCTGTGACGATAGCAGCAACTGCTTTTTTGGTTGCCAACTGATGGGCAACTGCTAATTGCGTGGCAACCATCGCTGAATTACTGATATTAATTTGTCCATGAACGACTGGCACAGCACAAGGCGTATTCAGC
The DNA here is from genome assembly GCF_015351755.1 of Psychrobacter sp. N25K4-3-2. NCBI lineage: Bacteria > Pseudomonadati > Pseudomonadota > Gammaproteobacteria > Moraxellales > Moraxellaceae > Psychrobacter > Psychrobacter sp. N25K4-3-2. The sequence continues at coordinate 268,854 of NZ_JADKLX010000001.1, forward strand.
AGAATAAAAGCACTATCGCTGTTCAAAGTTTGCTGTGATAATTGACTTAAAAAATCATCAGTTTCTATATTTGCATCCATCGTTTGCCAAGCTGGACAGCTTTCGAGTACGCCTGCCATTACAAGTGTATCTGCGCGCTTTTGCATAGCGGTGCTATCTGCCGTAACCCAAATGGGACGTTCAAAATCTTGCAACTTGCCTTCAGCTGCTAATAGCAGTACGACGTCCATACCAATACCAGCAGGCTCACCTGTTGTAATAAGCAGCGGCAGTCTTTTATTCGTCATAACAATGACCTTATTTTAAATTAAGTAATTGATTTTATTGTATTTATAATTAAACTTGTCATATTCTGTATCTGGGCGTTATATTCTGTTTCACAGTCTAGGAATTTCTATAACTACGGATTTAGTTATTTATCTCGTCTAAAAAAAGCACATAATGTGTTAAACTTTCGCCTCTGATTGTAGCATTTACAAGCAAGCGCAAGACCGCATTTTATTACTTTTTGAGTTTTAGAACTTCTTATATTCTGGTATTTTTACCATAGAGTATGCCTGACTTGTTTTGCTACATGACCAACCCACATTCTTATACCGATTTTTAACTCATTAGGCACTCATGGCAGATACTGAAAAAACCGACGACTTACTCAATCAAACCCCGCCGCACAATATCGATATTGAAAAGGCTTTGCTTGCGTCTTTGATGAGTATCGAAGAGGCGTACGATAAAATTGCGGATATCGTCACAAAAGATGACTTCTACGCTGGACGACATCAATATATTTTTGATGCCATTGCCCATTTAGCAGCCGTCAATGAACCTTATGATACGGTCATGGTGCACGACTGGCTAGAAGCGCAGAAATTACTCAAAGGTGCAGGTGGTGACAGTTACTTAGCAGATATTCTGAGCCAAAGTCCCGCCACTTTATTCAACCTCACCGCTTATGCCCAGCGTGTACGTGAGCTATCTACTCTACGCCAACTGATCACCACTGGCAATGAGATGCTAGCGCTTGCCTATAATCCTAAAAGCCAAAGTGTTAGTGATATTTTGGACAGTGTCGAGGGCAAAATATTTAGTATCAATGAGCAGCACAATAAACGTGCCGAACAACGTGGCCCTGTGGGCATCACCTCTGTGCTGACCAATGTCATCGATAAAATTCAAGAGCTTAAATCCAATCCCGACGGCATGATTGGGTTGCAGACGCCATTCGCTGAGTTGAACAATAAAACGCAGGGGCTGCAAGCAGGCGATTTGATCATTGTCGCCGCCCGTCCTTCTATGGGTAAAACCACCTTTGCCATGAACTTGGCAGAAGGGATTTTATTTAACGAAGATTTACCAGTTGTGGTGTTTTCGATGGAGATGCCCGCAGAGTCTATTGTCATGCGCTTGCTGTCATCGTGGGGTGCAATCAATCAGACGCACTTGCGTTCGGGACAAATGAATGAAGATGAATGGGCAAAAATGATGAACGCCATTCAACACCTCCAATCAAAACACTTGTATATCGATGACAGTACTGCCCTGCCACCATCTGAGATGCGCTCACGCTGTCGCCGTATCGCCAAAAACCATGATGGCAAGCTTGGTGCTATCGTGGTCGATTACCTGCAGTTGATGAAAGTACCCAATCTCGATGGCAACCGTGTGGGCGAGATTTCTGAGATTTCTCGTAGTCTAAAAGCACTGGCACGTGAGCTTGAATGTCCCGTCATTGCGTTATCGCAGCTTAACCGCAGTCTAGAGAACCGCCCCAACAAACGTCCTATCATGTCGGATTTGCGTGAATCGGGTGCGATTGAGCAGGATGCCGATTTGATTATGTTTATCTATCGTGATGAGGTTTATAATGAGAACTCAGACCACAAAGGTGTGGCTGAAATTATTATCGGTAAACAACGTAACGGCCCTATCGGTACGCTACGGTTAGGCTTTGAAGGTCAATTTACCCGCTTTATCAACTTAACGCCCGAGTACTATCAAAACGCCAGCTTTGAAAATGATGAATAACCAATCTTATAAGGTTTAAGTTTGATAAAGACGTAGAGGTTTGAGCATCAATTAATAAATAATTTTTTAGAAAATAGCCAGTGCTGCATTAGCCAATTGATGCCGTACTGGCTTTATAACTTCATAATTCTACTCATAAAGAAGGCGATTATGCGCACCATTACTATAAAACCAAAAGCCATTACCCATAACCTCAATCAAGTAAAACAACGAGCACCGCAGTCTAAAGTTCTGGCGATGGTCAAATCCAACGCTTACGGGCACGGCGTGGCGGCAGTCTTGCCAGCATTACAGCAAGCAGATGGCATCGGTGTCGCCACCTTAACTGAAGCGCTAGAAGCCAGAAAATTGGGGTGGAATAAAACCATAGGATTGGTAGAAGGTGCGTTTACCGCCGATGAGTGGCAGCAGGCCGTTGAGCAAGATATAAGCTGCGTGATTCACCACGAGCCACAATTGGAATGGGCACTACAAAACATTCCTCCAGCCAATAGTGCGACTAGAGTGGTTTGGCTTAAATACAATACGGGTATGAACCGTTTGGGCTTTAATGCCGAGGGCGTGCTGTTGGCGGCTAAGCGTCTACATGAAGCGGGATATCAGCTGATACTAACCACGCATTTTGCCAATGCTGATGACCGTGACCACCCATTAAATGCGATGCAAATTCAGCGTTTCTCAGACGTATTATCGACTTTACAAAGTACTATTAGCCCAGATATCAAAGGCTCATTGTGCAATTCTGCTGGTATCGTTAATTTTCCAGAGCACCATTATGATTGGGTACGTCCAGGCATCATCTTATATGGTAGCTCACCTGTTACTGACCAAAGCGCACAGGAATTAAACTTGCAAGCAGCGATGGATTTTAGTGCTCAAATCATTGCGCTACAGACTGTCAGTGCCAATGATGCTATCGGTTATGGTAGTCGCTGGCAAGCCAAGCAAGACACTAGAACGGCATTAGTGAGTGTAGGCTATGGAGATGGCTATCCGCGTGTGGTCACAGGCGACGCTTATGTCACGGTCATCGATGCCGATAGCACCCAACACTACCGCTGCCCTGTGATTGGGCGTGTGGCCATGGATATGATTGTCATTGATATCAGTAACGCGCCTGAGAGCCTTGCTTTGGATAGTAAGGTGGTATTATGGGGCGATGCGCCACGCGTCGATGAAATCGCAGGACATGCGGGCACGATTAGCTACGAGCTACTTTGTCGCCTCAGCATACGTCCAAAGCGTGTACTGGCGTAGTCATCGAAACCTATCAGGATTTAACGGCTGACTACTCTGTTTAACGTATTTGGTGAGCCATTGAATCTTGATAAAATTGCCCGTTTACATTGAAAGTAAATACGCTATACTAAAAGTTTGTTGTCAACCCAGTATACGCACTGAACACACATTGACGCGATGCTATTGAACACTGATGATGTTTCACTGACTGCGATCGACTGCTAGGATTACTATGAGTTTGCGCCATTTTTTAACCTTATCTGATTTAACCAAACAAGAACTAGAAAACCTGATCAAACGTGCAAGCGAGCTGCGTAAGATGCAACACGCAGGCGAGATTTATCAGCCTTTTGTGGGTCGTACGCTTGGCATGATATTTGAAAAGTCATCGACTCGTACCCGTATCTCGTTTGAGACAGGCATGGGTCAATTTGGTGGCAATGCCATATTTTTATCACCGAACGACACACAGCTAGGTCGCGGTGAGCCCTTAGAAGATTCAGCACGTGTTATCTCTAGCATGGTTGATATCATCATGATTCGTACCTTTGGGCACGAAAAAGTTGAAACCTTTGCTGAATACTCAAGTGTACCTATTATCAATGCGTTGACCGATGATTATCATCCCTGCCAATTACTGGCAGATATGCAGACCTACTATGAGCATCGCGGCAGTATCGAAAACAAAATCGTGACTTGGGTTGGTGATGGCAACAATATGTGCTCATCATTTATGCAAGCTGCCAATCAGTTTGGCTTTGAATTACGCGTGGCAGCGCCTTATGGGTTTGAGCCTGATCCAAAGCTCATGGAGCGCTTCTCGCATTGCGTCAGTCTAGTAGAAAACGTGCAAGATGCGGCAAAAGACGCCAATTTAATCGTCACCGACGTGTGGGCAAGTATGGGGCAAGAGTCAGAGCAAAACACGCGCGCGCGTCGTTTCGCGCCTTATCAAGTAACACCTTCTCTATTGGATAAAGCTGATCCTGAAGTGGTGTTTATGCACTGCTTGCCAGCCCATCGTGGCGAAGAGATTTCCCATGATATGCTAAATGATCCCCGCTCTGTCGTTTGGGACGAAGCCGAAAACCGCTTACATGCCCAAAAGGCATTGATGGAGTTTTTGCTAAAAGATAAGATCAAAATTTAAGAAATATAGCGATAAGCTATTTATCAACGAGCAAAAAACAAAAAGGCAAATCACATCTACAGTGATTTGCCTTTTTGTTTTTTGCTATCAATTCGGTACATTATGATCAAGAAATTTTAACGAGTAAGTGTTATAACCCCATTACTACCCGCTTTTAACAACACATCGGCTTGGTTGGCGGCAAAGATACCATTACAAACCACACCAACGATATTGTTCAGCTCTTTCTCAAGCGCTATTGGATTGCTCACATCTAAGTCATACGTATCTAAGATGACATTGCCATAATCGGTGACAAAATCATCACGGTAAACAGGATCGCCGCCCAGACGAGCTAGCTGCCGCGCCACATACGAGCGTGCTTGTGGTAATACTTCGATCGGTACTGGGAACGCACGGCCCAGTATTTCGACACTCTTACTCTCATCGACCATACATATAAATTTATTAGATGCCGCCGCGACGATTTTTTCACGCGTGAGTGCCCCGCCGCCGCCTTTGATCAATTGCAAGTGTTCATTGACTTCATCAGCACCATCAATATAAACATCTAGCGTACCAGCAAAGTTCAAATCGACTATTTCAATGCCAAGCGCACGAAGCTTATCTTCAGTCACTTGTGAGCTGGCAACCGCGCCAGCAAGCTTTAACTGCGGCAAGAGCTCAATCAAACAGTTGACCGTACTGCCTGTGCCTACCCCAAGTATCATACCGTCTTCGATATAGCTTAGCGCTGCTTTGGCGGCGGCTTGCTTCTGTGCTTGCTGATCACTCATCATAAATCCTTGGTAAAATAAACGTATCGTTTTAAAAAAGTAAATGGCAAAAGAGGTAAAATGCGCGGCTATTATAACCGATGACTTTAATGGATGTCAGCGTATAGCCGGTTCTGATAGCAAGATATCACGTCAATCTTTTACAATCGAGATAAATGTGGCAACCAAAATACCAAGGCTAGCAGCGTGGCTAATAATACTGGCGGTGTAATAATTAGCCCGATTTTCATATACTGCCCCCAGCTGATTTTATAATCTTTTTCTGCCAATACATGCAGCCACAATAAGGTTGCCAGACTTCCAATAGGCGTAAATTTTGGACCCAAGTCATTGCCAATCACATTGGCATAAATCATCAGCTCACGAGTAGCGGCAGGTACTTGCGCGCTATCAATCGCTAATGCGCCTACTAAGGTAGATGGCATATTGTTCATGACTGAAGCCACAATAGCGGAAAGAAACCCAGTCCCTAATGTTGCTATGAGATTGCCTTGCTGCCCTAACCAAGTTAAAACGTGAGCACCATAAGCGGTTAACCCTGCATTACCCAAACCATAAACCACCAAATACATACCGATTGAAAACAACACGATCTGCCAAGGCGCTTTACGTACAATGTTAGACACAGAAATAACGGCACCTCGACCACCTTGCCACCAGCGACCTGCAATTGCCATCAGTAGTAGCGCGGCGACTCCGGTGACGAGTGAAATAGGCAATCCCAAGGACTCCGTTGCAAAATAAGCAACCAGTAATAATGCCAATAGCGGAAAAGCCGCTCTAAAAACTAACGGATCTTCGATAGCAGACATTGGCGCGCTAAGATTGACAATGGCATAGTGTTTTGGGATTTGACGAGCATATACCACCCATAGCACTGCTAATGTCGCGATGACAGAGACGATGTTTACCGGCACCATGACCGCCGCATAACGTCCAAAGCCAATATCAAAATAATTGGCGCTGACGATATTGACCAAATTAGACGTAATTAAAGGCAGGCTGGCGGTATCAGCAATGAAGCCGGTCGCGATGATAAAAGCCAAAGCGGATGGCGGTGAGAACTTAAGCCGTAGCAAGATAGCAATGACAATCGGTGTCAGGAGTAGTGCTGCACCATCATTGGCAAAGAAGGCTGAAATAAACGCGCCCAATATCACAATCATGGGAAACAACAACCGCCCTTGCCCCTTACCAAGTCTGGCCACATGTAGAGCCGCCCAACCAAAAAATCCTGCTTTATCTAAGATAAGCGAGATAATAATAAGCGCCACAAAAGTAAAGGTCGCATCCCAAACGATGTCCCATACCACACCGACATCGGATAACTGCACCACGCCGAAAGTCAAGGCGATCAAGGCACCGCCCATTGCGCTCCAACCAATGCCCAATCCTTTAGGCTGCCATATCACCAAAACCAAAGTCACGATAAAAATAATGAGTGCGAGCATGGAGCAACCTTATTTACAGCGTATTTATTATATAGTCAGTGAAAAGCAATATCGATACATCATGCACTGCTGATATCAATTTTTCTTGCTTGCTGTGCCTGAGCAGACAGAGGCTACAAAAAATTAATATCAGCAGTGCCGTAGCGTTTTTAGGGTGTTTTGACTATATAAGAGATTAGATCGATTTTTGATTGACACGTTGCGACACTGCTTCAGCGTTTTCAACCCGTTCTGAATAGCGATCAGTCAGATAGGCTGAACGCCCACGAGTGAGCCAAGTGAACTTCACCAACTCTTCGCAGACATCCACAAGACGCAGGTATAAGGACGACTTATCCATACGATTATCGTCGTTAAATTCTAAAAAGGCTTTAGGAATAGATGATTGATTCGGGATAGTAATCATCCGCATCCAACGCCCAAGAATACGCAATTGATTGACTGTATTAAAGCTTTGGCTGCCACCGCTGACTTGCATCACGGCTAAGGTCTTACCTTGGGTTGGACGTACGCCACCCAGTGATAACGGAATCCAATCGATTTGTGCTTTCATAATACTAGTAATGCTGCCATGACGCTCTGGACTGACCCACAGCATGCCTTCTGACCACTGCGCCAGCTCGCGTAATTCTTGTACCTTTGGATGGTCGCTATCAGCATCATCAGGCAACGGCAAACCCGATGGATTAAAAATCCGCACCTCGCAGCCATACCAACGCAGTAAACGGCTAGCCTCTTCAGCCGCCAGTCTAGAAAAAGAGCGCTCACGTAGCGAACCGTATAGCACCAATATCTTGGGTGGGTGTCGTGGGTCGTTTGGCGCAATCAAAGACTCAATATCAATAGGTTGTATATTGAGTGAATCAATATTGGGCAAGTCACTTAGATTAGACAAGTCATCTACGTCAGGTTGCCCTGTATTAACCTTAACCATGATGTAGAACCTCTCCATCTTCTTTAGTAAAGCTACTGACTGGATTTTCTAATAATTCAAACACACGCTCTGAAGGTCGGCATAGCGCTGCGCCCTTATTGGTGAGCACGATAGGACGGTTGATTAAAATAGGATGCGCAATCATGGCATCGATAATCTGATCATCAGATAGCTCAGGATTATCTAATCCCAATTCATCATTAATGGCTTCCTTACTTCGTAATAACTCTCTTGGGGAGATGTTCATCTTTGCCAACAGCTCTACTAAGTATTCACGGGCTGGTGGAGTTTTTAGGTATTCCACGACTTCTGGATGCTCACCAGATGCCTTCATGATGGCTAACGTATTACGAGAAGTACCGCATTTTGGATTATGAAAAATTAAGGATGTCATAGCAATTTCACCTATTTTATCGATGTAATTTATTAAATGGGTTTGGCTTGGTATTAGTTTAAATGACTGTCTTCATTGTCAGATATATCACTTTCACATCCGTTTAAACTGCTCATAAGCGATGCGCATAATTCTGGATGTCCTGCACAACAATCTTGCAATAAAAACTGCACAACAGCTTCCATATGCGACAATGAGGCGCGATAGATTATCTGCCGGCTGTGCCGTTGAGAGACTACCCACCCCGCTCGTGCCAGCACCGATAGGTGCGCTGACATGGTGTTATGTGGCACTGACAATTGACGGGCTATTTCACCCGCAGGCAGACCTTCAGGCTCTTGACTAACAAGCAACCTAAAAGCCTTAAGACGAGTATCTTGAGAGAGCGCCGCAAAGCTTGCGATAGCATTAGTTATTTCCATATGTCCAATAATATAGACATATGGAAATAATTCAATGTTTTTTAATAAAATATTTATCGACAACCAACCTCATCTTTCATCAAAATTTTAAATCATGCAAAAACTGCAATTGTGTCTTGCAAGATAGTTAAAATCAGCATAGGCTAATCTATTTCGTTTTTATATTCACTTTTTTAGGAATCATTATGCTGTCACACTGGGTACGAGCCATCTTGCAAGCCACCGTTTATGACGTTGCTATTCAAACGCCACTAGAAGCGGCACCCAAGCTGACCCAACGTTTTGCTAATGATATTCGTTTTAAACGCGAAGATTTACAACCGGTCAAGTCCTTTAAATTACGCGGTGCTTATAACCGCATTAGCCAATTGAGCGATGAGCAAAAAGCGCGCGGTGTCATTTGTGCTTCAGCGGGCAACCATGCACAAGGGGTTGCCTACTCTGCGCGCAAATTATCGCTTAACAACATCATTGTCATGCCGACCACCACACCCGATATCAAAGTGGATGCGGTGAGAGCACTGGGCGGAAATGTCGACTTACATGGTGATAGCTTTGACCAAGCCAACCGCTATGCGATTGATCGTGCTGAGCGTGAGGGCCTAACCTTTATTCCACCTTACGATGATGAGCTGGTCATCGCCGGACAAGGCACCATTGGACTTGAGCTGACCCAACAATGGCGTAATATGGATTACGTCTTCGTCGCAGTTGGCGGTGGTGGTCTCATCTCAGGTGTCGCCGCATTCTTAGGAGAAGTGGCGCCGCATGTCAAAGTCATCGCCGTAGAAGCGGAACAATCAGCCTGCTTAAAAGCCGCACTCGAAGCGAATGAACGCGTGAAACTTGAGCAAGTAGGACTCTTCGTCGATGGTGTGGCCGTTGCGCAAATTGGCGAGTTGCCTTTTGAGGTAGTACGTACTCAAAAAAGTGATAACTCAGGTCCTGTGGTCGAACCTGAGGTCGTTACTTGTAGTAATGATGAAGTCTGTGCCGCTGTTAAAGACATTTTTGAAGAAAACCGTAGTATCGTTGAACCCGCCGGTGCACTGTCTGTTGCTGGCATGAAAAAATACATTGAAGCTCATAATCTACAAGGTAAAAACTGCGTCGGTATTATTTGCGGCGCCAATATGAATTTTGATCGCCTGCGTTATATCGCTGAGCGTACTGAAATTGGTGAGAAAAAAGAAGCCATTTTTGCCGTAACGATTCCTGAGCAAACTGGGGCGTTCTTAAACTTCTGCCGTAGCCTACATGGACGTAATATCACTGAATTTAACTACCGTGCCGATAGCAAAAAATCACCAGACTCGATGGAACCTGCGGCGATATTCGTCGGTATCGCCCTAAAAGAAGGGGATAAAGAACGCAAAACCATCAGCAATCAGTTGGCAGATGATGGTTATACCGCGCATGACCTAACCGATGATGATATTGCCAAATCACATATCCGTCATTTGATTGGTGGTCACGCACATGTCGAAAATGAGCAACTGTTAAAGATTGCCTTTCCTGAACGTCCCGGGGCGTTGCTTACTTTCTTAGAAAAGCTGGGCGATGATTTTAATATTACCTTGTTCCATTACCGCAATCATGGTGCTGCTGAAGGCCGTGTGTTGGTTGGTCTACAAGCCTCTGAAAGTAATTCACGTTTATTACAAGACGCCCTACTTGATATCGGCTATGACTGTACGACTATTACCGACAATATCGGCTATCAACTGTTTTTGAAATAAACAGAATAGCGATAAACCATCCTCTAACATGGCCGTTTTTTAATGGATTAAAAAATGGCCATTAATAAATTCGTAGAGGTTGTTCGTTTGTAGAAATAATTAACTTATAGTGATTATAATGTAGCGGTTATAAAATAATGTAGCGGTTATAAACAGGTACTGAACGATGATTAAGAAAATATTAATAACCGTTATATTGCTCGTTTTAGCACTTGTGGGTTATAGGATGCTTCAACCTAAAGACGCCATGAACACTCCTACCACTGAAGTTATGGCTGACCGTTCTGCTAATGGTGCTTTCACATCTACTGACTTCGATGATATATCACCAACCTATGTCGATTTAGAGGCAACTTCATCATCAGTTTCAGTGGTAAATCCAGTATTAGCGTCACAAACAACCGTGGCAAGCTTTTCGTGTGACGGTAGAAAACATTGCTCCCAGATGACATCCTGTGCAGAAGCGACTTACTTCTCCAACCACTGCCCCAACACAAAAATGGATGGCAACCATGATGGTATACCCTGTGAGAAACAATGGTGTAAATGATTTTATATAAAGCATAAATTGAGCGACTGCTATGCATGTTACATCAATAGCTAAGTCGAAGCTTCCATGCTCAGCACTATTGGCGATGAAAATCTACTTTTACATATTTTAATAGCTTTCTGCTCTTTCAATTGGCAAAAAAAGCACCATTATTATCTTACTTTATTGATATCTATGAGGTTTTGATGAGTAAACACAATAAAAACCACAATCAACCCAGCCATAGCCAACCTGATGCTGTGCGTATGCGTCTTGATAAATGGTTATGGTCAGCGCGTTTTTATCGCACCCGTACTCTTGCCAAAGAAGCCATCGAGAGCGGACGAGTACATTATGCAGGTAGTCGTGTAAAGACCAGCAAAGAGATTGCCGTTGGAGATGAATTGAGTATTCGCCAAGGCTCAGCCACCGCCATGACTGAAAAAACCGTCATTGTCGAATCGCTAACAGCGCAACGTGGTAATGCAATTGCCGCGCAAGTATTGTATTCAGAGACTGAAGAGAGCGAAGAGCGTCGTGCTTATCATGCTGAGCAGCGCAAACTTGCCAACCTTGCCCGCCCTGATAACAAACCCAATAAGAAAGAGCGCCGCGACATACAACGTTTTAAGAACAAACAAGACTAACAGCTATAGTCAAACCCACTATAAAAGTGTGACAGCGTTAACCCCGCTTGAAGTATGACCTATACCTCTGCATTCGGTTGCCTTGTACCACTTTCAAATTAAACCGACTATACTAACGTTAATAAATCATTCTATCTCTAAAGGCTGAGCTGCTTTTAGAGATAATCGCTTGCGTGACCCTATTGTTTAGCTTCTACCCTTGCCATTCAAGGTATTAAGCGTTACGCTGATTACTTATTTATCTACTAGATAGCATGCTCATAAACCGCATCATCAATGCCGGTTTTTTATGGCATGTTTTTTTTGTTGTAAGAAAAGGTCATATTATGCTGATGAAAACTTGTACCCCATCGTCCGTATTATTGGTTTGTTTAGGGAATATTTGCCGGTCACCAACTGCTGAGGAAGTTTTTCGTCAGCAAGCGGCGATTGCAGGCTTATCGATCAAGGTAGATTCAGCAGGCACTGGCGACTGGCATATTGGTCATGCGCCAGATGAGCGTGCACAGCGCCATGCAAAAGCATACGGTTACAAAATCAACAAACTGGTTGCCCGCCAAGTAAGTGCTGATGACTTTCGTAATTTTGAGTTAATACTGGCAATGGACACGCAAAATTTAGCCGACCTACAAGCCATTAAAGACAGTCTATCGGATACAGATGACAATTTAGCAAAGTTGGCGTTATTCAGTGAAGAAGACCCTACTTATGGCGGCGATGACGTGCCCGACCCTTATAAAGGCGATAGCGATGCCTTTGAAGAAGTGATTGAACGGATTGAGTCAAGCGCACAGGCTTGGATCGAAAGTTGGAAGACTTGCTAGCGAGACCGTCCATATTTATGCTACTTTTATAGACTGTATCCTTTATAATAAACACCGCATCATTTTTTGTTTATTTGCCCCATAGGCTATGTTATGACCTCAGCTGTGCATCTTGAATCCCGCGACCAACACCCTGTATCAACTGAGTTACCGATTGACTTATTCAGTGCTCAGGCGGTCGATTTGTCGCATGGTAATACTATGGCGTTGGCCTGTGTCGCTGACGCTGTCGTGACCTTGACAGACGAGGCGCAGCTAGACGTTTTTATGACAAGCTATGTCAATAATTCTGGGCATAAGCCATCGTTATTCGTCTTATCTGGCGGTAGCAACGTGTTATTGCCCGCGCAGTTAACGGCGACGGTATTACAGCCACAGATGCGTGGTATTCATCTGACTACTCAAACTGACGATTATGTTGATATTGAGGTGATGGCGGGTGAGAACTGGCATGATTTAGTGGTTCATACTGTTGAGCAAGGCTGGTATGGATTAGAAAATCTGGCACTGATACCTGGTCTAACGGGTGCAGCACCAGTACAAAACATCGGCGCTTACGGTGTCCAACTAGAGGACTGTTTACAATACGTCCGTGCTTATCATTTGCCAACTCAAACGTGGCATCGTCTATCGCTGACAGACTGCCAGTTTGGCTATCGCGATAGTATTTTTAAGCGCACGCCTAATACATGGTTGATCAGCCGCGTTGGCTTTAGATTGCATACCGATACCAGCAGAATTCTAGCTAATTATGGCGATGTGTACACAGTGGCGCAGCGCTATGCTGAACAGCAACATCGTGAGCAACCCACTCCCGCCGACGTCATGCAAGCGATCATCGATATTCGTCAGCAAAAACTCCCTGATCCTAAGCAGCTGCCTAATTGTGGCAGTTTTTTTCAGAATCCTATTATTCCTCAAGCACAGTTTACTGCCCTACAACAGACTTATCCTGCTATCGTTGGCTACCCTATGCCCGAGGCAATGGTAAAGGTTGCTGCTGGTTGGTTGATTGAACAGGCTGGTTTAAAAGGTGGCGGTATCGCCCCTATTGTCACCCATCAGCAGCAAGCACTGGTGCTGACCAATCACACCCCTTATCGAGCAACCCAAGATGATGTGGCGACAGCTCAGCGCTATATCGCTGCTACCGTATATGAAAAATTTGCCATTCAGTTATCGCGTGAGCCTGTTTGGATAAATGCAGACGGCTCCATTGGGTATGATGAGCATGTGGTCTAAGCGGCTATTATCTAAGCGATTATGGCGATACTATTTGCGATCAGCCGAACGTATGGTGAAGCTGTTTCGCATCATTAACGTCACCTTTTTGCTCGGCTCAACCTCTGTCATTTTAGTGCTCATTAGCCTATTCACTCCGCTATTTTCGCAAGCGGTCGTTTATGTATTTATGCTTTTGCCATTGCCCAGCATGCCATCGGTCGCAAAGAGTTCTCCACCTACCGCTTATGTGGTTTTGGGTGGTGGTCTAACCAACGATCACGACAACCAAATTATCCTCAATAATTACAGTCTCAATCGTGCTCGTACCGCTGCCACTGCTTATCATGATTTACCCTTGCCTATTGTTCTCAGTGGTGCCGAAGCACCTTGGCTCGGTCAATGGCTCATCGAGCATGGCATTGATGGTCTGATAAGCGAAAACGCCAGTATGAATACGTGCGAAAATGCCCGCTTTACGGCTAAGCGCATTCCGCTACATCATGTTTATCTCATTACTGATGGCTACCATATGGCACGTGCCCGCAGACAATTTTCTCTAAATGGTATCAATAGCACTCCCATCGAGGCACCATTACCCGTCAGGCGTGATTGGATGAAACCAGCACAAAACCTGAGTCACTCACGGCGTGCCGTTTACGAAATCGCGGCCTACTTGCGAGATGTGATACGTCCGCAGATAGACTGTCGCCATGCGAATGACGTGACGTCCGAACAGCTATTGACACCCAGAGGTAATGCCGCAAAAACGCCTGTGCAATAACGTCAATAATTGGTTCATGCCATGGTTGGTTTCCGTGACTTATATTTTCCAAGGATTCGCTACATCACTTTTACCTCTACAAGTCATCCATTACACTGATGACAAGTGTATTATAATGTCAGAAACTGCTATTCAAGAGGTTTGCCATGCTCAGTATATTTTTATTAATTCCACTAAGTTTAATGCTGTTTGTGGTCGCCATCTGGGCAGTGCGTTATGCGGTCAAATCAAACCAATTTGAAGACTTAGACAATGCTTCACAACGCATTATATTAGATGATCGTCAAGAACGTCGACAAACCATGCAAGCTCATGAGCCGTCAGCACCAAGTACGCAAATTGACAGTACCATCCCAGTGGATGATGCTGTCAATGACCAATCAGCTCATACTGATATCACGGCGATTGCGCCTGCTGATATTGATAGCACACCCAAAACATAGCTTTAAAAACATTTTGCCTTTGCACGCCTTGCTGTTCATTTTTTTCTCAGTGACCAACTATAAAAGTAGGCTCACCTTTCGCCATTTTTAGGAGAAGTACCCCATGACCACAGCTTTACTCGTTGCGGCATTACTAATGGGATTTTTTGGTTCACCGCATTGTTTAGGTATGTGCGGCGGTTTGGTGACGGCTTTTGGTCTGTCTATGAAAGACGTTAGCCCCGCCAAACGCCGCGCTCTTGTGGCCACTTATCATTTAGGGCGTCTTAGCAGCTACGCGCTATTGGGTTTAGTCGCAGGTCTGATTGGTACGACAGTATTAGAGCCATTGATGCGAGGCAATAATATGCCGCGTATCTTATTAGGTCTTGTGCTGGTTTTTGTTGGTGTGACCATGCTTGGCGCGCCATTTTTGACCAAACTTGAGCGCTATGGTATGCGTTTTTGGCAGTATCTCAGTCCACTGCGTCAAAAAGTGTTTCCTTTAAACACCTTTCCACGAGCATTAGCCGCTGGTCTGTTGTGGGGATTTTTGCCTTGCGGTTTGGTTTACGGCGCTCTACTGATTGCAGTGGTTGCCCATGACCCATTAAGCGGTGCAGCATTGATGTTCGTCTTTGGTCTGGGCACAGTACCAATGCTGGTTGCGACACACGAAACCGTTGGCTGGCTACGCGACAAGATTGGACGCTTTCGTCTACGCCAGATGAATGGCGCACTGATGGTAGTGTCAGGTATGGCCGTCATTGTCGTGCCCTTAGTCATGGCAAATATGCATGGTGGGCATGATATGTCCAATATGCATGGCGATCATATGCAAATGAATGATTCACAAATGATGGACATGCCCATGGATGGATCGATGAATCATGGCAGCCATTCTGCGACGACGACTGATGCAGATACCAATGCCCATCATGATATGAGCCAAATGAATCATGACATGACACCCCCTATGGATGACACCATGAATCATAGCATGCACGATATGGACAGTATGACCAGCGAAGCAGACATGCAAAATCATCATGAAGCGATGATAGAATCTGCTGAATAAAGAATCAAAAGTCATAATCAAAAAAAGCCCTTAACATCAATCATGACGTTAAGGGCTTTTTTATTCATACAAAGCTATAGTCGATACTAAATAAAATAGATACACGACATTATAAAATGCGTGACTGGTACAAATTTTTCTTACTTGCTGTGTCTACACAGACAGAGGCTACAAAAAATTTATATCAGTCACGCTGTCTCTTTTTTATATTGAACTGACTATATCAAGATAAATCCTAAGTTAGACCAATTACTCCTGCCATTGCTCAAGCGTAAACTTGGTATCTAAGTGCTTCTCTAACGCAGGCAAGTTAAAAGCATCATCTTCGCTAACGAAGCTAATACTGATACCAGTCTGTCCAGCACGGCCCGTACGACCAATGCGGTGTACGTAGTCATCTGGCTGATCAGGCAAGGTATAATTGACCACGTGGCTAATATCATCCACATGAATACCACGCCCTGCGACATCGGTGGCGACCAAGATAGAAGCATGACCATCTTTAAAACGCTGCAAGTATTTTTCGCGTTTTTGCTGAATGACATCGCCTGATAACATCACAATTTTATGTCCTTGACGCAACTTGTGATAGAGACGCTTCACTTGGTCTTTGCGATTGGCAAAGACAATGACTTTATCGACAGCGGCATCACTGATAATACGCTGCAAAGCTTCTAATTTTTGATCTTCTGTTAATAGATAAAAGTGTTGATCGACCAATTCACTGGTTTTATGCTCAGGCTCAATTTCGACAAATTGCGGCTCATGTAACCAACGATACGCTAAGTTCATCACATCTTGGTTGAAAGTGGCAGAGAATAATAAACTTTGGCGATCGGTGTTAGAAGGCATCCGACCGACCAAGCGCTTGATATCTGGAATAAAACCCATATCCAGCATGCGATCTGCTTCATCTAGTACCAGCACTTCTACTCGATCCAAATAGACCATGCCTTTATTGGCCAGATCAATCAGACGACCAGGTGTCGCCACTAAAATATCAACATATTGACGGTCAAGCTCGTGCTGCTGGGTTTCATAATTTGTGCCACCCATAATACAAACACTGTGTAGCGAAGTATATTTGGTCAGAGCAATACAATCGTCAAATATCTGCTGTGCAAGCTCACGGGTCGGTGCCATGATCACTGCACGTGGCTCACCTAGATAGCGCTCTTCATCATTGGTAAAAGGACGCTTGAGTAATGCTTCCATAATAGTTAACAAAAACGTTGCCGTCTTACCAGTACCCGTTTGTGCCTGTCCGATAGCATCTTGATTTGCCAAGGTGTGCGGTAATATCTGCGCTTGAATAGGGGTCAATTCAGTAAAACCTAAATCACTTACCGCGCGTAAGGTCGGTGCAGAGAGTGGTAAATCAGTAAACGTTGTGAAGTTACTCAAAAAATCATCCTTTTATATGAATTGCTTGTATTTTTCAATCAGTGACAAGCTTATGCTAAGCCTTAGCCTCGCTGTATATCGCTACCAATAACGATAAAAATCATGCATTGGTAAGCATAAAAAAAGCCAAACCCGATGCCTAACCTCACCCATAATGATGAATTAAAATCAACATAGGTAAGATAAGACGGGCTTGACTCAGTAGTATATCAGTAGTTTATCCAGACATTGCAACTAAACTGCGCTAATGACTGTCTCGACTACTCTTCTGTTTTTCTGACTTCTTCAGCTTGAAGGCCTTTATCACCTTCGACAACGCTGAATTCAACTTTTTCGCCATCTTTTAGAGAGCGATAACCATCACCTTGGATCGCACGAAAATGGACAAAAATATCTTCTCCGCTATCACGTTGAATGAAACCAAAGCCTTTTGAGTCATTAAACCACTTTACGATACCTTGCTCACGAGCTGACATAATTTACTTCCTAAAAAAGTCGCTTAGCCCCAAATTCCTTTGCAACATTGCATATAAACGGGGTCTAAGATTGTGAAATCAGAATTAAACCTTACTACGTTAAACACTATCGTCTGAATATATACTTAGCTGAACCCTGTAGATTGCAGTGTTTCGCCATTACCTTTTACTAATACCAAAATAGCTTTTATATTCACTATAACTTACGTTAGACAGCTTATATATAAGCTCGCATTGATGATATTAGAGCACTAGTAACAAATTCGTAATATAGATTGCTTAAAAAATATCATAGCACGGGTTTTTAGCAACATAAAGACTTTTAGTATGGTTTTTAAAACTTAGATTGATTTTTCATGTAATTTTTTTATAACCCTACTAGCAAGCTGTTATCATAATGAAATAAGATTGGTTTTAGCGCGTCATTTCTTGATTTTTGAACCCTACTACTGATTAATAACTTATCAATTATCCATACCATCCAATAGCGATAGAGAGCATTATGACGACCTCTTCTCAGTCAGCAGCGACATTAGAACCTGCTAGTCAATCAGCAGAAATAATGCTGACCCATAAATTATTATTGGTTAATGGGGTCAATCTCAATTTACTGGGCAAGCGTGAGCCGGATATTTATGGTCATATGACGCTGGCTGATATTGAGCAGCACTTAATTGACCGCGCTGCCAATTATGGTGTTAAGCTGATTTGCATACAGTCAAATCACGAAGGTACGCTCGTTGATGATATTCAGCATTACGGATTGCTGGCAGATAGAGCGGCACAAGTAGACGCCATCATTATCAATCCTGCTGCATTCACTCACACCTCGGTTGCCCTAAGAGATGCGTTATTGGCCACACAAAAACCTTTTATCGAGGTGCATCTGTCTAATGTGCACGCCCGTGAAGCCTTTCGGCAGCATTCTTATTTAAGCGATATTGCAACAGGCGTCATTTGTGGCTTAGGACATAGGGGCTATCAGATGGCATTGGATTATTGGCTGACTAATATGTATGCGATAAACCTGACCGATTAATGCTTTATAGTGGATATTTATAGTAAAGTTGCTCAAATATATTGAGAAAGTCATACAGAAAGAAAAAACTCATTCGTGCAAGACAACCTTATCTTTAGCACACGAGTCAAACAGCAATTGCTTACTCAAAATAATAAAATTATGGTTTGATAAATAAACCCCTGCATGGTGATATGAATGGCAAAATCGTCCGGAAAACGCTTTATGAAACTGGCTGGTATGACAGCCAGTATTGCTGGAAAAGCAGCTAAAAACTCATTAAGGCACCTCTCAAGTGACGAAGAAAAACGTCTGCAGGCACGCTCAGACTTGATGCAAGATGTGGGTATTCAGATAGCCGAAACGCTTGGTGAAATGAAAGGCGCGGTGATGAAAGTGGGACAAATCGCCTCACAATATAAAGACGTGTTTCCCCCTGAAGTGGCGACCGCTTTGGAGAAGTTACAAAAAGATGCGCCGCCCATGCCTTATGCGCAAATACGGGCACAAATCGAACGTGAGCTCAAAGCCCCTGTTGATCAGCTATTTACCATGTTTGAAGAAACACCATTTGCCGCCGCTTCCATTGGACAAGTGCACAAGGCTATTTTACCTTCTGGGCAAAAAGTCGTCGTCAAAGTACAGTACCCCGACGTGGATGAAAACTGTGATAGCGATCTTAAGCAAGTCCGTATGGCACTGAAAATCGCTGGCGTTCTAAACATGAGCAAGCAATTACAAGAGCAACTCTTTAACGAGATTCGCCAAAGCTTGCACGATGAATTGGACTACGTCAAAGAAGCCCACAACCTACAGGTCTTTGGTGCTTTTCATGCTGAGGACGAAGGGCTTATTATCCCTAAAGTCGTCAATAGCCATTCTACTAGGCGAATTTTGACGTTGACGGAAGAGATGGGTGAAACGTTGACAGTCGCCGCAACGTGGGATAATGAGATTAAACAGAAAATCGCTGAGCGTCTATTTCATTTTACTGCCGGCCAACTGTTTGGCTTATATCGCATGCACTGTGACCCCCACCCTGGTAACTTTGCGTTTCGTCATGACGGCAGTGTCGTGGCTTACGACTTTGGTGGCATTCGCAGCTATAGCCATAGTGAGGTTCAATTGTTTCGCCGCTTCGCGCAACATGCCGTCAAAGGCGATGTTACCGCACTTGAGCAAGACTTAATCGCTCTTGACATTCGCCGTGAGGATGATAAAAATGTGCCAGGTGAATTCTATGAAAAGTGGCTGGCTATCGGGATGAAGCCGCTCTCCATTGCACCTTATCAAGAAGGGGCTTTTGATTTTGGCAGCAGCCAAGTTCATCACGAAGCAATCAGCCAAATGCGCACCTCATTAAAATACTTTGGGCAATTTCAACCTTCAGCCACGACGATGATGCTGGATCGCACCGTATCAGGACAATATTGGAACTTGGTCAATTTGGGTGTCGAGATCGATCTGTCACCGCTGGTCGCTCAATATATAACCAATTAGTTGACCTAATTAGAAAGACGAGTGTGCATTACACATGCAATGCATGGCCGCAGCGATCACAAAAAGTGGCACTGACTGCATGGCCAAATTTTCCGCAATTCGGACAGGTGATTGGATTGAGTTGTGGGCGCATATTCCGAGCCAGCTCAGAGGTAAAAATACCCGTTGGTACCGCAATGATCGAATAACCTGTAATCATGACCATGCTCGCAATCGCTTGACCTAGCGGTGTTTTAGGTGACATATCACCATAACCGACCGTGGTCATGGTAACGACCGCCCAATAGATAGAAAGCGGAATACTGGTAAAGCCGTTTTCGGGACCTTCTACCACATAAATAATCGAGCCAAAAATCGTTACCAATAAAACCAGTGATAAGAAAAACACGGTGATTTTTTGCTGACTGGTTCTAAGTGCCGAGGCCAAGAAGCCCGCTTGTTGCATATAGGCTTTAAGCTTAAGTACGCGAAAGATACGCAAAATACGTAAAATACGTATGACCAATAAGTACTGTACGCCCACGAACAATAGACTTAAATAACTGGGTAGAACGGACAATAAATCTACTATCCCAAAAAAACTAAAGGCATAACGAAAACGATTGGGTGCTGAAAACCAGCGTAAAGCATACTCAATGGTAAATAAAATGGTAAAAAACCATTCCGCATAAAAAAACAGCGTACCATATTGCAAACGCATATATAACACACTATCCAGCATCACAACACCAACACTGGTCAAAATCGCTATCAATAATACGACATCGAAAAGCTTACCCATACGGGTATCTGTGCCTTCGACAATGATATGAATGCGGTTACGCAAGTGAGTAATAGCTTCGTTATTTGGTTGCTTCATAGAGTCAATAGAGTCACAAGATCAATGGTTTTAAAAAACCGAACGATTTAGGCTAGCAGGAACAAGCTAAGATTGGTCAAAATGCGCAAAAGTGGTTTATAATACGCGACAGCTTATGAGTACCAATAGCTATTATCAGGTTTGATAGACAGTTATATAGGTAGCCATAATACAAAGAATAATAGTGTAGCAAAAAAGCACTGCGAACGACATACAAATTGTTAACTTGTAAGTAAGCCAATTACCTTAGAAAAACAGGTCAATCATATAATTAAAATAGCTCGTTAAGTGTCAAAAATCATCATTCATACTCTTTTTATTCACACCATAAATACCACGTAAAAATTTAAGGATGTCATATGGCAGGCCATTCAAAATGGGCAAATATTAAACACCGTAAAGCCCGTCAAGATGCGGTAAAAGGTAAAGTATTTACCAAGATTATTCGTGAAATTGTTTCTGCTGCCAAGCAAGGTGACCCAGACCCTGACAAAAACCCACGCTTGCGTGCCGTTATTGAAAAAGCATTATCAGTCAATATGACCCGCGACACGATCAACCGTGCTGTCGATCGCGGTACGGGCGGCGGTGATAACGAAAACATGGAAGAAGTCAGCTACGAAGGTTATGGCGTTGGCGGTGTGGCGGTGCTGGTCGAAACCATGACTGACAACCTTAACCGTACCGTCAGCGAAGTACGCCACGCGTTTACCAAAAATGAGGGTAATCTTGGCACCTCAGGCTCAGTGGCCTATCTGTTTACTAAGCGCGGTGAAATCACTTTTAATGATACAAGCTTAGAAGACGAAGTGATGTTGGTCGCCCTAGATGCTGGTGCGCTTGATATCGAAAATGATGGTGATAGCTTGCTGGTCATCACCGAATGGGAAACTTTCGGTCAAGTCAAAGATGCACTTAATGCTGCAGGTCTCATCTCTGACAATGCGGAAGTGACCATGTCGCCCTCAACCACTGCTGAGATAGACAATGTGGATGATGCCGAAAAAGTTATGAAAATGATTGATATGCTAGAAGACATCGATGACGTACAAGAAGTTTATAGCAATGTGAATTTCTCTGCTGACGTCATGGCACAACTTGAGCAATAGTTTTATCCCTTAACTATTTAAGTTCATTGTCCCATCCTAAAATAGACAAAAAAAAGCTGCTCTTATATAGAGCAGCTTTTTTAGTTAAAGCTTCTTTAAAATCAACGGTTGGGGACGGTCAAACGCTGACCGCGCTGTAGCATCGTGTCGGCTTTTATTTTATTCATATCAGCCAGCTCTTGCGTTGATACGCCATATTTACGAGCCAAACCAATCAAGCTATCCCCTGAACCAACCGTATAGCTGACTGTTACTTTAGGCACTTTGATGGTTTGTCCACGTTGTAGCTGAGCATTGGTCGCAAGATCATTGGTCGCCGCCAAATCTTCGACTGAAACGCCAAACTGACGCGCCAGCGCGATTAAACCATCACCTGATTTCACTTTATAGCTCTCAGTGTCGCCCAGTTTTTTGCCATTACTACTTACTGTACCAGCCGTAGTACTGGCAGAACTGCTGCTGCTTTGATTGCTGCTAGTAGCAGGAGCGCTACCGCTAGCAGGAATGGTAATGGTGCGACCCAATATCAAATTGGAGTTGGTTTTTAAATTATTGGCTGCTGCCAAATCACCCAAACCGATATTGTAACGTTGAGCGACACCCGTTAAGGTATCCCCTGATTTCACTTTATAACTGACCGACTTATCATTCAACTGACGATCAACCAACTCTTTAGACGCTGGGACTTTAATTGTTTGACCGCGTTGTAGACGTGCCTTAGCATCAAAACTGCTATTGACCGCAGCCAACTCTGCCGCACTGACCCCCACACTGTTCGCAATGCCAATCAAGGTATCACCTGATTTTACTTTATAGTTGGTCGTTGATACTGAAGAGCTTGCGCGGCTAGTCGAACTACTGGCACTAGTGCTATTACTAGTAGAATTAAACTCAACGCTGGCCGGTACTTTCAGTGTCTGACCCACATACAATGAATCAGTCGTACCAATGTTATTAAGGCTCGCCAAGGTTTCAGTTGAGATGTTAAATTGGCGTGCTAAGGCAATTAGCCCATCACCTGCTTTCACTTTATAATTTTTGGTCGCAGTCGACGACTTACTTGGTTTAGTCGATGGCGCAGCAGGTGTACTTGCTGGAGCGGTCACCTTACCTGGTATCAACCACAGCTTTTGACCTCTAAGTAAGTCAGCACGGCTGCTTAGGTTGTTGTAACTTGCTAACTGTGTCACAGACAAACCAAAGCGGTTGGCCGTACCAATTAGGGTGTCGCCACCTTGTACCACATAACTCTCAGGCTGGCTTGCGACGGTGGCGCTACTGCTGCTTAATGGCTCAATAGTTTTGGCACTATACAAGTATAACGTACTGCCAGACAATAGCTTAGCGCTGGCATCTATTTGGTTCCATTCAGCGATATCGCGCCAGCTTACATCAGCACGACTGGCGATATTTGATAAAGTATCGCCACGTTTTACGGTATAAGTGGTACGTGTGCCTTGTGGTTTTGGCTTACTGACTGATGTCTTTGGAAAACTCAGCTTTTTCTCTTCACCGCGTGCTTCTAAAATAGACTGCTGTGTCTGTACTGCGGAAAGGTTGATATTACCATCCGCATTGATGACGTTGGTCTCAGCGGTATTGCTTCGAATTTGATTGGCAATAAAGTCACGCTCTTCTTTGCTTAGCGGCGGCTCTTGGACGATAGTGTTGTTTTGGGTAATCTGTGCAGAAGTAGTCGGTAAACTGTTGCTGCTTTTGAGCTCTGCATTGATTTTGTTAGTTTCTGCCGTAGTCAAAGGCGGCTCAGTACGCACAGCATTGTTGCTATAGACAGAGCTGCTCGTCGGCGTGACTGATGGTGAAATATAACTGGTCGTTTGCTGAGGCACACTGGCACTCGCCGCATAATCCGCAAGCGCACTGCCTGTAGAAGGCAATGACGTTCCGGTATAGGGCTTGCTATTGTAGCTTGGTGTCGTTGGTGCGTTAGGATTCGTGTTGCTGGTAGCGATGACATTGCTACTACCGTTGCCTCTTAACGAGCTTAATTTTGCGTCAGTATTGAGACTCACATCATTCGGAATGATAATACGCTGCGGGCCTGAAGAATCAACACGGGCTGACGTCAGTGCGGTATTCAGCCTTTCTAGTTCATCATAACTAACGCCTGTCACTTGTGACACTTCGGCTAAGCTAACGCCATAGTTCACTGGCACACTACGGAAATGCTGGCGGTTGGCGATAGCGGGCAGATAAACGCCATATTGCTCAGGTTTTGCCACAATTTCAGCCACTGCCAAAAAGCGCGGTACATAGTTCATGGTCTCAGTCGGTAATCTGAGTGACCAATAGTCAGTTGGTAAACCGCGAGCCGCATTGGCATCGATTGCTTTTTGCACACGACCAGGGCCAGCATTATAAGCGGCTAATGCCAGCTCCCAACTACCAAATTGATTGTGTAGAGCTGTTAAAAAGTCATAAGCAGCGCGCGTTGATTCGATGACATCACGGCGGCCATCATAACTACTGCTTTGATTGAGACCATAAATACGACCCGTACTCGGAATGAACTGCCATAGACCTGCGGCAGCAGCACTACTGGTACCACTTGGATCATAGGAGCTCTCAATCACGGGCAGTAACGCAAGTTCAGTGGGAATATTACGACGCTCAGCTTCTCGCACGGTATGGTATAGATAGCGACTGGCACGCGCCGTTAAGCGATTTAGATAGTCCTGTCTGCTGGTAAACCAACCCTTCTGCCCTTCGATACGCTGATTATAAACAGGCTGACCACCATTCATGCGATAGCCCGCACGTAGGCGATTCCATAAGTCCCCGTATTGTTGAATAGCAAGCTTATTGCCTTCAACCATCGTCATATCGGTCGCTTCTAGCAAATCCGCAAGCTCATCTAAGCTTTCAGCATCCAAAAATGCCGTTGAATAATCAGCATTAGTGCTTGGGTTAGCGACTTGATTGGTAGGACGTTTGGTAACCACAGCTGAGCTGTTGGTCATGCCCTTATTTTTTACCGCTGACGTATTACTACAAGCACTGATAAGTAAAGTCGTTACCGCAAGCGTCAATGGTAAGGCAATAAATGAGCGAGAGTTTGAGAGCACAGTAGACATGGTATTGGAAGTTTCCTAACGACAAGAATTGATAAGGTAATATTGATGGCTAGTATAGTATGCAATGTTAAGCAAAGACTAGCCTAATATAAAAGATAATAATCAGCCGATACTCTAAAAGTTACGACGACATGCATAAAAATTGCACGTTCGAACTAGTAGCTAATATAACTTTGAGTAATTATCATCTTTTTTATAGCTCAGCGCTGAACATGCACGCTAAGCCATAACTACTGGTTATAAGCACTAACTATAAGTACTAAATTCTTAATTAATAGCCACTTGTGATACAGCGCGTAGCAGAACTGCATTGCCAGTAGACAACGTCAAAGTCACTCGCGAGGTAGTGACAAACGACACATTGCGACCGTCTTTTACCCAGCTTTCATTGGTCGTAACATTAGCTTTGGCCTGATTACCAGTGATGACAACGTTATCTACAGAAATATCGTAACGATAATTGGACGTGTCATTCCAACTGTTTTGCAGTAGTTTCAAGTAGGCATCTTTGTCTAAGCTGGTAGACTTACCTTTTCTTGACAATGAAATCAGCGCATCGTCAGAGACAAGACCGGCGACTTGATTGATGCTTTTATTATTCGCTGATGACTTCATGGCTGCTGCATAGCTTTGTACCAAATCTTCGGTCATGGTCGCGGCTTGCGCAGTGATGCTTACGGTGCTTGCCACAGCAACCACTGCTGTTGCGCCAGCACTTTTTAGCAGTAGAGCCAACAGCCCTTTTCCCCATAGTCGTTTCATGATAATCCTTAACGATACCGTTTTCGTTGTTGTCGTTGGCATTAATTGACGTTTAGCACCTGTTTACTATTTAATGATAGATGGCTATAGTCAGTTCAATATAAAAAGATATGATAAATATAACGCCCCGCTGGACGCTAACCTTTTATTAACGCGTTTGCTTAAAACTTTTAACAGCATACTTTGTTAGTGATTTTAGCCTATCACTCAATTCTCACAGCCATGTGACACCCTGTGTAATTATTGCGAATATCATTTTACTATGAACGCCTTACACCTTTATTACCCTACAGCACTTATTGCTCTAAAGCACTGACCATACGTCAACTGTACTGTCATGACTCAGAAGCCCAATGTCTGGCGCATCAATGACAACGCTATAACTTACTCTCTGTATTACTGTCTTCATACTGCTCATCATCGCTCAGTTTCATGCCCAAACGCTCTACGCGTCTGTCCATCATTTGCCGTGCTAACGCCTGCATGTCTTCAACGCGGTCTATCTCATCCACAATCTCAAGACCCAATAACGTTTCAAACACGTCTTCTAAGGTGACCAAGCCTTTTACTTCACCGTACTCACCCACGGTAATGGCGATATGAATACGATTTTTTAGCATGAGCTCCAATAAATCAAACAACTTCATCTTTGAAAATACAAAGGTGATGTCTCGTTTAAATTGGGTCAACGGCTTATGCATAGCATGATTGACTTTCGCCAACAACATATCTGTTTTTAAGACAAAGCCGGTAATATTGTCCAAGTCACCATCATAAATCGGCAATCGTGAAAAAGTCAGTTTAGGACGATCAACCAGCAATTCAGCCACGGTTTTGTTTTCTTCAAACGCCAACATCACCGAACGCGGCGTCATGATATCTTCGACTTTAATAGCACCAAATGCGAGTAAATTGCGAATAATTCGAGATTCTAGTGGGTCGATTTGCCCAGACTCTTCACCAATACTAGCAAGCGCGGCAAACTCACGACGGCTAAATGCTTGTGGTTCTTTGCCACGTACCAGCAGTTTCGTTAGCCGCTCCGAAATCCAAATAAGCGGATAAAGCAGTAAAATGATACCGCGCACAAAGTAAGCGACCATGCCACTTAACTGACGCCAATATACCGTTCCAAGTGTCTTTGGGATAATTTCAGATAAAAACAAAATAGCCAACGTCATAATGGCAGAAAATAGCCCAAACCAAGCACTACCAAACACGATCGTAGCCTGAGCACCCGCTCCGATAGAACCTAACGTATGAGCCACTGTATTCAAGGTCAAAATAGCGGCCAACGACTGATCGATATTATCGACCTTTAATCGTCTTAGCATATTTGCTTTTTTTGGATTGCGTTCTTGAACATCCGCAATATAGGATGGTGTCATGCTCAGCAAAACAGATTCAGCCAGAGAGCAAATAAACGAGATACCAATAGCGATCAGCACAAACAATATGAGCAGCAGTACACTGGCAGCAGTCGGTTCTGCTACTAGACTTTCTGTTACTACGCCCCCCGCTGCAAAAGCGGAATGAGGCAATAAGAACATCAGCATTGCTAGTAGTGCCGACAGCCTAGAGACTGATTTAGTAAGACTAAGACGCTGTAAATAGCGCATCGTCGGGGGAGGTTCAGCAGAGACGTCTTTACGACAAGCGCGTGGACGACACAAACGAGGTATAAACATAAAAGTGGTGGACAAGTTAGGTAACCTAAACATAAAAGAGAAAAAAGGAATCGAAAAAGATAATTAGCAGACTACATCAGACAGCAAACCATCTATGATAAAAAACTGGATCGTGCTAAATGGTCAAGTAATGCTGCTCTCATACCTTCTATTAGATACAATTATAGCCTAATAGTAGAGCGCACTAAATACAGGCAATCATTGTCTTTTGATAGTAGCACTGATGATGTGAATGCACAATAAGTCGCTATTTGTTTTTAAGCGGATAGTTTTAATGTAACTGGGTGCTTAAAATGGATATTTTTAATAGTATTGTCTTGACCATACTTATTATGTTGCATAATTCTGATGGTGTTGAGGCATAGTTTGCATGAATTTAACCCTTAGATATTCCAAGTCAGTCTCCACTTCACAACACCCTATTTTATACACCAAAGAGATTGTAGGGATAAATATTGACTGCTAGTATGCCAGTACGTTAAGAAAAACATCCTCAGCCTATGATTAACAGTTACCAAGTCTAGGATTTTTTGTTACTATGCGTTTAATTTATTATTATCTATGACTCACTGAGAGAGATTATGTTGTTATTTATCCAAGCGGCCCATGCTGCCGAAACTGCCGGTGCTGCATCACTATTTGGTCAAATCTTATTACCTGTTGCTTTTTTTGCAATTTTTTACTTCTTAGTGATCCGTCCTCAATCTAAGCGCACGAAAGAACATCGTGCTATGGTCAATGCGTTGACAGTCGGTAGTGAAATCATCTTTGCTGGTGGACTAATGGGTCGTATCAAAGCATTAGAAGGCGATTATGCAGTCGTTAGCTTAAACAATAATACAGATATCAAAGTACAGCGTGCTTCTGTTATTTCAGTATTGCCAGCTGGCACTATCGAAAGCGTCTAATTATTGTCAATGGCTTTGATAATAATTAATGAATAGTTGTCATAGCTATAAAAGCAACCGCTATAAAAGTGACCGTATCTGATTTACGGTCACTTTTCGCTTTACCTTTTTACGTTTTATTATCATCGCGGATGATCGCAATGGTGCATCATGACGGCTGCTAAATAAGCACTCAACCATTGCTCTCACTAACTTCCCATCTGCTAACTTGTGGCCTGCGTCGCCAATAGTTTATCAACTTAAAGAAGTGATTATGCAATATCCCGCTTGGAAATACTTACTTATTACCGTCGTGCTAATCATTGCCGGTCTGTATGCTGCTCCTAACCTCTATCCTGATGAACCTGCGGTACAGATTACTAGTGCAGCAGCAGGTACGCAGCTGTCTGATGGTATCTTGACCCAGTCTCAAAGCTTACTCGAAGACGCTGGTTTGAACAATCATGACGGCACCTTTGAGGGCAACAGCGCGCTGGTACGTCTTGATAACCCGGTCGATCAGCTCAAAGCACAGGAAGTACTGCGTCAGAACTTGGGCGAGGACTATGTGGTCGCGCTCAACTTAGCGCAGACAACCCCGCAATGGCTACGTGATATCGGTGCTAGACCGATGAAGCTCGGTCTTGATTTACGTGGTGGTGTGCGTTTTGTGCTAGAAGTTGACATGGATAAGGCTCTCGATCAACGCCTGACCAGTGCCAGCCGTGATGTACGCCGTGACCTACGGGCTGAACGTATTGCGATCAAAGGCATCAAAACTGAAAACCAAGGCATCGTGCTACATTTCGCCGATACAGACACCCGTAATCGTGCACAAAATGTCTTGCAAGGCTCGATGAGCAATACTTTTAGTCTACAGTCTTCTATTGATGACCAAGGCCCTGCCCTGATTTTGGTATACAACGATGCAACGCTAGACGAAATCAATAGCTATGCGGTCAATCAAAACTTAACAACCCTACGCAATCGTATTGCTGAACTTGGCGTCACCGAAGCTTTGGTACAATCACAAGGCGCGAGTCGTATCGTCGTTGAATTACCTGGTGTACAAGATACCGCGGAAGCAAAACGAGTCCTTGGACGCACAGCAAACCTTGAGTTCCGTATGGTGGCTGAGGACAGTGAAAACTACACGGGTGGCATTCCTCCTGCTGGTACCGAAGCATTCCCGTTTGAGACGCTTGATGGTCCACCGGTATTGCTAGAGCGTCAATCTATCGTCACAGGTGATAAAGTCACTAATGCACAGACGGGTATTGATGAGAGCGGTTCACCTGAAGTAAGTATTACGCTGGATAGTGCTGGCGGTAAGCTGATGCAAAACGCCACACGTACTGCTGTTGGCAAGCAAATGGCCGTTTTATTCATTGAAAATAAGCAAAGAATCACTTACGAAGAAGACCCAGCGACTGGCGAAACGGTCGAAGTACGTACGCCTTATGCTGAAACTAAAGTCATCAATCGTGCCAATATTCAAGCCGTACTAGGCTCCTCTTTCCGCATTACTGGTCTTGATAGTAGTGCAGAAGCAGCAGAACTTGCACTACTCCTACGTTCAGGCGCATTAGCCGCACCGATGTACTTTGTAGAAGAACGCACCATTGGTCCTTCACTGGGTCAAGAAAATATCGATAAAGGTCTCTTCTCTACGCAAGTTGGTTACTTGTTAGTCTTTGCGTTCATGATTATTTTCTATCGTCTGTTTGGGGTCATTGCCAACGTGGCGCTAGCGATTAACGTCATTATCATCATCGCTATTATGTCAATTTTAGGCTCATCACTGACCCTACCCGGTATTGCCGGTATCGTCTTAACCATTGGTATGGCGGTCGATGCCAACGTGCTGATTTTTGAGCGGATACGTGAGGAGCTGGCAAATGGCGTCCGGCCAAAATCTGCCATTGTGGCGGGTTTTGATCGCGCTTTTAGTAGTATCTTCGATGCCAACATCACTACCTTATTGGTCGCCTTTATCTTATTTGCGATTGGTACAGGTCCGATTAAAGGCTTTGCGATCACCTTAGCGATTGGTATTGTCAGCTCGCTATTTACCGCGATTTTGGTAACGCGTGCGCTGGTACAAATTGCTTACGGTAAACGTAAATCTATCAAACGTCTGAGCATCGGTTAGGAGAAACATATGGCGATCGATAAGAATAATCCTCTAGAACAGCAAAATAATCCAGATCGAAATGGCTCAAATGGCGATTCAAACAGTAACAGTACGCGCCGCCGTAACAAACCGCGTCGTGATGGTAAAGGTAGTAATACTAAAACCAACAATCCTACGACGGCGAAATCAGACAAAAGCAAAACGCGTCGTGGCGGTCAAAATGCTCAAGAATTGACCACACAGACAAGTACGCCTGTCGACCAGACTCAATTGATGAGTGATGCCGCTGAGGATGCTGCTGCACAAGCTGAAGGCGGTATC
This sequence comes from Psychrobacter sp. N25K4-3-2, assembly GCF_015351755.1. Lineage (NCBI taxonomy): Bacteria > Pseudomonadati > Pseudomonadota > Gammaproteobacteria > Moraxellales > Moraxellaceae > Psychrobacter > Psychrobacter sp. N25K4-3-2. The sequence continues at coordinate 299,742 of NZ_JADKLX010000001.1, forward strand.
AAAGCCGTTGGTAATCAACGTATCATTCCCTTTATGAAGATAGAAAAGCCGATGGCTATTTTATCGTTACTCATGGTGATTGGTAGTATTATCGCGATTGCCGTTAATGGTCTAAATCTAGGTCTAGACTTTACCGGTGGTGTTTCAGCAGATGTACGTTATGAGCAGCCTGCTGAGCAAGTAGAAGTGGTCAAAGCCTTGGCTGATAATGGCTTTGATGATGCTGTCGTACAATATCTTGGCACACGTCAAGAGTTACTGGTACGTTTGCCACCTCAGTCTGACAATATTGACGGACTCAATGCCAGTCTTAGTGCCGCGTTAGCATTGCCTAATAACACGGTTGAAATCAGTAATGTGAATATCATTGGTAGCCAAGTAGGTAATGAAGTCTACTTAAACTCTGTTATGTCACTGGTTTTAGCCTTGGTCTGTATGCTTGGTTATGTCGCGCTACGTTTCCAGTTCAAGCTGTCTCTAGGTGCGGTGCTGTCACTCTTCCACGATGCTATCGTGACCATCGGTGTCTTTGCCCTATTTGGCTTTCCGTTTGACTTAACTGTTTTGGCGGCTATCTTAGCCTTGATCGGTTATTCCTTGAACGATACGATCGTTGTCTATGACCGTATTCGTGAAAACTTCCGCCGCGTCCGTGGTATTACACCGCGTCAAACGATTGATTTGTCATTAACAGAAACGTTACGCCGTACCATCATGACTATCTCAACTGTGTTACTGGTTGTTTTAGCCATGCTGTTCTTGGGCGGTGACGGTCTCTATTGGTTCTCGGTTGCACTATTTATCGGTTTGCTGGCGGGTACTTATTCGTCAACGTATATCGCAAGCTCGATTCCACTACGTATGGGGCTATCTCGTGATGATTTCGTGGTCAAGGTTAAGCCTGAATTTGAAGAAGAAATCGTCACTTTTAATGACCCAAAAATGTTTGAACAAGACAATATTTAAAGCAACTTAGTTAAGTTAACCTTTAAATAAAAGAGTATTCAAACAAGCTCATAATCCGTTTTTCACTGTACGGAAGTGAGCTACAAATAAAAGCACCTGACTCATAATTAATGAGTGTTGGGTGCTTTTATCTTTATATACTGCTACAACCATAGCCATTAAGTATAAACGAGCAACCAATGCCAACTGTTACGCCATCACGCTCCATACCACCGATTGATACTCGCTATACGCGTATTATCGCCATCGCATTACCGGTATTGTTGGCTAACTTGGCGATGCCGCTACAAAGCGTGATTGATACCGCCATTGTCGGTAATATGAATGACACTGCTAAGCTTGCTGGTATGGGGTTGGCTATACAGTTATTGTCTTTATTACTCGTCAGTTTTAACTTCTTACAGTACGCTTCATCTGGGCTATCAGCTCAAGCATTGGGACAATCAGTCAGCCATGCTGACAGTGCTGAAAACACGACGACCAAGCAGTCAAGTCTGCTTGCTTCACCACTGCTGTCTATTTTGCAACGTGCTTTATTATTAGCATTCATCATCGGCGCACTATTACTGTTGGCAAAGCCATGGTTGATTGATTTTGGCTTAAGAGCCTTATCTGCCAACCCTAACAGTGGACTTGCTGCCAAAACTTATTTGGACGTACGTTTTTGGGGCGTCATCGCTGAGCTAATGAATTTTGCATTTATCGGCTGGTTTGCGGGTCAAGGTAAGACACGTTACATGCTCTACCAACAAGGCTTTATCGCCCTACTTAATATTATTCTCACTCTATTCTTTGTCTACGGACTGCAAATGGGGTTGGTCGGTGTGGCACTAGGTACTACTATCGCCTTTTGGTCTGGCGTGTTACTGGCTTTATGGTTGAGCCGCCAACATCTGCAGATATCTTGGACAGCGCTGTTTACTGCCGACCGTCAACATTTCACTAAAGAAAAAATGCTTAGGCTATTTTCTCTTAATAAAGATATCTTTATCCGCACGTTGATTTTAACGTTAAGCTTTGCTTGGATCACTCGTCTATCTGCGCAAAGTGGTGATGTAATTTTGGCTGCCAACGCTATTTTATTGCAAGTATTGAGCATTTCAGCCTTCGCCCTTGATGGCGTAGCAGTATCCGCTGAGACCTTGAGCGGTCAAGCAGCTGGAAGACGTGACTGGCCACGGTTTCGTATTATCGTCAAACGTACTGGCGTAGTCAGCTATGGGCTTGCCATCATGCTAAGTGCACTATGGTGGCTTGCCATGCCAACTTATTTGCAGCTTATGACCAATATTGAACCAGTCTTTGCCCTTGCCTATGACTACCATCTTTATGCAGTGCTATTACCGCTGGTCGGCGTTGGCGCTTATTGGTTAGACGGCATATTCTTTGGCTTAACGGCGGGTAATGTCATTCGTAACGCCGCCCTTATATTGGCAGTGGTCTTTTTCCCACTGAGTTGGCTACTCTATCAGCAGTGGGATATGACTGGTATCTGGCTTAGCGTCTGGTGTTTGTTGCTGCTAAGACTTATTATTCTTGGCGGATTTTTATACCGTGCACATCAAACCGGTAGCTATGAAAAATTACAGCCCAATGTTTAGCATGGATGATCTAAAGGTTTATTTACCTAAAAAATAGGACTTTCTTAGTCTTATCAAATAAAGACCGACCATCAATTATAAAAATACAGTCAGAAAAATCAGGATGTCATGTGACTACTCATTCAAATGAACTAAATCATCAACAAGCGGCTCACTATGATTGGACAGAAGGCTTTAAGAAGAGCCTGCCAGTCGCGATGGGCTATCTGCCTGCGGGCATCGCCTTTGGTGTGCTGGCGCAAGTTGCTGGCATCCCTGTGTGGGCAACAATTATGCTCAGTATTGTCTTGTATGCGGGCGCGGCGCAATATGCCTGTTTGCCCATGCTAAGTGCCGGTCTACCGATTGGTAATATTGCGACAAATATTGCCGCTATTAACTTGCGTCACGTATTTTATGGCATGCCATTGCTACAGTATTTACCGAAACAAAAATTGGCCAAAACATACTGCTTATTTGCCCTGACTGATGAGACTTTTTCAGTCATGACCAGTTTACCCAATGAGTCGAGACAAGCCCTAATCCTACCTATTAGTTTGTTTAATCAAAGCTGGTGGGTGCTAGCGAGCACGCTTGGTGTGATGATAGGTAGCACGCTCAGTGACTTGATACCACATTTGGATTTTGCCTTAGTATGTCTATTTGTCATTTTGGCTTATGAGCAATTTCAGAGCATCAAGCGCTATTTCCCTATCGGTATTGCCGTAATTGCTTTAGCCGTTGCCTCCTTATTTACTAGCAATTGGCTGTTATTGGTAGCGATTAGCATTTGTATGCTGATGATTTTGGCACGCGGGTTTTGGACCAAACGCAGCGTAACAGGAGGAAGGCATGACCAGTAGTTATTTAATTTTTGCTACCTTTGCCATGGCTGCTGTTACTTTTATCACTCGCGCCCTTCCCGCCTTGATACCCAAAAATATGCTGGATACGCCATGGTTACATCGCTTGAATGAAAGCTTGCCGTTATCCGTGATGGTACTGCTTGTTTTGACCAGCCTCTCTTACCAAGATTTATCAGTGCGCACTGGCCTGCAAAGTGCAGAGCTGCATTTACTAATGGCACAAATCGGTGCTTTACTTCTGGTATTATTGGTCTATCATTTGAGCCGTCAATTATTGGTCAGCATGGTTGTCGGCATTGCTGCGATTAATGGTTTGCTTTGGCTATTTACTCAACTGACTTAATCGCTAATAACTACTTATAGTCAGGTCAATATAAAAAGAGACAGCGTGACTGGTATAAATTTTTTGCAGCCTCTGTCTGCGTAGCCACAGCAAGCAAGAAAAATTTGTGCCAGTCACGCATCATAATGTCGTGTACCCATTTTATTTAGTATCGACTATGTGTTTTATACAACAATGCGCACTTTTACTGTCTGCAATGAATTAACGGCACACTGCCGAAAAATTTGCTACTATTTAGTTTTTATTTTTATCATCTAGGTAATAAAATTATGGCCAAGAATGCCCTACAAGCTCAATTGTTAAAAGCGGGATTGGTTGATAGCAAAAAAGCCAAAAAGATCAGTAAGCAATCTGAGCATGCCAAACGTACTGGAGATGTATCCAATGTGGAAGCTAAAAAAGCGTTGGCAGCAGCCCAAGCGAAAAAGCTGGAGAAGGATCAGAAGCTGAATCAAGAAAAGCAGCAGCTTTTAGAAGAGAAAATGCTAAAGGCCAATATCGTCCAAATGATTAGACAGCATCAAATCACCGATACACAAGGTGAGGTCAATTATCAATTTGTTGATCATGCTAAAGTCAAAAAAATCTCTATCACGCAAAAATTATATGATCAAATCGTAGCGGGTCATGTGGTCATTGCACGCTTGGAAGAAAGCTATGCCCTGCTTCCTCGCCCTTTAGCCGATCGTATAGATACAAAATTGGAAGGCTTTATGGTGGTGTCTAACGATACCTCAGACAATGCGTTAGCGGATGACGATCCTTATGCCGCCTATGTAATTCCAGATGATTTAATGTGGTAATCCTACCAATAAAGCGCTATATATATTCCCAAGATCACCTCTTACCATAAATAGCGGTTTTTCAAAGAATATCTCTTATTTTAAGCAATAAAAAAGGCTGGATTCTATCAAGAATCCAGCCTTTTTATATACAGAAATTTAAGTATTTAGAGGCTTAAAGCTCTTCTACACCCATCATATCTACGGGTGTATCAGCCACTATTTGTACGCCTTTTTTGCCAGTCTTAGCGGTATCACTGCGCTGCTCTTGCAGATGCTCAAGATAGGCTTCATTGATTTGCCCAGTAATATAGCAACCATTAAATACCGCACAGTCAAACCCTTCGACTTTGCTGTGTTTGGTGTCTTTTACTGCTTCGATCAAATCGTCTAAGTCTTGGAAAATCAAGCGGTCAGCACCAATGATTTTACGTACTTCTTCAACGCTATGTCCTGAAGCAATAAGCTCGCTACGCACTGGCATATCGATGCCATACACGTTTGGATATTTTACGGGTGGCGCTGCACTGGCAAAGAATACTTTACGTGCACCTGCATCACGCGCCATCTGGATGATTTCATGGCAAGTGGTGCCGCGAACGATTGAATCATCGACCAGTAAAACGTTTTTACCTTTAAACTCTAACGGTACAGCGCTAAGCTTTTGACGTACTGATTTTTTGCGTTGCTGCTGGCCTGGCATAATAAAGGTACGACCGATATAACGGTTTTTCATAAACCCTTCACGGTACTTGATATTCATCTTAAGCGCCAGCTCCATCGCTGAGGTACGCGAAGTATCCGGAATAGGAATGACCACATCGATGTCGTGATCCTCACCCCATTCTGCAAGAATTTTATCACCAAGCTTCTCACCCATACGCAGACGCGATTTATAGACTGAGATGTTGTCCATAATAGAATCTGGACGAGCGAAATAGACGTATTCAAAAATACAAGGCGTATACTCTTGCTGCTCAACGCACTGATACGTATGCAGCTGATGGTCTAAATCAATAAAAATCGCTTCACCAGGTCTAACATCGCGGATGATTGTAAAACCAGAGCCAGTCAATGCAACTGATTCTGAGGCAACCATATATTCTGTACCGCCATTAGCTGCCAAACGCTCACCAAAGATGAGCGGACGAATACCGTTTGGATCACGAAAAGCAAGCAAGCCATGACCAGTAATCAAGGCAACGACACCATAAGCGCCTTCGCAGCGGCTGTAGACCGCTTTTACCGCTTCAAAAATATCATCAGCCGTTGGGTGTGTTTTGCCCAAATTCTGCATTTCATGCGCAAGTACATTTAACAATACTTCCGAATCTGAGTCGGTATTCAGATGACGACGGTCTTCTTTGTACAAGGCTTTAGCCAAGCTTTCAGCATTGGTTAAATTACCATTATGTGCCAGCGTAATACCATAGGGTGAGTTGACATAAAACGGCTGAGCTTCTGCACTGCTTGAGCTGCCTGCCGTCGGGTAGCGCACATGACCGATACCAAACTTACCAACTAGCTTCATCATGTGGCGATTCATAAAAACGTCACGTACCATGCCGTTTTCTTTACGCAAATAAAGCCGACCATCTTGCAAAGTCACGATACCTGCCGCGTCTTGCCCACGATGCTGTAGCATTGTTAAGCCATCATAAAGAATCTGATTAACTGGCTCATGAGCTGCAACTCCAATGACTCCACACATAGTTATATCCTATTTTGAACCACACATTAGTAAAACAATAACGGCATAATCTTGACAGTGTTTTATAAAGAACAGCTATCTAACCCTTGCCGCTGACCTGATGATGTTGCTTAAGCTTAAAATATTGATGACAACTTCCTTGCTGATGTATAGTCGGCAAAGTCATCAATCATTCATAAATCGGAATTTATGAACCCTAAATGCTATCAAATAACTTTTTATCAAGGATGAATTACAAAGACGCAGTCATGATTTTTGGCATCGCATTGTTTAAAAAATAATGCTTTAAAAACACAAGCTTTGAAGTGACAGTCTTTGGAATTTTAATTGGTAATATCAAAATATATGTAAGTTTGGCATGTTAGAAATGCAGGCTTTAGGAACAAAGAATAAGTCTAAGGCAAGTTCTAAGCATTAAGACTGGTTGACTTGATCCCAAGCCATACCAAGCACATCTGAGACCAAAGCTTTGCCCATCGGTGCATAAGGTAGTAGTTCAGGCGCGAGCACCGAGGTTTGCCATTGCGGCATTTGTACCAATAGTGGTGCGCTAACACTAAGAACAACCAACACCATCAATACATTTTTGGCTGCCCCAAGGACACCACCTGCCATTTTGTCCACTACGCCCAAACGCAAGGTTTTTAGCACGCCTGAGAATACAAAAGCCACTAGATGCATAATCGCTAATATAACAATCACAACGATTAAAAATGCCATTGCCATTTGTAAGACGGGAGCTTGTACAACACCTGATAACTGCGGAGCAACTGAGCCTGCTAAGCGCGTGGCAGCAATGAGAGCAATAAACCAGCCTACCAGACCTACTGCCGTCTTAATGAGTCCTACCTGAAAGCCACGCCATAAGCCAATCAAGACCACAATAGCAATCACGATGTCTAGACCACTCATATATAACGCCTCATTTTTAGTGGTTGTCTAACCTTCCATGGCATCGTAATAGCCACCAATCGCTTGAAGACACGACTGTACCAGCCCAGGACCTCGATAAATCAGCCCAGTATAAAGCTGTACCATATCGGCACCTGCTTCAATCTTTTTAACCGCTTTGGCACCGCTATCAATACCACCCACGCCAATCAAAGCCACTTTACCATCCAGCTGATCAGAGAATTGTTGTAAAATTTGGGTGCTAATGTGGCTCACTGGACGACCAGATAAGCCACCGGCTTGGTCACCATCTTGCAAGTCTTCGACACCGACGCGGCTCAATGTGGTGTTGGTAGCTATCAAACCATCAATCTCAAAATCTAACAACTGCTGTGCAATATAATCCACTTGTAGCGGCTCTAAATCAGGGGCTACTTTTAAGACCAATGGCACATAAAAACCATACTCTGTTGCCAATTGATTATGACGGTTTTTAATCGTATCAAGTAGCTGAGTCAACGCTTCGCCACTCTGCAAATCACGTAAGTTTTTGGTATTTGGTGATGAGATATTGACGGTAATATAAGAAGCGTGTGGATAAACCCGCTCTAAGCAATAGACGTAATCATCAGCGGCTTGTTCCACTGGCGTACTGGCATTTTTACCGATATTGATGCCGATATTACCTTTATATTTACAGCCTTTGACGTTTTCAATCAGATAATCAACGCCCTGATTATTAAAACCCATACGATTGATAATAGCATCGGCTTGCTTGATTCTAAATAGTCGTGGCTTATCATTACCAATTTGTGGTCTTGGCGTGACCGTACCCACTTCTATAAAGCCAAAGCCAAGCTCGGCAAGTGCGTCGATATAATCGCCGTTTTTATCCAACCCTGCGGCAAGACCGACTGGATTATCGAATTGTAACCCCATACAGTCTGTGGGTTGCATCGACTGACCATATACCAAACCTAAAGCACGCGCTTTATGAGCTTTATCTAATAAAGATAAAGTCATCTCATGGGCGTGTTCGGGATCCATCTTAAATAAAAAAGGGCGAAGTAAGGCATAAGACATAGTAACGACAGACCCTGCTCGAAAAGCAATGATGAATGAGAAAAACGAAAGAGGTTAAGCGCAGCGATTATATCAGCTTAACAGAAATAAGACCAAAGTTTCATACAGCAAATTTCTATTCCAAAAAGTCAATAAGCGCTGCTAAACACCGTATCAAAATGATATGAGATTGCCCATATTATGGCACAGGTCGCCCATCTGTTAAGGCGATCCAACCTCGTATAATACGATAAAGGTGCCAAATAAAGGTAAGGCCCATAATAATAAAACCAACACTGACCAATAAAAACGAACCGATGGCTATATTGCTGCTATCAGCAAGCATGCTGACACCAAAACCGCCTAAAGCAAACGTGATGATAAGAATGCCTATGATAAACCAGACGATACTGTACCAAAACGTCTTGATTTGCCAATCAAAATGTGTAGCGAGCCATGAGCCGTCCGCATCGTGGCGCTTAGCATAATTCATGATAATCGGCACAACCCACAATAGACCAGCCGTAAAATAACTGATCACATACAATAGATAGGTGATGTGATTATAAGTGGTCAAAGAACGGCGTTTACTGTCACTCATGTTGCCGCTTATATTATCGTTTATCATGTGTCTTGATCCTTAACAGGTCATATTATAATCAGACGTCTTAATGTTCACATTAGTCTGTTGACGCAGATGCTTATCCATTCAAGCTCAGAAAAACATTTTATAGAAATACTTTATAGAAAATGCCTATCACTAAAGCGTGCCACAAAACTTTAATTGTGTCGGATAGGATATTTTTCAATGAAGTTCAATTCAAAATATGAAGCAGTAACAGTAGGTGAAAGTAATGTTAATAAAACACGGTTTACGCTGTGACTTTTCTTATGCAGAAAATCCTAAGCGTATCATCGGTTCAATATAATTTGGATAAAAGGAAGTCTGATTTATATAGAATTGACTATGATTCTAAGAAGTGACAGTCGCTTGTACCTCAATGGCTTTGGTGGTCACGTCCTGTTGCATCGAGAGTTGAGTAAATTGCCAACCTTGCTGCTCAAGTTTACCGAGTGCCGCACTCACAACCGCCTGACTGGCATTGGTAAAGCTCAGTTGAATTGCATCGCCAGCCGCGACTACTTGCGCATCTGTAATACCCGAAGTATTTAACAGCGCGCTGACAGTACTGGCAGGTGGCATAGCGGCTGCCCCATCTACAGTATTGACCGTATTACTATCAATATTACCCGCTTGCGCACGCAGCCAAAAATAGTCGGCAACTTGCTCTTGATACTCACTTTTGCTATCGCTTGCAGCTTGATGAACCGTATAACCGCCGTAGCCACCCACAAACAACAGCAGAAAAGCAGACAATATGGCCAATGCTAATTGATCGCGTGGAGACAATGCCTGCCAGCGTGATGATAGGACATTTTGATAACTATTCACCCGCTCTGAAAAAGCGCTTGCTTTAGGCGCGGTGATGCTACGTTTGGCACGGCGCTGTAATCGTTTCATTCTCTAACCTTTATTGCCAATAGTTTGCGATCAAGTGACTACTATAATGTTTATTGTCATCAAAAATATATCAGTCATAAGAAGTTGAAGTTCTCAGCGAGCTTAAGATGCTGCTACCTTATCTGCACTAACGCTTTCTGGCGTAGTACCTTCTTCATTTATACTCACAGTAATTTGCCCACTAAACTGCCCTTGCTCATTACTATTTACCCGTTCTAACTTGGCTGTTAATCCTTGGGTGAACAGGGTATTGGCAAATTTATCAAGGCTGTCGCGGTCAGGCGCAATCAAGGTAAAACTGAGCGCGGACGGTTGCATAACAAGAGACTGTGCCTTTAAGGAGGATTGCTTAATCAGTGGTGATATGCGTGATAACACGGCTATATGTGGGGATGCTTGACCATTGGTACCCAGTTTTGGCGCCATTTGCGTGGTCAAATTGGTGCGTGGGTTTAGACGTTCATCAGGAAACCAAGACTGATATTGATTAGTAATCGCTGTTTTTGTTGCAGCCGTCGCTTGATTATATTGATAAAACTGCACCCCATCTGTCGCTATTTGCAGCACTAGGGCTGACAGCGCCACCATCATTGCTACACGTAGGTAAGGCGATAATTGCGAATCGGTTGATTTGATAAAGAAATTAAGCGCATGACGTTCAGGGCTATCAATCGGCTTTGGCGTACTGGTTAACATAGTCAATAGCAGCTGATGATCTGCGATAAGCGCGGCTGTTTGTGCCGAAAAATCGGTGGTCGTTACTGGGTTTTGCAAATCGATACTAGGATCAGATTTTGTAGCATCAAGGTCTGAAAAATTGATATTACCAAAAGCTTCAATGCTTGGCACCACCATCACTTCACTCAACTGCGGAAAGCGCTCAAAAATCAACGGTAAATAGCTGACCGCCATCCCTTGATATAATGATTGGCGTAGCAGCATCGTCTGGTCATCTTGATATAGAGTGATTTGCTGCCCCGCGCCTTCTTCTGGAACTGGTAACAATAAAAAATCAGGCAGTAATGCCGCGATACTCATACCGACAAGTTTGGCACTTTGCTGCCATGCCTCAATATCACCCTGCGCGAGCGCATATAAATACTGGCTATCAGCAAGGCTGGTTTGCCGTATTGCCAATTGCTCAACAGGGGTCAAGGACGTCTCTTCAAATAGATACTGCTTACCGGTATTGCCCAATTGCTTCAGCTGAGCACCATTAAGCTCGGTATCCACTTGTAATACGTGGCTTGACGGAAAGTACAAGCATACTTTTTTATGGCTATTGGATTTATAGCTGTTATAAATGTCATGCAACTGTTGCCAGCCAGCAACTGACTGCCATTGTTGTACGTCTTCATGCCAGACAGCTAGCGGACTGTGCTGCGCTCTTAACCAAACATGTAACACTAAGTGTGTCCTTAATTATATCAAAGCTGTAAAATAGCAAACTTATACGTTCTGTAAGCGCCCATGACCATGTTTATGTTTATGTTTATGTTTAAAACATCTTAATATTTTTAAACAGGGTCATGATGAATAATATTACTACTACTAAATATAGTCATTCCAATATGAAAAAGATACAGCGGGACTGGGATGAATTTTTTGCAGCCTCTGTCGGTGTAGGCACAGCAAGCCAGAAAAATTTATACCAGTTTCGCATTATGAAATAGCGTATCCATTTTATTTAGGATCGACTATAGCCAATGAAAGAGCGATATCAATACGGTTGCTCAGGTACAAAGCGATCGACCTCGGTTGCCATTCCAGACATGATGAAATCCATCTCAAATACTCGTGCTTCTGCCAAAGAAAACGACTCCGGATAATCACCCGTTAATAAGCCGGCGAGATTGGCGACGATAGACATATGACACACCACCACGAGACACTGCGCCTCAATCTTTGCTATATCGGTCAACGCACTATGAGCATCGTCAGAAGGCGTTATATTATCTTGTACCGTTGCTGGTATTGTAGGCGCATGCGCTTGCAGCTCTGCTAACGTTTGCTGCGCCCTATCATAAGGACTCACGATAAAACGATCGGGCCTATAATTGGTCGTGATATATTCTGCAGTTTGCGCGGCTTGCTGCTGCCCAAACTTGGTCAGCTGACGAGCGCTATCTGGACGCGTTTCGTCTTCTGCTTGACCGTGACGCACTAGTATAATTTTCATAACTTTCCTTGTCTATAGCTTGCCTTTTTATCAGCTGCCTTTCTATAACCTGCTTTGCCACTGCCTGACCTTACACATTTTCAGCAATACACATTTCTAGCAATCATTTTACTTAGAGTCGCTGTCTTTATCGCTACTCTCGTTTTTAGAGGTACTATTGGCAGCTTTCATTTGCGCAGTAAGGGCAGCATTGCTATGGTCATGAGCCATCACAAACTCGACGTCACTACGAAATCCCGCTTCCATCAAATGAAGCGCCACACCTAGTGCTGCTTTATCTTCATAAATGACCGCATAAAGTGCATGGGTAATCGGCATATAAATACCGTCTTTAGTCGCTTTTTCGTGAACTTGCTGAATAGTATTAACGCCTTCAGCAGTCTGACCCAGCTTTTTGACGGCGGCATCGATACTCATGCCACGACCAAGCATATTACCGATGCGGTAGTTACGGCTTAATTCTGAGCTGCAGGTTGCGTATAAATCACCAACACCTGATAACCCTAAAAACGTCAGTGGATTGGCACCGGCTTCGACACCAAAACGACTCATCTCTGCCAGCGCGCGAGTTAATATCATAGCTTTGGTGTTCTCACCCACTTCGTAGGCAGCCGCCATACCCATCGCAATAGCATAGATGTTTTTGAGCGCCCCGCCCAGCTCAACACCGCGAATATCATCGCTGGCGAACACTCTAAAGAAGGCACTATGCAGTGCTGCTTGTACAGCATGACGTAGTGGTTCAGACTCACTCGCAATCACTGTCGCAGACGGCATATTTTTCATAATTTCTATAGCAAGATTGGGCCCTGACATAACGCCAAAATTCACTTCAGGCAACACCTCTTTGATAATATCACTCATCATGGCAAAAGTGTCTTTTTCCATGCCTTTCGTTAGCGACACAATAGACTGCCCACTGATAAAGGGCGCGATGTTTTTCAGCGTTTCACGAAAGGCCAAGCCTGGCACTGCAATAAAGATAATGTCGGTATCTTTGACTGCTGACGCTAGATCATGACTGTACTTCAGGCGGTCATCAAGCTTGTGACCGGGCAGGTATTTCTTGTTCATCTGCGTTTTTTGCATCGCCTTGACGGTACGCTTGTTACGAACCCACAGCGTGGTATCACAACCATTACGCGCGGCTAGGTTCGCCATCGCTGTACCAAAACTACCACCGCCCAAAAATGCCAAACGCAGCTTGGTAGGATTACTATGAATCTCTGCCATGTTTTTTGCCACCGCAGACTCTACCGCACTAGGATCTAGCTTCTTACGGCCAATACCAGATTTACTAGCTCGTCCAATGATACCCGACAACAGACTGTTTTGTTTGTCAGCTGCTTTATTACTCTCGTTGCTACTATTTTCATTGGTATCTTTGTTGGCATTGGTATTGCTGTCATTAGCGCTTGTCATATGCATTTATCCGTATTGACTGACTTATTATTAATAATATCTTTAGTGCACAGCTACTGAGACCAGTTATGTTTAATAAGTAACCAATCTTAGCTCGGTAGCACTCAAGTATGTTTATGGCTCAAAGCGGACCAGCGGCTCGATATCAATAGCTTTGCGTGTGGGTTCGTCTTTAGGGCTGGTGCCAGTATAAACAAAAGCCGTGACATAATCATCTGCACTTACGCCAAAATATGCTTTTATAGCAGGTTCGTTACACAGTAAGCCTGTGCGCCATACTGTGCTAAAGCCTTGCGCTTTTAAAGCCAGAATAAGATTTTGAACCGCAGCGCCTGCACTTAACATTTGCTCGAAATGCGGTACTTTTTTGTGTTCTTGCATCTGAGTAACCACGGTAATCACAACTGGTGCACGCAGCGGCATCGTCTGCGTTTTTTGCACTGTTTTCTCAGAGAGCACCTCGCCCTCTTCTGTCGCCTTTGCTTTTGCTGCTTCGACAAGGGCACGCCCTAAATCATGACGAGCATCGCCCGCAGTCACGATAAAACGCCATGGACGCAGTTTTTTGTGATCAGGCGCGGTCGCGGCACACCCAATCGCTTCTTCAATCTGAGCGCGCGTTGGTGCAGGAAGATCTAAGTTACCCACGCTACGTCTTGAATTGATCCAGTGAATCAGCTCGTCGCTAGTAAATGGCGTACTCTCAGTCGTTAGTGCTTTAATCGATATTTTTTCATTTTTCTTTACTTGATTGTCTGTTGTAGAATTAGTTTCGTCAGACTTATTCATTATTCACCCTTATTTATTATTGATATTGACTGCTACTGTTTATATCAGCAGATTATCCCGTTATAAATATGATTAGACAATCGTAAAACCGTAAACGAAAAACCAAGCAGCCTTTACCCTCTCACTTTAAATAGTGATCATACCATCAAGCCACATCTGCATTTTCAACACGGTGCTCCATTTTTAAATAATCTTCTGACTGCATCTCAAGCAAGCGCGAACGCGTCCGTTCAATCTCAAACGCCAGTTTTTCGCCTTGATACAGCTCAAGAATTGATTGCTCTGCTCGAATCAGTAATTTTACGCGGCGATCGTAAAACTCATCGACCAGATAGACAAAACGCCGCGTCGGATCACGCAGGTCATCATCCAATGATGGTACTGAATCGACTAAGACCGTACTAAATTGTTTCGCAAGCTCAATAAAATCAGCAGCCGAACGTGGCTCCATACATAAATGACGGAAGTCGCAAAATAAAACATCTTCAGTGCGAGCATTAATCTTAATTTGACGGCCATTGATAGTAATCGGCTCATTACTGATTTTTTGATTATTAGATAAACTGGCAAAACGGTTGGCCAACCAATGGTGGTTGGCTTTGGTCATGGGCGACTCGTACAGCTCTGCTTGCTGCAACACGCGCAAACGATAATCGATACCGGAGTCAATATTCATCACGGCGGTATGGTGCTCAACTTCAGCGATAGCGGGCATAAAGCGATCGCGGTGTAAACCGTCTTTATAGAGTCCTGCTGGCTCAATATTTGAGGTAGCGACCAATGTAATACCACGATTGAATAACATGGTAAAGAGATCGCCCAAAATCATCGCATCAGAGACGTTAGAGACAAAGAATTCATCAAAGCAGATAATGACTGCTTCTTTATAAATGATGTCAGCCACTTTCTCTAGTGGGTTACTTTCACCTTGTATGGCGTTTAGCTCACGATGAACGCGCTGCATAAAATGATGGAAATGAAGGCGCATCTTGCGATCAATCGTCAAAGAATCATAAAACATGTCCATCATCCATGTCTTACCACGTCCAACACCGCCCCACATATACAGACCTTTTGGGGCAGTCGGCTTAGATTTTAAAAAACTAAAAATGCCTTTTTTTTGTTCCACGCGACTGGTGAGCTGGTGATGTAGCTCATCAAGATAGCTCATGGCCTGATATTGCTGCTCATCTCGAGTAAACTCATCGGTACTGACGGCTTGCTCGTAACGTTGCAATGGAGATAAACTCATAATACGACTCATCATTTAAAAAGGTAAATATTAGGGCGTGTTTAATCCTTCGATCATGACACTGACTATTTTTCAGGCGATTCGACATTAGAGATAGTAAGGCAATATTTCTAAGCGCCTATTTTCAACAAGGAAGCGGCATAAAAGAGTGCTGTCCCTACGGACGGATACTATCTCAGGTGGTGAAACTTATGAGGTGACTTGATCTTCAATGCTCATCAAAACTATGCTGTTGCAACAGTTTTTTTAACTCAGATAAGCGACCGTGAAAAAAATGTCCAGCGCCGTCCACGACACTGACTGCTAGACCTAAGCGTTCTGCAAATTTCTGCATATTATCAGGATCAATCACTTCATCAGCATTGCCATATATCTCAAAGGTTCTGTCAGCTGGCAAGCTTAAATCTTCGCTGTCGTTTTTTTCAACAGACGGAGCGATAAGAGCAATTTTAGTAATCTCAAAATCACTTAACCCCCAAACATGAGAGGCTTCGAGCACCTGCTCAGCCGTACGCGCAATCACGTAACCACCGAAAGAAAAACCGCCAAGCCATAGCTTGCGCGCATTGGTTTGTTCTGCAATCCATTGTAGCACGGTCATTGCATCCACCACCTCGCCTTCCGCATAATCATGCTCGCCAGTCGACTGACCGACACCGCGAAAGTTAAAACGGACCACGTGCATACCGTTATCACGCGCAAAGCGGTACATTGTGGTGACCACTTTATTGTTCATCGTGCCATCAAACAGCGGGTTGGGATGACAAAGCAGCGCCACCGTGTCGGTATTCGGATCGTTAGGATTGTCTTGTTGCCATAGCGCGTCAACTTCGAGCACGCCAGCAGGAGCAGGAATTAATGGCATAAAATTACTTAATAATTAAAAATGAATACCTCAATTATCCTAGATATGATTTTTATTTCAAGTGATTTGCTGTGTACGCCTCAGGTTTGTGGCAAGTGCACATGGTTTTATCATAGCTAATAGCTTGGAACACTTAGGGCGTGTCATCAATTAGCACATGGATACATTTAGTGGTCTTAAAATCTAAATGATGACACGCCCTAGTAAAATTAGGATAATTTGCTTGGCTGCAACGTTAGCATGTAATACAAGCGCAATACCGAACACAATAACTGCCTAGACACCCCAGACTGCAATAGGTTAGATTTAGTCTGTCTTTTAATAAACAAAATACTTGCCCTACTTGTCTTTAGTTTTTATGATTAATTTATAGAAAAGAGGAATAATTTATGAATACTGTTAATAAAACTGCCACCATTACTGCTACTTTAGCGACTGCGCTTGTTTTGAGTGCCTGCCAGAGCACGCCTTCCTCACCAGTCATTCAACGTGCCAACTCTATTTACGAGACTACTGGGATAGCGGATAGCAAAGTAAAAGCTCAGCAAAATGCGCTTGATAGCGCGAAGGATACTTGTCGCAGCAAACAAGTGATCATCGTTGATGACAAAGTTGCTTATAATGGTATTTTAGATGAGCGCACGGGTCGTATGGTCGGACAAGCGAGTGCGGTTATCGGTTCTATCTTTGGCACTGGCTCACCCAATTTGTCACGCGATGACGATTATGAGTATACGATCAACTTCCGTTGCCAATAAAAGAGTCATTATCAACTGACAAAGCTAAAGCATTCTACTAAATTTTTAAGCTGACTGAATAAGCTGATAAACACGTGAGTAGCCCTAGCTTTGCCTTGTACTCAATAAAAATAACGGTATTTGGTGTAAAATATAATAGGGTTTGGCCAGTAAATCAGCGATGAAAATAATATATTGATCGCTGACTTACTGGCTTTACTTTTTGTAGCTACACTTTTGAGGTAAACTACCCTGTTTAATCTTCTACACCCCCTATTCAGTTTCTTAGTTTTCAGAATCCTTGTTTTTAGAACCCTTATTTTTAGAATCTTTGTTTTCAAAACCCTTGGTCTACTATTATGCGCAAACCCAATCTTTCAAATACCAAACCAGCAAAAGTGTTAGCGCCTGCCAAAGATTTAGCGACGCTGGAGGCCGAACTGGCGGAACAAGAAGATCATTTGGAAGATACGGTCTTGCGTTTGAGTGACTATTTATCAGCGGTTGAGATGGTCATCAAACAAACCTTTGACCACCGCGTATGGGTGAAGGCTGAAATTCGTAATCTGTCTAGCAAAGGCGGGCATTATTACTTTGAGTTGGCTGAAAAAGATGAGGAAGGCAAAGTAGTCGCCAGCTGCCGTGGCAATCTCTGGCGCTTTAAAGCTGCACGCGTATTGGCAAAGTTTGAGCGGGCAACCGGCATGCCTCTTGAGCGCGACTTGACCGTGTTACTCAAAGTATCCGCAGGTTTTCATGCACAATATGGCTTCTCTATTACCATTGAAGACATTGACCCCAGCTATACCTTGGGGGATTTGGCACGGCAATATGCCGAAATGATCGATCGCTTGACTGGCGAAGGCTTATTGCAGCTCAATCAGCAGTTGCCTGTGCCCTTTGATATCGAGCATGTCCTAGTGATTGCTCCTGAAAAGGCCGCAGGTTTAGGTGATTTTCAAGCCGATGCAGATCGCTTAGCGAGTACAGGCGCTTGTCAATTTCACTACCATCACGCGACCTTTCAAGGCAATCATGCCCCAAGCGAGATTCGCCAAGCCATCGTCAGTGCTCAGCAACAATTCCAAGATACTTATCAGCGCCTGCCTGACTTATTAGTGATTATTCGTGGCGGCGGCGCGGTGGGAGATTTGGCTTACCTCAATGATTACGAGCTTGCCGCATTGGTCGCTGAACAGCCTGTTCCCGTTTGGGTTGGTATTGGTCACGAGCGCGATAAAGTAATTTTAGATGAAGTGGCGCACAGTAGCTTTGACACGCCATCCAAAGTGATAGCGGCTATTAGTAGTCATTTAGCGCAACTGGTCACGCAGACCTTACATTATCAAGCGCAAATCAAACAAGCCGCTCAGCGTCAACTCAATATCGCGGAGCAACAAACGGCGCGACAATTGAGCCAAATGCAGTCGCGCACCATCGGTCAATTAACTGCCCTGCAAAAAGACAGCGACTATGCGTGGCGTAGTATTCAGCAAAGCGCACAGCGGCAAGTAAAGCAAACGGCGAGACTGACAACCGAGTTACACACACAGACGCAAGCCCTTGCGCATCAGCAATTAGCCAGCGCCCATAACTATAGTAGCATCTATCAAAAAACCATTATGCAGAGCGCTCAGCAGCAGCTGATACAGGCACAGCGTGATAGCGCCCATCTGCGTGATATCGTACTTTTGCACCGACCGTCTCGCGTGCTCAAGCAAGGCTATACCATGCTGACTGATGATAAAGACAAACAGATACTCACTAGCAGTACACAGCTTTATCCTGAGCAAACTATTCATATCGTCTTAAAAGATGGCAAGGCTCAAGCTCAAATTGTTGATGTTAATACTGAGAAGAACACGACAGAAACCTCAGACATACCAACTGAACCATATAATAATATCTAACGATTACTTATCTACTTACTTTTACTTTAAGAATCAGGAAAACCCATGACGACTCCTACTCGCAAGCGCAAAAAAGCCGCTCCAAAAACCTTTAAAGCGGCTTACGATATTCTAAAAACCAATGCGGCTGAATTGCAGCAACAAGACGAGCCTGATATCGACAATTTGATGACTACGGTGGAAGAATCAATTGCTGCTTACCGCGTTTGCGAGACACGCATCAATGCCGTACAACAAGCATTGGATGCAGCTTTTGCTGAAGAGGTAAAAACTGAGGAATTAGATAGCTAAATAGCTAAATGGCATCTACTCAGGTTCATCAACCTCGAAAACTTGGCGCAGATAGGCAAGATAAGTATCATTGTTAATCATGGTCTTGCCTGGGCTATCAGACAGTTTAGCCACAGGTTGTCCATTGCACTCCACCAATTTTAGTACGATGTTAATCGGCGTGATGCCCATGTCATTGGTGAGATTGGTGCCAATACCAAAGCTGGTTCTGATACGCTCTTTGAAGTACTGATGCAACTCCCACGCCTTTTCAAGCGTCAAACCATCACTAAAGGTTAGAATCTTTGTCTTAGGGTCTATCTTTAGCTTTTGATAATGAGCAATGGCTTTATCACCCCAGATATACGGATCGCCGCTGTCATGGCGCAGACCGTCGAAAAGCTTGGCAAAATACAAATCAAAATCACGCAGGAATGCGTCCATGCCAACGACATCGGTCAACGCAATACCCAAATCCCCACGATATTCATGCACCCAAGATTCGAGTGCTGCTTTTTGTGAGTCACGCAAGCGTACATCTAATGCCTGAAAAGCTTGCATAAACTCATGCGCCATCGTCCCTATTGGTGTCATCCCAAGCTGCTTTGCCAAATACACGTTAGAGGTGCCGCTAACAATTTTTGGCTCAGCTTTGTGCAGGGTTTCTACCACATGCGCTTGCCAGCTTTTGCTAAAGCGTCGACGTGTGCCAAAGTCTGCAACGATGAACGGTGGCTTATCTGTACTTTGTTGCTTTGCATACTGATGCAACAGCGCAACCTTGTCATCCAAGCGCCTTTGTCCTTCTTCTATCACGCTAGGGTTGGATAAGGCATTGAAATAAAGCTCGTTGACGATTGCCAGCACGAATACTTCAAAGAACATCGCCTGAATCATTGGCCCTTCGATATCGATCAACAAGCGCCCTTTGCTGTCTGTACTGACGGTAATAAAACGGCGCTTAAGTTTAAACAACTCTAAATAATCCACAAAATCAGAACGGATAAAACGTAATCCACGTAAATATTCCAATTCATTTTCTAAGAAGCGCAGTTCACATAGCATATCTAATTGCTGCTCTAACGACTCTTTAATGCCGGCTAGTGGATAAACCGCCTCACTGTTATTGCGGCAGCGAAATCGATAGACACCGTGGGTTTGCGGGAACTGGTGTAACATGGCTTGTAGCATGGTAAATTTGTACAAATCGTTATCAAGTAACGAGGTAATAATAGGTGCAGAAGTGACCGTCATGTTACAACCTTAAACGCAAAAGTAAAAAATCCATATTGCTCAATAGCTAAGCGATACTGACTAAAAGATATCTTGGGGCTTCTAATAATAAATGCTCATGAGCCTTTAAAAGACCGTTCAGTATAACGATATTTGTTGTTTTTTGCAGGTGTGACTACCCCTAGCAGCAAAAATCATACGATAATCAAAAACGTCTATAAAAACTGCTGCTTAGATTGGTATAACAAAGACGTTCAGAGTGACCTCAACGTGAATAAATCCATAATTAGGCTTTAGCACGCATAAATTGAGCGACATAGTCATCGGCAGGATTGTCTCTTAATTCACTAGGCGCGCCCGTTTGCACCAAGCGACCACCATTTAAAATACTAATACGCTGACCCACTTTGACCGCTTCATCGATATCATGAGTAATAAAGACAATGGTCTTATTGAGACGGTCTTGTAGCTCAAGCAGCTGATCCTGTAGTTGGGCACGAATAAGCGGATCAAGTGCAGAGAACGCTTCATCCATCAGTAAAATCGGATTGTCAGTCGCCAAGGCTCGCGCCAACCCTACGCGCTGCTGCATACCACCCGACAGTTCATCAGGGTAGCTGTGCTCTAGATTGGGCAGCCCTACCTCATTAAGCCAATGACGCGCGACTTCATGACGTGCTTCCACGCTCATCTTGCGGACACGTAACCCATAAGCCACATTTTGCATAACGGTCATATGCGGCATCAAGCCAAAATGCTGGAACACCATGCTGACGGTATTCTGACGATATTGCTGTAACGCCTTATCATCCAATTTTAGAATATTAATAGAGTCGCTTGAGTTGGTATTGTTTATTTCGTCTGTATTAGCGGTTACTGGTGCAGCAGCAGTCGATGCCTTTTCTTTTGCTATGCCTTGTGCTTTTGATGACAGGGTTTTAGAGTTAATAGTGGTGTCGACCCATATCTTGCCGCTGGTTGGATCAATCAAACGGTTAAGATGACGTATCAAGGTCGATTTACCTGAGCCTGAGAGTCCCATGATGCAATGCAGCTCCCCCGCTTTAATCGCCAAATTAACATCATAGAGCCCGACTGAATAGCCAGTCTGCTTTTTGACAGCGACACTATCCATACCATCTGCTAGTAGTTGCAACACTGATTGTGCTTGCGACTCATTAGCATTATAAATTTTGCTGATATTCTCTAACTGGATATGATTCATAGCTATTCTCATTATTGTTTAACCGATAGGACGTTTGCCAGCTTCAATGCTCTTTTGCCGCGCGCGTTTTCCTTGACCAAAAGCTTGGCTAATACGGTCAATGATAATCGCCACAATGACAATTGCCGTACCCGCCTGTAGTCCTTGACCGATATTGAGCGTCTGAATAGATTGTAAGACGTCTTCTCCCAGACCCGGCGCACCAATCATAGACGCCAGTACAACCATGGCAAGCGACATCATCACTGCCTGATTAATTCCCGCCATAATACTGGGCAACGCTTGTGGTAATTTGATCCAAATGAGTAGCTGAAAGTGGGTACTACCGAACGAGCGCCCTGCTTCGATCATTTCATGATTGACCTGCGTGATGCCCAACGTCGTCAAACGAATAAGCGGTGGCAAGGCATAAATAATCGTGGCAAATAATGCTGGCACTTTACCAATACCGAATAACATGAGCACGGGGATTAAATAGACAAAGCTTGGCATGGTTTGCATCACATCCAATATCGGCGTGACAATTTTTCGCAGCAGACGGCTACCCGACATAGCAATACCGATGGGAATACCGATCACCACCGTCACCAAAACGGAGACGATCAATAACGCTAAGGTATCGATTAAAGCGCCCCACAGTCCAAACGCACCGATTAAAAACAGTCCTGCCCCGCAAGCAATGGCAAACCATACTTTGCGCACGCCAAACCATGCTAATACGGTCACCAGACCAATAATTAACCATGCTGGAATTACCGTCAATAGGCGCTCAATAGGCAACAACAAATAGGTCAAAGTGACGCTACTGATACTCCGAAACACATCACCATAATCTCTAACCACAGTCGCTAAGGCTTTATTAAGGGGTGTCTCAAGGGACCATGACGGAAAGCTGGAGGTTAGTGCTAGGAAGGCGTTACTTGAGGTGGCGTCACTCAACGGTGCATTGACACTGCTATTGCCTGTGCCATCGTTCGTTAAATTAATACCTAAATTGGCAGCAAGATTTTCAGCGACGTCTTTGGGTAGCCACGCTTGCCAAACGTTTGGATTGGCACGTAAAAACTCAAGCGCCTGTTCATCACCACTGCGCTTGCTTTCACTCATCTCTAAAATCGCACTGTTTAGTTGGTCTGGCGTGAACTGTACTTTTTCAAAGGCACTTGCTAATTCAGGATTGTCATTGATAAAAAGCGTCGATGCAGCAATCTTAAGCGGGGAGACAGGAAAGCCAGAGACACAATCCAAGGTACCATCAGCCAGTAACAAGTCTTGCCAGCACTCATCCTTATGGGCAGGGAACGCTAGCGGCGCAAAGTCGTATTTGGCGATGAGCCCCGTTGGCTGCCAATAGTAAAATAGTAGTGGTTTTTTTTGTTCAAAGGCGGAGGCAATCTCAGCATCGAGTGCTGCACCAGTACCTGGATGGGCATTATTAAAAACAGCATCTAAGCCAGTATTTTTAAGCAGGCGAGTATTAAAAATCTCACATGCCCAACCTGATGGACAATTCATAAACCGTGACTTGCTAGGGTTTTCTGGATCTTTGAATAGCTCTGCGTACTTAGGCAAATCCTGATAACGACGCAGTCCCGGATTGTCATCCATGACGTATTGCGGCACGTACCAACCTTGAGTAGCACCGCCCTGCAACGTATCACCAATGACCGCAACTTTGTTGTTATTGATGGCCTGCTCCATAATCGGTGAGCGCCCAATCCATTGTTCGCCGATGATTTGGATATCATTTTGCGACAATGCGGTCTCGAGTGCAGGTCCTGCCCCAGGTACTTCTTCGATCGGGCAGTCGTAACCACTCTCAGCAATATATTTGAGTATCCCAGTCGTAAACTGACCACTCTCCCAAGTAAGCGCGCCAAACTTGATCGGTGATGCGCAAGCGGCTGACGCTGAGACCGGCAGTAACAACACGCTCATACACAGTAAACTTAACGCAATCCATTGGCGCATGGGATGTCCTATATTTCGTTATTAAAATGAGTTATTTCGATGTCAAAGTCAGGTATCAATATCAAGTTATGAAGCACTTGGCTGATAGCGAATGTGGAATCAATCTTTATTTCTCATTAGAAATATAAACTTACCATAACTACCGTCTAGTAATATTAAGAAATGTAGCGACATATGAGAATGATTATGATAACTATTGGCTAGGTTCAGCTTTTCTTTTATATATAAAAAATATTATAAAGCCATCAAAAATAAATACTATAATCATCAAAACTTTGTTTTTTGGACAAAAAAATAGCACCTACTTGCGTAGATGCTATCGTTATTAAACAGGTAGTCTCGTCACACTTACTTCATCATAAATGCCATGGCTTTGTTAAATAACCCACCATATGGTGGCAATAGTAAATTCATGCCGTTGAGCTTATTTTGTACAAACACAGGCTTCATATGACTTAAACGCTCAAAACCAGCTTTGCCATGGTACGCGCCAGTGCCTGAGTGCCCAACCCCGCCAAACGGTAAATCGTGCTGCACCACATGCAGGATCACTTCATTAATAGCTAAGCCACCTGATACCGTATTGTCACGTACTTTTTCTATGTCGCTGTTACGCTCACCAAACACATAAAGCGCTAATGGACGTGGACGAGCATTGACGAAATCGATCGCATCATCGAGCGTATCATAGTGCATCAACGGCAGAATCGGTGCAAACAGCTCGTTTTGCATCACATCACTATCGGGTGCAGGCTCACTGATAATAACTGGTGGCATCAACCGCGTTTCGATATCATAGTCTGCGTCAGTTATCTTATGAATGTTTTCACTAGAGACGCCATCTAGATAACCTTTGATACGCTTAAACTGCTCACCATTGATAATACGTGAGTAATCTGGGTTTTCGCTGATGTTCGGATAATGATTTTGCATCCACTCTTTTGCTAAGCCAATGAACGCTTCGTGATCTTTGCGCTGGATTAGGACATAGTCAGGGGCAATACAAGTTTGACCAGCGTTGAGCGTTTTACCCATCATCACACGATTGACAGCCGCCTCTAAATTGGCACCGTCCAATACGATAACGGGTGACTTACCACCAAGCTCCAACGTGACTGGGGTCAAATTAGGCGCAGCAGCAGCCATGACCTTTTTGCCTACTTCAGTAGAGCCGGTATACAATAGATGATCGAAAGGCAGCTTACTAAAAGCGGCAGCGATCTCTACTTCACCCAGTACAACACAAACCATATCGGGCGAAAAGTAATGAGCGATGAGATCTGCAAACACTTGCGCGAACTGCGGTGCTGACTCACTCATCTTAACCATGATTCGATTGCCTGCTGTGAGCGCATCGATGATTGGCCCGACGGCTAAGAACAATGGATAGTTCCATGGCACCATGATACCAACCACACCTAATGGCTGCGGCTGAATCTCGTTATGAGCTGGCATGTATAATGCTGAAATAGAAGCACGGCGTGTTTTCATCCATTTTTTGCCATGCTTTTTGGCATGGCTGATACCCGTAAAACTGGGAACAAGCTCCGCAAATTGGGTTTCAGACTCACTGCGATAGCCAAAATCTGCGCTAATCGCTTGAGCAAGTTTGTGTTGGTTATCGCTAAGCATCATCTCTAAGTTGTCTAATTGAGTCTCCCGTGTCGCCCAATCATTTATTGGCTGAGCACGGCTCAATGCTTGCAATCTAGAAAACTGCGCTTGCATCTCATCGATAGTAGTCATAATACTAAGCGCTTTATCGGTACTGGTATGCGCCTGATTAGTGGTGTTCTGATTATTGTCTGTCATGTATCTTCCTTGTCATAAGCGTTAGAGTCAGCACGCTATATTTGATTGATAACTCTATATTTGTCTTTAAGCGCTAGCGGAAATAGCTGCACACGCGCATATCATTATAAAAACTAACAAGATTCCATTCGTTGCTGTTTAATGTAGCGCATTGACTAAGCAATGAACAGTGTCTTTGATTGACTGCTGGGTTTGTATAAAATACGTGTCGGTCACAGGGACAATAGCTGCACTGAATCATCATTTAAAGGATATATCGCCTTTTATGGTCTCTTTAATTATATTCTCTTTAATATTTAGGCTTTATAGTAGGTATCGATTAAAATTTGGGCGATAATCACAAAAACTGCTACACTCAGTATTGGGGCGTGTTGAACTTTCGCCATCGTTAAAATTCGCCAATACTTTACACCAGACAACCAATAAGACAGTCACGCTTATGCAAAATGTCACGCAGCAGACTCACAATACCTTTCTTCACGACACCCTTCTTACAAAATCGCTGTCGGCCGCCGATTATGTCTCTACCCATGATGCTATGCTAGCGCGCACCTTGGAGCGTATCGCACTCAAAAAAGAGCAAGGCTTACGCACGCCTGATGAGCTATGGATTGTCGATCATAACGACGTTTACACGCTTGGGCAAGCAGGTAAAGAAGAACATATCTTGCAACGAACTGACACCCCGATTATCAAGACGGATCGCGGTGGACAGGTGACCTGGCATGGTCATGGACAGCTGGTTGTATACTGGTTATTTGATCTGGACAGTATAGGCTGGAGTGTACGCAATCTTGTATCGCATGCAGAGCAAGCGATCGAGGACATGGTAAATGACTGTCTACAGAACTCATCGTCATCTATCAGTGATAATATCAGCGCCCACGCTCGCCGTGATGCACCCGGTGTTTATTTATATGCAGATACTGATACTGATACTGTTGCTGATAATGATGCGCAAGCCCAGAACACTTCTTTGGATGACAAAATCATGCTTGGCAAAATAGCCTCATTGGGTTTTAAGATTAAGCATGGTTTTAGCTATCATGGCATTGCACTCAATATCAATTGTGACTTATCAGCTTTTAATGCCATCAATCCTTGCGGCTACGCTGGCATGCAAATGCTACGCTTGGCTGATTTTTTGACCATACAAAAAGAGCCAGAGGCGCAAACAGCTCAGCACATACATAATTCCCTGAGCTATGAGCAAGTGACCCAAAAGCTTATTGATAATATTGCCAAACGTCATGCAGGACTGATTGAGCTACGAGCAATAGCACCCAAGTGATTTTCTGAGGCCATTTTGCATAATCTTTTTTTGCATAATATCTTGCCCGCTTAGACTTAAGCATTATGAGAAAATTCAGACCAAACTTGCTATAATTGCATGCAGCACAAATCGGGCACAGTAATAATCTTACTGCTTGTCCAGCTCAATCCTTTGACTATCATTGATTATTCAAACACTTAAAACAAAAGAAAATTGGAGCATTTTATGGCAGATTTTAACAAAATTTTGGACGCCGGCGACGTAGATGGCGGCATTATCAACGTAGTAGTAGAAATCCCTGCTGGTAGCAGCCATAAAATTGAGTGGAATCGCGAATTGGCCGTATTTGAGCTTGATCGTATTGATCCACAGATTTTTGCCAAACCTTGCAACTATGGTTTTATCCCACAAACGCTAGACGAAGATGGCGATGAGCTAGATGTGTTATTGCTAACTGAGCAGCCATTACCAACGGGTATTTTCTTAAAAGCCAAAGTAATCGGCGTCATGAAGTTCGTTGATGATGGCGAAGTGGATGACAAAATCGTTGTCGTACCTGCTGATGACCGTGACACAGGCAATGCTTACAACAGCCTAGCTGATCTGCCGAAGCAGCTAATCAACCAGTTAGAGTACCACTTCAGCCATTACAAAGACCTGAAAAAACCAGGTAGCACAGTGGTTGAATCTTGGGATGATGTTGCAGAAGCTAAAGAAGTGATCAAAAAGTCTATCCAACGCTGGAAAGATCTA
This sequence comes from Psychrobacter sp. N25K4-3-2, assembly GCF_015351755.1. Lineage (NCBI taxonomy): Bacteria > Pseudomonadati > Pseudomonadota > Gammaproteobacteria > Moraxellales > Moraxellaceae > Psychrobacter > Psychrobacter sp. N25K4-3-2. Next base: position 327,156 of record NZ_JADKLX010000001.1, read on the forward strand.
TAATTTATCGAAGATTGGCAGAAGTGCTGATAAAGATAACTATTAAAATACCGCAGTCATTATTATGATTGCGGTATTTTTTTGCTTGAATCTTGCTGATAGAAAATGGTTATAATGAACCACCGTACGACCTATTCACACTCTCATGTTGTAATAAGGACAATCATGTTTAATCCTGATCCTAGCGCAAAACCAGTCAATACAAAGTTGCCAAAAGCGATCATCATGATGATTGAAAAAAACAATTTGGTGATGGCGATCAAAACATTGGCAGCAGATGAAAACATCAGTATGGATGAAGCAAAGAGTAGAATCGATGCTTATGAGACGGCATTAAAGGTAAAACAACAGCAGAAATTAAATACTATTGCCAATAAGCAAGGTATTCCTAATCAAGCGATCAGTTTTGATAGAGAGCAAGCAGAGGAAGAACCAGATCGTTTAATAAAAAACCGTGTGAAAACCACTCAAACAGATCAAGGATTCAAAAGCCTACAGCGAGGTGTCGACAGCCAGTTGAATGATTTGGGCTATAAAAAACCGCTTTTACCGTATTGGGCAAAGCGGTTGCTAATCATTATCTTCATCATGACAGGATTGTTCTGGATATTGTGGCAAGTATTTGGCTAAATAAAAAATATTGGATTGTCATATTTTCCATAGAATTTTGTATTAATGCATGGCAGCTGCTTAACTATTTTTCTTTATAAGCGGCACTTAGAGCAAGCCTTTATAAAGGAAATAAAACCCTACCACAGTTAATAATATCGCAAAACATTTTTTTAGTAATGCTGGTGATAGTATATGCGCGACTTTCGCGCCTAGCTTCGCAGTAAAAAAGCTCATGACACTAATGCCTAAAAAGGCATAAATATGGACAAAGCCAATAGTATTAGGCACATCTACTTGCTGCTGCATGCCAAAAATCATAAAGCCTAACGCACCAGCAATGGCAATCGGTAAACCACACGCTGCTGAGGTGCCGACGGCTTTTTGCATGACCACGCCATAACGCGTGAGATAAGGGACGGTTAAGCTGCCACCGCCGATACCAAAAATGGCAGAAGCGACACCGATAACTCCGCCTGCTGCTAATTGCTTAGGCTTAGACGGCAGTTCTGGATTAATATCATTAGAATGACTAGCGACCTGCTTTTTACCACCGAAAAACATCTTATAGGCGACCCAAAGTAAAAATACGCCAACGATAAGCTGAAGATATAGCCCAGATATTTGCCCTGCTATTCCCGCGCCCAAAAAGCAACCAATCGCTAGACCTGGTGCCAGATTTTTAAAGACCGGCCACATGACCGCGCCCTTTTTATTATGCGCCATGAGCGAGCTAATAGAGGTGACAATAATGGTCGCTAGTGATGTCCCTAACGCCAAATGCATGATATTATCAGGGCTGTAGCCCATTTGGGTAAAGACGATAAATAATAGTGGTACGATGATGGTGCCACCGCCCACGCCAAATAGCCCTGCAGCAAACCCTGCTAGCGCACCAATTATTAAAAAAATGAGTATTTCCACGGGATAGTTACTTCTCGGTTAAAGGATAGTTTTATAGTCGATGCTAAATAAAATGGATACGTTATCTGACAATGTAAAATTGATACAAATTTTTCTAGCTTGCTGTGCCTACGCCGACAGAGGCTACAAAAAATTCATTCCAGTTTTACTGTATTTTCTTTATATTGAGCTGACTATAGTTAGATGACCATTAAATAATCAATGTCAGAAAGTCAGCTTAAGCAATTTCTGTTTGACCCACTTGATGATAGGCACGATTAAAATACACCAAACTTTCATCAGCGCCACCTTGTGATACGGCGTGCTTAATGGCAACCACACGGCACATAAAGACACTATGCGTGCCGACTTCTTGAATATCCTGAATTTCACAATCAAAACTGACCAGCGCATCCTCTAAAATAGGCGCACCTGTCGCTAATTGCGTCCAAACGCCCTGTTTAAATCGTTCTTCCGAACTTAATTTGGAGGCAAACGCATTAGATATTGGCTCATGATGTGCGCCTAATACATTGACACTCAACGTTTTGTTTTCAAGAAAGTGGGCATGTGAGCGAGAGGTCTGATTCATACAGACCAGCAAGGTAGGCGGTGTGTCTGTGACGCTACATACCGCAGATGCCGTAAACCCATGAATACCAGAGCTACCTTTTGTGGTAACCACATTAACGGCAGTCGTCAATAGCGACATGGCATCTCTAAAGTCGGTGGCTTCAATCATATCTTTACTCATCGCTGAACTCCTAAATTTGGCTATGACTTATCTCTAAATGGCATTAAGACTACTTGATGGCCTACTCACAGTATTTCAATCAAACCGAATAAACAAACTTGATTAAACCTATCCCACCTATTGATAAGTGCGAGCCAGTAACTAAGCGCTCAGCTCTTGACGAATGATTGCCGCGCCCTCGCTCAATGCTTTCAACTTGCCGCGTGCTACCTCGCGAGGCAAAGGTGCCATGCCGCAGTTGGTCGAAGGATAGAGCTTGTCTGCATCGACGAATTGCAGGACTTTGCGTAGGGTATCTGCCACTTCTTCAGGGGTCTCAATAGTATTGGTTGCCACATCGATAGCGCCGACCATTACTTTTTTACCGCGAATCAATTCAATCAAATCCATCGGTACGTGCGAGTTTTGGCACTCAAGCGAGATGATATCAATGCTTGACTGCTGCAATTTTGGAAACGCTTGCTCATATTGACGCCACTCTGAACCCAGTGTCTTTTTCCAATCATTATTGGCTTTGATACCATAGCCGTAGCAAATATGCACCGCCGTTTCGCACTTTAGACCTTCGATAGCGCGCTCTAACGTGGCGATACCCCAGTCGTTGACGTCATCGAAGAACACATTAAACGCAGGCTCATCAAACTGGATAATATCCACGCCAGCCGCCTCAAGCTCTCTCGCCTCTTGATTCAGAATTTTAGCAAATTCCCAAGCCAATTTTTCACGGCTTTTATAATGACCATCATACAGTGTATCAATCATCGTCATAGGCCCTGGCAGCGCCCATTTGATGGGCTGATCGGTTTGCGCCCGCAAAAATTTAGCGTCGTCTACAAACACTGGCTTTTGACGGCTCACCGCCCCAACGACTGACGGTACACTTGCCTCATAACGATCACGAATCTTAACGGTTTTACGATTCTCAAAATCGACGCCATCTAGATGCTCAATGAAGGTAGTCACAAAATGCTGACGGGTCTGCTCACCATCACTGACGATATCAATCCCAGCATGCTGCTGTTCTTGCAATGTCAAACGTAAGGCATCTTGTTTGGCTTCAAGCAGTTGCTCGCCTTCTAATGCCCAAGGTGACCAAATTTTCTCAGGTTCAGCGAGCCAAGAAGGTTTTGGTAAGCTACCCGCTGTCGATGTCGGTAATAATAGTTTCATAATTTTTAATCTTCTATAATGTTTACTTTTTTATTTTGGCGTCCAGTGAGGTTATGCTAGGGCGTGTCCTCATTTTAAAAATGAGGATAAAAGTGAGGTAAATCTTGCCAAACATCGTCAATTAGCTAGATAATATCGATATATTACCTAGCTAATTGACGATGTTTGGCAAGATTTAACCACTTTTAGCCCATTTAGATCGCTATCGGTTGAATTGAGGACACGCCCTAGGCAGCTTGTTTATCATCAGCGCGTTTTTGCACCGCTTCTCTTTGCACCGCTTCTCTTTGCACAGTCTCGCTTGCAACATCGTAGCTTGCCGCCCATTCTTCAAGAATGTCTTGGTAAGGATTAATGAACTCGTCTTCCGTAAATTTACCTTGTGTCACCGCCATCTGGCTGCGCTCCGCGCGATCATACACAATTTGCGTTAGTGAATAATCTTGGTACTTCAAGCTGGGTTGATATATTTGAGCGGCGGTCGAGTTGGCATTGTAAATTTCAGGTCGATAAATCTTTTGAAAAGTCTCCATAGTACTGATGGCACTGATTAGCTCAAGGTCAGTGTAATCACTTAGCAAATCACCCGCGAAATAAAATGCTAAAGGCGCCACACTACCAGCAGGCATAAAATAGCGCACTGCTAAGCCCATTTTGGAAAAGTACTCATCAGTTAATGACCCCTTGTTCAAAGAGCCGCCATCTTGTCTGTATTCGGCTCCCAATACAGGATGCTGATTGCCCGTACGCTGATAGGTTTTACTGCTTGACACACTCAGACAAATCACTGGTTGTTTGTCAAAGTTAGCTTGGTAGGCCTCTGAGTTCAATAAATGTTGAAACAGTTTGCCATGCAAATCGCCAAACTCTTCTGGCGGTGCGGATTTTGGATGGTTTGCAAAATGTTCTGGTAACACAATACTAAAGTCATAATCGCGCACATAAGAGGAAAAGCTATTGCCGATCATACCTTCAATACGCTTGTTTTCCTTATGATCGATGATCGTTGTTTTTAAGGTCTCAATGACTGGGAAGGTATGACCATTGCCTTCGATATCCAAGTCGGCAGAAATGATATCAACTTCGACAGAATAACGGTCTGCTGTCGGATTATCCCAATGTGCTAGATCGTTGAAACGATTGTTGATCATGGTTAATGTCTTGCGCAAATTCTCTTGACGATTCTCGCCACGCGCCAAATTTGCAAAATTCGTCGTCAGGCGTGTGCTGTCTGCAGGTTGATAGTTTTCATCAAAACGAATGCTTGAGATGGAATATGTAAATTGTTTATTCATGGTAATCCCCTACCCTAATCTCATTAACTAAGATAAAAATGAATTTCTGTATGGGGTGAATCATACCTAAAACATTACATGAATAAAAACGATACTATTTAAATATAACATGAATAAAATTCATGTTAATAATTCTAGAAGCATGAAATAAATTTGGATAGCGGAGGTTTTGATGGCTTAATCAGTAAAAAGTTAAGCCTATCAAATCATTTAAATATATCAACTACGAGTATCTAAAACGTGACTTGATGTATGTGTAGAAGCGATCTAAATTGACTAGAGTAAAGAAATAAATATACTGAATTTAAAGCTCCATAAGCTGTAATAAAAAGCATGTGGCGACAAATAATGATTTTATCTCATCTTAATAGTAGGAAGCATCAACATAGAGATGCTAAAAAATACCCCTACTTTGTCTACTATTATTTTCAAGACATTAAAAAAGGATACCGCAGTATCCTTTTTTAATTATTCAGAGCTAATAAAAGTTCTATTCTAGTGATGCTCACCAGGAAGAATTCTGGCAAAGGCACGCTGAGCAAGGTTTGGTTTTTTATCGGTAGTCAGTCCTGCGCGGGTACTTGGGAAAATACGATAACCCATCGATTGAATACCAACGTTGATCGCTGGTGCTAACGAATAAGTCGCCGACGCAAATTTACCCATGTTGCTGGCAATACTGTTTGGTTTATGAACAATCGCTTTCGCGACCATCATCGCCGCTTCATCCGGCATCAGCGCAGGCATGTAACGATATAGCTTGGTTGGCTCAATCATCGGTGTGCGTACCAATGGCATAAATATATTGGTAATCGTGACATTATCGCCTTTCACTTCAGCAGCCAAGCAGCGACTAAAGGCATCCAATGCCGATTTTGAGGCGACATAGGCGGCAAAACGCGGACTGTTTGCCAGTACGCCAATAGATGAGATATTAACAATTTGACCGGCTTGGCGTTCAATCATCGTCGGCAAAAATCCAAGAACTATTTTGACAGCGCCAAAGTAATTGATATCCATGGTACGCTCAAAATCATGGAAACGATCAATAGATTCGTGCACCGAACGTCGAATTGAACGACCAGCGTTATTGACCAATACATCAACATGACCAAAATCAGCCAAAATTTGCTCGCTGACTTTTTCAATCTCATCCATATTGGTCAAGTCACAAGGATAATAACTGGCCTTACCGCCAAGTTCCTCAATATTTTCTTTTACTATTTTTAGCTTCTCTTCGGTACGTGCTAATAAAATGACATGAGCGCCGCATTCACTAAGCAAAAAGGCTGTACGTTCACCGATACCGCTTGAAGCACCAGTAATGATGATATGTTTGTCTTTAACCGCTTTGCTAATTGCCTTTTTTGAGGGAGTAGCCATAAAAAATCCTTTTTGTTTATTATATTCCCAATAGTGTGCAGCTCTAGAATACCAAAATTACATTGTAATTACTCGAAAAAGTACCAGTAAAATTTGATAAAAATAATTTTGCGAACCACTAGGGTGTGTCCTCATTTTTAAAATGGTGATAAAAACGAGGTAAATGGCAGCCAAACAAGGAAACTAGCGTAGATAATATCGAGATATCCATCAGCTATAGTCAGTGAAAATTAATATCGATACATCACGTACTGCTGACATTAATTTTTCTTGCTTGCTGTGCCTGCGCAGACAGAGGCTACAAAAAATTGATATCAGCAATACCGACGCGTTTTTAGGATACTTTGACTATATTTGGCAAGATTTAGCTATTTTTAACCCATTTAGGCGTTTTCGTTTAGATTGAGTACACTACCCAGTAAAAGGGCTGCAAATTTAACATCCCATTTTTCCCAGCTTTTTGGCTATAATTGTTTTTGCAATTTACGCATCATAAGGAGAACACACCTTGGTAGAAATACTGGCTCATTATATTGATTTCATTGCCAAAATCGTTGAAGTCATTGGTGTCCTTATTATGTTCTTTGGACTGCTTTATGCTTTTTATAGAGGCGTTCGTTCAACAGGTCGTTTCACCCATGACACCTACGTCGAGATCAGACAGACGGTTGGCAAGTCCATTTTGTTAGGGCTTGAAGTGCTCATTGCTGCTGACATTATGGCTACTGTCGTTACAGAGCCTACGCTGCGTAGTGTTTTGGTACTGGGGTTTATTGTGCTCATTCGAACTTTTTTAAGCTTATCTTTACAAGTAGAATTAGAAGGTCGCTTTCCTTGGCAACACTCCAAGTCTGTGCCTGAAAAAACATCAAAGACTGAGCATGCTGATAAGTTGTAATCAGTTATTCATAGCCAATAGCTATTTATGCCTTACTCGTGAGCCTGTAAAAAATCCTCGACCACACGAAACTGCCCAGCGGTGCTATCTTCACCATACATTGCTTGACGAAAAGCATTAGAGTTTGGAATGCCCGTCGTATACCAAGCAATGTGCTTACGGGCGATTCGGCAGCCGGAGTATTCACCATAAAAGTCATATAGCTCTTGTAAATGCGCCAGTACAATTTCTTTGATTTCGCCAACATTTGGCGCATCAAGACGCTCACCAGTACGCAAAAAATGCTCAATATCGCGAAATATCCACGGCTGACCTTGTGCCGCTCGTCCAATCATTACGGCATCACAACCCGTCAATTCATAAACACGCTGCGCTTTTTGCGCACTATCGATATCACCATTGGCAATGACTGGAATGCTGATGCTTTCTTTAACCTCACGTATCAGCTCATAACGCGCTTCACCCGTATACATATCCTCGCGCGTACGTCCATGAATGGCAATGGCAGCAATGCCCGCTTGCTCTGCTCGCTTTGCAACGCGCAAAATGTTTTCACGCCCATTTTCATAGCCCAATCGTGTTTTTAAAGTGACGGGCGCATCGACGGCATTTACCGCAGCATCCAGCAAACGTGCCACCAAATCTTCGTCTTGAAGCAAGGCGGAACCCGCCAGCTTGCGACAGACTTTTTTGGCGGGACAGCCCATATTAATATCAATAATCTGTGCGCCATTATCGATCTGATAGCGAGCCGCTTCCGCCAGTTTGTTTGGCTCCGCCCCCGCTATTTGTGCAGAAATAGGGGCGATCTCATTATCGAAATTGGCACGGTATAGCGATTTTTTGCGTGCATAAAGCGCGGTATCAGCGATAATCATCTCACTGACGGCATGACCTGCGCCAAATGACTTACACAAACGGCGAAAGGGGTTATCTGTGACTCCTGCCATTGGTGCGACTATCAGACGGTTTTCAATCGTCAAGCCGCCGATATTCAACGGCTGTAATAAGGGATGATCGCTTGCAATCTGCGTTTGCAGAGTCTCAGAGACTGAAATATCTATAGACATAAATAACGGCTTACTTATTAATAAAAACAGGTCAATGAAATCAAGCCGTTATTCTAAGGGTTCATACGCATATTGCAAGCGACTCACTCGAATAACTTGCACCCACAAACATCAGTCTTTAAGCGCCAAACCAACTATTTATCAAACACGCTGCCCTGCTCCAACGTAATGTCATCATCGTGCTCTTGCATACGCCACGGCAAACTGTCCGGTGACACATTTAAGAAGTGCAAATATTTCTCGAACTGATCAATGATATCGTTGATGACGGACTCTGTCTCATAGCCATACAAATCATAGGTCTGACCACCACGGCGCAGATAAACCTCAGCACGATGATGATGCTCTTGTGGCAACTCACCTGCTGTACTTTCAGTATGGTAATCCGGCGCATCATGTTCAGATAGGCGCACTTCATACCAAAACTCGACATCATCACCGCGATGCAGCTCAAGCACGGCACGATTATTGACCGCATCATAATTGACATCAGTCGTCCAGCCTGTCTCTGCAAATTTGGCTGAAACCTCTACCATTGAGGGCATAATCACCTCTTTGATATAGTTTAAAACCTTGTCACGGGTTGGTTGATCAGTGATGTAATCGATACGATCGCGCCATGCTGATGGCTTAAGCAGGTGCGGTGGTAGTTTGCTGTCATTACCCAAGCTCTGGTTACGATGTCCTTCGATACGTAGCGCACGCCACATGCCAAACATCGATATCAATATAATAATCGCGAAAGGTAAGGCACTAACGATAGAAGCCGTTTGGAGTGCTGTTAGGCCACCGGCAAGCAATAACGCAGCGGCCACCGCCCCTTCGGTCACTACCCAAAACGTACGCTGCCACCATGGCGTATCACTCCGACCGCCTGCTGCTAACGAATCAATAACCAATGAACCTGAATCTGACGACGTCACAAAAAAGGTAATGATTAGTAGTATGGTTAATGAAGACACAAACTCAGTGAAAGGCAGGTTTTCTAGCAGTTTAAACAAGGCAATCGCTTGGTTGTTTTGTACCTCAGTAATTAACGAGGTATAACCATCTACCATAATCATATGCAATGCAGTATCACCAAATACGGCAAACCAAAAGAAAGTGAAGAACGTTGGCACTAGCATGACACCAAGTACAAACTCACGAATGGTACGACCACGGCTAATTTTGGCAATAAACAAACCAACAAAAGGTGCCCATGCGATTGTCCAAGCAAAAATAAACAACGTCCAACTACCGATCCAATCGCTGTTTTCATACGCTTGCAAGCTAAAGGTGCGCTCGACAATATTACCCAAATAGCTGCCCGTATTTTCCATAAAGGCATTTAGGATAAAGACCGTTGGCCCTACGACAAACACAAAAATCATCAGCGCAGTCGCCAGCACCATATTCAATATAGACAGCCGCTTGACACCTTTATCCATACCTGCCAGCACTGAGACCAGTGCAGCAGCGGTAATCAATGCAATAGCAATGACCTGTACGGTGGTATTAACTGGAATGAGGTCCGGTAACAGATAGTTGAGGCCAGCGTTAATTTGCGATACTGACAACCCTAAGCTGGTCGCGATACCAAACAGTGTACCCACAATTGCAAACACATCGACAGTATGACCAATAGGCCCGTAAATCTTGTCACCAATTAAAGGATATAACGTGGAGCGCATCGACAATGGTAGACCATGGCGAAAAGAGAAATACGCCAGCGATAGCCCTACCACCCCATAAATCGCCCAAATATGAAAACCCCAATGAAAATAAGCAATCTGCATCGCTTCTTTTGCCGCCTCAATAGTCTGCGGATCAGACAATGGCGGGCTGGCAAAATGCATGACTGGCTCGGCCACACCAAAGAACAATAAGGCAATGCCGTAACCTGCCGAAAACAGCATGGCAAACCATTCAAGGAATTTATATTCAGCCTCAGCATGATCAGGCCCAAGCTTGATAGTGCCATAAGATGAAAATGCCAGCGCGATAATAAACATTAAAAACAGCGCGACTGCCAACATATAAAACCAACCAAAGGTATTGGTGGTGAATGTCAAAACAGTACTAAATAGTGCGCCCGCCGCTTCAGGATTTGCAGCAGTGCCAACCACCAATAAAATCATGATGACAGCAGCAGGTACAAACACTGGCAATAAGATAGTAGAGCGAGGTAATTTACTCATAAAAAGTGATATCCTCAAATTAATACAGCTTTATTTTATGAAAAGGTTATTCGTAGAAGCAATATGAAACAGATATGCCTAACAAAATATAATTTGTATCACACTCTTTGCCTGAACCCCAGATAAGCTCTTATCTTGTAACATTACTTTAACGATTATTACATGACTATTACCAAGCAACAAAAAAGGCCGCTTGCTAGCGACCTTTTTATCTATTTTGGAACTCTCAAAAATTCTTCGTTAAAGACATATATTATTGAGCAGCAATCACTGCCGCAAGTTGCTTGGCAATTTCCGCCAGTTTTTCATGATCTGCTTGCGTCACTGCATGGCGACCCAACTCATGAATGCTCGATGGAATCAGGTGCACATGATAATGAAACACCGTTTGACCTGCTTGTGATCCATTCAACTGCATCTGAATAACGCCCTCACGCTCAAACACTTGGCGCTGCGCTTGCATGACCTTTTTGGATGTCATTAGTATTGCAGCGGCATAATCAGGTTGAAGACCTGCCAAATCAACGGCTTTTTGCTTAGGGATGACCAATACATGCCCTTCTGCTTGCGGCATGATATCCATAAAAGCGAGGGTTTTATCATCTTCATAAACCTTGTGATACGGGATATCACCGTTTAGCATTTTGGCAAAAATGTTGTTATCGTCATAATCAGCTTGTTGTTTAACTTCAGTCATTATCATTCCTTTTGGTTATTTTATGATTTTGAGTAGTGAATATGCCATCTGCAACATAGTGGACGAAATGTGGGTTAAGTACAAGCAGCAGATAGAGTCAAAATACCCCAAAAACGCGACGATACTGCTAATATTAATTTTTTGTAGCCTCTGTCTGCACAGGCACAGCAAGCAAGAAAAATTAATATCAGCAGTGCGTGATGTATCGATATTACTTTTCACTGACTATAAGTGAAAAAATCAAATTTATCTTTGTACTGACAGACCATTCAAACACGCTAATTTATTGGCGAGTATCCTCTATTAAATGTTATATTAACCCCCTATTTTGCTAACGCTGGAGTTATGAATTTGACTGCCTTGCCGACTCAATTATCAGACAATACCACCACATCGCATGACACAGATACGCTATTAGCCCATGACCTCAACGACAACACAGATGCGCCTACATCTGCAAGCGATGAACAAGTTGCTGTTGTCAGTAGCGATCAAAGTGACACTCAAAATAATAATCTCCTAAAGATAAATCCAAATACGATTGTCTTGGCAGAGGCTTTAACAGATACCACCATTAGCTGGCGTATTCATAATTGCAAAATTAGCAAAAAGACGGTCACGCAAGACTTGCCATTGCCGTTCTTATATCATTATGATAGCTTGGATGACGCTATTAAACAGACGCATCCGCTGACACCTACCTTACTCGCTCAATTTAACACACCCATGACTGCTGCTGAGGCCGCGACTCTCTTAGATATTTCTAATGATTTATTGTCTAGTCCTTGGCATGTCAAAGTGATTGGCTCGTTGGTGGTCTTTAGTGAGGCACTGCAATTAGCCGTACGTCTACATTGGACCAATACGGGCAAAGAGACGCAGCAAATATATACCAAAGATGCAGAAGACGCGATGACAGCCGCTTTTAAAGACTGGCAGTTTTTTGGTCGCGTTGATGTTCTATATAAAAACGACAAGCAAACTTTAATGAGTATCGATGAGCAAGGCAACACTGAAGAGCCATTACTAACTATTGAGGCTAGTGCTGACTATCAACAACTACTATCCTCTCATGCATTAACTGTCATTGCCAAATTAGAAGCGGATAAAGCCGAGCTACCATGGTTTGACACGGCAATTTTAGAACGCCTTGAGTAGTGTTTTAACCACAACTCCTTTATGATTGTCTATGCATTATTTTCAGTTATTCATAGCTAATGGTATGGTAACGAATTAGTATTATTCACTAGTACTCACTCTGCATAAAAAGCACACTATCCGCATCAAAGCTGATGCTGCACACGTTAATAAATCTCGCTTATTTGTAAGGAATATCACATGGATTATCGCTCAAAAACCTCTACTGGTGGTCGTAATATGGCAGGTGCACGTGCCCTATGGCGTGCAACAGGTATGACTGATGGCGATTTTGGCAAGCCAATTATTGCCATTGCCAACTCCTTCACCCAGTTTGTACCTGGTCATGTGCATCTAAAAGACTTGGGGCAAATGGTCGCTCGCGAGATTGAGCAAGCAGGCGGCGTGGCAAAAGAGTTCAATACTATTGCCGTTGATGACGGTATTGCGATGGGTCATAGCGGTATGTTGTATTCATTGCCGAGTCGCGACTTGATTGCGGATTCTGTTGAATACATGGTCAATGCTCACTGCGCAGATGCCTTGGTATGTATCTCTAACTGCGACAAGATCACTCCGGGTATGTTGATGGCTGCCATGCGCCTTAATATTCCAGTGGTATTTATTTCAGGTGGCCCAATGGAAGCGGGCAAAATTCTAGCCAGTACGGTTGGTAAAAGTCACAATAATGAAGACAGTAACGGCAGCACCGTTCGTAAGCTTGATCTTGTCGATGCGATGATGGATGCCGCTGATGACAGCATTAGTGATGAAGATGTCGCCGCGATTGAAGCCTCAGCTTGCCCCACTTGTGGCTCGTGCTCTGGTATGTTCACTGCCAACTCGATGAACTGCTTGACCGAAGCGTTAGGCTTGGCATTACCTGGTAATGGCTCGCTACTGGCGACTCACTCATTACGTCGCGAGCTATTCTTAGAAGCGGGTCGCACCATTGTCTCGCTTGCCAAGCGCCGTTATGAGCAAGATGATGATTCCGTATTGCCGCGCTCAATCGCCAGCAAGGCTGCGTTCGAAAATGCGATGACCTTGGATATCGCTATGGGCGGTTCGACCAATACTATTTTGCATCTGTTGGCTGCTGCTAATGAGGCAGAAATTGACTTTAAAATGCATGATATTGACCGCTTAAGCCGCGGTGTTCCTTGTCTTGCAAAAGTCGCTCCTGCTTCGCAAAAATACCATATGGAAGATGTGCATCGTGCTGGCGGCGTCTTTGCCTTGTTGGCCGAGCTTGATCGTGCAGGGTTACTGAAAACTGACTTGCCGACCATTCATAGTGCGACGATGAAAGAAGCGATTGATAAATGGGATATCATGAATCCTGACAATCTTGAGGCACGCGCACGCTATATAGCAGCGCCTGGTGGCGTACGCACCACTGAAGCCTTCTCACAGTCAAAAGAATGGTCAAACCTTGACGTCAACCGTGAGTCAGGCTGTATCCGCAGTGCCCAACATGCCTATTCAGCAGATGGCGGCCTTGCAGTACTGTACGGTAATATCGCTGAGCGTGGCTGTGTGGTCAAGACCGCTGGCGTTGACGAAAGCATCTTAGTATTTACTGGTCGCGCGCGACTCTTTGAGTCACAAGATGATGCCGTCGCTGCGGTATTGGCTGACGATATCGTTGCAGGCGATGTGGTCATCATTCGATACGAAGGTCCAAAAGGTGGCCCCGGTATGCAAGAGATGCTCTATCCAACGACTTATCTTAAGTCTAAAGGCTTGGGTAAAGAGTGTGCGCTACTGACTGACGGTCGTTTCTCTGGTGGCACATCAGGACTCTCGATCGGTCATGCCAGCCCTGAAGCAGCTGAAGGCGGTGCAATTGGTCTGGTTGAAGAAGGCGATACCATTCATATTGACATCCCTAACCGTACTATCAATATGCAGGTAAGCGATGCAGAGTTGGCCGCTCGCCGCGAAGTCATGGAAGCTCGTGGCCGCGATGCGTGGAAACCCGTCAGTCGTGAGCGCCATGTTTCTCCTGCCCTACGTGCTTATGCGGCAATGACCACCAGTGCCGATACTGGCGCGGTACGCGATGTGAGTCAAGTTGAGCGCTAAGCCAAAAATCTTAGTGGCCCGTTTTTAAGACATATTTATTATTATCATCCTAAGCCTGCGCGATGCAGGCTTTTTTTTCACCAAAAAACAACGTAGCAGACGTTTCAATAACGTTTTTTTGCGGTAATAAAAAAATTTTAACGTCATGATAAGGCTTGGTGATGGCGACTCTGTTTATCATTCATACAGGTTGTTTTAGATCAAGATAATTGGGACGTATTGAACGTTATGATTGAACACTATAACTTATTTTTATTGGTCTGCGGCATTGCCTTTTTATTAGGGGCGTTGTTTCCTATTATTTTTAAGCGGACACCCATCTCCTTACCTATGCTACAGGTCAGCTTTGGCTTGCTCATGGGTTATTCGTGGACGACACTGTCATTCTTGAATCCACTTGATAATGGTTTAATCGTCGAGAAATTGACTGAAATTGTGATATTGGTTTCTTTGGTTGGTGCCGGTATTAAGATTGATACTGAGCTGTCTTGGAAACTATGGCGCCCTACCGTACGCTTGTTACTTATCACCATGCCGATTGGCATCTTTGCTATGGCAGTGTTGGGGTATTATGCCTTTGGTCTAAGTATGGGCGCGGCAATATTGCTAGGCGCTGTATTGGCACCCACCGATCCCGTGCTGGCCTCTAGTATTCAAGTGGGGCCACCAAATACGGGCGGTGAAGATACACCGCGCTTTACCTTGACCTCAGAGGCCGGATTGAATGATGGATTGGCATTTCCGTTCGTTTATTTAGCGATTAAAATAGCAGAGGCTTTTAGCGAAGGGCAGCGTTTTACGGGTGAGATGCTCTGGTCGTGGTTTACTCATGATGTACTGTGGAAAATTGGCGCAGGCTTGGTGGTTGGTATTGTTGTCGGTAAACTATTGGCAAAATTGGTGTTTTCAAAGCACAGCCACGAAACGACCATTTCTCAAGGTTATGTGGTCATCGCTCTAACACTAGTGGCATATGGGTCAGCAGAATTTATACATAGTTATGGTTTTATTGCTGTATTTGTCGCGGCTTTTGCTTTCCGGCGTTCAGAGCATAAACACAGTTATCACCACAAGCTCCATGATTTTGCAGAACAGTCAGAAGGTTTGCTCATGTCGCTAGTGCTTGTTGCTTTCGGTATGTTTCTTGGTCAAGGATTGCAGTCAGGTATTGAGCTAACGTGGCGCGTTTACATCGTCAGTTTCACTTTCCTCTTATTGATACGGCCCATTGGTGGATTCATTGCCTTGTCAGGCCTGAATCTCCCACACGCCGAAAAATATGCCATCTCAGCACTGGGGATTCGTGGTATTGGCACGCTATATTATTTATCTTACGCGCTCAATCAAGGTTTTTTCGGCGAGGAAGATGCGCTCAAATTATGGGTAGTCTGTTCGATTGTGATTTTAGCTTCAATTTTTATCCACGGTCTTAGCGCCACAAGACTTCTCAAAATAGCGCCCAATAAATTACATTAACCTTAGGGTCTGTCTAGCGCTTTGAAAGCTTCGAATAGACTAAGCTAAGCACGGCTTCCGTTAGGGCAAACTGACGCACATCATTGAGCATCGTGGTATCAAAGTTATGAATAAAAGCAAAGGACAGTTGCTGCGCAGGATCACACCAAGCCACTGAACCGTTATAACCCATATGCCCAAATCCTTGCTGGTTTGCCTTTAGCATCTCACTGTCTACGTTTTGGCAAATGCTAAATAGTCGATGATAACCCAAGCGCCAATCCATATTCGCTGGCATAACGGCATCTAGTCCTCTGACTTGCGGTGTCGATAGTTGCTCAAAAGTAGCACTATCAATAAGCGTGCGTCCCTGCCATTTCCCTCCATTAGCCAACATCGCATAGATGGTGGCCAGTGCCTGCGCTGAGGCAACACCATTGGCTGCTGGAATGGCTGCCTGTAGTGTCTGGCGCTGGTAATAGTCGATAGGTTGTTTATTGGCGGGTATGAGTGCCGATTTATAATTTCTTAGATTAAGCTTGCTCGTATTGAAATATAAACCATTAATACGAGCGGTGTCTAATGTAGATAGGTTGTTTTTCTCATCATCCTGAATTGTATTTGCCGTTTCTTTATTTGCTAATGTTTGCTGCTGCCAACACCCATAACTGGGCAGATTTGCATAAGTTTGTATCGTCTCTGGTGAGTCTGCTTTTATCGTAGGTTTATGACGTCTATTACCTAGCTGTGAGCTGTCCTCATTTGACTCAGCAAAGTTTTTGGCCAGCATCGCCACTTGATCGACTTTGCTAGCAGGCACGCCGAAATAACAACTGTCGGCGATACCCAATGGTTCAGTCAGATAATGATGCAGCGCCTCAGCCAATGACATTTCAGTGACGGCTTCTATGACGCCGCCTAATACCCAGCCATAAACTAAAGCACTGTAAGCGCTGTCATATAACTCGGCATCTTCAGGTGCAGTGACTGACATTGCGGCAATTTTGCTGAGCATCAATTGCCAATCGAGCAACGCTTCGCTGTCCGCGTCAACACTCTGAATAGAAAACAAATTGGCTTGATGCGACATAACATTGCGTAGCGTAACAGCACTTTTATGCTGGGCAGCAAAGGCTGGCCAATAGCTGGCAATCGGCTCATCATAAGCAAGCAGCTGCTGCGAAACCAACACATGCACTAGCGTTGCCAATACGCCTTTACCAGTAGAAAAGTTAATCGCCAAGGTATCAGGCTGCCATGATATGTCTGGACGAGCCATGCCCACGCTCGCCTGAGCGATACATTTACCGTCCTGATAGACAACCACAGCACCGCCAGCGGGCGCATCGTCAAGCTGTAAATCAGTCAATAATTGCTGCATGCGTTTCTGAAACTCGCCATCGATTTGCTGATCAAGATTCTGGTTGGTTTTTTTATTGTTGTCAGTCATGGTTTTCCTGCTCCATTTTTTATAATTGCTAAGTGTCAAAAAAACGCCGAAGTCTTAAAAGTCCCTCAGTGCCTTAATATTGAGCATCTATTTGCTCATAAAAAAGGCCACCTATTGGTCGCCTTTTTGTTACTCAGTGCTGCTCAATAACACTTTATCATCTTTATGTCTTAGCGCGGTACTAGCAAACGCTTATAAACTTCGTCTTCAAGCTTCGTCAAGCCATGGCTGCGACCACGCTCCATGGCAGTGTCCATCTTACGACCACGAAGCCATCCTGCACGCAGAGCAATGGCTGCCCCTACTCGATTGCCAGAGCCACAATGCATGGCTATTTTTTTGCCATGATGTTGGCGTAAGATGTTATCAAATGCCAATATTTTAAGCTGCTTTAAGTCTGCAACACCGTTGATAGGCAGATGCTCATAATGCATGCCAGCTTGCGCGACTGCTGCTGCTTCATCAAAGCTCAACTCCTCGTCGGGCTGTAAATTAATGACCAGCTCAACCCCAGCTTCGGCCAAAGCCGCTACTTTTCCCTCATCGAGCGCACCGCACACAATGGTGTTTGCATCAGGACGAAAGTAAGGGTCAAACATAGTGGCGAGATCGACACCATTATCTAGAACGTTATTATCAGTAACTGCTAGGCTATTAGGTTGATCTGCATTTATTGCTGCTGTATGTGAAGTCATAATTATAAATTTGTTCGTTAGATTGGGCTATTGAGATAAAAGCTATTTGGGTCACTGATGGTCATTTTACCAACGGCTCATTAATGGTTATTGTGCAATTTAACGACACCAGCCAAATGCGGCTTATCATTTTTAGAGCTATACAAACCAAATTCACAAGTATCGTCTGCATTGTCAAGCTGCGCTACTGGCTCAGCGATAAGCTCTACTTCAGCGGGTAAAAAGATAGGCAATTTGAATGAAACGTCAACCGTACAAGCATCAGGTAGCTCGTCCATCATGGCAAGGCACTTGGCCTTTGACCACATACCATGAGCGATCGCTTTAGGAAAGCCAAACGCGCGCGCGGATAGCGGATGCAAATGGATAAGATTAAAGTCACCTGAAACAAAAGCATAACGACGACCGATATCTTCTGGCACTTCAAAGATGCTATGCACACCGTCTGCGTTCACTTCTGGCTTCATCGTTACTGGGCGCGGGGTACTTTTTTTATCTTTGCTGCTGTCTGATTTTTTACTACGGGACAGATACGTTGACGTCCCTTCCCAGATGACTTCGTCTTCTGACTTGATCGTCGTCACGAAGTCAAACTGTTGACCTTGTGCATGGTCACGCAAGTTATCAAAGGCGACCGACATAGCGACCGTCTCACGCTCACCAATAGGACGATACTGAGTCACGCTATTATCCACGTGGACCAGACCTAGCATAGCAAACGGAAATGGCTCTTTGACCATCATGTTCATTTGCAGCGACTGTGACAGCACTGAAAAATAAGTAATGGGCACTTTACCATTATCGGCAAAACCGCAAATCTTACGATAATCGTTTAGATTGCCCTGATCAATGTGCAGGTCATCCACATAATAGGTCGCTTGCGGCAGTTGATCTTTACTGATTTTGTCACTATTGCCAATAGGCAGTAGGCTTTTCACAATATTGGCGTAAGTCGTATGCGCTTTTGGCAACGCATCATAATGTTTGTCTGACATAATAAATCCTAAGTGTGGCTCAAGCTGATTTTTTAATGCATATTAAAATGCTATGAAGTCGTTGATTAAGCCTATTATTGAACGATGTTTTTTATAAGTACTGGAGTTATAAGTACTGGAGCCTGTCATCAATTAGCACATTGATACATTAATACATTAATACATTAATACATTGATACATTGATAGCCAGTCTCATAGCTATTCTCATGAACAGTATAGGCACTTATCACTACGAAAAACAATTTGGCTTATGGTTCCTGTGTTTTTATCATAAAAAAGCCACCCTTGGGCAGCTTTATTACAATTTATCAGCAATTTTTTCGTAAGCATATGTGAGGTAAATAAAAAATAATACGTTATATCACATATTTACTATGAGCAACCTCATCACTTATACCCACAAATAAACTAGAGCTATGCACCCAGCAAGCTTTGACCACAAACGCGTACAATGTTGCCATTTAGACCGCCAGAAGCAGGAGATGCAAACCATGCGATGGTTTCAGCAACGTCAACTGGTAAGCCGCCTTGGCTCATTGAGTTCATACGGCGACCCGCTTCACGAATGGCAAATGGGATGGCTTCTGTCATTTGAGTTTCGATAAATCCTGGGGCAACAGCATTGATAGTCATGCCTTTGGCATTGTCTTCTAGTTGCTTAGCCGTGGCATCAACCAAACCAATCACACCCGCTTTCGAAGTCGCGTAGTTGGTCTGACCCATATTACCAGCGATACCTGAAATTGATGAGACGCAAACGATGCGCGCATTGTCTTTTAGGACGTCATTATCAAGTAAATAGCGGTTCAGCTTAGCGATACTACCTAAGTTGATATTGATGACCATGTCCCACTTTTTCTCATCCATTTTTGCCAAGGTCTTATCACGCGTCACGCCAGCATTATGGATGATTGAATCTAGACCGCCACGATTTTGCGCCGCTTCTGCGATTTCTTTGCCTGCATCAGCACTGGTGATGTCAACGGTCAATACAGAACCACTGATTTCGCTAGCGACTTTTTGCAAGTCAGCTTGTTGCTGCGGAACATCAAGACAGATAACATGAGCGCCTTCACGAGCCAATACACGCGCGATGGCTTCGCCAATACCGCGGCTTGCACCGGTGACTAGCATGGTCTTGCCGCCTAGAGGCTGTGTCCAATCGACATCAACGTTATCGCCTGTGCTGACACGTACCACTTGTCCCGACACATAAGCTGAGCGAGCTGACGTGAAAAATCGCAAGGTTGAGTCTAAGTTTTGCTCTGCGCCTTCTTCAACGTAGATAAGTTGTGCGGTAACGCCGCGCTTAAACTCTTTACCAACCGACTTTACAAAGCCTTCAAGCGCACGTTGTGCCAATGCTGCTTCGATGTCAGTCAAGTTTTCTGGCGTACGGCCAACGATGATTACTCGACCTGACTGTTCTACGCGGCGAGCAACCGTATGGAAAAACTCATAAACTTCTTTGAGCTGATCGGCATTGCTGATATTACTGGCATCAAAAAGCAATACTTTAAACTTATCATCGCCGCCCGTGTTGGCTTTAGCTTCAACACCCGCATCAGAAAGCGCATCTTTGATGTCATCACTGCTGTTTACATACACATCAGCATGTACATCTGACAAGATACGTGCAACAGAAGCACTCACGCTTTTATCATCGCCACTAGCACGACCAACCAAGACGCTACCGCGTACCAAAGGCTGGCCACTATCAAAACGGTCAAGCTCCACTGGCATAGGCAAGCCTAAGTTTTTTGCAACTTTTTTACCAATAGAAGACTGAACAAAATCACCATAACGGTCTGACATAATATAATTCCTATAACGAAAGGTTAAGATAAGAGTAAATGAAATTTGTCTTTTATAATCACTCATACAAACACCAACAAGTATAAAGACTCATTAGCATCATAATTATTTATATTTAGTGAATGGGTACAAAACTGCCTTAACTATACACTCACATGGTAAACAAGTCCAAAAGCCAACAATGTCTATAACAATCTGTAGACAAGCCAGTATACAAGACAGTCTCTTTTTTTAGATTTAAAAATCGCCATGTTGTGCTAAAATCAGACCTATAAGTTATGGCAAATGCATTTATCGATAACAATATATTATCAAACGTGCCGTTATGCAATGCTAATAATCAATACTAGCCAGTCTACGAAAGTTATCATTCTAAGAAATATCATGGCTGCTTTTATAGCTATCAGTGGACTGAGAGATTACTGAGCTTAAATAAGTGTCACATAGTTTGCTAAAGACATACAGTAAGGCAGCAAAAACGTCTTATGATACACAGCTAGACGGCATAATAAATGATAACATTTGCTCATTGAATTAAATCATTAAGTAATACCTGCAAGCAACTTAAGCAGTACATTTTAATTAGCCACCCTTTTTAAGGGCTATTTTCTTTTTTTCTTCTGCCAATATTTTAAGGATAATATTATGAGTAATAAAAATAATCACCCTGAGAGTCCTGTTGTTGAAAGCACTGTCGTAAAGTCTACCGATAACAAATCAAGCAGTACCAAATCAGATAACACTAAGCCAGATAATGCTAAGCCAGAGAGCAACAAGAAAGAAGCGACGGCTAAGAAAACCAGCAGCACCGACACTAAAACAAGTGCCGCTAAAGACACTACCAGCAAAAAAGCCGCTGATGATAAAGTCGATACTCCTGCTGCCAAAAAGACTGCTACCTCTGCTAAAAAATCAAGCGCTACGAAGCTTGCTTCTGGTCTAAACCGCGTCGCAATTTTAGGTGGCAACCGTATCCCATTTGCACGCTCAAACGGCTCATATGCAGACGTCAGCAACACAGATATGTTAACCGCTGCATTGAATGGCTTGGTTGAGCGCTTTAATTTGCAAGACGAAAAAATCGGTGAAGTCGTCGCTGGTGCCGTTATGAAATTAAGCCGCGATATCAATCTAACTCGTGAAGCCACACTGAACACCGATCTGAACCCACATACCCCAACTTATGACATCTCACAAGCTTGCGGTACTGGCTTGCAAGCGACCTTTGCTTCTGCTAACAAAATCGCCCTTGGTCTTATCGATTCAGCCATTACTGGTGGCGTAGATACTACATCTGATGCCCCTATCGCAGTTGGCGATGGCCTACGTAAAGTCCTTATCAAATTGGGTGCTGCTAAAGACAACAAACAACGTCTAAAAGCATTAATGGGCTTAAATCCAAAAGACTTACTCGATGCGCCAAAAAATGGTGAGCCACGTACTGGTTTATCGATGGGTGATCATCAAGCCATCACTGCACTTGAATGGAATATCAGCCGTGAAGCACAAGATGAGCTTGCTTTTAATAGCCATCAAAACCTAGCGCGCGCTTATGATGAAGGTTTCTTTGATGACCTAATCACTCCATATAAAGGTCTAACGCGCGACAATAACTTGCGTCCGGATACCACTTTAGAAAAACTGGGTAAACTAAAGCCAGTATTTGGCAGAAAGAATGCTAACCCGACGATGACGGCTGCTAACTCTACGCCGCTAACTGATGGTGCTTCTTGTGTACTACTGGGTACGGATGAATGGGCAAAAGAGCATGGTCTGAAGCCATTGGCTTATATCGTCCATCAAGAAACAGCTGCTGTGGATTTCATCGGCAAATCTGGCACAACAGAAGGTTTATTAATGGCACCTGCATATGCCGTACCGCGTATGCTTGAGCGTGCTGGTCTAACGTTGCAAGATTTTGATTTTTACGAAATTCATGAAGCTTTTGCTTCACAAGTATTATCAACATTAACTGCTTGGGAAGATGAAAAGTTCTGTGAAGAGCGTCTAGGTCTTGACGCGCCACTAGGCTCTATCGACCGTAGCAAACTCAATGTGAATGGTTCATCACTTGCGGCAGGGCATCCTTTCGCTGCCACTGGTGGTCGTATCTTAGCAACGGCTGCGAAACTGCTGGATCAAAAAGGCTCAGGACGTGTGCTTATCTCTATCTGCGCCGCGGGTGGTCAAGGTGTGACTTGCATCCTAGAGAAGTAAATTTCTAGCTGAGGTAACTTGGCAATAAATAGTTTAGAGTTTTAAAACACCCTTTAATCAATAGATTAGAGGGTGTTTTTTTATGCCTATCTTCTATCCATCAATAATTGTAAATTTGGTCAGAAACCGTCAGACAACACAATAATGAAACGTAGCCAACGCATAGCACTGCTAGCAGATATGATAAAGTAAGAATAATCAATAATAACCATGACATCATTTATCTGGAGCTTGATATGAGCAAAATACCCTCAGCGATTGAACCCAATTCATTGACCGCGCAAGAGCGTAATGAGCTCACCTCATCTGAGCAGGCCAATTTTATTGGTCGCATGGATAAGGAAGTCTTTGATGATGAGCTGCGCCGTAAGATGCATCAAGACTTGATTGATACCTATGACGAAGAGCTTGAGAACGAAATCGATGATTACATGCGAGACTTTCGGTTTGATGGTCGGGAAATGAGCGAGCAAGAAAGACTCGATCGCCGTATGTATTTTCAAGAGTTAGTGCGACTACAGCGAGAACTTATCAAGTTACAAGATTGGGTGGTAGCTCGCGGTGAGCGTATTGTGGTGATATTTGAGGGTCGTGATTCTGCAGGCAAAGGTGGTGCCATCAAGCGTATCACTCAGCGATTAAACCCGCGCGTCTGTAGGGTCGCTGCCCTGCCTGCACCAACGGAACGTGAGCAATCACAATGGTATTTTCAGCGTTATGTGGCGCACTTGCCAGCCGCTGGTGAGATTGTACTTTTTGATCGTAGTTGGTATAACCGTGTGGGTGTCGAGCGCGTCATGGGGTTTTGTACGGATGCGCAGTATGAAGAGTTTTTTCAGTCGGTACCCGAATTTGAGCGCATGCTAGTACGCTCTGGTATTCGCTTGGTCAAATACTGGTTTTCAATTACTGATGATGAGCAGCATTCACGCTTTATGAGCCGCATTCATGATCCTCTTAAACAGTGGAAGCTTTCAGCGATGGATCTGCAATCACGGCGGCGTTGGGAGGACTATACCAAGGCAAAAGAGACCATGTTTGAGCGTACTCATATCCCTGAAGCACCGTGGTGGGTGGTCGAAGGTAATAATAAGAAGCGCGCGAGGCTAAATTGTGTTGCGCATCTATTGGAGCAAATTCCTTATAAAGAAGTGCCGCGCGATGAGGTAGAACTACCCGAGCGCAAGCGTGATGATGAATATTATCGTGAGCCGATTCCAGACGATATGTATGTGCCGCCGCGTTACTAAAACACACTCTTGCTTTGTTTAGCCTCACTCAACCCAGTCATATTTTACTTAAAAAAACACCACCTTATACATATATAAGGTGGTGTTTTTTATCTGACTATCTATCTTAAAATTCATCGTTATTTCAGTAGATAAGCGCACGAATAGACAGACACGCTACATGGTATAAGTAGACTGCAAACTGTCAATTTTACCAGCCAATAAGCGCTCGACTTCATTTTTGATTCTTTGCCCTGCGATATCAGTGCCAATCTGCACCGCAAAACCTGCAGGGCGACCGCTTTGAACTTTAGAACTAATCCACACCACCTTACCATTCATCGGTAAGCGCTCGCTAGAGTTGGGTAAAGTCACCGCAATAAACACCTCATCGCCCAGCTTTTGCACGCGATCAGAGGAAATAAACAAGGCACCATTATTTACAAAGGATAAATAGCTGGCGTATAACGTTTCGATATCTTCCATATGGCAGGTCAAAATCCCGCCACGCCCTGGCATTGCCATAGTCAGCTTCCTTTATAAATGAGTTTTGAGGTATTTTATAAATGATAAATCATAGCTAGACCAACGCATTAATAAATCACCAAATAATAAGTGAGCATCTTAATCTTGGTCTTAATCTTCTTAGTCCTGCTCTACTTAATTTCTACAGTGGATTGACTATAGATAGGCCAATTCTTGCATTAGCTTATCATAGGCGAATTTTTCTTGCACATTTTGTTGTAGGGCAATTTTGGTCTGCTGTAGGCTAGTCGCAAAACCTTCTAAACCACTGTCAGTAGGTTGATAAGCGTTTAATGCTACTGAGAGACTGATATCTTTTTGCAGTTCGCTCAGCCCCAAGCAAACACGGCGCATATCAAGCAGCATCAGCTCAGACAGCTGGATAAACTCTATGATACTAAGCTGGGTTTGCCAATAATCGCTGGCTGCGATACTACTTCGTTTGCCACTACGTAACGCTTGCCATGTTGTCAGCCACAATGCACGCTTACTATACCAAGGTGCCTGCGCCAGCGCTATCGTCGCTAAAGGCGCACCATTTGCCAGTTGGATAAGTTGCTCAATTGCCGCTGTACCGACCGCTTCACGATTGACCGTAGATCCAAGCGCCTGCGTCACATATTCAACGGCAGTAGCAGGCTCAATGGTCTGAAGTGGCAGCTGTTGAACCCGACTTTTAATGGTCGGTAAAAGCTGCGCTGGCGTATCGCTGAGTAAAAATAAATGAACTTGCGCTTGCGGCTCTTCCAAAGTCTTAAGCAGCGCGTTGGCAGCAGCAACCGTCATTTTTTCGGCATGATCTAGCACGCAGATGCGCATCCCTTGCCCGCCTTGATAAATAAAAGGCTGCAACGCACGAATATCATCAACTTTTATTTTAAGAGCACTATTGCTAGCGGCTTTGGCAGATTTTTTGTCTTTAGCACTACTACTGGCAGCTTCTTTATTATTTGCGTTTTCCACACTGACCGGCATACTGACGATAGGAAGCACTTGTAAGCTTGGATGCGTACCGGATCTGAGCCACTGGCAGCTTTCACACTCGGCGCAAGCGCCAAATGGATGAGTATCACGCTGACGACACAACAACCAAGCGACCAAACGCCATACAAAAGCACGCTTGCCCATACCTTGCATCCCTGCTGCGAGCATTGCATGAGGCAAAGACTGTTGCGACGTTGACACCCGCTTGGTCAACTGCGACCACAGAGTTTTCTGCCACGGCAGTAACGGTGCAAAATAAATGCCATCTGATGTATCTAATGCACCTGTACTTTCTGTGAGGTCACTCATAAATTTTGCTCTATAGCTTTGCTTGATGACTGTACTTGACGACTATTATGCTTGATAAATGTGCCTGATAAATTAGTAGGTAGTGCGATTAGGTAGTGTAATAGTGTCACTTAGCAGGAAGTTTGTTTTTACTTAGGCTATTTAGAGAGAGAGGGTTTTGAAAATCCGCCAAGCTCATGCTATTTAAACGCTCTAAATCTTCTTGAGTATCGACACCTGCTGGCAGCTGGCAAGCGGCTGTGGCAATAGCAATATGACCACCATTCTCTAAAACACGTAATTGCTCTAAGCTTTCAAGTATCTCAAGCGGTGTCTGCGGCCAATGTACAAACTGCTGCAATAGGCTAACGCGATAAGCATATAATCCTAAATGACGATAAGCGTTTTTGGGTGGCTGCTTATGGCTCTCATCAGCCAATACGACATCTCGATCGCAAGGAATCGGTGCTCGGCTGAAATATAGCGCCCGTTGCAAATCATTAGCGTGCTGACTGACAACTTTTACCACTGATGGACGTATAAAAGTCTCGTGATCATCAATAGGTTCACATAAGGTAGCCATCACGCTGTCATTGTCTGCTACCAAAAGCGCCTTTACCTGCTCTAATAATAGCGGCGGTACCAACGGTTCATCACCTTGCATATTGATCACAATATCATGCTCGGCCCAGCCTTTGATGGCAGCGACTTCCGCCAAACGGTCAGTCCCTGAAGCGTGCTCTGCGCTGGTCATCACCACATCAAAACCTGCCTCCATACACACTTTTGCAATACGCTCATCATCGGTCGCAATACACATATCATCAGCAAAGTGAGCTGCCTGCGCCTTTTCGGCGACCCAAAGAATCATTGGCTTGCCATGGATATTTAACAAAGGCTTACCGGGTAATCGCGTACTCTTAAAGCGAGCAGGAACGACAATATGCGTTTTGGCGGGCGTAATGATGGGCGACAT
This sequence comes from Psychrobacter sp. N25K4-3-2, assembly GCF_015351755.1. Classification (NCBI taxonomy): domain Bacteria; kingdom Pseudomonadati; phylum Pseudomonadota; class Gammaproteobacteria; order Moraxellales; family Moraxellaceae; genus Psychrobacter; species Psychrobacter sp. N25K4-3-2. The sequence continues at coordinate 353,970 of NZ_JADKLX010000001.1, forward strand.
AGTTTATTCCTACAAAATCATTTAAATTCTAAGATTTACAGCTTTTTACTATTAGACATATCAATATTTAAAACGGTTAACTGCTGCTGTAAATTGTCATAACAACTATCCGATAACACCGCTGTCACCGGTAATATCCAGAGTCTATTTACAAGCTCTTTATGGTCATTGCTCAACGTTTGCGCCGCAGTTGCTTTCAATAGCAAAGCTCTTATTTTTACTGCATCTTTAGTGGTTATCACGACGGGGTATTCGCGATATTGCAACAAGTCAGCCAAGCTAAACTCATAGTGGTCAGGATAAGGGTGACCTATAACCTCAAAACCAAGCGAGTGTAAAGTATCAAAAAACCGCTGCGGATAGCCAATACCGCTCACCGCATGGACTCTACTGCCCTTTTTAGGCGCATCAATTTGAGCGTCAGCTAATAAAGGTTGCCATAATAATTGCATGTCGTCCGCTTGCAGGTGCATGGACAGATGCTCAGCTTGTGACTGTTGCTCGGTGTTTTTACTATGAGGCGCTGCACTATTATTTGGCCCTTCATGATAAATAACAGTAGCACCTTCTAACCGTGACATTGGCTCACGTAAAAACCCAGTTGGGAGTAATTGCTTATTACCAAAGCCCCGTGCTGAATCGACCACAATCCATTCAATATCACGTTGTAGGGCATAGTGCTGTAAGCCATCATCGGCAATAATGAATTGTAAGTCAGGATGAGCATCTAATAAAGTAGTAATCGCTTGCTTACGATTGGGGCATACCGCCATGGGCGCATCTGTCATATTGACAATCAAACAAGGCTCATCCCCTACCACATTGGGTAAACTGGCGGCATCGACCAAAGCTGGCATTTGACTGCTATCGCCACCGTAACCGCGACTGATAACACCGACTTTTACGCCTTGCTCTTGTAGATAATCAACCAAGGCAATAATTAATGGCGTCTTGCCACTGCCACCCACGCTGATATTACCAATCACCATCACAGGAACTGGGGCGCGGTAACTGGATAGTAAGCCCATCTTATAAGCTTGACGACGCAGCATGGTAATGAGCCCATACAACCAGCTAATCGGCAATAATAGCCACAACCAAGCGGCTTGACGTTGCCAAGCACGCGTCACTGTCGTCTCAATGCTCATTCGTATTGGTCACTTTTTTATTAGCCTAGTGCTCGTTCACACTTTATCGTTCAAACCTTAGTAAAATCGTTCATAATCTTACTCAAAATCGCGCTCATACATTTGCGCGTAGTGACCTTGCATCTGCATCAACTCGTCATGCGTCCCTAGCTCAACGATCTGACCGCCATCTAGTACAGCGATACGATCGGCTGACTCAATCGTGGTTAATCGATGTGCAATAACCAGTGTAGTACGATCTTTCATTACGTTATCAAGCGCTTGCTGAATGTAATATTCTGACTCATTATCAAGCGCACTGGTCGCCTCATCTAAGATTAGAATCGGGGCGTCTTTTAACAAGGCGCGAGCAATCGATAAGCGTTGACGTTGACCACCAGACAGTTGTAAGCCTTCAGCACCGACCTCACTTTGATAACCGTTTGGCATCTTCATAATAAAATCATGAGCAAAGGCATCTTTTGCGGCACGTTCAACTTCAGCTTGGGTCTTATTAGCTAAGCTGCCATAAGCAATATTGTTGAAAACTGTGGTATTAAACAGGACTACTTGCTGATTCACCATGGCAATTTGGGCGCGCAAACTCTCTAACTTAATACTTTCAATGGGCATACCATCTAACGTAATCTGCCCTGAAGAGGCTTCTAGAGTGCGCGTCAATAAATTAACTAACGATGACTTACCTGCACCGCTTCGTCCCACGAGTGCAACCGTCTCACCTGCTTTTATGTTCAATGTAAAGTCATGCAGGGCGACCGTCGAATCAGGATAAATCAAACTGATATTCTCTAACAACATCTCACCTGATAGTGCTTTGTTTATTGTACCTGTATCTTCTTCTTCTGGCTCATCAAGTAGCGCAAAAATAGACTCACCAGCGGCAATGCCTTTTTGCAATTTTTGATTGATATCGGTGAGCGACCTGACTGGTTTGCTCAGCAAGCCTGCTGCTGCAATGTATGAGATAAACTCACCAGCTGAAATATTATCTATTACCGCAGGTCTCAGTGCGAGCCACACCACAACTGACATCGCCATCGCCATTAATAGCTGTACCGCAGGCGTATTGATGCTGTTGGTAACGACAACTTTCATGCCTTGGCGCAAGTTCTTTTTTGATGTTTTATCAAAGCGTTCAGCTTCGTACGCTTGCCCACCGTAGTTTTTCACGACTTGATAGCCACCGATGACTTCATTGGTGATATGGCTGACGTTGCCCATCGTCTTTTGAATGCCTTTAGAAAGCTTGAGATAACGCTTGGAGGCGATGCGAATGAGCCATAGTATGGGCGGCAATACGACAAATAGAATCAAGGTCAAACGCCAATTGCTATACAGCAAAAAACCTATCAACGCCACGACAGTCAAACCATCACGCAGCAACGTCTTCATCGAGTCTGTACTCGCGGCGGTGACTTGTTCAACATCAAATATCAATTTCGATGAAATAGTCCCAGCGGGATTTGCCAAATAAAATGAGCTCGGCAAGCGCAGCAGTTTATTGAACACCTCTACTCGCAACTCATAGACCAAGTTGCGCGAGACCAAAGCAGAGTAGTAATTACCCAAAAAGCTACCCACACCGCGTACAAAGAACAGTCCAATGATCAATAGGGGAAATAAGGCTTTCTTGCTTTGATCATTTTGGTTGATGGCATCAGTGATATATTGTAGTAACTTAGCAATCCAAATCTCTGTCCCCGCATTAATCGCAAAGCCCACGACCGTCAATAGCAATGCCCACCAATATGGCTTTAGGTAGCTAAGTAGACGCAGTAATGTTTTATGCTTAGGCGGACTTTCTGAAGACACTGATACTTTCTTAATAGAAGTTTTTGCAGAGTCCGGTTGATAAGCTTGGCTCATAAAAGCCTCAATTTGAGTGTCATGACATGAATGGACTGTGCTAGTAGCACAGTTTTATAGTGGTATTGATGTGATAATACAGCGCTTAAACGTTTAAATAGTACAATTAAAAATCACAGCACAAACAGGATAAAAATATTATTGTGGTAGAGGCTGACCAAGTGGTACAACAGTACTAATATTTAGGTTCAAAAACCCCAGTTTGCCAGCGATATCCATGACTCTTACCACCGATTGATGGGTAGCGTTGGCATCTGCTGCAATAACGAATAGCATATCACGATTACTACCCGCCTCTTGCTGTAACATACTGGTCAACTCAGCCTCATTACTACTAGCAAGCGTAATGCCATTGACTAAATAACTGCCATCTTCTTGTACGGCGACTTCGATGCTGTTTTTCTGTTCGGTCAGTGCCACGCCTTCCGCTTCAGGCAGAATGATATTTAAGCGACTAAAATGATTAAACGACGTTGCCAGCAGCAAGAATACAATTAAAAATAATAGACAATCGATCATTGGCGTTAAATTGATTTCAAGCGGCTCGACGGTTGGTTTTCTAAAGCGCATATCACCCTCTTTAAATGCTTAATACTCAGTTTTTCGATAAATGACTATTCATATCATGATACGTAGTACCAATGAAATTATTCATACTACGACGTCATTGCAATACCATTATCTGAGCTTAAAACACTGGTTGAATGTTCATTGCCTACAGTCTCATCCGATGACGCACGATGTGCTGAGGCCTTTGAACTAGGGTTGTAAGTATTTTCAAACAGTTGATAATCATACAGCTCTTGAATCATTAGTCCTGCTTGGGTCTCAAACTGGGCGTTGATATCAATGATACGGCGCTGAAAATAGCGATAGGCAACCAGTGCTGGGATAGCTACAATCATACCAGCAGCCGTCGTAATCAAGGCTTGTGACACGCCAGCAGCAAGCATCGTTGGATCTTGCATCGCGCCATCAGTAATCGCTAAGAACGACGAGATAATCCCCAATACCGTCCCTAATAGTCCGAGCAACGGTGCAATCGCACCTATAGTGCCAAGCATATTGATGTTTTTTTCTAATTGATGCACTTGCACACTTGCACGGTTTTGCATATGCATCGTCATCGACTCTAATCCATACTGACGATAAAGCAGCCCTGTCGCTAAAATATCACCAAGAGCGGTTTTTTCTTTGACATTCATCAACTGGGTACGCCCGATATCGCCATTTTCACGTAAACGGGTAATGAGCTGTTCGCGTAATCTACTCGGGGCAACTTTATTAAATTGCAAGGTATGGCTACGCTCAATAATGATGACCAACGCCAATATTGAACACACCACAATCGGCGTCATCAGCCATCCACCCGCCTTTACCAACTCCCACATACTGACTCTCTTTTATATTTTTAAAAAATATGTTTTATAAAGATGGTTTGAACCGTTGTTATAACCTGACGGAAACTATCAAACCTGCGCTTCTATATGTTTAATCAAAGCGGCTAGCTGATCTTGGCTGTGGAAGAATATCTCGACACTGCCCTGTCCGTCTTTTTTATGCTTAAGCTTAACTTCAGCACCAAGCATGTCGGTCAGTCTTTGCGTTAGACGTTCAGCGTCACGAGACTGTGCTTTTTCCGTACGGTTGGTTTTGGGGGCGGGCTGCAAAATTGACTTAACCAGCTTTTCAGCTTCTCGCACCGTCATGCCGCCATCAATGATTTTTTGCGCAATGATAGGCTGCTGCTCAGAGGACAATGCCAAAAGCGTGCGGGCATGACCCATATCTAGGGCGCTGTTTGCTAAATAGTCTTTTACTGTGTCATGTAACTGGTTCAAACGTAGTAGGTTCGATACGGTCGTACGCGCCTTGCCAACAACTTCAGCAATCATCGCATGACTCATACCAAACTCTGTATGAAAACGCTGCAATGCGGCGGCTTGGTCAATCACTGACAGGTCTTCACGCTGGATATTTTCAATCAATGCCAGTGCAATAGCCAGCTCATCTGACAATGCACGCTCAATCGCCGGTATCACGGCTTTACCTGCCATTTTCGCCGCACGCCAGCGGCGCTCACCAGCGATGATTTCGTGGGTAACGAATGCTTCGCTTTTGTCTTCGTTAGCCAGTAATGGACGAATAACGATGGGCTGCATCACACCATGCTGTTCAATAGAGGACGCCAATTCCATCAGCGCAGTTTCACTCATATCACGGCGTGGCTGGTACTTACCCGCTTGCAGACGCGTGACGTCAATTTGTACCAAGCTAATTTGGTCTTCTGCTCCATTATTGTCTGTGCCAGCAGTACGGGACTTATTGACAGACGTTTTACTAGCCATCCGCGGTGACCGCGTTGTACGATTACGGTTAGTCGTGCCAGATCCTGTGGTATTTGCCATCGGTTTTTCATTGGCTTTTGTGCCTACAGTTTTGGCGGGCACACTTGTGTTGAGCATATCAGTATTTGATGTTTCAGCTGGCAAAGTGTTGTCACGCGCAGCCATATCGTCTTGCAAGGCAGAGGCGGTAATTTGCTTTTCTTTTTTGATTGACCCTAACAAGGCGTCCAAGCCTCGATTAGCAGCCAACCCTCTTTTCTTCGCCATGATTACCTATCCTCTAACGCTAAAATAAAAGCCAAATAATTGTAAATGCGGCTTACTCATTACTATAGCCTGCCCACTATAAAATCATTACGTTGTCAACCTCGCTGACCATACTAATGTATCGCTAGCACTCGGTTTGCTTGTATTGATATTATTTTAGATTGACTATAATAAATACGATGTTTAATACTATTTTTCTGTTTGGTCATTTTCCATTATGACCAGTTTTTGCGCTTAGACACAAAAAACTAGCGACTTTTTTATTACTGTTTCATCACTTCAGCAGCCAGTTTTTGATAAGCGCGTGCCCCTTTTGACCAGCGCTCGTAGGCGATAACTGGCAAGCCGTGCGCTGGCGCTTCTGCCAAGCGGATATTTCTTGGAATGTGCGTCTTGTACATGATATCGCCAAAGTGCGCTTCTAATTCAGCAGAAACATCGCGAGCCAGTGTGTTACGTGAATCGAATAATGTTCTGACGACGCCTCGAATATAGAGCTTCGGATTGAGCTCAGTCAAACGCTCAATCGTTTGCGATAAGTCCGCTAAACCTTCTAGTGCGTAATACTCACACTGCATAGGAATAATAACCCCGTCAGTGGCGACCAAGGCATTAATCGTTAGCAAGTTCAAACTAGGGGCACAGTCTATAATGACATAGTCGTATGGGGGCTTGTTCGCAGCGACTTGATCATTGACCAACGCTGCCATCGCTGTCTTAAAGAGCTCATGACTGTTGGTTTTACTCATCAAGGTGATATCCATACCAGCCAAATCACGATTGGCACCGATCACATCAAACCCTGCTGGACTGACAACAATGGTATCAGACAACGAGACGCCATCCAGCAACACATCGGCGATGGTCAACTCTAATGCGTTTTTGTCCACACCAGTACCACTGGTCGCATTGCCTTGTGGGTCTAGGTCAATCAGCAGTACGTGCTTGCGCTTAGCAGCCAAGCTGGCGGTCAAATTTACCGCCGTCGTGGTTTTACCCACGCCGCCTTTTTGATTCGCAATTGCTATGATTTCCATACACTCACTCAATTTAATTAGGGTCTTTACTTACTGTATTTTACCGACTGTCTGTACTGCATATCTGTGACCGCCAGATTTTACTGGTTGCCTGTTATTAATAGATATTTAAGCAGTCGCAATGCTTGGCGTTAAGCTTCTTATCACTATAATACAAATGATACTTACAATATAAATAACTCGCTTTGCATCCAGATTTTTTAGATATTATGCTATTTAGATACCAAGGTAAACGATGTTTCACGACTACAAGGTGCTCATAGCTTAGACATTTTTAGCAGACATTTCAATTAAATGCCGACTGTCATGCAGACGTGGCACTTTAAGCTTAATCGTCTTAATATGCCAGTCGTTATCTAGCGCTTGTAGCTCTTCATCACTTGGCGCTTTACCCTTCATCGCACATAAATAACCATTATCCGCCAGTCTTGGCTGCGCGACTTCGACAAAATCTATGAGGCTGGCAAATGCTCTAGAAGTAACCACGTCATAACTGGCCTCATGCGCTTCAATACGAGAGGCAATAGGTTGCATATTGCTCAAGCCAAGCTCGCTACTGATTTGCTTAATAAAGCGAATCTTTTTTTGGTTGCTATCAAGCGCCGTACACTGCCGCTCAGGCTGACAAATCGCAATAATAACGGCGGGCAAGCCAGCCCCTGTGCCGATATCCAGCAGCGAGCCTGACGGTAAATGCGTTATAATAGACAAACAATCAATCACATGCTTGATCAGCGCTTCTTCTGGATCGGTGATGGCGGTCAGATTATACGCTTTATTCCATAATAAAAGCTGGTCTAAGTACAATAATAACGTGCGCTGCTGCGTCTCACTTAAGGGTAGACTTAGCTCGTTTATCGCTTGTGCCAATATATTGGCCAACGCTGGCAATTGCGCACCAAGCTTAACAAAGCCCGTAGGATCAATAGAAATATTTCCCGTACGAGCAGACGATGACGTGGTTTTAGCGGAAGCTGACATACAACGAGTTATCCAGTTTTGACATGTGAACCGACTATTTTATCATGCAGCCTGCCTATTGAATAGTTGCAGATTGCGCCAATGTGAGACATCTTATACTATCTGCGCTGCTATTGAGGCGTTATTCTGCTTTGATCGCATTAAACTGGCCATCCATCGGCTGCTCTTTTATTCATTATTTTCAGTGACGCATCCAATTATGATACAAAACTGCGTTTAATGACTTATTTAAAACACCGCTATATCTTGTAAGATGTCTTTAATTAATAATAAAAAATTAAGCATAAAGACAAAATTAAGCATAAAGACATTGTGTAAAAAATAACCACTCTACCCTCTAAAAACAATCCACTTTTTTAAGACGACACACCATACGCCTATGACCGAACAAAAATATGCCCCTACGTCTAAAATATCAAATGACGCTAATAAAAAAGACACGACTAATATGGTAACACCTATTGCTGAATTGACTGACGCGCCGAAAGACGGCAAGCAAGCAACACTGGATACGCCGCACCCACTCTTTACTGAGGTTAAGCAGCGCTGCCTTGTCAGCGCTGAGCAACTAAAGCGGTATAGCGAACCAAATGAGCTGCCGACGGACACACGCACGGCACCAGATTTGGACGTTGGCTTTGGTCAGCAGCGCGCGCTAAAAGCACTGCAGACGGCTTTAGATATCAAAGCCAGTGGCTATCATGTGTTTGCGGCTGGTGAAAATGGTTTGGGCAAGCGTACCATCATTAGTCGTTTGCTGACGCGTATTGCCGCCGATGCACCCACACCGGATGACTGGGTCTATGTGCATAATTTTACCGATCCACGTACCCCACTAGCCTTGCGCCTACCTGATGGTCAAGCCTCACTGCTACAGCAGCAAGTCAATCACTTATGGCAGCAAGCAAAAAAACGACTGAGCCAACGCTTCCGTAGCGACCAGTATCAAAGCAAAATCGAGGCCATCAAAAACGACACGCATCAAAAAGAAAGTCAGGCCTACGAGGTGCTCAATGCGGAAGGTAAGCAATATGACTTGGCATTGACGTTTCGCTCCTTTGATAACAAGGCAGTGTTTGTCCATCCAAGCAAATTGGCAGCAGAAACCGATCAAACCACGACTCAAAGTAATAATACTGATAATAAAGATGACAAAACGTCTATTAACAGTCAAAACCCATCAGTAATAGGAGAAAGTAAGAAAGCCACCACTTCTAGCAACGATGCTGCTGACGATAACGAATATGGCAATAGTGAATACGAAGCTGAGCTAAGTAACTTTGTGCAAAAGAACCATATGCAAAAACGCCTAAGTCAGCTGACCATCGCCCTAGAACAGTTAGAGGACGAAGCCAATGACGCTATAGAAGCACTGCATCGCAATATTGCACGTCGTGCCCTACAGCCTTTGTTTACCCCTATTTATGAGCAGTTTTCCAGTCATCCGCTAATCGTTGATTATCTCAAAGCCGTATTTGCCGACATGGTTACGCATGTCGAGCGCATCGTCAATGGCGATGATGAAGAGTTTGTGACCGCAGTTCTGGCGACGACTCCAAGCCGCTATGCGGTCAATGTCATTGTCAGTCACACGCCAGACAGCGGCGCCCCTGTTGTCTTTGAAGATTTGCCGACGCATCTGAACTTATTGGGTCATGTTGAGCAAATCACCCAATTAGGCACGGTCACCACCGATGTCAGTATGATTCGAGCCGGTGCGTTACATCGTGCCAATGGTGGTTATCTACTGTTAGAAGCCAGTCATTTACTTGAGCATCCTTATGCATGGCAGGGTCTTAAGCGCGCACTACAATCGCGCAAAATCAAACTCTCGAGCCTTGAGCAAATGCTGACCTTAACAGGCAGTTTATCGCTAGCACCTGCGCCCATTGACCTTGATATTAAGGTGATTTTGCTTGGCGAAGCAGATCTGTATTATGAGCTATTAGAGCTTGAGCCTGAGTTTGATGCGGTGTTTAAAGTACGCGCTGATTTCCATGATGATGTGGTTCGCAGCAGTGAGCACGAATTGGCACTGGTCGCAAAAATGGCTGACATCATTGATTATGCCAACCTCTACCCATTTGATCGTAGTGCACAAGCCGCCCTACTAGAGCATTTAAGCTTACAAGCAGAGGACCAAGATCGACTAAGTTTGCACAGTGATTTATTGATTAAGCTGTTGCACGAGTCTAACCGTCATGCGCGTTTAGGCGGACAGGAAGTGGTCAGTGCAAAGCATGTGGTTCAAGCCATTGAAGATATGGACGAGCGCTCAGGATACCTGCGTGACCTCTATTGGGATGAGCTCAAAAACGGTCAGCAGCTTATCCAAACCACAGGCAGTGCCGTTGGACAAGTAAACGCCCTCACCGTGGTCAGCTATGCCGATAGTGAGTTTGGCATGCCAGCCCGCCTGACTGCGGTCATTCAACCGAATATCGGTACGGGTGAGATTCTCGATATCGAGCGCGACGTAGACTTGGGTGGTAGCTTGCACGCTAAGGGCATGCTGATTATGACCAGCTATTTGCGCGCATTATTTAGCCAACATCATGCGCTCAACTTCAGTGCTTCGCTCGCTTTTGAGCAAAGCTATGCCCATATCGATGGCGATAGTGCCACCGTCAGCGAAGGCTGTGCGCTATTGTCTGCCTTAGCAAACGTGCCGATTGATCAGTCATTCGCCATTACCGGCTCTATGAACCAGCTGGGCGAAGTGCAAGCAGTCGGTGGTATCAACTCTAAAATCGCCGGATTCTTTGATGCGTGCCGCGAGCAAGAGCTAACGGGTCAGCAAGGCGTGGTCATTCCAATGGCTAATGTCAAACAGCTCATGCTACGCGACGATATCATTGCTGCTGTCAAAGCGGGAGAATTTCATATTTATGGTGTCCATACCCTAAGTGAAGCATTGACACTGATGACTGGCTTACCTATCGATACCATGAATAAAAAAGACCGTTATCGTAAAGAGACATTATTTGGCAAAGTCTTAAGCCGTCTGATGTTATGGGATGAGAACCAAGATAACAATAACGATGATATTGATGATAAAAAGTCTAAAAAGAAAGATAAAAAAAAGCAGAAAGCAAAACGTCAAAAAAAACAAGATAAGAGAAAAAAAGAGAAACGTAAAGACAAGAAAGAGGACAATGAAATCGCGATGAATGACGATCAAGGTGTTAACCAAAGCATCAATCAAGGCATCGATTAAGAGGTCAATAATAATGATACTAAAATGTCCATCAATACCGTACAAGCTGATTGATAGAAAAAGTTAGCCGTTTAAAACCACTTAACGACTCAATAGGCTAAATGATGAGACGCCCTAGACGCTACGATACTTTTCTGCGATGATAAACGGCTAGTGACTCGATAAAGATATCTAAAAACTGATTCGTGACTTCATAAAGGTTATCGCTTAATGACTGTACATTCTACTGACACCGGCCTTCTCCAAGATCAAACAGATGCTATTGAGACTGCCAATACCGTATCGGCTACGGACAATAATGTTTCAGGAAATAGCAGTGATAATCGCCACGGGGCAGCGACAACTGCACGCCAATGGCAAGTGCTATCACAGCTACAGCGCAATCGTTGGGTGGGCACAACCCACATCTACGAGCAGCTGATGATGGCGGGCTTTGATATCAGCCTACGCACTGTTCAGCGCGACTTAAATGCGCTCGCCAAACGCTTTCCCATTGAAAAAAACAATGCCAATCCGCAAGGCTGGCGTTGGTGCGATGATGCCCCATTACAAAGCTTACCGCATATGAATTTATCGCAAGCGGTTGCCTTTAATATGGTTGAAGCCAACCTAACCCAGCTATTACCGCCTGTTATTTTAGATGAATTATTTCCGTGGTTTGACCTAGCACGGCGGCAGCTAAAAAATAGCAAAGTCACTCATTCATGGATAGACAGAGTGCGTATCGAGCCTGCCACCCAGCCACTAATCGCGCCACATATTGACTTGGATAGCAAAGACAACATTTACCATGCGCTCTTTTATCAATTACAAATCAAAGCCTGTTATACCCGTAGCAATAAATCGCAAGCTGGTGAATACATCCTAAATCCCATCGCTATCATTCAACGCGGCGTCATCATTTACTTACTGGCAACTCGCACGGATGATCCAGAGACTGTCATTCGCACCTTTGCCTTGCATCGGTTTGCCAGCGTCGAGATTCTTGAGAGTTCGGCGAAAACGCCCGACGCATTCCAACTAGACACCTATCTAGATGCTGGTGGCATGGGCTTTAGCCATCCATTATTTCGTGAGCTAGCCGATCATGGCAAAAATACGCCTATTGAGCTACAATTCACCAAACAAGCGGGCAAGAGCCTAACCGAAAGCAAGCTTAGCGATGATCAAACGGTCACGTTAAATGATGATGACACACTGACCATTCAAGCAACAGTGAATTTGACCTCGCAGCTGGTCTGGTGGTTGCGCGGTTTTGGCAGTGGTCTCTTAAATGCCAAGCCTGAACTGCTGTATCAAGCCGTCTTGGATAAAACCGTCTTGGATAAAACCGTCTTGGATGAAACACTGAATAATCAATCGTGATGATTGAGTACAAGGCTTAACTCAAACGATATGCAATTAAAATAAAGTCACTTAAAACATCAAAAGTAACAAGGAATACTATGTCGACCACTTCCCCGTCACCATTACTATCGGACAGCTTAAAAGGATTAGGGTTGGATGCGGGAACGTTATTTTTTGCGCTCAATTACGAGTTTACCAAGACTGAACCAAAAGGTATGCTAAAGCGTTTTAAAAAAAATGAAGGCGCGATTGATATTGATTTAGCTTGTGTGCTGTACGACGAGCATTGCACTATTAGCGACATTGTCTGGTTCAAAAAGCTGCGTGATAAAGCTGAATCAGTAAAACATCAAGGTGACAGTCTCAATGGAAAAGATCGCGGCGATCAAGCCATGTATTTGGCACCCCTTGACCAAGAACAAATCAGACTCTATTTGGATAAGATTCCAGCACATATCACTCATATTGCTATGATTGCCAACTCTTACCATGGTCATCCGTTTTCGAGAGTCAAAAAAGGCGAAATTCATCTGAGCGATGACGAGGGCAATCATTGTTTTGAAGTCAATCTAAAACAATTGCCCCGTGATTGCACCACACTTTGGGTGGCACATTTGCGCCGAGAAGTAGATGATTGGCATCTCACGCTGCAAAATTTACCGCTTCCAGCCGAAGATTTGGCCATTGCAGCGCAGCAAGTCGCCCATGAATTGGCACGCGCACTCCCTATTCCGCAAGGGATTTAATGTCAGCAACTTAGCAATCTATCCCTACAAAAAAAAGGGTGCGACGTATTAATAACGTCGCACCCTTTTTGTAAACTCTAATTTTTGCAAATTCCAAATGTAGTCAAAATATCGTAAAAACGCGAAAGTATCGCTGATATCAATTTTTTGTAGCCTCTGTCTGCGCAGGCACAGCAAGCAAGAAAAATGGATATCAGCAGTGCGTGATGTATCGATATTATTTTTCACTTACTATAATTACTACAAATATTACTTACAATGCCTCACCGCAATGTGGACAAAAGTTCTTTTGGCGTAACTCCACCTCTCTTTCACGACGCTCCAGCTCTTGCTCTCGCAATACCTGTAGTACGATGTTTTGCGCCTGTTCCTTATCTAGCCCAAGCTCACGGCGTATTTTTTCTACCATCATCTGATTCTGTACCAAATCAAAATCGCTATCGACCAGCTGTTCACGAAAGTGCTGCTCTAGTTCTTCACGGCGCTGGTTTAGCTCGTTTGCCAAACCCGTGGCGAGAATACCTGCAGGCAAGGCTGCTAAACCCACACCCAGTATCGTAATGATTGCACCCAATATTTTACCAGCGTTGGTAATGGGTATCACATCACCATAACCCACTGTCGTCAGTGTCACCACAGCCCACCACATCGCTTTGGGTATAGATTCAAACTCTTCTGGCTGTGCATGGTTCTCCACCAGATAAATACCACTAGAAGCGGTCACAATCATGATAATTAGAATGAAGATAACGGCTTGAAATGAGCCTTTTTCTTTACTGATTACCACCAATAAAATACGCATCGACGCAAAATAGCGCGTCAATTTAAGAATACGGAAAAGCCGCAAAATACGTAAGAAGCGTAAATCAATCGTGACAAAGAAGTTCAAGAATGCAGGCACAATGGCGACCAAATCAATCAATGCAGAAGGGCTTTTTAACCACTGCCAACGCTGACGCCAAGTCGTATTATCCGGCTTCGCTTCGGCTACGCTCCATAAGCGTAGCAAGTATTCGATAGAGAACACCACAATAGAGAAGTTTTCAAACCACGTAAAATAATTTTGGTAAGGGTAATACCACCGATCGACAGACTCCGCAATCACAGCTGCTACGTTAGTCATGATTAGAAATATCAGAAAATAATCGACATAGCGGCTAAAGAGCGTGTCATGCTCATCATTTTGCAAAATATTATAAACGAAAATACGCAAGCGCCGTATATGTTGGAATTGCATGCGGTCCCTATACGGTGTAACACCGATCTTGTGATAATGAAGTAAAAGTATTAAAGCCTGACTGTCGCGCTCAACAACAGTATAAAGAGCACTCTATATCAGTAACCAATCTTTTACTTATCCTGGTTTTCAAGCACTTATTACCGTATGTTGGATAGAAGCTCTTAGAAAGAGACTTTTATTAACAGCCCTCTAAGCCAGTAGTGGTGAGAATAGCCTACTTATTAACACGAAAGGTTTCACTATAAATCATAATTATGCAAAATTTAGATAATAAAGGTAGACACAAGCCAGCAACACCAGTCCTGTTATAAGAAAAGTGTACTGTAAAAATCGCTCGTCGGCACGTAATTGCCGACTGAGATTTTGAGCAGGTAGTAGAAACAAACCACATTCTGGGCAATAAGTATCCACTTGATTTAACAGGATCATCGAACGTGCTTTCTGACAACGCAATGGCGAATTACTACAGTAACCCAGCATAATATACCTTTACCTTGTTATTTATTATTCGTTATTCATTTGGCGCGGTTTATGTCCTGAACATAAACCTGACTACTAACTTACAACAATGAGAACTGTTTAACAAATATGTTTTTACGGACATTAAGTTTCTGTTCTACATTGTCATTCCCTTAAAAATAGTAAGGTTTTTTAATTAAAACCTTACTAACAAAATGGTTTTAGTGTTAAAATAGCGTAACAATGTTACAGAGCAATCAATAAAGATAACATTGTATATCAGCATTTAATGTCATCCCTCATTAAGTGCTTATCGATAATCTATTTTTGCACCAAGGAACCAAACGATGAAACTACAATCCCTAGTTTTAGTGGCTGCCGCATTTACCATGACAACTGCTTTTGCCGTACCTGCGGGTACATGGTCTGTGGCTGCTGGCGCTCATATGGTCAACCCTAAAAGTGATAATGGCACGCTTGCAGATGGTACACTTTCCGTAGAAGTTGATGATGATATCCGTCCGACTATCAGCGGTGAGTACTTTTTTGCTGACAACGTCGGTGTCGAACTGCTAGCGGCGATTCCGTTCCATCACGACATCACTCTAACCGATGCCGATGGTAATAAAATTGATGCAAAAACTCAGCATCTCCCACCTACGCTATCTCTACAGTATCACTTCGATGGCTATGACCTGCCAATGAACGTCAAGCCATTTGTTGGTGTGGGGATCAATTATACAACTTTCTTTAAAGAAAGAATCTATCTTGGAAATGGCAACGATTTAGAGCTTGATGATAGCGTCGGCGTAGCCGGTCATGTCGGTCTTGACATACCTTTTGCCCCGACTGAGGCATTCCGTATCGATGCACGCTATATGGATATCAAGACAGATGCTAGCCTAAATGGTAATGACATTGGCGAAGTCGATATCAGCCCTTGGGTATACGGCGTAGCATTCGTTAAACAGTTCTAAGATAGCAAAAATAGTATGTATACAAAAAGCCAGCGATTATGCTGGCTTTTTTGTGCCTATTTATTACGATCATTACTGTCTACCCTAACTACTGAGCATTTATTTATAAAAGCAGATAACGACCTATAAAAACAAATCATGACACATAAAAAAAGACCACCCATAGGCAGTCTCTTTCTTAATTGCTTATCAATTCTAGATCAGGATACGGCGCGGATCAGCCAGTAACGTGGCGATATAGCGGGTAAACACTGCGGCATCTGCCCCATTAATCACACGGTGATCATAAGACAGTGACAACGGCAACATCAAACGCGGCTCAAAGCTTTGCGTTTTAGCATCCCAACGTGGCTGCATACTTGCCTCAGACACACCCAAGATACCAACTTGTGGCCAATTTACCAATGGTGTAAAGGCAGTGCCTCCTAGATTACCTTGGCTTGATATGGTAAAGCTTGCGCCTTGCAAATCTTTAGTCGTGAGTTTTTTATCACGTGCTTTGACTGCTAGCTCGCCAATCTCAATGGCGATTTGCTTAAGACCTTTATCTTGCACATTTTTGATGACAGGAACGATTAAGCCATCATCAGTCGCCACTGCGATACCCATATTAACGCTCTTACGCAAAATAACTTGAGTATTATCGTCGCTTAAGTGACTGTTAAAACGTGGATGCTGGGTCAAGGCGTAGGCCGTTGCTTTAACCACAAAGGCCAAAATAGTGAAACCAATACCTTCCGCTTTCATGCTACCTTTTAGCTCACCGCGTAGCTTTTCTGTCTCAGTAATATCAGACAGATCAAACTGTGTGACTTGTGGCAGTAAGGTATTATAGTTAAGCTGCGGTATCGAGACTTTTTGCAGACGGCTAAGGTCTTGTGTGTCTGTCTCGCCCCAAATCTCAGTATTGCTCATATCTGGCAGTTTTGGCAGTCCTGAACTGATAGTACCACTACTTACAGGTGCTGCTTTCTGTGTGGTCAAACTTTCTTTGACGTGAGCAAACAAGTCTTCTTTTAAGATACGTTCATTGACTGCAGAACCTGTCACTTGGCTAATATCGACACCCAGCTGCCGTGCCAGCTTACGCACTGCGGGACCAGCATAAACATCAACTAACTTCTCATTTACCTGAGTTTCGGTCAACTTGCTATCTGTTTTGCTAGCAGCTGTATCAGTCTTGGCAGCTTGCTTCGGCTCACCAGTGGTTTTTGGCTGAGCAGCGCTATCGTCTTTATCAGCACTGTCTTTGCTAACGTTATCTTTACTAGCATTATCGTCTGACTTGGCTGGTGCTGAGTCTTGTGAATCAGAAGTGTCTGCATCACTGACAATGACGATGAAATCCTGACCATTGGCAACCATATCACCGGCTTCGACCAGTATTTTCTCAACCTTACCAGCGACTGGTGCAGGCACTTCTACCGATGCTTTATCAGACTCAATCAATAGAATTGATTGCTCAGCACTGACGATATCACCAACGCTCACCATAATCTCAGAAACTTGCGCCTCATCGACACCTAGATCAGGTAATGCATGAGTCGTGGCTTTGCCAGCGTTAGACGCAGGCTTTGCACTAGACTCCGTTGCCGCAGGTTTGGCTTCAGCGGCAGATTCTGTCTCTGGTGCAACATTAGTATTTTTTTCGTCATTGGGTTTTTGATCGGCATCAGATGCGCTATCGCTACTCTCTTCTGCGCTGTCCGCTTCACTTTCAAGCTCAATCAGTACCATACCTTCACTGACTTGATCACCAACCGCAACGCTGATTTTGGTCACTTTACCAGCAGCAGAGCTAGGCACTTCGACCGAGGCTTTGTCAGATTCTAATAAAATGATATTGTCGTCTTTTTCGATGACGTCGCCAACTTCTACCATAATTTCGCTAACTTCGGCGCTATCGACACCCAAATCGGGGGCTTTAATGTCCATGATTTATCTCCTTGTCTTATGGTTATTATTCTTTGACATCGCCGTCATTGAGTAAAGTCGAATCTGCTTGATCTTCAGAACGACCCTCATTACTGATTTCGTCATCGTCTTCAGCAACGAACTCAGGCACAGGATTTGGATTGACGTTACCTGGTGCTGGCGCATCTGGAGAATGATCCGAATAAGACTGCTGTTGCCATGCAGGTGGCTGATCGACATCGATACCTAAGCTTGAAATCGCATCTTTTACCAGACGCATCTCAACTTCACCTTCATCTGCCAGACGCTTAAGCGTGGCAACGACGATGTGAGCGGCATCAACATTGAAGAAACTGCGTAGGTTTTCACGAGTGTCAGAACGGCCATAGCCATCAGTGCCTAGCGTGGTATAAGGACGATTGTCTGGTAACCAAGCACGAATCTGCTCTGAATAGTTACGCATATAGTCAGTTGCAGAAACTACGATACCTTCGTGCGGTGCCAATTGCTCAGTGACCCAAGGCACTTTTTCTTCATCCATTGGATGCAAGCGATTGTAATCATCACACTCCATACCATCACGCGTCAACTCGTTAAAGCTGGTGACACTCCAGACGTTAGAGGTAATATTAAACTCATCTTTTAGAATCTGTGCCGCTTTTTGTACTTCACGTAAAATCACGCCTGAACCCAATAGTTGTACTTGTGCTGAGCCATTGTCTTCAAGCAAGTACATACCGCGCTTGATACCTTCCTCACTACCTTCTGGCATGGCAGGTTGCTCGTAGTTTTCATTCATTAGCGTTAGGTAGTAATAAACACGCTCGCCTTCACCATACATACGGCGCAGGCCATCATGCATCACAACTGCTAGCTCATAACCAAAGCAAGGATCATAGCTGACACAGTTTGGTACTACGTTGAACAATATCTGCGAATGTCCATCTTGATGCTGCAAACCTTCACCATTAAGCGTAGTACGACCAGCGGTAGCACCCAACAAGAAGCCCTGCGCCTGACAATCGCCTGCCGCCCAAGCCAAATCACCCACACGTTGGAAACCAAACATTGAGTAGTAGATATACATTGGAATCATCGGTAACGCGTTCACAGAGTAACTGGTCGCGAGCGCAATCCACGTACTCATTGCACCTGCTTCGTTGATACCCTCTTCTAACATGTGACCATCAATAGCTTCTTTATAACCCATTAATGCTTCGCTATCTTCTGGCGTATATTTTTGACCAACTGCAGAGTAAATACCCAGTTGACGGAACATGCCTTCTAAACCAAAAGTACGCGCTTCATCTGGTACGATTGGTACCACACGATCTTGGATGTCTTTGTTTTTTAGCATAGCTGACAACAGGCGTACGAATACCATCGTCGTCGATTGCTCTTTACCATTGCTGCCTTTTAGCACTCGGTCAAAAATAGACAATTCAGGAATATTCAATGGAATATGTCCACTGCGGCGGTTTGGTAAATGACCACCCAATGCCTCACGACGACCTTTGAGATATTTCATCTCTGCCGACCCTTCTTCAGGACGGTAAAACGGTAGAGTCTCTAGCTGCTCATCGGTAAATGGCAAGTCAAAACGATCACGGAAATAGACCAGTGCGTCTTGATCAAGCTTTTTCACCTGATGCGATTTATTGACTGCTTGGGTTTGGGCGGATAAGCCGTAACCTTTGACGGTTTTGACCAAAATAACCGTTGGCTGACCTTTGGTTTTCATGGCTTCACTAAAGGCTGCATACACCTTCACTGGATCATGACCACCACGATTTAAGCGTGCGATATCATCATCCGTCAAGGCATCTGCCATCTCTTCTAGCTCTGGGTATTTACCAAAGAATTCTTTACGAGTAAACTCAGCTGTACGGGCCTCATATAACTGGTATTCACCATCGACCACTTCTTCCATACGATGCTTTAGCACACCCGTTTTGTCATTGGCCAGTAGACTGTCCCAGTTACCACCCCAAATAACTTTAATCACGCGCCAACCTGCGCCGCGGAATACAGACTCTAGCTCTTGAATGATTTTACCGTTACCACGGACTGGACCATCCAGACGCTGCAAGTTACAGTTGACTACCCATATTAGGTTATCCAGTTTCTCACGACCCGCGAGAGAAATTGCACCCAAGCTCTCTGGCTCGTCCGTTTCGCCATCGCCCAAGAACGTCCAAATCTTACGACCTTCTTTTTCGAGCAAGCCACGGTTTTCCATATAACGATGCACGTGAGCATGATAGATCGACATGATCGGACCTAAGCCCATCGATACGGTTGGGAACTGCCAGTAGTCCGGCATTAGATAAGGATGCGGATAGCTTGATAAGCCTTTACCACCGACTTCACGGCGGAAATTATCGAGCTGATCTTCTGTCAAACGACCTTCTAGAAATGAGCGAGCATAGATACCTGGAGCAGAGTGACCTTGGTAGTAGATCATATCACCACCAAAGTGATCGCTAGCGGCGCGGAAGAAATGGTTAAAGCCAGTTTCATATAGCGTGGCACTAGACGCGAATGTCGCTAAGTGACCACCTAAGTCATCATCGTTCTTATTGGCGCGCATGACCATTGCTAAAGCGTTATAGCGAATCAAGGCACGAATTTTACGCTCCATACCCAAATCACCTGGGTACATTGGCTCATCTTCGACCGCAATACTATTAACATAGGCAGTATCTAGTCTATTAAATGGCAATCCCTCTTGTACCGCCATGTTGTACAAGGCTTTTAGCAAAAATTGCGCGCGATCCTTGTCCGCATGTTTGATGACAGACTCAAAGGCGTCCAGCCATTCTTGGGTTTCGGTGCTATCAGCATCCTTATAATAACTCATCTTTACTCATCCTTTTTTATCAGTCAGCCCTGTACTATGACAGGGTGTTGTTAAATCAACGTGTTATTTAATATAGTAATGTGCTAACGCTTTGCTGAATGACTTCCTTGTTACAGGTAGCAGGCGACAGGCCGCCGCTCCATCATGTGTTGCAGTCATATAAAGCTCAGGTGACAATATAACGCAACGACCCTTTAGCATCTTGAAGAAAAAGAAGCATAACAAAATCAAAACTCGTGCTATATATCTAATTATTAAACGATAATCACTCTATATTATAGGCGTTTATTGATAGGTTGTTTATGGCTGTAAAGAAATGGCGAAATGACAAGTATTTTTTAAATAAATAACGATTAGTTATTAAGTAAATATTTGATGGCTTTTTAAGAGAATATGCAGAATGTAACAATTTGAATGACAAGGAAAAATTCAAATAATTTGAGATAATCGCGATGTGTAAACATAAGATGTACAGAAAATAAGAAGTACAAAATATAAATAATTATACTACAAGTCAGAAATTTGGCATCTGGTCACAAAAAACCTGCCACCTATCGACTCTTTAAGACATTTTTTACAATTATTCTATAAAATAGTAAGTTACATGATTTATACATTCATCTGTTGAACTGGTAACAGATATGTTCGGTACGAATTCTAATCGTCAGTGTGAGTTTATAGGAATATTACTATGTACATCGATAAATACTTTGCAGGATCTAAGAGTATAGATTTGTTCCAGAAATATAAATTCATACTACTGACTTTAGTAGGGTTTATAGCGTCATTTTTAATCAGCCACTCATCTTTTGCACTTGCTCCTAATCCTGGAGCAGTCTGCTCTGCTGACTTCTCTCAAGGTAGCTTAACCAATGCTGATTATTCTAGCTTAGCTTCTGCAGTCAACACCAATAATTATGTGACGGTTGCAGGCAATGCAGCAGGCAGTATTCCTTTACAGATCAGGATGAATACGGTTGAATCTAGTACTAATACACAACTTAGTAACTTCGGCGTCATTACTGCAGGTGGTCTCAATGCTATTAACATTAGACGGACATTTCCCAATAACACTGCTTTTACAGACATAAATCTTGATTTTCGTAATAGCATAACGTCTCAGCCAATTTTTCTTACTAACGTAGCTTTAAGTGCATTTGACATTGATTACGCCAATAGCAACGGCAATACTTTTGATGACCTTGTTCAAATTACAGGCGTCAATGAAGCAGGCGCTACTATTACTGGAGCCTTTCAACCCATAGTGGGATCAAATATAATTTTTGATCAGAATCTACAGGGTTTATATACTAGAACTGTTAATGATCCTAACTGTCCAGCTAAAGATCTAGGTACTCAATGCCAAGGATCTATTCAGTTTTCTCAGCCAGTGACTTCAGTAAAAATTCGTTATACAAATACGGGCTTTCTTCCAACTGCGACTAATCAAGAGATTGATATTCGAGTAGACAACTACTGTTACGTCCCTCAGTACATTTTCTCTGGTACTGTATTTGATGATAACGGTGGTGTTACCGCTGCTCAAGCTGATGCCAATAACGCTAATATTACAAGCGGTACTTATTTCAACAAGCCCAATTATTTTAATGGCCGATTTGATCCTACTGCTCCTGAATTAGGTATTAGTGGTAGTACAGTCAGGCTTGTGAATTGTGGCAATGCTGGCACTGTTTATGCGACTCAGCCCTCAGGTACAGGCCCTACGATTGGACAGTATCAGTTCAGTGTGCCTATTTCTACCTTTGGTGCTAATCGAAATATTTGTTTGATAGAAAGTAGAACAGGAACGACTTACCCTATCCGAACCACGACTGATAATATTAGTACTGGATTTGCAACTACAACCTATAATTATCCTAACAGAAACTTTGGCAGAGTCATTCCTGCAAACGCTGCATTGGTACTAAGAAAGGCTCAATACGTCAACAACTGCCCTGCAACGCTCAATTACTCTGATAGTACCCTAAATGTCTCAGGAAATACCGATCCTAGGACCGGTTTTAGTGAAGGCGGCATTAACGGCAATATCATACCTGGACAATGTATCGCTTATAGAATTACTGCTACCAATCGTGCAAATATTGACATTAACAACTTTGTGATGAAGGATGTTCTCCAAAAACAAGGTGTTGATGGCGCGACAGTTACATCCGTATTAGCTAACCCCGCACTTTCAACAACTGATTATACTACTAGCGAGAATCCAGCGATTGGAGGAAATGGTGAGGTGAAAACTAAATCTCTTACATTAACAGCTAGAGCTAAACGAGATTTTTACTTCAATACAAAATATGGCACTATTGCAAGCAATCAATAATTTATCTTCTCTTAACACTTTCATCTCTCGTTAGTATCTCATAATAAAAGCCCTGTCTAGCCAGACGGGGCTTTTACCGTTTATATACTTCAAAATGCCAGTTGTCGTTTTTGTGATGAATAATTGTATCAATTACGTGACAATAGAAAAAAGGAAGATAGATGCCTTCTAAAAATGAGAATCATATTAGATTGCAAGCTCCTCCATCAAAACATACGACGTTTGCTATTCACTGATAGTCATGTTCTAAGAAAGGATTTTATATGAAACGTTTTAATCTCTTACACGGTATTTTATTGGCAACCGCTGCTTCTATTTCTTTATTGAATGTCGCACATGCTGATGATGCTCTAAAAATGGAACTGACTGCTAATCAAGTCATCAAGAATGCTGACGGTAAGACAGTATATTCCCCAGTGCGTACCGCGCCAGCAGGTACTGTCATCCAATACAAAGCAACTTATACCAATACCGTCAATAATGATATTAATGATCTGATGGTGACACTACCTATCCCTGCAAACATGACATTCACAGGTGAGGCAAACCCTGCCAGCGCACAAGCCAGTATCGATGGCAAGAATTACGCTGATATGCCTCTAATGCGTAAAATCGACGGCAAGATGATCAAGGTACCCTACTCTGAATACCGTACGCTACGCTGGAACATCAAGTTACTACCTGCGAAAAAGGCGGCGGCTGTTGCCCTTAATACTGTCGTTAATAAATAATCCTTCAACCTTAATAATTTAACTTTTTGGAGATCTACCGCATGAAACCAAATTCTTTTAAATATTCAGTACTAGCTGTTGGTGTGGTGGCAGCAATGGGTATCACTACTGCTAACGCTGCGACCCCTGCTAACGCTGCTACTTCAGGTGCTGCACCTATTAATAACCAAGCGACTGCCAGCTATAGCGTTGCTGGTATCGCTCAGCCAAACGTGGCGTCCAATACTGTAACTGTCAACGTTAGTGAAACAGCTAACTTTGCACTCATATCGACTGTTGATGATGGTAGCATTGGTGACGATACTGCTATCAATCAGACTGCTACGCCAGGTGGTACGACTAACTTTACTCATGCTTTAACCAACACGGGTAACGTGACGGATACTTATACTGTCAATACCACAGGTAATGACTCACCACTAGTAACGGCTTCTCCTGACTATCCTTTAGGTACTGCGCCTGTTACGTTTACTATTGTACAAGCAAATGGTACTGCTTTAACTCCTGCTCAAGTCACCGCTTTAAATGGTCAAGCACAGACAGGTACCCTAGCTAATGGTGGTACTATCAGACTACAGCCAGGTACTAGAGCGAATCTAAGCTATGCAGCAGCTACGCCAGCCGCTCGTAATGGTAACGATAAAGGCGTTGGTACACTAACAGCGACCAGTACTTTCTTCACAGCTAATCAACCAGCAAATGCGACATTGGTAAACGAAAACCAAACGATCGTGAGATTGCCTACCTACAGAATCACAAAAACAGCGACGAGTACTGTTGATCTGACAGTAGCTAACCCGCAGATTGCTTATGGTATTACCGTGCTTAACGCAACTACTGACTATAGTGCTGCTGCGACTGACTTTGTCATTAGAGATGTTCTTCCTGCAGGTATGACCTTACCTAATGGTGCTGCAAGCGTAACAGCTTCAAATGGCGCTACAGTGACAACTTCTGTTGTAAATGGTAGAACCGTTATTGATGTTGCCGTAGCAAACTTAGCCGTTGGTGCAAGTCAAACTATTTCCTTCACTGTTAACGTTGCTCCTGCAAGCTACACTGCTGCTAATAGCACGGCAACGAACAACGTAGAAGTCTACGATAAAATCGTCGGTGCAGTTGGCACGTTACCTGCTACTCCTACACTTAATACTAACTATGACATTTTAGATAGTACAGATAACACTAGAGATGTCACTAGAGTTCCTCCTGCTGCTGATCAAGCGAATGGCGCTGGTGTCGATAGCGCTGGTGTAACCAACTTTACTAGACGAGCAGTTGTATTGAGTGCGCCAACCACCAAAGAGATTGCCCCTGCCTCAGGTACTGCTGGTCAAGCCACACAGACGACAACTATTACTAACGACGGTCAAGATACTGAAGGTACTGATGCTAATCCATTGACCTTCACTATTGCTGATGGTGGCTTGAATCCAGCTGTCAGACCTGTTGTTGGTCCTGTCAGTGTGACTTATACACCGCCTGGTGGTGGAACACCTGTTACCACAACCATTCAACCTACTGTTGCTAATGGTAATACTTACACGCTCAACACAACTACATTACCTGGTGGCATTGCACCTGGTGGCGTACTAGCGATTAACTATAAAGTGTCTTCAGGCAATGTCGCTACTCCTGGAACTGTTGCTGATGCAGCAGCTGTTGGTAGCACTGAAACGACTATCGTAACTTTGACCCCAGCTGGTACTAATCCACCTGCTGCTACTTCAGTGACTGATACAACTAATGTTAGAGGCTTAGCTTTAGTGAAGGCTCAAGCCTTGGATACGACTTGTTCAGGTACGGTTGCTGCAGGGGCGTTTGTTCAAACTGCTATTAATGCAATCCCTGATCAGTGTGTCATCTATCGTATTCAGGCAACTAATACGTCTTCAGCGGCATTAGGTTTCAGTCTCACCGATCTAAACATCTCGGATTTGTTATCCAACTTCTCAGCGGGTGCAGATTTAGTAGCTGGTTCACCTGCTACTTCTGCTACTTCTAACTCTATTGCAGGTCTAGCTAGTACTAGTACTACTGCGGTTCTTGGTAGCGGCTATACCCTAGTTCCTCAGGGCGTTGGCACCTTGACCTTTAGAATTAAAATTAAAAACGCTCGTTAATTTTTATAATCTATAAGCCTTGTAAGAGGCTTGTAGATAAACCCTCTAGCTTGACCTAAAGGTTCGTTAGCCAAGCTAGAGAGTTACCACCCCAGCCCCTTTATGTTTTATTGGATAAGCGACATATGACTCTATCAATTATGACACCGTCTAATCGTACCGCATTGTGTACAGCGAAGATCTCTGCGCTGTCATTGGCAATGTTGCTTATGCAATCAAATATGGCTTTTGCAGCATCTGATGATACTGTACAAACTATTACTAATACTGCCAATGCTAGCTTTAACGTCGATGGTGATAATAGCGTCGGTTTGAGTAGCATCTCTAACCAAGTACAAGTCAAAGCTTCTGCACTTCCTGAATTTGGTATTGATCTAACGAAGCAGGCAGTACAGACAGTCATGCCCAATACTTTGGTTAATTGGGTCAATGTCCTAAGCAATACCAGCTACAGCAACCAAACGGTTGAGCTGACATTAAATATATCGCCAACTCTTTCTAATTTAAAAGTTTATCAAGACTTAAATAAAAACGGCATCGTAGATAGTAATGATAGAGAAGTTATCTTTGACAACTTGAGCACTCAGATCATGCTTGGGCACAATGAAAGCATTCAACTTATCGTACAAGCCTTGTCGGATCCTAACGGTAAAACTGATGATACTGCTGAGATTCAGATTGGTGCTATCGTTCTAGAAGATCCCTCAATAACTGCTAACGTTACTGACAAGCTCGTTATCGTTGAGCCTGAGATAAAATTTACGACGCCTAAGTTTGATAAAAATAAAACCACCTCTCAAATCGATGAAAACGTCTATATCAATGCCAGCTACGCCCAATGCAACGTTCAATCTGATAAGCCAGATCAAGTGTGGATTACCATCAAATCTCCTAAGACTGGAGACAGCTATTCACTTAAAGGAATAGAGACCGGTAATAACACAGGTAAATATCAGCTGTCCGCAGCAACTCAAAATAACGCTAATGCTATTAACGACAAGCTTATCCAGACCTTGAACAACGACACATTGACTGCCAGTTTAGATGCTTGTATCGCCCCTTCAGTTGGCATCGGTGCTGATGAACTTCCGAGCGCTTCAGATTTCACAGTAAGTATCAGTGACCTAAGCTCGCAAATCAATATCATTGATGACAATCCAACCTTAGTCGTCACCAAAGAGAGCGAAACAAAGAGCGCTGAGCTTGGTGATTATGTTAGCTATACTATTAACGTTGAAAATAATAGTGATTTCACCGCTTATGACGTACAGCTAAAAGACGCATTGCCCCGTGGTTTTGACTATGTAGCAGGTAGTGCTCGCGTTACTCCTACGACGACTATCAATGTCAATCAACCACAGACCACTGAGTTCAAAGCAGAAGGCAAATACCAAGTCCTGAACCTAGGTAACTTAGAGGCTCGCGAAAATAGAGAGATCACTTATCGCGTGCTAGTAGGTGCTTCGGCATTAGGTGGTGACGGTATCAACCGCGCTACCGCACAAGCTCGTAACAGCGAAACGGCTCAAGCCACCACTATAGTTTCTAGAGAAGCACAGTGGCAGATCGAAGTCGAACGCGGTGTCATGAATACAGATGGCATCATCATCGGTAAGGTTTATCACGACATCAACCGTGATGGTATCCAACAAAAAAATGATGGCGAGCTTGGCGTCGCAGGCGTGCGTATTTATATGGAAAACGGTAACTTTATCGTGACCGATCCTGAAGGTAAGTATAATTTTTATGGCGTTAGTGCAAAGACTCACGTGCTAAAAGTTGATCGCACTACCATACCTAGAGAAACCGAACTGGTTACCCAAAGCAATCGTAATGCGGGTGATGCGGGTAGCCGTTTCGTTGACTTAAAATATGGCGAATTACATCGTGCCGATTTTGCTATCGTTGGTGGTATGGGCGATAGCACGGAACGCTTGAACGCAGAGCTTATTGCTCGTAGCAAATCTGTGAGCGCTAAGAATGACACCCTTGAGCAAGCCGTAAAAACTGAGCTAACCCTAGACCCTGATTACAATCGTGACTACGATGACAATGTGGAAGCCAGTGGCTGTAACGTCAATGGCGACTTAGACCTTGGTAATAACTGTGACTCTGCTATCATCAATGAAATAGTCAATCCAGCAGCCAATCGTGTCGATATGGCTGTCACCACAGTAGCACCGCCAGTAGAAAAAGAGCTAGAAGAATACTTAAAAGAAGTGGCTAATAATGATGTCGCCTTTATAAACCTAAGCGAAGGTCAGCAGCTCAGTATTTATAAGCAAATGGTACAGGTCCAAGCGCCTTTAGGCTCTATTTTTACCCTTTATGCCAATGGTAAAGCGGTATCAGAACAGCAAATCGGTAAAACCGCTGAACAAGAGAAGCAAAATGTGACTGCTTTTGATTATTATGCCGTCGACTTACAACGTGGTAAAAACACCTTACGTGGTGTGGCAACTGACGTAAATGGCAAAGTCATTTCTGAGCAAACTATCAAAGTATTGACACCTGATAGTTTACAAGCTATTAATTATCGTACTCAAGAACAGCTAGTGCCTGCTGATGGCGTGAGCGAATACCAGATAGTCGTTAGTCTAAAAGATCGTGACAATCGCCCCTATATTGGTACTACTTCTCTTACGCTTGATACTAATATCGGTCGTATCAATTTGAAAGACAGCAGCATAGATCAATCCGGTACTCAAGTTACTGTATCAGGTGGTGAGCTGTTGGTTTCAGTCATCGCCCCGAGTGTACCAGGTAAGGGTGAGCTGATTATTGATACCGGTAGTAGCAAACAAATCATTCCGCTACAGTTCACTGCTAAGCTACGTCCTCTCATTGCTGTTGGTATCGTAGAAGGTGCTATCTCACTCAAAGATTTTGATGGCGGCAGTATTACTGATGCTCAAGGTGCATTTGAGCAAGAGCTTAATGATTTTGCTGGTAACGATGACTATACGGCATCTGGTCGCGCTGCGATGTTCCTCAAAGGCAAAGTACGCGGCGACTATCTGCTAACCCTCGCTTATGACAGTGATAAAAAAGGCGAACGTTTATTCCGTGATATCGATCCGGGCGAATACTATCCCGTCTATGGCGATTCATCAGCCAAAGGTTTTGACGCCCAATCTACCAGCAAGCTTTATGTTCGAGTAGATAAAGGCCGCTCATTTGCCATGTATGGTGATTTAAAAACTCAAATCGATAACGATGAAGGCATCAAGCTTGGTCAGTACAACCGTACGTTGACGGGTATAAAAGCACAGTATGAAGACAGCAATACTCGTGTTACTGCCTTCATAGCCGAGACCAGCACCAGTCAGCGCGTTAATGAAACTCGTGGTTTGGGTATCTCAGGCCCTTATCCATTGGCTGAAAACTTTGACGCCGTATTAGAGAATTCAGAAACGATCGAGGTCATTACTCGCGATGCGAACAACCCAGGTTTGATCGTCAACCGTGAAACCCTTACCCGCTTTGCAGATTATGAAATTGATCCTATTAGTCGCAGCCTATTCTTAAAAGCCCCTATCGCTAGCCAAGATATCGATGGCAACCCTATTTATCTACGAGTCACTGTAGAAGTCGATGAAGGCGGTGAAGAATATTTGGTCGGCGGTATCGCTGCCAAGCAACAACTGAATGCTAAAGTGGCTATCGGTGGTAGCTATGTCAACAGTGACGATCCACTTAATAAAGAAGAGCTGGCCAGTGTCAACAGCGTTATCAAATTTAGCGATAAGCTAAAGCTGGTTGCCGAATACGCGATGAACAAAGCTGAAAACCCAAACTTTCAACCAAGCAATCAGATTAATGCCGATCTTTTAGAAGGTAACGACGTCGAAGGCGACGCACTACGTATCGAGCTTGACTTTAATAACAAGAAAAACACCCGTGCCAAAGCTTATTATAACGATACAGACGAAGGCTTTGTCACTGGCGCCTCGCCGCAGACAGCTGGTCGCACTGAATCTGGTGTTGAAGTTACTCATACATTAAACAACAAGCAAACGGCACTTAAATTTGAGGGCGTACGTACTGAAGATCATACGACCGATGCCAATCGCAAAGGTGTAGAAGCAAGCATTGAACAGCGTCTAAGTCAGAATATCGTTGGCGAGATTGGGGTGCGCTACTACAAGCAAGATGCAACTGCCGCCTCACGTAATACCCAAGCAGCCACTGACGTGCTAGATGTCACCGATGACACAATATTCAACGATGACATCATCAATCAATCAGCACTCAATGGCGTCAGTAACGCTGACAAAGATATCGAAGGGACGACTGCCCGCGCCCGTCTGACAGCACGTTTGCCCAAGCTGAACAACTCGTTAGTGTTTGCCGAATATGAGCAAGATATTGACAATAGCGAACGTAATGCCACCTCTATCGGCGGCGAGACGCCACTGGGTAGCTTAGGTCGCTTATACGCCCGCCATGACTTAATTAATAGTTTGTCAGGTAGCTACGGTCTAGATGATTCTGATGAGCGTCAGCGTACGGTCGTGGGATTCGATGCCACTTATATGAAAGACGGTAAGGTTTACAGCGAATACCGTATGCGTGATGCAATCAGTGCACGCGAAGCAGAAGCAGCTATCGGTCTAAAAAACAAATGGTATGTCCAAGAAGGCCTAACCTTGAGCACACTATTTGAGCGTGTCGAGTCTTTAGAAGGTGACGAAGATAGCACGGCAACCGCAGCGGGTGTCGGTGTTGAGTACCTAGCCAAAGAAAACTACAAGGCTTCAGGGCGTTTAGAAAAACGTTGGGGCGACACCAGTGACACCCTTCTCGGCAGCGCGGGCATTGCTTATCGTTACACCGATGATATTACTTTATTAGCAAAAGACATTTACTCAAAAGTAGATTATAACGATGGTCATCGCACCATCAACCGTTTCCAGCTTGGCGCTGCTTATCGTGATTATGATAGCAATCAACTCGACATGCTTGCCAAGCTTGAGTATCGTCTAGATGACAACGCGACTGGTGACGACCCTTATCAAAAAGATGCGATTGTTTGGTCATGGAGCGGCAATTACCATCCGACTCGCCCATTAACGCTATCAGGTCGTTATGCGGGTAAATATACAGAGTATGATGCTGACGATATCTTAAGCGATAACACAGCTCATGCTGTCTATGCACGCAGCTTATATGACATTAGCGAGCGCTGGGATATTGGCTTACAAGCAGGTACTTATTGGAATAAACAAGCGGATGATATGTCTTATATGCTGGGTGCTGAAGTGGGCTATAGCCCAATGACCAATCTTTGGTTATCACTCGGCTACAACTTTATGGGTTTTGAAGATGAAGACATCGCTTATGATGATAGCACTCAAGAAGGTGCTTACTTTAGACTGCGCTTTAAGTTTGATGAAGACTTATTCAAACGTGAAGACCCACGTAAAAACAAACGTCTGACCAGTAATTCTACGTTATAGTTTAAATGTTACAATGTTACTTTGCTATTATTCATCGGTTAGTGACTCATAAAGTCAGTCTTAATAAGAGTAAATATCCACACTTATTACCTTAATATAAGGTCAGTATTATGTTGTACTCTGCGATTAAAGCAATAACTTACAAACAGCCTATCTATACTGCGCTCTCAGCAGTATTACTACTGGCAACTGCGTCATCAGCAGTGGCAGCAGACAGCCATACTCAAGCTACCACTCTACAAACCAATGACTATTGTGATAGTGAATTGCAAAGCGAAACGCCTGCTTATAAATATCAAAGCACGCATCAACGTGCTATGCAGTGTATGCTGACACAATTGAAAGAGTATCAGCAAAAAAGTATGAGCGCACGTCAGCAATACTTTGCTTATAAAGCGCAAGCTTGGCTGACCTATGCCATCCATCAAGACAGCATGAATAGTCGCTCAACTGCTGGGCTACAAGCAGCACAGTTTGCAGAAACCATACTACACGCGCTAAAGAATGAT
Organism: Psychrobacter sp. N25K4-3-2; assembly: GCF_015351755.1. Classification (NCBI taxonomy): domain Bacteria; kingdom Pseudomonadati; phylum Pseudomonadota; class Gammaproteobacteria; order Moraxellales; family Moraxellaceae; genus Psychrobacter; species Psychrobacter sp. N25K4-3-2. The sequence goes on from NZ_JADKLX010000001.1 coordinate 385,537, forward strand.
ACGATACAAGACATCAGCCTGCATCAAGACATTCCCTCCAACTCAGCCTTGATGCGACCCGATCTGTGGGCAACCCTAAGCGCCCTAAAAGATAGTGACGGTATTACTTCAGCACCACGTGAACTGGCGTTCAGTGAGGTTTCTCTCATCTGGGCAGCGACCAATCAATGCGAGCGAGGCTGGCGCGAGTCAGGCAGCCACTTTCGCATGGCAGACCGTTGGCTAGAGCAAGCGCGTGAAGCCTATGTGAATGCCCATGATTCGCAAACCAACGTTGCTTTGCAGAACCTAATTGTCAGCTATTATGAGAAATATGCGCCTTTAGATACAAGTACTGATATTTGCCGTGGGCAGTTATTAACGCCGATCCGTTAGACCTATCCTAACCACAGCGAACAAAGACAGTAGACATAAAAAATCCGACATATGATGTCGGATTTTTTTATTTACTTAAGGCGTGTCATCAAAATGGCTAAATTGCAGAGAGACTAGCGATTCTTACGTGGTAGTTTTTCTGGTAGGTAGCAACGCAAGTAAGCAATAAATGCGGTGTTCGCTTCTTGAATATACTCATTGGTAATGCTTTGATGACGGCGATAAGATAAGGTAAAGATAGCATTTACAATACTATAGGCGATCAATAGCGTGTCTTGAATGTCGTGGAAACTCGGCATCTCATAACGCTCTGACAAACGCTTATAAACCAAATCAACGATTTGATGATCGATATCTTCACCAAAACTATCGCCTTCAAAATCAGGTGTATTGGTGTCATAAACGAGCTTGGCTTTGGTTTTATCGTTATGGAATATCGTCACACACTTATCGATAAGTGCCGTCAAATAACCCTGCCATCTGTCATAATTACCGATATCGACCGTTTCTACTATTTCTAATATTTCAATTGCATTCAAAAAGCGTAATGCTAAAAATATTGCTTCGATATTAGGGAAGAAGTGATAAGCAGAGGCTCTTGGAATGCCGGCTTCTTCACATACAGCAGCCAAAGTAATGTCATTAATAGCTTGTGTTTCACTCAACTTTTTGGCACCAGCCAAAAGTTTCTGACGGCGTGCACGGCCTTGCTGACTGGTGAATTTGAACTTATTCGGTACCAGTTTTTTTGCCAGTTCCGAGTCTACCAACACATCTTCAATCTTTTCGTCTTTGTTTTCGCTCATTATAAATCTCTTAATGTTGTGCCCTATCTTTATAAATATGGTCTTCATTGGACAGTATTCATTCTAAATCTAAGAAAGACTGTGCGTTAGTTGGTAATACGGGCTAATATTACCGCTCTATATTCAATGAAGAGGCATCATAAACGCTTGTACATTATCAAGCAAGGGACATGCATGGGTTAAAAAAGAATGTATCAATTAACAACATAATAGGGTTAATCATGAAGTTTTATTTTCGCCCTTATAATACCATGATCGATGACTCTATCGGAATAATCCCACTTTAAATGGTCATTAAAATAGTCAACTCGTTCGACTTGACCAAGCGCAAACTTGCTATCAGCCAAGAATTCTTCTGAAACAAACAGCTGATCAATTACTTCTGGCATACCTTGATAGATATGGGTATACGCTACATCTTTCATCCAGCCATAACGCGCTTGGACACGAGCGGCATCAAACAAAGCAACATCACGCATGCTTTTGTCGTAATTCACTTCACCAGTTTCAGTCATCAATTGCGTGGTCACACTACCCGTGACATCGTTCATATCACCGAGTAAGATTAAGGGCTCGCGAGTATGCTTTAAGCGTTCGATAATAAACATACGGATGGAGGCCGCTTCTGCTGCCCGCATACATAAGCTACGAAGTTTGGCACGAATACGAATATTAGGATCATCCATATCTTCTAGCAAATTGCCAGCTTCATCACGTAAGAAAAAAGCGCGCTTGCTTTTAAGATGAGCCGTAATAATAGTAATCGGTTGCTCGAATGCATTGACTCGCAATACCAACGGTGGGCGATTAAAGCGTTTATAAGGACCGATATCAGGAATATCAATCATTGCCTTTGGTGCCACCTCTTCTAATAAAGTCGTCTCTAGCTGCTCGAAGCGACTAATAATTCCCACTGCAGGCGTATTTTGCGCCCCTCTACCTTGAGTATAAGGGCTCGCACTATCGTTGCTTGCCAGCGGTATAACCACATGTTCAGGCTTAAATCCTAACGATACCGCCAGCGCTTCTAACGCCTCACTGTCCCATACTTCTTGTACGGCAATGATGTCGGCATGGGCTTTTGCTAATAAATCGCTGATACCACGCAGTTTATTTTCATACGCTTTATTGCTATATGGCTCAGCATTTTCATAGTAAGTACGATTGGGATTGGCAAAATTTAGTAAATTAGCAGTGGCGATATAAAATTGTTTATCAATACCTTTATTGGCAGAGTAAGTCATAAAAATCCTAGTGCTATTTGAATAGTATGCATTATTATGAATAAACAACGCAACTTGTTCATGATAATAGACCACCCGTACTAAATCTGTAGTGTTTCGTATTGCTTTATCCTGCTACTTAAAACTCAAAAAATCGATCAACTGATAATGTAGCGAATACTTGCTCCATCAAAGTCATAACACTAAATATTTATATACATGTTACATCTATACGTAGTTAGCTGTTTAACAGATTGGCTAATCACATTCGTTTGCGAGCCAATACAAAGGCGATACTACCAATCATAGAAGCCATGACACATAATATCAACAGCTGCACGTATTTGTGCTCTGCGCCAAACACTGGTGCCATCACTGTAATATAGCCACCGTTTTCTAACATATAGACAATACCAGCCATGAGCGCTGATACAAAGCTCACTATAATGGCCCAAGGTTTGACTTCCCAACTTGACCAAATACTAAAAAACACGACAGGTGCTAAAAACAAGGAAGCCGTACCACTAATAGCCACCGCATCAAACAGGTCTTTGCTGCCTGTTGCAATGAAGGCCAAGCCTGCCAGCAAAAATCCTAGCATAATCAGTCTGCCATTTCTGACAGTTGGCTTTACCAGTTTCATATCAATGGCTATCAACTTTGCGGCACTGGCATACGTAGAATCTAATGTTGATATGGCTGAAATAATTAAGGCGAAACTAAACAATATCATTACCGCTGGCGAGAATAGCGTATTGAGCGTTTGCGTCACTTCAGTGGCACCGCCTGCATTGTTCAGCTGTGCGAATACACCTAGCAAACCAAACAGAAGGATACAAGCCATCGAAATAGGAGCAGCATAGTAAAATGACTTTTTGGTAGTCGCCCTGTCTGCTAAAAATCCTCTGTCAGTCATAACAGGATCATGAGCGGGATAACTCCATATTTGGATAAATGCAACTATCAATAATATCCATCCCTTGTTGTCAGCGGTATTGGAGGAGCTGATAATGTCATCGAAGGAAAACAAGGGATGTGCAAACATAGCAACCGACAGAACAGCAATGGCGACGATCGTCAATAACGCTTGGGCAACATCTGTCTTTAACGCCGTGTGCAGCCCACCAATCGAAGAATAAATTAAGGTAGCAACCGCTATAATCAGTATTAGATAATTCTCATTAAAGCCTACGAACAAGGTGGTGATAAACCCAAATACCAGTAAGTTACTGAACACCTCGCTCACTAATCGAAAACCAATCACTGCATTATAAAAATGCTCACCAGTTGCCCCAAACTTGACTTGCATGAATGTCTGTATGTTATTGAAACCATGTTTGAATCGTAAGCTATCGACAATATGCGCGCCAGTGATAAAACTAAAATAATACATCCCATAAGCCAAAGTACCAGCGATACCATAGAAAAAGCCCAAAACGGCCGCATTCATGAGCGACCGTGCAAATATCCAAGTAGTGACTTGAGACAACACCAGCGTCCAAAGACTGGGTGGCTGACCTTGTAAAGACTTACCTTGATAAAATCTGGCGATATCAGGGGCAAGCTCACACGTTTCAGAAGAAGAGTCAGTCATAGTAGCTCTATGGGTTGTTAAGACATCATTAAGATTACCACAACTACCAAGGTTTCAACATGCAAAAAGGCCTCTAGAGCATGCTCTAGAGGCTTTAATATAACTACAATTGCCAAAAGTAAAAACTCAGCTATAAAAATACGGAAATGCCGAGGTTTTCTATTTGCTAATGTTACGACACACGATTCCATGCATCCTGTGATGCTCTACGTGCCTCATTCCACTCCATGCGTGACTCACCTTTCACTTCATGCCATGAACGTTCCAAATCTGCTTCATGATCTTCAAAGCGAGCGTCCGCAGGATAGCGAGCACGGTTAGCATAACCTACTGCATAAGCTGGATGTAGGTCACGGTCAAAGTCATGCTCTTCTGTATAGTAGTCAGCATTTGCATGTTCTGCACGCCAGTAAGCTTCTTCATGGGTTGGATCAATTGCTTCAGCTGCTGCATGACCTGCACCGCCACCAACGATAGCGCCAATAGCACCGCCGATTAACGTACCGAGTGGTCCTGCCATCGTACCGATTGCCGCACCTGCAGCTGCTCCACCTAAGCCGCCAATACCAGTACCTACTGGATGTGAGCCTGGCTCACCTGTGATGATGTCAGCATTCAAGTCTTGTTTGGCTTCTTTTGACATATGTTTTACTTCACTGCGATCAATTTCGTCATGGTTACTCATAATATTATCCTTAAATTATTTGTTATATTTTAGAGTTATTAAGTGCTAAAAATTAGCGGTGTTGCTTGAGTCATTTTTTATTTGATTCATCTAAAGTATAGAAATTTATGTACAAGAACAGATAGATATATTATGTAAACTGTGTCCATATTATGATTGTCTTCCGTTACAGCCTGTATCTTTCTCAAGGTTTTGTACGATGGATTTATGCTTTGAGTAATCACAAACACATGATGCCGCTAGTTTCAGCAAAAAAACCCTGTCTACATCTGCATTAACGACCTTGCGATGGCTCGTTGCCATTTATAGAGATGCTGCTCGCGTTCATCAGCAGACATACTCGGCTCAAATACTCGATCGACTTGCCATGAGGATTGCATCGTTGCTTCATCGTACAATCCCGTCTTTAGACCAGCAAGGAGCGCAGCACCTTTGGCAGTAATTTCCGTGTCTCTGGGACGCAGTACGGGGACGTCTAATAAGTCTGCCTGAAACTGCATGAGCAAATCATTATTGGCGGCACCGCCATCGACTCTCAGTTCGGTTAAGGGGTGCGGGCTGTCTTTTTGCATAGCGATTAGCACGTCATACGTTTGGTAAGCAACTGCTTCCAATGCGGCACGGGCAATATGCGCTTTAGTCGTGCCGCGGCTCATACCTGTAATACTGGCACTGATGTCCGAGCGCCAATAAGGTGCGCCAAGCCCTGTGAATGCAGGGAGCAGCACCACATCTTCACTACTATCGACCTGCCGTGCTAAGCTTTCGACCTCACTACTTTGCTGAATCATACCCAGATTATCACGTAGCCATTGGACGATTGCCCCTGCCATAAACACACTGCCTTCTAGCGCGTAGGTGACTTCTTTTTTGGGCGGCTGTAGCATACGCTTGCCAGACTGCACAATTTGATCAAAGGATAAATTGTCGGGGCGCAACGTTGTCGTCTTTCGTTGCCATGCTATCGTCGTCAATAGCTTATGCTCGCTCAACTTTGGCTGTTGACCGATATTCATCAGCATAAAACAGCCCGTCCCATAGGTGTTTTTGGCCATGCCAGCATCGAGGCAGCCTTGGCCAAAAAGTGCTGCTTGCTGATCGCCTAATACTGCCTGAATAGGGATTTGCTTGGCAAATAAGCCTTTTTTTGTTTTGCCAAAATCCCCATCAGAGGGTAGGACTTTGGGTAAAATATTCATGGGAATAGCAAAGCGCGCACACAACTCCTCCGACCATGCCAGCTTATGAATATCGTACAACAGAGTCCGTGAAGCATTGGTCACATCAATAACATGTTCACCACCTGTCAATTTATAAATCAGCCAGCTATCAATGGTGCCAACGGCTATCTCACCCTTGCTAGCTCGTACGCTAAGCTTGGGGTCATTTTCGAGCAGCCAAGCGATTTTACTGGCACTAAAATACGGATCTAAGCGTAAACCGGTGATTCGCTGCACTTCGTGTGCCATGTCATCGTCTTCATTCGTGTTACCGCTATGAGCCCCACCACCCGCGTTTTCAGCGGCAAGCGTTTTGCAATAGCTTGCAGTACGGCGGTCTTGCCAAATAATCGCAGGTGCCAAGGGTTTGCCCGTTTGCTTGTCCCACATGACAATAGACTCACGCTGATTGGTGATGGCGATACTAGTGACATCGGTAGCGAGCAGCCCTGCTTGATTAATGACGTCATGCGCACAACTAATCTGAGTTTGCCAAATCTGCTGGGCATCTTGCTCCACAAAGCCCGCTTTGGGTGTCTGTAATGTGGTTGGCTGTTGCACCATTTTGATGGGACGCGCATGATCATCATATAATATCGCGCGACTCGAAGTAGTGCCTTGATCTAAAGCCAAAATATATCCTGCCATTACTCATATCCTTTACTGGTCTTATTTATTCTATGATTGATAGTTTATATCATTCTCATATTTTTATATTCAGCGGTTTTCATAAATAAATTAATCTACTTAAATAGCCACTCTTTCATAATATCAATAGTCGAAACATAACCTTCATTATTATAAATGAGCAGTAAAACCAAAGTAATGAAATGAAAAAAACCATTTAATTATCAATTGGTTAATAGATAAAAAACTCATGATCTGATCACGGTTATGTTCTGATAGTTTAATTAATAATAATGCTATTATAAAAGCCAAAACCATTTCTTTACCACATCAAGATTGACTATACAATAGACAACGGCAAGATATTGAGGCTTGACCCGTCACGGTTGTGTGTCTAGAGTGTACCCGAATTATGCATGACAAAACTTTAGTTATGTTTTTTGTATTTTGTTTTCCCTTATATTTGCAAAGCGAGAGAAAGTAAGACAAAACATCCTGCTTTTATAGAACTGACTATAATAAGAGCATAACGACGCTAATATGTGGTCGGCTAAAGTGATGAGTATCGCGCGTTGTTTTAAAAAATCTTGCATTCTAATTAATGGCTTATGTGACTTATGAAATTTGCATTATCAACTCTGTCTACTGCTGTGATGACGGTTATGCTCATGGGGATGTCCGTCGCTACCTCAGCAAACACTAACATGGATAACGTTGAGTCACAGAATGACGTGCCACCAGTAACGGTAACCCAGATCGTTGACGCTGATGATGAACGACAAACTGGCGCTGCGACGGCTGTTCAGACGGATACAACGTTGTCAGTGGGCGATAATACTGCCATTAATGGCTCTGCATCCACCATGCATAGCCAAGGCGCTGAGCAACAGAGCCGCCTAGCCACGCTTATCGATCCTATCACGCATAAAGCGGTTGATAACAGCTATCCATTAGAAGTCTCTAGCTTTTTGAGTCTTGAGCAGGCGCAAAACATCTTATTGCAAGTCTCGCCAAAACTTGCGGCCAATGAAGCCGCCATTGCCGCCAGTCAATATCAGACCGATGCCCTAAAAACCATAGACAATCCGTTGGTGTTCGCCCGCGTATCGGCCAGTGCCTATCATGTGGAAGAAGACATTGATTTATCATCGCTCAAAAACGGCATCGTTAATGAGATCAATAATAGCGTAGATGATGTTATCCCTCCTATTCCACCAACCACAGATTTGCCAAATTTTGGTGAATTGGTCGGTGAGCGTCTCCCAGAGTCTTATGATTTTAATCGTTCAGGCTCAACGACGGGCGCAGGTATTGGCGTTGTTTGGCCTATTTACACTGCTGGGCGGACAACAGCGTTAACAGGCGCGTCCGATGCACGCACCCAAGAAGCGGTCGCGGACAGCCTATTAGACAAAAACGAGCTTTATAACACCCTAATTGAGCGCTATTTTAAGGCGCAGCTGGCCATTATCGCTGCCTACTTGCGTGAAGACGCTTATGATACCTTGCAGCAGACCGATCATATGGCGGAGCGTCTGTTCGAAGAAGGCTTTATTTCACGCGTCGACAGACTAGAAGCACAGTCTGCCTTAGCAGATGCCAAAAGCGAATCGGTCAATGCCAATAATGATGCACGCCTTGCGATGATTGCCTTACAGCGGCTGCTACGTACCGACTATCGCATTAAACCAACCACGCCTTTGTTTGTCTCCAGTCGCCCGCTACCTGATGTGAGTTATTTCCAAGACTTGGCACTTGCCAATCATCCAGGGTTACAGAAAGTCGCTGCCAAACGCGCGCAGGCTCAGCAACTCCATGCGTTATCGGATACGGGTTATAAGCCTACCGTTATGCTGTACGGCTACGGACAAGTCGAAAAAGACCCCAGTTGGGTCGCTGGTATCTCTGCCACTTGGAAGCTATGGGGTGGACTCGATAAAACAGCATCACTGGCATCAAGTAACGCGCAAATACGCCAAGCGGATCTCTCTGAAATTGAAGTCAGTGACAATCTATTGTTATTGGTCGAAAAAAATTGGCACGATATAAATAATGCCCAGTCACGTTATCAAGCATTACAGAGCAATGTTGACTTGGCAGCAGAAGTATTGCGCTTGCGCCAGTTGGGTCTCCAAGAAGGCGTAAATACGACGGTCGACGTGGTACAAGCCCAAACGCAGTCTCTCAAAGCACGAACTGAACAAGCGCAGGCAGCCAATAGTTATGTGCAAGCGCTTGCCGCCCTCATGCAAAGTTGCGGGACGCCACTGGCTTTTAATACCTATCTTAATGCGGCAGATATTCAGCTACCTATCTTGTATAGTGAATGATGATCTCGTGTGAAGAGTAATAGAGCCTGTTGATAAGCGCTTATATTGATGATAATTAAATGGCTAATGGCTATATTATTACTGACCTTACGATACTACTAACCCTAGCTCTACTGCGAATAAGCGTTTTATGAAAAAATTAACTTCTAAAGTAACCAATTGGCTGCCGCACCTGCTTCAGACATGGCGTATAGCAAATAGCCCTAATGTTTGGGCACATTGCGCGAGCGTAGGATTTTTTGGTTTTTTATCTATTTTTCCAGCAATGGCTGTGTTTGTACTGATTTATGGTCTCGCTTTTTCACCTGTTGAAATGCAAGAGCAGATTTCACTTTTACGTTCGTTTATCCCTGAGTCTGTATATGATGTTCTTAATTCACGCTTAAGCGAGCTGGCTTCTAACACTGCATCAAAACTGACTTTTGGTTTGATTGTATCGACGCTACTAGCCCTGTATGCAGGCTCCAAAGGCATAAAACCCTTAATTATCCTTGTTAATCTTGCCTTTCATATCACCCAAGAGCGCAGCTTTATACAAGGCACCATTCGAGCACTTAGTTTAACTTTTGCTGCCGTTGTGGTCTTGATTATAGCCATCTCCTCTATCGCTATTATTCCTTTGGCGGCGGCTTATTTTCCTTTTCCGCAAATCGCTAAGACCATTGCGCTTTGGAGTAGATGGCCGATATTGGCTGGCATTATATTCTTAAGCTTCTTAAGCCTATATCGTTTTGCGCCAAACCGTGACGCCGTAGCGCTAAAAAAACTGGTGCCAGGTGCTGCCTTAGCTACTGTTCTCTGGATTCTATTGTCCGTGTTATTTTCGATTTATGTCCAAAACTTTAATAACTATAGCGCTGAGTTTGGTGCGCTTTCAGCAGCGGTAGTCATTATGCTGTGGCTTTATTACTCAGCATTTATTGTCGCTTTTGGTGCTATTTTTAATTTTGAAACCATAGAAAACTCTAAACCTTATGCTATTCGAGTGTACTAATAAACGGATAACGATATTACTGGTTAAAGCACTTGTACTATAAGACTTTCACTCTCAACTTTATTGCTTTAGGAATCTCACTGTCATGACTGAATTTCCAAACGAATCAGACGACTCACGCAAATCAACTGATTCGACTGATGAGTCAACGCTGTCTCATAATAATCAGCCGTCAGTCGATTCTGTAGAAGACATACCTGACGTGGAACCAGAACAGGCAACACCTACTTATCGTGATGATCCTAAATCTGACAAGTCTGCCATGATAAAAAAGGCGCTGCTTGTCTTATTCGTGCTGATTGCCTTGGGTGTTATCGCTTATGGTTTGTATACAAGCAATCAAAGCAGCGAACCTGACGTCATTACCCTACAAGGGCAAATGCAAATGCAGCAAACCTCCATCGCCGCAAAAGTACCGGGGCGTATTGCTCAGATTATGGTCACTGAAGGGGATGAGGTGACGGCTGGTCAACAATTGATTGAGATGGATTCGCCTGAGATTAATGCAAAGATTAATCAAGCAAAGGCTGGCAAGCAAATGGCACAAAGTCAGCTTGATAAAGCCGAAAATGGTGCTCGTCCGCAAGAGATTGCCCAAGCAAAGGCTGCATGGCAAGCCAACAAAGCGGCCTCGGATTTGGCAGAAAATACTTATCAGCGTGTCAATCGACTTTATGAAGAAGGTCTCATGGCGCGACAAAAACGCGATGAAGCTTATGCGCAGTATCTTGCGACCCAAGATCAAACTGAAGCGGCACGCTTGCAATATGACTTGGCGATGGAAGGCACGCGTAGTGAAGACAAATCCGCAGCTACCGCCCAAGTGGCGCAAGTCGATGCTCAACTAGATGAGGCACTGGCTGCAAAAGAAGAAGCCAACTTAAAAAGCCCGATTGCTGGTATCGTAGATAATGTAATAGTCAGTGCTGGTGAAGTCATCGGTCAAGGTGTGCCGCTATTAACGTTGGTCAATACCAATGATCAATGGGTGGTGCTGAATGTCACCGAAACCTATTTGAACCAGTTTGCCATTGGTCAGCAGTTTACTGGTACTATTCCGGCGTTATCATCAGCAGACAAACCCTATAGCAAGCAGTTTACTGTCTACGCAACCTCTACATTGTCTGACTTTGCGACGTGGCGGCCCACCAATAATGATGATGGCTTTGATGTGCGTACCTTTGAAGTCAAGGCGCGACCAAGTAAACCTGATGCGCGGATTCGCTCTGGAATGAGTGTCATCGTCCGTATCAATCCAACCCTTGCTAATCAGAGCCAAGAATAAGCCATGTGCCTAACTCAGCTTAGCGAAGCTTTTATACGTAGTGCCGCCTATGAGCGGCGTTTTTTGGCCAAAAATTCTTGGGATTTTGCCATGGTGGTTTGGATACCCCTGGCGACAGTACTGCTGATTTGGTGGATTTTTTCGCAAACGCAAATTACCAATTTGCCTATTGGGGTAATTGATCAAGACAATAGCCCTATTGCCAATACCGCCGTGCGCTATCTAGAGGCCAGTCCTGATATTACCGTCAGACAGCTTTATCGCTCGCCAGCTGCTGCTGAAGCGGCAATCCTGCAACGAGATATTTATGCAGTCGTGATTATCCCTGAGGATTTTTCTCACAATATTTTATCCAATAAGCCAGCGCCACTGATTTTACAAGTAAATGCTCAGTACGGTACACACTCTGGGATTATTCAAAAAAGCGTCCAGTCCGTCGCTGCCACCTTATCCGCAGGTGTTGAGATACAGCGTTTGGTCAAGCAAGGCATGGCACCATCACAAGCAGCGATTGCTTACTCACCGATCAGTATTCAGCGCATCAGTTTGTTTAATGCCGCAACCGACTATCAGCAGTTTTTGGCCTCAACTGTTATTCCTGCACTGCTGCATATTTTGGCAATGGTCATTGGAGCAACGACGATTGGACGTGAGTTGCGGGATAAACGAATCGGTCACTGGTACGCTTTTATTGATACTGGTCGTCCCAATTTGACGGCACTTATAGATAGTGAAGCACTGTCTACGCTCGACAATAAGCAAACACGTATCGATGACCTTGAAACATCGGAAAGTCTCAAAAAAAATCAGCAAGTAAGTATTGCCGTCTTAATCTTTGGCTTATTGGGCAAATATTTTTGGCCAATGCTTGCTTATAGTATATGGTCTGCATTAGCACTATGGCTTGCCACACCGCAACAAACGGTCGCTCTCGCCTCAATGGTTGTCACTTACATCGGGCTGATACTATTGATGATGCTGTCATTTTGGCTGGGAGCCATCTTTACTTTGAATTCATTTTCATTGCGTATGGGATTATCCGCTACCGGTTTCATTTCCGCGCCTTCTTACGCTTTTGCAGGTGTCACTTTTCCTTACATCGCTATTAGTGATAGCGCGCAGCATTGGTCGAACATCCTACCGCTTACCCATTATCTAAAACTACATATCGCGCAATTACAGATGCACGCACCCGTTGCCATATCTTTGCCAATCATTTATGGCCTAACGCTAGCGACCTTGCTTGCTATGGGCTTGACTGCCGTACTAAGCAAGCGCGCATTGGCGCGTCCTGAACGTTGGGGAGCACGCTAATGTCACCATTACCAGAAAACAAGCCACATCAAAAACCTACGCAATCAATCACTTCATCATCGTCACAGAGCTTCTTAGGCAGTTTTTTACAGACTCTCAAAGATATCTTTACCGATAAAGGCGTGGTTTTGCTTTTAATTGTGGCTCCTATTATTTATGGTTTCTTTTATCCATGGCCGTATTCTACTGAAGTCGTCAATCACGTACCCGTTGGCATTATCGATAAAGACAATAGCAATTTATCTCGTACCATTGTCCGTTATGCGAGTGCCAGCCCGCAGCTGAACACACAGCGATTTGTTAATGAGCAAGATGCCATCGAGGCCATGTGGTCAGATCAAATCGCTGGCTATATGGTCATCCCAAGTGGCCTTGAGCAGCAAGTGTTGTCTGGTAAAGCAGCTAGCGTGAGTGTGCTCGGCAATGGAGGCTATTTTATCTTGAATAAAAATGTACAGCTGGGCTTTTTAAAAGCGGTCAGTACGGTATCGGCTGGTATTGAAGTGAAAAAAAGCGTGGCACAAGGCGCATATTCGCCCACCGCTGCCAAAAACACCCAAGCCATACCGCTACAAATTAATCCTTTATACAACCAAACTGAAGGTTATGGTGCCTACGTGGTACCAGCGGTATCCATTATTATCTTACAACAGACATTACTCATGGCCACCGCAATGCTGATCGGTACTTGGTATGAGCAGCGCCGCCACATGACTACGATACGCGGCTGGCTAGGACGTATTGGTGCACTCAGCATGTTGAGCTTTATCATCGGCTGCTTTTATTATGGCTGGGCGTTTGAGCTCCATCATTATCCACGTGGACAAAATATGGCTGGCAGTTTGTTATTCTTGCTGCTATTTTGTCCGACCGTCGCCACCCTTGGTTGCTTGCTGGGACTGTGGTTCCGACAACGTGAGCGCAGTATGCAAATTTTAATCTTTAGCTCGTTACCGTTATTTTTTATCAGTGGCTACCCTTGGCCTGCCGACCAACTCCCTGAGATACTACAGTTGGTACGTTGGCTGGTACCGACAACCCCTGCTATCAATACCTCTGTGCAGCTAAATCAAATGGGTGCCAGTGTCGCTCAAGTCGCTATGGGCTTTTATGCACTCGCAGGCTTATGGGCATTTTACTTTGCATTACTGCTGCTGTTTCGCTGGCGTACCTCGCAAAGACAATTGCCTCATAAAGTTTCGATAAAGATATAACAAGTCAGCCGATTGTCTCATCCATAAATGAAATCGTTTTTCTTAGATCTATTTCAGGACGGGACATATTCGTAAAAAAGGCCAAACACTTAAAATGTTTGGCCTTTTTTGAGTTTATTTGTGTGATAGGCATCTGCTTCAAACTAAGTTTTGCACGTGACGCCTTCAAGCGCTAATAAATATTCTTTCTTATCCAGCCCGCCCGTATAACCACCAAGCTTACCATCGCTAGCAATGACGCGATGACAAGGAACGATAATGCTAAAAGGATTTTTGCTATTGGCATTGGCCACCGCGCGAAAGCCTTTAGGATTATCCACATTTTGCGCCAGTGTTGCATAGCTGATTGTCTCGCCATACCCAATATCTTGTAATGCTTGCCAAACTCGTTGCTGAAAATGGGTTCCTAAGCTTGCATCTATAGGCAAATCGAAATTCTGACGATTCCCTTTAAAATAAGCCTTTAATTGTTCGATAGCATTTATGAGTAATGCTTGGGCAGGCTCACTTTCGCTTAGGCTATCGTTATTAATGAACGTAAAATTCTGATCGACAAGGCCGTAGTGCTTTTTAAGTTTGGGAATAGATTTTGAGCGGTGCCAAGAGTTACCTGCCAGCAGCCAATTGACTTCAACCAGCTTAGGGCTGCTATGCTCATTGACACTTGCAATCAACGTCAATTGATGTGATCCAAAAGCCGCTGTAGTAACTATCATAGTTTTTCCCATTTCCAGATGTCTATAGACTATCAAATTTACCCAAGATTAATTAGACTTACTCTATAGTTTTAGTTGCTAATCGTATCTTACTCTTTTGTGAGACATACTGTCCAATAGTAAGTAGCATGATTGACACTGATAAAATAACAATCATGAAAAATGCGATCGTCTGCTGGTATGGGTTTGCACCACCATCACTCAGCTTGATAGCCATTGCTGCACCTTGCCGTTTAAAACTCACTACATTACCCTCAATACTATATTCCGCTATGGTATCAGGCTTCGATGAAGCTATTTTTCCAGCATTTACCCAGTATTCAGTTTCATCTTTGGCATAAGATTTAGTTATAGGTACGACAGCGTTCTCATCAAATTTATAAAAATAACCTTTGGGTAGTTGAATAGTGACTTCATCTGTTTTTGTCGAGCTCTGCGACTCTGGTTGGTCAGAAAAGTAGTTTTGCCAATATTTAGCGGCACTTTTTTCTGCCCATGTTCTGATTGACGTTATCAGTAGAGAATGGGTCGTTGTATCCAAACGCAGAACAGGCTGACTGAGACTTACCTTTATATTGTCAATCTGGGCTTGACTGCTTATCTCTGTATCCTCATAACTAGAGTCAGTAGTTGATGTACTAAAACGACTGGCTAGCTTTTGATAAATTTCATTACAATCGAATGCAGGATTAAAGGCACAAGCCTTATCAATATCTTGTATGTAGGTTGGTCTCATAATAATCTTGTCATCACCATATCCAGAACCTGACATAAACCCTACATTACTAGGCATAATATTAAGCGTCATCATGCTCTGAATATAATCAGGCAATGTCTCAGCTCTTTCGCCTTGCTTGCCAATGATGATTACATTACAGTCTGGCGCGTTATTACCTCGAAACCTGGACGCTATTTTGCAAGACAGCACTTCATTGCTATTCAAGGTCATCCGATCTCCGATATTGGGTGGATTGTTTATAATTTCTTGATAACCAGAATAGGCTTTTAATTCCGAGGAATGATTTTTTGTATTTTGAAATATTGTTTCTGGAGTAATATCCAATTGGTTAAAAAAAGGGTATGTCAGAGCAAGTGTTATCACCGCCCCACCTATCAATAATAGAGCTCTGAGGTTAACTACCTTTGTCTTTTTATGATAATGCTCAAGTATAGATTGAAAGGGTTCTAAAGACAGTAATTGATAGCCTGAACTTTTATGGGCAGTGAAAGCAGCTAAATATTCTGTATCTTTATTATAGTGGGTGTAAATAAACGTGCGTTTTTGCTCCTCATCAGGAAACCTTAAATGATATTCGGGGGTAATGTAAAGCTCAATATCATTCAGATGCCACTTGTTGAGCTGCTTGATGGGCAAACTGGTAATTTTACCCCGAGCTGTCGATACATTTTGTTTCTGCTGATGGCTTCGATACGTTTTTGTAAGGCTTCTTACGCCTAGCAGAATAAATAAGAACGCTATTATTAAACAAAACCAACTGACGGTCTGCGGTAGATAAAGCACCGCCAAAAACGACAATAAAGATAGTCCACTGTATGTGATACTACCGCCGTACCATAACTGATTACGACGCAAGTATAGCTCTAAATCAGACTCTTTACGTTTGGAAATAATATTCAAATAAAATATAGCATCTTCATTTCTATTATTCTCTTGCCAGATGCCTGTCGCTCTATCAGTAAGCTCGATGTCATTAATAGCAACGATAACGCCAATGCGAACCCCTGATGTCTTACTTGTGTAAGCTTTTGCGACAGCAATCTCAACCGTATTCTCACCAGCTCTAAAAAAACTATCTAAATCATAAGGTATAAGAACCTCTATACCTGCAAATAATAACCTAGTGGTCGTATTACCTTGAGCAGTAAAGGTATGGACAGCTAGGTCATCACCCTTTAGCTCATAAACATTATCATCTCTAAGCGCTAACTCATACTTTTGCAGATAAGGCGCTATAAAGTGCTTTTCAGTTTGGGTTAGTATGCGAATGGGCTCTTTGAGCCGTTTCAGCTTTGTGGCACTAAATACAAGCTGATATAAATATTTAAAAACCACAAACAACGTTATCACAGCCAAACATAAAGAAGCTAGCGTTCCTAAGAAAGCCATAAAAAATCTTATTAAAACAAAAGTTGACTTATATTATAGTTTTACTTTTGTATTTATTCCAGACCTAATATTTATGACTTAATGCAAAACGACCTATCGAGTGCTACTCTTTATCGTCGGTTTCGAACAAGGCAGCGACAAATTGTTTTGGACTAAAGGCGCGTAAATCATCAATCGACTCGCCAACACCAATATAACGGATAGGCACGTCTGTGGTTTCGGCAATATTAAAGACCACACCACCTTTAGCAGTACCGTCTAACTTAGTAATCGTAATACCCGTTAATGGCACGACTTTGTTAAAGAGTTCTACTTGGTTAATGGCATTTTGACCCGTGCCAGCATCGAGGACAATCATGCCTTCGTGCGGTGCGCTTGGATCAGCTTTACGCATGACGCGTACGACTTTTTCTAGCTCAGCCATAAGATGCGTTTTATTTTGCAAGCGCCCAGCGGTATCTGCTATCAGCACATCAATGTTTTTTGCTTTGGCAGACTGCATGGCATCAAAAATAACAGAGGCACTATCAGAACCATGACCTTGCGCCACGACTGGAATGTTATTGCGCTCACCCCAGATTTGCAGCTGTTCGGTTGCGGCAGCTCGGAACGTATCACCAGCAGCCAGCATGACAGATTTGCCCTCACCTTGTAAGCGTTTGGCAAGTTTACCGATGGTGGTGGTTTTACCGACCCCATTGACGCCCACGACTAAAATCACAAAAGGTTTTTTGCTGGTATCAACCACCAACGGCGCAACTTTTGGCGTTAAGATATCAACCAGTTCCGTTTGCAATGCTTTATACAATGAATGCGCATAAATCAAATCCCCACGAGCTGTCTGCTCAGTCAAGCTTTTGATAATACGGTTGGTCGCGCTGACACCAATATCAGCAACCAGTAGCTGATCTTCAACTTCTTCTAACAACTCATCATCGATTTCTTTGCCACCGATCAGGATACTGACCATACCTTCGGCTAGATTTTTACGTGATTTACTCAGCCCTGTTTTCATCCGATTAAACCAGCTGCCTTTTTTCTGACTTTCTTGAGTCTCTGCTACTGGCTCTTTTGGCATGGCAACTTGCCCACCGCTATTAACAACGGGGGTCACGCTTGGACTATCTCCCAATTGCTCCTGTAATGGCATGGTTGGAATCGTTGAAGCCGTATTGGTCTTGCTGCTAGCTTCTGTTTCTTTGGCACGCGAAAAGCTTTCAGAGGAACTTTTAGGTACGTTATGCTCTTCTGTCATGACAATCGGCGTGGCTAAAGCGATACTTTCAGCAGCATGGGCGCTTGAGACGTCTTTGTTTGTAGTCGTCTCTTGATTTGTCGTATCGTCATTATTTTTCACATTGTCATTATTTGCCGCATTGTCATGATGCTTATCAGTCACCCTAGCATCGTCTAACGGTTTAGTAGGTACGCTATCCTCATCAACGATGGGCATAGATTGCACCGGTAGACTGGGTAAGGTAATATCATCGTCATCTAAGTCATCGAGACCACCGTCAAGGTTAATGACTACACGATTGCTATTATTTGGGTTATTCATAAGCTTGCCCTAAAAGTTATCATTATTAGTAAGATGTTTATTTTAAAATTGATCGGTATATTGTCAGTTTTCTACCATTCAAATGATAGATTATTTTTAGCCTAGTTTAGCATAATTCAAGTTGCGCTCAGCCTTTACCCTACCAGACCAACGCTAAATAGTAAGAAGTGATCAGACAGGTCAAACGGTTGAGAAAGTTTAGCTTAAGGTTTGGACACAAAAATCTGACCCTTAGCAGGTGCAACTTCGCCTACTCTTAGCGAACTTTATTCAATAACTTTCTACTAGGAACCACCTATGCTATCGTCACTAAATTGCTATAAAAAAATAACCTCTATCAGCGCAGCTCTGCTAATAGCTACCATCGCATTGTCAGCGACTGGCTGTAACACAACATCAGAGTTTAAACCGACGGCTAGCGTAATGGTTGGCGCGCACAAATCGCTATAATGCTGGCGATTATTATAGTTAGCAGGCACACATTCAGTCATCTTTTTATATAAGCAGAACATACCATGTCCTCGACTTTACCACTACACGTTTTACGCGTTGCTGGCGCTTTGGCTATAGCAACTACTCTTGCGGCCTGTCAAACCAATACTGTTGGCACTCCTTCGTCAGCGGATGGAAACGCGCTTGTCCAAAATCCAGCCATGCAAGGTGCGGCGCAGAACAAGGTAAATCAAAATCCAGACAGTAAGGACGATCAGCAGTCGTCAGCGCTGTCCATGGATATGTCAGGTCGGCATGAGTATCAGTTAGAAAACGGTCTAAAGATCGTGGTAAAAGAAGACCACCGCGCACCCGTCGCCATGACCCAGATTTGGTATCGAGTGGGGTCGACAGACGAGCCGCTTGATAAAGGCGGACTCTCGCATTTGCTAGAGCATATGATGTTCAAAGGCACCTCTAATGTATCGAGTGACGATTATGAACGTTTGATCGCCAAATTTGGAGGCGTTAACAATGCCTTTACCAGTTATGACTATACGGGTTACTACGAGCTATTCCCAGCCAACCGCATGCCGCTAGCGCTAGAACTCGAAGCCGATCGAATGAAAAACTTAATCTTCGATGACAAAGAATTTACCAAAGAGCACCAAGTGGTCATGGAGGAGCGACGCCAACGTACCGATGACAACCCACTTGCCAAAGCTTATGAATCATTCCGATTGTTGGCACTGCCTGATAGCCCAAAAGGTGAATCTGTCATTGGCCCTATGAGCGAGCTTGAATCGATTACGCTGCCCGAGCTAAAAGAGTGGTACAAGACTTGGTACGCACCAAACAATGCGACCTTGGTGATAGTCGGCGATGTCGACCCAACAGAAGTACTGACGCAAGTCAAACGCTACTTCGGTGATCTCAAACCAAGCAATCTGCCCAAACGCCCTGCTGTCAGTCAAAAAGGCTTTCGTGGTTATCAGCAAGTTGAGTCTGAACAAGCAGTGCAAGTACCGATTTTGCTGATGGGTTATAATGTGCCCAGTCTCGTCACTGCCGGCACAGCCAATGAAAAACAAGCTTACGCGTTATCGCTGGCACAAGACGTATTGGATGGTGGTCTGTCTGCTCGCTTAGAGAGCCGACTGATACGCGAACAAGGCCTGCTCACCACAGTTGGCACCTCTTATGACTTGCTTGATCGCGGCGACGGATTGTTCTTAGTTCAAGCGACACCGCGTGAAGGTGTTAGCTTAGAACAAGCGCAGCAAGCCATACTCTCTGAAATAGAAAAGCTCAAAACTGATCCTATTGCTGCTGACGAAATCAGTCGTGCCAAAACCAATACGGTCACTGGATTGGTCTATGCGCAAGACAGCATGGAAGGTCAGGCACGCATGATTGGCTCGCTACAGTCTATCGGTCTCGATGACAGGCTGCTTGCCGAATTACCAGCCAAGCTTGATGGTGTCAAAATCTCTGATATTCAAGCAGCCAGTAAAAAGTACTTGGTCAAAGATAATTTGACCGTCATGCATGTGATAACGCCTACAGAGCAAGCGTCTAAAGAAAAGGCACCTACAAAGCAAATAAGTCAAAAAACGGTAAGCAAAAACAAATAATAACAACGTGCTGTCAATATTTTTCACTGATAAGCCAATGCTAAAGACCTTATTAATAAGAAGAAAGCCATGACTCAGACTACTTTTCTCATGAATACAAAAAAAAGCCCTTTATTGCCGTTAGTAAAGCGCAAATTTAAACCTCATTTCGAACCTCGTTTCGAACTTATGTTTAAGCAGCGTTCCTACTTGAGCCTAAGTATATTATTAGGTTTGACGATATTGACGACCACCGCTCAGGCAGATACCACTGGTAGCGAAGACTTTCGCACGCCATCAGCTGCCGTTGATATAAATGCACCGATAGCAGCACTATCAACACTCACAAGTGTCGCTGATGCCAAGCCATTAAAAGTCACAGTGCCAACCATTCAACAGTTCAAAACCAAAGCTGGCGTTCCTGTGCTTTTTGTACGCACCACCGCCCTGCCCATTGTTGATATTGATTTACGCTTTAATGCAGGCAGTGCTCGTGATGGCAGCATACGCAAAGCTGGCTTTGGCATCGCCAATATGACTGCTACTATGTTGGAACAAGGCTCTAAAAGCTTAAATGAAAATGAGTTCACCCGCGCTGTTGAAACCTTGGGAGTGAATTTGAGCAGTAGCGCCTATAAAGATATGTTCATCGTCTCGCTACGCAGCTTATCCGATGACGAACATCTACTGCCTGCCGTCGACTTGATGACTCAAATGCTGAATGAACCGGCGTTTGATGCAGATATCCTAGCACGTAACAAAGCGCGACTCTTAGTCGGTTTGCAGCAGCAAAAACAAGACCCCAATAGCCTTGCGAGCATTGCTTTTAACGAAGCCTTATATGGCGACCATCCTTACGCGCACCCTTCCGTTGGTACGCTCGACAGTGTGCCAAGTATTGAAAGAAAAGAATTGCTCGACTTCAAAAATCGCTATTTGGTGGCGGCAAATGCTTCTATCGCGATGACGGGTACTTTGACTTTAACCCAAGCCAAAAAGCTTGCTGACGATATCACGGCTGACTTGCCAGTCGGTCAAGCAGCGACAACACTACCTGAGCCCAAACCACTGACAAAAGCGAAGCATATTCACATTCCTTTTCCGAGCACCCAAACGACCGTACTTATGGGACAATTGGGCGATAAGCGCGCCACCGATGCTATCGCACAACAGAAGCAAACCAACTTTGCCGTGGGTAACGAAGTGCTAGCAGGCGGTGATTTCAATGCGCGGCTGATGACCGAAATCAGACAAAATCTTGGCTATACCTATGGTATTTCAGGCTCAATGAGTCCGATGCTGGCGCGCGGCCCTTATCAGATTGGGTTTTCGACACGTAATGATAAAGCCCGTGCTGCCATTGATGCCAGCTTAGACGTCATCAATGATACTTTGGATAACGGTATTACTAGCACTGAGATGCGTTTGACGACTGACAATCTAAAGAACAGTTTTCCGATGGGTTTTGCCAGCAATGCCGGTATCAATAGTTTATTGGGAATGATGAATTTTTACCAGTTGCCCAAGAATTATCTGACCAATTATGTGAGTCGTATTGACCAAGTACAATTACCAGAGGTTAATAAAACCATGCGCGATACGCTCAAACCGGATGATTTTTTGATTGTCACGGTTGGACAAGAGGATCCTTGGAAGACTAATAAATAATGCTTATTAATAACAGTGAGGATCAAAAAAAGCACTTATAAAAGTGCTTTTAGTAAAATCATTGAGAATTGTATTAGGGCGTGTCCTCATTTTTAAAATGAGGATACACCCTAATACAAAATAATGAATAACGTTATAAATTCTAGCTATTATGTAAAGTAATTAGCTTCAGTCAAGTTAGCTAGTGATGGTGATGTTTACGTCATAGCTTAAGCGATCGGGTTTATGAGTCACCCCGACATAATTTAAACGAATCACATGCTTATCATAAGATTCGACTTGATAAGAACCATTGGCAAAGTTATGCATGGTTGGCACAATTAGCAATGTCTCGATTTGATCGGTATTGATATCGATGTTTATGCTTTGACCCCTTTCTGGGTATAAGTAATAATCGCAATAATTCGATATCATGACCTCCGCAGTACGGACAATAGTGTCATCGTCGACGTTTTTTTGTAGTAGTTTTGGGCATACATCAGGACGTTTGGCAGCGAGACGTGCATAAGAGTTTTTAATGTTTTCTTCGATGTCTTTTGCATCCGAGGCATTTACGTTAGGCAAACTATTTTCAGAAGCAGTGTTCGGGCTACAGGCGCTAATAAACAGAAGAGACAGAATCACCGAGCAACATAACCCTGCATACATCTGAGTTGAGCGCAAAGTGCTTTTTTTCGGTTTTTCTGATTGATTTGATCTTTCTACTCTTAAGTACCACTTTTTCATAAATTTCACTTACTATAAACTAGGCTATATTTTTTTGACATAATACAGCATAGTTTACTGAGATAAAAAGTGATTTGTATAAGTATAATAGGATAACTATAGTCGTTTTGACCATGCGGATAAAATTATCAATAACGACATGATGAACTGCTGCTAGCATGATTAAAGCCCCACTTGCGATAACCCTCAGTATCCAAATGAATAGCACCCGTGGAGTACAGTCCTAGCCCAAAGTTATGAGACTGACCCTGATATTGCCAAAACTGACATAGGCCATCTTGCATGGTACTAAGCAGCCATGAATTATCTTCGTACTCCGGCACCCAAATATCTATAGCACCCGCGGTCATATGTTTGCTGCTACCTGCCCCGCCAGCACAGTCATTGAGTCCAGGACTACGGTAAACTGAGCGTATCTCACTACTGGCAGGTAAGATACCTTGATTCTTTAGCTCACTATACAGTCGTAGTGTGGGAACTATATTGGCCCATAATTCTTGCGGTGGCAGCTGATAAGGCTCATAGCCGCATTTATCCCAACTACGTGCCGTCGTAAGCAGCTGAGACAATGGTGGTACATTACGCGCACCCACTCGTGCATTCAAATAGCGTTGATAATCAGCGACTTGGCTAGCACGGTAGCTATTGCTGTTTAGCCAGCCGTTAAAGTCGATACTGGTAAAATTGTTATAAGTATTATTACTGGTGCTGTAAGTGGAAGGATAAGTTGTATTATAGCTAGGCGTACGTCTATTGATATTGACGCGTTTGTTTTCTTCGATGGATAAGCTGGCGTCAAAATCGAAATCACGTTGTTTTTGCTGAATTAGCCCTTGCATGCTATCGCCCACTATCGCATTTGCTCCACTTAACCTTGTTGCTCCACTTAACATGGTAACGCCTGAGTTATAGCTTGTCGCGTTCGTGGAAGGCCTGATATAAGCATTACTGCTGCTATTGCCACTACTGCCTCCTTGACGGACTTCGATACGACGCTCACTATTGTCGCTCACGATAGCCGCATGAACGCTAATACTACTGGCACAAACCAATAGGGCGATAATAGGCTTATGAATCTGCCGATAGGCATGGTTTTTTTTATTGATCATTGCAAGAAGCTACCGCTAAAAACGTTTTATCGATACTATCAAATTTTTGGCAAGCAGGCTAAACTATCGCTTCTAATTCGTAGCCACCTATTCGTAATTAACACTTATCCTCATAATTTTCATAGTTACGTGACTTTATTACTAGTGTGTTACTTTATCTGCTGGCACCTATTGGAATGAACCTCTTGTAATCACTGATTTATCACACATTTATGTCAAATTCGACATCTCTTTTACGCCAATTGTCAGTCACACTTTGCCTATGTCTTCTAATCCGCAATATCGTTTTTCACGTCAGAGCCACCATTTCGGTCAAGGTCATGCGCCGACGCTATGGCAACGTATCCATATCGATCCATGGTTGACCCTGCTTCTATTAACAGTTTGCTGCATTGGCTTAACGATTCTATATAGCGCCTCGACCCAAGACAATAGCATGGTCATACGCCAAATGGTCAGCTATGGCGTGGCATTTACCGTGATGTTTACCATGGCACAAATACCGCCAAGTATTTATCGTACCTTTACGCCTGTTTTTTATGTACTAGGACTCGTACTACTGGTACTGGTAGACATCATTGGTGAGGTGCGCATGGGGGCACAGCGCTGGATTAACCTGCCAGGATTTGGCAGCGTGCAGCCTTCAGAGTTTATGAAACTTGGTATGCCGATGATGTGTGCCTGGTTTTTGTCTAAGCGCGATCTACCTCCATCAGCATCAAGTATCGCCATCACTTTAGCCTTGATCATCGTTCCCGTGCTATTGATTGCCAAAGAACCTGATTTAGGTACTTCACTGTTAGTTGCGGCCAGTGGCATCTTCGTGCTTTTTTTAGCCGGTTTGTCATGGCGGGTAATTTCGGGTGCGACCGTCTTAGCGATACCATTTATCGCCTTTGCTTGGAACTTTTTATTACACGACTATCAGCGTACCCGAGTATTGACATTACTCAATCCTGAAGCAGATGTACAAGGAGCTGGCTGGAACATCATTCAGTCCAAAACGGCCATTGGTGCAGGTGGACTGACGGGGAAAGGCTATCTAGAGGGCACACAGTCGCACCTACACTTCTTACCGGAAGGCCATACCGACTTTATCATCGCGGCTTTCTCTGAGGAATTTGGTCTGTTGGGCGTGATGTTGTTGATGTTCGTTTATGCCTGTTTACTCACCCGTGCCTTATATATCGCTTTCACCCATCCCGATGTGTATAGCAGGTTATTAGCAGGCGCGGTCGCCATGTCATTTTTTGTTTATGTGTTCGTCAATGTCGGTATGGTCGGTGGCATTTTACCTGTCGTTGGTGTACCCCTACCTTTCATTAGCTATGGCGGCACCGCAATCGTCACTTTAATGGCGGGATTTGGGCTGCTGATGTCCATTCATACTCATAAATCTAACTAACCGCCATCATCTAATAACTCTGACGGTAAAAATGAAAAAATAGAATGCGGGTCAGTTTTAATGACCAAAAACTGGCTTTATTTGTAATTAATACTACACATATTCTTGATATTATCCATTTTTCTCTTAAGCAGTGAACCATCATAAGTTTTTGATATCATTGAATTATTAAAAATAAAACCACTGTCTTTCTTCGTCAAAAGCGTGCTTATTGTCAATCTACACTGATAGGTTTTAATCCTTGTTATTTACAAATAATTGCGTTAACCTCGTTTTACTGTGTTTTGCTACATAACCCGTACAGAGCTACTAACAAACTTAGCATTTAATTATATTTTAGTTATAGCTCATCCGTATAGTTAGCGAATCCGAGATTTCAGGCTTTCAAATCGACTACTTAATTAACGCTTTAATAACAAAGTAATACGTAATACACTTCAAAACGTTTATTAATTTAGCAATACATGGAAGTTTGTTTATCGGATATGATAAATGTCGGTACTGACCATTTAAACTTTAGTTATCCAACTATTAGAGTCGGTACTTAATTAATATTGTTAACTATCATTTGAGCATATCGTAAACGTTTCGGTCATTTACTACTGCAACGCATTTATGATGACAAAATGAAAATTATCATATGTTAGACCCTATAAAAGCCATCTTTTGCATCAATCCTGATTAGAATGACCGATTGATACATAGGCTTTAGAGCTTGCGACACGATTAGATTGGTCTAAGTCTGTCACACTCGATCTAAGATTTTTAGAGTTAGGTTTTAATGTATAAGTTATAGAGGTATTTATGAATAAGCGTTTATCTGGTTTACTTACAATGTCAGTATTTCTATTTGCTGGCTCTGCAGTCGCATCTAATGCCAATGCGGTAGAAGCAAAAACCACCCTTGCAATGATTTCGCAAGATAACGCCTCCCATATCGACCGTGTACTCGGTGAGCTTAGTCGTCAACATGATGGTGCTTCAAGCTTGGTTAAGTCTGCCCGTCAGCCTACCTCATTAGCACTTAGCAGCTCACTATTAGCGAGCGATACCGCCCAAGTAAGCAATGACGAAGATGTGTTAGAGCGTTTAACCGCAGTCGCGTCTAACTCAGTAAGCAAATTTAAGCAAACCGGTTTGGCATCTTGGTACGGACGTAAGTTTCATGGTCGCAAAACGGCCAGCGGTGATACTTTTGATATGAATGCCCTAACAGCGGCTCACCGCTCACTACCATTAAATTGCTATGTGAAAGTCACCAATAAAACCAATGGCAAAAGCGTCGTTGTAAAAGTCAATGATCGCGGTCCATTCCACGGTAATCGGGTAATGGATTTGTCTTACGGTGCTGCCAAGCAACTAGGTATCACTAGCAAAGGGGTTGGTAACGTCTCGATTGAGCGTGTTTCAGGACCATAGTTCTAAAACAACAGCCTTCTTAATTAGAATAAAAAAAACGCCTAACCATGATGAGTTAGGCGTTTTTTGTTTGAGTTTATCTTTTTTAGTCGAACACCGAAGAGTATCTGTTTATAACTCAAACGCGCTTTCGATAGCATCATCGAGACGTTCAACGGCAATTACATTGATGCCTTTAAACTGAGGAGCATCCTTTGC
Organism: Psychrobacter sp. N25K4-3-2; assembly: GCF_015351755.1. Classification (NCBI taxonomy): domain Bacteria; kingdom Pseudomonadati; phylum Pseudomonadota; class Gammaproteobacteria; order Moraxellales; family Moraxellaceae; genus Psychrobacter; species Psychrobacter sp. N25K4-3-2. Next base: position 412,176 of record NZ_JADKLX010000001.1, read on the forward strand.
AGGCGCATTGCCCTTAGGAATAATGGCATGTTTAAAACCATGCTTCATCGCTTCTTTCAATCGCTCTTGACCGTTAGGTACAGGGCGTATCTCTCCAGACAAGCCCACTTCACCGAATACGGCTAAGGATGAGGGCAAAGGTTTTTCTTTAATACTAGAAGCACAAGCCAACAATACAGCCAAATCAGACCCTGTCTCTATGACCTTGACGCCGCCGACTACGTTGACATACACGTCTTGTCCGCTGGTATGAATACCACCGTGTCGGTGCATGACGGCTAGCAGCATGGATAAGCGTTGAAAATCAAGGCCTAATGCCATGCGTCTGGGCTGCCCTTGCGAGTCATCAACCAAGGCCTGTACCTCGACCAATAGCGGTCTCGTACCTTCACGACTGACCATAACGACCGACCCAGCCACGGGCTTATCATAACGGCTCAAAAATATCGCTGACGGATTGGCGACTTCTTTCAGTCCCATATCGGTCATACCAAAAATACCCAGCTCGTTAACCGCACCAAAACGGTTTTTAACCGCGCGAATCATCCGAAATCGGGAGTCCGACTGTCCCTCAAAATACAATACCGTATCGACCATATGCTCAAGCACGCGTGGGCCTGCTAACGTACCTTCTTTGGTCACATGCCCCACTAAAAACAGCGCAGTGCCCGTTTGCTTAGCGTAGCGTGTCAAAATAGCGGCAGATTCTCGAATTTGACTGACGCCGCCCGGCGCAGAATTGATAGCATCTGTATAAATAGTCTGGATAGAGTCGATAATAGCGATGGCTGGCTGCTCTTGAGTTAAAGCCGCACAAATAGTCTCGACATTGGTTTCGGCTAATACCCGAAGTCTGTCCGCTGGCAAATCTAAACGCTTGGCACGCATAGCAACCTGAGCCAGTGACTCCTCGCCAGTCACATAAAGCGCACTACCTGCCAGCGAATCAGCACGAGCCATATTGGTCGCTGTTTGTAATAAAATAGTGGATTTACCAATACCGGGGTCGCCGCCTATCAGTACAACAGAACCGGCGACTAATCCACCGCCGAGCACACGATCAAACTCACTAATGCCAGTGGGCAAGCGCGTATCTAGGCCGACGCTGACAGCATTAAGCGGCATGACCGCACTATGGGTACCAGAATAGTTCCCTGTAGGTGTGGCACTGCTGCCTGTGTTACGAGGCGCTGCTCGACCAGCATTAGGCTTAGCAGTACTCTTATTATGATGCGGCATACTGACATTAGGCGCTTCGACCAAGCTGTTCCATTCCCCGCAATCCGTACACTGTCCTGCCCATTTGCCAAAATGCGCACCGCAATGTTGACAGACATAGCTGCTTTTATTTTTTGCCATAATGTATGAGCCTTATTCAGACGATCAATAATAAAATATCAGAATGCTTTTGTATAAGTGTTTATATAAGAATAGTTTTATAAGGAAGAAGCCGCTTAGATGATATAGTCGATACTAAATAAAATGGATACACGACATTATAATGCGTGACTGGTACAAATTTTTCTTGCTTGCTGTGCCTACGCAGACAGAGGCGACAAAAAATTTATACCCGCCACGCTGTCTCTTTTTTATATTGACCTGACTATAGGCTGTGTAGCAGAAATGATAATGAATACGATATAAATCGTGGTCGTTGGCATAAAAAATAGCAGAAACTTTATGCCAACCTATAGAGAGTATAAACGAACGAAAACAGCGATTAACTGACCGGTTTATACCTGAAAATCTTTACCTAAATAAACAGATTTTACCAACTCATTATCTAAGACGTCAGACGCTGTGCCTTCAGCAATAATAGCGCCTTCTGAGACGATATAAGCTTTTTCACAAATAGCGAGCGTGTCGCGAACATTATGATCCGTGATTAACACGCCAATACCACGATTTTTTAGCGTCAATATCACGTCTTTAATGTCACCAACAGAGATAGGATCAACGCCCGCAAAAGGCTCGTCTAGCAAGATAAACTTCGGGTCAGCAGCCAAGGCACGGGCAATCTCGCAACGGCGACGCTCACCGCCTGACACACTCATCCCTAAAGATTTGCGCACATGTCCTAAATTGAATTCACCAATCAATTTTTCAAGCTCTTGGCGCTGCTCACTAGCAGTCAATTCTGTACGAGTTTGCAAAATAGCTAAGATATTGTCTTCGATAGATAATTTACGAAAGATTGACGCTTCTTGCGGTAAATAGCCAATGCCAGCACGAGCGCGTTCATGCATAGCGTATTTGGATAAATCCATGTTGCCTAAGCTGACGCTGCCTCTGTCCATGTTGACCAGACCTACTACCATATAAAAACTGGTGGTTTTACCCGCACCGTTTGGTCCTAACAAGCCAACCACTTGACCTTGATCAACAGAAAATGAGACATCTTTGACGACCCAACGTTTGCCATAACGCTTACCCAAGTTTTTCATACTCAAGCGCTCGACAGGCTTAGCATTGTTAGTGGGGGCTAAAGCGTCAAAACTTTGGTTATCACTCATAATTTACTCATAACTTACGCATAGTGTTGTCGAAATTTAGGTGCTGCTACGCAATTGCTGCTATCACTTAGCGTACGCCGCTCTGGCTGTTATTGCTGCTGGGTGGGAAGACTAGCTCCACGCGCTGGTTGCCACCAGCAGTCGCTTCTACATCACCTGCCTTTAAGCTATAACGAATGACATTGCCCGCAAAACTGGCGCCATTTTGTACCAGCTTTGCATTACCCGTCAAAGTAATAATACCAGTAATCGCATTGTAGTCGATCTTATTGGCCTGACCTTTTGCCAGACCTTTCTCTTGCGTGACCACTTGCTGCATGGTGGCTGGTCGCCCAGTCGCTATTGCAGAGTTGATACTACGACCCTGTGATAAATTGACCGTGATATTATCAGCGGTCATCTTAAACGTACCTTGAGTAATAACCACACCACCCGAATAACTGGTGACACCGGTACGCTCACTATAAGTAGCTTTATCTGCCAACAGTTTAATCTGCTGATTGGCGTCTGATGGCAGCGCATGACTATATAGTGGTAACGCTAGCAACATGACGACTGGTAGCGTGCGCAGGCTAGAAGAGACTTGCATCGAGCGAGTCGATAATGAGCGCAGAGTAGGCAAAAACTTAGATTTCATAAACATTACTCGTTTTATTATTAGTAGTAGGATTTGCAGACTTCATGCTAACTATAGTCAATCCCATAGGGCGTCAGACTAACTTTCACTGACTATATGGTTTTGAATATCTCTTTGGGCAAAGATCATTTCAATTAGAATAATGCCTTGTCTTTGCGATCAGCAGGAGAAAAATTCACCGCCACTTGACCGAACTCATATTCACCAGTCTCCAGATTGGCTTTCATACTCGATGCTTCAAATCGATTCATCCCTTGTTCAATCTTGACCATTTCATCACTATATACTTGGCCTGACTTGGTGTTACCTTTGAGCGTGCTGCCCGTCACTTTAATGGGTTCAATATCTGATGCGCCATCGGCTTTGTCTTCACTAACTAAGGTAAAGCCACCAGACAAGCTCAATTCACCAGTCTGCTGACTGATGGCAGCGCTACCCGCTTCGATACGATAGCGCTGCTCATCTGAGGGCTCCCAATTCATTGTGATGCCTGACATCTCATCTTCGTTAGTTGCCGGATTGTGCGTCAATGATTCAGCAGTAAGCTCATATTCAGTGTCGCCTTGCTCATTGGTTTGCACCGCCTTAATATCAGTCGCTTCATAATCAACATCAGTCGCTTCCATGCTAACTGGCGGTGATATGTCTCCTTGCTGCTGAAAAAACCAGCCAGCTATACCAGCAATAATCAACGCTAAAACGATTAAAACACGAGTATTCACGATAAGGTATCCTGAGTTGGTGCCTCATCAAGCGTATAATGCGCGATAAAGTCTTTATAATGGCCATGACCTTTTAAGATAAGATCACATATTTCACGTACGGCGCCAGTACCGCCTGCACGTGTAGTCACCATATCGCTGCGCTTAATTACTTCGGCATGGGCATTGGGCACTGTTGCCGCAAATCCCACAGTTTGCATTGCCTTAATATCTGGCAAATCATCGCCCATATAAGCACAATCAGCCGCTGTGATATTGAGCGCAGGATCAAGGGTAGATAGCAGCTCATTTAAGGCAATCAGCTTGTCATCACGACCTTGCACCACATAATCCACACCTATTTCAATGGCGCGCTTATCCACCATGGGGCTGCTACGACCCGTAATAATAGCAGTCAAAATGCCATAACGTGCTAATGACTTAATGCCAACACCATCGTGCACTGAAAATTCTTTGGTCTCAACACCATTGGCGTCATAGATAATTTGACCATTTGACAAAATACCATCAACATCTAATACCAATAGCTTAACTTGTCCGGCTTTTTTTATTAAGTCTTGCATAAGTTATCCTTTCTTAAAGACTTTTTGGCTCTATAATGCGTGACTGGTACAAATTTTTCTTGCTTGCTGTGCCTACGCAGACAGAGGCTACAAAAAATTTATATCAAGCACGCTGTGTCTTTTTTATATTGACCTGACTATAGATAATGCTTACTTAACACCCGCTTGTAGTAAATCATGAACCGTAATAATCGCTTCTAATCGATCTTTCTCATCGATAATCAACAGCTGACTGATACCATTCTCATTCATGACACTCAGAGCGTCTGATGCCCGCATGGTTTTGCTGATTCGGCGTGGATCGTTAACCATCACATCGCGCATCGGGGTTTGTAGATCGATGCCTTTTTCTAAACCGCGGCGTAAGTCACCGTCTGTAAATACCCCAACAACCTTATCATTATCGTCAGTGACTACTGTCATCCCTAAGCGCCCAGCAGACATGGTAAAGAGCGCCTCTTGCAATGGTGCTTGTTGATTGATAAGTGGCAAATCTTCTGACTTAGTATGCATCAAATCTTCGACGCGAGTGAGCAGTTGACGACCTAGCGCTCCGGCTGGATGCGATAGAGCAAAATCTTCTGAAGTGAAATTACGCGCATGTACTAAAGCCACTGCTAACGCATCACCTAGCGCCAATGTAGCTGTGGTGCTAGAGGTAGGCGCAAGATTTAGCGGACACGCCTCTTGCGATTTGCCTAGGGTCAATACAATATCAGCTGCACGCGGTAACATGCCACGCTTATCACGACTGATACTAATCAACGGAATGTTTAAATGCTTAACCACGGGCAGCAGCATTTTAATCTCGTCTGACTCACCAGAGTTAGAGATGGCAAGCAACACATCGCCTTTCACCAGCATACCTAGGTCGCCATGCCCAGCCTCACCAGGATGCATAAAAAAAGCGGGCGTGCCAGTAGAAGCAAAGGTCGCTGCGATTTTGCGCCCTATCAATCCCGACTTACCCATGCCAGTGACTACTACTCGACCCTTACAAGCCAAAATAATATCGCAAGCCTGCGCAAATCTGTCGTCTATCTGCTCTGTCAGTAGTGCTAACGCCGATATCTCGGTATTGATCGCTTCAATAGCGGTACTAATATATTGCTCATGGGTCAGATTGCTTTGACTATTACTCATGCATCAGCTCTATGTTTATAATGAATCAATAAGATATTTTACTATACTCTGGGCGATATTAGTAATGTCCTGTAAAACCCAGCATTAACGTCGAATCGATATCAATGCTAAGTGGGGTCTGTTGAACATCCAAATATTAGGACTGCTGATTGCTAAAATTACCACAAACTAGGCGTAAACCGACGATAATGTCGAGACCTTAGCTAGGTTTGCAACAACGTTTGAGGTGATTTTAGCATCAGCCTTTCAGGGCAGGACTATTTTTTGCCAATACATGGCAAAATTGTCTAACCTAGAATGACTAGGCGTCAAAAATTTCACTGCGTATTGTCTAAAAAATAGATACTGCCAGTTCCACATTTGAATGTTCAACAGACCCTAGTTATTATACGTATATTTATACAAAAAAAACCCACTATAGCAGCAGGTTTTGATTAAATATATCAAGTCGAGATAACGCATCTATCTATAGGTAAATAGGCAAAATACTTCTTGTCCATTTATCTATGATTGGTTATTTATTATCAACTTAGTTGTTATCATCAGATTCGTCACTTGGCTTGTTTTCAAAGTTCGCATTCTCTGCTGGTGGCTCAAATCCACGGTCTTGACCAAATCCGCCACGCTCAAACCCACGCTCTTGACCCTGTCCAAAGCTACCACGCTCAAAGCCACGATCTTGACCTTGGCTAAAACCGCCACGGTTAAAGCCACTACGGTTCGAGGCAAAACCACGCTCTTCAAAACCACCGGTGCTAGCAGGGTTGCTACCACGTTCAAAACCTCCACCTTGATAAGCGGCTGGCGCTGCACTTTGAGGCTGGGCACTGGTCGTTGTCGTTGTGCTGCTACGTGGATTACGTGCTGGTACAACCGTCGAGATGGCATGTTTGTATACCATTTGACTCACTGTATTTTTGAGCAATACGACATACTGATCGAATGACTCGATCTGACCTTGCAATTTGATACCATTGACTAAAAAAATAGAGACAGGAATGCGATCTTTGCGCAGCGAGTTCAAGAACGGATCTTGTAAAGTTTGTCCTTTTGACATGAAATCTCTCCTAAATATTATATAATTATGTTTTAAGCGCCAATTATTTTAAGTGTTGCTTGAATTATAATGGCAAAGAGTAGATACAATAATAATTTTTCTTTATAAAACGTATCTAAATAAACATCGGTTCTTCTTAAGTGATTCCACTTTATCGCGAATACATTATTATTGTAAAAAAATTAAGTAACCACTTGTTTCATAAACTGTTTTTACCAACAAACGTTAGACAATAATTATTGGTAAAGTCATGGTGATTCTACAAAATCCACCACTTTTCTGGTATTAAATTATAGCAGTTATTCACGTTATACTTTGAAACTAATTGTCATTACTTTCTCATGTACTTATGAAGCGTTACTACTGTGTTGTATTTCTAAGAAGATAGTGTAAAAACAAGCCAATAAACTTACTAGGCCATATCCTCAATTCAATCGATGGCCATCTATATAGGCTAAAACAAATAGTCTCTTGCCTGTGCCATCGTTGTGCATATCTTCATCTCTAATGCATGGTTTGTGAGGTCATTCGCATCGTTAAATGAGTCAGATTTTGTTGCCGTGTCTATTGCATTATCAGGCAATTGTATTACTTTACGCAGCCAAGTATATTGTCGCTTTGCCAACTGCCTTGTCGCATATAATGCCTTATTTTGCATTTGCTGACAAGCAAGCACCTCGGTTTGGCTATCGGACAAACTTGATGCAATCAAAGGCTGAGACGATTTGTCCTGCTTTGTTTTTTGATTTATTGACTCATCTAATCCACCAAAAGCCTCATAGAAAAGTGCCTTATCTAAATGCGGTTGCTCAAATATTGGATGATGAGTATGTACAAGGTACTCTAGTACTTGCCGATAACCAACGCAGCGCATAGAAGGTAAGTTCGGTGTCAATGGATACTCTTCAAGCAGTCCAATTACTTCAGCCACCAGACCTTCACTCCACATGATGTCTAGACGCTGGGCGATACGCTCATGCAACCACGGACGATCAGGCATCACTGCCAATACGTGCCAATTTTGATTGGGGTTATTTGCTAATGCTTGTTTGGGTTTGCGTTGCCACTCACTTATAGAAATATCCGTTTGTAGATATACCTCAATAGCGCGAGTAATACGCTGAGTATCAGTGGCATTAAGACGCTGGTGACTTATCGGATCAACCTTACCCAAATACTCATATAGCGCGCTAATACCCTCGTCCTGTCGCCATTGCTCTACTTGCGCGCGAATACCGTCATCGCTATCAGGTACAGGGGATAGTCCATCCAGTAACGCCATGTAATACATCATGGTACCGCCTACTAGCAACGGTATTTTGCCGTTCTGATGACAGCTATCAATCAAACGGGCGACATCGCTGACGAACTCAGCGACACTATAGCTCTGCATAGGGTCAATCATATCCACTAAGTGATGAGGATAACGCGCCAGCTCATCAGACGTAGGCTTTGCCGTACCGATATTCATATCACGATATATCAGCGCCGAGTCTACTGAGATAAGCTCATAACGACCTGTATCATATAGCTCATAGGCCAGTGCTGTCTTACCACTCGCGGTTGGCGCCATCAAGCAAACCACGCTATTATCCGCTAAATTGGGACTCAAGCTATAAGATAAGCTGTCAGACGAATGTCGCATAGGATTGCCTTTACTAATGAGGTGGTGGGTAGCAAAAATATAATTTGGCGCTATTGTTTGTTCAAAGGTGAGAACATTGCCGCTACTAATTGATGACTGTCTATGATTTTGATTGCATTGTCAGTGATTAAAGAATCAATATCTTCTATAAAAACGATCAAGTCTTGCGCAGACATTTGCGAGCTTACGGTAGCGAGTTGTTGATTGATATATGCTGGGCTCTTTAGTGTTTCGTCTTTTTTGGATACGTTATTACTCAGTACCTGCGACTCAGATAACGAACTTAGCTTTGACTGCCAATCTACCGCACTAATCAGCAGACATTGTGCTTGGTGGTAAAATAGTAGCCAAGGCAGCGATTTACTATCGATGTCCTTAGCATTAGCAGATTCGGTTGCTATGTCATTTAAGTGGGTAATAATATCTAAGCAGACGGGCAAAGGCTTACTTGCTATTGATGAGCTATTTAAAGTCTCAGCACTATTGGTAATTGACATTGTGCTGCGCGATTTGAGGCTCTGTGCTGACGATTCATCACGATAAGACATTTCTGAATAGGACTGTTTTGAGCGTTGCAAAAAAGGATTGCTTAGAATAGGAGCACTTACCGACAGTTGGTATAACTGTTTAGGCGCTTGTACTTGCTGGCTTTGTCTTGAATGGGTCGTAGGCGATGCGTTGCGCGGTATCGTAGTAAAAGACTGGCTTGGAGAATTGTTATAGTCTAGCGCCTGTCTATCATAACTGGTGGATGTGACCGTATCCATCGTAGTAATGGTTTTCAGTTTTGCATGAATGGCATGGCTTAAATGTGCCATGACATTATTTAATGGACTGATCTTGATACGCTGTTTGGACGGATGGACATTGATATTAAGCCATTGAGTCGGCAAATCAAAATAAAGGGCATAACCGATGCCATCTAAATGAGCACTCTGCGCGAGTTGACGAAGCTGATTGCTGATGATCGGCTCTTTGACCAAGCGACCATTGATGTACAGTAGCTTTGGTAAGCTGTCCTGCTGTTGCGCCTGCTTATTAATAGGCCACAACCAACCATAGATACCTGCCTGACTACTAGAGCTTGTACTATCCGTGTATTCTGTAGACGGCTGCCACAAACTGGACAAATCAATCATTATCTCAAGTGCGTTCACTGTGAGCTCTGCACTCGTGGCTTGCTCCAGCCGTGACAACGGTAAAGGATTGGCACTGTTGCCTGCATTAGCACTGATAGATCCGTCGCTTGCAGGCATCGAATTTGCCAATAGCACACGTGCATTTGAAGACAGTGACAGACGTTTTTTATTGTCATGAAAGAGACTAAGCGCTACATCTGCTCGCGCCAAAGCCACTTCGCGCACGATCGTTTCGATATGACCAAACTCGGTCGCAATAGATTTCAAATTGCCGCGACGGGCTGGTACGTTAAAGTATAAATCCTTAACCGTAATGGTCGTGCCACGATGATGCACAACTGGTGTCATTTTTGGTATGTCATCTAACACACCCGCGACCTGCAACTGGCGACCGATGCCACTGTCATCATGGCTACTGGTTAGCGTCAGCCGAGAAACTGCCGCTGTTGCAGCCAATGCTTCCCCGCGAAAACCCAACGTCGTAATACCATGCAAATTAGCCACATCCGCGACTTTGCTGGTCGCATGACGGGTAATTGCCATGACCATATCATCAGGATGAATTCCAACGCCATTGTCGATCACCTCAATCATACCCATGCCGCCTTGGGTAATATATATCTCAATATTGGTGGCATCAGCGTCAATGGCATTCTCTAGCAGCTCTTTGACCACCGCAGCGGGACGCGTCACGACCTCACCAGCTGCCAATTGATTGATGAGCAGCGGCGATAGTTTTTTGATGCGGGTATTAAAATGATTGTCTGGCATTTGCGGCATTAAGAGGTATCTTTATTTTGCGTAGTGATAATTTGCGTAGTGATAAGTAATGCTGGCGAATATTGATGACTTATACTGAAGGTATAACTAAATCTTAAAGGATGATAGATCCAAACCTTGCGCTTGTCCTGCCTTCGATAGTCGCAGCTCAACGTGACGAGACTCTTGATTTTTATCACCGCTGTTAGCCTGCGTCATATCGATAAACAAAATCGGCGGTGGTAAATAGCTGTCCGCACGGCTTGCCCATTCAATAATGACCAGCGCATTTGGCTCATCCAGATACTCATCGAAGCCTATAAAGGACAATTCTTCTGGGTCTTGCAGACGATACAAATCAGCGTGGTAGACGGGCTTGATTGAGCCGTCTTTTTGCTCGATACTGTTTTGCTCGATACTGTTTTGCTCGATGCTGCTTTGCTCGATGCTATAAGGCTCGACCAAGGTATAAGTTGGGCTTTTGACAGCTCCTGTATGCCCTAGCGCCTGTAACCAGTAGCGAGTCAGAGTAGTTTTACCCGCGCCTAAATCGCCAGCCAACCATACACTACCTGTCAATGGCAACGCTGCTAATTGCGCAGCCAAACGCTGAGTATCGTCTTCAGAGTACAGTGTCAATGTTTTGACGTTTTTGTCTTCTGTTGTACTATTAGGCATCAGGCATACCTGCCTGTACTTGCGTCTGTACTTGCATAGTTACCGTTGGATTAGTAAAACTTTCACCGCGAATCAATTTGGCATACAGATCGGTGTCATGCCATTCGGCACTGACTTGGTCGCTAAACTCAAACGCTTCTAAATTAAGCTGACCCATTTGCTCATTAGCCACATCATCAGCAAAACACTGGGCATAACCCGTTGCGGTTTCGTGCGCAATCACCGAGTAGACGCTGACATCAGACTCACCGTTTTGCATTTGGGTTTGTTTGAGAATTTCTTGCGCCCAAAAGAAGATGACTCTAGAGAATTGCTCTGCCGATGGCGATACCGGCAAGCTTATCCAGCGCGCGCTGAATTTTTTGCAAGCAGCGATATATTCAGGATCGTCTTTATTCCAAAAGCAAATCGCATGATCAAAACTGTCGATAATATCCTTGATAGACGACTTTAATAGTCCAAAATCATAGACCATTTGCCCATGATCCAAGCGCTTAGCCTCAAGAATCAGTTCAATCTGATAGCTATGGCCATGGATAGAGTGTTTGCAGCGCTCAGAGCTGCAATTACGCACAATATGTGCATTTTCAAATTTAAAAAGTTTACGGATACGCATAACAATCAACCAAAACAGTAAGCATCTTTGTGCTAAATAGGAATATTATAAAAGTTTGCCGCGACGACTCATCGGCTTGTGGCTCATTATAGCAAATCGTGATGTATCCGTAAGTAAGCACTTACGAATACTGGTATTGATCAAACGCATCGTTTGAACATATCATCAGCCGAAAATCTGACTGAGATATTCTGAATTTCAATATAAAAGAGGCGTTGAATAATATTTAGCCAAATAGAATGACCGCATTGAAGCGTAGGGAAATTGTGCTATCGCTATCTATTGCACAGGCTTAGAGCTATACTCAATCTAGTACGCAGCATCTGCGTCAATTGTAGCCATTCCGCCCGCTAGTCAGCCAATCTGGCTTATGGCTGTATAAGCTACCTAAAGAGGAAAAAATCATGAGTAAAGGTCAAGATAGTAAGAAAAATGTGAAAAAGAAACCGCTATTGACGGCAAAAGAAAAGAAAGCCGCCAAGCAATCTAAGAAAGATGACAGTGGCAGTATCTTAGGCAAACATTAATATTCAATGCATCACTACGCTGATTAAAGCTATGCCAATTGAACCTCACGGTTTGATTGGCATTTTTTTGTGTTAAGCGCTGCATTCATACTAAGTACTGCGCGGTGCAAACATAATAATTGCCATGCCTAACAATGCAACCGCAGACCCTACGATATCCCATGTGGTCGGCCTGATACCGTTCACCGTCCACAACCATAAAATCGCCATCACAACATATACCCCACCGTAAGCTGCATAGACTCTGCCTACAGCGGTTGGATGTAATGTCAGCAACCAAACAAAGGCCGCCAGACTCAGCACGCTGGGAACAAGAAGCCAGATAGACTTACCTTCTCGCAGCCATAAATAAGGTAGGTAACAACCTATAATCTCTGCTAATGCAGTCAGTGCAAAAAGCCCTAGTGTCTTTAATTCTGTCAAAACCTGCTACTCCTCGACCGTGATAAATCCTGTCAAATACTGCACGGCATTGCCGGAAACAAGCACCCTATCTTTTGCGACAACACAGTCTAGCACCCCGCCTCTATTTGACGCCTGATAAGCGACCAATTCATTTTTACCCAAACGCTCAGCCCATAATGGCGCAAGTCCTGTGTGCGCTGATCCAGTCACTGGGTCTTCATCACCACCATTAGCTGGCCAAAAATAACGTGACATAAAATCGTAGTCTTTGTACTCAGTAGACTTAGCTTGGCATGTCACCACCACATCTAAAGGTGCGAGCTGTTTTAGCTGCTCGTTATCACGCTCTACGTTTAATACATCGCTTTCAGAATTATAAATAACGAAATAGGCTTGGGTGTTTTTATAGACTTCAGCTGGTGCAATAGACAATCCTGCAAGCAAACTATCAGGGACATTATCGACTTTTTCAGGTTCAGTATTGGGAAAGTCCATTTGTATTTTGCCAGCGTCTGTTTGCACGATAGTCAATATACCAACGGCGTCGGCTGAAAATTTAATAAAGGCTAAATTAGGATTTTTCTTGAACAACACAAAAGCAGATGCCAAGGTTGCATGACCGCAAAAGGCAATCTCAGTAAGCGGTGAAAACCAGCGGATATGATAGATATCTTTACCATCACTCTCATCTAAAACCAAAAATGCCGTCTCAGACAAATTGTTTTCAAAAGCAATCGATTGCATTAGATCATCAGTGAGCCAGCTATCGGTGATAATAACGGCTGCTGAGTTGCCTTTAAAAACGGTATTAGTAAAAGCATCGATAACATTGATTTCTAGTTGCATATCTGTCTCTTATTTTTGATTGGGCCGTGTACTCATTTTAAAAATAGTGATAAAAACGAGGACATCCTTTATTAGGCTCTGTTGAATATTAAAAACCTTCCAATACTATTTTACCAATCGTTGTACCCGACTCTAGCGCTTGATGAGCCGCTCGTAGATTGGTCGCATTGATGACACCCATGTTTTCGCCAACCGTGGTCTGGATATAACCCTGATCAATCAAGTCAGCGACACGGTTTAATAGCTGACCTTGTGCTGCCATGTCCGAGGCTTTGAACAGTGAGCGGGCAAACATAAACTCCCAATGAAATGAGAGGCTTTTAAACTTAATTTTGGTGATGTCTAACTGTTCAGGATCATCGATTATCGCTATTTTCCCAAAAGGCGTCAAGATATCTATATAAGTATCGAAATAGCTTTCAGTGCTCTGAAGGCCGGCGACATGGGTCACAGGGCCAATGCCCAACGCTTCGATTTGTGCTGCTAATGGCTGGCTATGATCAATCACATAATCTGCCCCAAGTGTCTGTACCCACTGCTTTGAGCGCTCACGTGAGGCTGTCGCGATAATGGTAGCGCCCGTTAATGTCGCTGCCAGTTGTAGCAAAATAGAGCCCACCCCACCTGCAGCACCAACGACTAAGATAACCTCATTAGACTTGCTATTATCAGTGATTGGCTGCTGTTTAATGGTTAAATGCTCAAACAATATCTCCCATGCCGTGATAGTGGTCAACGGCAATGCTGCCGCTTCATTATTCGACAGACTTTTTGGTTTCATACCAACGATACGCTCATCTACCAATTGATACTCTGCATTACTGCCTTGGCGATCGAGCTCGCCTGCATAATAAACCCTATCGCCAACTGCAAAGCGTGTCGCCTTCTCACCAATGGCGACCACTTCACCGACTGCGTCCCAACCAATGACTTTGTGGCTACCGTCCTCGGATGGCATGTTTTGGCGGACTTTATAATCGACAGGATTGACCGCGATAGAGCTGATTTTGACCAATAAATCAGAGCCTTCTGCGATAGGTTGTGGCAATTCGATATCTTGCAATGAGTCCGTGTGAGTGATGGGTAAAGACTGTATAAATCCAATGGCTTTCATCATGCTGCTCCGGTTTGTTAAGTGGCTGCCATCATAACGCTGGCTTATGACAAGATAAACAGGGTAATATTTGATACATTATCAAATAAGAATTGAGAATATGCTGTTATCTGATCTCGAAGTTATTCTAAAAATCGCTGAACATCGCAATATCACGGCAGCGGCAGCGCATTTAGACATGCGTGTGGCAACTGCCAGTGCTGCGCTCAAACGGGTAGAAAAAACATTGGGCGCTGAAATATTCATTCGTACCACGCGTCAATTACGTCTATCGAGTGCCGGAGAGCGCTACATTCCGGAATGTGAAAAAGCACTCTTATTACTTGAGCAAGCTAGGCAAAATATCAAAGAAGATCTCGATATTGTCGATGGTGAGCTACGCATTGCACTGCCTTCTGATTTGGGCCGCAACATCGTTACACCATGGCTTGATGAGTTACTAGATCATCACCCAAACATGAGCTTGAGAACCGATCTAAGCGATAGTCATATAGACTTTTATCGTGACTCTGTAGACATGGCATTACGCTATGGTTCGCCAAAAGATGCCAGTCTTTACGGCTTTAAGATTTGTGATGTCCCAGGGTTGCTTTGTGCATCGCCAGAGTATATAACACGTCACGGCATACCCCAGCATCCGCATGAGCTACCGACGCACAATGGGTTGTTTTATCAGCTGTACGATATCACTCACGATGTGTGGGAATTCACCAAGAACAAGCAAGTTTATAAAATAAAAATGAGTGGCAACCGAGCCTCTAACGATGGCGATTTGGTCAGGCGCTGGTGTGTGGAAGGAAAAGGACTTGCTGTAAAGTCCTGCTTAGATGTTTCGAGTGACATATCAGAAGGCAAGCTGATTCATATCATGACCGACTATCAAGCAAAGCCAAGCGAGCTTTGGCTCATCTGCCCAAGTAGGCAATCGATAACCCCTGCGGTCAGACTGCTCAGAGACACCTTAAGAGAAAAATGTAAGGAGCTGTTAAGTCGTTTAGCCATATAGTTTGCACGCTATGCTTCACTTTTTTTGCACAGTGTCCGATTGGCAATCAAAAACAAAAATGCTCAAATTTTAATAACGCTATTGTATAATACACGGCTTCAATACTTAACAGCATACCCCATCGCTAGGAAGCTGACATGATTGTCCGCCAAACCCCCAATGCCCTCAAGATATTTTTTACCCTGCGCGGCTCCATCATTCCAAAAGTCTATCGGCAAATTTTGCTGATTACTATTCTTAGTACACTCATAACGATCATTCAGCACTGGCTTCCTGACTCTTTTCCTTATTATGGTATGGCGATGTTTACCTTGCTCGGAATCGCGTTATCGTTGTTTCTTGGGTTTCGGAACAATGCCAGTTATCAGCGTTGGTGGGAAGCTCGGGGACTGTGGGGTCAGCTGGTATATGATTCCCGCAGCTTAACGCGTCAAGTGCTGTCTTTTATAGATGATGACACCGATGCTGGGCGTGATACTCAACGAGCGATGGTATATCTAACCATTGCTTTTGCCCATGCTGTACGCCATCGATTGCGTGGTACGTCACCTTGGGCAGATATCGAGCCTTTTGTCGCAGCGATACACCATGACCGTATGCGCCAAGCGAAAAACGTACCTGATTATATAATGCGCCTCATGGGTAAGCAGCTCGGTGACATTCGGCGGCAAGGGCTGGTGTCTGAGCAAGTCATCCAAAACATGGACGAGCGCCTGACATCCATGACGATTGTATTGGCGGCTTGCGAGCGCATTCATAATACGCCGCTGCCATTTGCTTATATGCTGCTGGTACATCGCACGACCTATCTGTATTGCATCCTGTTGCCTTTTGGCTTGGTGGCCTCACTCGGTTGGGCCACTCCGTTGATTTCTGCTGTGATTGCTTATACCTTTTTTGGTTTGGATGCCCTTAGTGAAGAGCTAGAAGAGCCTTTTGGCTTGGCGGCGAATCAGTTGCCACTGACCGCACTGTCACGCACTATCGAGATCAATCTGCGAGAAGCATTAGGAGACACGGATATCCCGCCTGATATCGCGCCTATCAATGGCTACTTACCGTAAGTCGCATCAGCAATTGAAAACTTAGCTGTCCAAATGTATGATGCCATTATACTTGGTGCATTCCTTGCTAATAATGCATGAGTTCGTCTACCATCTGCTTACTCGCATTGATAAAAGTAAGTGAATACTATGAATTACCAAACGCTACGTCACCATTGCCCAACTTGGGATGATTATATTCAGCACGACTTTGTCAAGCAGCTAGCAGCAGGTACGCTCGCCCCTGACAGCTTCCGCCACTACCTCGTCCAAGACTACTTGTATTTGATCCACTATACCCGCGTGATGGCGTTGAGCGTGTACAAAAGCGACACGCTGGCGCAAATGCGCGTCGGTCAAGCAGGCATCAATGCCATGCTCGATATGGAAATTGGCATGTATTTGGGCTTCTGTCACCAATGGGGCATAGCGCTTGAAACTGTCGAGAATGCGCCTGAATCTACTGTAACTATCGCCTATAGCCGCTATATATTAGACGCTGCCCTGTCAGGCTCACTGGCTGAGCTTTATGCTGCTATTGCCCCTTGCTTGATGGGTTATGGTGAAATTGGCAAATGCATCAAAGCCGAAGGGTTTATCACGGGCAATCCCTATCAACCATGGATTGATGTATTTTCTAGTGATGCGTTTCAAGCGATTACTGCGCAGAACGAAGCGCAGATCAATGAACTACTGGCACACGCTAGCCCTGCTCAAGCAGACAAGTTCCAACAGTTATTTAACACCGCCGCACGAATGGAAGTGAATTTTTGGCAGCAAGCATTAGATCTGTCATAACTCGTATTTTTATAGCAAATTTAACTTCACGTACTATTCAATGCTGATTCAATTTAAAAGAGTGACAAGGCAACCGAGTGCAGATGTATGGGTAATACTTTAAGCGAGGTTAACGCTGTCACTCTTTTATAGTGGATTAACGATACAACAAAAAATACTCAAGGAGAGATATCATGGCAGCATTTGATGAACACGCAAGCGCGTACGATAGCTGGTTTTTTGACAATCAAAACTTACTGACCAGTGAGCTAAAATTGGTTGCCCATTTCTTAGATAAAGACAGTGAGATATTGTCTATCGGTTGTGGTAGCGGATTATTTGAATCACTACTAGCAAAAGATTATGATATTCATATCAAATATGGCATTGAGCCTTCTAAGGACATGGCAGCCGTCGCCGAAAAGCGCGGATTGCAAGTAGATATCAGCCCTGCTGAAACTTGTGAGATTGAGCCCAATAAGTTTGATATCATTATGTTCAACGGCAGTGTCAGCTATATCAGCGATTTGGATGCCTGTATTAAAAAGGCCTTTAACGCTCTAAAAACTGGCGGCAAGCTTATCCTCATCGATGTACCAAAAGAGAGTGGCTTTGCCAGCTTATACAATTTGGCCAGCTCGTTAGGCACTTGGGAGCATCCGCTACTTGCGCACATCTCCCCTGCTGACCCTTATCCTATTGAACTGGTAAAGTCAGCCAATTGGCGCACCTCAGATGAAAAAATCGCGCTGATGCAAGCCAATGGTTTCGTCGATTTTGAGTATGCGCAGACCTTATTGACCCATCCAATGTATGCCAATGATAAGGTACAAGAGGTCATCGAAGGTTATGACCGTGGGGATTATGTGGCGGTTTGTGGTTATAAAATATAAGCGGTCGCTGTCCATACCCTATCCGTACCGTAGCCGAAGGTTCGACATACCCTAATGTACTGTAGTCGCTATCGCAGGACTTGAATAATAGGCTTAGTGCCACTATAAATGGGCAATAAAGCTCTTATCCAAATATAGCCAAATCCATATAAATCCGCTACATCGTCATCCTCGCTAAGCATACTAATGTATAACTTGCGCTCGGTTTCCTTGTATCGAAATTATTTGAATTCAACTATAGCTCATATCTAAAAAAACGAGGCAAACATCATGAGTGATGATTCAAAAGATACTGATAATCAAAACACTAATCAAAGCAGCAACCAAAACACCAAAGACGTCACCATGACGGATCTGACACCCAATGAAGGTGTCTTAAAAGGCAAAAAAACCGACATTCAAAATCCAGAGCTGTGGGATTTTCCAATGAACTACCCTTTGAGCATCATTGGTCATGAAGGCGAGCATGAAAGCTTGCTTAATGAAGTGAAGCTGATCCTCGGTAGCCAGTTCCCTGATTTTGATTTGGCCTCTATAGAAGTCAAACCGTCGAAAACGGGTCGCTTTCATTCAGCGCGTGTCAATTTATACCTCACAGCAGCCGATCAAGTGAATACGCTTTATGCGTCACTTGACGATGCAAAAACGGTTCGCATGGTCGTATAAACAGGTAATGGGTGTTTAGAAAAAAACAACCCCTTTTCCGTCGAAATCGTCACTCACTATTGATAACATACGGGTGGCGATTTTTTATGGTTTGGTGTACAATCTGCGCCCGCATTATTGCCGCTCTGATCACTATTATCAGTCGACAATAACCGATAAAATAAAAATCAAATCGCCACGATATTTTTACAAAAAATTTATGATGAGCGCATTTGCGTCTAACCCTTATCCCATCGTCCTTTGCCATAATATGGACAGCTCACAACCTCGCAGCAACATAGTTTTAGTCTAAAATCAATATAGTATTTTCAAAATTTTCCCGCTATATTGTGCCTACCAATTAACAAACACGCTATATGTAGTACTCAGTGATTTTAATCATCATTATGAGTAGCGGTAGTTTTTTGCCTAAAAAAACTGGCTATCGCAACCCAGCATCGTAGCGTTATAAAGAATGTCTGCCGCCGATTCAGCGCGCAGCATCACAATAAGCAATCAAAATAGAGGCCAGCATGACACATATTGACAAAATCCAAGTAACCAAACGTGATGGACGTTTAGAGCCTATTGATTTAGACAAAATTCACAAGGTGATAGCGTGGGCCGCTCACGGCTTGGACAACGTGTCTGTGTCGCAAGTTGAGCTAAAGTCGCACATCCAGTTTTATGAAGGTATCAAGACTCGTGACATTCACGAAACCATCATCAAATCTGCCGCCGACCTGATCTCTGAAACGACGCCTGATTATCAATATCTAGCGGCGCGTTTGGCCATTTTCCATCTGCGTAAGATTGCTTACAATAGATTCACGCCGCCACATCTATTCGATCACGTTACAACGCTGACCAATGCTGGTAAATATGATGAGCATATCCTAGCTGACTATAGCCGTGCTGAATTTGACGAGTTAGAAGAGTATCTCGATCACTGGCGCGATATGAACCTTGCTTATGCTGCTGTTGAGCAAATGGCAGGTAAATACTTGGTACAAGATCGCGTGAGCAAAACCGTTTTCGAGAGCCCGCAGTTTTTGTACATGCTGGTCGGTATGTGCTTGTTCAGCCGTTACGAAAAATCAGAACGCATGAACTATGTGAAGCGCTTCTATGATGCAACCTCACAATTCAAAATCTCACTACCAACACCTATCATGTCAGGTGTGCGTACGCCATCGCGCCAGTTTAGCTCGTGCGTACTGATCGAATGTGGTGATAGCCTAGACTCTATCAATGCGACCACCAGCGCCATCGTACGCTATGTATCACAGCGTGCTGGTATTGGTATCAACGCAGGTCGTATCCGCGCCCTTGGTAGCCCTATCCGTGGCGGCGAAGCGCAGCATACTGGCTGTATCCCATTCTATAAATTGTTCCAGACAGCTGTTAAATGCTGCTCACAAGGCGGCGTCCGTGGTGGTGCTGCGACATTATTCTACCCACTATGGCATTTGGAAGTGGAGTCATTACTGGTACTGAAAAACAACCGCGGTGTCGAAGACAACCGTGTCCGTCATATGGATTACGGTGTACAGTTGAACAAAACAATGTACACGCGCCTAATCAAAGGTCAAGACATCTCGCTATTCTCACCAGGCGATACTCCTGGCTTGTATGATGCATTCTTTGAAGATCAAGACAAATTCGAAGAGCTATACACCAAGTACGAGAACGACCCTGCTATTCGTAGCCGTCAAATCCCAGCAGCAGACTTGTTCAGCCTAATGATGCAAGAGCGCGCGAGTACTGGTCGTATCTATATCCAAAACGTCGACCATTGCAACACCCATAGCCCATTTGACCCAACGGTTGCGCCAATTCGCCAGTCAAACCTATGTATGGAAATCGCTCTACCAACCAAGCCACTTGATAACATCAATGACGAAGAAGGCGAAATCGCCCTTTGTACGCTATCAGCGGTCAACTTGGGTAAAGTCGAAAACGTCAGCGATATCGAAGAGCCAGCTGAGCTAATCGTTCGTGCGCTTGATGCCTTGCTCGATTATCAAGACTATCCAGTCAAAGCCGCTCAAAACGGCAGCATGCGTCGCCGTACGCTCGGTGTGGGCGTGATCAACTATGCTTATTACCTTGCCAAGAATGGCGTGCGCTATTCAGACGACAGCGCGCTTGGTCTGACGCATCAAACGTTTGAAGCATTGCAATTCTATCTCTTGAAAGCCTCAAACAAATTGGCAAAAGAGCAAGGCGCTTGCCCTGCGTTCAATGAGACTACATATTCACAAGGTATCTTACCGATTGATACGTACAAAGCTGACTTGGACAAAATCTGCCAAGAGCCGCTACATCTCGATTGGGAAACGCTACGTGGCGAGATCACTGAGCACGGTCTACGCAACTCTACCCTAACCGCCTTGATGCCGTCTGAGACCTCTAGTCAGATCGCCAACGCGACCAACGGTATCGAGCCACCACGTGGTCTGGTCTCTATCAAAGCGTCAAAAGATGGCATACTAAAACAAGTCGTGCCTGAAATTGATAAGCTAAAAGATCAGTACGAGCTACTATGGCAAATGCCAAACAATGACGGTTACCTAAAGCTGGTCGCTGTCATGCAGAAGTTCGTCGATCAAAGTATCTCTGCCAATACCAACTACGATCCCGTTCGTTATGCAGGTGGCCGTGTACCGATGAAGATATTGCTAAAAGACTTGCTAAACGCTTATAAAATGGGTGTGAAGACGTTGTACTACCATAACACTCGTGATGGTGCGAACGACGCCCAAGCGGATATGGAAGATGATTGTGCTGGTGGGGCTTGTAAGATTTAGGTTGATTGAATCTGTGTAAATACAGTTCTAACTTATAAATATTATTTAGAGGACTAAGCTAATGGCTGACTATAAAAGTAACTATCTACAAGAAGTGCTTGAAACACATAAAATGAAACACATAAAAGATGTTTTCGATAAGTATAGAGATAGACGCAATGAAATTAAAGATTTCTTGAATAGCGAATATGGTAACAAAATTTACAGTCCTTTCGATTCAGGATCTTACAGTAAGCACACTGCTGTTAATACAAAATTTGACTTGGACGCAGTTGTACCTTTCAAATATAAAAGCTTCAATACACTAGAAGATATGTTCAACGATATTTATGAAAAGTTAAATGATAAGTTTAATGATAGAACTACTGTTCGAAAGCAAGGTGTTTCTATTGGGCTAGCTTTTGAAGAAGATGATATTGAAATAGATATCGTACCTGCTCGAGAAACACGAGTAGATGGTTATACTGAGACAAGAAATTTAAATCTTCATATTAACTCTTTAGATCCATCAGAAACTGGGTATCTAAAAACAAATATTAAAAATCAAATTGATCATATAAGCGGAAAAGAAAATGAAAGAAAAATTATTAGACTACTAAAGATTTGGAAGTTTCAGCACTCTAAAAAATATAAATCTTTCTTTTTTGAACTTTTAGTTATTAAAGCTTATGGCTATACCTCGCCTACGGGTAATTTATGGGAGCAATTTAAGGCTGTTCTCCAATATGTCGTAGACAATATTGAGAACGATACATTCAAGCTTCCTGATCCAGGCAATGGCGCTAATGACTTAATAAATACGTTAGAACCATATCAAAAAAACTCGCTAAGAAGTGATTTTGAGTTGATGCTAACTAACATTGGAAACAACGAAAAACAAATTGAATACTATTTTGAGAAAAACGAGGAGTTTTCTGAAGAATCTAACAATAATAGTTTGAGCTATGGTGTTGCTGGAGCTAGCCCAGTTTCTACGCCTTCATCTACACAGCGTTTTGGTTAGATATGAGATTCTCTAAAGAAGAGCTATTAGATACTATTGGTAGCATAAGCTACGTAACTAACTTACGAGATTTTAACTTCGATAACAATCTCGTAAGTTTCAATATAGCTTTTGACTTTGAGGGTCTTAATAAAGAAATAACTTTTGAAGTGACAATCAGTTCTCAATATCCATTTAAATTTAGTGGTTCTGAAACCATAAGCTTTAATAATCTTGATCTGATTGAATACAGTCATGTAATGAGTGATGGCTCAGTATGTTTCCATAACCAACATTGTATTGATTTCAGACAGAAGTTAATACAGGATTTCGATGCAATTAAAAGCTGGATTACTAAATATATAGTTAAAGAGGAAAAAGATAGTCATTATGAGCATCTAATCGTCAATAACGATGCTTTCGAAGGTAGCCATTACTCTTATCAGTTTACTGATATAAAAGAAAGCTTTAAAAAGGGAGAGTTTGGGACGGTTTCTCTCAAACCATTAACTAGCTCGCCATACTATAAAAGTCGTATGAGCAATTATTTAGCTCAAAGTTTTATTGACCATTCAAATTTTACGGTTAAAAATTGTGACTGGAACTCTCACTACATGAGTGCTAATCAGAGTGAGCAAGGACTGTATGTCTTTATTGAAGATACTCCAGCTGTTAACCAGCGATTTTCTCTTGATAACTGGAAAAGTTTCGAAAGTTTAGTTAGCCAAGATTTTCTACAGTATCTCTCCAGATACGTGATTAGTGTAAGAAGCACATATAATCGCAGATTACCAATACCTTTATTTATAGGTTTTCATACGAAAGATAAAAATGTACATTGGCAAGTAGCATTGATTAATATCGACGAGAGTATCTTTGAAGGTTCAACTGATATAAACGGTAAGTATATTTATAAACTGAAAAATAAGGATATTACATGGGCAGTAACAAATAACTCATCTTACTCTTATTTTTTTGGACGTGGGGCATTCAACAAAGCTTTAACTAATGCAAAGATACTGGTTATTGGTGTGGGTGCAGTTGGAAGTAATGTTGCTAAAACTCTAACGAGGTGTGGCTGCAGAGACATATCATTAGTTGATTATGATATTAAAAAACCCGAAAATATTTGTCGTTCTGAATATGAGTTTATATATGCTTATGCTAATAAGGTAGATGAGTTACGCTCTTTACTTTATAAAATATCACCTTTTATCGATATTATAGCTAGTGATAGTCTTTTTACAGAGTATTTGAAATCCGATTCTTACGTCGAACTTTTTGCTGATAATATCAGAGCAGAATTATCAAACTATGATTATATATTTGACTGTTCTACAGATGATGATTTAATGCATATTTTAGATAAAATTGATATTACATCCATTATCATTAACTTATCTATTACTAATCACGCTCAATCACTCGTCTGTGGTGTATCACCAAATACTTATAAGTTCGTTAGACATCAGTTTGATAATATTTTAGAAAATGACGTTGAAGATTTATATAATCCTTTAGGCTGCTGGAGTCCTACTTTCAAGGCTTCTTATAACGATATTTCCACACTTATACATTTTGCTCTAAAACATATCAATATCATGGTTAGTAACAAACAGCTGAATAGCTTTGTAATTAATCAAGATAATAATTATGAGTCTTTGAAAGTGAGTAAGTTTTGACTATTACCAAACACTACAAGAATTTGAAATTAGTAGTCGAAGATAGCTTGTTAAAAAGTATTTATCAGTCAAGCTGTGGACACTACCCTAAAGAGTATGGTGGCTTTTTGATTGGCAAATATTCTGATGATTTTACAACCTTGTATATTAAACAATCAATCACAGCAGATATTTTTAAGAGTAGTCGAATTGAATTTACTAGAGAGTCCAGCTATTTAAAAACAGAGTTTGAAAAATTGTTCATAAGTAAAGGACTCTACTATATTGGTGAGTGGCATACTCATCCAGATGGTGAAGCATATTATAGCTCAACAGATTTAAATGCCATGATTAGTATTGCTCGCGAAAAAAGCGTAAAAATTGATAATCCTATCTTACTTATATTGAGTATTACTAGCGATAGTTTGAAGGATTTTAATTTTTTTGTTCTTAATAATAATAGGTTAGAACTATATGAATAAGATTGCACTACCAGAGTTGTTTGCAAGCATGCAACAGCAAATGTCTGCTCAACTAAGTACTAATAGAGCTTTCATACATCATCCTGGTTCAAAAGGTGATTCATTAGAGAATGCATGGATCGAGTGGTTAAGAAGTTATTTGCCAAATCGTTATAGTATTGATAAAGCTATAGTTATAGACCACTTAGGAAACACTAGTCATCAAATTGATGTAGTTATTTACGATAATTACTTTACCCCATTTATCTTTACGCAAAATGGTTTCCACTATGTTCCTGCTGAGGGTGTGTATGCAGTATTTGAAGTTAAACCGGATATTCAAGGAAGTGTTAAAGGTTCTGGGAATTATATAACTTACGCAGGTGAGAAGATAGAAAGTGTTCGACGCTTGACTCGTACCTCTACATCAATGATTAATTCGGGAAGAACTTTTCCTCCTAGACCACTAACTAAAATTCTAGGTGGTATCTTAGCTACTACTAATACTTATGATAATCGTAATAATAAAACAATTGAGAGGCATATTAAAAGCTTGAAAGATCTTCAAGGTATAGATTTAGGCTGCGTTGTTGATTATGGCAGCTTCTTTGTTGATTATAATGGTGAGGAAAACACTGAAGAACTTGATTTTATTAAACGAATAAATGAGTACTATGAAAAAAGAGAATTTAAAGAATTACATTTTAGTCGACCTGAAAACTCCTTAATTACTTTCTTTATGCAATTAACTCAATATCTTCAGCAAGCTATAGGAACTATTCCAGCTATTGATTTGCAAGCTTATCTTGATGTTATTGGTGAAGAGATCGATAAAGAACTTTAAATATTTTTAAAAGAATTGACCAACTTTGCTTCAAAGAGGTCGTTTAGCCCCGACTATAGCGGTATCCTGCCAACGCTGATGGCGATGCAGTCTCAGTCTGGGAGTGGTCGCTCGAACGTTGGAACGCTACCAGACACAATAGACTGCACACCAGCGGCTAGGCAGATACAAGCGGTAGGCGGGATTGGCTACTGCCATAATCAAAACCTAGACAGAACTAAAACGACGGAGGTCATGTGCAATATACCGCAATCATCAAAGACGGTGGTTTGTTTATCCCAAACGTATTTTCAGACCTAAACGATGGTGGCTCGCATATCGTACAAGTCGAGGTTGATATTGCAGAGGTGCGTCAGCAGTTAAGTAGCAGTGAAGCATCAAAGACAGCCGTCGCCAAAAAAAGCATCGCAAAAGCAGCCAAAAAGCCAACGGCAAGACCAACCAAAAAAGACTCAAAAAAACCAGCAGAAGACATGGATTTGGATACGCTGCGCCAGAGTGCCGTCGATGAGCTAGAGGGATTGGACGATAGCGAGCTGAGTGAGATATTCAAAGCCTATATGAACGATGGACAAGAGTCGTCACAGATATCGTTAGAAAACTTGTAATACAATCAAATGAAAGCCAGTCACAACTATATAAATCAATAACCGTATCAATTATAAAGGCAGTCCCATGACTTACTCGATTTTTTCTCAAACGCCAAACAATGCGCTAAAAGAGCCGATGTTTTTTGGTAATCCGGTCAACGTGGCGCGTTACGATCAACAAAAGCACCCAATCTTTGAGCAATTGATTGAAAAGCAACTGTCGTTCTTTTGGCGTCCAGAAGAAGTTGATGTGTCAAAAGATCGTATGGACTTTGGCAACCTGTCTTCGCATGAGCAGCATATATTTTTGAGTAACCTCAAATACCAGACCCTACTCGACTCTATCCAAGGTCGTAGCCCAAACGTGGTGCTATTGCCATTGGTTTCGATTCCTGAGCTAGAGACGTGGATTGAGACATGGTCATTCTCTGAGACCATTCACTCGCGCAGCTATACTCATATCATTCGTAATATCGTCAATGATCCAAACATCATCTTTGATGACATTATGCAAAACGAGCATATCTTAGAGCGTGCCTCTGACATTGCCCAATATTACGATGATCTGTACCGCAACTCGCAGCTATATAGCTTGTACGGTGCTGGTACGCATAATGTTAATGGCGAGGAAGTGACTGTCGATTTGCGATCACTGAAAAAGCAGATGTATCTGTGTATCGTCGCGGTCAACGTCTTAGAAGCCATTCGCTTTTATGTGTCATTTGCCTGCTCGTTTGCCTTTGCTGAGCGTAAGCTAATGGAAGGCAATGCCAAAATCATCAAGCTAATCGCTCGTGATGAAGCGCTACATCTGACGGGTACGCAGCATATGCTTAATCTCATGCGCAATGGTCGTGACGATCCTGAAATGGTCGAGATTGCCGCAGAGTGTTATGAAGAAAGCATTGAAATCTTCCGCAAAGCTGCCGAGCAAGAAAAAGAATGGGCAGGCTATCTGTTCAAAGATGGTTCGATGATTGGTCTGAATAAAGACATTCTGTGCCAATATATCGAATTTATTACCAACTTACGTATGGAAGCCGTTGGCTTGCCATCTGTATTCCCGAACTCTAAATCAAACCCGATTCCATGGATCAATACTTGGTTGTCGTCTGACAATGTGCAAGTCGCGCCGCAAGAGACAGAAATCAGCTCGTACTTGGTTGGTCAGATTGATTCTGATTTGTCAGACAGTGATTTTGATGACTTTGAGTTGTAGAAGATAGTTTTTCAAGATTGAGCTTTTAATATAGTCAATTCATCATAGAATAAGTGTAGTGCTGCTGGGATAAGTTTTGCGCAGCCTCTGTCTGCGTAGGCACAGCAAGCAAGTAAAATTTATTCCAGTAGCACGTTATAATAATTGTACTTATTTTATTTAGGATTGACCATATTATAAAAAGATAGGATAAAACTATGACTTGGGTAATGACGAGTAAGAAGCAATTTTACTTGCATGATGATGAAAGTCTGCTCGATG
Organism: Psychrobacter sp. N25K4-3-2; assembly: GCF_015351755.1. Classification (NCBI taxonomy): domain Bacteria; kingdom Pseudomonadati; phylum Pseudomonadota; class Gammaproteobacteria; order Moraxellales; family Moraxellaceae; genus Psychrobacter; species Psychrobacter sp. N25K4-3-2. The sequence goes on from NZ_JADKLX010000001.1 coordinate 439,732, forward strand.
GACTGCTGCGCACTGGACATGCAGTCAATTATCAATGTAAGGAAGGCTACTGTGGCAGTTGCCGAGTCAAGCGGATTGCCAGCTCACACACCATTGATTATCCGTTTGAGCCACTCGCGATGATTGACGAAGATGAAATCCTGCCCTGCTGCTGCCGTGTGCAAGGCGTCATCTATATCAATCATGAGCCTATCGTAAAGTAGAGAAAGTAAGCACAAAAAAAGCGCGCTATCTATATAAGATAGCGCGCTTTTTTAGTCTATTAGCTAAATGAATATGCTGTCTCATAAACACATTATGAATCAGCACATCGTTATGACAAATTACTGTGCTGCGGTGTCTTGTTCAAACAGCTTCATCAGCTCTTCACGCATACGATCACGCTCAGCCTTTGACATCATGGGCGCTTCTTCATCGTTCTGAATACTTCGCTCGGGCATCTCGCCCTCTTCCATTCCGCCTATGCTTCCCTCTTGTAGGACGACAGGACGCTCGATAGGCTCTTGTGCTGGGCGCTCTTCTAGCATTATTTTTACTTGCGCATTCTTACCTTGGCGTAGTATCTGTGCATCAAGCTCAGTATCTGGCGCTTTGCGAGCAACGTACTGAATCAAAGTATTGGCATCTGTCATTTCCACACCGTCGATTGTCAGGACGATATCACCGACACGTAGACCACTCTTTGCCGCTGGACTTTGATCGATGACGTTTAGCACTTCTACGCCTGTTGAGGTCTCAAGCTGCGTTGGATCACGTAGCTGCGATTGGATCTCGATACCTAGCCAGCCGCGACTGACCTTACCATCTTTAATCAAAGCATTCATTACTTGCTCAACCAGCGCTGTTGGAATGGCAAAACCAATGCCCATCGAGCCACCAGAGCGCGAGAATATAACCGTATTGATGCCCACCAACTCGCCGCGAGCATCGACCAGCGCACCACCTGAATTACCTGGGTTAATCGCGGCATCGGTTTGAATGAAATCTTCGAACTTATTGACACCCAACCCCGTACGTCCAGTCGCTGAGATAATGCCTTGGGTCACGGTCTGACCGACACCAAACGGGTTACCAATCGCCAGTGCCAAATCACCCACGCGAATAGGATCTTCGCGGAAGCCAAGTGGGGTCAATCCTGTCATATCGACCTTGATCACTGCCAAATCGCTATCAGGGTCGGTACCGATGACTCTGGCACGGCTCTTACGACCATCGTTAAACGCGACTGTAATCTCATCTGCCTTTTCGATCACATGAGCATTGGTCACGATATAACCATCTTCTGATACGATCACGCCTGAACCTAAGTTGGTTGACCCTTGGTCTTGGGAAGGCCCACTATGATCTTCAAAGAACCGACGCAGTATAGGATCATCCATATACGGATGCTCTGCCATCGTCTGGGTGGTATAGATATTGACCACGGATTGCGAGGCACGGGCAACCGCATTATGATAAGAAGAAATAGGTGCTGGCGTATCTGCCACTGGTTCTGACGCTTGCTGCTCCGCAGGTGGGGTTCTTGGTGGCTCCCACGTGGCCTCCGACGTCGAATTCATACTCGTGAACAACCAGATAAACGCTGCCAATACTAGCAGCAATAAGACCCAAGGTAACCATTTTAATAAAGACGCCTTGTTATTGGTGTTCCGGGATGACGACATATAAAACCTCTATAAATTTAATGCAAACAGACAGTGAAAAACGAAGTGAGCCAATGGTAATTGCTGGACTGCTATTGACCCATTAATCGTGTAATCAATTGCTCCATCAGCTAGGCAGACTCACATGTATAAATTATAACCGCAATACTATTAAATAGTAACGTATCGTGTACCATTTCAGTTATCCAGCTTATCTGTTTGCTTACACCAGCATGCTAAAATAACTCTAATAAAGGATCAAACTAAAAAACAGCCCTTACAAATAACTCATAATTTTTGCTCACTTGATCGACTGCACTTTACTGCACATATTTCATTGACGATAGGAAAACCTAATGACTGCAAATCATACGACAGCTGAATCGAATAATCAAAACATCAGCGCTCAGACGTTGACACAATTCTGTGACGACTACTTATCCGCTAGTGTGTTTAAAGACTATGCGCCAAATGGCCTACAAGTCGATGGTGGACGTCCGATCCAGCGTATCGTAACCGGTGTAACGGCTTGTGAGGCCTTGATTGACGCTGCCATCGCTGCCAATGCCGATGCCATCATGGTACATCATGGTTATTTTTGGAAAGGCGAACCTGCCCCTCTCACTGGTATGAAAGGTCGACGCGTTCGCAAATTGATGCAGCACGGTATCTCTATGATTGGCTATCATTTGCCCCTTGATGCGCATCCTGTCACTGGTAACAACGCAAAACTCGCTGACATGTTGGATATGACGATCACTGGTGCGCTCTATCCTGCTGAGTCACATCCTGTTGGCAATATCGCTACTTGTACACCGCAAAGTGCCGATGACCTGATAGCAAAGATTACGCAAGCATTAGGGCGTACACCGCTACATATCGCCGCCGAGTATAATTCTAGTAAAGAGGCAGAGAATAAAAGGCTTATCAAACGTGTCGGTATTTGTACAGGCGGCGCGCAAGATATGATTGAACAAGCTGCCACGATGGGCTGCGATGCGTTTATCTCTGGTGAGATATCAGAACGTACCACGCATATCGCGCGCGAGCTTGGTATTGATTACTTTGCCTGTGGTCATCATGCAACCGAACGTGGCGGTATTCAAGCGCTAGGTGAGATAGTTGCCCAGAAATTTGGTTTGCCAGTGACTTTCATTGACATCGATAACCCAGCCTAACCATTAAATTAGTTATTAAACTTAGTCATCATGAAACCACCTCAGTAGTAACTGAAACATATAGTGTAAGAAAGCCCATAATATTAATCAAGTTTTAGCCAATGTAGCAATAATGAGGGCATTTCTTACCGTCTATAGTCCAATTGTTAAGTTTTATCGCTCTTTTCTTAACTTAACTTGAATAATCCACTATATAACCGCATATTAGTACTTGAAGAAAGAACGTTTTGTCATGAAACTTCCCATTTATTACAGCTTCCGGTTATGGCACTAAAATAATGCTGGTAGTCATTTGAGACTTTATCATGCTACATAAGTGATAAGGCTTTAGACTGCTATCTATTGAAATACTATGTTTGCACTATATGTTTTAGCAACATGGTATTTTTTTATTTTTAGTGTCGCGATGATGGTATTAAATCACCTGTTTGATAAAAAGCGACACAAACTATCAAGCTTGGTTATTTTACTTACCCTTATTGCTGGACAAAAAACTTTAGCAGCCAGCTATCCTATTACTAGTGAGTCAAGGTATAGCCAGCCATTAAAGTTAGCATCGTAAAAACAGATGAATGTATTTGCTTAATTAGCAAATGATTACATCAAGATTTTGCACGATGTCTTTGTCTCAATGACTTAATCATGACCTTACCTGTGTTTGACATATAGTTGTTTGGCCACTAGCCATATTTAGTTATCGATGAAGGAATCATCTGATTTATATCCTTCGCGTCGTTGTGCGTCCAGTTTTTAAAATTAATATAAAAACATTATTTTAGAACGCTTTTATAACGCACCGATAGCTGGCTGACGACAAACTACCCCACTAACTCTTAGAGAGAGTACGCTAGTGGCGCTATAGTCCAACAAGATAGAGTGGCATTTTTCCTATTAAAAGGTGCGACTTTATTTAAGATGCGATATCGATATATGTCAATATTATGGTCATATATTTGTACGTGTTTTTGCGGTAAGAAGGATGGCTAAAACTAGGAGACATCCATGCAGCGTATTACTTATCGTGTAAAAGTATCTGCGCAAGGGGCCAAACGCCGTATCTCATATTTACTGCGTCCATCTAAACGCCTACTGAACACTAAAAGTAACCTCGTTACATCCGTTAACCCTGTTACTTCAAGTCGTTTTGCCAGAACCAAAAAACTGGCACAAGTTTCTAGTATTGCCCTGCTCTCTTTACCAGCTGAGAGTTTTACTACCATGGATTCACAAGTGCCAACTTATGATCATGTCATGCTGGAGAATACCTTAACCATCGCCGCTGTCCCTGGAGATAGCACTTATTTTGCGACGGATGGTTTTCAGCACGGCTTCGGTTATGACTTGGTACGTACCTATGCTGATGAGCTAGGCGTAGATGTCAATCTAAAAGCCTATGCCAGTGAAAAAGCTGCTCTCAGAGCGGTGAAATCAGGTAATGCTGATATGGCGTTGACGACCGCCAGCACCCAACTCAAAAGCCAGCTAAATTTGTCTTCTGTCAATGTCAGCTGCGGTTATGATGCCAGCTTGACCAAAAATGGTCTACATCCCAAGGTCAGCTGGACTTTCAATTCAGCCAATGATCCGCTATCGCAAAAAGCCAGTTACTTTTTATGCGACAGTATCAAGCTTGAAAACACCCAAAAGCTAGCGGCTTTTTATAATCAAAACTTGCTAAAAGATGCTTATAGTCAGGATCACTTCCAAAGAACGCTTACGGAAAAACTGCCTGATTATCAATCTTCGTTTGAAGAGCAAGCGCGCAACTACAATCACGACTGGGAATTGCTGGTGGCCATGGGTTATCAAGAGTCACATTTGGACGCCAATGCGGTATCGCCAACAGGTGTACGCGGGCTAATGATGCTGACCAACAATACAGCAAAAGCCATGGGCGTCTCAGATCGCGTCGACCCTTATCAAAGCATTGGTGGTGGCGCACGTTATTTAGAGCAAATGAAGTCAGACTTTGCCGATGTACCCAAAACTGACCGTATTTGGTTTGCCCTTGCTGGCTATAATATGGGTCCGAATGCCGTAAAAAGCATTCAACGTAAACTGAGAGCTCAGGGTATTGATGACAAAAGCTGGGCAAATATCTATGCTTACCTTGCTGAAAACAGAGCGTCCAACAGCCGTTATGGGCAAGCGATGCACTACGTTAGCAATATCAGAAGCTATCTTGAGACTATTAAAACTCAGACTGTTTAAGTGATTGTTTTCTGAGTGATTTTTTAAGTGATTGTTTTTTAGTCTCGTTCTAAAACAGAGTTAAAAAAACTTTTTGGTGAATTCATTTTAGGATGGAATACACAATAAAAAAGCGCCTAACGATATCGTTAGGCGCTTTTTTATTATTTCAATATTTACAACCGTTTAAAATACGCGGTTAAGACCATTTAGCGCCGCAACGCGATAGGCTTCTGCCATCGTTGGATAATTAAAGGTCGTATTTACGAAGTACTCAAGCGTATTGTTACACTTCATGACCGCTTGTCCAATATGAATAATCTCTGAGGCATGGTTGCCGTAGCAATGAATCCCCAATATCTCAAGCGTCTCACGGTGGAATAATATCTTTAATACCCCTGTACGCTCACCGATGATCTGGGCGCGAGCGAGATGCTTAAAGAAGGCTTGTCCCACTTCATAAGGTACTTGTTCATCCGTTAGCTCCTGCTCGGTCTTACCGATACTGGAGATTTCTGGAATGGTATAAATACCTGTAGGAACGCTCGATACTGGCTCTGCGTCGCTATCACCAACCATAAAGGCTGCTGCACAGCGACCTTGGTCATAAGCAGCAGAAGCCAAAGATGGCCAGCCAATCACATCGCCAGCTGCATAGATATTTTCGATATCAGTACGGTAGGTATCATCCACTTTCAGTTGACCACGACTATTGGCTTCTAAGCCGATGGCCTCCAAGTTTAAGCCTTCCGTATTACCTGAGCGACCATTAGACCAAAGAATCGCATCAGACTTGATTTTTTTACCACTCTTTAAATGCAAAATCACACAGTCATCATGAGTCTCAAGATGATCAATCTCTTCGTTATTGCGGATAAGGACGCCAAACTGTCTAAAGTCATGCGCTAGCGCATCACTGATTTCACTATCTAAGTAGCTGAGCAGCTTACCCTGATTGTTGATCAAGTCGACTTTATAGCCCAGACCAGTAAAGATAGAGGCGTACTCGCAGCCAATCACCCCAGCACCATAAATGATGATTTTTTTGACCACATAATCCATTTGCAGAATTTTATCCGAATCAAAAACGCGCGGATGATTAAAGTCTAAAATCTCAGGACGATAAGGGCGGCTACCAACAGTGATGATGGCTTTGTTAAAGGTAACGGTTTCAAAGACATTTTCATCAAGCTCAACACGAATGGTATGCGCATCGGTAAAGCTTGCCCAGCCATGAATCACTTCAATCTGATTGCGCTCATAAAAGCGAGTATGGGTGCTAACTTGATTGCGTATCACTTTACGAGCATTCGCAAGCACCTTGTTTAGTGGTACTTGGTGATACTCCATCGCCTTGGTAAACATAGGATCACGGCGAAAGTTAATCAAGTTAAATACCGATTGGCGTAACGCTTTACTCGGAATCGTGCCGACATGAGTAGAGTTGCCCCCGACTTGCTCACGCGGATCGATAACCACGACTTTCTTGCCTGATTTAGCAAGCTTCATGGCGGCCGCTTCACCAGCGGGACCCGCGCCCAACACCACCGCATCATATTCAAACTGATGCTTGTCACCCTTGATACGCTCAGAGTCTCTAGTAAATCCTGACTTTACATCAATACGTGTATCATCTAGCGGATTGACCAAGTCAGGGTGGTGCATGATGTCGTCGGTGACTTGCTCATGTGTTTGTTCGATTTTTTCTTTTTTATTTTTGTCTTCCGTATGTTCAGGATTTGGCGCGGCGCCGCTTTTTTTATTAGATACTTCGGTATGAATGTCTTCACCAGTGTCATTGGTAGCATCGCTAGTATTTTTGCTTCCCATTGTGTCCTCTTTATTTCTTTGTTTGTCTGTCTTTAGGCTATGAATGAATCAATGCAAAGATGCGTCAGGGTCATGCTGCTAAGGAGTGCCCACCATACGTTGTGATAGGATGTTTTGCAATGTCCAATACCCTGTCAAACTTTGTTTGCCTTCATCTATTTGTGGACGTGCACTAATTATATACTCGGTGCCAAGGCTCGGTTTAAAGTCATCGATCCAATCATAAGGAATCTGAAACACGCTGCCATCTTTGCTCGATTTGGCCAACAAGCACTGCATCGGTAACGCTGAAGCGCACGCCACACGATTTGGCATCACAGTAAGCGTTTGCGCTTCACCCAACACAATTGTTGGAACATAACGGGGCTCAGGTACCGGCTCACGTGCAAATGGCGACGTCTGACAAGCACTAAGCAAAGTCGCCGCGCTTAATAACAGGCTAGTAAGTAATAAAGGTGTCTTTCTAGACTTATAAGATGAACTCATAATATTCTCTATATGGTAAAGGCATTGTTTTAAGTGAAATTGTTCTATATAAAATGGTACAAATTATTTTTGTCAACGCTAACGTCTTATTAGCCACTAGCATTAACCAATACGGCGTTTAAGACCCGTCATCTGTAAGATACGTGTGGCAATTTCTTCAACCGACATCTCTGAGACGTCTAAGCTAGGAATACCGTGCGTGATATAAATACCTTGTATCGCCCGCTGCTCTTGCTGGCATTGCTGATAGCTTGAATAACGACTGCCTGCACGGCGTTCTTGACGAATTTTGACCAAGCGATCGGTATCAATGAGCAAGCCAAACAATTTGTCTTTGTGCTCACGCAACGCTTTTGGTAACTGATTGTCGTACAAATCATCTTCGGTCAAAGGATAGTTGGCCGCACGGATACCGAATTGTAAGGCTAGATATAATGACGTTGGGGTTTTGCCCGAGCGTGAGACTCCAACCAGAATAATATCGGCCGCGTCATAATGACGTGTGCGTGCGCCATCGTCATTGTCCAAGGCAAAATGAACCGCGTCAATACGTTCCTTATAGGTTTCGGAATCGACATCATCGTGTGCATGACCTGAGTGTCCGTCTGGCTCCACCCCAGTCTCTTCGGCAACACGACCAATCAAACCCTCGTACATATCTAAGTTACAGCTGGTCGCTGAGTTGATTTTTTCGCGAATTTCAGAGTTAACAATGGTATCGAATACCAAAGGCAACACACCATCGCGTTGATAAGCCATGTTAATTTGCTCAACAGCGTCTTCGGCGCGCTCTAAACTATCGACATAAGGCAGTACGCGCGTCTCAAAAGGAACGGAAGCAAACTGACTTAAAATAGCACGTCCAAGAGTCTCAGCCGTAATAGCCGTACCATCAGAGATAAAAAATGCACTTCTTATAGTTTGCGAATTGTCTAAGTTCAACGCATCATGATTTTGTATCGTCGGCTTATTTTGTTCAGATAGATTGCTTGAGTACATAACTTTGATACCTCGGTTGAAACCCTAATATTGGCCTGTGACTGGCTTATTTTTTTGACTGTCTTTTGATCAGTCATCATATTTTAATGGTTGATTCAATTATTCGCGCAGGGCGTTTCACTTTTCATTATACGCATAATAGAAGCTCAATAGAAATCAATGTTGTCGACAAGCGACCACAAACACCCGGCTCTTTCTGTCGATATTGTCCTGCACAATTTCGTTTTATTGACTATATAAGTATCCATAATAAGTCCCCAATATAAGTCCCAATATTATGTTCTATATATAGTAGTAAAAATCCTAGGAGTATTTTTGGACAGATTTTACTCATATTTAGGGGTTTTGATGACAATTATGGCACCCTGTTATTTCGGTAGCATTGACATTTTGGCTCGGTCTTAAAAGTAAAACCGTCAGGCAGCTGACGTAAATTATGTAGCAAACCCGACAATTTGTATCTTTTTGACGAATTTTTTGGTTCTAGGTCTCGAAATTATCCAAATATAGGGGTATAATTGACCGTTATAATCTTTACTAAATAACCTTATTTTCTGGAGTTATCATGGCAGCGCAATCTACAGCACTTGTAATCAATCTTGATCAGCTAGGAAAAGACGACATTGAGATGGTCGGCGGTAAGAACGCCTCATTAGGTGAAATGATCAGCCATTTGTCTGATTTGGGTGTTAGTGTTCCAGGCGGATTTGCCACCACTTCAAATGCATTTAACCGTTTTTTGAACGAAACTGGCTTGCTTGACAAAATCAACAGCGAGCTAAAAACATTAGATGTTAATGATGTAAAAAAACTTGCAGAAACGGGTAAAAAAATTCGTACGTGGATTATTGAGCAAGAGCTGCCAAGCGATCTAGAGCAAGAAGTGCGTCAGTCATTTGAAACCATGAGTGGCGGCGATGACATCGCGGTTGCTGTCCGTTCTTCTGCGACTGCCGAAGATTTGCCAGATGCATCATTTGCCGGTCAGCAAGAGACTTTCCTAAACATTCGCGGTATTGATAACGTTCTGATTGCCATTAAAGAAGTATTTGCCTCTCTTTATAACGACCGTGCTATCTCTTATCGTGTACACAAAGGTTTTGAGCACGAAGGCGTTGCATTGTCTGCTGCTGTACAGCGCATGGTACGCTCAGAGACGGGTGCTGCTGGTGTGATGTTCACGCTAGATACCGAAAGTGGTTTTGATCAAGTGGTTTTCATCACCTCAAGCTATGGCCTAGGTGAAATGGTCGTACAGGGTGCGGTTAACCCAGATGAATTCTATATCTCTAAGCAATTGCTAGCCAATGGCAAGCCTTCGGTTATTCGCCGTAACCTAGGCAGCAAGCATAAGAAAATGATCTACGGTGATGAAGGCAGCACGACTAAGTCTGTCAAAACTGTTGATGTCGAAAAACAAGATCGCATGCAGTTCTCGCTATCTACCGAAGAGCTGACCTCACTTGCCAAGCAAGCGATGACCATTGAGAAGCATTACGGTCAAGCGATGGATATCGAATGGGCAAAAGACGGCGACACCAATGAAATATTTATCGTTCAAGCCCGTCCAGAAACCGTAAAAAGCCGCCAAGACAGCAATGTCATGGAACGTTATATCATCAATACAACTGATGCAAAAATCTTGTGCGAAGGCCGCTCAATTGGTCAACGCATTGGTGCGGGTAAAGTACGTATCGTTAGCAACCTAAACGAGATGGACAAAGTACAAGACGGCGACGTCCTCGTATCAGACATGACCGATCCTGATTGGGAACCAGTCATGAAGCGTGCCTCTGCCATCATCACTAACCGTGGTGGTCGTACCTGTCATGCAGCTATTATTGCCCGTGAGCTTGGCGTACCGGCTATCGTCGGTTGTGGTAATGCCACTGAGCTGTTGGTTGATGGTCAAGATGTCACTGTTTCTTGTGCCGAAGGTGATACTGGTTTCATTTATGAAAGCCAAATTGACTTTGAAATACAGACCAACTCTGTTGAATCTATGCCAGATCTTGCCTTCAAGATTATGATGAATGTTGGTAATCCAGATCGCGCCTTCTCTTTCACCCAAATGCCGAACGAAGGTATTGGTCTTGCACGTCTTGAATTCATCATCAACCGTATGATCGGTGTGCATCCAAAAGCCTTGCTAAACATGAACAGCTTGCCACGTGAGATATCACAAGCAATCCAAGAGCGTATCGCTGGTTATGCTTCACCTGTTGACTTTTATGTTGATAAATTGGTCGAAGGCATCTCAACACTAGCGGTTGCCTTTATGGATCAGCCAGTTATCGTTCGTATGTCAGATTTTAAATCAAACGAATACGCTAACTTGCTTGGTGGTAAATTATACGAGCCGTCAGAAGAAAACCCAATGTTGGGCTTCCGTGGTGCCAGTCGTTATGTCTCTGATAATTTCCGTGATTGCTTCGAGCTTGAGTGTAAAGCCCTAAAGCGCGTACGTGATGAGATGGGTCTGACCAACGTCGAAATTATGATTCCATTCGTCCGTACCGTTGACGAAGCCGCTCAAGTGATTGAGTTACTCGAGAAAAACGGTCTCAAACGTGGTGAGAACGGCCTACGCATCATCATGATGTGTGAGCTACCAACCAACGCGCTATTAGCAGAAGAGTTCTTAGAACACTTCGATGGCTTCTCTATCGGCTCTAACGATTTGACTCAGCTAACGCTTGGTCTTGACCGTGACTCAGGTATCGTCTCACATCTATTTGATGAGCGTGACCCTGCTGTTAAGAAGTTACTGTCTATGGCGATTGATGCTTGCCGCAAAGCGGGCAAGTATGTCGGTATCTGTGGTCAAGGTCCTTCAGACCATCCAGATCTTGCGTTCTGGCTCATGGAGCAAGGTATCAGTTCAGTGTCATTGAACCCTGACTCAGTACTAGATACGTGGTTCTTCTTAGCTGGTGAAGAAGCAAAGTAAGCCGTAATTTAAGTCACAGCGGTAATTCACACAGTCATTGAAGATACAACCATTAGGGTCTATTTGAAAAATCTTGAATAGACCCTAATACTATGTCTTACAGTAGCGACTTAATATATGACTAACTATGCAGGCAATTATGCAGATTTTCTTAGCTCGAAATAACGTACAAGCCGGTCCATATAATTTGGATCAGCTCAATATTATGCTGACGTCTGGTGAAGTTTTACTGGATGATTTGATCTGGCACGACGGCTTAGACCAATGGCAGCGAGTTGGTAACTTGACGAACAATCAAGGGGTTTATCGACCTACTAGCATTAGCAGCCCTGAGGTTAATGACTCTATTGTCAATAATGTCACCGTGTTCCCCGAAGATACTGAAACCAGTAGCACTAAAGACGGAAAAAGCGTGTCGTTAGACAGACTATATGGTAAGCCTGAACGTCCAAAAGACAATGCCAAAACAGATATGACCAGCAACCGTCATCACACACCGCATAATAATGTGTCATTAAATAAAACGGCTGCTAATAAGAATATCACAGCCAAAGATAAAGTCGTTGGCGATGTAGTACTAGCCCCGATCATGTCACGCATATTGGCAACTGCGCTCAATGGCTTATTGTACTTGCTAGCCATCTTTCCACTTGGATTAGCGTTAACCAAAATGGATGTGGACTATAGCAAGTTTCAAAATATCCAAGACATGGACGCCGCTTATCAATATTCAATGACGCTGATGGAGAGCCTTCCAAGTAGCACATTGATGATATCGCAAGTCATGGTTTTTGGCTTGTTTGCTTTACAGTTAGTATTTATCACCATGCGTGGTCAATCACTGGGCAAGCTGATTACAGGTATTCGCGTCGTGGATCAAACCACGCATCGTCTGCCTTCTTTTATTAAGCTTATCGGCACACGTACTTTGCTATTGTTCATTATCTACAACTTACTGTTTTCATTCACCAGCTTTTTAGGTTTTGTGATTGTCGCCATTCATTATTATATGGCCTCAAAAAGCCCGCAAAATATCGGCTGGCATGACAAGCTTGCCAAAACATTGGTGGTAAAAGCAGATAGCAGTCAATTGGTAAAACAGCCCAAAGTAAAATAGCAACGTTTTGAGCGTTTTATCAAAACTAAGTCTTAGATGATGTTAAAAAAGTAGCGTTTCATCGTGGCTTTTTATTAATACAGATAATTGATACAGAGAAATTTACTGTTTTCATGTTTTTATTGGCAGCTACGCAACGATTAACCTTTGTGTTAATCGTTGCGTACTGTTATAATACGGCGCTTTATAAACTAAGCTTTTTTCCTATTATATTTTGTTATATTTGATGGGAATACAGCTTACCTTATAAATCTCCTTGCTATTAACATAGGGTTAATAGCTACTAATCCGTAAGGAGTCATAATGCGACATTACGAACTGGTGTTAATTGTACACCCAGACCAAAGCGACCAAGTGGTCGGCATGGTTGAACGCTATATCAAGTTAGTTCAAGACAACAACGGTGTTATTCATCGTTTAGAAGATTGGGGCCGTCGTCAACTGGCTTACCCAATCAACAAGATTCACAAAGCTCATTACGTTCTTTTCAACATTGAAACTGACGGTGAGACTTTAGCTGAGCTTGAAGAATTATTCCGTTATAACGACGCGATCATTCGTAGTCTAGTTATGCGCCGTGACGACGCTGTCACTGAAGAGTCGCAGTTAGCCAAGAATGCCGATGAAAAACGCGCACGCAAAGCAACTACTCGTCGTCCAGACAGTCGTGAAAACGATAATGACGACAACGACAACAGTGAAGACTAATTAAAGGAGAATACTCATGGCACGTTTCTATCGCCGTCGCAAATTCTGCCGTTTCACTGCTGAAGGCATCACTCACATCGATTATAAAGATGTTGAATTGCTAAAACAGTATATCAGTGATAATGGTAAAATCGTACCAAGCCGCATTACCGGTACATCTACTAAATATCAGCGTCAACTAGCTACTGCTATTAAGCAAGCTCGTTATTTATCGCTACTTCCATACACTGATAACCATCAGGGTTAACCGTTAACTAGGAATGACTCATGCAAATTATTTTGTTACAGCGTATCGTCAACCTTGGTAAACTCGGTGAAACTGTCGATGTAAAACCAGGTTACGGACGTAACTTTCTTATCCCATTGGGCAAAGCTCTACCTGCTAATAAAGCTAACATTGAAAAGTTCGAAACACGTCGTGCCGAACTTGAAGCTGAAGAAGCGAAAGAAGTAGCTGTTGCTCAAGAACGTGCTGATGCATTGACTGACGTTAATGTTATCATGCGCGCTAAATCAGGTGACGAAGGCAAGCTATTCGGCTCTATCGGTACTCGCGATATCGCTGAAGCATTGACTAACTCAGGTCTAGAAGTAGACCGTGCTGAAATCAAGCTACCTGAAGGCACACTACGTCAAGTGGGCGAATATAATGTTGATATTCAACTACATCATGACGTTACTGCTAGCATCTTAGTCACTATCCTATCTGAAGATGGCGATGACCAAGATACAGCTGAAGAAGAAGCTACAGACGAGAATGACGATTATTCTGAAGAGTAATCTTTAGAATAGTTAGACTCAGTCTATAAAAAGCCAGCAACCTTGTGTTGCTGGCTTTCTTTGTTTCCTGAATGCAGGTTCAACTCCCGCCATCTCTAATACATATATATAACCAGTCAATCCAATGACTCAGCCAACACTTCATAGATCCTAGCATCTGATGCTTGTGCGACATTGAAACGCATAAAATGCTCAGCGTTCTGAGCTTGACTAAAGACATTACCCGGAGCCAATAACACGCCCTTTGCTAAGCAAGCGTTTGCTAATTCAGCCGCGTTGTTGCCATCAGGTAGCTGACACCAAAGAAACATGCCAGCTTGTGGTAATAGACAGGGCGCTATACCCAATTTAGCCAAGCGTGGTAACGTTTGCGAGCGTGCTTTTGCCAAGCGTAGATGAATAGTATTCATATGTTTTCGGTAACCACTATCTGTCAGTGCAGATAGAACCACTGCTGCCGCCAACTGCCCACCACCGAAACCTGTGGCTATTTTTAAGTCTAATAAGCTCTCTACCCAAGCAGTTGGTGCCGCAATATAACCGCAGCGCAATGATGCAGATAAGGTTTTAGAAAAGCTACCGATATAGAATACTTGCGATAAACCATCTAATGCTGCCAACCTAGTTGCTGGAGTAATCTCAAAGTCAGCAAAAATGTCATCTTCAATGATATATAACCCAGCGGATTGTGCCAGTTGCAACACTTTATAGGCTGTGGCTGGTGACAATGTAGCGCCCGTAGGGTTATGTATAGCGGCATTGGTTATATAAAGGCGCGGCTTATGCTCATCTAATACTGCAGCGAATACATCAACATCCGGCCCAGTAGAGGTGTAAGATACTCCTACCACCTTTACCCGATGTGCTTTTAATAACGCATGAAAATTAAAGTAACAAGGATCATCTACGACTACAGTATCACCTGGTGTCAATAAAAAACGACAAATCAAATCTATTGCCTGTGTACCAGATTCGGTCAACATGACCTGCGACGGTTCCGCGTTTATCCCCAAACCTACCATACGCCTAGTAAGTAGTTGGCGCAATTCTAATAATCCCAATGGCGTGGCATACTCGCTCATCACACTCGCACTGCCCTTTGCCACACTACGCAATCCGCGACGCATACCTTCTTCATATAGCCAGTCAGGCGGTAACCAGCCACATCCTGGCTTCAAAGCATTATCAGAAGTTTCAAGCGATTGCCTCGACACCCATAACGGATCTACGGCTCGATCAAGCTTTGGAGCAATATCTGCCAAGGATAGTGGTGGCGTAGACTCGGCAACGTAAAAGCCAGCACCTGGACGCGAGTATATAATCCCATCAGCTTGCAACCGCTCATAAGCTTCTACGACTGTCGACGGTGAAAAACCGTGATTTTTAGCAGCAGCGCGTACTGAGGGTAAACGTGTACCGGGCATGTAGATGACAGTAGTAATCTTTGCTTTTACATCCGCTATTACCATCTCAATACGAGTCGATCCAATTTTCATAATTCTCTATTCCTTACCATACCATTATTTATGCTTTACCAAGTCATGCTTCGCCGAAAAATTTATTATGCTTGGCTACCATGAGTTGGCTCAAAGTCAGATAAATCTAAAATAGCATTTATCTGGTTTCAATGATGAAACATAGTAATACCAGCCTACCTTTAGTAAATACGCTTCATACTGTATGGGCCATTGACACCAAACAGTTCAGTATAATTGTACTGTATTGTACGTAGATAACCTCCCAAACATTTGCTTTAATCAACGTATCAAAAATACAGTGGTAGGTTTATGAAAAACACAACTCAAGGTTGGATGAATGGATTTATCGGTGTCGTTATCTTTGCAGGCTCTTTACCAGCTACCCGCTTAGCAGTCATGGATTTTGATCCTCTATTTTTGACTGGAACGCGTGCGACGTTAGCCGTGTTGCTCGCTATCGTAGTCTTAGTAATATTCAAACAGCACCCACCAACCAAGGCTGACCTACCCGCTCTAAGTGTTGTCGCTCTAGGTGTGGTCATTGGCTTTCCTTTGTTAAGCGCGTTGGCTTTACAGCATGTCACCTCGGCACACGCCATTGTATTTTTAGGAATATTACCGCTATTTACTGCTATATTTGCCGTTTGGCGCGGTGATAAACGCCCACCCGCTTTATTTTGGTTATTTGCCCTGTTAGGTAGCACCTTTGTCGCTGGTTACGCGGCTATGAGCAGTAGTCATACGCCTTTGTTGGGAGGCTTACTAATGCTAGGCGCTGTCATCGCTTGTGCTCTAGGTTATGCAGCATGTTTATCGGATTTTTGTTTTGGTATCGTGGACTGGCATTAGGGGGTATTGCTGCTGTTGGGCAATTACAGTTGCTACAGCCTTTTATGGGTCTTATGCTAGCGGCAGGATTACTACATGAGACCGTTAGTCTTGGCATGGTAATAAGTACATTGGGAGCATTAGCTTGTGTGCTCGGCGCGAAAAAATTTGCGGTGTAGACAACTTTTATTTATGAAAACCAATCGTTTACTATTAAAAATCAGATAGCATAGAGACCCCTATATGCTTAAGTGTGTATGCTCAATCACTTACTATTGCACCCAATTTCATAATGATATGTTTCAGCAACAAATAAGCTAAAAAACATATACTTAACAATAAGATACTCCTTATTAAAGCCTCTTTATTATTACTAATTAAGTTGGTATTATCATTTTATCTTTTTATAAATGAGATAGAACTATATGATAAGCACTGACGATAAATTACTCTGCACACAAGGTAATGACTTTTATTTAGAAGGCGAAGTCTATACTGTAGGTAGAATCGTTAACAATAAGTATTTTCAGTTGCTAACCGGTAGCAACGATGATCATTGGTACGCAACATTGGATAAAGAAGGTATCTGTGTGAGTTTCGACTCGATAGTAGCAGAAGGTGACAAAGCACGATTCGATAAAATCGCATAAGTACCAACTAAATACTGCTTTGAACATGCTGTGCACAACGACTGGTCATTTAAAATGGCCAGTTTTTTTGGTTTAAGAGTGATAGAAATAATAACGTAGAATATAGAATGATCTCACATAGAGCGTCAGATACTCTTGGAAAATGACCAATGACCGTTTCTCTTCCTAAAATTTATTTCCTAGTAACGTCTATTTTACTATAGAATGTGCCCCTTTAAAAATTCGTATCGTTATTGATGCACATAGTTGGCTCAAAATAACTTAGAGACAAGAAAGGCGAGTAATAGTGCTACAACTAGTAGGCTAAGCGAGCCTGACGCTGTATCTAATTTATACAGGGTTGACTGTATCTGCATTGGTAATCAATTAAGATATAAACCATATTGAGACAGTGATGATTGTATTTTGGCTTGTGCTGACCATTCTTTTTATTATTTTCGCGACCGCAAAACTAAAGTGGCATCCTTTTTTAGTGTTGATTTTGTCCGCTTTCTTGGTTGCACTTTTTTACCAAGTACCGCTTAATACTGTCGCCAAAACGATCTCTGATGGCTTTGGTGGTATCTTAGGTTATATCGGTCTAGTGATTGTATTCGGTACCATTATCGGCTTGATCCTTGAAAAAACTGGTGCGGCTATTGTGATGGCAGAAACCGTTATCAAAGTTTTGGGGCCACGCTTCCCTACTCTGACCATGTCTATCGTCGGTGCAGTCGTGTCAGTACCTGTATTTTGTGACTCAGGCTACATCATCTTAAACTCTTTAAAAGAGACATTGGCCGAGCGTTTAAAAGTATCTAGTGTGGCGATGAGTATTGCCTTAGCCACGGGCTTGTACGCAACACATACTTTCGTACCACCCACACCAGGTCCGATTGCAGCGGCAGGCAACTTGGGATTAGAATCTAATCTAGGTTTGGTCATCATGGTCGGTGTGGTCGTGACAGCCGTTGCTGTATTGGCTGGCTGGTGGTGGTCTAATCGTTTTCTAAATGTGACGCCTGACAATATAGATGCGCTGGATGCACCAGCCGCGACATTGCCTGAAAACATGAAAACACGTGACGACTATAACAATATGCCGTCAGCAACGATGGCATTCTTACCTATTATCGTACCTATCGTATTAATTTGCTTATCGTCTGTTGCCAACTTCCCAAGCGCACCGTTTGGTAGTGGTACGTTGACAGATATCTTAGTATTCATTGGTAATCCACTAACGGCACTGCTCATTGGTCTTTTTCTATCATTCTTACTCATCAATACCGAGCAAAAAACACAGCAGATCAGTGACAGCATCTCTCAAGGTCTGGTCGTAGCCGCTCCTATCTTATTGATCACTGGCGCTGGTGGTGCGTTTGGTGCCATGTTAAAAGTGACACCAATCGGTGACTATTTAGGTACGACATTGTCTGCATTAGGACTTGGTATCTTTATGCCATTCATCGTCTCTGCTGCACTAAAGACTGCGCAAGGCTCGACCACCGTAGCGCTAGTCACTACCTCTGCGATGGTTGCACCGTTATTGGATCAAATTGGTCTAGACAGTGAACTGGGTCGCGTATTTTGTGTGATGGCCATTGGTGCAGGTGCTATGACTATCTCACACGCCAACGACAGCTTCTTTTGGATTGTCAGTCAGTTTAGCCGTATGAGTGTATCACAAGCATATAAAGCCCATTCAATGGCGACGGGTATTCAAGGTGTGACCAGCATTGTGTTTATCTGGCTGTTAACCTTAGTATTTATTTAACAGTGTTCATTTAACGCATTAGCTGAAATACCCAAAAAGACGTTCAAAAATACCCAGAGAGACATTCATGAAGATTTTAATCGCCCCCGACTCGTTCAAAGAAAGCTTAGAAGCACTGGATGTTTGCCGCGCCATTCAAGCTGGTTTTAGTCAGGTATATCCTGATGCTGACTATACGTTATTGCCGATGGCAGATGGCGGTGAAGGCACCTCTGCGGTATTGTCTTATGTATTGGGCGGACGCTGGAAAGACGTTAGAGTACATGATCCTTTAATGCGACCGATTACGGCTAAATACTTGCTATTACCGGATAATACTGCCGTTATCGAGATTGCTCAAGCTTGCGGATTACATTTGTTAAAGGCAACAGAACGTAATCCTGTTACTACCAGTAGTTATGGTGTTGGTGAATTAATTGCGGATGCTTTGGACGAAGGCGCCAAGCGTATTATTATCGGTCTGGGTGGTAGCGGAACCAATGACGCAGGGCTTGGTATGCTCATGGCATTGGGTATGACATTTCATGATGTCAATGACAGCTTGCTCACTCATGGTGGTGGCGCACTTGCCCAGCTGCACAGGATTGATAATCGTCATCTTAATTTAAAGGTTCTCGATACGGTATTTGAGGTCGCTTGTGATGTGACCAACCCATTATGCGGACTATTGGGCGCGAGCGCCGTGTTCGGGCCGCAAAAAGGCGCTTATCCAGAGCAAGTCAACGAACTGGATAAGGCACTCAGTCACTTTGCGGCTGTGTGCGACCAGCAAGGCTATGATGAGTGTCAAAATGTCGAAGGCGCAGGAGCCGCTGGTGGTCTTGGCTATGCGATGATGACGTTTTTTAACGCGCAGTTAAAATCAGGGTTTAACACCGTCGCCGAAGTGGCTCATTTGTCAGAGCATATCGCTGAGGCTGATCTGGTCATCACAGGTGAAGGCAAACTAGACGTGCAGACTGCCATGGGTAAAGTGGCAGGCGGTATCAGTCATATCGCTAAAGCCAATAATACGCCTGTCATCGCCATCTGCGGTAGTGTAGACGGTCTAAAACCTGCGCAAACCAGCCAATTCGATGTCATCATGCCCAGTATACAAAAGATAGATACTCTCGATAATGTGCTGAGTCAGGCTTATGACAATATGGAAACGACAGCAGCCAATGTTGCGGCAGCCATCAAATTAGGTCAGTCAATGGCATAATGCAGATTTATAGTCAGCGCATGTATCCATTAATACTATGTTGACCTTGCTCTATTTCTATAACCATTTTTTTACTTCATCAATGACAGTATGCATTCTATTAGAGAGTGCCTGCTGTCGTCTTATGGCAAGATATAGCGTCTCGCTAACAGCAACGGGCAAATAATGACTGTGAATAAGCCCAGGCTTTGGATAAGCAGCCACTGCGTGTGCAGGCAGCACGGTAAAGCCTATTCCCCTACTGACTGGCTCTAAAATCAGACCTATTTGATTAGAAAAGCCTTTTTTCTTAAAGTCATTAATATGTTGGAATTGCTCATAGTTAGCAGTCAGTAGCATGCCTGCATGATGTGCACCATCTGGATGATCAATAAATCCAAGCTCGATGAGCTGCTCCCAACTTGGCTCTACTGTAGCCGCAGGTGTTACTAGTATTAATGCTTCTTGAGCCACTGGCTTACAACTAACTGTCTCATCCCCTGAGATATCCGTCATAAAACCAATATCAATCTCGTGATTTGCCAGTGCTCGTTCGATATCAGCATTGGGTGCAAAGCGATAATCAATCACTAGATTCGGATGCTGCTGCTGTAGTGTCAACAGCTGCGGATACAGCTTAAGCCCCACGCTACCCGGTGACATCAGTCGCACTAACCCTTCATAAGGTGGATCCTCACCGATACGCTGCTCTAGATTTGATAAGCGCTGCAATATCTCGCCTGCTTCTTTATAGAGCTGCTCACCTGCATTGGTCAATGAGAACTGCTTTCCTTGTCGAATCAGCAAGTCAATCTCTAGCTGCTCCTCTAGCTTACTTATGTGTTGGCTGACACCGGACTGCGTCATATATAGACGTTCAGCCGTACGAGTAAAGTGCCCAACTTCAGCAAGCGTGCAAAAGGTGCGTAACCATGTGATATTTATCATTACGTTTCATAATTATTTATATAATATTTGATAATTTTACATAATGACGGTGCATTTGTATACTGGCTCCACGTTAAAGAAAATGCACATCAAACAGGAGCATAATATGAACAACGTTTATCCAAGAAGCTTTTCGCACATCGGTCTTTCAGTCCCTGACCTAGATGCCGCCGTAAAATTTTATACTGAAGTAATGGGTTGGTACACCATCATGGAACCTACTGAGATTGTCGAAGATGACAGTGCCATTGGTGAAATGTGTACCGAAGTATTTGGTGCTGGTTGGGGCAGCTTTCGTATCGCTCATCTATCTACTGGTGACCGTATCGGCGTCGAGATTTTTGAATTCAAAAATCAAGAAGACCCTGAAAATAACTTTGAATACTGGAAAACTGGTATCTTCCACTTCTGCGTTCAAGATCCAAATGTTGAAGAGTTGGCTGAGCGTATGGTTGCAGCAGGCGGTAAGAAACGTATGGAAAAACCACGCTACTACTACCCTGGTGAAAAGCCATATCGCATGATTTATATGGAAGACCCGTTTGGCAACATCGTTGAGATTTATAGCCACAGCTATGAGCTTATCTATAGCGAAGGCGCATACTAATCTCAAGATAAATACAGCTTAGTATGACTTTAGCTTATATCTGACTGACAAACCAATAGCGTACTCATCACCTGAGTGCGCTATTTTTATTTGCGTGCGTTGTCTATCAGCAATCTACCTATGCTCAGTTGCCTTGTGCTCACTTTAAACTATAGTCAAAATACCTCAACAACGCTACGATACTGCTGATATATCGATATTACTTTTCACTGACTATACTTTAACCGTGTAGCACTGAAGCAATCATTTACGTAAAAGATGAATGCAGATGATGGCTTTCCACTTATTGAAAATATAAAAATACATCGGCATAAAAAATCCCAGCACAAGGCTGGGATTTTTAGCAAATATCTAAAACGTGTTAATCATTGGAGTCTACGATTTTTGGTGGACCTGTAAGTAGGTCTTCATCACGGAATTCATTAGCAGAATTGTGCTCTGCTGATTCTTCGGTAGTGAACCATTGCTGATTACGATAAAGTATCAAACGATCTCGGCTCAATCCACGTAGCAATGAATACATCATCACGACGATCACAATAGCAAAAGGAAAGCCTGAGACAATAGAGGCTGCTTGCAGTGCACTTAAACCACCTGCTGCCAATAATACAGCGGCGATAACGCCTTCAGCACCTGCCCAAAACAAACGCTGAATCTTCGGTGGATTGGTATCACCACCTGAGGTCAGCATATCAATAACAAAACTGGCTGAATCTGATGAGGTCACAAACCACAGTACAATCATGACTACAATGAGTAGGTTGACCGCCTCTGTTAGTGGATAAGACTCCATCAGTTTAAAGATGGCACTCCCGGTATCCGCTTTAACGGCTTCGATAAGACCCGGACTGACAAGGTTAGGATCTGCCGCTGCCATCAGCTCCATATTCACCGCAGAACCACCAAAAGCAGTAAACCACAGGAACAATATCGTGATAGGAATTAATAACACCCCTAATATAAACTCACGGATGGTACGACCTCGAGAGATACGGGCAACAAACACCCCAACGAATGGTGACCAACTAATCCACCATGCCCAATAAAAAATCGTCCATGAGGATTGCCAGTTTTCCTCTCCACTATAAGACTCTGTCCACAGACCTAATGGCACAATTTCATGCAAATAGTTGCCGATATTTTCTACAAAACTATTAAAGATGAATTGAGTAGGCCCAAAGATAATCACAAAACTTAGCAATATCACCGTGAAGAATATATTGGTATCACTTAGACGCTTAATGCCTTTATCTAGTCCCATGAACAAGGATAACCCTGCTAGCATAGTGATAAAGCCGATCAAAATAATCTGCACCGTAATATTGTTGGGCACACCAAACAATGTCTCAAGACCAGAGTTTATCTGTAAAACACCAAGACCTAACGTGGTCACTACCCCAAACATCGTACCAAATACGGCAAGCGTATCGACCGTATGACCCCAACCACCGTAGATTTTTTTACCCAATATTGGATACAAGGTGGAGCGGATGGCCAATGGTAATCCTACTCGATAATGAAAATAAGCCAAGGATAGCGCGACCATGCCATAAAGCGCCCATACATGTAGACCATAATGCAGGAACGAGATGTTCATCGCCTGCTTAGCAGCGGCGACTGTTTCCGCCTCGCCTAATGGTGGAGCCATGAAATGATACAGCGGCTCGGCTGTGCCCCAATAGAGCAGTCCAATACCTATACCTGCTGAAAACAGCATACCAATCCAAGAAACCAGGTTGTACTCTGGTCTCTCATTCTGATGACCAAGCCTGATATCGCCATAGCGGCTAAATATCATATAAATACTCATGACCAACGTTAAATTCACCACCACAATAAAGAACCAGCCAAAGCGTAAAGAGACAAATGCTTTTGCTTGGTTAAATACCACTTCTGCTTGTTCGTTGAATAATGCCCCAAAGATAATGAAGGCAAGTATCAAAATCGCTGAAGTCAAAAATACAGGTTTACTTACCCGCGGAAAAGGGCCTAATCGGCCAACTTTTACATGATCCATAAGTATATCCCCAAAAAAGTGCGTAACCATACCAAGGTATGAACGAATTATCAAATATAACACCTTGTAAACACTGCCAAATGTATAGAAATGGTAGTAACACTTCGGTAATAATTTTCAACAATTAGAATTTATACTGAATAAATTTAAATATCTTTATCCAATAAAGAAGCCCCAATTTAAAAATAAATTGGGGCTCCTATTAAAACGGCTCAAATGACTATTTTACTTATTAGTCACCCTCCACTATCTTGGGTGGCCCTTTTAGCAAATGCTCATCAACGAATTCGTTCGCTGAATTATGGTCTGCTGATTCATCCGTGATGAATTGCTGCTGCGCTCGATATAGAATCAAGCGATCACGACTAAGACCACGTAACAATGCATACATCATGACGAATATCACTAAGGCAAATGGCAGTCCTGCTACGATAGCCGCCGCTTGTAAGGCAGACAGTCCACCAGCCGCCAGCAAGATAGCTGCGATAACGCCTTCTGTGGTTGCCCAAAACAAGCGCTGTATTTTTGGTGGATTGGTATCGCCACCAGCAGTCAACATGTCAATGACAAAACTGGCTGAGTCTGATGAGGTTACGAACCACAGCATAATCATCACTACAATCAGTAGCGTAATTGGTTTTGCTAATGGATAGTACTCAACCAATTTAAAGATCGCACTACCAGTATCCGCTTGTACCGCTTCAACCAATCCTGGACTGATACCGGACACAGCAGAGGCAAGCTCCATGTGAACAGCAACGCCGCCAAAGGTCGTAAACCAAAAAAACAAAATCATCATAGGAATGAGCAGTACACCAAGTACAAACTCTCTAATCGTACGACCACGAGAGATACGGGCAATAAAGATACCAACAAATGGTGCCCAGCTAACCCACCATGCCCAATAAAATATCGTCCAACCACTCTGCCAATCCGTTCCACTATAAGACTCACCCCACGTACCTAAAGGAACAATCACTGTCAGATAGTTGCCGATGTTTTCAATAAAGCTATCAAAGATGAAAAGTGTCGGTCCTAAAATAACCATAAACGCTAATAAGACGATGGTGAAACCAATATTGATATCACTAAGTCGCTTAATACCTTTATCTAGACCCATCAAGACCGAAGCCGCTGCAAGCGCTGTAATGAAAGCGATCAAGCCAAACTGAACCGTAAGACTGTTAGGCGTACCAAACAGCTTTTCGAGTCCAGAATTGATCTGCATCACCCCAAGCCCAAGCGAGGTGACCACACCAAACATCGTACCAAACACGGCCAAGATATCGACAGTATGTCCCCATCGGCCATAGATTCTTTTGCCGAGCAAAGGATACAAGGTTGATCGAATCGATAATGGCAAGCCACGACGGAAATGGAAATAGGCTAAAGACAGCGCCACAATCGTATAAATGGCCCAAGCGTGTAATCCCCAATGCATAAATGAGATATTCATCGCTTGCTTTGCGGCTTCAACCGTTTCGGCCTCGCCCATTGGTGGTGCCATAAAGTGATACAACGGCTCCGCTGTACCCCAGTAGACTAGACCAATACCAATACCTGCAGAAAACAACATACCAATCCACGAAAACAGATTGTATTGTGGTCGCTCCGTTTGATTGCCTAGCCGAATATCACCATAGCGACTCATTGCTAAGTAAATACAGAGGGCAAGCGCTGTATTGACTAGGATAATAAATAGCCAACCGAATTTATCAGTAATAAAATTTTGTAAAAAACTAAAAAGCGCCCCTGCTGTTTCCGTAAACAAAGCGCCAAAAATAATAAATCCGACAATTAACAACGTCGATGTTATAAACACAGGTTTACTCACCCGTGGAAAAGGTCCTAATCTGCCTACTTTTACTTCTTCCATGTGCAAGTCTCAAAATTCAAGGAACATTACCTTAACAAAATAGGCCTTAACTATCAATCAATTACAAAATAAAACTTGATAAAACCTTTAATTTACTCTAAAAGACTTAACAATTTTTTTTAGAATAACTACATAAATATAAAATCAAAATTGGTTTTATTACGATATTACTTAGGCAGTAATCTAAGTAACTGCCCCCCATTACCATCTTCCAATGCCCACACTTGCCCATCTACTGCCAGCACACTGCGGATACGTTCGCCCATATCGTAGCGATAGCGCTCAGCAGCGGTGTTGCCTTCATTGAAGCCGACTACGATAAGTGCTTTAGAAGATAAGCCACTAATCAGCGCATTGCCTTGCCAACTAGGAAAGTCATTATGACTACCCGCCGCGTATATGCTGATGGAAGATGGAGATATGACTGGCGTCCAAGTGATTTTGGGTGCAGCAAACTCAGGCCGAGTATCATGATCAGGGATATCAAGACCTGAGTAATTGCGTCCATTGGATACAACTGGCCAGCCATAGTTTTTACCTTTTTCAATCAGATTAAACTCATCACCGCCCCTTGGCCCCATCTCATGTGCCCAAAGCTGTCCACTGTCATCAAATGTCATGCCAAGCACATTACGATGACCTATCGTCCAAAACTGCTTGGCGATGTCATTCGTATTGTCCAAAAATGGATTGTCTGCTGGGATAGAGCCTTCAGCATTTAGGCGTATAATCTTACCCAAGTTGACACTCATATCTTGTGCTGGGGTTTTTTCTTGACGCTCGCCTGAGCTGATATATAGATAGCGTCCATCAGGTGAAAACAGCAATCGATGGCTATAGTGTCCTTGCCCTTTTACTTTTGGAGATTGCTCCCAGATTGGCGTAATGGCTTGTAACGTTGGCGTATCTGTCTCTAGTCCTGAGAGCGTTGCCTTGATGACTTTAGCACCAAATGTATTGCTGTCACCTCCCGTGTCTGCTTCCACATAGCTGAGATAAACTGTATTAGAAGTAGCAAAATCTGGTGCTACTATTATGTCTCCCAATCCACCTTGGCCACCATAAGCGACTTCGGGAACACCATCGACCCTCGTTTTGGCACCCGTCGAGGTATCTACAATGAACAGCTCACCTGTTTTTTGGGTCACCAGCAATCTAGGAGATTTGCTATCTGCGCTGGGTAATGCAGCCATAGCCCAAGGCTCATCAAAGGTTGCAATCTCGGCAGTAATAAAGTCAGGCTTGTCTACGCTGATTTGAGCATCACTAACTTTTACATCGGCTTCAGAGGTTTGCGTCTCTTTGGATTCTGCCGCATCGTTGCTGGTATTTACCGATGAAGGATTGGAGCAAGCCGAGGTGCTGAATAATAGAGCCGCGATGATTAAGGGCGATGTCAAAGGTTTGCCTAGACGTTCAATATTGGTTGTCATCATTTTTCCTCTTTATACAAATTTGCACTTATATTATTAGGGTCTGTTGAACATTCAAACATGGAACTGGCAGTGGCTATTTTTTAGACAATACGCAGTGAAATTTTTGATGCCTAGTCGTTCTAGGTTAGACAATTTCGCCATGTATTGGCAAAAAATAGTCCTGCCCCTGCTTGTATACTGGGGGCTGATGCTAAAATCACCCCAAATGTTGTTGCAAACCTAGCTAAGGTCTCGACATTATCATCGGTTTACGCCTAGTTTGGGGCAATTTTAGCGATCAGCAGTCCTAATATTTGAATGTTCAACAGACCCTAGTCACTTATTTATAGCATAGTCCTGATATTTAAATAGTAAAAGAATAGTAGCGCAAAACGCGCCCCTAAACGTAAAAGCCCCTTATCTACGCTCGCAGATAAGGGGTTGAGTTTGAGAGTATAGTTAGCTCATAAAAACTTTAATGCTAAATTGATTAGCTCATTCTTAGCTTATCAAAGGTCAGCTTGTCATCAGAGCCAACATCGACTTTGATGATATCACCAGCGACAAAGTCACCAGATAATAGCTTCAATGACAGTGGATTTTCAATCTCTTGCTGAATGGCACGTTTGAGCGGACGCGCACCATACACAGGATCATAACCGACCGCGACCAATTTATTCATCGCATCCGCTGATAGCTCGATATCCATCTCACGCTCATGCAAGCGCTGACGCAAACGATCTAACTGGATAGAAGCAATACCTGCCATCTGTGACATACCAAGCGGATGGAAGACCACAATCTCATCGATACGGTTGACGAACTCTGGTCGGAAATGCTGACCAACTGAATCCATGACCTCCGCTTTGATATCCTCGTAGCTTTCACCGACCATTTCTTGGATTTTATGCGAACCCAAGTTGCTGGTCATGATAATCACGGTATTTTTGAAATCCACCACACGACCTTGTGAATCCGTCAAACGCCCATCGTCCAATACTTGTAGCAAGATATTGAACACATCAGGATGCGCTTTTTCGACTTCATCGAACAAAATCACACTATAAGGCTTGCGGCGTACCGCTTCAGTCAACGCACCGCCTTCCTCATAACCCACATAGCCTGGAGGCGCACCAACCAATCGACTGACACTGTGTTTCTCCATGTATTCACTCATGTCGATACGCACTATCGAATCTTCACTGTCAAACAAGAAGTTAGCCAATGATTTGGTCAGCTCAGTCTTACCGACACCCGTAGGTCCAAGGAATAAGAACGAGCCTGAAGGACGATTCGGATCAGACAAGCCAGCTCGGCTACGGCGTACCGCATTGGCTACCGCTTCAACTGCTTCATCTTGACCAATCACGCGCTCATGGAGTTTCTCTTCCATTGCCAGCATTTTCTCACGCTCGCCCTGCATCATTTTGTTGACTGGAATGCCTGTCGCAGCCGCAACCACTTCCGCAATCTCGTTGTCTGTGACTTTGTTACGTAGCAGTTTTACCCCACTACCTTCGCCTATTTGCTCTTTTTGTTCTGCCAAGTCAGACTCAGTGATACGGCGCTCTAGCTGCGGAATAGTTTCGTATTGCAGCTTGCTCATGGTCTCATAGTCACCCTCACGACTGGCTTTGTCATATGCAATACGGGCTTTATCCAACTCGTCTTTTAGCTGCTGACTACCTTTGACCAATGCTTTTTCTGCTTGCCAAATTTCATTGAGATCAGCGTACTCTTTTTCTAGCTCTTCAATTTGCGCATTGAGTGCTTTACGCTCTGCTTGCGCACCTGCATCTTCTTCGTTTTTGAGCACTTCACGCTGCATTTTTAGCTGAATCAAACGGCTATCAAGCTTACCTAACGATTCAGGTTTACTGTCCATCTCCATCCGCAAGCGACTCGCGGCTTCGTCGATTAAGTCAATCGCCTTATCGGGCAACTTACGATCAGTAATATAACGGTGACTCATCCGCGCAGCAGCAATAATGGCGCTGTCTTGAATATCAACCCCATGATGCAGCTCGTAACGCTCTTTAAGACCTCGCAAAATCGCAATGGTGTCTTCGACCGTTGGCTCATCGACCAACACTTTTTGGAACCGACGCTCAAGTGCCGCATCTTTTTCGATGTACTTGCGATACTCGTCCAGTGTCGTCGCTCCGACACAATGTAGCTCACCGCGTGCCAATGCTGGTTTTAGCATGTTGCCTGCGTCCATCGCCCCTTCAGACTTACCCGCACCGACCATGGTATGCAGCTCATCGATAAATAAGATGACGTTGCCTTCTTGCTTGGCCAAATCGCTCAACACGCTTTTGAGTCGCTCTTCGAACTCACCGCGGAATTTTGCCCCTGCAATCAAAGCGCCCAAGTCTAATGACAGTACTTCTTTGCGGCGTAAACCTTCTGGCACATCACCATTGATAATTTTTTGGGCTAACCCTTCGACGATAGCCGTCTTACCAACACCCGGCTCACCAATGAGCACAGGGTTATTTTTGGTACGGCGTGAGAGCACCTGAATGGTACGGCGAATCTCTTCGTCACGACCAATCACTGGATCTAGCTTGCCAAGCTCTGCTTGTTCAGTCAGATTAATCGTATATTTATTCAGCGCATCACGCTGATCTTCTGCGTTTTGGTTATTCACCGTATCATCACCGCGTAGCTGCTCAATCACGACTTTTAATTTGTTTGCTGTTACGCCAGCACTTTCAAATATCTTTTTGGTTTCGCCTTGTTCAGCGAGCGCCAACATCACCCATTCAGTGGCGATGAAATCGTCGCCTTCTTTTTGCGCTTGCCGATCGGCCAAGTTCAAGATTTTGACTGAATTTGGGTTTAAGTTAACGTCACCTGTCGGCTCCGAAATGGTCGCTTGATTGTCCAATGCCTTTGCGACACCGTTCTTTAACGCTGGAATAGACGCACCTGCTTGTTGGCAGATAGACAAATTAGATTCATCTTGCAGCAATATGGCAAGCAGATGCACAGGATCGATACCTGTATGATCGCGACCTAGGGCTAGGCTTTGTGCTTCTTGAATAGCGGATTGCAGTTTTTGGGTAAATTTCTCAAATCTCATATTCACATCCTTTTATAATTAGTATTTACAGCAGATGCTTTATAGTCTAGCGACTACTGTTATCTGTCATTTATATAAGGTATATATGTTCTTATTTCAAGCCAATTATCGAATAAAACCTTACTATAAGCAATGATATTTAGCTTTGACTATTGATTAATACCATTTAAGTGTATTTTTAAGAGGAATTAAAAGGTATGAAGGGGAAACAGTGCTATAAAAAAGCGAGCAGAAGGCGCATAAAAGTACGACAAAGAATAGAATAAGCGAGTCCGACACCCTATCTGATTTATGTAAAATTAGGACGTGTCATCGAAAACTCAATCGCTCTACTCTACGATTTCAATCGTGGTGCCTACTTTGACTGCAGCCATGATTTCATCCATCTCATCGTCGGTCACGGCGATACAACCATCCGTCCAGTCGCGTTTTTGATTGAGCCATGCTAAATGACCAAAGCCATTCATCTGACCATGAATCATAATATCACCGCCCGGATTGACACCAAGTGATTTGGCCTGCGCTTTATCAGCCGCATTTGGATAACTAATATGAATGGAGCGATGGGCAATAGAGTTTTCATTTTTATAATCTAAAGTATAGTTGCCTATGGGTGTACGTTCATCGCCTTGTTGCTGCTTGTGACCTACTGGACTGTCGCCCAATGCAATATGATAAGTACGAATCACATCATCGCCGCTCAATAATTGCAAACGGCGTTCAGATTTATCGACAAAGACTTTATCGATAATAACGTTATTAGCAATGGGTTGCTTTTTTTCTACAATATGCTTAACCGCAGCAATGGCACTAGTGCTAATAATAGCAGCAAGGCTAATTCCTATTGCAATCAGTAACCAATTTGCACGCTTGCTAGCATGTGGAAGAAAAAATGACATAGGCTTTAATCCTTATAACCAACGCTCAATAACAGTGAGTCATAATATATCAAAGCACCATGCCAATTTTTGTGAAAACTTCGTGAATCATATCGCAAAAATCTTATTTTTTTATAAGAAACTAATATCATTAGACCATACGAATGGCACCATCGAGACGAATGACTTCACCATTTAGGTAGGCATTATCAATAATATGGGTGACCAGTTTGGCAAATTCATTAGGATCACCCAAACGTTTAGGATAAGGCACGCCAGACTCTAATTGCTCACGCGCCTTTTCGGGAATCGAATCCATCATTGGCGTGGCAAAAATACCGGGTGCAATAGTCATCACTCGAATGCCGTGACGTGCCAGCTCACGAGCCAGTGGCAACATCATACCGACGACGCCAGCTTTGGACGATGCATAACTCGCCTGCCCCATTTGCCCGTCAAAGGCCGCAATAGACGCAGTATTAATAATAATACCTTGATCTATGTTCTTTTCTCTATTGCTTTTTTCTACGTTATTGGCATTAGCCACTCTTTTGGCAATACTAGACGCGACTAAGCGCGCTACGTTAAATGAACCGACCAGATTAATATTAACCCCGCGGCTAAAAGCCTCAAGATCTGCTGGATTGTTTTCGCGATCTAGCAGCTTTTGTACGACAGCGATACCTGCGCAATTGATCGAGCCGTGGAGACCGCCGAACGCTTCTTCAGCAACAGCAACAGCCGCTTGCACCTCATCACCACTTGTGACATCACAACGTACAAAACGTGCGTTATCTCCCAGCTCGTTGACCAGTGCTTGCCCAGCTGATTCATTCAAGTCAGCAATGATAACGTTGCCACCTTGAGCGACTAGCGCACGAACCACTGCTTCGCCTAAACCTGATGCACCACCTGTGACCAAAAAGCTGTTTTTTTGAATTTGCATGAATGTTCCTTAACTATTTATTATTTGATATTTTCATTGTTAATCAGCTTATGTTAAATAGTCTCATCATAAAGAATCTCTATTTTAACGAAATGCTATCTAGGGCGTGTCATCATTTAGATTGTGCGGCTTAAAATGAGGAAAATTGCAGCCAAACAAGGAAGGAATTGCCGTAAATATGAACATATTGACAAGATTTCTGACGATGTTTGGCTAAATTTAGCCATTTTAAGACCACTAAATGTATTCATGTGCTAATTGATGACGCGCCCTAATACTATATATTGCAAAACGCCCTTATCCGGCAGATAGACTGCGCAGCAAGAAGCGTTGAATCTTACCACTTGGGGTTTTTGGTAGTTCGCTCACGAACTCGACCTCACGCGGATAAGCATGAGTCGATAGACGCTTGCGCACCAAATCTTTAATTTGCTGAGCGATTTCTTCAGAGCCTTCGATGCCATCTTTTAACACCACATAAGACTTGATTGTATGTCCACGCACTTCATCTGGCACGCCAACTGCTGCTGATTCTGCAACCGCTTCATGCTCTAATACGGTATTTTCGACATCGGTAGGTCCTACACGATAACCTGCGGTAATAATGATGTCATCATCACGTCCTGAGAACCAATAGCTACCGTCACTATGACGCTCAACCACATCGCCTGTTAAGTAATAATCATCTGCAAAGGCTTGCTTCTCATTCCAGCTGTACCCTTGGAAATAAAACGCGGGCGACTGACTGACCACAACGGCTAATTGCCCTTGCTCACCATCCGGCAGCACGTTCATATCGTCATCTAATACCACTAACGTATGACCTGGTAACGCCATACCCATAGAGCCAACTGGACATTCATGTGCCAGTGCATGATGAGCACAGCACGTCATGCCTGTTTCTGTTTGCCCATATTGGTCTTTCACTTGACACGTCAGATAGGTTTCTACCCAGCTTACGACTTCGGTATTGAGCGTTTCCCCTGCTGAGTTGGCACAGCGTAGAGATAACTTGGCATTGGTATCCTTATGAGCGTCTTCATCAACATTGTCGAAAATGCCGCTAGATTTCATCATTCGGAAGGCGGTTGGTGAAGAGGCCAAATTGGTGATCTGATGCCGCACCATAAAATCACGTGTATTGGCAGCATCAAAGCCCGCTTCATTGAAATACGTGGTAACGCCAAGTAATAAAGGCCCTGTGATTGCATAGTACAATCCATACGCCCAGCCGGGATCAGCCATGTTCCAATAATGATCATCTTCACGTAGATCAATGGCATAACGCATATACAAGTAAAAGGCAGGTAACGCTGCTAACGGGACGCTCACACCTTTTGATTTACCAACCGTACCTGAGGTGAACATCTGCAAAAATGGCGCATCGGTATCGAGGGATACTGGCTCCATCGTCTGTGGCTGTGCTTCCATAGACTGGCTATAATGATCGTCACCCCATGTCTGAGCATCCTCTATACTGCCGACCAATACCATTTTGGTTTGCTCAGCCAAATCTTCAAACTTGCTGCGGTTATCTAGATTGGTAAATACAACCTTGGTGTCGGCCTTGTCCATCCGATATTTGATCGAATCATAGCCAAAAGCGGTAAATAGTGGCTGGTATACAGCCCCGATGCGCCATGTTGCCAATACGACAGTGAGCAGCTCAGGCGTACGTGGTAGCATAGTCGCTACCTTATCACCCGCTTTTACGCCATACGACTGTAGTAAGTTAGCAATTTGAGCGCTCGCTTTATCAAGCTCACCAAAGCTCATGCGCGTTATATTGCCTGCGGCGTCTTCGTGTACTAGCGCAGCATTGTCAGCGCGGCCATCACGTACATGACGACCACAGCAGGCCATATAGGCATTTAAACGATCATCAACATGCTCGCCAAAGATTTCTGACAGCAGTGTATTCATGTCGAAGTTATTATAATAATCGGTATAATTTTTTGGCGTGACTGAGGCGTCTGTATCAGCGATCGTAGCGGTTTGAGAGGCGGTGTTCATAAGCTAATCCTTTAGCAATAGCAGGTAACGGGTAAAATGGTATTTATGATTGTAAAACGGTCACATCCTATAGACCGTTTCATAGGTTCGTATTTATTATGCTCTATTAGTAACGCATTTTTGCACTTATTTCAATACATAACGTATCATTTTTATTTTTAGGTATGGAGTGTTTAATCATTATTAATTTAATTTAGTGTGCTTAAAAATCCAATCAAGGCCTTTTCTTCACAACTTTGATATTTTTTCGTCCGTCCACGGCGGGCTTGTTTGTAAGGCTCAAAAAACTGCCCTGCCAAAAAACGTTCAATGACAATGGGATGAATATACGAGGCACGACATACGGTCGGTGTATTACCCAGCTCTGCTGCCACGCTTTTTACCATATCAGTGACCAGCTGTTGACGCTCTGCGCTTTCTGGTGCACTGGCAAGTATGCTAGCGCCTGCTATCGTTTGTAGCTCGTCATGTAGATAGCTTGCTGCGAGCACACTTGCCATCCATGTGCGAAAATCCTTTGCACTATATAGTTTGCTCTCGCAGTCCATACCGCTAGTATGCATTCGCAAATAATCATTGATATCGCTACTATCGACGACTTGCTTATGTCCATCGTCATCTAAGTATTTGAATATCTGATAACCCGGCAACTCAGAACATGCCTGCACAATATCTATCAAACGCTCGTCTTGCAGCTCAATATGATGCTCCTTTGCACTTTTTCCGACAAAATCAAACGCCAATCCAGTGTCCGTTTCACTGACATGCTTACTACGTAGCGTACTCAGCCCATAACTTTTATTTTGCTTGGCATAGCGACTATTGCCAATACGAATCAAGGTGGTCTCAAGTAGCTTAACCACTGCGGCGAGCACATTGGTACGAGACAATGATTCTGCCTCTAAGTCTTTTTCGACCTGTGCTCGTAAATTGGGTAGCGCCTCTGCGAAGCCGATCATCGCATCGAATTTGGCTTGATCACGAATGTTATTCCATGACGGATGATACAAATACTGCTTACGGGATTTTTCATCTCGTCCTGTCGATTGTAGATGGCCTTTTTCGTCTTGGCAGATCCAAACCTCTGACCACATTGGCGGTATCACCAACGCATCAAAACGCTGGCGCAGCGCTTTATCTTTGACCGTTGCGCCCGTTGCATCACGGTAAGTAAAACCACGACCCCAACGTCTGCGCGCATAACCGGGCTCATCGTCACTCACATAACGCAGATTAGCGCGGCTGGCAAGATACTCATAATCATGGCGCACATCTCTTATCATTGTCTGCTCGCCTACCTTAGTCATAGAGTCCTACACCTTTGAAAAGTAATTGTTTTAGCATAATTAACTGCGATGATTTTTGCTGTTTATTTGACACAGATAAAGTGTAATCCTGTGTAAAATCTGCAGCATAGAAGGGTTATCAATTATGATTTATTGAGTCATACTTAAGCACCTGTTCATTAATAAAGCTGAGTAAAAAATCATGAAAAACTCTTCTATAAAAATCACGCCATTATCTAATACTGACTACGATAGTTGGTTACACTTGTGGCAAAACTATCTGACATTTTACGAGACCAGTTTACCCATGAGTACGACTGACACAACATGGCGCAATTTGCTAGATAGCAATGTACCTATTTATGGATTTGGAGCATGGCAGGATGATACGCTGGTAGGTATTACCCATGTGGTGCTGCATCCCAATACTTGGAATAGTACCGAATGTTGCTACTTGGAGGACTTGTACGTTAATGAATCTGTTCGCGGGCAAGGCTTAGGGCGCGCATTGATTGAACAGGTCTATGACTTTGCACGCCAGAAAAACTGTAACCGTGTCTATTGGACCACTCAAGAAGGCAACATTGCAGCGCGTAAACTCTATGATGCAATCGCCACCCAAACGGATATGGTGCAATACCGTAAAAACTTATAATATTGATTAGGACGTGTCTTCAATTCACTTAATAGTCATTTAAATAGGCTAAAAATGGCTAAACTTCTCTCAAAAAATACTTATAAAAAAACGCCAAGCATAAATACTTGGCGTTCATTGTTCTAATACTGCTATAACTTAGAGGTCGTTATTTACCGTATACACATAGATAAGCGGTTTCGACGTCTACTTTTACTTGGAACTTTTGGTTGGCTTCAACGGTAAACTGCTCGCCAGCATTAAAAGTCTGCCACTCGTCACTTTCTGGCAGCTTGACCGTCAATGCACCGCTCACCACACTCATGATTTCAAATTCACTAGTGCCAAACTCATACTCACCAATTTCCATGACGCCGACAGTCGCAGGCTTAGTAGCCGTTTGAAAGGCAATAGAAGTCACTTTATCATCAAAATAATTATTAACGCTTGGCATAATTTTCCTTAATTAAATATTGGTTACTATTTTAAAACGGCTGCTTGTTTAAAACTGCTGCTTACAATCCTGCTTTTAGACTCGCTTCAATAAACTGATCAAGGTCACCATCTAGCACAGCACCCGTGTTAAAGGTCTCAACACCGGTACGCAAGTCTTTGATACGTGAGTCATCAAGCACGTACGAGCGAATTTGACTGCCCCAGCCGACATCAGATTTACCATCTTCAACTGCTTGCTGTGATTCCATACGTTTTTGCATTTCTAGCTCATAGAGCTTAGCACGTAGCATCTTCATCGCCGTGGCCTTGTTACCATGTTGACTACGCTCATTCTGACAGGTCACTACTACGCCCGATGGTTCATGAGTAATACGTACCGCAGAATCTGTCGTGTTTACGTGCTGACCACCAGCCCCAGATGAGCGATAGGTATCGATACGCAAATCTGCTGGATTGATATCAATCTCGACGTTGTCATCGATTTCAGGCGAGACAAACACCGCAGCAAACGAGGTATGACGACCATTATTACTATCAAATGGTGATTTACGCACTAAACGGTGAACGCCAATCTCGGTACGCAACCAACCAAACGCATAGTCGCCTTTGATCTCAATCGTTGCCGACTTAATACCAGCCACGCTACCAGACGACACTTCAATCACGTCTACTTTGAAGCCATGTGCTTCTGCCCAGCGTGTATACATGCGAAGTAGCATCTCTGCCCAATCTTGCGCTTCAGTACCACCACTACCCGACTGAATATCTAGGTAGCAGTTGTTTGGGTCCATCTCACCGCTGAACATACGGCGGAACTCTAGGTCAGCCACACGTTTTTCAGCATTGTCCAGCTCAGTCTGCACATCGGCGAGCAATGACTCATCGTCTTCCTCTACCGCCAGCTCTAGCATAGCAGATGCATCTTCTAGCGTAGTTTCAAGAGAGACCACTACATCGATGACACCATCAAGATGGCTTTTTTCTTTGTTAATCTTAGTCGCACGCTCTGGATCGTTCCATAGCTCTGGGTTTTCTAACTCCAAATTGACTTCTTCTAAGCGCTCTTGCTTACCATCGAAGTCAAAGATACCTCCGCAAATCCTGCCCACGCTCTGATAAATCTTTAATCTGTTCTTGATACGGATTGATTTCCATAAATATTCCTGTTTTTCTAATAAAAATAAATAATAAATAACGCGCTATTTTAAATGAGATTGAGGCTAAATGGTTCGCTAATTATCGCTATTGCTAATGTTGCTACTATTACTGGATTAAATAATCTATATTGACCAATCTTCTACTGCCCAGCGATGCGCCAGAGCATGCGCATGAAGCGCGTCATCAGGTGACACGCAAACGGCCACATCTGCCCATTCGAGCAATGGGATGTCGTTCTTAGAATCTGAATACGCATACGTTTTTTCAAAGGTAACACCAGCTAACTGCTGCTTATTCACCCATTTGTCTAGATGATATATCTTACCTTCTTTAAAATTGGGCTTGTCCGCTAACTTACCTGTATAGCGATTGTCTTTTATTTCGAGCGGTGTTGATAACACATTGGCGGCCTCTATACCAAAACGTTTGGCAATGGCAGAGACCACAAAATCATTGGTCGCAGAAATAATCACGACTTCGTGTCCTTGCTCAATGTGCTGACACAATACTTCCATCGCTTTTGGGCGAATATGTGGCTCGATTTCGCTTTTGATATAGTCTTCTCTTAGCTCATCAAGTCTATCAAGCGGCAAACTGCTTAAAAACTGTGCGACGAATTCATTGTACTCTGTCGCGTCTAGCGTACCTTCGATATAGTCATTATAAAACTTCTGATTGGCAGTGCGGTACTGCGCCTCATCGACAAGGTCATGCTTTACGATATACTCGCCCCAGAGATAATCACTATCGACATCAAGTAACGTATGATCTAAATCAAATAATGCCAGTTGCTTTTGTTGTGTTTGTGCTTGATTTGCCTGCATGATGAGACCTTATCGTTGGTTGCAAAAAAATATGAATCGTTTAATAAAGTTAGGTAGGTTATGTATTAAGGCTGACGGTATTAATTGAATAGTGTATCAATGAAACAAGTATGAGCCCTATCGTCTATCTATTTAAACTTGTAGCTTGTCCGTTTAAAATCAACTCGTTTGCTTACCCTTATTCAGGCATCGCTATTGCTGTTAAGCCTGTTTTGAATTTTTGGCAACGCTCAGCATAATGTAGCGCTGACATTTTTAGCATGGCGGCTTGCTCATCGGTCAGCGTCTTGACCACTTTTGCAGGTGCGCCCATCACCAGTGAGTTATCTGGGATAACCTGACCTTCAGTAATCAAGGCTTTCGCCCCTATCAGGCAATTTTTACCTATCTTGGCATTATTGAGTACCACAGCACCTATACCAATCAAACTGTTATCACCAATCTCACAGCCATGTAGCATAGCCAGATGGCCGATAGTCACGTAGTTACCAATGGTCACCTTGACACCTGCATCGGTATGAATCACGCTGTTTTCTTGGACATTACTATAGTCACCGATATGAATACGATCATTGTCACCGCGTATCACCGCACCAAACCACACATTGGCTTGATGACCTAAATATACATCGCCCATCACTTGCGCTGAATCTGCCACCCAACCGTTGAATGGCACAGCAAACTCAGGGGTTTTGTCTAAATACTG
Source organism: Psychrobacter sp. N25K4-3-2 (assembly GCF_015351755.1). NCBI lineage: Bacteria > Pseudomonadati > Pseudomonadota > Gammaproteobacteria > Moraxellales > Moraxellaceae > Psychrobacter > Psychrobacter sp. N25K4-3-2. Next base: position 478,357 of record NZ_JADKLX010000001.1, read on the forward strand.
ATAAATCATAACGACTCCTTGTTATCTTCATTATTGTTATAACAAACGATCATAAAAATTGGGTTTAGCGCTGCGCTGTCCATTGTGGCAAAGCCAACTGTGAAAATCCAGCGCTATTAATATACGCTCGATATCGAATTCGATAAAAGAAAAGATAGTTTATACTTGCTTAGGCTATTTTTATAAAGTAAGTATCTTTATAAAGTCTTTGTTATTAGCCATGAAATGACTATTAATCCAGTAAATCGGCTAGCTATAACCGTCTATTTTGTATATAATACGCAAAATCTGTGCCTAAGCGAGCGGACATGATGCAAGTTACCTATTCACTATCTAGTGGGTTTTGTAGTTTTCATCAATAATGTCTTCTCGCTTTTTTGTGGAAAATTTTTGTGTATCGCCCTTTTTTTACTTTTATATGACGACAGTCAAATACCGTAAATAAAAGGATACGGAGCAATTTTAGACCAATAAAACACGATGGCACTCACCAATAACAGCGGAGGCAATCCTTGAATTCATCGGCAGAAATACAAGCAATTTTGGCACTAGCAGACGGTACAATCTTTCGCGGTGTCAGTATCGGCAGCCTAGGTCATCGTATTGGTGAAGTGGTATTTAACACAGCCATGACAGGGTATCAAGAAATCCTAACCGACCCAAGTTATGCCCGCCAGCTGGTGACTTTGACTTACCCTCATATCGGTAATACAGGCACCAACGCTGAGGACACCGAATCTGGCAATGGTCATCAAGTATGGGCAGATGGTCTTATCATCCGTGATGCCACCATGGCAACCTCTAACTTCCGTAACTCAGAGTCACTTAGCGACTATCTACAACGTAACGAAACAGTGGCTATCGCTGAAATTGATACGCGTCAGCTGACTCGCCTATTACGTGATAAAGGTGCACAGAACGGCTGTATCATGACTGCCTCAGACGGCGAGACGATCAGCGCTGCTGATGAGCAAAAAGCGATTGAGCTGGCACAAGGGTTTGCAGGCTTAAAAGGCATGGACTTGGCAAAAGAGTGCTGTACTAAAGAGAGCTTCGAATGGACAGCGGGTTCATGGGATTTATCAGACACCCTACTTAACCGTGATGCTGTTGGCAGCCACGATAGTGGTACAGGTGGTTTCTTTAAGCAATTAAACACGCACGTTGAGCACAAATTCAATGTGGTCGCTTATGACTTTGGTACCAAAACCAATATCCTACGTATGCTGGTTGATCGCGGCTGCCATGTGACCGTTGTACCAGCACAAACGCCTATCGCAGATGTGTTGGCGATAAATCCAGACGGTATCTTCTTATCGAACGGTCCTGGTGACCCTGCTGCTTGTGATTATGCCATCGATGCGGTACGTCACATTATTGAACAAACTAACATTCCAACGTTTGGTATCTGCTTAGGTCATCAGCTGGTTGGACTTGCCAGCGGTGCAAACACCATCAAGATGAAAACAGGTCATCATGGCGCTAACCATCCAGTACAAGACTTGGCAACTGGCACGGTTATGATTACCAGTCAAAACCATGGTTTCGCGGTTGATGAAGACACGCTACCGGATAACGTTAAATCTACCCATCGCTCATTGTTCGATGGTACTAACCAAGGTATTGAGCTGACCAACAAGCCAGTGTTTAGTTTCCAAGGTCACCCAGAAGCCAGCCCTGGTCCGCATGACTGTGCGCCACTGTTTGATAAATTTGCTGAGATGATGGCAACTGCTAAAGCTTAAGCCATTACTGAAAAAAAGATAAGCAAGCTGCCTGAAGGCTTGGATCGTTAATAATGGTTCAAGCAGCAGCATATAAAACCATTATGTACACCTCCATTAAAACATCACTTAAACGAAGGTAGCCCTAATTATGCCAAAACGTACCGACATAAAAAGCATTCTTATCATTGGCGCAGGCCCTATCGTCATCGGCCAAGCATGTGAGTTTGACTACTCAGGCGCGCAGGCGTGTAAAGCACTAAAAGAAGAAGGTTACCGCGTCATCTTGGTCAACTCAAACCCTGCGACCATCATGACTGACCCTACCATGGCGGATGCCACCTATATCGAGCCGATCACGTGGCAAACGGTTGAGCAAATCATCGCCAAAGAACGTCCTGATGCTATTTTGCCAACTATGGGCGGACAGACCGCTCTAAACTGTGCACTAGAGTTGGACAAGCATGGCGTATTGACCAAGTACAACTGCGAGTTGATTGGCGCGACCAAAGACTCAATCGAGATGGCAGAAGATCGCAACTTATTTGATAAAGCCATGAAGCGTATCGGCCTTGAGTGTCCACGTGCTGAAACCGCTGAAACCATGGAAGAAGCCTTTGCGACCCAAGAAAAAATGGGCTATCCGTGCATCATTCGTCCTTCATTTACGATGGGTGGTTCAGGTGGCGGTATCGCTTATAACCGCGATGAGTTCATCGAGATTTGCGAGCGCGGCTTTGACTTATCACCAAACCATCAATTACTGATCGATGAGTCGTTAATCGGTTGGAAAGAATATGAGATGGAAGTGGTTCGTGACAAAAACGACAACTGCATCATCATCTGTGCGATTGAGAACTTTGACCCAATGGGTGTGCATACAGGCGACTCTATCACGGTTGCACCAGCACAAACATTGACAGACAAAGAATACCAAATCATGCGTAATGCGTCATTAGCCGTACTGCGTGAGATTGGTGTGGAAACAGGCGGCTCAAACGTACAGTTCGGTATCAACCCTGATACAGGTCGCATGGTCGTCATCGAAATGAACCCACGCGTGTCACGCTCGTCTGCCCTAGCCTCAAAAGCCACTGGCTTCCCGATTGCAAAAATCGCGGCCAAATTAGCCGTTGGTTATACGCTAGATGAATTGCAAAACGACATTACTGGTGGCAAAACGCCAGCCAGCTTTGAGCCTGCGCTTGATTATGTCGTCACCAAAATCCCACGTTTTAACTTTGAGAAGTTCCCGCAAGCCGATAGTGTTTTATCAACGCAGATGAAGTCGGTTGGTGAAGTCATGGCGATTGGTCGTAACTTCCAAGAATCGATGCAAAAAGCATTACGTGGTATGGAAACCGGCAATGATGGTTTTGATGAGCAAATTGACTTTGCCGCTATCAAAGACGGTAGCCTTAGTACTGACAAAGCTCGTAGCGAGATTCATAATCGCTTAACCATTCCAACGCCTGAACGCATTTATTATATTGCTGATGCTTTCCGTATCGGTATGAGCGTCGATGAGGTCTTTAACTTAACCAAAATCGATCCATGGTTCTTGGTACAAATCGAAGACATCGTGAAAACCGAAGCGCAAGTTAAAGCTTTAGGTTTTGGCGGCTTAAATGAGAAAAACCTACGCAGCTTTAAGCGTAAAGGTTTGTCAGATTTACGTTTGGCTAAATTGCTTGGTATCTCACAAAAGCAGCTACGCAAAAAGCGTTGGGATTTAAACGTTTATCCAGTCTATAAGCGTGTCGATACCTGCGCGGCAGAGTTTGCCACCAGCACCGCTTATATGTACTCAACGTACGATAGTGAATGTGAAGCCAACCCAACCAATAACAAAAAGATCATGGTCATCGGTGGCGGTCCTAACCGTATCGGTCAAGGTATCGAGTTTGACTATTGCTGTGTGCACGCAGCCCTTGCCATGCGCGAAGACGGCTACGAGACCATCATGGTCAACTGTAACCCTGAAACGGTTTCAACCGATTATGACACCTCTGACCGTCTCTACTTTGAGCCAATTACGCTTGAAGATGTGCTAGAAATCGTCCGTATCGAAAATCCTGATGGTGTTATCGTACAGTTTGGTGGTCAAACACCTTTGAAACTTGCTCGTGCTCTTGAAGCTGCTGGCGTCAAAATTATTGGTACGAGCCCTGATGCGATTGACCGCGCAGAAGATCGCGAACGCTTCCAGCACATGATTCAGCAACTGAATCTTATTCAACCAACCAATGCCTTAGCGACTAGCTTAGAAGATGGTTTGGTCAAGGCAAAAGACGTTGGCTATCCATTAGTTGTACGCCCATCATATGTACTTGGTGGTCGCGCGATGGAAATCGTCTACAACGAAGATGAGCTCAGACATTATTTGCGTACCGCGGTACAAGCCTCTAACGAAGCGCCAGTATTGCTCGATCGCTTCTTGGATGATGCCATCGAAGTCGATGTTGACTGTGTCAGCGACGGCACCGATGTGGTGATTGGCGGTATCATGCAGCATATCGAACAAGCGGGTGTTCACTCTGGTGACTCAGCCTGTTCATTGCCGCCTTACTCGTTATCTAAAGAGTTATGCGATGTCATGCGCGCGCAAACGATTGCCATGGCAAAAGAGCTTGGCGTCATCGGTCTGATGAACGTACAGTTCGCGGTAAAAGGCGAAACGGTTTATATCTTAGAAGTAAACCCACGTGCCGCCCGTACCGTACCGTTTGTCTCTAAATGTATCGGTACATCGTTAGCACAGATTGCTGCGCGCTGTATGGCTGGCACCTCGCTAAAAGACCAAGGATTTACCACTGAGATTGTTCCGGCATTCTTTGCAGTAAAAGAAGCGGTATTCCCGTTTGCTAAATTCCCTGGTGTTGATCCAATCTTGAGCCCTGAGATGAAATCAACCGGTGAAGTCATGGGTGTGGGCAAAACCTTTGGCGAAGCATTCTACAAAGCGGTCATCGGTAGTAATGAGCGTCTGCCAGGCTTGCCGACTGAAGGCGAAACCAAAACCGTCTTTATCTCTGTACGTGATAGCGACAAAGCGCAAATCGCCCCTATCGCTCGTCAGCTCGCAGGTTTTGGTTTTAACATCGTCTCAACCACGGGTACGCAAAAGATATTGAGCGACGCTGGTATTGAGTGCAAGCAAATTAACAAAGTCACTGAAGGCCGCCCGCATATCGTTGACGCCTTGAAAAATGGCAAGATCGACCTTATCATCAACACGACTGAAGGTAAGCAGGCACAAGAGGATTCGTTCTCTATTCGCCGTAGCGCGCTACAAGGCAAAGTATTCTATGTCACCACCTTGGGTGCGGCAGATGCGGTTTGTAAATCTTATGCGATTGACTTGCCATTTGAAGTTTACAAACTGCAAGATTTGCATGAGCAAGCAAAGACTATTGACGTGGCTGAATAATTTCAGTAGATTAAGCATAACCGTTAGGCTTACTCAATCGCTTATTCGAGACTGATTAATCGTTTTAACATGACAACAGTGCTTAAAGACGATACCTTTGACATGGTAGAACCAAAAAGCAACATGATAGACCCAAAAGCATAGTGGCTAAACTGCGACTATGCTTTTTATTACGTAAGCTTAAGTGCGTATGGTATTGAAATTAATGACTTATAATTGACAGATAATGTATTTGTCAAACACGCTCAACATCACCCTTTTATATTTTATACCCATTGCAATGATCCCAACACCATCTCACTATTCCCTAGGAGTAGGAGGTGGTGTGGTGTTATTGGTTTAAGGAAAAAACATGCAACGTTATCCCATGACTCCGCAAGGACACGCGGCTTTAGAAGCCGAATTGAAACAGTTAAAAAGCATCGACCGTCCACGCATCACCGCTTCTATTGCTGAAGCACGCGAACACGGCGATCTCAAAGAAAATGCTGAATATCACGCCGCTCGCGAGCAGCAAGGATTTTGTGAAGCCCGTATTCGTGATATTGAAGCCAAGCTTGGCGGTGCTCAAGTCATCGACCCAGCGACTTTAACGCAAGAAGGTCGTGTGGTGTTCGGTGTGACCGTGGTGATTGAAAACATGGACACCGAAGAAGAAAAGCAATACAAAATCGTTGGTGATGATGAAGCCGACTTTAAAGCGGGCAAGATTTCGGTCAACTCACCGATTGCTCGTGGTCTGATCGGTAAGTTTGAAGGCGATGAAGTACGTATCGAAACGCCAAAAGGTGTGGTCGAGTACGAATTGATGAAAGTTATCTACGACTAATAGCAGTCGTGATGATAAAAGTCTATTGCTACCTTTATTAACCGTCACTTTTAGACAGCAGCTCTTTTTATAACGACTGAGATAACCACTGAAATAATTATTAAAATAATCACCAACTGAATAGATCCATCGATCCGCCAAAAACGATACGACTCACACAATGCCGGTTACACAATGCCGCTTTTCTAGTCTATTTGTTTTAGCGCATAATTGTTTGAGTTTGCAGTGTGGCTCATTTTTGCTGCACTTTTTCTGAAAATAATGATGGATTGATAGCTAATATTGGCTATCGTCAGTACTGATACCCTCGTTATTTGGCATACTTTATGGTGTCATTTAACGGGGGTTTTTTATTTAGATGTGATTTATTGTTGTCTTGTAGTTGATTCAATTTAAAGTATTACAAGGCAACCGAGTGTAGAGGTATATTTAATGCTTCAAGCGAGGTTAACGCAGTAATACTTTTATAGTGAAGTGACTATACTTACTGTTATTTTTGAGGAGTCTATTATGACCATGAAATTTTGTACACCAACCGCAATAACCCCTACTGTATCGGCACTATTAGCAGGTATAGTACTTGCTGCATCTTCAGCGCATGCCGCACCTGAATTGACTATTAACGCATCTGCTGGCGGTAGCACCACTGTGGTCGAGCAATACTCTGATGGCAAAACAGCCACTATCACTGCGACACCGAACGGTATTACGATGCAGGATGGCATGCCTTATGCGGTGACTCAAGTAACGACTGTACCACGCTATGTGGTTCGCCAAGGTGTTAGTAATGGTATAAACAATACGGTCATTACTCAGGGCAGCACAACCGTCACTAGCGTACCTGTGACCAATCGAGCGACCAATACCATCTCCAATGTCGACGTTATCACTACGCCCATCAGTACCGTGACCCAAGTATTACCTGTCGCAACTGCTACTCAATTGCCTGTTCTTAATGCACCAGCGACGACAGTCATCACCAATCAACCGGTAAGCAATCAAATAACGACGACTACTTTAGACACTTTACAGCTGACACCAACGTTTAGTACACCAGATGTCGTTAATGCACAAACCAAAGTCATGAAGATATTAAAAAATAAAGACGGTCGTGAAATGGCCGTGCCTGCCAATCATATCGCCCCCGGTGACGTCATCGAATACCACACTACTTATACCAACACCACCGCGCAGCCAGTCAATGACATCAATGCGATGGTGTCATTACCAAATGGTGTGCAGCTGGTGTCATTAAACAGCCCACTACCAACGCTTGCGACAACGGGTGGCGACAGCTATCAGACCATTCAACAAGTGGGCAATACTGTCGTTATCAAAAAAAACTACTCTGGACTTAAATGGAACTTGGTCAACCTTGGTTCTAATGCAGCCCAAACTGTCGTTATACGTGCGAAGGTTCAGTAAAAGTATGCCATAAAAATCACCATCAATAACGCATTGACAATATTGTGGTACAGCATTATAAAAGTTAAGAATTAATAAAGGTCTTACGCGCTATTTTTCTAGCCTGTGAGGCTTTTTTTATATCCGTACCTTATTCCTTAGCAACCGACCTTTTGCTATAGTGCTATTAATTCAAAACAAATATCTGGTAATTATTTGCATGTATAAACTTACTCCTCTCTATTCATTGGCTTTTATCATTTACGGCTGTATTTTGAGTTCTATATCTTGGGCTGAAGCTGCCGAACCAAAATTTGACACTAGCTTTTATATGTCGAAAATTTGTACTGCATATATGAGTAAAGATGGTCATGAATATTGCAATGATGGTTATATCCTTAAAAGCGAAACCTTTGAAGACGGTCAAGTAAAAGAAACGATGCTTATGGATGGAATGGGTGGCTACGGTTGGAATCATACTTCACTTAAAAAAATCGATAAAGATACTTATCATGTTTATGTTTATGTTGGCTGCGGCAATCCGTGCGGTGCTAATATGCTATTTGGTCGTGGCGGTGAGGAACAATACTTTGATTTGTATTTTGATATCGATGCAAAAAGCAGATGTACTGTTGAATATGATAATGACAAGAACCTATGGGTTGCCCGTCATTTTTTCTCCGATAAAGAAGTAGCTTTACCTTCAACTCATGGCAATAGTGAATCTGCGATTTATCCCAAGTACGATGTTGAATTTGATAAAAAAGGACATCTGATTGTTAAAAAAAACTTCTCAGAGGAAGTGGTTCAAACGTTGCCTAATCCCTGCTCCTCTAATTAAAAATCTCATGAATAGCACGACAACAGTTGTCGTATGAAATCGATATTTCCCTAATAATTACAGTGACTTGCAAACCAATTTGTTAAAATAACAACCTATAAATGAATTGGTAAATAGCGCTTATGGCAACCATCAATTATGAACGACTGCAAGGTAAGCTTAATATTTTAGCGGATGCTGCTAAGTATGATGTCTCTTGCTCATCCTCCGCTGGTACGCGTAAGAACCAAGGCGGTGGTCTTGGTGATGCCTCCGCAACGGGTATTTGTCACAGCTACACCGAAGATGGGCGCTGCGTTAGTTTACTCAAAATTCTGCTGACCAATCATTGCATTTACGACTGCGCTTATTGCACCTCGCGCAAAAGTAATGACACCCCACGCGCAGCCTTTAGTGTCGAAGAAGTCGTTGATTTAACCATGCAGTTTTATCGCCGTAATTATATCGAAGGGTTGTTTCTCAGCTCAGGTATCTTTAAAAGTGGCGATTATACGATGGAGCGCTTGGTCGAGGTCGCCAAGATATTGCGTACCCGTGAGCGTTTTAACGGCTATATCCATCTAAAAACCATTCCGGGCGCGTCAAAAGAATTGCTGTTAGAAGCAGGGCTCTATGCTGATCGTTTGAGCGTCAATATCGAGATTCCGACTAAATCGGGCTTAGCTTTACTCGCTCCAGAGAAGTCGCATGATGAATTAAAAGCACCGATGGAGACGGTCAAAGAAGAAATTATTACTATTCGTGAGAGCCGTAAAACGCATAAAAAAGCACCGAAATTTGTGCCCGCAGGTCAAACCAGTCAAATGATTGTTGGTGCCAGTAATGAGACCGATTTGCAGGTCATTCAGCTATCGAGTCATTTTTATAAACAATATGATCTCAAGCGTGTTTATTATTCTGGTTATGTACCGATGCTGTCTGACAGCCGCTTGCCAGCGATTGGGACACCAGTGCCGATGGTGCGAGAGAATCGTCTCTATCAAGCCGATTGGCTGATGCGTTTTTATGGTTTTGGCGCGCATGAAATCGTCGAACCAGACTCACCATTTTTGGATTTAGATTGCGATCCAAAATTAGCTTGGGCAATCCGCCATCGTGAGCATTTTCCGGTTAATATTCAAACCGCGACTTATGAGATGATTGTGCGCATCCCAGGTATTGGTACTAAGACGGCTAAAAAGATAGTGAAAGCACGCAAGTTTAATCAATTGACGCTTTATCATCTGAAAAAAATGGGCGCAGCGGTCAACCGTGCCAAATACTTTATTGCCACCACCGGTAAAAATGAACACCTCGCCCATTTAACCCGTGATAATTTCCGCCAATACGTACTGGCGCAAACGCAAACCAAATATAAAGATCAGCGCAGTGGTCAGTTGGCGCTGTTTTAATGAGTACGGTTTTGATTGCCACTATTTTAAATAGGAACATAAATGTCACAGCTGATGCAAAGCCATGACTATATTGTCGGTCACTTAACGCCCAGTATTGTGCTTTATGAGCCAAGTTTTGAAGGTTGGCTAAGTGCCGTTTTTTATGTCTATGCCAATCGGTTACAAGAAGATGAATCCTTACAGTTAATTGCTCAAGATTCTTATGCGCCCTCATTGATTTCTGAAGCGAGCAGTGTTGCTACAGATGAAGACCATGCTGAACGCGTATTAACCAAGCTACATAAGCTATTGGGGCGTTCAGGTATGCGGAATATTCTGTGGGGATTTTTATCAGAAAAAGACAATATCGGTACGACATTGTTTCAGGTGATTAAATATGCCATTGACTACCCTAGCCGCCATATTATGGAAGACCTCGGTAACCTGAGTGTCTTAGAGTTAGTACAAACCGTCAAATCCGTCGGTCGTGAGAAGCATCGAATGGAAGCCTTTGTGCGTTTTGAGCATACGACCGATGATATTTATTTTGCCCGTGTTGAGCCTGACTTTAATGTGTTGCCCCTCATCGGAGAGCATTTTCGTCAGCGTTATCAAGACCAGCATTGGGCGATTTATGACCTGACTCGTAACTATGGCATCTATTATGATAAAAGTAATAGTATGCCCAAACGCCCCGCTGCCCTGCAAACGATCACTGACCTTGATGACGCGGTACTACGCAATCCTGCCAGCATCCATAGTTCTGACGAGCAGCGTTATCAAAGATTTTGGCAAGGTTACTTTACCAACGTCAATATCAAAGAGCGCAAAAACCCTAAGTTGCATAAACAGTATCTACCGCAGCGCTATTGGAAATACCTAAGCGAAAAGCAAGTACTGCCCAATGCTGAGCACTTGCGAAAACGACGCTAACGACTCTTATAGGCTTTTAATCCCAACATTTATACTTATATATTTTAAAAACCAGCTGTCTGTCATCATCTTTTTATCTTGATGGTTGAGTTTTTAGCGCTTTTAACTGACAATAGCAAATTGATATTACTAACCGGTGACCCACGCTATTATGAAAGTTATGCGCTTACTGTCGTCTTTGAAGCATGATGAATCCGAGCGCGGCATTTTTCATCTTGGGCGTGCATTGGTCAAAAATGAGCACACGTCTATCATTGTCTCAAGCGCTGATGAAGATAATGATTTGGTTAGGCGTCTCAAACGTGATGGCAATATATACCATCAGCTACACATGAATAAAAAATCTTGGCTGTCGTTGCTGCAAGTCTCATCGCTTAGACATCTGATTGAAAAGTACGAGCCTGATGTGATTCATGTACATTCGCGTACACCTGCATGGATATTACATTTGGCACTGCGCCGCGCACGAGTCAGGCGTTTGCCAAAGTTGGTCTCGACCATGTATGGTTTTTATCCTATTAATAAATACTCACAAGCGTTGCTCGATGTCGACACGATTATTACGGTATCTGATAGTGTCACCAACTATCTAAAAAAGGGACTGCGCCGCGAAGATGTCGATCCTACGATCATTAAGCGCATTTACCGCGGTATCGACACCCGTCGCTATCCTTATCGGCACAATCCATCTGTCTATTGGCTACGGCACACTTTCGCTGAATATCCTGAGCTTGAGCATAAAAAGTGGCTGGTGTTTCCGACAGTGATTGGTAACGAGTACGGTCAAGAATGGCTCATCGATATATTGGGCAATCTGCAGGAACAGTTTCCTAATATTCATGCCATCATTATGGACGATGATTTTAGAGATGGTGATGTCGCGCATGAAGATTTTCGCCAACGTAGTAATACATTGGAGCTGGCTGAGCGCATTACTTATGTGGGTAGTAAGCGTAATGATATGCGGGAATGGCTATCGGCGGCCAACATCGTCATGGCGCTTGCAAATGAGCCTGAATCTATTGGTATTAATGCCCTACAAGCCATCCACCTAGGCACGCCCGTTATTGGCTGGGATCAGGCAGCATTTAGTGAAATTCTACAGCCACTCTACCCGCAAGGCTTGGTAAAAAAATACAATGCCAATGCCCTATGCAAAGCTGTTAGGAACCAGCTAGAAAGCGTAACGCGTCCAGAAATGACCAACAAATTTACCATGCGCGAGATGATCGAAGAAACGCTGGCGGTATATCAAGGTCTGTATGATGATTCACTTGCAGAAGAACAAGCGAAAGCCGATGCTATAGCAGTACGACGAATCAAAAAAAGTCTCAAAAAACCTGCTAAGCCTATTCTTAGTGTCGCCGTCAAAAACGTCGAACCCGTCAATAAAAATGCAACAGTCAAACTGAGCAAAGAAACGTCTAAAATAGTGGACACAGCAGAGATAGCCGAAGACCATCAAGAGCCATAGACGCCATGTATCATTCAATACGTGTAAAAGTGGACATGCTCTTTTTGACAGTACATTTTAATTAAAAAAAGGCCACTTCAAAAATAGAAGTAGCCTTATCAAAACCAATAAAGTATATAAAATGGGTTTAATACGTCGTTGGTGTATGTGCGCTGACAATGCGGGTCACGCTATCGGTGGGATTGATAAAGGTATGCGGCTGAGTGGTATCAATCACGTAGCTGTCGCCCTGATTTAACAAATAAGTACTTTCTTCGATACGGATAATAATCTTACCTTCGATAACCGTACCAATCTCCTCCCCTTCGTGAGCAATTTTTTCTTCCGTTGAGCTATTGGGTTGATAGGTCTCAATCAAAAATCCTAGGTTTCTTGTCGTACTGCAGTTATATACTTGTTTTAACGACACTCTGCTATTGGGTTCATTGAGCTCTAATAAATCCTTTGGCGTCACAATGACTCTAGCCCTAGGCTCCTTCCACTCGTCGCTAAAAAACGTGGTCAGATCAGAACCTAGTACTGTCAAGATAGCCTTTAACGTATTGACCGCTGGACTGACCTTATTGCGTTCAATAGAGCTAATAGACGTGTTCGTCAATCCAGACATTTTGGCCAATTTACGTTGCGAGTAACCTTTCGCTAGACGCAGCTGGTTAATCTTTTTGCCAATGTCTTCCTTCAATGGCTCATCTGTTTCAGAAGATGACGCCGTGTCAGAATCCATCAGTTCATCATCGATATCGATATCATCTATTTCGATATCAACTATATCTTTGTCATCGATACTATTAACATCGCTCTCAATACTATCAATGTCAGTGACGGCAGTTTCTGCCTTACTTTTAGTCGTGCTATTTGGTTTGTGGTTCTCTGGCATGGTGAATAAATTCCGTGAATAGAAATTTGGACAAGTTATCTTGCACATAATTTAACTCAGGATGCCATTGTACACCAATCATAAATGGATGTTGCAATAAGCTGATCGCTTCGACCAAGCCATCAGGCGCTGACGCCTCAACCAATAAACGCGCGCCTACTTTATAGATTGCTTGTTTGTGTAATGAATTGACGTGCCATTTTTTACCAAATGCAGCCAGTCTCCCCTCAGGATGAATGATCACATCATGTACTGGCTGATATTGCACCTCAAGCGGTTGGGTGTTGTCTTCTAAATGTGGTTCATAAAACCCATCGACTTCACGCCAGTCAGGATGTAGCGTGCCATTAAAATGAACATTCATCTCTTGCAAACCTCGGCAAACTGCCAACAGAGGCATGTTTCTTTCATCTGCATAAGCCAACAATTTGAAACTTAGCTCATCACGGCCTAAGTCTTGTTTTGCCTCGACGTGCGTCGCGCCATAACGAGTTGGCGCGACATTGCTGTAACTGCCCGTCAATAAAATCCCGTCTACCATTTCGAGCAACGCATCAAAGTTTTCGCTATCGGCAGCCGTATTTGGTAGCAGTATGGGATTGCCACCGTAGAAGTTTACTGCATCGATGTATTTTTGATATACCGCCTGTGCTGGCTGTCCATCAACCATCTTATGACAGGACACAATAGCAATAATAGGTCTGGGATTTTTCATATTATCTTTCCTAGTTATAATGAATAGACTTAATCCATTCATATTATTCATATCCTTTATTTAGCTAAAATTTAACACAATGCCTCACAAAATGTAAACTATAAACTTCATTAATATCGATATTAGTATTAAAAAGGCCTTTTTGGGTTATTTTAAGATAATTTTAAATAAAAATTGACAACTATAGTTTTCATCCATATATTGGAAGTCATTACCGATATTACTAAACAGAGATTAACTTTTAGTTTTAATAATACTATTAAAAAAATTATCTCTAAGTGGCTAATACCATTGATAAAAAATGTCGGCTTTGGTGAAAACGTATCATATTCAGTTGACCATTTATCAAACGCTTATTTATTAAGTATTCGTTATAAATGTCACTAACAGCGCACTCAGACCTAATAGCAAAGATGTAGCAGCAACAAATCCAGCAATTCTAAAAATTCATAGGAAGAATAGACATGATGACAACCAATGGAATGGTCAAATCTGCACACAACACAGAATACGTCTATGTTGCAGCAGGTGATATCAATGGCTTGCTTCGTGGTAAGCGCATCCCTTTTGATCAAATGGAAAAAGCAGAAAACGGGGCAATCCGATTACCTCTGTCAATCTTGGGTGTCGATATATGGGGCGCGGATGTTATCGAGTCTTCCCAATGTAATGGCGATATCGATGCCATTGCCCGTCCAACTGGCCGTGCTGCCTATCCCCTTCTCAATACCAGTGCACCCTCATCGCTGCTACCTATTTGGTTATATACCGAAGACAATGAGCCTTACTACGGTGATGCCCGCCATGTTTTGGACTATATCAGCAAAAAATTCAAAGCATTGGGACTGACGCCAGTGATGGCAACCGAGCTAGAGTTTTATTTGGTTGACTATACCGAGGGAGAGACACCTAAGCCTCCCATTCGCCCCAAAAGTGGATTAAGACTAAATAAAACTTCTATTTTAAGTATCAATGACTTACTGCAATTTGATGAATTCTTAGATGAAGTCTATGAGCAATGTAATAAACTCGATATTCCTGCTGATGCAGCACTGGCCGAAAATGGTTGTGGTCAATTTGAAATCAATTTATTACATGTGGACGACCCATTAAAAGCCGCTGACGATGCGATTTTATTTAAACAAGTGGTCAAAGCCGTGGCAGCTCGTCACAAGCTCACCGCTACCTTTATGGCAAAACCTTTTGGTCTACAGTCTGGTAATGGCTTTCATGTGCATTGCAGCTTATTAGACAAAGACGGCAACAACGTCTTCGATGATGGATCAGATGAAGGCTCAGATATGTTGCGTCACGCGGTCGCTGGTCTGCTAAAAACCATGTCAGATTGCACTCTATTATTTGCCCCACATGTGAATTCTTATCGCCGCTTTACACCCGGTACGCTAGCGCCAAACAATGTGTCGTGGGGTTATGAAAACCGCACCGCAGCCGTGCGTATCCCTGGTGGTGACTCAAAAGCGCGCCGTATCGAGCACCGTGTCTCTGGGGCAGATGCCAATCCTTATCTGGTCTGTAGCGCGGTACTGGCAGGCATGCTGTATGGCATCGAAAACAAGCTAGAAGCGCCTGAACCCATTAATAGCATTACTTACGACGCAGCAGAACTTAAGACCTTGCCACTAGACTGGCTCTCGGCCATCCGTCAGTTTGAAAGCAGTGATATCATTGATTCGCTGTTCCCAAGCGAGATGATTGAGCTGTTGATCGCGGTCAAAAAGCAAGAAGCCAAACGCTTTGCTCAGCAAGTGACCAACCTTGAATACCTCACCTATTTACAGGATGTTTGATATGTCAAATAGCAGCTCGAGTAGCAACCCAAATAGCAACATAGTAACGAACCAAAACCCACCTTCTAATAACACACGCAACATCCCGCATTATTCAGACAAAGGGCAATATCCTGATAGCTATTATGCGGCCAGTCGTAATCCAAAGCCTGATAGACCGACGCTAAAAAATGATATTCAAGTAGAAATCTGTGTGGTAGGTGGCGGCTACAGTGGCCTATCAACTGCTCTGCATCTCATTGAAACCGACCACGAAGTCGTCGTGCTTGAAGGTGCGCAGATTGGTTGGGGCGCATCAGGCCGCAATGGCGGGCAAATCGTCAACGGTCTAAATGCTAGCCTGCAAAAGATCAAAAAGTCTTACGGTCAAGAAAATGCAGATTTCGTCGGTCAGCTCGTGACTCGCGGTGGCAAAATCATTCGCCGTTTTGTTAGAGACTACGATATCAGCTGCGATCTCAAAGAAAAGAATATTTTTGCTGCTTTAAACCACGGACAATTAAAAGACTTGCAAGAAACGCATGCCCTGTGGGAAAGCCATGGTATGCATGATCGGGAAATGCTGGACAAAAATGGCATTCAAGAGCATATAAAATCAGATGCTTATGTAGGCGGCGTCATCGATCACTCTGGTGGACACTTTCATCCACTAAACCTTGCGTTGGGTGAAGCGGCAGCTATCGAACAAAATGGCGGCACGATTTATGAGAATACCTTAGTGGTGGATATTGAGTATGCGGACGATGCTATCAAAGTCATCACCGAGTTTGGCACCGTCACTTGTAAGCAAGCGGTGCTGTGCGGCAATGCCTATCTCAATAAAGTCATCCCTAAACTGACTGACCGTGTCATGCCTGTATCGACGCAAATTATCGCCACCGAGCCGCTGGGTGATTTAGCTGATCAGCTCCTCCCAACCGATGTTTGTGTCGAAGATGTTCGCTATATTCTTGATTACTATCGTCTCTCAGCAGACAAGCGCATGTTATTTGGCGGTGGTACAGTCTACGGTGGTCAAGACCCAGCTGACATCTCAGCTAAAATCAGACCAAACATGAATAAGATTTTCCCAGAGTTACGTGATGTCAAAATCGACTATGCGTGGAGTGGGAACTTTGCTTTGTCTTTTTCTCGCGTACCACAAATGGGCAAACTACATGAGCGTGTATATTTCGCCCATGGTTATAGTGGTCATGGCGTAACAGGGTCGCATTTGTTTGGACAAATCTTGGCTGATGCCATCAATGGTAAAACCAAAGAGTTCGATGCTTTTGCACAAATCCCTTGGATTCCGTTCCCAGGTGGTCGAGCGCTGCGAGTCCCTTACTCGGTTATGGGCTCATGGTGGTATGCGCTAAAAGATACCACTGGCATGTAAACGCATGAAAGCCTTGAATAATAAACATTGAACAAAGTGTTTTTATTTTAAAAGCTGTCGTTACATTGACCTATCATAGCAACGGATTGTTGTGATAGGGCGCGATAGAAAATTGGTTCGCTACTGTCTGTCGCGCGTCAACCATAGAATAGAGCTTGTTTAAAAAAACAATGAGGTTTTACAGGGAGCGTAAATATGAACATGAAGCTCAATGATGCTGTCGAAAGACAGTATCATAATAAGCGAGTATTTCTCACCGTCATAGTAGCCGTCGTCATCTATCTGGCTTTTGCTTGGCTATCTACCAGCCGTGCCCCAGACCAATCTTGGGGTGCCTTATCTTTATTACCAACATTATTGGTATTAGTCACTGCCATTGTCTCTAGGCGACCATTTGAATCCATGATCGCAGGCTGTGTCGCTGGCCTCGTGATGCTCAATCCTTTTGATTTGGTCTCCCCTTTTGCAGACAACATGTCGATGGTGCTAGGTAATGAGACCATTATTTGGATTGTTCTCGTCTGTGGTCTGATGGGTGGTCTCATTCAACTGCTTGAGATTAGTGGGTGTCTAGATGGCTTTAGTGAATGGCTACAAAAAATCATTAAATCGCGCCGTCAGTCATTATTGGCCACCTTTGCTTTGGGCGTGGTGGTTTTCATTGATGATTATTTAAACTGTCTAGCAGTATCTACCTCCGTCAAAAAACTCACTGACGTCTATAACGTTTCTCGTGAGAAGCTTGCTTATATCGTCGATTCAACCGCAGCTCCTATGTGTATTATCGTGCCTATTTCTACTTGGGCAGTCTACTTTGCAGGTCTTTTAGAAGAAAATGGCGTGGCTGGCGATGGTGAAGGTATTGGGCTTTATATCAGCGCGATTCCTTATATGGCGTATGCTTGGTTTGCACTTTTGATTGTATTCTTGGTAGCGTATGGCATTTTGGGTGACTGGGGTCCGATGAAAAAAGCAGAGGCACGTGCCAAAGCCGGTAATCCTGTTCCGGAAGCCTTTGTCGAGGAGCAACTGATCTCAAACGTCCAAGCCAAACGTAAGCTATCGTTCAAAGCCAATATCGCAAACTTTGCTTTCCCAATGATCTTACTGATTGTCTCTACGGTCTACTTCGAAGTCGATCTATTACGCGGTGCATTACTGACCTGTTTTGTGACCGTCGTTGTCTATTGGATGCAAGGAATTTTAAGTTTTGAGACGCAAGTTGAAGCCATTTTTAAAGGCTTTAAAGTCATGCTCTATCCACTCTCAACTGTTATTGGTGGTTTTTTCTTAAAAGCCATTAATGATGAGCTTGGTATGACCTCATATGTGATTGAGGCTATCACGCCTTATATGACCATTATTATTTTCCCTGCCGTCATCTTTGCCGTCATGGCTTTCTTAACTTTTGCCACATCATCAAGCTGGGGTCTGTATGTCCTTGCGATGCCCATCGTATTCCCGATATCGCTCGCCCTAGGCGTTAGCACTCCCCTTATGATTGGCGCATTGTTATCTGCTTCTTCATTTGGTAGTCATGCTTGTTTCTTTAGTGATTCATCGCTACTTGCCGCGCAAGGTGCTGGCTGCTCCCCCATGCAGCACGCTTTTACCCAGTTCCCCTATGCCATGCTCGGTGCGGGCTTATCCGTCGTCACCTTCTTAGGCTTGGGTTATATGATGGCTTAAGCCAACCTTAACGCTATTATTTTAATCATTGATTAGCGGGCAATGAGAGATGGTTCGTTAATCAGTCAAAACAAGCCTTTTATATGGTACTCACTAATAAATACGATAAGGATTTAGATCATGCGAAATGTTACCGTTGCCACGACTCAAATGGCATGTGGTTGGGATATACAACAAAATATTGCCACTGCAACTGATTTGGTCACCAAAGCCGCCAAAGCGGGTGCCAATATCATCTTGCTACAAGAGTTATTTGAGACGCCCTACTTCTGCCAAGTTCATGACTTTGATTACTTTAAGCTGGCGACTTCAGTTGAGGATAATGCGGCTATCAATCACTTCAAACAGTTGGCTAAAGAGCTGCAAGTGGTATTGCCGATTAGCTTCTATGAAAAATCAGGCAATACCTTTTTTAATAGCGTGACCGTGATTGATGCCGATGGCGAGATAATTGGCACTTATCGTAAAACGCATATACCAGATGGCATTCCTTATGCCGAAAAATTCTACTTTACCCCCGGCGATACTGGATTCAAGGTTTGGCAAACCAAGTATGCCAAAATCGGTGTCGGTATTTGCTGGGATCAATGGTTCCCTGAGTGTGCTCGTAGCATGGCATTAATGGGTGCAGAAATACTGTTTTATCCGACTGCGATTGGTGATGAGCCAACATTGGACATCGACTCAAAAGGCCATTGGCAACGCTGTATGCAAGGTCATGCTGCCGCTAATCTCATGCCAGTCGTAGCAGCCAATCGTATTGGCACTGAGACGATTACTCAAAACGGAAATGACAGTACCATGCAGTTTTATGGTAGCTCGTTTATCACGGATGGTCGCGGTGAGATCATCCAAGAAGCATCTAAAGATAAAGAACAGATACTTAGTACGACTTTTGACTTAGATCAACTGGCTATCGAACGTCAGCAATGGGGCATTTTCCGTGATCGTCGTCCATCGATGTATAGCACGTTGCTAACTCATGGATAAGGTTTGTTAACAAGCAAGCTCACTCGCGCTATCGTCAAATAAGGTGCTCTATATGTCATTATTACCGAACCAATCAATCACTGGCTCAACACCACAACAAAACGGCTTTTACATGCCAGCAGAATTTGAGCCTATACAAAAAATATGGATGGTATGGCCATACCGTGCTGATAACTGGCGACAACAAGCCACTCCTGCTCAGAAAGCTTATGCTGATGTCGCATTGGCAATCAACAGATTTTGTGAGGTTGGCGTACTGGTCAATCCTGATGATTATCAATCATGCCGCGATAGTCTACCTGCTGACATCGACGTCATATCCATGCCCAGCAACGATGCTTGGGCGCGTGATACTGTCCCGACATTTTTAATCAATGAAGCAGGTGAGCTACGCGCTTGTGATTGGACATTCAATGCATGGGGCGGCGACTATGACGGGCTATACTCGCCGTGGGATGACGATGATAAGCTGGCTGAACGCTTATGTGACCATTTAGATATCAAACGCTATCGAACGGATGACTTTGTGATGGAAGGCGGTGCATTTCATGTCGATGGTGAAGGCACGGTTCTGACTACACGCATGTGTCTGCTAAGCCCAGGGCGCAACCCGCACCTAACCGAAGCTCAAATTGAAGACAAGCTAAAAGCCTATCTCAATGTACAAAAAGTGCTGTGGATTGATGACGGTATTGATCCTGATGAGACTACAGGTCACATTGACGATATCGCTTGCTTTGCGCGCCCTGGTGAAGTGGTTTGCTTGTTTACTGACGACCCTAAGCATCCGTTTTATGAAGCCACGCAAAAAGCCTATGAGCAGCTCTCAAATATGACTGATGCAAAAGGCAGACGTTTAAAAGTCCATAAGCTTTGCTGTACCAAAAACTCTGTCACCTTGCCTGAACATTATGATATTGAACAATCTGATGATGCCAAGGCGCGCTTAACGGGTGACGTCTGTATTGCCTCATATGCCAATTTTTTAATTTGTAATGACGCTGTCATCGTACCGCAATATGATGATATAAATGATGCACTCGCTATCGAGCAGCTTGAAAAAGTCTTTCCTCAACATCAGGTAGTGGGAGTACGAACGAAAGAGATTGTGTTTGGTGGCGGCAATATTCATTGCATTACGCAGCAGCAACCAAAATCATCAATTAAAAGCAGCAACTAAAAGTATTAACTAAAAGCAGCCGCATAAAAATATAGACCCAAATGGATTTTGAACCCAATAATATTTTAAAAAAGGACATAACTATGAGCGATTATCAAGTTAATAACCCAGCCACTGGTGAAGTAGAAGCCACTTACCCTACCGCCACTGAACAAGATATCCAAAACGCTATTGAGCAAGCAAATAATGCTTATCAAGACTGGCAAAAGACCTCGCTTAGCGAACGTAGTGCATTATTAAATAAAATAGCTGACATCTATATTGAGCGCCAAGATGAGCTAGCACGTATCGTTGCCAACGAAATGGGCAAGCCTCTCGCACAAGCAAAGGGTGAGCTCCAACTGGTTGCTCAAATTTATCGCTATTATGCAGATAACGGTGAGCAACTATTAGCACCAAATACCATTGATGTGGATCAAGGTTCTGCCTCAGTAGAAAAG
The DNA here is from genome assembly GCF_015351755.1 of Psychrobacter sp. N25K4-3-2. Taxonomy (NCBI): domain Bacteria; kingdom Pseudomonadati; phylum Pseudomonadota; class Gammaproteobacteria; order Moraxellales; family Moraxellaceae; genus Psychrobacter; species Psychrobacter sp. N25K4-3-2. Next base: position 499,442 of record NZ_JADKLX010000001.1, read on the forward strand.
CTCCCAGTTGGCGTTTTACTTGGCATCATGCCATGGAACTACCCGCATTATCAGGTAGCTCGTTTTGTGGCACCAAACGTGATGGCAGGTAACACCATTATCTTAAAACATGCGCCGCAGTGCCCTAACACCGCAGAAGTTATCGTTGATATTCTAAAAGACGCCGGCTTACCTAGTGGCGTGTATAACAATGTCTTCGCTACCAACGATCAAGCAGCGACTATTATTGAAGACACCAGAGTGCAAGGCGTCTCGTTGACAGGTTCTGAACGTGCAGGACAAGCAGTTGCAAAAGTAGCTGGTGGCGCCCTCAAAAAGGTCGTTTTAGAGCTTGGTGGCTCTGATGCGTTTATCGTTGCGGCGGATGCTGACATCGAGCAGGCCGTACAAGGTGCAATCATAGGTCGTTTTGGTAACACTGGACAGGCTTGTAATGCTGCTAAACGCTTAATCATCGTTGAAAGCGTGTACGACCAGTTTGTTAAAGGCTTTACCGATGTCGTACGTGGCATGACCCTAGCTGATCCACAAAATGAAGATACTTTCATTGGCCCGATGTCTTCGAAGGCGGCAGCAAACAATTTGCAAGAGCAGTTAGACAGTGCTGTCAAAGCCGGTGCAACGGTATTAGTCGAGGGTGGCATCGTTAAAGACAAGCCAGGTGCTTGGTTTGCCCCTGCGGTATTGGCAGATGTTGATGACTCAATGGATGTCTATCGTCAGGAGCTATTTGGTCCTGTCGCCGTTATCTACAAAGCGAATGATATTGCGCATGCTATCAAAATTGCCAATGATGTACCATTTGGTCTAGGTGCTTCAATTCAAACTCAAGACGCAGCATTGGCAGCAGAGATTGCTGAGCAATTAGATGTCGGTATGGTGACTATCAACGCGCCTTCTGGTAGTGAGGCCAATACCCCATTCGGCGGCGTTAAACGCTCTGGATTTGGTCGCGAGCTTGGTACCCTTGGTATCACTGAGTTTTTAAACTATAAGTTGATTCGTGACAAATCGTAATCGATAGTGTTTTTCTTAGATAAACAAAAAGCCTAACATTGAATGTTAGGCTTTTTGTTGAGTGATCATTGATTAAAAAATATTTTATCGAAAAACTTAGCGCTTAGGTGGATTGTCTTTTAACCACAACTGATTGACGATTTTTAATTCACGCAGCTCTTCTGCCATAATAGACTCACTAATGCCTGGATATTTCACTCTTGCATAGCCATATAATGCAATACCTAAAACAGTCCAACCAAAGAAAATCCACCACTCAATGGCGGTTAGTGCCGATGGCATACCTGGCATATACAACATCAACATACCAATGCTAAGCGCAATCGTGACCATACCGACCAGCTTGCCTGCGGGTATTTTGAATGGACGTACCATATCAGGCTCGCGGTAGCGTAGAACTAAGAATGATATCGCCACACAGGTATAAGCAATCACGATACCAAAACCACCTGCATCCACGATCCACACCAGCATTTTACGACCGAACAATGGCGCTAGTGTCGCCAAACCACCGATTAATAAGATTGCATTGGATGGCGTATTATATTTTGGATGCAGCTTGCTTAAGAAGGCTGGCAACATACGTGCTTTTGACATGGCATAAAGCAGACGACTACCACCGATCAAGAAAGCATTCCAGCTTGATAAGATACCCAGTACACCGCCAATAACCAACAAGATACCTGCCCATTTTCCTTGCCACGCATTGGTCATCGCATCAGCAGTAGCGAGGGTTGAGTTTTCTGCTTGTACCAGTGGTAAAGTCGTGCCCACACTCCAAGCGATACCCACATACCACATCACCGCAACAACGATAGAGAGAATCAAAAACTTGCCAATATTAGGACGAGTCAAATCAATCTCTTCTGCTGCTTGTGGAATGACATCAAAGCCCACAAACATAAAGGGTACCATCACGATAACAGCCATGACCCCTGCGGCACCGCCAATAAAGGCTGGCGCTTGTATAGAATTTGAACTCTCAGGATTGAATAAGACGGCACCGATGAACAGTAATGTACCAACGAATAAAATGCCCAATACCGCCGTTTTTTGGAACCATGCACTGACTTCCATACCACGAATATTGAGCCAAGTCACAATGATTGAACCCAACATCCCGACGCCCACCCAAGTAGCATAGACGTCCCAACCTGCAATCGTCCAGAGATAGCCTTGGTTATAGTTGGGGATAAAATACTCTACGACTGTCGGCAAGGCAACCGCCTCAAAGGCGACCACTGAGAAATACCCAAATAGAATACTCCATGAGCAAATAAAGGACACATTTACCCCCAGCGCTCGATGGGTATAAGTATGCTCACCGCCCGTAATCGGCATGGAGGCTGCCAGCTCAGCATAAGTCACGCCAATCAGTATCACTGCCAAACCACCGATAAAGAACGCCAGCATTGCGCCCCACGTACCGGCAGATAAAATCCAGCCGCCAGCTAAAACCACCCAGCCCCAGCCAACCATAGCACCAAATGCTAAGGCGATAATATCTAGCGTCCCTAACGTTTTTTTTAATTCAGACATAACTTGCTCCTTGTCTGTGTGTCATCCGTGTTAACCCTTTACGGCCACACTATGTTTTGTTTAGTGGGATAGCACCCATCATAATTATCATATATACCTTTTGATCCAAGCTGTTACGTACTACTTGTTTGATATTCAAATAGCAGAGACAGCAACGGCGTCTTGACTTGCAAGGCGCCGTTGTAAAAAATGTACTCAAAGCGAGTGCCATAGGGGCAATCTTGCTGCTCTATCAACTATTGGCTCGATACTTATTAAGCCGTTAAGATGCCTTTAATGATATCAAGACCTTCTTGTAGCACTTCATCTTCGACCGTCAGTGGCACCATCACACGAATGGCATTGCCATACATACCACAAGACGCTAGTAGCAAACCTTGCTCGAATGATTTTGCTTTCAGATTGTTTGCGGCTGCGGCATCAGGCTTGCCTTCGCTATCGATTAATTCAAATGCTAGCATTGCACCTTTATGACGAATATGACCGATGCTGCTTAAGTTTAAGTCCTTTAAGAAAGCTTCGATTTTGTCACCAATCTCAATGCTTCGCTCAAGCAAGTTTTCTTCTTCGATGACTTCCATGACCGCAAGCGCTGCCACACAAGCAAGTGGATTACCAGAATAAGTACCGCCCAAGCCGCCTACTTGCGGGGCATCCATGATGTCAGCACGGCCGATGACCGCAGAGATAGGATAGCCACCTGCCAAACTCTTGGCAGCAGTCATCAAATCAGGCTCAACGCCTAGTTGCTCAGTGGCAAACAACGTACCCGTACGCGCAAAACCACACTGTACTTCATCAAAAATCAAGACGATGCCATGCTCGTCACAGATATCACGCAAAGATTTGGCAAATGATGGTGTCACTTGATGGAAACCACCCTCACCTTGTACTGGCTCGATAATCATCGCAGCCACTTCACTAGGGTCGATATCTGCTTGAAAAATCATCTCAAGACTATGTAGCGCTTGTGCTTCGGTGACGTTCAACTCTTCTGCGGGAAATAACGCATGAAACACAGGACCTGGCATCGGGCCAAAGTTCTTTTTGTATGGCAAGACTTTACCAGTCAAGCTCATACACATCATGGTGCGACCATGCCAACCACCAACGAAAGAGATGATGCCTGGACGACGGGTTTTAGCACGAGCAATCTTGATACAGTTTTCAACCGCTTCTGCGCCAGTGGTTAAAAAGAAAGCTTTAGTATCACCACTGATAGGGGCTCTTTCGCACAGCTTTTCAGCCAAATCAACATAGCACTCATAGTTAATCATTTGTGCAGCAGTATGGGTAAATTTGTCGAGCTGCTCATGGACACGCTGGGTGATTTTTGGATGGCTGTGACCGGTATTCAATACTGAAATACCACCAACGAAATCGATATAACGATTGCCTTCCACGTCCCAAACTTCTGAGTTCTTTGCTCTTTCTGCAAAGATAGGAAAGGCAACACCCAACCCTGTTGGTAAAACAGCTTTGCGGCGCTCAAGTAATGATTGATTGGTAGTCGTCATAGAAATGTCCTTTTCTTTGTTCGTAACATAAGTGCCATCTAGTGATTGGCGGTTTATTTGATGTTTGTCTTTGTACTCAGTAGAGATCGAATGGTGTTTATTTGACATAAAACACCACAGATATCTAAAAATTTGTGCTAATTGATGTTTTGCTGATTATTGAGCCAACTAACCTATGTTATGGGCTATTAGCTAATATCAGAGCACCAGTATTTAGTCGTGACATAGTCTTCGATGCCATATTTTGAACCTTCGCGGCCAAATCCAGACTGCTTCACGCCGCCAAATGGGGCAACTTCGGTAGAAATCAAACCAGTATTGTGACCGATGATGCCGTACTCCAGACCTTCGGTAACGCGCCATGAGCGTGCATAGTCGCTACTGTAGAAGTAAGCGGCCAAGCCATAGATGGTATCGTTAGCAGCACGAATAACTTCTGCTTCATCCTTGAACGTAAAGATGGTCGCAATCGGTCCAAAGATTTCTTCAGAGGCGATATCCATATCACTGCTAATATCTGTAATAACCGTTGGGTTATAAGTCAGTTCTGAAGCAGCGTTGACACTACCGCCAGTGACCAGTTTTGCCCCTTTATCTAATGCATCTTTGAGCAAGGCCTGTACTTTATCTAACGCTTTTTTGTTGATAAGAGGGCCGATATCGACGCCTTCTTCTAAACCGTTACCGACCTTCAACTCAGCGACTTTTTTGACAAAGACGTCTAAAAATTTATCTTTGATACTGTCTTGCACGTATACGCGGTTGGCGCAGACACAGGTCTGACCAGCATTACGATATTTGGAAGCGATTAAGCCGGTAGCGGCTTTTTCGAGATCGGCATCATCAAAGACGATAAATGGTGCGTTGCCACCTAACTCTAACGATAGCTTTTTGATAGTCGGCGCACATTGTGCCATCAGCGTACGGCCTACTTCTGTAGAGCCTGTAAATGACAATTTATGAATGCGGGCATCACCCGTTAAGATCTCACCAATGACCGAAGATTTGCCAGTCACTACTTGAATGACGCCAGCTGGAATACCCGCTTGCTCAGCCAATACGCCTAGCGCCAATGCAGAATACGGTGTCTCAGTAGCAGGTTTGACGATAATCGTACAGCCTGCTGCTAGTGCAGGAGCAACTTTGCGCGTGATCATCGCAGCTGGGAAGTTCCAAGGCGTGATAGCGGCACAAACACCGACTGGCTGCTTAAGGACGACGTGACGTAGCTGTGTGCTATTGGCAGGAATCACATCACCGTAAACGCGCTTGCCTTCTTCGGCAAACCAACGGATAAAGCTATTGGCGTAGCCTACTTCACCGCGTGACTCAGTCAGCGGCTTGCCTTGCTCAGCGGTCATGATGATGGCCAAATCTTCTTTATTGGCATCGATCAGATCAGCCCACTTTTGCAATAACTCTGCACGCTCTTTGGCTGTTTTTGCTGCCCAGTCTGCTTGGACGTCATGAGCATAAGCAACAGCTTCGTTGACATCTTCTGTGGTGAGACTTGGTACGGTACCGATGAGGTCGCCATTAAAAGGATTGTTTACATCAAGCACAGCGTCATCACTAGCAGCATGCCAGCCGTCTTTAATGAAGCAAGATTGTTTGAGTAAATCTGGATTTGATAGGGTTAGCGTATTTTTTGGCATCGTAACACTCCATGTTGGTCGTGATTTGCGCATTTATTATGAGTAAGCTATTGAACAATGTGGCAATTCAAAATGGCAACTAAAAACGATGCCATTTAAAAAAAACGGCAACACCATCCATTGTTGAATAGCTCATTACAAGAGAATAAAATCAAAACGGTCAGTCAGTAATAATTATTGCTCATCTGTAATTTGTTCAATATACTGAACGTTAATTCTATATATGAGACATCATTATAAGAATGATGAGCCACTCTTTGCAACCTTTATTAAGATTATTTTGAATATTATCTTCACTATTTCTATTTTTACTTTTTGATAGGCAACTTATGAGCACAACAGCCGTTCCAGCATTGGACAAAACTTTTCAAATCTTAGATTTAATTACGGCAAGTCAACAACCCTTGACTGCCGCTCATATCGCTAAGCAATTAAGACTGCCGCGTAGCTCAACCCACAATATATTGCAAAGCTTATTGGGCAAGCATGTCATTTATAAAGATAGTGACAGCCGCTTTCACTTAGGCTCGTATTTGATGTATTGGGCTGGCAAGTATGAGCAGCAGCAAGGCGTTATACAGTTATTTAAAGACCTCATCGTCCAACATCCTGTTTTGCTACAACATACTGTGACCTTGTCTAAATTGGACTTGGGCGAAGTTGTTTTTTTAGCCTGTCACGAAACGCCTGCCCCGCTTGGTTTTACTTTCCGTGCTGGTGTGCGCGTACCGGCAGTATTTTCAGCGACTGGTAAAGCGCTGTTGTCTACGCTCTCAATGCAAACCATCGAATCTTTGTACGAAGGTATCTTTCCTCAGCCGCTCACACCAAATGGTGTCGATAACTTTGTAAGCTTATCTGCTGAGCTAAGCGCCATTCATGACAGTCGTATTTCACTCGATGACGGGCAATTACGCGAAGGTATGTACTGTTTGGGTACTTATATTCGCAATGCTTCAGGCAATGCCGTTGCAGGTATGGCGGTTAGCTTTTTGCAGGCAGAATACGAGTCTAAGTATGCTGAGGTGAGTGCTGTGCTGATTGAATTGGCTGAACAAATTGAGCAGCGTTTGGGTTTGAAGGCGGAGAATTTGGCTTAGCTTTTTGAGCAAAAAATCAAAAATCTTACTTGGCATTTGGTCGATGTCGTTTAAATTGAGGATGGGCCTTAAACAATCCCATCCGCTTTTAGCTTAGCAATCATCTCGCTGTCGTAGCCTAAATCAGCAAGCGTACTGTCAGTATGCTCACTCAATTGTGGTGGTGGCGTACGATAGCTAACAGGTGATGCGGATAGTTTGATAGGATTGCCCAGTGCGCGTACTGGACTGCCTTGCGCGGTGAAATCAACTATCATTTCACGTGCCAGTGCTTGCGGCATGGCCAAGGCTTCAGCCACGTTATGAATCGCCCCGCACGGAATGCCTGCTTGATCTAATACCTCTAACCAATAGTTGCGTGGTTGCTTGGCAAATTGTTTAGTTAGCTCACCGCACAGCAGCTCACGATTGGCAACACGTTGTGGATTGGTCGCAAAACGGCTGTCGCTATGCCAATCTACACCTAGCACCTCACACAATTTGGCAAACTGGCTGTCATTACCACACGCTAAGATAAAATGTGCTTCACCCTGACCTGCAAATACTTGATAAGGCACGATATTAGGATGCTGATTGCCCAGTCTTGGCGGTATCTTATCTGAGGCCAAATGATTCATACCGACGTTAGCTAACATCGCCAGCGCACTGTCAAGCAGTGCTACATCAACGTGTTGACCAAGTCCAGTATTTTGACGTGCTAGCAGTGCTGCTTGAATGCCAATCGTCAGCTGCAAGCCTGCAAATAAATCGACGACTGCCACACCAACCTTATGCGGTTCGCCATCACTCGGACCTGTAATGCTCATTAGCCCTGACAACCCTTGGACAATATAGTCGTAACCTGGGCGTTTGGCATCTGGTCCTGTCTGCCCAAAACCCGTCAATGACGCATAAATCAGACGTGGATGGTCTTGTTTGAGACTGTCATAATCCAAGCCATATTTTTTAAGACCACCGACTTTAAAATTCTCGACCAAGATATCACTGTCAGCTATCAGCTGCTTAATAATGGTCTGCCCTGCTGGCGTGGTGATATCTACCGTCAGTGATTTTTTATTGCGGTTAATAGTGGCGTAGTAAGCGGACGTATCATCGCTGAATGTTGGCGGTGCCCAATGGCGCGTTTCATCACCGATATGAGGACGCTCAACTTTAATGACTTCGGCACCAAGATCAGCTAACACTTGTGTACAAGAAGGGCCAGCCAGCACTCTCGATAAATCGAGCACCTTGATACCATGCAATGCGCCCTTTGGCATATTAGCCATATCAGTCATAATAATCCCTTATTGTGTCGTGTGTTCTTTGATTTTTTGATCATAAAATTGTTCTTTATCATTTAGCTGCTTAACGGTTAAATCATGAAGAACAACTGAAAAACGTACGCTACTGCCTATAAATGCTTCGTAAAAAGCAAAACAATAACGTACGTAATAAAATACAGGTGTACCAAACACTTTTAACTTAAAATCAGTTTAAAAGAATGCTTGAATACCTGTCTGTGCACGGCCTAGGATAAGCGCATGGATGTCATGCGTGCCCTCATAAGTGTTGACAGCTTCCAAGTTCATCACATGACGAATGATATGGAACTCATCAGAGATACCATTACCGCCATGCATATCACGCGCGATACGAGCGATATCAAGTGCCTTGCCGCAGTTATTACGCTTAATGAGTGAAATCATCTCAGGCGCTGCGTTGTCTTCATCCATCAAACGGCCAACACGTAGCGCAGCTTGTAGACCTAAGGTGATTTCAGTCTGCATATTGGCCAGCTTTAGCTGTACCAGCTGCGTTGCTGCCAATGGACGACCAAACTGCTTACGATCTAGCGTGTATTGACGAGCCGCTTTCCAGCAGAACTCAGCGGCACCCATTGAACCCCAAGCGATACCATAACGGGCTTTATTCAAGCAGCCAAATGGCCCTTTTAAACCACGGATATCTGGGAAAGCATTGGCTTCAGGAACAAATACTTTGTCCATGACAATCTCGCCCGTGACTGAGGCACGTAATGAGAATTTGCCTTCAATTTTCGGCGCTGACAGACCTTTCATGCCTTTGTCTAAAACAAAACCACGAATCTCGCCTGCATCATCTTTTGCCCAGACGACAAACACGTCAGCGATTGGGCTGTTGGTGATCCACATTTTATTACCTGTCAGCTCGTAACCACCGTCCACTGCGCGCGCACGCGTCGACATCGATGACGGATCAGAACCCGAATCTGGCTCAGTCAAACCAAAGCAACCGACATATTCGCCTGAAGCAAGCTTAGGCAAATAACGCTCTCTTTGTTCCTCTGTGCCATATGCCCAAATAGGATGCATCACTAGGCTTGACTGCACGCTCATCGCAGAGCGGTATCCGGAGTCAACTGCTTCCACTTCCTTGGCAATCAGACCATAGGCAACACTGGATAAACCAGCACAGCCGTAACCTTCGATAGTCACGCCAAGTAAGCCCATTTCACCCATTTGACGCATGATATTACGATCAAAATTCTCATTACGATTGGCCTCAACGATGCCCGGCATCAGCTCTTTTTGAAAAAACTGACGGGCGCTGTCCGTGACCATGCGCTCTTCTTCAGTGAGCTGGTCGCGTAATAAAAAAGGATCTTCCCAATCAAAGCGTGGGCTGGTAGATGTTGCCATGTGGATCTCCTTGGTATCAGTCATCCTGACTGACGAGTAGTGATTGATACATCAATTGGTTTAACAAGTCATTGACTTCGTTATTCCGCTGTGCGAAACTTAGTTTCATAATTTAAAACCATTTAAGCAAAATTTAGCCACGCTGTAAACCTTTATAAAAAAAAGATGAGTATAAAATGACAACACCCTTATCGACAGCTACGCCGCTACTGAGACGAATGCATGGAATAATGAGCCAAAGCAAGGAGGATAATGACCGACAATTTGTAACGGCACTGGGTCGCGGATTGATATTGCTGGCCGCTTTTGAGCATCATGAGCGGCTCACTCATCAGCAATTGTGTCAGATGACAAATCTGCCAAAAGCGACCGTTACTCGCCTTATCCATACGTTAACCTCGCTTGGGTTTTTACGTACGAATGAATACGGACAGTATCAATTGGGCAGTAGTGCTGTACGGCTAAGCGCCACCGCGTGGAGTCGCCATGACATGGTCTCGTATGCTGAGCCACTATTACGGCAATTCGCCAGTAGCAATGAAGTATCGGTGAATTTGGCAACTGAAGTCGAAGGTGAGATGCGCTATCACGCCTGCTGTCGTAGCCCTGCACGCTTATCGGTCAATTTACAAGTTGGCTCAGCCGTACCCGTCGCACGTACTGCTATCGGGCGTGCTTTTTATGCGGCAAGTACGCAAGCGAGACAGGCTGTGATCAGTAGCAATCTAAAAGAGCATTTGTCTATAGAGGATTATAACCACGCGCAAACTGCCCTAGCCGACGCGGCAGAGCATTATGTGACGCATGGCTATACCGTGTCAGATGGGGAGTTTTCTACTGATATATTAGCAGTCGCTGTTGGGGTGTATGATGTCGCAACGGGACAATACGCTTATTCGCTCAATGCCAGTGTGCCAAGCGCCAACTGGGAAAGCGCCGACTATGCGGCGATGATAGTGCCTAAGTTGCAGGCATTGGCTGAGCGGATTGGGAGTGGTGTTTAAACATTTGAACTATATATAGTCAGTGAAAAGTAATATCGATACATCATGCACTGCTGATATCAATTTTTTGTAGCCTCTGTCTGCGCAAGCACAGCAAGCAAGAAAAACTGAGATCAGCAGTGCCGTAGCATTTTTAGGGTCTTTTGACTATGCGTACTAAAGCATATTCTGTCTAGCCATTAGACCCAACCCTCTTCCAAAAGCTGCTCAGTATTACTGATTTTGAACTCATCACATAAATTATAAAACGCTATTGGGTCTTCAATATTATCGAGCAACTCTCGTTTATTGAGCGCCACAAACAAAGCCAATGCATAAGCGGCACAATGGATAGATTTTTTGGGATTAAAGGTGATGTCAGTAAAGGCCTGATATTGCATCACTTCCTCGTGCAGCTGAGGATTTTGCTTTAGGGCATTTACATACAGCCAATCATAAAACACAGTTAACGGCTCTACACCCCACTCCATACCAAAATAATTATAGCCAGTGAGTTCTCCTGAGGTGGTTAATCGCTCGTCCTTTCTGGCTTGTCTTGGCGGTACTGTCAGCAAGTCAAGGTAAGGCCCACCGTCCTCAAAAACCATGCTGGCTTGAAAGGCATTTTCGACACTGTATTGATTGCCATCATGCTCATCAGTGATCTTTAAGCTGAACGGGCTTAGTGGAAAACTTAACTTATTGCCAGATTTGCTAGACAGCTCTAACACTTGCTTAAATCCATATTTTTTACGAATGACTTGTTGCAGGTCATTGATGGACTTTTTCTTCTGTCTAGTTGCAAATCCCACATGCCGCTCAAACCTAACCATATCCGTTTTTACCAAATTGTCACTGTTGACTTTGGGCATGAATACAGGTCTGTGTTCTACAGCGTTTTGTGCTTGTTCCATAGCGATGTGCCTTATTGATGATTTTGTATTAGGGCTAATGGTTTTGTATTAGGGCGTATTTGATCTTTTGACCATGGCGCTAACCGTGAGTATTTGTAATCTATTTAACACACCATAAACTTTTGAATTGCCTCAACTATAGCCTGAATAACACTGGTTTTATGTATCAAAAAGCGCCCCCTTTAGGAGCGCTTTTATCATTAATTATACCTTATTATTAAATAACGTTATCATCTATAGGGGTCTGAATATATAACTTTGCCAGATTACCACTGTCTTGGTACAAATCATAACCAACTTGATCGGAAGTACCAGACTTATCTTTCAGGCTATTCCGCATTATCCAATAATTTATTAAGCTCGTCCACCATGGCATCATCTATGATGCTGTCTTCTACATAGCTTACGATCTCATCTATGGTCGTCAGATCCATTGCCCGAATACCTAAGCTGGCTAGCTGCTCATTAATAGAGTCTAAACTGTCATTGTCTTCAGAGTCATCCAATAAATTCTCTTCGAATCTGCCTCTCACGAACCAATACATTTTTTCTAGTACAGTGTCTTTTTTGGTTAAAGTAGAATAACCATCGCCATAAATAAATAAATTAAAATGATAAAGTATCTCTATATCATTGATAAAAAAAGTACGCTGACACTCTAAAGTATAGGCTTGGATTTCTTTGTCTTCAACACCTTCATCATTTTTATTATCTTCATCATATTCGATCGCTTCCTCTACCAATCCGCCCAGTATTTGATAGTCGCCTACTTTAATTTTATGATTGTAAATGATAGAGGAGTCTGCGATTGCGTCGAAAATAATAGCACTGACATCCAGCGTATTATTATCGATGTCATAAAATCTTTTTAGCGCGGGTAAAAACTCAGTTAGCTTGTCTTCAGGTATTGGGATCAAAAACTGCTGCTCGTATATTTTAATCATATCTTCAGGCGCATAGGTATTGGCAGTATCAGTCTCGTTTCTACCTGTGGGCTGTAAAGGTGCAAAATCATACGGGTTACTATTGGTCATTTAGGATTGCCTTTTCATTTGGGTTAACAGTAATAGATGTCTACTATTAAAAAATAATATGCGTTTCGATATATGTTTCTATATGCGCTTCTAAGGGCATATAAACCTCTCAATATATGCTTAGAATGTATGCGGGTATTGTCGCTTATTTGAACAATTTTAGATAGGCAGCGATAGATATACCACTTGAATTATTTTCATAAAAAAAGACCTTGCCCATCAATCAGGCAAGGTCTAAACATTAAGCTGTCACGCTAAGGCTATTTTTTAATTATAAAAACAACAACCCTAACCCGATCACAACGCCACTGACGACCAAAACAATGACACAAAAGCCCATGATGTCTTTGGCTTTTAGTCCAGCGATTGCCAGTGCAGGCAACGCCCAAAATGGCTGAATCATATTTGTCCACGCATCGCCCCATGCGACGGCCATGGCAACTTTCGCGGGGTCACTACCAAGCATTTCCGCAGCTTCCAGCATAATTGGCGCTTGCACTGCCCATTGTCCACCACCCGAAGGGACGAAAAAGTTGACAAGTCCTGCACTTAAGAATGCAAAAAGTGGCAACGTGTCTGCTGTCGAAACGCTAACGAATGCTTCTGACATAACGGCTGCCAAACCAGATGCCGTCATCATGCCCATAATACCTGCATAAAACGGAAACTGAACGATGATAGCGCCTGCGCCTTTGACCGCTTCTTGAACGGCAATCAAATACTTGCGAGGCGTTCCGTGGAATATGATGCCAAGGAACAAAAACATAAAGTTGACCAAGTCTAGCGTTAACGCAAAGCCATTTTGTACAAAATAATAGACGATAAAGGCAAGCCCCAATGCGCCTATGACCATCGATAAAATCCAACTGTTTTCTAAACGTTCTGCTGGTGTCATGTCCGATTTTTCCGGAAGCTTTTCAATGACGGGATCAGCCAAAACCTTTGGATTTACGGTAACGGTATCTTCTCTTTTTGGCATCATTAAACGGTTTAATAACGGGACAATAATGACCAGCGCAGCAACGATAATTAAGTTATAACCCGCAAAGATAGTCGCAGTCGTCGGAATAATACCAATTTTGTCAACGAAAGGATGGCCTTCTGTGGCAATCGATAGAGGAATCGAGCCAGAGAATCCAGCGTGCCAAATAATAAACCCAGAATAGGCACTGGCAATTAGTAAACGGTAATCAACATGTTCAACACGCTTTGCCAACTCTTTGGCGAATAACGCACCGATGACTAACCCAAATCCCCAGTTGATCCAGCTCGCTGCCAGAGAAACTAAGGTTACCCAAATAATCGCACTACCTGGCGACCGTGCAAAACCGGCAAGCTTGCCCAGCCCTTGTTTAAATATCGGGCTGCTTGCCAAGACAAAACCAGTGACGAGCACCAGCACCATTTGCATTGAAAACGCGAGTAATGCCCAGAACCCTTCACCCCAATATGCCACCATCTGTACAGGCGAAGAATCAGTCAGCCCTAAGCCCATACCAAAAATGACGACAGTTAAGATAATCACAAACAAAAACGGATCCGGTAAATACCTCTCCATCAAACTGTTCGAAAAACGTGTAATTCCTTTCATTTTACAACTCCCTTTGTATATAAATTCGAACGTCGTCCATAACCCTAAGGTTACCGCATTATTGCTTTGTATTCTTACTCATTCAGCAACAATCGGCTTTTATTATTCTGTGTCAGCTTTTTACATTTTCTTTATTATTTTCCAAAAGAAAAAGTCTTTGTAGAGCCGTATCGCCCCACAAAGACTTCCAGTCATGAAACCTCTTGCACAAATCATTGAGAGCCTTTGTGAATCTATTAGAGAGAGTCAATGAACAGGTATCGTCTAAAAATTTATTGCTATAATTTATTGCTATAAGAAGCTATATGCTAAGTTTTTCAGATAAGTCTATTAAAGTCCTAATGTTAAGAAAACCAGAAGTTTTACGCTCTTGGTATCAAGAAGGAAAGACCACTATATCACTCTCTTCTTGCCAAAGGGGAAACTTGGTCATGGCTTGCAAAAAAAGTGGCTGCTGAAGCCAGTGTTGTAGCCATCGCTGCAGATTCGGGTAAGGTAAGCTATAAAAGACATCGCGATCCACATGGGCAAATTGGCGGACAAAAGGCATGATACCAATATCGGCAATGGTCGGGCTATCCCCCAGTAAATATGAGTTTTTAGTCAACAGCTCTTCTAAAACCTGTAAAAATTCTTCACCTCGTTGTCGATACTTTGTCTGGGTCATCTCAATATGACGGTCAGCATATTTATAGCGATCCAGCCAATGCTTAAACTCATTGTCGTTTTGATCGAGCAAAGTATGGCTTTGATGCAAGACCGCTGCATTGAGTAATCCCTGCGGATCTGTCTGCTCAAGCGCCCACACCATTATGTCGCGACTCTCTTCAATCACCACACCATCAGCAAGCTGCAAAACAGGGACGGTGCCTTTCGGACTAATAGCCAGCATTTGAGATGGTTTATTTTTCAGAGCTATCTCTCGCAGCTCTACCTGCAACTCAGCAAATAAGATACCGAGTCGGGCGCGCATGGCATAAGGACAGCGACGAAAAGAGTATAGGCAATGCAGTGAAGAAGTCATGGATATTTTTCGCAGTTGAATTGAGGTCAATGTGCTCAGATTTGGAAGACTATTATCTTACTACTTATTGCTTTCCACGATAAACTACTTGTCGCCTTCCACGATAAATAGTATGAAAAATATCTTTTACCTGCTTATGATAACAATGCGAACACTAATCCTCAATGATAGGAGACAAACGTTTCATCTCTCTATCAAGCTAAAAAACCAAATGAAACCTATTGCCTTCAAATATAGTCAAAATACCCCAAAACGCTACGACACGGCTGATATCAATTTTTTGCAGCCTCTGTCTGCACAGGCACAGCAAGCAAAACCAATATCAGCAGTGCGTGATGTATCGATATTACTTTTCACTGACTATATCTGTTTTAAACATGTCATGAGCGAGTCTCAGGCATCTTGAATACAGAATTCAATTGCTTTTATTTATTTTAGGATATAGATTCAAGGAAACTTTACGAAAAAAATGATGTATTCATCACCTTCAAAACAGTCAAGGATGACCTAATGAACAATAATTCAACGCCGAATGTAAAAGACCATGTAACCGAACAAGAATGGCAGATGCGAGTCAATCTGGCGGCTTGTTATCGATTGATTGCCTCGTATGGTTGGGATGATTTGGTTTTTACTCATATTTCGGCACGCGTACCAGATACTGAAGATGAATTTTTAATTAACCCTTATGGTTTATTATTCGAAGAGATTACTGCCTCTAATCTGGTCAAAGTCAATCAAGCTGGTGAAAAAGTGTCTTCATCAGCATTCGATATCAATCCTGCCGGATTTACCATTCATAGCGCCGTCCATGAAGCCCGTAACGATGCCCACTGCGTGATTCATCTGCATACCAGCGATGGTGTCGCCGTGTCTACTCAGCAGCAGGGTTTACTGCCTATCTCACAGCAATCCTTATTTCCATTATCTAACTTGGCATATCACGATTACGAAGGTGTCGCCTTAAACCCTGAAGAAAAAGTACGTTTAGTGTCTGACCTTGGCGAGGCCAATTTTATGATTTTACGTAATCATGGCTTACTCACTTGTGCCAGCAGCGTGGCAGATGCTTTTTTATATATGTATATCATGCAAAGAGCCTGCGAGGTTCAAATCAAGGCACAAAGCGGCGGCAGTGAATTAACCTTGATATCACCGCAAATATTGGCTGGTATCCAAGCGGCATCCAAGCAAGTGACTAAAGAGGCCAATGGTGACATTGCGTGGCCCGCCTTATTAAGAAAACTCCGCCGCACTGATCCGTCATTTGAGGAGTAACCTTCGATGATAACACTGAGCGAATGGCAACAGCAGGGACAGCTTGAATCTATTAACGGTCAGCAGATTTTTACCCGTCAAGGCGGAGACAAAGACACGCCAGCCTTACTGTTGATTCATGGCTACCCTAGCGCCAGTTGGGACTGGGAAGGTATGTGGGATAAGCTCACTGAGCATTATTATGTGATTACTCTGGATATGTTGGGGTTTGGCCTGTCTGATAAACCCAAAAACGCACGCTACTTAATCAGTGAGCAAGCCGATATTTTTGAGACTGTTTTGCAGCGTCTTGGTGTCAAGGACTATCATATTTTGGCGCATGATTATGGCGATACGGTTGCACAAGAATTATTGGCGAGACAAGTTGATGACAGTATTGATAGCAGCGGCAGGCACATAGCCAGTGTTTGTTTTTTAAATGGTGGCTTATTTCCTGAAACTCACAAACCCATTCTGATTCAAAAACTGTTGTTGTCGCCATTAGGGCCTCTGCTATCCAAATTTATTAACAAAAACAAATTCGCGAAAAATTTACAACACATATTTGGACCTGCAACACCGCCAACCCCTGAAGTCATCGACACATTATGGCAGCTGTTAACGCACAATAATGGTTTAGCAGTGATGCACAAGTTGATTGACTATATCCCTCAACGTCAACAATACCGTGAACGTTGGGTAGGCGCGATTATCAATAGCAACGTACCAGTTAAACTGATCGCGGGTGCCAAAGACCCTATCTCAGGTCAACATATGATTCATCGTTATCGTGAATTGATTCCCAATGCCAATACCACAGAAATGTCAGCATTGGGACATTATCCGCAAATCGAAGATGCCGACGCTATCAGCGCCGAATATCTGACATTTAGGAAAAGTGTGGGATAAAGCATTAGTGATAAGTGTTGATAAACGTGATAAGCCATTCGCTAATCATGTTTTGTTAGCCGATTTTCTAAGCTCATGACGCAATATCTTACCGACTGTCGACTTGGGCAATTCATCAATAAATTCGATCTGTCTGGGACGTTTGTACCCCGTCAGATCTTCTTTACAGAACTGCATGATTTCATCCTTTGTTAGACTGGTATCAGCTTTAACGATAAAGACTTTGACCGACTGTCCTTGTAACTCATCATCCATACCAACGACGGAACATTCAGCTACTTTAGGATGTCGCTCGATCACGTTTTCCACTTCATTGGGATAGACATTAAAGCCACTGACGATAATCATGTCTTTTTTGCGATCATAGATTTTTACGTAGCCCTTCTCATCCATAGACCCGATATCACCGGTCTTTAGATAACCGTCAGCGGTGAAGAACCCAGTATTGTCGATATTGTGGTAGCTTGCGATGACATTGTCACCTTTAATACATATTTCCCCAACCTCACCGATTTCTAAAACTGTCTCATCCTCATCACGAATATTGATATCTACACCAGGTAGTGGCATGCCGATGCTGCCGTTGAACGCTTTGTTGGTAAAGGGATTGGCCGTGCCCACGCCAATGGTTTCTGACATCCCCCAACCTTCTAAGATGGGATGACCAGTTGAGTCGAGCCATTTTTTGGCGGTTTCTGGCGTCGCGGCCATGCCCCCAGCCAAAGAGAGTTTTAACTCAGAAAAGTCAATCGTTTTAAACTGCGGATGTGCCATCAAGGCCTGATATAGCGTATTTACTGCTGGTAAAAGATGGAATGGCCGCGAGTTTAAAGTCTTTATAAAACCATCAATATCACGCGGATTGGTAATGAGCGTCAGGTGCTGCCCCACTCTGAAACCTAGCATAGCAACCACAAAAGCAAAGATATGATAAAGCGGCAAAGCAACAATGGTATTCATTTGCTTATCATCGTCCACATCATCATACACAGGCTGAAACCATGCCTCAAACTGCGAGGTTGCAATCTCTATGTTGTGATGACTGACGATAATACCTTTAGCTTTGCCTGTCGTGCCACCTGTATACGTTAACAGCGCCACGTCTTTAGTATCCGCGTCAGGTCGGGTATAGCTCATATTTCTACCCTTTTTTAGGACAGACTTATAGCTTTGTACTTGATACTGAGCATTAGATTTGAGTGAGTGTGGCGGGACTGCTTTTTTAATATACTTGGCAGCCAAGTCGACGATTTTGCCTTTGACAGTGCCCAGCATATCCCCAATATCGCTATAGACAATGGTTTTTACACCCGTGTCATGGACAATTTTTTCGAGGGTTGAACAAAATGGGGTCAAAATAAATATCGCTTTACAGTCAGAGTCGTTCAGTTGATGCCTCAACTCGCGTGCCGTGTACAAAGGATTAACGAGGGTAATGACCATTCCTGCCCGTAGTACACCGATGACGATGGGCAGATATTGATTGACGTTCGGCATCATAATGGCTATCACTGATCCTTTTTCAAGATTAAGTCCTTGAATCCAAGCAGCAATAGCTTTAGAGGTTTCATCGACCTGTGCATAGGTATAAGTGACACCCATGTTGGTGATAAATTCCTGTTGAGAAAATTTTGCAAAAGAGCATTCAAACAGTTCTAGTAATGACTGGTTTGTCGCTGAGATATCAGACACGACGCCTTTCGGATAGTGATCTATCCAAATTTTTTTCATCATAACCTTCCTTGGTCATTGGTCATTAATTTTTTGGAGAGCGCTATCTATTGGCTATAACATTAATATCCTCTCTTACTGCCAGCCGGATGTAGCACCATGCTCATCTTGATGTGCAAATAAGGGATGCGCTTGGGCTTCTTCTAAGGTCAGTACTGGGGTCACGCAGACATCTGCTGACGCAAAAATTTGTTGCCAATGCTCAAGTGTTTGACTGGCAAATTTATCGCTTACCGTCTTAGCCGCCGCTTGGCTTTCAGAAGTGTTAGGCATAATACCAAGTTGCCAATGGCTATTTTTTAGCGCAGGCAAATCCAATACTTCACACAATCCTTGCCAAAATTTTAGCTCTAGCGAGCCAACGGCCATATGACGCTCGTCTGCTGTTTTGTACAATCGGTAGCAGGGTAATAGACCACCCAAAAAATCATGCTGCGGTGCTGGCTTTTGTCCTGAGAAGCTCTTCACCAGCGCTCCCGTTGCCTTTGGCATGACCAGATGCTGATACAAGCTGTGCGTCATACTGACGGTAATATGACGACCTTTGCCGGTACGCTGGGCGGCGAACACAGCAGCGAGCAATGCAATCACAGCGGTATCACTGCCGCCTGCCAAATCTGCGAATTGCACGTTAGGCATCGCCTGCTCGCCAGTGGCAGTCTTTAGCTGATCAAGCACACCGCTCATCGCCATAAAATTAATATCGTGACCGGCTTTATTAGCCCAGTCATGAGTGATCGCTTTATCTGCTGTACTGCCACCCGCCACGCCATAACCAGTGATTGATACCATTACCAGCTGAGGATTAATCGCATGCAATGTTTTGGCATCTAATCCCATGCCCTCTAACACGTCAGGGCGAAAGCTGTCTAACATCACATCGGCATCTTTGAGATGCGCTTTGATAGCGTCAATACCTTTGGGATCACGAAAGTCGTGTTTCTCGGTGGTTTTACCATGGTTTAATGCTTTAAACAATTCGCCAAAGGCTCTGGCAGGATCGCCATTTTTGGGCTCAATTTTAATAATTTCTGCGCCCAAATCGGCAAGCAATCGCGTAGCAAAAGGCCCCGGCAAGTTACGAGTCAAATCGACCACTCGCAACCCCTGTAAACAATCTGCCATAGAATGCGCTATTGTATTAGCCATCTACAAACTCCTCGCCTTTTTTGGCCATATCCACAAGAATCTGCGCAGGTTCAAAACGCTCACCGTATTTGCTGGCAAGCTCATGGCTGCGTGCAATGAATGTCTCTAGACCCATCGAATTAATAAATTGTAGAGTGCCGCCTTGATGTGGTGCAAACCCCCAACCAAAGATTGAGCCGATATTGGTATCAGCGACAGAGCGCACGACGTTTTCTTGATAGCATTTAGCAGATTCGTTGGCTTGGATAAACATCAAACGATCAATCATATCCTGCTGAGTTGGCTGCTCATCCTTGGTGGGAAAAAGATTGGTCAACTCAGGCCATAGTTTTTTGTCACCGTTTTCTTTATAGTCATAAAAACCTTTGCCGTTCTTTTTTCCTTCTCGGTCATGCTCATTGACCAGCGTTTTGAGTATCTCGTACGAGGGACGCACAGTGATAGTTTTGCCTTCGGCTTGCATATCCAGCTGCTGCTGTTCACTCACGTGCAAAGCCAGACTTAATGACACCTCATCTTGCAATGCCAGTGGCGGCATGGGCATACCTGTTTTCATGCCAGCGACCTCGATACTGCGCGGATGGACGCCCTCTCCTAGCATTGCAATACCTTCTGACACATAGGTACCAAATACGCGCGACGTATAAAAACCGCGACTGTCATTAACAACGATGGGTGTCTTACCAATTTGAACGACATAATCAAACGCTTTTGCTAAAGTGGCGTCGTCAGTTTGCTCGCCCATGATAATCTCAACCAACGGCATCTTGTCGACTGGCGAGAAGAAATGCAGACCGATAAATTGATTGGGACGCGTGCTGGCTTTTGCCAATCCAGTGATAGGCAATGTTGACGTATTAGACGCATAGACAGCAGTGTTAGGAATCACCGCCTCAGACTGCTCAGTACACTTGGCTTTAATCTCACGATTTTCAAAGACGGCTTCGATAATCAGATCGCAGTCTGCCAAATCATCATAAGACACTGTCGGCTTGATGCGATTGAGTAACGCTTGCTTCCTCTCTTCCGTTGAGCGTTTACGGCTAATGGCTTTATCCAAAATGGTGGCAGAATAGGCTTTGCCTTTTTCAGCGCCTGCCATTTCGGTATCTAAAAGTACCACTTCTATGCCTGCTTTGGCTGAGACATAAGCGATACCTGCACCCATCATGCCAGCACCTAGAATGCCGACTTTTTTAGTTTTATAACGCTCAAAGCCATCAGGACGCGACTGACCTTTTTTGATGCTGTTTAGCTGCGTCCATAGCGTGTTAATCATGTTTCTAGATTCAGCAGACAGCACACAAGCAGCGAAGTAACGTGACTCAAGCTCAAGTCCCGTATCGATATCCACTAAGCAGCCTTCGAACACGCAAGACATGATATGGGTAATCGCAGGATAGTTTCCGTGTGATTTTTGATTGGCCATGGCAGGCGCGATAGAAAATATGGGTACGACTTTGGGATGTTTACTGTCACCGCCGGGGATTTTGAAGCCTTTCTTATCCCACGGTTGCTGCGCTGTAGGATTGGCTTTTATCCAATCTGTCGCCTGCTTGAGCATATCTGCTTTGTCAGTGGCAGTGGCATCGATTAAACCCATGTCTTTAGCAGCAGCTGGACGCAGATCTTTACCTTGGGTCATCAGCTCTAAAGCTGATTGAATACCGACCAATCGCGGTAAACGCTGAGTACCACCGCCACCCGGCAGCAAGCCCAATTTGACTTCAGGTAGACCCAGCTTGGTTTTAGGCGAATCAATCGCGATACGATAATGACATGCCAATGCTAGCTCTAAACCACCGCCAAGTGCCGTTCCAGTCATGGCAGCGACGACAGGTTTACCTGATTTCTCTAGTTTGCGTAAGCTAGCTTTCAGGTCTTCGGCCAGCTCAAAGGCTTGTTCAGCGGTTTTAATACTGGCCAATTGGTCAATATCAGCACCGACGACAAAGGTTTCTTTACCAGAGGTCAGAATCAAACCTTTGGCGGACGCATCGTTAATAAAGCTGTCTGTCATCACCGCAAAAGTATCGGTAAAACCATCGCCGATGACATTCATTTTGCGACTGCTTTGGTCAATCGTGACGGTGATAATGCCATTATCAGATTCGGCAGAAAAGTTATTCAATGCATTGATGGCATCTACGCTGTTTATGCTCATGTTAAGTCCTTCTTATATTATTTTATGTCGATATAAATCACTAAAAATCTCTTAGCCCTGTCTATTAACACTATCCATTAACGCTATTTATTAGCATCATCTATTAGTGCTATACGCGCTCAATAATAGTCGCAATGCCCATACCACCACCGACACAGAGTGTGATCATGGCCGTTTTTAGGTCGCGACGTTCTAATTCGTCAAGGACAGTAGTCATGAGCATCGCGCCCGTGGCACCAAGAGGATGACCCATAGCAATAGCGCCACCATTGACGTTGACGATATCAAGCGAGATGCCAAAGTCATCAGCAGTATTGAGTGGCACGGCAGCAAAAGCTTCGTTGATTTCCCATAGGTCTATATCTGAAGCTTGCATCCCCGCTTTTTTGAGCACTTTTTGGCAGGCAGGCGTTGGCCCTGTCAGCATAATGGCAGGTTCTGAACCAACAACTGAAGCCATCGTGATTTTGGCACGGGGTTTGAGGCCAGCTTTTTTACCAGCAGCAGCGCTACCGACTAAGCAAATCGCCGCGCCATCGACGATGCCTGACGAGTTACCCGCATGATGCACGTGATTCACTTTTTCAATAATGGTATACCTGTCCAAGATCACGCTATCAAAGCCCATCTTGCCCGGCATAATGAAGGAAGGATTGAGACCTGCTAAGGTCTCGACATTGGTATTGGGACGGATGGTTTCGTCTTTATCCAATAGCGTCATGCCATTGATATCAGTGACAGGAACGACCGATTTATCATAATAGCCCTGCTCCCACGCATTCGCAGCGCGGCGATGCGATTCGCTGGCAAAGGCATCGACATCGGTACGACTAAAGCCTTTCAGCGTCGCTATGGTATCTGCACCAACACCTTGCGGCACAAAATGCGTCGCTTCGTTAACGCGTGGATCCATATACCATGCACCGCCGTCAGAGCCCATCGGTACGCGGCTCATCGACTCTACGCCGCCTGCGACCACCATATCCTCCATGCCTGACATGACCTTGGCGGCAGCGAGATTGATAGACTCCAGACCTGACGCACAAAACCGAGACAAAGTAACGCCCGCCACACTTTGCGCCCAGCCAGCATCGATGACGGCAATACGGGCAATATCAGAACCCTGCTCACCAACGGGTGTCACACAACCAAGCACCACATCATCAACCAAACTGGTGTCCAAATGATGCCGCTGTTGCATCTCTTTTAATAGAGTACGGGTCAGCCAAATTGGTGACGCCTGATATAAGGAGCCATCCTTTTTACCTTTGCCGCGCGGAGTACGGATAGCATCATAAATGTAAGCAGTCTCAGTCATAAAAATCCCTTTTTTTCTTTTTTAAATAAATAGCAATGATGGCAATCTAATCGCCATGTTAAAACCAATAAGTAGAGTCAATAATTAGAATAAATAAGTATATCAGCCACTTACATAAAGCGTGACGCCAGCTCTTTCATGATTTCATTGGTGCCGCCGTAGATTTTCTGTACGCGGGCATCGGCATATAGGCGAGCGATTGGGTACTCTGTCATGTAACCATAACCGCCAAACAACTGGACGCATTCGTCGATCACGTCACACTGCTTTTCGGTCACCCAGTATTTAATCAATGATGCCTGCGGTACTGTCAATTTGCCTTCTAACATGGCATCAACAGCGGCATCGCACATAGTGCTGGCAGCGAGATAATCGGCGTAGCATTCTGCCATTTTAAAGCGCGTGTTTTGAAACTTCCAAATCGGTTTGCCAAACGCTTCCCGACCTTTGACATAATCTAGCGTCAAATTAATCGCCAGCTTCATCGCACCAACGCCCGTTAAAGCAATGATTAAACGCTCGCGTGGCAGTTCTTGCATCATTTGAATAAAACCCATGCCTTCGGCAGTGCCCAACAGATTTTTTTGCGGCACACGCACATTACTAAAGAATAATTCCGACGTATCTTGTGAGGTCAGACCAATCTTGTCGAGGTTACGACCACGTTCAAACCCTTCTACCTTGTCCGTTTCTACGACGATAAGCGAGACGCCTTGCGCGCCTTTTTCCCGATCGGTTTTGCACGCGAGCAAAATCAGATTGGCATGCTGACCGTTGGTGATAAAGGTTTTTGAGCCATTGATAATATAATCATCGCCATCTTTTACCGCATAGGTTTTGATGTTTTGTAGATCTGAGCCAGTACCAGGTTCGGTCATGGCAATCGCAGCCACATACTCGCCCGTCGCCATCTTAGGCAGCCATTCTTGTTTTTGCGCTTCTGTACCATGACTCAAGATATAGGGGGCGACAATCCCTGAATGTACCATGCCACCGAACCCTGATTGGTTGGCTTCCGCTTGTGCGTATAACAGCGCCGCTTCATGACCGAAATCACCGCCGCCGCCGCCATACTCTTCAGGTATAGAGACACATAAGAAACCGTTTTCACCTGCCTCTTCCCACGCGGCACGGTCTATCATGCCATTTTTGCGCCACTGTTCATCCTTTGGCTCCCAACCTTTGAACATTTTAAGCGCGCTGTCATAGACCATTTCGTGCTCTTCGGTCATCCAGTTTGGGGTAAATTTTTCAATACTCATGTTGTCTATCCTTGACGATGGGAAGTTGCTATCGGTTAATATAAAATGCTATTGAGCATAAATATATCACTTATGGTAATGTAAATTACCGTTTGGTATAATCTAAAAATTCTTTGTATTTATTGAGATTCAAGACTCATACTAAGATAGTGAAAGACAATACGCAACCTATCAACAAATAATGGTAATTCATGTTACCTAATAAAATTTTAGCGTATCAAACGACCAAATAAGTGGCTATCGAACTGTCTAAAACCCCCTATCTTAAAGGAATGATAAAGCATGCAATCCACGAATCAGATGCCTAACATGACTGAGAGCCGAGCACTGGCACCTTTATCAGATATGCGCCCTGCGACTTTAGAAAAAATTGAAAAAGCGGTTCGTAAAGTGTTTGCAGGTTTTGATGCTAACGAAGTGACGATGGTGCAAATTGCGAAGTCTGCCAACGTCTCATTGCAAACCCTCTATAAATACTTCGGGGACAAACAAACGCTATTCAACACGGTGATGGATATCGTACTCGGCAGACTGGCGGCACGCATCATGGATCATTTGCAAGGCATTGACAGCGTGCAAGATCGCCTACGTAAGACGCTATGGGTATGTTTTGACTTCGTAGACTCGCATCCTGATGCGGTTATGGTGCTGTCATCGGTATCGGTATCACGCATTCGTCACATTGCTATTTATGAGAATAAGGAGCTGATTGGGGCATTTTTGGAGGTATTAGAAGACGGTCAGAAACGTGGTGTATTGAACGACACCGTGCCGCTATATATTCTGTTCGATGTGTTTATGGGTTTTATCAGCCGTTTGGGTTTGATGCACATCATGCGGCAGACAAATGCCCCGATAAATAAAGAATTTGATGCACTGTTCGTCATTTTATGGCGAGCCATATCTAAGCCTGAAGCATAAATGGGCTTAGATAATTTACGAAAACGAAAAAGCCTCACTATCAAGTGAGGCTTTGCTCTGTTTAAGAGCTTATTTGCGCCGATTTTTAGACCTATGGTGTCATCGAGACTCTTAAACACTACTCGATTTTAGCAATCCATACGCTATTCTGTTAACCACTTCATTATTGTGCTCAACCGTCAAACGGTAGCCTTGAATGATGCCGTCATAAGGTAGATTGCCTTCATAATATTGATAATGCTCACGGATACCTTTTTTCACTATAGACGCACGCTCGCTCTCGCTCAGTTTGGCAAATCCTTCTGGCAACTGCACTTGAGCCAACCGAGAAGCACCATCACGAGACATCCAGTTTGCGCCCGCAGTAAACGTAAAATTCACATCGGCTCGTAAGCTATATTCGGGTAAAGAATTGGAATAATGCGCTAAGTCATGCTTAATCTGAGCAATATCTTCTACAAATGGCTGGTACGGTATCTCAAGTATATTAAACAACTTTGCTAAGAATTCATCGGCAGTAAAGTATTTATCCATATAACTACCATCAAGCCCCAGATACTTATTCGACAATACATGACGCAAGCGATCACAGGCAGGTATCGTGTGTTTGAGAGGATAACCCATGGCTTTGATGATAGCTTGCGAACGCAGCTCAAGCGTGTCTATTTGATTGACTGCATATTGCGCGAGAGGGTGGCGCGGGTGATAACGACGGGTATATTTAGATTGATTGGTAGCGTGGCTTGTAAAATTGGACACCTTAGACTCCTGTAACTCCGACGAAAAAGTATAAAACGAGCCCATATAGGCAAATAAAATTAGGCACAAATGAGGATGTCGGAGTACAGGCTCATGCGCTTTACCAGAATTGTTTTATATCGTGCTGGAAGTTGCAAGGTTCGTATGCCACCATTAATTATAATAACGGACGACGATACAAAGCTGTTAAACCCACGATAGATCAGCTAGCGATGATAGCACATCAGCTGCTGAAAGATAAATACAGATATTGTTCCTCTTTTTTAACACCTTTACTGTTGTCAATACTCACCCTATATCTTCCTACTGTAGTCAAAAAACTATCTAATGATTTTTAGACATTGTCCTGCATGATAGAGCGTCAGCCCTACTTCAGTAAATCCAGATTTCATCGCACCCAATGCTATCTTTGACTCTTCCAAGGTTTTAAATGGCAATGGAATACTGGCTCTGTCTCCAGTCAAGATATAATCCGCAAAGCACTTGCCCATGAGCGTACCAGTGGTAATGCCACGTCCATTGTAGGCAGTCGCTGTCAATAACCCTTCGTCAGGTTCCAAAACACGGAAGATATGGTCTTGCGTAAAGCCAAAGTTACCGCACCATTCATATTGCCAGTTAAATGCTGGTAAATCAGGATAATAGCTTTTTTGCACAGCGTTCGCCCATGACTGATAGAAGGATTTTGGTTTAAGTTGCTTGCCACCCACCGTTCCCAATAACAAACGATCATCTTTGTCACGGCGAAAGCTCGATAATGCCAAACGCGTATCCCATGCCCCTGTTTTGTAAGGTAAAATACGATCTGCTACTGCTCCACTGAGCGGCTCAGAAGCGATCTGATAATAAGCGACGAGATAAAAAGTCTTAGTAATTTCTGTCCATTCGCCTTCAGTGTAAGCATTGGTCGCAATGATGACGCGCTCAGACTTGACCCGAGCTTTGGAAGTTCTTGTGTACCAATGACCGTCTACTTTCTCCAGTGCCTCGACAGCGGAATGCTCGTAGATGATTACGCCAAGACTGGTCGCGACTTTTGCGAGTCCTCTGACATAAGCCAGCGGGTTGATAGTACCCGCACGATGATCTAGTAGTGCTTTATTGATACTTTTGGTGCCGCAATATTCATGGCATTTGCTGCCAGTTAACACCTCAACATTCGCACCGCGACGGCTCAACTGCTCGTATCTGACATCGACATCGACTTCGCCTTTGGCATTATGTGCCATATGGATATTGCCGGCTTGGGTGGCTTGCGCGTCGATATTATAACGTTTGATTAGGTCAAATACTAAGCTTGGTGCTTGTCCGAGCGCTTCTGTGAGACGCTCTCCAGCCGCTTCACCTAGCGCAATATTTAAGTCATCGGGGCGTGCCCATGTCCCTGCATTGACCAGCCCAACGCTTTTCCCTGAACCGCCACTACCAATCGTTTGGCTCTCAAGTAAGATAACCTTGACGCCTTTTTCGGCCAAATGAATCGCAGCCGATAGCCCTGTATAACCGCCACCAATGATACAAATGGTCGCTTGAGTGTCGCTACTCATCTGACTATAGGACTCAATATTGGGGGCAGTCATGTTCCATAAACATTGCTCTTGTAACATCTCACACTCCCTTGTGTCACACGTCACTAATTGACGTTGAGGTAGCCGTGTCGAGCTTTTCTACCGAAGGCTCTTCACGCGGTATAAACTTATCAAGGAACGCCCATAACAAGCCAAACAAAGGCGACAACCAGCAAGCAAAAGCAAAAGGTGCATAAGTCAGTGTCGCTATACCAAGGGTCGCAGCAACAAAGCTACCGCCCATGTTCCAAGGAATCAGCGGTGATAATAGCGTGCCACTGTCTTCAATAGAGCGTGTGAGTGTCGTGCGCTTATAGCCCATTTCTTTATATTTGTCTTTTAATAAACGCCCTGGCAGCACCAACGTTGTATAAACGTCACCGATTAAAGTACCGACACCAAGGACGCTGGCATAAGTCGTCAAAATCAAGCCGATACGCGATTTTACTGCCTTATCTATTTTCGCCATAATGGCTTTTAAGGTGCCGTAATGTTCAAGCGAGCCGACAAAAGCGAGTGCAAAGATGGTCAAGGTAATGACCCATGTCATTGACATGACGCCGCCTTTTGATAGCAATTTATCAACCACCTCAAAGCCCGTTTCACTGACAAAGCCGTTTTGTAAAACGTTAAAAATATCACTGACCCCAACGCCTTGCATAAAAAATGCAATAACTGATGCCACGACAACACCGCCCAAAACGGTCGGTATCGCTGGCATTTTCATCACAGCGGCAATCACAACAACGAGTGCAGGTAATAAAGTAATAATGCTTAAATTGTAATTGTCAGCCAAATTGGCTTGTAAGGCTTGGATAGAAGATAAATCAATACTGTCATCGCCATAACCCATGCCAATCCACGCATAAAGCGCTAAGGCAGTAACCATGGCTGGGACAGTCGTTGGTAGCATGCCTCTAATATGGTCCCAAAGCTCCACGCCGGCTGCCGCAGGTGTCAGGTTAGTGGTATCTGACAATGGTGACATTTTGTCCCCGAAAAAAGCACCCGAGACAATAGCACCGCCTGTAAAATGCGCTGGAATGCCAAGCCCCATACCGATACCCATCATCGCCAGCCCTACCGTACCGACTGTACCCCATGAGGTACCAGTGGCAACAGAAATAATGGCGCAAATAATACAAACTGAAAATAAAAAGGAGGAAGGAGAAAAAATACTGAATCCATAGTAAAGAATGGTCGGCACCGTCCCTGCAATAATCCATGAACCAATGAGCATACCGACGCCCATCAGAATAATCATCGCCGGTAAGCCGATTTTAATAACTTTTAAAAACCGCTCCTCCATACCCTGCCAGTCACGACCACGCATCTTCATAAATAAGCCAGTGATTAAAATGCCACAGGCTAATGGAATGTGCGGGGTAAAGTCTTTGAATATGAAAAACTGCACCATAAGAATCATGGCAGTCAATACGAGAGGGGCAATATCAAGTAAGAAGCTAGAAGACGGACCGTAGCCATCATTAGCGGGGTCATGCGGTTTGTCATCGATCATGATAATTCTACCTTCCTTAGTAGTCGTCAATGGTCATTACAACCAATCCTTGATTGCTTATAGTTTTTGGTGTGCCAAACATATATAAAATATGCTTGGCAATTCACGCTGAACACCTTATTTTTGACCACTTATGATGAGTCATTTGTGCTTAACCATTTATATATGAACAATCAATCCTGAGTGTTCAAACATCTTCATATCAACCAAAACTAATGCCTTGGGCAAGTGGTAGCTCTGTTGAATAGTTGATGGTGTTGGTTTGGCGACGCATATAAGCTTTCCATGCGTCTGACCCTGACTCACGTCCACCGCCGGTTTCTTTTTCGCCACCAAATGCACCGCCGATTTCAGCACCACTAGTGCCGATATTGACGTTAGCGATGCCGCAATCACTACCGCGATCACTGAGGAAAGTTTCCGCTTCACGCAAGTCATTGGTAAAGATACATGACGATAATCCTTGTGGCACATCGTTTTGCATCTCGATTGCCTCATCAAAGTCTTTATAGGTCATGACATATAAAATAGGCGCAAACGTCTCACTTCTAGCAACGTCATTTTGCTCATCAAACTCGACAATGGCAGGCGTGACATAATAGGCATCAGGGTATTTATCTGCTAGTACGCGTTCCCCGCCTGTCACTATCCCACCCGCTTCACGAGCCTTATTCAAGGTCGATTGCATGTTATTAAAGCTGTCTTCATCAATCAGTGGGCCGACCAAATTGCCTTCGAGAGGATGACCAATGCTGACGGTTTCATAAGCTGATTTGATGCGTGGCAAGATATCGTTTTTGACAGACTCATGGACGAAGAGGCGGCGTAATGTGGTGCAACGCTGACCCGCTGTACCAACCGCTGAGAATATAATGCCGCGTAGCGCAAGGTCTAAATCGGCAGTCGGTGCCAAAATCATCGCGTTGTTGCCACCAAGCTCAAGCAAGCATTTACCAAAACGCTCAGCGACTTTAGGCCCGACAGTTCTGCCCATGCGTGTACTGCCAGTCGCACTGACCAAGGCAATGTCTTTGTTTTCGACCAAGGCATTACCGATATCCGTCTTACCCAATATCACTTGAGACAAATGATCTGGTGCATCACCGAACTTTGCCAAGGCTTTTTCGAACATGGCTTGACACGCCAAAGCAACCAAAGGGGCTTTTTCTGATGGTTTCCAGATGACAGGGTTACCACAAACAATGGCAAGCGCTGTATTCCAAGACCATACCGCTACAGGGAAGTTAAAAGCGGAGATGACACCGATGACACCAAGCGGATGCCACGTCTCACGCATGTGATGACCTGGGCGCTCTGACGCAATCGTCAAGCCATATAGCTGACGTGAAACGCCGACAGCGAAGTCGCAAATATCGATCATTTCTTGCACTTCACCTAGGCCTTCTTGTTTGATTTTCCCAGCTTCAAATGATACAAGCATGCCCAAATCTTCTTTATGCTCACGCAGCACTTCGCCCAGCAGACGAATCAATTCGCCGCGCTTGGGGGCAGGAACGACACGCCATTCCTTAAATGCTGCTTGGGCGTTTTGGATTTTCTTATTGACCTCATCAACGCTATCTAAGGTTATCTTGCCGATAACCGTCCCATCGATAGGCGTATTGACTTCAAAATCGCCATGTTGATATTGTTCTTCTTTGACACCCATGGCTGACATGTATTGCTTAATCATATTCAATCCTTTGTATAGTAATTTATAATATCTTTGGTCGACCTTTAAGCTACCTTGCAATACTTTAACTTGCAAAATAATAATTTTCTTACCCTCATTCCATTTTGGAATGGCGAATAAATAAGATGACTGCTCTTGTCTTTTACCTACCGTTTCCTAAAGAAATTAGGCATTTTCCCAAGCTTCTATTTTGTATATCTTCATACAAAACAAGCTCATCATGGACATTGGTACCAAGGGCTTGCTCGAACTCCTGTTGGTTTGAATTGCCATCATAGTTGCTTTGCTTATCCTGCTGGAGATTGGACTGAAAAATACCAGCCGCACTGACTGGCAAAAAATCTTCATAGACGATAGGCTCAATACGGATAACGCCTCGGTTAATCAGAGCATTTACTGCTTGTTTTGAATTAACCATTTCTAGATTAGACATATCACTGTTGATATCCGCAGCACTATCGACTGGTTGATAATAGAAATAAGCAAGCTCCTTGTCATGCATCGTCTGGTAATCATCAGGGAAAGCGGTAAATACCTCGGCTAAAATTCGATTGTATTGAGCTGCATTACCCTCATTTGGAGTAGCTCCTAATTGATGGCGTGCTTGACTAAGTAGCTTGTCATACAGTGCTCTGCCCGTGGGCGTTAATGCCACACCGCGCTGCTCAATCTCACCAAACCGTGCAGTATGGCATCCTTGCTCGTACTCGCCCTCTGAGTTTTTAAAACTAACCGCTTCCTCTAATGCCTTAAAGCTCGTTTGTCTTAATAAAATCGGACATTCCCGTTTTGGTGGTCCTTCGATAATCGCTTTTGGCGGCATGCCTTTTGCCTGCATACCTTGCTGTACAGTATCTATATCTAGTGTTCTAGGCGTTAAATGATTGATATGTGGGCCTTTAAAGCCGACGACATCAGCAATGAGACCATGCTGTGCTAATAAGCGCTGATATAGCTCTTTTGAGACTGGCGTTTTATCATGCCAGCGAAACGTTTCTAAAGCTTCTTTGATGAACTGCTTACCTTCCTCTGAGGTCAAACCACCCTGCTCTTCAAAGCGCTCAATCAGGCTGACGACCGTATCGGTAAAGATATTGCGGTTGGCTAATGCCTTTGATGCTTCTTGTTTTAGTGCGTCATCAGCAATTAAGTCTAGACGCAATAAAGAAGTGAAGACTCGAAATGGACTTTGATTTAAGGCTTGCGCGTCAATGGCTCGAAAAGCCGTAGAATGCACGGGCACGCCAGCAGGCGCTAAATCATAATAGCCGACAGGGTGCATACCCATGACGGCAAAGAGCCTGCGCATCATACTAAGCTCGTGCGCTGTGCCCAATCTAATTGCCCCGTGGCGCTCCATACTGAGTCTATCAATCTCTCCGGTATGCTCCAACTGCTCCTTAATATCAGGATGTTTGGTTAGCACCTCAGTATTCACCTCAGCGACTAAATCTAGCAAGTCACCATATAGTGGAACCTCGGTTTGGTACATGGCTGACATCGCCATAGAGAACTCGTGACGAATAGCGTCGCTGCTGATAAATGTATAATTCACAAATAGATATCCTTGTTAAAATCTTATAAATTTTTATTACTCTTAACTTATTAACTAGGGCGTGTCATCATTTAGATTGTGAGACTTAAAATGAGGAAAATTGCAGCCAAACAAGGAAGAAATTGCCGTAAATATGAACATATTGACAAGATTTCTGACGATGTTTGGCTAAATTTAGCCATTTTAAGACCACTAAATGTATTCATGTGCTAATTGATGACACGCCCTAAGCGTCTCCGACAAAAAACTATGTCGTTGCCATTAAATTATATCGTTGCCATTTCATCAGAGCCTATTATCAGGAATCGTACTTAACACTTCTTTTAAAACATTAAGACCGGCTTGCAGGGTTTCAGGCTCGATTGTTAGTGGCGGTAGCAGGCGAATAATATGGCGATATTTACCGCTAGGCATCAACAGCAGACCACGCTCGCGCGCTTGCGTTAACACATACGTCATCACGTTTGGATCGACATCATGTTCAGGATGTCGCAGCTCGATACCGCGCATCGCACCGATACCCGTAAGGCCAAACAGCCAAGGCGATACACCTTCTTGCTGCCATTGGTTCACCGTCTGCTCAATGGTGTGAGCATAGTGTCTGGCAGACTCCCACACCGCATCGTCTTGCATAATATCTAACGTCGCATTGGCGGCAGCACACGCGACCGGATTACCCGAATAAGTGCCGCCTAGACTACCTTTAGGCAAGCCATTCATTATGCTGGCTTTGCCGATCACTGCGCCTAACGGCAACCCACCTGCGATACTTTTGCCTAGCAATATCATGTCAGGCTCAATCCCTAAATGTGTAAAGGCAAAGGGTGTGCCCGTACGACCGTAGCCCGATTGAATCTCATCCATGATGAGCAAAATGCCGTGCTCATCACAAAACTGGCGCAGAT
Source organism: Psychrobacter sp. N25K4-3-2 (assembly GCF_015351755.1). Lineage (NCBI taxonomy): Bacteria > Pseudomonadati > Pseudomonadota > Gammaproteobacteria > Moraxellales > Moraxellaceae > Psychrobacter > Psychrobacter sp. N25K4-3-2. Next base: position 533,186 of record NZ_JADKLX010000001.1, read on the forward strand.
ACTGAGCAAACGTGGGCGACATTAAGTGAAAGCCACCTTCGCCTTGTACTGGCTCTACGATGATGGCACCGATATTATCGACATCCGTCTCTACAGCAAATAGACGTTCAAGCGCATCGATAGCCTGCTGATCGCTCACTTCATTATCTGGACTGGGAAAAGGAATGTGGTAAACGCCACCTGCCAATGGTCCAAGCCCCCGCTTATAAGGCGCGACTTTACCATTTAGATTGACCGCAGCCAGCGTGCGCCCATGAAAGCCACCATCAAAAGCAATGACACCCACACGACCTGTCTTTAGGCGGGCAATTTTTATGGCATTTTCGGTGGCTTCTGCGCCGCAGTTAGTCAACATACCTGATAGCTCACCACTGATTGGAATCAGCTCACAAAGCCGTGGCATAAAGGTTTGATACGGCTGATGGGCGGCCGCATTGTAGGCGTAATGAATAAGTGATTGGGCTTGATTGATAATCGCGGAGACGATATGAGGATGACAATGACCAAAATTTAAAACCCCGATACCGCCGACAAAGTCGATGTAGCTGCGGTCATAACTGTCCCAAACTTTGGCATTTTTGCCTTTGGTGAGGGTCACAGGATGCACCATCGTAAAAGCGTCTGTAACGTTATAGTGCGTTTCCATTAAGCATCTCTCATCTTCCTTGAGTGTGATGCTCATTTCAGCAAAACCGTACCGATTCAGCAAACGAATAATAGTTGTGCTGGCATTCCTTTTCGTCATTGCCAACCAAAAGACAATCTTAAGGCGCGTTAAAAATTACAATTATTTAAACATTGTTAACTGCTATCACAAAGGCTACGAAAAATTTATCCCAGTCGCCCTGTATCTGTTTTAAAGTGAATCCACTATATCGATTGAATTGAGGACATGCCCTAGCATCAGCTCGTGTTGATTTGAGGTTTCAAGATACGCTGATACCCATTCTAAAATAACTTTCACCTTATGCGATCTGCCCAAAGACAAAGGATAAGTTATATAATAAGACCCCCGTCCTTTTGCCGCATAGCGCCATGCCGTCACCAGCGTTCCTGATTGTAGTTCAGGGGCGACCAAACGCAGTGGTACAAGTGCGATACCATAGCCGAGCAAAGCGGCGGCAATACACGCATGAAAAGTATCAAACCGTGGGCCGATAAACGTTCCATCGATACTAACGCCTTGCTGCTTGAAATACTCATACCAAGCACTTGGGCGCGAGCTCAACTGTAGCAACGTACAGTTATCTACATTGCTCGTACAAGGATTTTTATCATGCAAGTATTCAGGTTGGCATACCGCCACACAATACTCGTCAAACAGCTTAATCGCCTCCATCCCGCCCCAAATGCCATCGCCATATAAAAAGGCAATATCGACGTTTTGGTCTTCAGTAAAAAATGGCCCAACTTGCTCTTTTATATCTAAATTAATCAATGGATGGGCTTGGCTAAAGCCACTGAGCGCAGGTAACAACCAGCGAGAACAAAAGGTTGGGTGTGAGGCAATCTTAAGCACTTCTACATTGTCACTATGCGACATCAAACTGGTGGTTGCCACCTCGATATGTTTGAGGATTTCCAACACCTCAAGGTAATAAGTCTTGCCAGCTGGTGTCAATGAAATGCGGTGCGGTGTACGATAGAAGAGTGAGATTTTTAACATCTCCTCTAGCTGAGCGACCTGCTTACTGATGGCGCTTTGTGTCATATGCATCTCTTGCGCGGCATTGGTAAAGCTCAGATGCCGTGCAGCCGTTTCGAAACACTGTAGAGCAGTCGTCGATGGATACTTTCTAAAAGCAAGCGGCTTATTGGTTTCGGTTTTCATAGTTTGTTTTTCTTTTATTTTTGGTATGAGGACACGCCCTATTAAAATGTAAAAACAGGGATAATTCATACAGAGATGACTACCTATTCGTGCACGCTCAAATAGCATGAGAGAATAGGTAGCCATCATTATTTAAGCGCTGATTCGCCTTGATTATTGTATCAGTCTACTTGAGCATGCTTCTATTGATAAAAGCATTATTTCACTGCCAGTATGTTGTCGGCAGTCAGTGTCGGCTTCCTAGAGGCTAATGTCAAAAACTAATGTCATATCCTATTCATTTTGTGAATACCGATGCTCATTATCAAATAATTACTTTAACTACGGCGACTGACTTGCTATCTTGCCTGCCTTCTTTTCATCATTGCGATGTATTTCTACCCTTATTTTTAAGCGAATAAATCACTTTAAGCTAACTTTCACCGTTAGCGCCTTTTTTACTTGTATTGGATCTTATGAAACCTAACATTGAGGTGAGCGCAAATGCTCGCCGGACTCAGTATTTTCAAGTATTCCTAATGGGCGTCAGCGCCTTTATTATGAATACCACCGAATTCGTTCCTGTTGCCCTATTAAGCGACATCGCCCAAGATTTCTCTATCACCACGGCAGAGACGGGCTGGATGTTGACGCTGTATGCGTGGATTGTCGCGGCCATGTCATTACCATTGATGCTGCTGACCAGTCGCTTTGAACGCAAGCGTTTGCTGTTGGCCTTGTTTGCGGTGTTTATTGCCAGTCATGTGTTGTCAGTATTTGCGTGGAGCTTTGAAGTGCTGCTCATCAGCCGAGTTGGCATTGCGCTCACGCATGCGATATTTTGGTCCATCACCGCAGCGATTGCGATACGTGTGGCACCGGAAGGCAAAAAAGCACTGGCGCTTAGCGTGCTTGCGACTGGCACGTCATTGGCGATGGTGTTGGGTGTACCTTTAGGACGCGTGGTCGGTCAATGGTTTGGCTGGCGCGCGACTTTTGGTGGTATTGGTGGGCTTGCCCTTATCGTATTCATTCTGCAAATGAGGCTGTTGCCCACGCTGCCTAGTATGTTTGAAGGCTCTTTTAGAAAGATTCCAGAATTACTCAAAAACCCCTTATTGGTCTGCCTATATCTGCTGATTTTACTGGTCTTTACCGCGCATTATACGGCTTACTCGTATATCGAGCCTTTTATGCGTCAAGTCGGCTCAATCAGCGAAAACGCTGCGACTATTGTGCTGCTATTGTTCGGTGTCGCAGGGATTGCGGGTAGTGTAATTTTCAGTCGTTGGGGTGATAAATTCAATACCAGATTAATGCTGATATCGACGATACTGATACTATTGTCTATGCTCATGCTGTTATTTGCGGTAACCTCAATATGGGCGCTCAGCTTGATTGCCCTACTCTGGGGCGCGGCGCTCATGCTGCTGATTATCTCCATGCAAGCCAAGGTCATCATGGTCGATGTCAATGCACAAGACATGCTGATGTCGATGTTCTCAGGCATTATCAATTTAGGCATTGGGACGGGTGCACTGTTCGGAGGCTATGCAGTGACGCATATTTCACTATCGAGCGTGGGCTATGTTGGGGCGACTATCGCGGTTATGGCATTGCTACTGATGCTATTTATGATAAAGCGCTTTCCTGAGTTAAGCAGAAAACTTGGTTAGCTAAGGGCAGATTAACCAAAGTTCATTCAACGCACAAAAAAATGCCAGCCACTTAAATGGGCTGGCATTTTGGTTAATTGTGAAAATCCACCTTAAAATCAGTCTATCTAAAAATCCACCTTACCGCGTAATACTTTTGTTTTACCGCGCTGGGTTTTTTGATCGACACGTTTACGCTTAGCATTTCTGCTCGGTTTGGTCGGCCTGCGTGTTTTATTGACGTAAGTGGCTTTGGTGATAAAGCTTTGTAAGCGCTCAAACGCATCAATTTTATTACGTTCTTGGGTACGAAATTGCTGCGCCTTAATAATGAGCACGCCTTCTTTGGTAATTCGGCTGTCTTTACTATCAAGCAAACGCTGCTTAATGACATCACTCAAGCTTGAGGCATGGATATCAAAACGCAGATGAATCGCAGAAGAGACTTTATTGACGTTTTGCCCGCCTGCGCCTTGCGCACGTATCGCACTAATCTCTACGTCACTGTCATTTAGACTAATGGTATTGCTGATAAAAATCATAGGATGCTTTTATAAATAATTGATAGTTATGATTAATGATAAACCATTATCAGCTACCTCGCCACTTGCCAGCTCACCACTTCAAAAATCCGCATGTTTTAAAAGCAGTTTTTCAAAACTTACAAGCTGAAATTCAGAGATGAAACCTCATAAATGTTATTGTTTGGCATTGCTATGTCTGTCATCTGTCTGTAAAGCGTAAGCCTACCTAAGGATTCGATGTTGACATGCTAGGATGGTTTCAAATTGCCAAGATATTGCTTAAGCCAAGACATTGTTTAATTAGCTAACTATTTAGCAAGCAGTTTCTTAGCCAAAACTTTACCCGTCTTTTTCACAATAAAGCCAAAAATACGATTTGATAGGAATAACTGTTTTATGACCACTAAAAATAAAAAAGTAAAATCCACTGCAAAAGTTGATGACAAGGCCACTAAAAATATCGCTTGCGACCCAGCTCACAGCATCCAAGTCAGAGGCGCAAGGGTTCATAATCTAAAAAACGTCGATGTTGATTTGCCGCGTAATGCCCTTGTGGTATTCACGGGTATATCAGGCTCAGGCAAATCTTCACTGGCATTCGGTACTCTTTTTGCTGAGTCGCAACATCGCTATCTTGACTCGGTATCGCCTTATGCCAGACGCTTGATCGATCAAGTGGATCAGCCTGATGTCGATTCAATAGAAGGCTTGCCGCCCGCTGTTGCCCTGCAACAACAACGAGGTACGCCTTCTGTGCGCTCATCGGTCGGTAGCGTGACGACGATTTCAAATGGTTTACGCATGCTCTACTCACGAGCGGGCGAATACCCTGCTGGTCAAGGCATACTCTACGCTGATGCGTTCTCTCCAAATACGCCAGATGGCGCTTGCCCTACTTGCTCCGGTATTGGCCGCGTGTTTGAGGTAACAGAAGAACTACTAGTCCCTGACAATACCAAAACCATTCGCGAACGCGCGATTGCCGCTTGGCCACCTGCATGGCAAGGGCAAAACCTAAGCCGCATCCTGACCACACTTGGCTACGATATCGATAAGCCGTGGAATACCCTGCCCCAAAAAACCCGCGATTGGATTCTCTTTACCGATGACACGCCAGAAGTCCCAGTTTATCCAGAGTACAACATTGAACAAGTACGCGACGCTATTAAAAAAGGTGAAAAGCCCAATTATAAAGGGACGTTTACCAGTGCAAAGAATTTCGTCTTGCACTCTTTTGCCAGTACGCAAAGCCCGCGTACCAAAAAGCGCGTTTCCCAGTTTATGCAAATCTCTGAATGTCCAGAATGCCATGGCAAAAAACTCAAAAAAGAATCGCTATCGGTGAAGTTCGCGGGTCTTGATATTGGTGAATTATCGCAATTAACCTTGACTGAAATGGCGCTTAAACTTCAGGATGCTGCCAAGACCAAACCGACTGATAATATGCCAAACCGAGAAAAGGCCATTGTTGCTCAACGTATTGCCAGTGACATTCTGTCTCGAGTTGAGGCTTTGACCACGCTAGGCTTAGGGTATCTGTCGCTTGAACGCACTACACCTACTTTGTCTCCGGGTGAATTACAACGCCTAAGACTCGCTACCCAAATTCGCTCTAAACTGTTTGGTGTGGTCTATGTGCTTGACGAGCCGTCTGCTGGATTACATCCTGCCGATACTCAAGCGCTATTGGGCGCATTGGATGAGCTGACAGCGGCTGGTAACTCGTTATTTATTGTTGAGCATGACGTCAGCGTGATTCGGCACGCCGATTGGATTGTCGATGTGGGGCCAAAGGCTGGAACCCATGGCGGCGAAGTTATTTACAGTGGTCCTGTAGCAGGCTTGCGGGACGTTGCGCAATCACGCACAGGACAGTATCTTTTTGAGACTGACGAGGCGGTTGAGCATACCCCAAGAAAAGCGAAAGCCTCGCTACAGCTGGTCAATATCGAACGCAACAACTTACAAGGGCTAGATGTAGCGTTTCCTCTAGGGGTGATGACAACGGTGACGGGCGTATCAGGTTCAGGCAAATCAAGTCTAGTCAGTCAAGCGCTGGTCGATCTCATTTATAGCGAATTAGGGCAGAAGACAGTCATCGAAGCGCCGACTGGTGAAGCTGATTTACTAGAGCAAGAGCTAGAAACTCAGACCAGCGGTAAGATTGCTAGTGGTATGGAACACGTGAGTCGATTGGTGACCGTCGATCAAAAAGCCATCGGTCGTACGCCGCGCTCAAACCTTGCCACTTATACCGGCCTGTTCGATCATGTGCGCAAATTATTTGCAGCAACCCCAGAAGCCAAAGCACGACGTTACGATGCCGGTCGATTCTCATTTAACGTTAAGAAAGGCCGCTGCCCAAATTGCGAAGGTGTTGGATTTGTGAGCGTTGAGCTGCTATTCCTGCCGAGCGTTTACTCGCCGTGCCAAGTGTGTCATGGGCAACGCTACAATGATGAAACCCTTGAGATTACTTATCGAGACAAAAACATCGCTGAAATCCTCGATCTCACTGTCGAATCTGCTTATAAATTCTTTGTAGAAGAAGCACCCATCCTACGAGCATTAGATGCGTTGCTAAAAGTCGGACTTGGCTACTTACGCCTTGGTCAACCCGCGACCGAGCTTTCGGGCGGCGAAGCACAGCGCATTAAGCTTGCCACCGAACTGCAGCGGACACAACGAGGAGACACGCTTTATATCCTTGATGAACCAACAACTGGCCTGCACCCTTCGGACGTGTCGCTATTGATGGCGCAATTGAACGGACTCGTTGACGCTGGTAACACTGTGATTATGGTCGAGCATGACATGCAAGTCGCTAGTAACAGTGATTGGATTATCGATATTGGGCCGGGCGCTGGTGATAAAGGCGGTCTTATTGTGGCAGAAGGCACACCAGCAGAAGTCGCAAAATCAAAAGCCAGCCGTACCGCGCCTTTTTTGCTATTTTAGTCTGTTAGGGTGCATTCTATTAAAAACCTTTTATCAACTCAGCAACTGACGGCAGCGCTCAATTACGGGCGCATCGACCATCTGACCTACTATTTTAAACACTGCATCTGCACCGCTCGCAAAGGCTTTTGCCACTCTATCGATTCGAGTCGCTGGGACAAATAGCCACGTCTTCGTGTTTATATCATTGTTTACCATTTCATTATGATGAGGCTGTCTTTTATCTTTAATAGAATTTTTCATAGTTGCTTTTATTGTTGTTTTTATTGTCGCGTTTAGAGTCTGTTGAACATTCAAATGTGGAACTGGCAGTGGCTATTTTTTAGACAATACGCAGTGAAATTTTTGACGCCTAGTCATTCTAGGTTAGACAATTTCGCCATGTATTGGCAAAAAATAGCCCTGCCCTGAAAGGCTGATGCTAAAATCACCCCAAATGTTGTTGTAAACCTAGCTAAGGTCTCGACATTATCATCAGTTTACGCCTGATTTGATAAAACGTTTGATGCGATTTTAGCGATCAGCAGTCCTAATATTTGAATGTTCAACAGACCCTATAGTTATCCTCACGATTGATCGCCCGTAGTCATCAATCTATTTGTGACTGAAATTCACATTATGGCTTTGATTTCCTGCTATGAGCTTTGCGGTAATGACTCGGTGACTGCCCATAACGCCGCTTGAATGCACCACTAAACGAATGATCCGACGCATAGCCTACCAACTCGCTAATCTTGCTAATTGAATATTGCTCTTGCCGCAAAAACCTTGCCGCCAGTCGCAAGCGATAATGACTCAGATATGCCAGCGGCGTGATGCCAACTGACTGCTTAAAGCGCTCATTGAGTCCTGATCGCGACAGCCCAGATGCCTTCGCTAAACCCTGTAGCGTCCAAGCATCTTCTGGGTAGCGATGCATCAGATAGAGGGCGTTTGATAGATAAGGATCTTTTAGGGCAGCCAGCCAATTACCGTTTTCATCTCCATTACTAATAGTGTTATTTTCACTACTGTGGTCGGCATCATCGTCTATTTGCCATGGATGACCAATCCACGATGGCGTCCTGTCTAGGGTATTATCCGTAGTGTGGTTTATGCTGTCTTTAGACCCTGATGCCATTTCTAGCTGTTCGACATACTCGCGTATACATTCAATCATCAACATGCCAGCCAAGCGCTCAAGCATCGTGGTCTTGCCGGGGCGCTGCAAGCTCACTTCTAATAAGAAAAATTGCAAGCCAATATGTACTACATCATTATAAGCCGAGTGCTTTTGGGTCACGGGCGGCAGACTGGTAGGCAAAGCGGATAATAAAGGTCTGGCCATATCAGCATCAAACTGACTGCGTACCACAATGAATTGTGCCTCATTATCTTGCACATGGTTACTTTGAGCATGATTACTTTGAGCATTGTTAGTTTGAGCATTGTTAGTTTGAGCAATAACTTTATGACCGCTATCTGTATTGTCAATCTCTAAGCCAATCTGACCTTCAGTGTGTGCAGGCATGATTGTTTTGGCTGTAAGCTTAGACACCATTGGCGCTGATTGACACGCATAGCTGCCTTGTGTGGTCAACATCATCATATTGTTAGCTGTGATCACTTGCCTGTCATTATGGTCATTGCCATAGCACAGATGCACCTCGCCACTGATAACCACGATAAAGGTCAAATAATCTTGTCTACTCTGTACCAGTTGCCAAGAGCCGCGCGTTTTGACAGTGATATATTGCACCTTTTGCAAATGCATCTCATCAAACAATCGACTTAAAATATCCATATTTTAGACCAATACTAGGGTGTGTCATCATTTAGATTGTGAGGCTTAAAATGAGAAAAATTGCAGCCAAACAAGGAAGGAATTGCCGTAAATATGAACATATTGACAAGATTTCTGACGATGTTTGGCAAAATTTAGCCATTTTAAGACCACTAAATGTATCAATGTGCTAATTGATGACACGCCCAAACTAATCGCTTTGAAAGTATTATCAACGTTAATTACTATATATAGGATATTTATAAATTCCTAACATAACGAAGTCCGACGATTAAATCTGAATATATTTGCATTTTTGGACGCAAAGTGAGATTTTTTTGTCAATCAACGCCGTTTTAAATGCTATCAAAGATCATAATAAATGATCAGAATCTTGATTGATAATATATAAACGAAATCGTTAAAGGTGGCTATCAAGGAATGTGGCTATCAAGCACCGCGTAAAATCACGATAAATAATAGACTAGGTAAGTCTGACACCATATCTGATTTACAGAGGACTGACTATACAAGGACCGTATAATGACTAAGACATTAGGCGCTAAAGAACATGCCATCATTCAAGATGCAATGGATAACTCACCATGGCGCGACCCAAAAAGGCGGTTTTGGCTGTGTAGTCCATCACTGCCTCTATTAGGCTGCTTGTTCGCGTTAGGATTACGAGATCAAAAGGGCTTTGAGCTTAAAAATACAGCGCTGGCTTGGGGAGGCACTATTTTGATCCACGGCATCATCCCGTTGGCGGACGTGTTGGTCGGTCGAGATGATAGTAACCCACCTGATAGCGCTATGCAAGCACTTGCCCAAGACCCCTATTATAAGTGGATTGCTCATGCTTTTATACCGCTACAATATATGGCTTTTGGGCTGTTGGCCTATCAGTATAGTCAGCGAGAGTTGCCTTGGTATAATCGTTTAGGAGTGACATTGACGGCAGGAGTCGGCAGTGGTATTGCGATTAATACCGCGCATGAACTTGGTCATAAGTCTGACCACCTAAACCGTACTTTGGCGCGTATCAGCCTTGCGCCAGCGGCCTACGGACATTTCGCCATCGAGCATAATTTCGGTCATCACCGCTGGGTGGCGACCCCAAAGGATCCAGCCAGTAGCAAGTACAACGAGAGCTTTTGGCAGTTTTTGCCGCGCACAGTGTTTGGTGGTCTACGTTCCGCTGTAAACATTGAAACTGAGCGGCTCGCCCGTCGACATAAAGGCTTTTGGAACAAAGACAACGAGTTGTTGCAAGGTTGGGCGATGTCGGCGGTACTTTATGCCACTCTTTATAAGGCTTTTGGCAAAAAGATCCTACCCTTTATTGGGTTGCAGGCAGTATATGGCTTTAGTCTGTTAGAAGTAGTGAATTATCTAGAGCACTACGGTCTGCTCAGAGAGCAAGACGACAACGGCCGCTTTGAGCGTACGCAACCGGAGCACAGCTGGAACAGCAATCACACCGTGACCAATTTGTTTTTGTATCAATTGCAGCGCCATTCTGATCACCACGCGCATCCAAGCCGCGCTTATCAATTGCTCAGACATTTTGAGGAAGCCCCGCAACTGCCGATAGGCTATGCCACGATGATTATGCCTGCCTATATCCCGCCATTGTGGTTTGCTATTATGAATAAGCGTGTCAGAGCACATTATGATAATGATATGAGTAAAATTAATATGCACCCCAAACCATTAAGTCCATTAATGCAGCGGACGACGAATATCATTGAAAAAGGCTTACAGCGATTAAATCGCCTCACATCAAAACGTGCGAGTAGATAAATTTAAAGTAATGAGCTAAAAGTAGTGAACGTTGAGACATAAAAAAACACGTTACTAATGAACGTGTTTTTTATTATAAAAATATAGCGATAGTGATAAACGGATTAAGCCAACATCCCGCCATCAACGACTATCGTTGCGCCCGTCGTATAACTTGAGGCGTCAGACACTAGGTACAATACCGTGCCAGCCATCTCGTCAGGATTAGCCACGCGTCCTAATGGAATCGCATGGAGCGCCATTTTTAAGACTTTATCATTGGTAGTCAATGCTGAGGCAAACTTAGTATCGGTTAACCCTGGCAGCAGCGCATTAACGCGAATATTTAATGGCCCGCATTCTTTGGCAAAGGCTTTGGTCATGCTAATCACAGCTGCTTTGGTGATTGAGTAGATACCTTGCTTATCACCCGCGACCAAGCCATTGACTGATGCGGTATTTAAAATCACTCCGCCGCCCTGCTCGCGCATCATCTTACCTGCCGCCGTCGACATAAAGAAATAACCACGAATATTGACTTCGACAGTCTTATCAAAAGCGGCTAAGTCCGTATCTAAGATATGCCCGTAGTAAGGGTTGGCAGCGGCATTATTGACCAAGATATCGATTTGACCGAACTCACTTTTGATGTGCTCAAAAATCGCCTCAATCTGCGCCATCTCGCCCACGTGACAGGCAAAAGCGCTGGCTTTATGACCATCAGCGACAATGCTATCGGCGACTGCTTGGCAAGCATCAATCTTACGGCTAGAGACAATGACGTGTGCGCCTCTTGATGCCAATAGACGGGCGATAGATTCGCCAATACCACGACTAGCACCTGTGACCAAAGCAATCTTGCCTGTTAAATCAAATAAATCTTTCATTATTATTCCTTATGTTTTGAATTAGCTATTCAACTTTCAATTTTTTATCGTGAATATTTAATAAATTATAGTCAAAAAACTGCAAATCCATTACAAGGCAGCCGAGCGTAGATAGTACGAATAGTACATTGAGCGAGGCTAACACCGTAATGATTTAGCAGTTATTTGACTATTAAGCCAACATGCCACCATCGAGGGTAAACGCATGACCATTCATAAAGCTGCTTTCATCGCTCGCGAGCCATGCAATCGCGCCGGATACTTCATCAACTGTCCCTAAACGGCGTAGCGGGCTGGCATTAATTGTTGCTTTTTGCGCGCGCTCGCCCATCTTCGCCATGGTATTTTGCACCATAGGGGTGTCAATAAAGCTTGGGCATACGGCATTAAAGCGAATATTGACGCGCGCATATTCATGAGCAGCAGACTTCGTCAGTCCCATCACGCCATGCTTCGCGGCGCTATACGCTGACAGCAATGGTGCAGAACGAAGTCCTGCGATAGAGGCGACATTAATCACGTGACCGCCGCCATTGGCTGCCATACAAGTAACAGCCGCACGCATACAATGCCAGACGCCTTTTAGATTAACGGCAATATTACGGTCAAAGTCCTCATCGCTTAGCTCATGCATCGGTGCAGGCTGATGGTCGATGCCCGCATTATTTACCACGACATCAAGACCACCCAGCGTTTCCATGGCAAAGACAAATAATGCGCGCACTTCGTCGCCACTCGTCACATCGACCTTTTTAAAGACGATACTATTGCCCGCATCTTGACCTTGCTTGGCAACGGCTGCGCCCATCTCTTCGGCCATATCACCGATCACGACTTTTGCGCCGCGACTGGCTAGCAATAACGCACTTGCCGCACCAATGCCAGACGCACCGCCTGTGATTAAAATACGTTTACCAGAAACGTTACTGGCTACGTCTGATGCAATTCCATTTGTATTCAGTGTCATGATTTATCCCTCTACCTTAAGTACCAGTTTGCCGAAGTTTTCACCTTTAAAGAGCATCATCAAGGTATCAGGGAAAGTCTCGATACCTTCAACGATATGATCTTTTACTTTCATATCACCTGACTGAATCCAGCCAGCAATCTCTTTCATCGCGATTGGATACTCTTTGATATTATCAAAGACAACGATGCCTTCCATACGGGCACGATTGACCAATAACGATAGATAGTTTGACGGCCCTTTTACCGCTGTGGTGTTGTTATATTGGCTAATCGCACCGCAAATCACGATACGCGCGCGCAGATTAATTTGGGTAAGGACGTCATTTAAGATATCGCCGCCTACGTTGTCAAAGAAGACATCGACACCGTTTGGACAGGCTTGCTTTAAGCCTTTTTTGACATCCTCATTTTTATAATCTACCGCAGCATCGAAGCCTAGCTCATCGACTAAGAATTTACATTTCTCAGCACCGCCTGCGATACCAACGACACGGCAGCCTTTTAGTTTGGCAATCTGTCCAACCAAGCCACCGACCGCACCCGCAGCACCAGAAACAACGACTGTCTCGCCAGCTTTTGGCTCACCTGTTTTCAATAAGCCAAAGTAACCAGTCATACCTGGCATACCGAGCACGCCTAAGTAATAAGATAAGGGTGCAAGGTTTGGATCGACTTTGTATAACCCAGTACCATCACTGACCGCATACGACTGCACGCCATTATGACCACAGACATAATCGCCGACGGCAAACTTCTCATGCTTACTTTCAATGACTTCGCCCACGGTACCCGCGCGCATGACATCACCAATCTGTACTGGTTCGATATAAGATTTGGCATCGTTTAACCAGCCACGCATCGCTGGATCCATCGAGATATATTCAATTTTTATCAGTAACTGACCGTCTGTGATAGTCGGTAGTTCTGACTCAGTATAATCCCAAGTCTCCGCACTCGGTGCGCCAACAGGTCTTTCTTTTAAGCGCCACTGCTTATTCATTGTTGTCATTATTTATTCCTTTAAATTTTTATAAAAAGCCATTGGTATCGTTTGCTTAAAAAGAGTTTATTCAAAATAAGCCAAATATATTAAAAAGCGTTCTTCTGGGATAAATTTTTCTCGCTTGCTGTGCGCTTTGCACTCCAGAGGCTTCGAAAAATTTATCCCAGCATCACATTGGTCGTATTGTTCAGGCATGTTCTTGTATTGAAAATTTTCTAAATAATCCCTTAAAACCATTCTGCTTGCATATTGGTACATACCGCATTGTCGTTATTTAACAGCTCGATATCGCGATTGATTAACGGCAATTCCCAATCGATAAAGTATTTTGCTGCTTGTAATTTGCCATGATAGAAATTCTGTTTTTCCGTATCTTGTGAATTACTGTCTGTTGTCTCGCTTAATAATTGCTCAGCTTTGCTGGCTTGGCGAATCCAAATCCAGCTGACCACGATAGAGGCAAAGATATTCATCAATGCTTGTGCATTACCAGTCAACGTGATGGCTTTTTCCGTTTGCAGGATTTTGCTTAGATGTACCAACACTTTATGCAAATGACCCATATAAGGCATCAATTTACCGGCAAGTTTGGCGGTTTCTGGTGTGCTAATACTTTCTAAGTCTTGAGTAATTTCACGTTTTAGAATTTGAATACCAAGACCCTTGTTTTGCCATAACTTACGGAATGACAAATCTAACGCTTGCACACCATTTGTGCCTTCATGAATGGGATTAAGACGATTGTCACGCCAAAACTGCTCGGCTTGATACTCGCGCGTATAGCCTGCACCGCCCAATACTTGAATGCCTAAATCATTGGCTTTGGGACCATATTCAGAGGGCCATGCTTTTAACACTGGCGTGAGTAAATCCAGCAGTTCTGATAGCTCAGCTTTTAGTGTTGCATCTTTGCAAGTGTTGATACGGTCGATAAGGTTTGAGCCGTATAAACACAGTGAGATACCACCCTCGCTATAGGCTTTTTGCGCCAACAACATACGCTTCACATCGCCATGCTGAATGATCGCTGTTGCTGCATCTTCAGGTTTGTTATTCGGTGCAATTCTGCCCTGCGTTCTGTCTTTGGCGTAATCGAGCGAGTATTGATAACCACGATAGCCAATCATTGCTGCGCCAAAGCCAACCGCGATACGTGCTTCATTCATCATCTTAAACATGTAGCGCAGACCAAAATGCTCTTCGCCGATAAGATAGCCATAGCACTCGCCTGCATCGCCAAAGCTTAATGCGGTAGAAGTCGCGCCTCTATAACCCAGTTTATGAATGAGACCCGTTAAATGCACGTCATTGCGCTCGCCTACTGATGAATCATCATTCAGACGATACTTCGGCACGGCAAATAAAGAAATACCTTTGACGCCACCAGGACCGCCCGGCACTTTGGCTAGTACCAAATGCACAATATTGTCAGACAATTCGTGATCGCCTGCTGAGATATAAATCTTGCTGCCTTTTACGCGATAAGAACCATCATCTTGTTTAACGGCGGTAGTTTTTATATCGGCAAGCGATGAGCCAGCATGCGGCTCGGTTAATGCCATGGTGCCGGTAAATTCACCCGTTAGCATACGCGGCATAAAGGCATTTTTAATCTCATCACTGGCGAAATGTGAGATAACATTAATCGCCGCCGTGGTCAAAAATGGATAAGCCGTCGTTGATGGGTTGGCCGCCATAAAATAGCCTGCCACTGCGGTCATAACCGTTTCGGGTAATTGCATGCCACCATCGTCAAAGCTATAACGACCAGCGATGAAGCCCGACTCGCGGAACGCATCAAAGGCGACTTTTACGTCACTTATCATGCTGACTTTTTTGCCATCGAACTGTGGCTCGTTTTTATCTGCCACATGGTTATGGGGCAAGAATAAATTGGTCGCGATTTTATTGGCGGTGTCGAGTACCGCATCGAAGGTTTCGCGGCTGTGTTCTGCAAACTTCGGATGCTCGGTTAAATGTTCAGTGCCCAATACATCATATAGTTGGAACGGTAACTCAAAGTCATTGATAAGCGTATCTGCTGCCATAGTATTCTCGTTAACTCATTAAATTTGGTGATTCATTGATATTAATCTAATTTAACGCCTTGCCGTATTGTCATTTATGACATAATTATGGTCAAATAAGACATCCTCTCTAACCTATAGTGAGTGAGTTTCAAATTACGTATCGTGCAGCTGGTGAATATCAGCCATAAATTTGCATACACTTACTTAAAGGAAGCCAAATTTTGCCCTACTTCAAACCGTTTAAAGTGATTATCGTTGGCTTCGATGGCGTGCTCGGTAGTGTGCTTGCTGGGGCGCTAGATTTATTTTCGTTTACTGGCGTCAGCTGGCAGCGATTCTTGGATGAGGCAGTAGAACCAAGGTTTGACGTGCAGATTGCAAGCTTAGGTGGCGCGGATATCAGATGCAGCAACCGTTTGATTATGCGAGCGCATTGCGATATTCAGGAAGTCACAGAGTGCGACTTACTATTAATTCCAACCATTGGCGATTCAATTGATAAAGTATTGAGCCAAAATAGCGATTTAATTCCACACATCAAGCGACTGGCGAATACCAAGGCGGATATCGCTAGTAATTGTAGCGGGGCTTTCTTTTTAGCAAAAGCAGGCTTGCTCGATGGCAAAGTAGCGACCACCCATTGGGGCTATGCCAGTAAGTTTAAGGCAGATTTTCCACTGGTTGATTTGCAAGAGAATCAATTTGTCACTCAATCAAAGAATCCATCAAACAGCCAGCCAAAAAGTGATTCAGCACACCAATCAGGCAATATATTTTGTGCGGCAGGTGGTAGCGCCTTTTATGACTTGGGATTGCTATTGATAGAGCGTTATTGTGGGCGTGAGATTTCTACCCAAGTGGCAAAAACCCAGATTATTGATAGTAAAAGAGGCAATCAAAACAGCTATACCAATGTGACATTGCATAAACCACATTCAGATCAGCTGGTTAAGCAAGTACAGGAATTTATCGAGGAAAACTTCAAGCAATCTATTCAAGTTAGCGGCTTGGCAGCCATGGTAAATATTACCCCACGCACGTTAAATAGACGCTTTCAATCCTGCGTGGCGATGCGCCCGATTGAGTATATTCAAGCAGTGAGAATTGAGCAGGCCAAGCGCTTACTGGAATTGGGCGATGTGACGATAAAATCGCTAGCGGAGCAAGTTGGCTATGATGATATTTCCTCATTCACTAGGCTTTTTAAACGCGCTACTGAACTGACCCCGAAAGAGTATCAGGATAAATTTTCACGCTTAGCAATCTAACTTCATAGTAGATGTCTTTTGAAAGTAATACATTGCTGCTGTGATAAGCTTTCTGCAGCCTCTGGAGTGACGAAGTCACACAGCAAGCAAAGAAAATTTATCACAGCAAAAATTTTTGTAGAGCTAAATTTTATTGCCACAAGCCTTCGACATGAATGGCATCGGCTTTAATCGTTGGATAATCACTAAATACTAACTGATAGCCATCGACTGTATTGGCGCTAAGCTGGCACGTCGCCCCCAGTGGAAAGCTGTGTTTTTGTCCAATATGACCAAAGCGCATACCACTATAAATCGGCAATCCTGTGAGCTTATGCAATTGACGAATGACGGTGGCGACATCATAACGCTTGTCATAGCTGTCCTCACCGCTACCTGATAACGCGCCAAATACAATGGCTTGCTGACCTTTAAATACGCCTGCCAAATACAGATCATACAGCATGCGCTCAATACGATAGGCTTGCTCGCCGACATCTTCTAAAAATACGATACCGCCAGCAATCCGTGGTACATACTCACTGCCTGCCAGCGCTGACACCACGCTCAGATTGCCACCCCACATAGTGCCCGTTATCGTTTTTGGCTCAGAACTTGACAGAATACTCGGTAAATTTGGACTGGTTAAAGACGCATCTGGTATATTGATAGTCAGATTTGGATTGGTTAATGCTTCCACAAATTGTCGACAGCTGATTTGGTCAGGTTTGGTTTTGCCAAACTCACTATAAAGCATCGGGGCAGCAAGCGAGCTCATATCACCCTTTGCCAGTAGCGCACACTGAATCGCGGTCACATCGCTAAAGCCCGCCAGTATCGTGCCACGCTCCTTCATAATACGACCAAGCGTCGACCAATCCACCATCGGCAATAAACGCACGGCACCATAGCCACCACGTACACCAAGTAGCAGTTTAGGTGCTTTAATCGCACCCGTAGCGATATTTTGCAAATCACTAGCGCGCTGCGAATCCGTACCTGCAAAGCGCAAATACTGCCGTTTGGTAACCGTAGGATTGTCGACTTTGAAGCCCGCACAAGCCATGCGATCTAACGCCAATTCATTACGCTCGTCACTACCACCGACGTTGGAGCTGGCAAAAAGCCGCGTCTCAATATTTGGCGTGATACAACTCGTTTGCGCCTGCAACGTTTCGGGCGCTGCTTGTTGTGCTTGTCCTGATGGCAGACTCTCATCCATCAACGCCGTTGGCAGATCATCTTTGGTCAGTTGCGTACTGCTATTTTGCTCAGTAGTATTAGCAGCCAGCGCTTGAGTGATGCTTTGGGTCGCTAACAGCCCTGCCCCTGCGCTGATTCCGACTTGACGTAAAAACTGGCGACGATTCAGCTCAGAAAATTTCTTGGTCATTACTCTACCTTTTATGCCATGCAGTTAAGGTCTGTTGAACAGACGTCTTTAGCACACGTTAAATATTTATTTTTATAACATCTCATAAAACTGGATTATAACGCAGGTTTGGACAATATCGCGTTTTAGGATGGTTTAGCTAAGCTCAACCTATCGTTTCTATAGTCAACAAAACGCTACAGAATCACTCACAGCCTTATTTGGATGAAGTGACGACTCTTGTTATAGTAAAGAGCGTTCAATAGTCTTTAACAAAAAATAAGGAATATAAGTATGGCTGACAAAGAGAAAGATGATAAAAGTCTGATAGACAGCATCAAGCTCATCTTGGGTAAAGAAGATAGAATAAATGACCAGCTCGAAAACGGTCGCGGCCTTGAGCGTTATACCAAGGATTTGCTACTGCTGATGAGTTTAGTTAAAGATTATTATCAAGGCAACTATCGCAACATTCCCTACAAAACCATTTCTGCGGGAGTGGTCGGTCTGCTCTATGTGCTAAATCCTATTGATATTATTCCGGATTTTATTCCCTTTATCGGTCAAATCGATGATGCGTTGGTACTGAAATTTTGTCTCAAGCTCATGGAAAAAGACTTGCGGAAGTATAAAACTTGGAAAGATCAACAAACAGCCTCTAAAGATGAAAAATCTAATAAAGACGCTGCCTCAAAGCCGACCGATAAAAAGCTAGAAGATAAAACTAAGGACACCGAAAAAAAAGTAACAAATAAAGAGTCCAAAAAGTAATGATAGCTTTCTGATAATCGATATTAACCACACCTCTAAAGTACTTCTTTAAATTAACATTAATAATAAAGAAACGGTCAATGAGCTATTCATTGACCGTTTCTTCGTATTAGGGCGTACCCTCAATTCAAGCGATTGTATCTAAATGAGCTAAAAATGGCTAAATTTTGCCAAACATCGTCAAATAGCTGATCAATATCCCGATATTATTTGCGCTATTTTCCTCGTTTTACTGCAATTTATCTCATTTTTATGACCATTTTTAAAATGAGGACACGCCCTAGATTAACGACATCTTTATCTATTTTACCTTTTCAAAATCTTATCAATCCGGCACATCATAACGGGCTTTTTCGGGATTAAGACCGAATGAATATACAAAAGTCGCAACGAGGCTGTTTATAATGATGAACGGGAAATCGATAGCGTTATGTCCAAGCACGTAGCGACCGATGAGCCATGAGACAATCAGCATAATAATAAAGAACCCGCCCAAATACGCCAAGATAGATGGATGCTTAAGATTGTAAGGCTGCTCAGGTTCAGGTTTTTTGTTTAATACATAGGTTCTTATCGCCCAACCAGCCGCATAAGAAAACCCACCCAACACCACATAACTAAAAAAATTCATATTACCTGACTCTAATGACTTGACTACTTATGAGAAAAGACTGCTTATAACAAAAGGTTGTCTATAATCGATGACCTGTGCTTAGCTGCCTGTACCGACATTGTCAATAATAATATTGGCATGCGGATTGGCTAAAATATCAGTATTGACGTCATCACACTCTACGCGATAAATAGTATTGGCACCGCGATAAATATACGACAAATACTCACTGTCCAATAGCGGATCGATATTGGCATAGACAGGCTTCACATGAGCCAGTACCAGCACTCTATCGGGACGGCCAATGACAGCGTCAACATTATCAGGATCTATAGAGAAAAACGTGGGTATCTCGCTATTTTCAAGCACTTCTAACGGCTCGGCGTCATCCCAGACGCGCCCGCTACTTGCCGGCTCTTTCATTTGCATCATCCATGTGCCACCCTGCTGACTGACTTTTATTTGCGCAGGCTCATCATGACTGACCGTATAGCAGCCTTCAAAGACAGACAGATCTGCTGCTGCTTCAACTACGTCGGTATCGGCTTGGGTGCTAGTATCATTGCAAGCACTCAACAGTAACGCGCTACTCGCAGTGACACTGACCATCAACAGCGTTAATCTTTTATAAAAAACGTTTGAGCGTAAGGACATAATAGGGTTATCCTGCATTCGTGCATTAAAACTTTTAGGAAGATAGAAAGAAAGCTGTCGTTAATCAGTGCCGTTCGTGAATTATGAGGAAAAAGCAGCCACTAAAACTGCCCTTTAAATGACTATTCACGCTACTTTAGGATGTTAGTAGGCTGATACTCATGCCGTCAGAGGCTCGTTTCCTTACAGCAATTCTGCCTATTTTAACAGAAAACGAAAGGCTTACTATTATGATATGTGGTTTTGCGATTTTGTGCATTACGATTGCCCATATCAACGATAGATTTGTTATACTCAAACGCATTTGAATGATGCGCCACCACTGTTTTGATGGCGCTCGAAAAACCGCTTAATTCTATCCTACGTTAATCACTTATTAGGTCATACATTTTTTATGTCAGACAATCGCTCTTCTACGCCACATAGCCATAAAGACCACGCGATTGATCCGTTGGCCGCCAAAACAAATACCACGGTGGCCTACACTGACGGCGCCTGCAAGGGCAACCCGGGTGCTGGTGGTTGGGGCGCACACTTGATATTTAGTGATGGGCACACGCAGGATTTATATGGCGGCACGAAAGAAACTACCAATAATCGCATGGAGTTAATGGGTGCGATACAAGCATTGACCCATAGTCCACATGAGCACAATCTTGAGATTTGGACAGACTCTAGCTATGTCAAAAAAGGCATTACTGAATGGATTGAAGGCTGGAAAAAACGAGGCTGGAAAACAGCCAGTAAAAAACCTGTTGCCAACCAAGATCTTTGGCAACAATTAGACGCGTTATGCCAACAGCGCGACGTTGACTGGCATTGGGTGAAGGGTCACGCTGGACATGCAGGCAATGAAAAAGCGGACGAGCTGGCAAACTTAGGCGTGACGTCCAGCAGTGAAGGTTTATCGACAAGAGATGCGCAAGAAATGGCTAAAAAAAAAGAGCAAATAATGCCTAATAAATCGCAAAGCACCTCTAATCAAAGCACCTCTAATAATGATGACTGGCTGAAATATGATCCGTTGGGTCTAGATATGGATGACGAGCTTGACGAAGAAGTGCTTGATGAAGAAGTTCTCAATGACGAACCATTCGACAACCCTCTATTAGACGAACAAAGCCATGACAATGCTAGCAAACCAATGAGTACCACAGACATGCCAGAAGCCCAGACGATGACGACTGACACCATAATGAATAATGACAATCCAGATACGCCGACTGATGAGCCAAAATTTGACGGTGACACCAGCCGTGCCAATCCATATTTTAAGCCATTGCTACCCAAGCCAATAAACCGTCACCAATCTGATCGTCAGCTGATTATGGATACCGAGACCACGGGGCTGGATCCGCAAAAAGGCGATCGTGTCATTGAAGTCGGTATTGTCGAGATGATCGGGCGCAAATTCACTGGCGAAAAGCTACACGTTTATATCAATCCTCAGCGCGGTATGGATGAAGAAGTGATTCGCATTCATGGTATCTCTGAAGCGTTTTTAACCGACAAACCCACCTTTGATCAAGTCGCTCAGTCGCTTTACGACTTTATGGACGGTGCCGAAATCATCGCTCATAATGCCACCTTTGATATGAACTTCTTAAACATGGAGTTTGCTAAAGTTGGGATGAATGACTTTGCACAACGGGTAAAAGTGACTGACTCGCTAGTCATGGCCAAACAACAATATCCGGGGCAAAAAAACACCCTAGATGCCCTCGTGCGCCGCTTAGATGTTGGTAAACAAGACCGTACATTCCATGGGGCGTTATTGGACTCCGAGATTTTAGCCGAAGTCTATCTGGCGATGACTGGTGGACAGGTCACCCTTGCTATCGAAGAAGACTCTCAAGCAGACGGTGGACAGACAGCCCATGCTCACTTTGCCAACTTGGCCTCTTTATTACTAGCATCACCCACTGATGAGACAGCCAATCAGAGTTGGTATAGCGAGTTAGCCGAAGAATATTCTGAATTAAAAGCCAACATATAGCATGTGATTAAAATAACCTTTTATACTGACATTTGGATACTGTATAGTTTTGATTATCATCATGAGCGTTATCGGTTACTCATAAACGCCTGTTAAATCATCGTCTAAATGATCGCTATTTTCATCAGTACGTTATGGAAAAATAACTATGAACCAGTCTGCACAAATGAAATTAACTGCCCCAACGCTTAGTGTTACTGACTTTAATCTGCCATCGCTACATCTGTTGCATGATGAAATTATCGTCACCCTTAAAGACACTGAGATTCATCTGAGCGAATTTAACGATGACAATAGTCAATCTCCTTTATTATTAGACTCTATTACTGTGCTAAAGCAGCTGTCTTGTATTTTTGAGTTGATTTCTTTGGTTGGTGCAGAAGTGTTGAATACCGCCATCGTCAATGGTCTACAGCGCCTTTATAACAGTGGTGATAATAACGATACTGCGTTGATTATGGATCTGTCAGAAGCCATCATGACTTTGGATCGTTATGTAGAATTTGTGCTATTGACTGAGTCAGTAGAGCCAACTTTGCTATTACCTATCATTAATAAGCTTAATGCTCATGGACAGCTCGCGCCTATCGAAGCAGACTATTTTGCGACATTTGGTAGTAGCAGTGTCATTATTGCCAACCCTGAAAAGAACTTTCAGCCGCTACAAGAGCTTAATCTCGACAGTGAGCTGCTGACCTATGCCTATCGTAGTGGTCTTGGGGTTGCACTGCTCAATCAAGATGGCGTAGTGAGCCAAGATGCTCAACAAAATCTAGATGCCATGAGTGCTGCATGTGCGTTGATAGCCGCTCATAGCAACAGTCTATTCTGGCAAGCCGCTACTGCTGCGGTCACTGATCTCGCGACTATTTTGCCACTTAACCTCAGCCAAAAGCATACGCTCATTTATCTAGAGCAGCAGTTCCAAAGCTATCTACCCATCATGGACACGCGTTTTGCTGATTTGGTCAGTTTTGCCTGTCAGCGCGATAACGAAGCCGCAAAACTGCTGCGTGAACAATATGCGGCCAATCAATTAGAAGGCCCACAGCGCGAGCAAATGAAGCGCTTTTTATTCGGTCCTAATCGTGCGCTGACAGATACATTGAACGCTATTATTCAGACGCAAATCAATACGATTAAAGAAGATGTCGATAGCTACGCGCGCGGTGATTCACTCAATCCTGCTGATATGCAGACAGCACAAATTATCGAGCAGTTAACGGTACTGGGCTCAGCATTACGCTTGTTAGGACTGTCAAATGCGGCGACCAGCCTGAGTGCAGCAGCAGACGCAGTAAGCAAATGGCGCATACCCTCGCCTGAAGATTTTGATTATCTACTCTTGGCATTGATGCATGCTGAAAACGCTACTATCGCCATGGCCGAGATGCATACCCCAGGGGCGATCTACTTGCCACTCAATAACCCCCATATCTCGTTGCATCAGCTCAATACAGCTTATGATACTTTAATACAAGAAAGCCGTACTGCCATTGCCAGTGCCGAGCAAGCGATTAACGATTACTTATCTGAGCCTGAGCGCGATATGCTCAACATTCAAAACATACCTGAAATGCTACGTCAAGTAGCAGGCGCGGTACGCTTTTTACAACTGCTAACACCGGCCAGTATGCTGAGTCAATTGGCCAACTATATACAGCAACGTATCGAAAGTGGCAATCGCATTGACGACAGCACCTTAGCTTATATCGCTGACGTGATTATGGCTGTTGATCATCATTTAGATGGTTTTGAGCACAACCGTCCAGTGAGTAAACAAGCGCTTAATGTTGGTCAACGAAGCTTAAGCCAATTACTTGCTGCTTAATGATTTTAGCGGCATCTGTGCTGACGAGTGATTTAAAACTTTTACTTTAAACAAGTTCGTACCTTATTTGCTACGTACTTGATTTAGACCGTTTGGAAACCTGCTTATGACTCGCGCTTTTGTATTTAGTGATGATACTGTACTCTGCCATCAAACGATCAACGGCTGGTGGCCATTGTACATCCCATTACCACCGTTCAATATCAGTGACAATATCAGTATTAGCGACAGTGGCAAAGAGCCACAGCCTACCTATCAAATAGGCAACGTAGCACTACTCGAAAGCCTAGCTCCAAGTCACTGGCAGTCTGAGGCTAATAATAGTATCAATGATGGTACAGAAATTTTGGTTGCGACTGAGTCTGATTCTGGAACTACCGAGGACGCTGCCACTTTCACTGCGCAAGCAGCCAATGCCATTACCTATGATTATGCAGTAGCGCATGATATCGCATTGCCTATGATTGCAGAGGGCAGCGGGAACGCTTTTGTGCCGTATCGACAGCTTATCACGCAGTTACCTGCCGCCTTATCAGCTCAGATTAGCCAAGCCATACAGCTGTTACGCTGGCAGACAGATACACAGTTTTGTAGTCGCTGCGCATCCCCAGTTGTTCATGCCACAGCAGATGAGCGTGCCATGGTCTGTCCAGTATGCCGATTACGCCAATACCCTCGTGTCCAGCCTTGTGTTATTACGGCTATCACTCGACCCAATCCGCAGACGGGAGAGATGCAAATTTTGCTCGCTCATCATCACCGTTATGGAGAACAAAAGCGCCCCCTAATGTACGGCTTGATTGCAGGTTTTGTAGAAGTGGGTGAAAGTTTAGAGCATGCGGTCGTGCGAGAAGTAGCAGAAGAGGTCAACATCAGCCTATCAGATATTCGCTATGTCAGCAGTCAGCCATGGCCATTTCCTTCTAATTTAATGCTTGGTTTTCGCGCTTCTTATGCGGCTGGCGATATTGTAATACAAGAAGAGGAGCTGTCACACGCCGATTTTTTTGATCTCTCTAATTTGCCCAAAATACCGTTTAAGGGCAGCATTGCCTACGAGCTGATCGCCCAGATTGCTCATGAACAAGGCATCGCACTATAGTAGATTAATTATCTACTATAATACAAGCGCCTCACTTTAATGTCTCCATCCATGTTAATAACGCCAGTCTTGATGACCGATGTTAAGGTTTTTAATTAAATGCAAAGCAGTAGTAATATTCGTCTAATCAATCTGCCCATACTGTTCGATACCTTGAATATCGAAACATTGCCTGCTGATATGCAAGCAAAAATTGCCCTTATTGATGCCTGTCTGCCGCAGACGCAGTGCGGTCTGTGTGAGCATCCAGACGGTTGCCTGCCTTATGCTACCGCTATCGTAGTAGATAACGAGCCGTACAATAAATGTGTGCCGGGCGGTCAACCGGTTACTGATGCTATTGCGCAAATCGTGACTCTTGACAGCGATCAAACAACTCTCAAAGCCGCGCCATCTCAGTGGCCGATAGACGCCACATCGACGCGGCCGACCGAGGTACGCGCCGTCATCCGTGAAGATGACTGTATCGGCTGTACTAAATGTATACCCGCCTGCCCCGTCGATGCTATCGTTGGTACTGGCAAGCACATGCACACTATCTTTACGGACTTGTGCACGGGCTGTGAGCTTTGTATCGCACCTTGCCCAGTTGATTGCATTGATTTGGTCACGATTGAGCGCGAGCTGTCTATCTCTGAGCGCGAGGTAGAACAAGAAGACTTAAGGCAGCGCTATCATACTCATCTTAGACGCGTCACCGATCAGCTTGCTGATAGCAGCAATAGTAGACCTGTGGTCAGCATGGTCGAGGCAAAACTGAATAATGCCACCAGTCAATCGCTGAATATCAGCGAAGCACAAGCAAAAAACACCATTGCGGCAGCCAAGCTACGCAGCAAAATAAAAAAGCTAGAAAAACAATTAAGTGCTCGTCCAAATGAGAGCAAACAAACGGATCTTGACGCATTGCAAGCCGAGCTTGCGCAGCTATGACTGTTTTATAAATACGTGCGTTATATAGTGGATTCACGTTAAAAATGTTCAACAGACCCTAGACTAATTAATGGTAAAAATACCATGAGTAAAACCGTCAAACACAAAACTGCCGATACCCCACCATCGCGGCGCATGCCCAATCGTGACGTCCGTTCATTCTTTGAAAAGTTGGCAGCGACGATTGATGAGCCAGTGACGGAATTACATTATAAAAGTAATTTTGAGCTACTGATTGCAGTCATCTTATCTGCGCAAGCGACGGATGTGAGTGTCAATATTGCCACCCAGAAATTATATCCAGTGGCGAATACCCCTGAAGCAATCTTGGCATTGGGTGAAGAGGGTTTAAAGTCCTATATAAAAAATATTGGCTTATATAATGCCAAAGCTAAAAACGTCATTAAAACCTGCCAAGATTTGATTGAGAAGTTTGATAGTACCGTCCCTGATAATCGTAAAGACTTAGAATCGCTCGCTGGCGTTGGACGCAAAACCGCCAATGTGGTCTTAAATACCGCTTTTGGGCAACCAACTATGGCAGTCGATACGCATATCTTTCGCGTGGGCAATCGGACCGGCCTTGCCACGGGCAAAAACGTGTTAATCGTTGAAAACAAGCTGGTCGAACGTATCCCAGACGACTTTATCGTAGATGCGCATCATTATCTTATCTTACATGGGCGCTATACTTGTCAAGCACGTACACCCAAATGCGGTGCTTGCCCTGTCTATGACGAATGTATGTTTAAGGACAAAGCCAAGTTTTTGGAACTGTAGTTTTAAGGACTATAGCTTTCAGAATTATAGTTTTAAGGATTACAGCTTTCAGAATTACAAACACTCTTTATTTAGAATTGAGGAAGCCCAATGCATACGCTAACCGCCCTACTATTTGACGATTTTGAGACCTTGGATCTGTTTGGACCTATCGAGATGTTTGGTTGCTTGCCTGAGCATTATCGTCTGCAATTTGCCTCACTGAGTGGTGGTATCATTCAGAGTAAGCATGGCGTTGCGATGCAAACGGTCGCTGTCACAGAATTGGCGTATCAGACTGATATTGTATTGATGGTTGGCGGAATGGGTACTCGCCAGCAGATCAATCATAGACCGTTTTTGCAGGCGCTTACCACACTGGTTGAACACGCTGATTGGGCGCTTAGCGTTTGTACGGGTAGCGCATTGTTGGCTAAAGCTGGTGTCTTAGATGGCAAGCGTGCAACGTCTAATAAGCTCTCATGGCAATGGGTAATAACGCAGTCTGATAAAGTCCATTGGATAGAGCAAGCGCGCTGGGTAGTAGACGGCAAGTTTTATACCTCTTCAGGGGTTAGTGCTGGCATGGATATGGCGCTTGGCTTTATCGCTGACAGACATGACATAGAGACGGCTCGTCAAATTGCTAACTATACTGAATATCGCTGGCAAGAAAATAGCGATATTGATGACTTTTACCATGGTTAATCCAATCCATGCCCAGTTACTTCATAATACTATCCATCGCTAGAGTTTTAACTCGATTCACGGTAAAATGTCATAATTTTTTGATTCAATTTTGCCTTATTTTTCCGTTAACATTTAATCCTGACTGAGTTTATAGATTACAGTCCTTGCCATTAAGCGATCCAACTATGCGCGAATACAACTTATTTACCTCAGAATCTGTGAGCGAAGGCCATCCTGATAAAATGGCTGACCAAATCTCAGACGCTATTCTTGATGCCATCTTACGTGAAGATCTCCATGCCCGCGTTGCCTGCGAAACCTTGGTTAAAACAGGTGCCGTGATATTGGCTGGTGAAGTGACCACAACGGCAAACATCGACGTCGAACGTATCGTTCGTGATACTGTCAACGGTATCGGTTATCACCATTCTGACTTGGGTTTTGATGGCGAGACGTGTGCGGTTATTAACATGCTGGGCAAGCAATCTCCAGAAATTGCCCAAGGTGTCGATCGTAGCGACCCTGAAGAGCAAGGTGCAGGCGATCAAGGCTTGATGTTTGGCTACGCCAGCAACGAGACTGAAGTATTGATGCCAGCCGCTATTGAATATGCTCATCGCTTGATGGAGCGTCAGTCTGAGCTACGCCGCGCAGGTGATCTGCCATGGTTGCGTCCCGATGCCAAAGCGCAAGTTACCCTAAAATACGATGGCACTCGTCCCGTTGCTATCGATGCTGTCGTTCTATCGACCCAGCATGATCCCAGTATCTCGCAAGCAGATTTGCAAGAAGCGATTATGGAATCTATCATCAAGCAAGTATTGCCAGCAGACCTACTGCATGCTGGCACACGCTACCACATCAATCCCACGGGCAAATTTGTCATTGGTGGGCCGGTTGGTGATGCTGGATTGACAGGTCGTAAAATCATCGTTGATACTTATGGCGGCATGGCACGTCATGGCGGCGGTGCCTTTAGTGGCAAAGACCCTTCAAAAGTAGATCGCAGCGCTGCTTATGCTGTGCGTTATGTTGCCAAAAACATCGTTGCTGCTGGGCTGGCT
This sequence comes from Psychrobacter sp. N25K4-3-2, assembly GCF_015351755.1. Taxonomy (NCBI): domain Bacteria; kingdom Pseudomonadati; phylum Pseudomonadota; class Gammaproteobacteria; order Moraxellales; family Moraxellaceae; genus Psychrobacter; species Psychrobacter sp. N25K4-3-2. Next base: position 561,598 of record NZ_JADKLX010000001.1, read on the forward strand.
GATCGCTGTGAAGTGCAAGTGAGCTATGCCATTGGGGTCGCTGAACCGACATCTATCTCGGTCAACACCTTTGGTACCAGCAACATCAGCCATGACGAGATCATTCGCCTGATTCGTACCCATTTTGATCTGCGCCCTTATGGCATTACCCGTATGCTGAACTTATTGCAACCTATGTATCAGCAGACTGCGACGTTTGGGCATTTTGGTCGTCCCGGCTCTGAAACTGCCTTTACGTGGGAAAAAACAGACAAAGCTGAAATCTTAAAAGCAGACGCAGGGTTGTAAAAATATTACCTGATGTCCCTTAGTCTCTTACAAACAGACCGTCTCTATAAATCTAAAATTACCGATACTTATTAGGAATCGCTTATGTCTCAAGACAATATTCAAGACAGCAACCCTCAAGACAACAATGTTGATGCTAGCGTTGAAATCACCCCTGAAATGCAGGCGTTTTATCAACGTGCCGATGCCATCATCGGTATCGCCAACAGTCAGTTGGGTTCTGATGCTCATTCAGGTCAAGTAGGCGCGTCTTTGTTGTATGCTGCCGCACGCTATAGCGCGTCAGTTGCTTCTATTGGCTTTGTAAAGGGTGATGATTTTGCCAAAGAAAAAGACGATATTGTCGAGTTCTATGTCAAACAGTATCGCCAAATGCTAAGCGACAACTTAACCGATTATGCACAAAACTTTGATAAATATGTACAGTTAAACCAAGATGATAAAGTCGCTAAATAAGTCTTTTTAAACACTTAAAGCATAGCAATTATGCTTTATGGCAGGCTTAAAGATCATTAAACATTAAACCCAAGCCTAATTGTACGCTTGGGTTTTTTATTAACCCTGAATAGTTAAGCATGCAGTCCATTCAATTTAAAAGAAATACAAGGCGACCGAGTGTAGATGTAATACTTCAAGCGAGGCTAATGCTGTCACTCTTTTATATAATAAAAATACCCCAAAAACGCTACGATACTGCTGATATTAATTTTTTGTAGCCTCTGTCTGTACAGGCGCAGCAAGCAAGAAAAATTGATATCAGCCGTGCGTGATGTATCAATATTACTTTTCATTGACTACATAATATTGAGCACAACACAAAAAAGGACATGATATCGCTATCATGTCCTTTTCGTTTAATACAAATACTACGTTCAGTCTACTACTCAGCAGCGATAGCGATCATCTCAACCAATAGCTCAGGACGCGCTAGTGCTGACTCACCACAAGCACGGGCTGGAGGCTGAATGCCTTCAAACCATTTGTCATATACTTCATTCATAGCAGCAAAGTCTGCCATGTCTTTGATCCAAACCGTCACTGATAGTAGTTTTGATTTATCACTACCGACTTCTTCTAACAACGTTTGGATTTTTTCTAAACACGTCAAAGTTTGTGCTTTGATATCGTCTTCTGCGTTGCCCACTTGACCACATAAATATACGGTCTGGTTGTGGACGACAATTCTGCTCATGCGCTGAGTGCTGTGTAGCTTCTTTATCATATTATATCCCTTCAAATTATTGATTTAAGTCTGTGCTAAATCTATCAAATGCACTATTTTTTCGAAAAACGCTGGGCGCTAAATGGCGCAACATCTACCAATAGTGGCTTGTCATGAATCATCTCTTCAACGAGACGCCCTGTCATAGGCCCTAGAGTAAAACCTTGATGACTGTGACCAAACGCAAACCATAGTTTGTCATGCTTATCCGCAGGACCAATTACTGGCTTCATATCAGGCATACAAGGACGTGATCCTGCCCAAGCTTCAGATTCTACTGCGTCTTCTAATGGTAAGATTTTACGAGCCAGCTTCAATACGGTTTTTAATTGTCCAAAGTTTTTTGGCGCATCCATCGTCGTCATCTCAGCGCCCGTCGTGATACGGATACCTTGCTGCATCGGCCCCATCACAAAGCCTTTGTCCATATCAAACATACTGTGATTGATGGTGTTTTTTTCCGTCACTTTGAAATGCTGATGATAGCCACGCATTGGGAACAATGGCAGATTATAACCAAGTGGTTTAATCAAGTCGTTTGACCAAGGACCAGCGGCGATGACCAATTTATCACTATAATACGTATCGTTATCAGTGATAACTTTCCAACCTTCGCCGTCTTGTACGATTTCTTTGACATCGCTTTCTTTGATCGTACCGCCCATCTCTTGGAAGTTTTTCGCATACGCTTTGACTAGCGAGCTTGGGTTCGATACTTGCCAAGAGTTTTTCCAATGAATCGCCCCAACGAAACCTTCAAAATTGGCGCTAGGTTCCATTGCTTTTAGCTCTTCAAGGTTTAGGACGTTATGTTCAACGCCTTGATTGCGAGCATCAATGGCTGACGCTTGTGCTTCTTTAAACGTCTCTTCAGAACGATGCAACTGTAACCAGCCATCACGCGTGATTAGCTCGTCAGCACCAGATGCTGAAATCATTGTCTGATGCTCACTGGTACAATGCGCGATCAGCGTCTGCCACTCTGATTCGATTTGTTTGACAGTCGCAGGCACAGAGTATTTCCAATACTGCAATAACGCTTGATGGTAACGCAGAATCGCTGGGATACGATAGCGAATGTCAGTGCCTTGGTTCGGTAATACTCTGATCATTTCAGTCAATTGACGAGGAAAAGGATGGGTATGAATGGCTTCACGCTGAATCAACCCAGCATTACCATATGAGGTCTCTGACCCTGGTAACTTCTTATCTAACATCAGTACTTGTGAACTATTTTTTTGTAGATGCCACGCAACTGAGGTGCCAACCATGCCTGCACCGATAACGATCACTTCATAGCGCATAACCTATCCTTTTTTTAGGGTGTTAATACAGAGTATCAAATATAAGGGTCTAACAGAATTAGGTGGTAATAGTAACGCATTAGGACAAATTTTAAACCCTTATCTGACGGACTTTTTTGTTATCTAATACTTTTGGTTATAGGATTCTAACAGAAATTAAATTAGTAGGAATAACAGGGTTATTAAATGAATATTCAGTGCGGAATCAGGCTGTCAAACTATGAAATTAGTCAACTAATTGTCAGGCCATTCTTTCTCTTAACTTCATAAGCAAACGCAAATAATTTAAATCTGAGGAAACCATGTACCAAAAACACTATAATCTGCCCCGAATTTATCGGAAGCACATTATAATGTTTTTAGTAAAATAATTAAGGTAAACGAATTTAAAAGATCTTTTACCTATAAAGCTATATAAACAGTTTTTATATTATGGCGTGTCACCATTTAAACTGTAAGGCTTAAAATTAGATAAATTGCAGCCAAACAAGGAAAGTAGCTCAGATGATATCGAGATCTTGACTAGTTATCTGACGCAGTTTGGCAAGATCTAGCCATTTTTAGGCTCTTTCGTTCAGATTGAGGACACGCCCTAATAGAATCAATAATTTCCTGATAACTATTTACGATATTAAACATAGGTAGAGCTTTCTCTACAACTCCTTTTGAAGGTGAGAATAAGTATCCATGAGTGACTGCGCTTAGCATCGTAAAATCATTAAATGCATCGCCAATAGCCATACTATTTTCTAATAACAAAGAATATTTTTCTATAATCTCATGCTTACCATGTTGGCGACTGTATAGTGCTTTATTAACATAGCCTGCACTATCAATCTGCAAACGATGACAATATACGGTATCCACTGGAACTTCGAGCTGCTGCAAGAATCCTTCAAGTAATTCATGAAAGCAGTCTGACACAATCTTCATCTCAAAACCTTTCATTTTTAATGCTTGTAGAAACTCTTTTGCTCCTTCAATTGGATTCAGTTGCCCGATAATACTTTGTATTTTTGGTAGCGTGATCTGATGTTTTTCTAGAACAGCTATGCGATATATCATCAGTTTTTCATAATCCTCTACTTCCCTTGTTGTGATGCTAAGCTCAGATATATCTAGGCGATTAGCTAAAAACTTTTATATTTCTGGGACTAAGACACCTTCCATATCGATAAAGGCTACTTTATTCATTTTGAATATCCTTAGTTTAAGTTTGTAAAGAGCAAAAACACACCTAACAACCCTAATATGAAACCAATGACTTGATTGATCGCTACTTGTTTATTTAACATTTTTTCTCTTAAAGTACGCTGAGAGAACAATAAAGCCACTAGAGCAAACCATATGAAATGAGCTACCGACATAAACAGTCCGTAACCGATCAAAATAGACTTTGGGGTGATAGCGCTAACAATTTGTGTATAAGTGCTAATAACAAACAATGTAGTCTTAGGATTCAGGGCGTTCGTAAAGAAACCATATCGTAACGCTTGTGCAGAACTGATGCAGGTAGAATAACCCACATCCTTTACAGGTTTTTGTCTAAATGTTTTATACCCAATATAAATGAGATAAAACGCACCAAGATATTTTATGATAGTCAAAAAATTGGGCGCAAACTCCATTACAATGGCAACGGCTAATAAGGTATAGGCGACATGTACTAATACTCCTAACGCTATACCAATAGAAGTTAATACACCAATAGAGCGCCCATATAAATAGCTATTTTTGGTCACAATAGCGAAATCAGCGCCTGGACTGATGACAGCAAGAATGGTAATCATAATAACGGCTAAAAATTCTGTCATTTGTCTATCTCTATGCTTCTATTAGCTATATTTACTGTGTTTTTCACACTTACCTCATGTAGTTATTCAATTTAGTTGTATCTTCCTACATTTATTAGTAAACTAAAATTGATTTATTTACATGAGTATTTATGAGTTTTTGGCATGATAGAAAAGATATCACTAAATTCGCTAAAGTTTTTTTATTACGTTGCACAGCATGGTAGCGTGACGTTAGCATCTCAAAAATTGTTTGTGACACAGAGCGCAGTGAGCAAACAGATTAAAAATCTGGAAAATGCTTTAGGTCTTATTTTATTTGATAGAGTGAACAAGAAGCTGATACTTACATCAAATGGCAGCTTACTTTTCGCCTGTTGCCAGCAAGTTTTTGCAAAATTAGACGATTGCCTTGTCGATTTGAAGAATCAACAATATAAAAAGAAACAATTGGTACTATCCTGCGAACCTACAATTTCTATGAAATGGTTGATACCGCGTTTAGCTGAATTTAACTCACTAAACTATGGCTTTGAAATTGTGTTACTGACGGGCGGTGGAATCGTAGACTTTCAAGGGAAATCTATCGATATTGCCTTGCGCAGAAACGATTTTGAATGGGACAAGAATATATTTCATGAGAAAATTATTGAAGAATACATAGTTGCTGTTCGCAACACTAGAACGGATCAGACCAACACGCTTTTACTTACTTCTTCTCGACCAAATTTATGGCAACACATAAACAAGTCTAAGTTGGTGAGTAGTGACATTTTATCGTACGAACACATGGTGTTAGAACATTTCTATTTGTGTATTGAGGGATGTTTAGCTGGTTTAGGAACAGCTATTGTTTCAATATTCATGGTGGAAAAAGAAATCTCACATGAATTTTTAGCATTGGTACATCCTCCTGTAGCGGACAGTTCTTCATATAATTTATTATCCTATTACCCTTTTTACGAAGATGAAAGAAAGGTGATATTCAAAAACTGGCTGAAAACAGAGATGCTGATTAGCAAGGTACAGTTTATGGAAAATTTGAAGTAGATCTGGAGCTTACTTAAATTCTATGTATTTGTTTATACTTCAATAATAGGCAATGGATAACCAATATTATACCAATGAACTGCTGAGAAAATTTCCAGTAATATGAATCGCTTTGAGGACATCAAATGCTCCCAAAAGCAGCTCATGCTGTCATTTATTAAAACCACCTTTTAGGCTGAGACAAAAGCTCATCTATACGCTAAATATCAAAAGAGCATGACTAAAAGTCGTAGCGGTAATACACTTCAAACATCACCACCACACTGGATCATCACTCTCCTCTCTCACCTGTTTAGAAGCTTCGACGGTCACCTCATCCGCAGACAGCTCGGCGATAAAGCGTGATGGCTTGTCAAAATACCCTGAATAACTGGCAAAGTAATCAGGCGCAGTCAGATATAATCTGGTCTTGGCTCGACTACAGGCGACATAAAATAATTTTCGTTCCTCTTCTAACTCCTCAAAGTCATCCAACGAGCGATGATGCGGCGTGATGCCATCGACCAATGAATTGACAAACACCACTGGCCACTCCAGTCCTTTGGCACTATGAATAGTCGAGATAGTGACTTTGTCGCTGCCATTTTCATCTGGCTGACTGGTTGTCGCTACCGAATCATTGGGCGGATCAAGTGCCAAATTTTCTAAGAAATCATCAAGGCTGCTGTGCTCTGTTGCCAAATTTTTGAGCACCCGAAAGTCCTCGCTGCGCTCACGCCAATTCTCTTCAATCGTTTTTAGGATAGGAATATAAAAATCTAAAATCAGCTCAATGATAGCCTCAAGAGACTCCGCTTGTTGCGCTTTGGTCAAAGTCGTATGAAGCGATTCTAACTGCGGACTTTTTTTGCTAAATTTCGGTAGTAATAATGGCTCAAACGAATTGTTATCCGCATTAATCGCTTGAGTCAAACGCGTCGCGGTGACTGTCCCAACTCCTTGGAACAAGGTCAAAATTCGATGCCAAGCAATGGTGTCATTAGGATTATAAAGAATTTTTATAAAAGCTAAGACATCCTTGATATGGCGGCGCTCAACGAACTTAATACCCCCTACCACGATAAATGGAATATGGCGCTCCATAAATTCTAACTGTACATAATTAGACTGAAAAGACGTGCGGCACAGTACTGCAAAATCGTTGTAATCGTAGTCTGTCTTGTGCTCGATAATCTTATCGGCTATATATTTGGCCTCTTTCGTTTCATCACTTAAACGGCTAAAGGTTGGTTTGTTGCCCGTTATGCTCGCGTTTGAATACAGCTGCTTTTGATACCCTAGCGTGATTTGCGCGGACAAAGCATTGATATAATTTAAGACAGCAGGCGTACTACGATAGTTTTGCTCAAGCTTAATGAGACTCGCCTCAGGATAGGTCTCACCGAAGAGCAAGATATTCTCGTAGTTTGCGCCGCGAAACGCATAAATACTTTGATTATCATCACCGACCACCATCAGCGAGACCGAGACTGGTGCACAGATAAGATCAATCAGCTGCTTTTGCGGAATATTGGTATCTTGATATTCATCAACCATAATATAGCGATAGTTTTCTTGTAGTAGCTGACGGAATTTGTCGTTAGACTTTAGATGACGCACCACTTGGCTGATAATATCGTCAAAATCATACAAATGATTGGCGCGTTTATACTCATGAAAGTCGACAGCCAATTGCTCAATGATAGGAATATGAATAGCAATATCAGGATAATTATCTTCGATCAAATTACGAATAGGAATGCGCCGATTTCTAGAGGTTGAAAAGATATTCTGTAAGGTTTTCTTGCGTGGAAATGCTTGTTTCTTAGTTTGCGCAGGGTACTTTTTTTCTTTATAAATCAAGTCAATCGCGTCCTCAGCATCCCCCGTATCTAGAATCGTGAAGCGCGGATTGATACCCAGTAGCCCTGAATATTGACGCAGCAGCCTATTGCAAAACGAGTGAAAGGTGCCACTGGTGATATCGTTTAGCGCTTTGCTGGTCGGCAAAACATCCTCGGATAACTGCTCGTCAGATAGGGTGTTAGTGAGCAAGTTTTTCGCGCGACTCTTAATCTCATTGGCGGCTTTTCGAGTAAAGGTCAGTAGCAATATTTGCTTAGGAGGCACACCGTTCTCTAATAGATAACTGGTGCGATATGTTAAGGTTTTGGTCTTACCAGAGCCAGCACCAGCGATGACCAATACCTTGCCATCGATAGTAGTGGCTGCTAACAATTGGTCAGGATTTAGCTCACTGGCGTAATCTACTTTTAAGCCTAAATCACTATTCAACCTTTGCTTCAGCAGCTCAACATTTGCAGCATCGTCGGCGTCGATTAGATTTGTCTCTAGCTTTTTAATCGCTTTTTCAAGACGCGCAAGCTTAGGCTTAATCTCCATAAAGTTCTGCGGATAGTGGTAGCGGTGCGTGTCAAAAATAGTGGGTGTCATTATAGGAATTTGCCTTTCATTTTATTTTAGCTGCCTTTATCAGTATAAAGCACCTAATACGTAGCAGTTCAGAGATTTAGCTAATAGATTTTGATGTTAATGATTTTTGCTGTTAATGATTAAGATTGTTAGTAAAGTTTAGCGAGTTATAGTTACTCACCTTTAATGCGCTTGTCAGCCAAATTATTATTTTATAGTACAGCTTACCATAATTGATAAAACAGCAAAATTGCTGGCGATGACTAGGACAGACTCGGACAAAATCTTAGTATACCGCACAACAACCTCACCCCTATTCCGGTAAATTTGCTACAATATGCCCAATTTTGATTTACCATTTAACTAAGTTTTATAATGACTAAGTACCAACTGATTTTATTCATATATTGAGAGCATGTTATGGGTTTTAATTGCGGCATCGTCGGCCTACCAAACGTGGGTAAATCTACCTTGTTTAACGCCTTGACCAAAGCGGGTATCGCCGCTGAAAACTTTCCGTTTTGTACTAAAGATCCCAACACGGGTATCGTACCAGTACCAGACCTACGCCTAAAGAAACTGGCTGACATCGTCAATCCTGAACGTGTATTACCGACGACGATGGAGTTTGTGGATATCGCAGGTCTAGTCGCAGGCGCGTCAAAAGGCGAAGGTATGGGCAACCAGTTCCTAGCCAACATCCGTGAGACTGATGCGATTGCCCACGTCGTGCGCTGTTTTGATGATGACAACGTCGTCCACGTCGATGGTCGCGTCAGCCCAATTGACGACATCGAAACTATCAATACCGAGCTTGCATTGGCAGATTTAGAGGCTGTTGAACGCGCTGTGTTTAACTTAACCAAAAAAGCCAAAGGCGGCGATAAAGACGCTAGCGCCATGCTTGATGTATTCAAAAAAATTGAACCATTGTTAGCAGACGGTCAAGCGGCTCGCGCGGCAAACCTTGATAGCGATGAGAAAAAACTCATCAGAAGCTATGGTTTGATTACCCTAAAGCCAACCATGTATATCGCTAACGTCTCTGAAGATGGCTTTGAAAACAACCCTTATCTAGATGCGGTACGCAACTATGCGACTGGTGAAGATTCTATCGTCATCGCGCTATGCAACCAAATCGAATCTGAAATCGCTCAGCTTGATGAAGACGACAAAAAAGACTTCCTAGCTGAGATGAATATGGAAGAAGCCGGTCTTGATCAAGTCATTCGCGGTGGTTATGACTTACTTGATATGCAAACTTACTTTACCGCTGGTGTAAAAGAAGTTCGTGCTTGGACTGTCGCTATTGGCGCAACCGCACCGCAAGCTGCTGGTGTGATTCATACCGATTTTGAGCGCGGTTTCATTCGTGCCGAAGTCATTGCTTATGATGACTTCATCGAGCACAACGGCGAGAAAGGCGCAGCGGCCGCTGGAAAATCACGTTTGGAAGGCAAAACATACATCGTGCAAGATGGCGACGTGATGCATTTCCGCTTTAACGTTTAACGCTCAAAGTTTAATAAAGCGAATTGCGTGTTTACACAGTCTTAGTAGAGAACAACCAAAAGTCAGCCTTTGTGCTGGCTTTTTTTATTATAATAACGTCTGTTATCTTCAAAAACAGCAAATCCGCTGAAAGTAATTATTAAAATAACGGATTATAAACTATGACGGCTCATATTTATCAATCGCTTAACAGCAGTGCACATTGGGCACAACTATTTAGTGCGCAGCGCTTGGGCAGCCACAAAAAAGCTCCAGCGCAAGACAGCGCGCGCTCATCCTTTCATAAAGATTATGACCGACTGGTATTTTCGCACTCTTTTCGGCAGCTCAATCAAAAAACCCAAGTCCATCCGTTGACCAACCAATTGGGCATTCATACGCGCTTGACGCATTCGCTTGAGGTCTCTTGTATTGGACGCTCATTAGGAATAATGGCGGCAGAAAAACTGCATGATAAATTAGCCAGCGGTCTACCAGCAGGCGTCTCGCCAGCCGATGTCGGTGTGATTGTTCAAGCAGCCTGCCTCGCTCATGATATTGGTAATCCGCCTTTTGGTCATGCAGGAGAATACGCCATTCGCGATTGGTTTATGCATCCTGATCGTCAGGCTATTTTGCAAAATCTGAGTAATAATGAGCAATTAGATTTACTGGCATACGAAGGCAATGCGCAAGGGTTTCGGCTACTCGCCCGTAATGAGCATCATCCTGATAAGGGCGGTATGCGCCTCACTTGCGCGACGTTGGGTGCCTTTATGAAATACCCTTGGCTAGCGACGCATAGCAATCATGTTTCTGAAAGCACTTCTCCAAGTAATTCGCTCACCAATGTACAAAAATTTGGCTGCTTTTTTAGTGAAGCCTCTCAGTTAGAAGAATTGGCAGCGTGTCTGAGCCTACCACGCTCGCAGCAACATGATGGTTTTGCGCGCCATCCCCTCGCCTATCTATTGGAGGCTGCAGATGATATCTGCTACGCGCTGATAGATTTGGAGGATGGTATCAATCTGAATATGCTAACCTATAGCGATGTCGCCACGATATTTTATGAGTTGATTGGTGAGCGTCCTAGTAGCCTGAGCTTGCCAGCGCATATGTCTGTCAGGCAAAGCCTAGCATCACTGCGAGCACGTGCTATGATGCGCTTGGTCAACACTGTCACCGACGCTTTTGTCGCTAATAGCGAGGCCTTGCTGGCTGGTACACTGCAAGGCAGTCTATTTGCACATTGTGATGCAAATGTGCAAAATGGTATTAATCAAGCCAAACAATTAGCGCGTGAGCAAATATTCAATCACCCAAGCAAAGTGCGGATGGAATTGATGGCGAACCAATGCTTGCATCGCCTCTTAGATGCCTTTATACCATTGGCTTGGACAAACGCAAAAACTGCCCCGATGTCATTTGAGCAGCAGCGACTGCAAAAACTCCTCCAACCGCACCTCGATGAGCATCGACGGGTACTATCCGATAATATCTATCACAATATTTTAAATATATTGGACTTTATTACTGGGATGAATGATCATGAGGCATATAGATTGGCGCAGGAGCTACAAGGTCATTGGGGTACGATGGTCTAAAACGCGTCCTCATTTTAGAAACGGTCACAGCGCCAATCTCACCCAATGTACTCAGTGTAATATTTGCGCTTAATTGCCCGCTACTCACTATAAATGGCTTTGACTATAAATTAACACAAGTTGCGTATTTCAGTCGTATTTCTGCGCTGAAGTGAGTATGATAAACCTCTATCGGATAATTTTGAAATATTATGAGCAGTCGCGAACAAAAGAAACTTCAAACCCGACACGCCTTTTTTAATGCCGTGCTCGATCTCTGTATGACAGGGCAGTCTTTTAGCTCCATCAGTCTCAGGCAGGTGACACGTGAGGTTGGTGTCGTGCCAACGGCATTTTATCGACATTTCGATGATATGGAATCGCTTGGGCGGGCGCTGGTGGTTGAAGAATTGGGCGGGACACTCGCCATATTAAGCGACAGTCTACAAATTGGCCGTAGGCGCAGCTTTGATCGCCAAATCGCCAAGAGTATTCAGCTGTTTTTGTATATGGTCAGCGAGCAGCCTTGTTATTGGCAGTTTTTGGTCAGCGAACGCTATGGTGGTTCAGAGGCCGTGCGCAAGGCCATTAATGAATTGATCAAAAAGCATGGGCAAAGCTTAGCAGAAGATTTGGCCTTACAGCCCGCCTTTACTCATATTGATGCCTATGATTTACGCTTACTGGCTGAAGCAGGGGTTAATATGTTTTTTTCTTGGATTATCGATTGGTTAGAGCTGACGTATACTGAAGATCATGATGACGAAGCTGATTTGTCTGAAATTGAAAAAAAGAAACAGCTGATGCTGCATAACTGTACTCGTCAAGCACAAATGTTGTTTTATGGCGCATATAACTGGAAGTCTACTGAAGAGACTCGCCTGAGCGACGACTAAGCAATCTCCAAAACCTTTGAGTGCGGATTAAAAACTCGGCCGAAATGCCCACAGACGCTGCGTAATAACCTTAATTGACTTCGCTGTTTTGCTCTTATCGTTATTACCCGCACTGTTGGCATCATTGCTATTAGCATCGCTATTAGCAGCACTACTATTGTCGGTCTCACCATCACCAGTGGCAGCTTTGCTAATCAAGACAGTAGCAAAACGTTGCCGTGTTTGACCTGTATTGGCACTATCTGTTGCCGTGATAAGCGCCGTAAAAGCCTGACTGTCAACGGCTAACAATGGCGTTAATGCTGCTCGCTGCTCTGCATTAATGCCTCCCAATTGTGGCAATTGCCATAATTCATCAATAGATGGCAAGACCTGCTTGCGCCTCATCTCGGTCAACCCACGCATCTGCTCGCTAGTCACACCGTCCACCAAAGACGCCAGCAATTCAGGGCTGGCGGTATTGACATTGATAGGCACATAATAAGGGACGGCAGTAACGTAAGGGCGTAGCGCCGCCAGTACTTCAGCGCCTATTCCTCGAACGTCTTGTAGCTGATCGATGCTAAGAAATGGCTGGTTCGGTAATGTGCCATCTACTGCCCCGCTACGCTGCTGCGAATATACCACGCTCTCATCACCGCCATCTTGATAGACCTCACCATCTGCATCTTGATAATCCAGTACCGCAATGGCGATATCGGGCTCTAGATTTAATTGTGTTAAGAGTCTTTGAAAGACAGCCAAGTCTGCCGTATTAACCGCACCATTCTGATATAAGTTATTAATATTAAAACGACTGGCCTCGTCGCGCAGTTCGATGCTGATGCTATGATTATCTAAGGCATAAGGCGGTATTGGCTGCGCCCAAATATCTTGCTCGCTATCCGTATCATTGAGCTTATCATCCGCACGAATCAAGGTCACTGCCAACTGCTGACCGGCGTTAATGTCTTGTAATAACTGATTCTGGTCAAACAATAAGCCACTACGCCTGATAGCAATTTTTTGACTGGCAAGCATCGCCCCTGCGACCACCGTAATACTAACCACCAGTAGCAATATAGTCAGCAGCGCTACCCCGCGCTGAGAATGCGCTGTCATTGACATAAGCGACCTCTCTGATTGGTACAAGGACACATTTTCAATACCTTATAAATTAGCATTTCCCACACCAGCGTTAGCAGTATTGCTACCATTAGTATTATCGTCATTACTGCCATTATTGTTGCTGTTATCACTTTTACTACTAGGTGTATTTTGCATACTACTACGAGGGAATGGCTGCGGCGCAAGTGCCCATTGCCAAGTGATAGGCATATCTTGATAAGTGAAGCTGACGGCAATACCTTTTGGTAATAACTTAGCCTCAGCTTGGCTACTCGCTGTATTAGTCGCTTGCCCAGAGGCGCTATTCGTATTGTTGTTATTACTGCTATTATTTTCGTCAGGGAACTTCGTCGCTATCTCTGGTAAATAGGCCTGCCAGCGTGCTGCGGTCACCCCTTCCAACAATACACTATCCAAACTAACGCTATCAGGCCCCGTTGCGAGGCTAGTATATTGACGGCGAATCAAGCGCTCATCGGCAAAAATATATTCGACGTGCTGCATACTCGTACTAGTTTGGTAGCGTGGGTCAGGATCTGCAAAGCGTACGAAGCTGACACGCTCGCCATCTAGGCTCATAAAAGGCTCAGGCTCTATCGCATTGTCTTGGCTGCTTTCGTTGCCACTATTTGCGACACTAATATCTTGAGTACGGGTATCTTGAGTACGGGCATCTTGCGTCGTGGGTGACTGATAAGGAATGATTTGCCCCATATCTTGTTGTAGCTGCAAATAGGCATATTGCAAGACAGCCAGATTATCAGCATGAAATTGTGCGCGCTCACGGGCGCGGTTCACACTATCAAACACTTGCCAACCAGCCACTGCCAACATCGCAAATATTGCCATAGCAACCATCAGCTCAAGTAAGGTAAAGCCGCGCTGCTGTCTCACGGGTTACCTCCACTTGAATTTGAGCTTGCTAAATCCAAACTACCCACATCTTGTTCGGTATTACTTAACAGTACCTTAATATCCGTCACTGTGTTGCCTGTCTGTCCATCGATAATAGGCGCGACAGCGATAGTAACTTGTTTCAATGCTGGGGTAATGGTATCACCGACTGTCATCACTACTTGCCAATCCCGACCTTGCGCATTAAGCGTTTGGCTGCTATTAGCGGTCAGCCATGTCTCTTGGATCTGTAGATCAGCCGCCGCATTTTGGGCAACGAAATGAGCCAGCGTACGGGTACGCAACACATCAACCGAGCTGAGATACGCACTGCTGGCACGGCTAGCAGCGACAGCGACTACAGCTAAAATCGCTAATGCGACCATCACCTCAATCAAGGTAAAACCGCTTTCGCGTGTCGACTTTAAAAAGGTATCTTCGCTAGGCCTAGTAGCCGAATTGATAGGCAATTTTGATAACTTAACCATCAGCTATAGTCCCTGTCCTAACGACATACTACCGTCCGGCATGATAGTAATTACCTCACCCACCAAACGCGAATTATGACGTACTTCGATCGTTACAGGCGTTGCTTGCCCCGTGCCAAACCAGAGTATTTGAGGTACCGTCTGATCGGTAAACCAAGGCTGTAGCGTCTGATTCTGTCCTGCATTTACAGCGTTGCCAGCGTTGCCAGCGTCTAAGCTTTGCACACTCAAACTAACCCCATCAGGCATTTCAGGCAACGTGACTTCTGGTTCAATCTCCCAACTTGGTGTTGGTATTTCGCCTTTCGTACCCGACAAATCTGTAGACAATTCCATAGCGTTTTTGGGACGGCTGTCCTTACCGTCTGAGGTGATATCAGCGGTTTGATAGGCAATATAGGGATTCGATAAGGTGACGATGACCGGATTTACTTGACTTTGTTTATTTGCTTGTAAGCTTAAGCCCATCGGCTGCATACGCTCAGCTGATAACAGCCGAACGTAACTCAATGAATCGGTAAGGTGTTCATAAAAGGCACGGTTTTTTCGGGACTCACTACTACCAACTGACAAGCTCATCATGCCAGCAAAGATGGACAGAATCACCACCACTACCACGATTTCAACGAGGGTAAAACCAGCTTGCGCATGGGTGTTTTTTGATATTTTAGAGGATAAAACGGGAGGAGTTTTTACTATAGCTACATTGCAGCCGGTACGAGCGACCGAACTATTAGCCTTTTCAGTATATAGTGAGTGTTGACTTGCTAAGCCTAAATGGCAAGCGACCACTGAACTGGACTGAGTCTTAGCAGTGACCGGCATATTGCACCTATTGGCCTATGATTAGGGTCTGTTATATAAAGTGGTAAACATAGCAGAGTGATAGATATAGTAGGCTCACACAGAGCGTAATTTCTTGAGAGTTCTCGTCACTCAAACCTTGGCAACTTTGGCGTGTTGCAATAAGAATATTACAACACGGATGCTTTTAAATTTATGTAAATGCCTACAGGCCCTAGTAATTGGTATTGCGATGTTCTTCTGACTCAGTATCAATTTGCTCTACCAGCTCTTGCATATCTTCATCCATGACTTCTTCGTCGTCGGCAGGATAATGACTAGGCAACTCAAGCATTTGCTGGACAAAAGCATAACGCAGGGTATCACGGCGACCCAAATAACGCTGATAAAAGCTTGAGTTTAATAGTCCCGCACCGCCTTGACCCATCGCCCAAATAGAGGACAAATAGTCACGCGTACTCAAGTTACTGTGCTCATCTCTCAAATAAGCACTGATGATGTCAATCAGACGCTTCATACGCTGACGGCGAATATCATACAGCTCACCAAATAAGCGATTGAGACCCGTCACCGATGCTGCTAAACGCTCTTCGATTTGATTGAGTAGCATGGCTTTTTGTGGATTAAACAGTTGCTGAAAAATCATACGAGCAACGCCTGCCGAAGGACAATCATCGATTCGATTAATCTCAAACAACTGCTCTTCATAGCGGATAATAATACGCAAATAGAGCTCATCTTTACTGGAGAAATGCTTATATAGCGTCCCTTTAGCTAAGTCCAGCTGATCCGCCAAACTGTCTAAAGTGATATCACCATCGCCTGACTCAAGTAGCAATTGCTCTGCCATCGCTAAGATATTTTCTTCTCGTGCCTTGAACTGATGCTGACGACTCATAATCTCTCCTAAAACCTGACAAGATTAAACATATGACCCTCGAATGGATTAGTGCGTCGGTGACAAGTGTATGAGGTCATACAAAGTCTACTCGAAAATCACCAAAGGAGATATGCTTATGTTTGCTAAATAGTCATTAATAATCATATGCTTACGCTCGGGATAATAAGTACAAATAGCGTAAAGCAATAAGACTATCTAATAAATGACTGAGTGGTCATAGCATAACGATTTTAATGGTACTGTGCCAGTAAATTTTCAAAGTTTTTTGCGGTCAATGCCCCAACCTCATCACTACTACAACCATACATATCTGCCAAACAACTTGCCACGTAGGGCACATAGGCTGGCTCATTGGGTTTACCACGTTTAGGCACAGGTGCTAGATAAGGACTGTCGGTTTCGATAAGCAGTCGGTCTCTAGGCATGTTTTTTGCGGCATCTTTGATGGTTTGTGCGCTTTTGAAACTGACAATACCTGAGAATGAGATATAAAACCCTAAATCTAGCGCCCGCTTGGCTGTCTCCCAATCTTCGGTAAAGCAATGAATAATACCGTGCTCAGCGCCTTCCGCCTTTAAGATATCAATCGTATCTTCTTTGGCATCGCGCATATGTATGACGAGTGGTTTTTTTAAACTTTGACTGGCATGAATGTGACGGGCAAGGCTGGCTTGCTGCTCTTTTTTATTTTCAGTTGACCAATAATAATCCAGCCCCGTTTCCCCAATCGCCCATACATGGTCGGCATCAGCCGTTTCGATTAAACGTTCGACCGTCGCTGATTGCAAGATACTGATATCTTCACAAGGATGGATACCGACGCTCATACCAAGATTTAGCGTCTCATCGCCATAGGTGCTGACGATATGGGCAATCTCATCATATTCAGCAAAATCACACATAATCGCCATTGCCCGAGTAACATTGGCGGCTTTCATTGCGTCAATCGCACCAGACAATTGACCATCATACTTGGTTAAATCTAGACGATTAAGATGGCAATGGCTATCAGTAAACATAAATACTCTCGTTAATAAAAATGAATAAATAAAAATATTAGGGATAAGTCTTCAAAGTGACAGTCGTATTGGTAACAATCATATTAGTAACAGTCGTATTGATTGCCCCAAAGGCAGCTGTTTTCAAGTAAAGTTTAGCGGTACACTATCAGAGGTATGGTTAACCGTGTCTGAAACGGTATCAAAGCTGACTATATTCTTGACATGAGCCTTGACATGAGCCTTGATATAAAGACAGCTAACCAACCATAAAAGCCATGCGCTAGCGAAAACATTACGCCTTCTACTCACTTCTCATAAGCCTTTTATTATGAACCACAAAAAAACCATCAGCCTTTCTCCGATCATAAAAGCATTGTTACCCAAACGGTTATACAAAAAGCGGTTTTTATTACAAGATAAAGGGCATGATAATCATATTAGTATTGCTAAAGACGCACGCATCATTGGTAATTCGACCATTACCATTCGCAAAGGCCATGACAATCAAATCACTATCGGTCAGGGTGGTAAATTTAATCAGTTAAAAATTGACATCAATGGCAACCATAATCAAGTCACGATTGGAGAGCAGGTTAAGTTTTCGGGGCAATTATTGGTTGTCGGTAATCATCTGCATATTTATATCGGTCATCATACCACCGCCATCGATTGCTATATTTTGGCTCGCGATAAAAGTGTGACCATTGGTCAGTCATGCATGATATCACGTGGTATCGAAATTCGAGCGACTGACGTTCACAAGGTCTATGATATAGACACTAACGCGCGAGTGAATAAGGCACATACAGACGTCATTTTAGGAGACCATATTTGGATTGCCGCCAATGTGACCATCTCTAAAAACGTCTCTATCGCCAGCGGTTGTATCATTGCAGCTGGGGCATTTGTCAATAAACCAGTCGAGACGCCCAACTGCATGATTGCTGGTACACCAGCCAAAATTATTCGCCAAAATGTACGCTGGGAGCGTTAAATAATCAAGTCATAAAGCGACGTTTTACCACAGCGAGCATCGGCTATTTGATGTCAATGCAATGGCACCACTCGCATCACCTCTTCTAAGGTCGTCACGCCTTCACTAATTCGCTTTGCGCCCGATAAGCGCAACGGCTGCACGCCTTCGCGATACGCTTGCTGCTTTAGCACGTCCAAATTGGCATCAGCAGCGACCAGTTTTTTGAGCTCATTCGATAGCGGCATAATTTCATACAGACCGATTCGACCTTGATAGCCTGTATGACGGCAATGCTCGCAGCCCTGCGCTATATAAATTTGTGCTGGCACGGGCGCGCGCCAAGGTTGAACCAATTCCTGCCATTGAACTGCAATTTCACTATCTGCAGTCACATCCAGCGCTTTTTTGCAGTGCGGACATAATGTCCGTAGTAGACGCTGTGCCATGACGCCTAATATGGTCGCTGAGGTTAAAAACGGCTGAATACCCAAATCATGCAAGCGAGTGAGTGAACTTGGCGCATCATTGGTATGCAACGTCGAGAGCACCAAGTGCCCAGTCAGTGATGCTTGCACCGCCATATTGGCAGTCTCAGCATCGCGAATCTCACCAACCATAATGATGTCTGGATCTTGCCTCATCAACGAGCGAATACCATCAGCGAAGTGCAGATCAACCCCTGGATTCACCTGCATTTGATTAAAGGCTGGCTCAATCATCTCGATCGGGTCTTCAATCGTACAGACGTTGACCTGCTCAGTGGCGAGCTGCTTAAGCGTACTGTATAACGTCGTGGTCTTACCTGAGCCAGTCGGACCAGTGACCAAGATAATGCCGTTTGGATGAGCAGTCAGCTCATGCCAAGTATCAAGCTGCTTACCTGACAAACCAAGCTGAGCAAAGGAGCGCACCAGCACTTCGGGGTCAAATACCCGCATGACCAGCTTTTCGCCAAAGGCAGTCGGCATCGTCGATAGGCGCAGCTCAGTTTCTAGACCTTTTGGCGTACGGGTTTTTAGCCGTCCATCTTGTGGTTTGCGTTTTTCTGCGACATTTAAACGTCCTAAAATTTTAATCCGCGCCGTCACCGCGACGATAATCGCCAGCGGCATCTCGTAGACGGTATGTAGCACGCCATCAATACGAAAACGCACTTTTCCGGTCTCACGGCGCGGCTCTAAATGAATATCGCTGGCGCGCTGCTCAAAGGCATATTGCAACAACCAATCGACGACTTTGACGATATGTTGGTCATTGGCATCAGGGTTGGTATTGTCACCCAATTGCAATAATGCCTCGACATTGGTGACATCCGCCGCCGCCCGCTTGTGGATGCTATTTGCTCCTGCAATCGCTTGCGTGACTTGATAGAACTCTTGCCGATAGCGGTTGATCTGTTCAGGATTGATAAATACCGTACGAAAGCTTTTGGACTTAATGAGCTTTTCAATATTGCCATGCCAATCACTATAAAAAGGCTGGTCGGTGCCGATGACGACTTCATCAATTGTCACCTCAATCGGCAAAATATGCTGCGAGCGAGCATATTCAAAAGACATCAACTGCGTGACGGCTGGCACATCAACTTTCAGCGGATCGATACGCACGAACGGCATATCTGCTTTGACAGACAGCCATTCATTGAGCCATGGCAGTGTCAATTTCTGTTGTTGCTCATTATCCAAAGCATGTCCATTGGGTAAGCCAAATTCACTAATCGTTAGGAGCGGATGCTGCGCCTTATCACGACGACTGGTAATCACCAAATTGTAGCCACGCTGATCAATCACCTTATCCGCCAATAATTCATCTAGGCACCAACGCAAATCAATCACGATCGAATACTTTTGAGCAGACATATTTTTCTTCTTTTATTAGAATTTTTTTGCAAACCAACCGTTTTATGATGTCGATAAATTGGTATAAATAAAAACGACATACAGAACGCGCTACTCTCTCACGCTACAAAACCACTGCTACAACGTCCGTGATCTGCAACTGTCCCGATTCTATCAACTGAAAACTAACATCGACAGACTTATAGCGCATAACAAACTGTTTATTTATTTCCTCACGGCGATAGGCAGGACGTGGATCTTGTGCAATTAATGCTTTGATAGCATCGAGGTCAGATCGTATGAGCTGCGTTCTTACCTTGTCAATGACTGCCGCTACCATACATAGTTCACTAGGTTCTTTATAAGGCTGTTGATTGACCACCATTTGTGTAAATTGATGGTAAGCAAACTCCGTTATAGTCACATCCAATGACATGGGTGCAGAAGGCGCAAAGCCACTTTTTGCATGCACTAATGCATCACTATAAGCCACATAAGGTTTGATATCGATAATGGGCGTGCCATCTATCATATCAGCACCGCTGATAATAAGTAACACTCGACCTTGTACTATTTCAATACGCTCAAACTTGACCACAGACAATCCCAAAGCGGATGGTCGATACATACTGCGACTGGCAAATACCCCTATTTTCTGATTACCACCAAGCCTTGGTGGTCGAACTTGCGGGCGAAAGCTGCTGTCTGCTTTATTTACCTGTTTATCTTTAGTCGCGTGATTGGTTTTATCCACATAATTATGATGAAACTGCCAACTGATCCAAATATGACTAAATGCTTCCAAACCAATGAATGCCGCTGGGGTGTCATAAGGCGCTAGCATCTCAATCACACTGGTCAAGGCCACCAAATTCGGTTGCCTTGGCGCGCCAAACTTCTGTGAAAGCGGCGCACGATGATAGCCAATAATAGGTGCTCGATGATGGTCATCCAAAGATGCATTATGGTCAGACATATATCCACTCCAATGATGGCAAACGGCCCTTATTAAGACAGTTGGCTCAATCATACAAAATTACTCACTAACGATATTCCATTTTATCATGCTACATAGCGGCCGCTAGACAGATTTTTATTTTAAAGTTTGGTATTATGATCGAGAAATTTATTGAGAATGGCTTGCATTCATACGACAGCGGTATTGCCCATGAGGATAAAAACTCTCGCTATTACTGTACAATTCCTAGGGCGTGTCCTCATTTTAAAAATGAGGATAAAAGTGAGGTAAATTGCAGTCAAACAAGGAAAATAGCGCAGATAATATCGAGATATTACCTAGCTAATTGACGATGTTTGGCAAGATTTAACCACTTTTAGCCCATTTAGATCGCTATCGGTTCAATTGAGGACACGCCCTAGTATGAAAGTGGAAAAACGCCTTATAAATTGATTCATAAATTTATGACCTTATTGGTTTATAGATAACAGATATTTCAAAGTATGAGCCGTTATTAGCAATTTTGATGATTACCCATTTATATATTGTTAGCCCCCAAAACATATCATTGAAAATTTCAATTTAATACTCATTTACACTTAACGATAAAAATAGTGATTTATTAACGAGGACTTTATGTCAAAACTTCGCACCGAAACGGTCACAGAGGTTCATCATTGGAATGATGCCTTATTTAGCATCAAAACCACACGTGACGATGGTTTGCGCTTTCGCAATGGCGAGTTTGCGATGATTGGTATCGTTGTCGATGGCAGACCACTCTTACGCGCTTATTCGATTGCTAGCCCCAACTACGAAGATCATTTAGAGTTCTTCTCTATCAAGGTTCCAGATGGTCCTTTGACGTCACGCCTACAGCACATCAAGGTCGGCGATGAGCTGTTGGTCAGCAAAAAACCCACGGGTACGCTCGTCTTAGATGATTTACTACCAGCCAAACACCTTTATATGCTGTCGACTGGTACTGGGCTTGCGCCATTTTTGGCCTTGGCACGTGATCCTGAAGTCTATGAACGCTTTGATAAAGTCATCATGGTGCATGGTGTACGCCATGTCGATGACTTGGCTTATCGTGATATGTTCGAAAATGAGCTGCCCAACGATGAAATCTTTGGTGAATGGTTCCGCGAGAAGTTCATTTATTACCCAACGGTTACTCGCGAAGAATTTAGAAACCAAGGCCGCGTTACCGATTTGATGAGATCAGGCAAACTCTTTGAAGATATTGGTTTACCGCCAATTAACAAAGACGATGACCGTGTCATGATATGTGGCAGCATGCCGTTTAATGCGGAAGTCTCTGAGATTCTAGATGGTTTCGGTCTCACTGTGTCACCACGCATGGGCGTTCAAGCCGACTATGCGGTCGAAAGAGCGTTTGTCGGTTAAGATTAATTTGATTAAAATCACAATTATTATAAATAATTCTTGACGCTCAAAAATAGGCTGCTATAATACGCAGCCTATACAGAGTTAACCCTGTAGCCCAATTCAATAAAGTTCGCATTATAAACTTTATTATCTAACATGCCAGTGTGATGGAATTGGTAGACATGACGGATTCAAAATCCGTTGCCTATAAAGCGTGTCGGTTCGAGTCCGACCACTGGTACCATTTTTAAAATAAAAAAGCCTCCCTAGTCGGAGGTTTTTTTATGCCTAACAATAACTCATGCAGCAGCTCTTTACTTATATATGGTCGATACAGACAGCTGCATTAATAAAAGCACATTAACGCTCAAAACCTTCAAATAAAAGTTGCTGATTGCCGTTATTCCTTTTGCATGAATAGGTTCAAAAACATCGCTGTAACTCATTCATATACCTAACAATCAATACCAAAATAACCATAAAATCAGGTAAAATAGTGGTCATGACCGCTTCTATCAACCCTAGCCCGCGTAAGATTATTCACATCGACATGGATGCATTTTATGCCAGTGTTGAACAGCGCGACTTCCCTGAGTTACGCGGCAAGCCCTTGGTAGTGGGCGGCGACCCAAATGGTCGCGGTGTGGTGGCAGCGGCGAGCTATGAAGTGCGCAAATTTGGTGTGCGGTCTGCAATGTCCTGTTACGAGGCACGCAAACGCTGTCCAGAAGTGGTGTTTGTACGACCACGCTTTGATGTCTACCGTGCTGTCAGCAGTGATATCCGCAGTATCATGCACCGCTTGACCCCGCATGTTGAACCCTTATCTCTAGATGAAGCTTATCTCGATGTTACTGGCTTGCAATTCCAGCAAGGTTCTGCAACTTTGATGGCCAATTGGTTACGGGCGCAAATCTTAGAACAGACCGGATTAACTGCCTCTGCTGGGGTGTCGTTTAATAAGATGCTGGCAAAAATTGCTTCTGATATCAACAAACCGAATGGCACAGCGATTATCACCCCAGCCGATGCTGATGCGTTTATCAGTACGCTACCTATTGAGCGTTTTCACGGTATTGGTAAGGCAACTGCTACGCGCCTCCATGCGATGGGCGTGAGCAATGGCGCTGATCTTCGACGCATGCCAGCCGCCGTATTGGTGCAGGAGTTTGGCAAACGCGGCCAGTTTTATCACGATATTGCTCATGGTCGTGATGAGCGCCCTGTCAAATCTGAGCGCACGCATAAATCTGTGGGTTCTGAGACCACATTCCGAGACAATTTAAGTGATAATGATGCACTAAGAGCCCAAATCTACGAGCAAAATGACGATGCATTTGGACAAATGCAAAAAAAACAGCTAATTGCTTATACCATTACCCTAAAAATAAAATATGCAGATTTTACTCAAATTACGCGCTCACACACCTTATCGACGGCATTCTCCAATGCTAACTCTGCTCATTATTGGCTTGATAAGCTATTTTTAGACATTCCACGTGACCTTCCTATTAGGTTAGTTGGGGTCACTTATTCTTCATTAACTCCTGCCACGCAATTACTGCCACAGTTAAACCTTTTTGAATAACCTAATGAATTTCTATTGTTAAAGCAGTAAGCTACTGTTTATTGTAATTGCTTAGGCTATTTGAATAATCAAAATAGCTTTTATACCAGTTTATCCTTTTGCAAACTATCCCTTCATATGCTCATTTCTGCTACAATTACGCCAAAATTCCTATCTATTTAAAGACTGATTATGACCGACTCTCGCCCTGTAGCTGCCGATAGTAATACCGCCATTCATACTGATACAAACGCTGATATATTAGACTATTTAAGCGTAGACGATTACGATTATGAGCTACCAGATACTCTGATTGCTCGCTACCCGTTGTCAGAACGCTCCGCCTCAAAATTATTATATCTGCCTGCCGACCATCATGGTGATAGGGTCAGTCAAGCCGAAGATCGTTTATTTGCTGAGTTACCTGATCTATTAAATGCAGGCGATTTGATCGTATTTAACGATACCAAGGTTATGAAAGCGCGCTTGTTTGGTCAAAAGGATACCGGCGGCAAGGTTGAAGTATTGATTGAACGTTTGGTTGAGATCTCGGATTTGGACATAACGACTCTGCACTTAATGACGACAGATGAGCAGCCAGTTACGAGAGCACATGTCGCGCTTTGCCATGTGAAAGCCAGTAAAGCCCCAAAGCTTGGTCAGAGACTGGCGCTTGCGGATGATCATATGGGCTGCGTGATGATTGGTCGCCAAGACAATTTATTTATCCTAGCGTTTGACGCGCCTATTTTGCCTCATTTAGAGCTTTATGGTGAATTGCCCATTCCGCCCTACTTTGAGCGTCATGCCGATGCTACGGACAATACCCGTTACCAAACGGTTTTTCATGATCCAGCCAAGCTTGCCAGCGTTGCCGCACCCACAGCCAGTCTGCATTTTGATGAGAATGTATTAAGCAAGCTTGCAGCAAAAGGCATTAATACAGCGTTTGTCACGCTACACGTTGGCGCGGGTACTTTTGCCCCTGTAAAAACCGATAACTTACTCAACCACACCATGCACAGCGAATATGCGCATCTACCACAACCGACCGCCGACCTTATCAATCAAACCCATGCGAATGGTAAGCAAGTCATCGCTATTGGTACGACGGTGACGCGCGTACTCGAAACAGCGTATCAAAAAACAGCGGCTGACGGCAAAGCACTTGCTAGCTGGTCAGGCGACACCGATATCTTTATCTATCCTGGATTTAAATTTGGAGTCATAGATCGTTTATTGACTAACTTTCACTTACCCAAGTCTACCCTATTGATGCTCGTATCAGCATTTGCAGGCAAGGCCGCTATCGAACAGGCGTATCAACATGCTATCCAAGCTGAATATCGCTTTTTTAGCTATGGCGATGCGATGCTCCTTGACAAAAAAATCAGGTAATACCTTTAAAGTTGCAACATTATTGGGCATTATTAGTCAACGTTACTTTTTAGTAGCTACTAAAAAGTAACGTCTATGAAATAAACTGGTAAACTAAAGCGTATTTTGTTATAACAGCACAAGTAACTCACACTCTAAGGGCTGCACATGTCTCGTCATTTATCTCATCGCTTGACTACTGTAAATTGTGCGGTGTCGATGGCGTTACTTTATTCAATAGGCTCTATTGCTATATCGTCTAGTGCGCAGGCAGCAACGATCGGTAAGACTGTCGTAACCTCTGCGCAGCACGAGCCTTTAGCCGCCAGTATAATAGTGACTGACATTAAAGCCGCTGAATTTTCAGCCAGCTTAGCCAATCCTGTTATTTATCAACAAATGGGGCTTACGCCAACGGACTCAATGACGGTGAGTTTTAGACCCACATCAGCGAGCAGCGGGCAAGTTTTGATCAACACCACGCAACCCGTTTCTAAGCCTTTTGCCGATGTGGTCTTAGCCATTAATGACGGTGGTCAACGCAATGTCATTCCCAAGACATTGCTCATGCCTCTTGATGACAGTATACCTATTAAGCCATTTAACAAACCTTCTAAAAATATCGTGACCGGTGCAAAGAAACCCAATCTGCCTATCATTTCAGCTACCAACGCCAAACCGTTGACGGTTAGAAAAGGTGCGCCGCCGCCACTGATATCAACGCCTAGAGCGGCGACAGCGACAGTTACCTCAAACTTGCCAGTAATAGCCACCTATGCACCGCAGAGCAATCGTCCTATTTATTCCCCAAGTCGCTTGGATAATGGGCGTTTGAATGCTAGCAACAACGTCATGACAACGGCTGCTAGCGCTGTAGATATCAGTCCTGTTGACAAGGCAACTAGCAACCCTGTCGAAAACAAAGTAATGATCAATAAAAGCATGGCTGACAGTACAACGGCAAATAATAATAAGACAATTGCTGGAATCACTGACAAACAGTTCGATATTTTAAATATACAAATCATAAGACAGATACAGCCTAGCAATAAGACCAGTACTGGCATCAAGGCCAACGCTCCTGCATCGCCAATGCCGAATAACAATGCTGCCAGCACTGCATCAATGGCAAAATCAGATTCTAATAGCGCTATTACTACTACTGCACCAAGCAGCATCCCCTCTAGCGCTGTTGCCGCAGGGTCGACTACAGTGAATAGCAATACTGCCGCTACAATTAACACAGCAACCAATCGCGCTACTAGCACGTCCGTTGACTATCAAGTACAGCGCAACGATAGCTTATGGGTTATTGCCCAGCAAATTGCCCAAAAAAATAACCTAGACGTTCAAACGGTCATGAAACAAATTCAGGCACAAAACCCGAATGCTTTTATCAATAAAGATGCAGATCAACTAAAAGCGGATGCTAAGCTGAGCTTACCCAATTATGAAGTCGTACCATCACAGCAAAACTTGGAAGCGGCTATTAATGCTCAAAGACAGTATAGACTGAGCGCAAACACCCCTACCGTCAAGAAAGCAGCGCCCCCAAAACCAGCGGCTAAAACCACAACTGAGGCAGCATCTGAGACGACTCAAGCAGCTCAAAACCCTGAAAGCCCTGAAAAGCCAGCCGCCACTAAAACCCAGACATTACCAAAAGCGCGTTTTTCTGTGCTCGCACCTAGTTCTAATACTGATAAAAATGGCAACGCCGACGGCAATAATGCTAAAGCAGCAACGGCCACGGGCAATGGTCTCAGTACAGAGACCTTAGCAACGCTCAAAGCCTCTAGACAAGGAGCTGCGTCACAAGCACAGCGCCTGTCAAAAACCAACAACATGCTTGACGGTTATACTAGTAAATTGCAATTACAAAACCAAAAACTGGCGGAGCTTCAAGCTCGTCTCAAAAAATTACGCAATCAATAATTGCCTGACTGATCAGCGCAGTGTGCTGCAACAGTGATCGTAGGCGTGGGAGTAACTATGGACAATATGCTATATATCATCGCCGGACTGGTACTTATTTTAATCATAGCCGTCTTGGTAATGCGCAAGAACAAGGCGCAGAAGCCATCAGCACCTACGGCTGTGCAGGCCGACAAGAATTTGGCAGCCAGCAACCCAGCGACTACATCTGGAGCCAAGCAGCGCAGTCCTACGCAGCAAAGTGCTGATAACGAAGGCAAATTTGATAACCTATCGGTTGCGCAGCGCTTTATAAATCAACAGCGCTATGACAAAGCCATTGAAACACTCAGTCGTGGTCTCATAGAAAAACCCAATGACAGTCAGTTATTGCTGAAGCTCTTAGGTATATACGCAACTACCAATCAAACGGATGACTTTTATCGCGTCTATGATGACATTAAAAATCACAGTGACCCAAAAAGCATCGCACAAGCCGATGAACTAAAATCATTACTCACTGAAGAGCAAAACCAAGCAGCACAGTATGCGGTAGCGGCAAAAGATACTCAAAATACTGACTTTGAAAGTTTGGATTTTGACTTACCTGCCAGCCAAGTCGTCAATACACCGACTGTTCAAGATACGGTTATTGCTGAAGATAGGGTCACACCTCTAATCGATGAACCTACTGAAAAATCAGGACTGTCTGATGACTTTAATGATGTCAATCCTACTGTTGAAAATGTCGATGACACGTTTGACCTGACACTTAATGACCTAGAAAATGATGGCGACGAGCCAACCGCTACTAGCGTTATGCCTGTCAGTCAGGTCGACATCGTCGAAGAGGAAAATCTGACTCTAGATGCTAGCGATACTACGCCTATCATTCAAGACAACGATATCAGCGACTTTGATTTTGGCCTTGATTTGCCTGAGCAGACGGATAATATTACTGAACCTTCTGTCAGCTCCACTACTGACAGTGCGCCTCAAGACATCATGTTAGAAGATGAAGACTTTGTCTTAGATTTTTCAGACTTAGAGGCTGGTGTGGATATAAATGCTGCCAAGGCGACTGGCGAAACTACAACAGATGTGACTCAGAATAGTGACGACGACTTTGTATTGTCTTTAGACGATATTGATGAATCAGTTGCTATAGACAATGTCTTAGAAAGTGAACAGCCTGCTCTTGCAGAAGATAATGATCTAGGTGATTTTATCCTTGAAGAGAACAACTTTAAAGACAATGATCTTGAAAACGACAGCTTTGAAAACAATAATTTCGAAAGCAATGACTTTGAAGACAGTAGCCTTAAAGATCAACCACTTGATAATAATGCTTTAGAAAATACTCACATTGAAGCGTCAAGCATGGCACCAACTGCGCCATTGACGTTTGATGAAGATACATTAGCAAACGATGATTTTGATTTTGACTCGCTAGCAGATGCACCGACGGCGACGACTCCAGTCGATGCTGAGTATGATGTAAGTACAGTGGACAGTGAGATTGTTACTTACAATGAAGTCGAAACAAAAGAAGATTTCTCTTTACGTTTTGCCGCAGACTTTGATTTTGTTAAAACCTTGGATAGCAATCAAGTCACTTTAGACTTGGCTGGTCAATATTTGCAATTGGGTGAATATGACAGTGCCAAACGTTTGCTAAACGAAGTCATGACTCAAGGTAATAGCGAGCAGCAGCAACAAGCTCAAACGCTACTTGATCGTACTGCATAATTAGGACGTGCCCTCAATCTGATCGAAAGCGCCTAAATCGAAAGCTCCTAAATGGCGCTAAGAATGAGGACATGCCCTAATTTCCTCATCTCGTATCAGCAAGTATCCTCTAATCATTTAGAATAAATACTTGCTGATTTTTTTTGCATTTAGCCTTTATACTATCTATCATCATATTACCTATCATTACTAAGCTCTCTCGTCTCTTTTTTTGCCTCCCTTGACTGTGCCAATATTATGCCATCACCTGCTATGACAAAAAACTTATCCGACCCCATTCAACTCATTTATGCTGGTGGCACTTTTGGTAGCTACGGACGACCCTTAGCGCCTTTATCAGCAGAAATATTTTTACCCACATTGCAACAAATGCTAGTTGAGCAAGATAGTTCGGGCAATCTACCTCAGATTTCATGGCTCGACAATACCCTAATTAAAGACAGCAGCCAGCTCACGCCCAGCGACTTTATACATTTTTACACGCTCCTGATGAACGCCTATGCACAAGGTGACAGACGCTTTGTATTAATCACTGGTACTGACACTTTAAGTTATTTAGGGGCGTTTTTAGCGGAAGCTTTTGCTGGCAGCGATATTTGTGTCGTTGTGACTGGAAGTATGCGCCCATTGTTAGACAGTGAGGTTTTGCATAACTATAGCATCGATGCTAACAGTGACGCGTGGGACAATCTGACGGACGCCTTAAAACTGGCAGCAGCTGGTGAATCTGGTGTTAAGATCTGCTTTAGTGGCGAGTCATGGCCAGCACAAACGGTGCAAAAGATACACAGTCACGATCTGATGGCATTTACTGGACATTCTCGAGCCGCTTATCCGGCCAATAGCTATATCAGAACGTTACCAGATACACGACGGCAGCATTGGCTGGATGACCAGTACGATATAATTGATGCTATTCAAAGTCGCGCTGAGCAAGTACGCATCCATGCTTTATACTGTTTGCCTAATGACACTGAGGTGATGAGCAATCAGCTACAAGCATTATTGTCGCAGCCGCCATCTGGCATTATGCTATTGGGGTTTGGTGCAGGCAATGTTCCTTATTCAGACGCATTAGCATCAGCTCTACAGCTTGCTTATGAGCATGGACATATGGTCATATGTGCCAGCCAATCGCCTTTTGGCGGAGTGAGTGACAGTTATGCTGCGGGTAGTTGGCAGTATGACTATCATGTGATAGCCGGTGGGCGCTTAACGATTCCCGCTATTTACGCTCGCTTATTGTGGCTATTACTGCGTTATGACAGTCCTGCAAGGCGTCGACAGCGCTGGTTAAATAATGTCACTCAAGCTGGTACGACCATCAAAAAACGCTAACTGACCACTACCTCCTACTCAACTGTATACATTCTGAACATACCATGACTGAGATTAAGCATATAGCGTCTGACGATTCACCCATTTATACCTTAGCGATTGCGGTTGAGTTTTTGGGTACTCATTACCACGGTTGGCAACGTCAACGAGAAGTGCTCGGCGTCCAACAAGCGCTAGAGACTGCCATCGGTAAGGTCGCCAATGAACCGGTAGAAGTAATCGCTGCTGGTCGTACCGATGCCAGCGTGCATGCCAGCAATATGATTGCCCATTTTACTACCCGCGCTTATCGACCTTCAAACAATTGGTTGCGCGGCGTCAATAGCCTGCTGCCCGATGACATCGCCCTGCGCTGGATTCAGCCGATGCCAGCGGACTTCCATGCGCGCTTTGGCGCCATTGCTCGCCGCTATCGTTATATTACTCTTAATCAAGCACAGCGCCCCGCTATTTTGAATCATCAAGTAACGCACATCTATGAGCCACTTGATTTGGCAGCGATGCAGTTAGCTGCTGCCGATATCGTTGGTATTCACGATTTTAGCAGCTACCGCGCTGCCGCTTGTCAGTCTAATCAGCCGATACGAACCGTCAGTCATGCTAGGTTATTTGCTCATGGCCAGTTTATCGTTTTTGACATCCAAGCAGATGGCTTTTTGCACCACATGGTGCGTAACTTGATGGGCACCTTATATGCCATCGGCAAGCACCATCTAGAACCGGCAGATTTTTTACGTATTTTAGCCAAAAAAGACCGTACGATTGCACCGCCTACCGCCTCTGGAGATGGTTTATATTTCATTAACGCCTACTATCCTGAACGATTCCAGCAGTTATTACCGGATGCCCCTCTGACGCCCATTTGGTTGAATTTACCTGACTAGATTGATATAAGCTGGTATACATAACGGTTACAAGCTGTCAAGTAAAAACCTATGGCTGTATTGCTTTAATCAGCAAACTTACGTATAATGTCGGCTTATTTTTAATTGATTGATACAAATTATGGCAAAAGACGATATTATTGAATTTGAAGGCGAAGTTATTGATACCCTTCCAAATACATTGTTTAAAGTTCGTTTAGAAAACGGACACGAGATCATTGCGCACATCTCAGGTAAGATGCGTAAGCATTACATTCGTATCTTGACTGGTGATAAAGTTAAGGTCGAAATGACACCTTATGATTTGTCCAAAGGTCGCATTACTTATCGCGGCAAAAACTAATACGATTATCAACTAGAATGGTTATAACAGCATTTGTATCAAGACGTTTCATTAATAAACGGTTTTGGCTAATATAAATTCTTGAGTGGTTTAACTGATAATAATAATGACACTGCTAACCTACTCATTATTGCCTATCATATTCTAGTTGCTAGTTTTGCCATAAAAAATACCGCTATTTAACAGCGGTATTTTTTTGTCTGGCTTTTAGGATTATCTAGCGCGGGTCTTTATTTATACCAAACCCAAAAAGTACGATTAGCGGTGTCAAACTTGTTCAGTCTACAATGCGTAGCACTTACACTCGTTTTCCTTGCTACTCTAATTTTTATGAATGGTATTAGACCCTGTTAATGACACGCCCTAATACTGAACCGTTACTTAAACTCTACTGTCGCGCCATTTTGAATGACGCCTAACAGCGCTAACGCATCCCAGTTAGTCAAGCGCACACAGCCTGCTGAGGCTTGGCGACTGATACGAGCAGGATCTGGCGAACCATGAATACCATACGAAGGTTTGCTTAGCCCAATCCATACCATTCCCACAGGATTATTAGGACCGGGAGGAATAATCGCCTTACTGCCGTCATCGGCAGTATAGGTATAATTGGGCTCATGCACTTTTACTTCTACGGTGTGCGTGCCTGTTGGCGATGGTGTCGCCGTGCTACCTACAGTGGTTGGATAGCTGGCAACCAAATTGTCCTGGGCATCATAAGCATAGAGCGTTTCGGTCACTCTATCAGCGACCACGCGGCTGACAGGCTTGGTATTAGGGTTGCCAGGATTGTAGACGGTGATGGTTTCGCCTGCGCTAAAACTGGCAGTGGGATTGAGCGATTTTAGATACTTTTCACTAATATGAAATTTTTCTGCCAGCCCTTCGGTCACACTTTCGTAATACATCCCCTCGAGCTTGGCTTTTTCTTTTGCCCCTGCTGGGATAGTGGTGGTTTTAATATTAACGTCCGCCTCAGTCAGCTGATAGCTCACCAATACTGGTTGCGCCATCAGCTTGTCGTTTTTAGTTAATGCTTGCCACGTTTCTGTATTCAGCGTTTCTGTGACCGTCAAGCCATTGGCTTTTTGAAATGCTTGCATGGCTTTGCGGGTATTTTTGCCCCAATAGCCGTCAACAGGACCCACGCCACTGTGCTGCCAATTTAATAATGCTTGTAGCTTGGTGCCAGTATTGCGATTAATATTCATCCCCGCCTGCCAATTGGCGCTATTCACTTTTTGAGCAATCTCTGGTAAATTTTCTGTGCTATATTTAATCGTGGGTAAAAATTTATTCAGTGATACGGTAGTTTTACTCTTGCCTGTCAGCTTTTGACTAACGCCATTGGTCACTGGACTCATGTCAGTGGACTTATCTTTCACTGTACTACCAGTCGCTTCCATGGCAGGTGTATTGGTAGCAGACTTATTAGTAGCAGATTCATTAGCAATAGTGCTGTTAGTGCTGTTAGTGCTGTTAGTGTTAATAACATTACTACTGCTACTTGATGGCGTGCTTTCATCGGTCGCTGTCATATTTTCAGTGGTTGCTGCCACGCTTTGACCTATGAAAATAGTGGTTGATAAACCGATCGCCAATAACGCAGTGCTTATTTTTGTCAATTGATACATGTGGTGCTCCTAAAATTATTATTTGCCTTATCAAAATTTCTTTATCAAGTTTTATTGCTCTAATCTACTATTAATCTCTATCGTTTTAATTCTTTATGAGCAGTCTTTGCATGAATAAAGGTTATTACTGCTTGCTGATAAGTTGTTTATATTGCCATATTCCCTTGTGAGCATATAACAGCTTTGTGTTACTAAGCGCCTTATCCTGCGGTGTCTGTGTTAATACGACGTCCATTTGACTAAAATACATTAGGCCGTGTCCTCATTTTTAAAATGAGGACACGGCCTAATGTATTTTTCGGTACTTTTTTTAAGTCCAGCTAAATCCTTGGCGCATAAAAAACCCATAAACTGCTGAGCAATTTATGGGAGTTAATATCGAAATAAGACAGCTAAAATATGGTGGAAACCTTAGCAGCTATTAGCGTGGTTTTTTATACCAATTTAGCCAACACCGCTTGCCCCATTTCTTTGCAGCCTACTTGTTTTAAGGCGGCTTCACTGGCATCTAGAATATCAAGGGTGCGCAAACCATCATCAAGAACATCACTGACTGCCTGCTCAATCGCTTGGGCAGCTTGTTCTTGCTTAAAGGTATAGCGTAGCATCATCGCGACAGAAAGAATCGTAGCTAATGGATTGGCTTTGTCTTGACCAGCAATATCAGGGGCTGAACCATGACATGGCTCATACATACCTTTGCCAGCGGCATCAAGACTGGCAGACGGTAGCATCCCGATAGAGCCCGTCAACATAGCCGCTTCATCAGACAAGATATCGCCGAACATGTTACCCGTTACCATGACATCAAACTGTTTGGGATTTTTGATCAGCTGCATACAAGCATTGTCAGCATACATGTGCGATAACGCCACATCGCTATAGTCCGCTTGCTGCATCTCAATCATTGTCTGCTTCCACAGTTCAGTGACTTCTAGGACATTGGCCTTGTCTACCGAGCAAACTTTGGCTGGCGTACCTGCTGCCTGTGCGCGTGTTTGCGCCAATTCAAAAGCGACCTTACCGATACGCTGAATCTCACTGGTGCTATACACCATGGTGTTATAGCCTTGTTGCTCGCCGTTTTCCAATGTTCGGATACCGCGTGGCTCACCAAAATAAATACCGCCCGTCAATTCCCGGACAATCAGTAAATCGAGACCTGAGATAATCTCAGGCTTGATACTAGAGGCATTGACAAGCTGCGGATACAGCTTTGCCACACGTAGATTGGCAAACAAACCCAGCTCACTGCGAATTTTAAGCAGGCCACGCTCAGGGCGTTTGCTACGCTCGATACCATCCCATTTAGGTCCACCAACTGCACCTAGTAATACGGCATCAGCAGCACGCGCACGTGCTAGTGTCTCATCTGGTAAAGGCTCACCCGTTGCATCGACTGCCACCCCACCGATTAATCCAGTTTCAAGGGTCAAACCTAACGAAAATTTCTTATTAATCGCTTCGAGCACATCAACAGCTTGAGTCATGATCTCAGGGCCAATACCATCGCCCGCTAATGTTAAAATCGTTGCCATACTGATCCTTTTGGGTAAGTAAGTTTTTATAATAGGTACTGCTAGCGCTGTATTACCGTCTTCTACAAAACGACCACTATCGATAATAGACCACCATCAATAATGATAGCCATCACAGAAGAGGTTGTTGTCTTTAATTAAGCTAGGTTTTGCAGAACCATCCAATTGAGAGTCTAGGTATCAAGCCACGGCTTTTAATGGAGCGGACTTTTTCTCAATAATACTGGTCTCTACAAATTCCCCTTGATGCTCAGCGCCCAGCTGTTTACAAAAGCGCCGCTGCAAATTACTGTCTTGCGACAGCTCAATGCATAAAGGCTCAGGCGATGCCGTGTCTAATAAGCTCCCTGAGTTGTCGCTAGATTTTTTTTGATAAGCATGTAACTGATAAGTGCCTGGCTCGACGAAATCATGAATAATCGCAAAACGTTCAACATAGCCGACGTTATTTTCTGGATAGAAATTTACCTGTACTTCGCGTTTTGCAGGTTTAACCCGCGCGTAGTAATTGGTCAGTCCTGGCATACCAGAAGCAGATAACGGAACGATTTTGACAGCACCTTCATTAGAAAGTGGCGTCATGTCGATGTTCATCTGTGCTCGTGCCCGCTGATCGGTTTTATTCATAGGCATGAGAACCAGCATGTCAGGACTGACCGGCTCGTGGGTATCCGGTGCAATCACTAAGGTTTTATCTATCTGCACAATTTCGCAGTGGTAGGTGCCTATGCAAGAAATATTCACCTCACCCGTGATAGGTTGAATATTTCCCACTCGTACCTTTGCACTATCTGCCTTGTCTATTTGTTTATAGCCCGTCAATGACTGACAGCCTGTTAACAATAAGCTTACAGCGACAGCCATACTTGTCCAGACAGCATAACGTTGTTTATTCATAATGACGGCTACTATTTAATATGGAAGATAAGTTACCCTTCATTCTAGCCAGTTCATCACGATAACTCAACGCTGCGTTACTATTGTTCATCGGTTTTTTATAGCCACTGGTCTATGAGTTACTCTCTACGCGCGTACTTCATTGAATATCCAAGGCGTTTTTTGCATCATTTGATGCTCGTAGTCTTTGATAGCATCACTTTGCTGTAGCGTTAAGCCGATATCATCCAACCCATTTAGCAAGCAATGTTTGCGAAATTCATCGACTTCGAAAGGATACTCTTCCCCAGTTGAAGTAATGACCACTTGGCGCTCAAGATCGGCGGTTAGCTCATAGCCTTCGTTAGCAAGCGTATCTTTCATTAGGGTATCTACAATTGCCTCGTCCAAGACAATTGGTAGCATGCCATTTTTAAAACAGTTGTTATAAAAAATATCGGCAAAGCTTGGCGCAATCACCGTACGAAAGCCGTATTCTGACAATGCCCACGGCGCATGCTCACGACTAGAACCACAACCAAAGTTGCGGCGTGCCAGTAAGATAGTCGCGCCTTGATAACGCGGCTTGTTTAAGACAAAGTCTGGGTTAATCACTCGCGTGCTATTGTCTTGACCCGGATAGCCTTCGTCTAGATAGCGCCAATCATCAAATAGATTGACACCGAAGCCAGTACGTTTAATAGACTTCAAAAACTGCTTTGCAATGATTTGGTCGGTATCGACGTTTGCGCGATCGAGTGGGCAAACGATACCTGTTTGGGTGTTATAAGCTTGCATGGTTTTTCCTTAAAATATCGATTACTAGCGTAAAATTTTCTGGCTGCTTAATACAGCTCAAAAGAGCGTGCCATTTGCTTGACTATCTTAGTCATCCTACCCGTTTCATTTTTGGAATAGTTCAGGTGTAGGACAGCTTCCTTACCGTCATCAACCTTAATAACATGATAGAAAACTTGACCGTTTTCCCTGTAGCCGCTCACTGTATAGGTGTTATCTTTTAAAAGCTCGTAAGTAACTGTGGTATCTGTCTTATATCGATGTTGCTTCTCTTTCAGATAATCGCTATCTGTATAAAAGAAGACATTTGGTGTATAACTGCCAAAGATTAAAATATCGGCATTGGAATTGGACAACTTAAAATGGCGTCCATCTCCATTATCTGCCTCAGGTAGCCATTTTAGTTGGTCAGGCACATCGACACAGTAGGCAAATTTTGCATTACAGTATTCAAGAGCCATCGCTAACTGAGCGCTGCTCAATAAGCAAAATAAAACAAACAGCCTTTTCATTTTTATGCTCTATAAAGATGTAAAGTTAAAACGTGCGCACATCGACAAAGTGTCCTGCCAATGCGGCGGCGGCTGCCATTGCTGGACTGACCAAATGCGTACGACCACCATTACCTTGACGACCTTCAAAATTACGGTTAGAGGTCGAGGCACAGTGCTCTTGTGGCTCAAGCTTATCGGCATTCATGGCAAGGCACATTGAACAGCCCGGCTCGCGCCATTCAAAACCAGCCTCAGTAAATAAGGCATCCAAGCCTTCTGCTTCGGCTTGTAGTTTAACTTGACCAGAACCCGCCACAACGATGGCTTCTTTAATATTGTCTGCGACTTTACGACCTTTAATCACGGCGGCGGCATCGCGCAAATCTTCGATACGCGAATTGGTACACGAACCAATAAAGATACGATCAAGCTGGATGTCAGTGATTTTTTGGCCAGCATCTAAACCCATATAGGTATAAGCACGTAACCAACCTTCTTCTTGCGCTTCATCGGCGGCTTGATCAGGCGTCGGTACTGACTGTGTGATATCAACAACCATTTCAGGAGAGGTTCCCCAAGAGACTTGTGGTGCTATTTGACTACCATCCAGCTCAACCACCGTATCAAATACTGCGTCATCATCTGAATACAAGGTACGCCAGTAAGCTTCCGCTTGCTCCCACTGCTCAGTGGTTGGTGCATAAGGACGGCCTTTGACATAATCAATGGTCGTGCCATCGACCGCGACCATACCAACGCGAGCACCCGCTTCGATTGCCATGTTACAAACGGTCATGCGACCTTCCATACTCATGTCTTCAAAGACTTGCCCTGCAAATTCAATGGCATGTCCTGTCCCGCCAGCGGTACCAATTTTGGCAATAATAGCAAGTACCACATCTTTTGAGGTCACGCCAGCGCCAAGCTTACCCGTGACACGGATTTGCATATTTTTTGATTTCTTTTGAATCAAACACTGCGTTGCCAACACATGCTCGACTTCTGATGTGCCGATACCATGCGCCAAACAGCCAAGTGCACCGTGGGTTGCAGTATGCGAATCACCACAAACCACGGTCATACCAGGTAAAACCAAACCTTGCTCAGGACCAACCACATGCAAGATGCCTTGACGGGCATCATTGATGGTAAATTCAGCAATATCAAACTTAGTGCAATTTTCATCTAAGGTGAGTACTTGTAAACGCGACACTTTATCCTTGATACCTGCGACGCCTTCTAGACGCTCCTTGGTCACCGTTGGCACATTGTGATCGGGGCTAGCGATGTTAGCCGACAGACGCCATGGCGCTCTATTGGCCAGATGCAGACCTTCAAAGGCTTGTGGACTCGTTACTTCATGCAGTAGATGGCGGTCGATATAAATCAGGCTCGAACCATCATCACGCTTGGTGACTTCGTGAGCATTCCAAAGTTTGTCATATAACGTTTGACCGGCCATGTTGCTATCCTTTATTAGTTGCTAATCACTGAATCTATTTACCCGCTCACACAACAGCAAGCGAGGTCATTATTGAAATTTTTATCTAATTGACACTTTTATCTAAAGACACTCATTTTATTCATAAAGTGACGTTATATTACTGACGCCTTTCATAATAAACTTATTGTTTATCAAAAATATTTTTCACAGATCATACTTATTAAATTGGTCTATCACACATCTATATCAACACCAATTGATGGGTTTTCAGGTAAATTGATAAAACTGGCCATCAATACAGGCGTTAAACGGCTAATTACCAAGTTAATAGAATAAATACGTCTTGATACCTTGTGATTATAGCAGGCTAATCCTATAATAATAATTGATGATTTTTACGTAGTCGCAAACTTTTATTTCTAATACATTGTGACTAGGTCAGCCAACTTTTATTTATAGCTCGCTACGCAGCTAAGGACATCGGTTTGAATACCACAAATTTGACGACATTCGTCACTGTTATGCACACAGGCAGCATCTCAGGCGCAGCAGAAAAGCTCTTTATTACTCAGCCTGCTGTCAGTAAGCGCATCAAAAATTTAGAAGATGAGTTTAACATTACGTTGTTTGATACGGTCGGTCGCGGTATTGTGCCGACTCAAGCCGCTAGTGAAATGCTGCCGCACGCCAAGCGCTGGCTCGACGATTATGAGAACTTCAAAATCAATTTACAACACTCTCAGCACATCGTGTCGGGTAAATTGGTCATTGGCACCAGCCACCATATTGGCTTGCATCATTTGGCTCCTGTGCTCAAGCACTTTATTCAAGCCTATCCTGCGGTGCAGTTAGAAGTTCATTTTGTCGACTCTGAAACGGCGCACAAGGCGGTGTTAGATGGTGACTTATCATTAGCATTCCTAACGTTGCCACCTGTCTACGATAAGCGTTTGACGTATCACACGCTTTGGTCAGACCCACTCTACTTTATGACCGGCACTCTATCGCCTTTAGCGACCAAAGCCAATGTCACTTTAGAGCAATTGGCCCGCTATCCCGCTATTTTGCCCTCTGCCAATACTTTTACCAGCCAAATTACCTTAGCTGAGTTTGCCAAGCATAATCTAAAACCTTATGCCACCATGAGTACCAACCCACTTGAGTCCATTCGGATGTTGGTTTCTGTTGGCCTAGGATGGTCAGTATTACCTCAAACCTTGGTCAGTCAAGATTTAGAGCGCATCAATATGGCAGATAATATTGAGCTACAGCGTTACCTCGGTGTGGTTATCAATCCAAAGCTGACTCGCTCTAGTAGCGTGACTGCCTTATTAGACTTGCTTGCCCCAATTGATTGAACGGCTTTTAGTAAGTAGCAAATGATGGTTTAAAACCGAGCTTGGCTTTGTATAAAGCTTTACTTTACAAAGCCAAGCTCGGTTGTTCGCATTTTTAACAGCCATACGTTATAATGCGTTTGGCTTTGTTTTTTATAACATAAATTTACCAGAATAACACTGATAGTCATATTTTGAAGACTTCGAGTAATATATGATGGTAAACAGTAGGTTTAATGGTTTTAAATGATTGATTATATAAGTGAGTAGCATTTGTAAAAAACTAGCAGATAAGGGCGATAGACAAGATTGCGATTGAGCCACGCTTGTTGTCCTCTAATCACTATTTTATGAATATTACTTTTAAAACAGTATCAATCATATAAAACTAACAGAAAATACTGACTAAAAGTCAAAAGCCATTATGTCCTACTTAATGGCTTTTTTTGTCTTTAAATATTTTTTATAAACATCATCTTGTGATGACTTAATTTTATATAGTTAAAATAATTACAGCCAACAACGTTGGTTAAGGACAGTTTATATGAATGGGATTTCTAGTGGCGTGCTGATATCGTTGGGCGCCTACTTCTTAGTGATGATTGGGATTGGCATTTACGCTTATTTTAAGCAAGCCAATGATACTGAAGGCTACATGTTAGGAGGACGTAATTTAGGTCCCGCAGTCACTGCATTATCAGCAGGGGCGTCGGACATGTCAGGTTGGTTGCTCCTTGGCCTACCAGGCTATATGTATGCCGATGGTGTCGTAAGTATGTGGATCGCACTTGGTTTGACACTAGGTGCCTTATTGAACTATATCATTGTGGCACCGCGCCTTCGCGTTTATACCGAAGTCGCTGACAACGCGATTACCTTGCCGGACTATTTCGCCAACCGCTTTGAAGATAAATCGCACATGCTGCGTGTCATATCAGCAATCGTTATCATCTTATTTTTCACCGTTTATACCGCCGCAAGTCTAGTAGGTGGTGGTAAACTCTTCGAAAGCTCACTCAACTTATCATATAGCACGGGCCTTTGGGTAACTGCTGGTGTCGTCGTTGCCTATACCCTATTCGGTGGTTTCTTAGCGGTATCGATGACTGACTTTGTACAGGGCGTCATCATGTTATTTGCAATGGTGATCGTACCAGTTGTTGCCTTTACAGATCTTGGCGGTATATCAGCAACGACTGAAGCCGTTCGAAACATTGATCCAAGTTTATTAGATGTCACCAGTGGCATGACTATCATTGGTATTATCTCATTAATGGCATGGGGGCTTGGCTACTTTGGTCAACCACATATCATCGTTCGTTTTATGGCGATACGTTCGGTCAAAGACGTACCAATGGCCCGTAATATCGGTATGAGCTGGATGGTTGTCAGCTTAATTGGTTCTTTAATGACAGGTTTTGCTGGTCGTGCTTATGTACAAAAAACCGCAATGACCTTGGATGATCCTGAGACCATATTCTTAGTCTTTACACAGTTTTTATTCACACCGCTGGTTTCAGGGTTTTTATTAGCCGCTATTTTAGCTGCGATTATGAGTACCATTTCATCGCAGCTATTGGTGGTATCAAGCTCGCTGACTAAAGATGTCTACAAGCTATTCTTCGATAAAGATGCTCCTGAAGCACGCCAAGTACTAGTGGGTCGTATCTCAGTTGTAGCGGTAGCCCTCGTATCTATCTTGCTCGCCTCTGATCCCGATAGCTCAGTATTGAGCTTAGTTTCTAACGCTTGGGCAGGATTTGGTGCAGCATTCGGACCCTTGGTTATCTTCAGCCTAATCTGGCGCGGTATGAACCGTAACGGTGCGGTCGCTGGTATGGTAATTGGTGCCTTAACTGTTATCCTGTGGATCTATGGTCCTTTCGAGATGAATGGTATGGCATTAAATAGCTGGTTATATGCTATCGTTCCAGGCTTCATCTTAAGTACCATTGCTATCTTCGCGGTTAGTATTATGACTGGCGGTCCAAAACCTTCAGTAACTGCTAAATTTGAAGAAATGGAACTGAACCTTAATAAATAAGTAAATAATCTTATCACTATCAAAAAACCTCGCCATGATTGGCGAGGTTTTTTATTATGAGCAATTATATTAGGGTATGTTCTCATTTTAAGAATAGCAATGGAAATGAATATATGCCCTAGCTAAATACACGCCCTAGCTATAAGGTATTAAAAGGTCTTGGTTAACAATATGGTTGCCGACTTCTCATCGCGATCATCATAATAATCAAAGTTACTGGAAGTCTGATCATAATCAAATACCAGTCGCGGTGTCAGACCATATAGAGTCAAGTCACGCTTCCAGACTTGTAAGCCTAATGAGGTGGTCTTGTCTTGTCGAGCCAACTTTACCACCGACAGCATTGTAATAGCCATTCAAAGCACCACTACCTGCTGGATAAGCATCCGCTGGATCATCGTACTCTTTTACAGCGTAGCCCGCTGTCGTTAGGGTAGAAATACCTCGCTTCCACTCACGACCCCAACCAACGTTTACAGAGTTGCGGTCATAGCTGATAATGCTAGATTTGGGCACATCATTTTGGTAGTCATGTGGCTTTGATAGTTACCATCATTTTCTTAGAGTTTTCCAATAAAAAAGCGACCTATTACAGGTCGCTTTTTTATTATCTGCTAATTAACAAGTGTTCACTAATTACTGCGCTTGATAAGAAAGCTTCACGCCAGCGATATAGCCATCATTGTCTTGGAAATCGGCAACGATTTTGTCAGTTGGTAGAGCGCCTTGAGC
Source organism: Psychrobacter sp. N25K4-3-2 (assembly GCF_015351755.1). Taxonomy (NCBI): domain Bacteria; kingdom Pseudomonadati; phylum Pseudomonadota; class Gammaproteobacteria; order Moraxellales; family Moraxellaceae; genus Psychrobacter; species Psychrobacter sp. N25K4-3-2. The sequence goes on from NZ_JADKLX010000001.1 coordinate 604,065, forward strand.
ATCACCAAACCATAAGTATTTGCCACCAGCTGATACTGCCCAGTTTTTGGTGACGTTATACTTGGCGCCAAGACCAACACTATAGTAGCCATCGACAGGACCTAATGAAGTAGTCGGATCACCAGCACCGCTATCCCAACCAACCGTACCACTAATGGCAAGTGCTGGTGCTACACGCTTAGCCAGACCCAGCTCGACTTGCCACTGATCATCTTCATATTCAACCAAATCTAAACCGTCATCGCCATAAAGACCACTGCTTATGCTAACTGCATTGTATAATGGAGGGGTAATGACAAAATCACTCCAAGGCACCCAACGTACTTTTGCGGTGGCTAATGTAGTTGGATTGATACCGGTTTGGAAGTCAAAGTTGACTGATTTAGGAGTGGTGATCTCGTAGTCACTGCTTCTATTTGCTGCTGCTTCCGCTTGTGCTGGAGAAGCTCCTGCTCCAAGAGCTCTAAGACCTGCTAGCGGATAAGTCTCAGATATTTGTATATCGTGATCGATCTCAGAACGATAAGTCAATGCAGCTTTCAAAGCGATTTCAGGCTTACTGAAAGACACACCAGCGATATAGCCATAGTCCATATCAGGGTTACTGGTCGAAGTGTAACCTGTAGCAGGGCCATAAGCCAATCCACGTAATTTCGTATCAGCTTGAATACGCTGTGCTACTGGACCACCATAAACTTGGAAATTCTTATTGGCACCAAACTTCATACCAAGTAGACCTGTCAAACTTTGGCTACGAACCTCTACATTGGTGTTTTCACCTGCATTGCCTGCCTCAGCTTGAGCGATTGCGCCTACAGTACTAAGATTTGTAATTTGTTGCACGATGCCTGCTCTTACTTCTGCATCAGGTTCTGCTGCAGCTTGAGCTCTCAAAGCATTTATTGTAGGACCAAGCGTTGCACCATTGAATTGACCATTAGTCAGTTGCTGGATAGACGCGTTTTGATCACCCTTCGATACAAAATTGCTATCGCCTGTGTACTCGGCAGCTGCACCAAAAGGCTCATCGTATAAAATACCAATACTGAACGTATCGTTGATGTCAGTTTTTACGCCATAGCGGAAAAAATCATAAGCTTCAGCGATATCACCCGTGTCACCACCTTCGACATAGGTATTACTAGAAGGAACATTGTTAGCACTGTCTTTACCACTGACATCAGCGTCAATATAGGTATAAACCGCTTCGGCATAAGTCCCATCTTGAAAGAAAGCAGTGACGTCCTGACCTGAACGATCTAGACCGGCAGCATGCGTCATGCTGGCTACAGAAATAGTAGCAATAGCTACCGCAAGGGTTTTTAAGTGAAAGGTAGCGCGCATTATGTATCTCCAAACATCCTAGTTGTTTAACCGTCCTACGAATCTAAAATTGGCCATGGTGCACGCAAATTTAAATTATAAAAACAGTGTCCTGATTTCGATAATAATGGCTTTTTGACACTAAAACAACACTTAAAGCACTTTATTTCCTAAATATGACTGAACAGTACAGATTACATGTAACTGACAAACTAAACACTTGTTTACTTTAGTAAAATTCTCTTTTGAATTTACTTTTTACTGGACTAAAATCGTCTTTTTTCTTCATGCTCCGTCATCAAGAAGCATACCCTGATAATAGAGTGTACATATTTGACTATCCTTATTTTGAGCAAAAAAAAGCGACCCGCTTAGGATCGCTTTTTTGCTGCCAAATCGTCAAATAGATAACCAAACTAGATATGTTTTAGTTTGATACTATTTTGCTTGGTAAGATACTTTTACACCAAGTGCATAGCCATCATTGCTGTCAAAATCACTAACGATAGTTTTCGTTGGGATTTGACCTTGAGCATCGCCGAACCATAGATACTTGCCACCGGCTGATACCGCCCAGTTTTCAGTGAGGTTATATTTTGCGCCAAGACCAGCACTATAATATCCCTCGATAGGGCCTAGCGAGGTCACTGGATCACCAGCGCCACTATCCCAACCGACCGTACCCGTAACAGCTAATGCTGGCGACAAACGCTTGGCAAGACCCAACTCTACTAACCATTGATCTTCATCATAGCTGACTAAAGGAAGACCTTTATCATCACCTGTTGAACGCTTGCTGACTTCGTTATAAAGGGGTGGCACGATTGCAAAATCAGTCCAAGGTACCCAACGTACTTTTGCGGTAGCTAACGTCGTTTGATTCACGCCTGTTTGAAAGTCAAAGTTGACTGACTTAGGTGTAGTGATATCAATTTTGTTACCCTGAACAGGATCACCACCTAATGCGGCAACTAGCGGATAAGTCTCATCAATATTCAAGCTATGATCGATCTCTGAGCGATACGTTAATGCAGCTAGTAATGCAATCTCAGGCTTGCTATAAGAGACACCGGCTAACCAACCGTAATCTTGGTCAGAGCTGATATGAGTGGTATAGCCAGTAGCAGGACCGTAAGCAATACCGCGTAGGGCTACATCGGCTTGGACTTGCTGCATCACAGGGCCACCATATACTTGGAAGTTTTTATTTTCACCAAGTTTCATACCTAAGATACCCGTGACGCTTTCGGTACGAACTTCTACGTTAGTACCTTCACCGGTAGTCGCTGCTTCTGCACGTGCTGCTGCTACTGCTGCGCCAAGAGATTGGGCTTGACCTGCTAGCGTTTGCGCTTGGGTTTGGGCAGCTTGCGCTTGCTCTGCGAATCCTGCTGCTGCTTGTGGGGTCGTCGCGGTTTGCGCTTGGGCTGCAAAATTTGCGGCTGCTGCACCTGCTTGTGTTGCGCCTGCCGTCAATTGACCAATTTTCAGACCCGCATCTGCTGCGCTGCTTGCTTTGCCACCTGAAATGGCATTAACCGAAGCATCCAAATCACCTCTAGCCACAAAATTATTATCACCACTATAGTCAGCAGCAGCACCGAAAGGCTCGTCGTATAAGATACCAACACTGAATGTATCATTGATATCTGCTTTTACGCCATAACGGAAAAAATCATAAGACTCAGCGATATCATCGATTTTTTTGCCTTGCTCATAAGCCTTTTTATCAGGACCGACATAAGCATTGTCATGGCCACTGACATCACCATCGATGTAAGTGTAAACCGCTTCAGCGTAGGTACCGTCTTGCAAAAATGCGGTAACGTCTTGTCCTGAACGATCAAGACCAGCAGCACTAGCAGCGCTAGCGACAGAGAAAGCAGCAATCGCTACTGTAAGGGTTTTTAGGTGAAAGGTGGCCCGCATTGTGTATCTCCAAACATCCGCATTGTTTTACCGCCGTACCAAAAATTGCTAGGTAGGCAGCAGCTAAGGAGAAGGATACTAATGTCTTTTTTACCTTAAGACAACTGTAAAAATACATTATTACCGAATTATGACTAGACAGTCATCGACCATTAACCATATTCAAAAGTAAGAATATATTCTAAATAGAGACAACTTCTCTTATTTTAACGGTTTTTAATAATGCGGTGGCCTATCAGACATAACATCAAATGGAGCAATTCCTCCTTCGGTATCTTGGCTTTCAACTTGCTTGTAAATAAGCTGCAATTGACGTTGTACAGTCTGAATATGCTTGTCTTGCCGAGCGATAACTTCATCGAGTCGCTCTACCGTTAGCTCCAGATGAGCCATGTTCATCTGTAACTCAATCACTTGAAGTTGTAGATCGCTTTGGGTAGCAGATGAATTGCCTTGAGGGTTGGTTAAAGGTGTCGTTGGTGGGACAGATTGATCCATATTTTTCTCTAAGTGATAGCATTCATATACTGAATTTGCTGGAATATTCATTTTTGATTGATGACCGTGAAATGCTAGCAATTCATAAGCGATAACATGCATAGCATATTGACTACCAATAAATAGCAATAAAATAGTACTGATAAACCATTTACTCGCACTACAGTCAGGTGGTGGCATGTTATACTGCTGCCAATTTTGCAACAACCCCTACCTCACTATTATATAAGCTTAAGATATTTTATGGCACTGATACATCTAAAAGATATTCACCTCGCATTTGGCGTGGCTCCCGTTCTTGATGGCGTTGATTTTGCGATCAATGCTGGCGAGCGTGTGTGTTTGATTGGTCGCAATGGCGAAGGCAAATCCACTCTGTTTAAGTTGATCAATGGCTCACTGCAGCCTGATAGTGGTGAAGTCATCATCAATAGTAGTGTACGTGTTGCGATGCTTGAGCAAGACGTACCAGAAACCAGTGGCCGCATACTGGATATCGTCATGGGTGGTAGTCGTCGCACTGCTGATCTGCTGGTTAACTATAATAAGCAAGTCGATATGTGTGCCAATGGCGATATGGATGCCTGTGAGCGTATGGCCGACTTACAGCATGATATCGATGCAGTACATGGCTGGGATTTAGAGCGTGATGCCACTCGCCTTATTACTACGATGGGACTTGATCCAGATGATGACTTGTCGTCGCTGTCTGGTGGTCGTAAGCGCCGTGTACTACTTGCGCGCTCACTAGTTACCAAGCCTGATGTGCTGCTTCTCGATGAGCCTACCAACCATTTGGACGTTGAGAGTATTGAATGGTTAGAGCGCTTCTTATTGGATTGGCAAGGTTTAACATTATTGTTCGTTACCCATGATAGAGCATTTGTGAATAAACTGTCGACGCGCATCATTGAGCTTGATCGCGGTCAGTTGACCAGCTATGACGTAACCCAAGGTGAAGGTGGCTACGCACGCTATCAAGAGCTAAAAGAGCTACAGTTACTGGCTGAAGAAAAGAACAACGCTAACTTTGATAAAAAATTGGCGCAAGAAGAAGTCTGGATTCGTCAAGGAATTAAAGCTCGCCGCACCCGTAATGAAGGCCGTGTCCGTGAGCTAAAAGCCTTACGTGAAGAGCGTGGCGACCGCCGTGAGCAAGTGGGCAATGTAAACATCACCATGGGTCAAGGCGAGAAAAGCGGCAAGCTGGTCTGCAAAGTTAAGAACTTACATCTTGAGTATGATGGCAATGTATTGGTTGATAACTTTACGACGACTATCATGCGTGGTGATAAAATCGGTATTGTCGGGCCTAATGGCGCGGGTAAAACCACACTTATTAAAGCTCTACTCGACATGTCTGATGACGAAGTCACGAAGACCGGCAGCGTTGAGCTAGGAACCAACTTAAAAATCGCGTTTTTCGATCAGTTACGTGATCAGCTAGATTTAGAAGCGAGTGTTGCACAAAACGTCTCAGAAGGCTCAGACTTCGTCGAAGTTGGCGGTCGTAAGACACATATTATGAGCTATTTGCAAGATTTCTTATTTGCTCCAGAGCGTGCACGTACACCTGTTAAGGCATTGTCTGGCGGTGAACGTAACCGCGTCCTACTTGCCAAGCAACTATTGAAGCCTGCCAACATTCTAGTACTCGATGAGCCAACCAATGATTTGGATATGGCGACACTTGAGCTATTAGAAGAATCAGTCGCAAGCTTTGGTGGTACGATTTTGCTCATCAGCCATGATCGCTCATTCATGGATAACGTCGTTACCTCAACATGGGTATTCGGCGAAGATGAAGATGGCAAAGGGATCGTCAAAGAGTACGTCGGTGGCTATCAAGAGTATCTGGTACAAAAAAATCGTGAGCAAGCAGCACAAGCTGCTAGAGCGCCAGTAAGTAATACAAATGCAGCAAATAAATCAGCTAGCAAGCAAGCCGTAGCAAAACCCAGTATCACAGCCAAAAAGCTCAATTATAATGAACAGCGTGAGTTAGATAATTTGCCAAAAGAGATTGCAGTGCTTGAAGCTGAACAAAATGAGCTGCAAGAAAAACTGGCTGACGGCTCATGGTTTAATAAAGACTTCGATGCGGCAACAGGAGCTAGTGAGCGCTTACTAGTGATTGAAGATGAAATGATGAGCAAGCTTGAGCGCTGGAGCACACTTGAAGGCTAGAATGAGTCGCTAAAACGTACTTTTAAATAGACACATTCCATGAACCGATATTTCAAGTTTCTATCCATGGCATATTTAAAGGCCAAAATAATCACCACGCTATTAATAGTGTGGTGATTATTCGTTTACGACCACTTACACAGAGATTAGGGACTGAAAGTTAGTGAACATTCCCTCGATTTCAAGTATCATTCGCTATTGCTAAATACCCTTATTAATTATAAGGTCATCGCGCTGACAAACCTTGCTGGCATAAAAACAGTAACGATACGGCGATATCCAAGCCATCGTGGACAAATAATGTTGTTCAACCTCATACTATGCCCTATCAAGGTTGCTTTATTTTTAACGCAATAATTTATTTTATGACCAAAATAGCTTAGAATAGCAACAATTAGCAAAATTAGGCACAGCTAAAGTGGCTTGATATTGTATCTATATTTTTTAAGCCAATATTCTCTAAGCCACAAACCCAGTGTGGGATAATCCCATTTCATTCACCTGGAGGAAGTATTAATGAGCCATGCCGAAGGCGTTAATGTAAAACGCCGTAGAGTTCTTATTGCCTCGACTGCCGCGATTGGTGCAGCTGGGGTAGCTGCCTTGGCAACACCTTTTGTCCGCTCTTGGACGCCAAGCGCAAAAGCTGAAGCTGCAGGAGCTGCAGTGACCCAAGATATCGGTTCTATCGAAGATGGACAAATGATTGTCATCAAATATCGTGGCAAACCTATTTATGTGGTTAAGCGTACCGAAGATATGATTGCAGGATTAGAGTCAGTCGAACCATTGCTGTCTGACCCAAACTCTCTTGCCTCTTTACAGCCTGAATACTGTACGAATCCTACGCGCTCTTTAGAACCAACTGTGTTGGTCGTTGAAGGCGTGTGTACGCATTTGGGCTGTGCGCCGAACTATCGCCCTGACGTTGGTGCCGCTGACTTAGGCGGTAATGACTGGTATGGCGGATTTTTCTGCCCCTGCCACGGTTCTAAGTATGACTTAGCAGGTCGCGTCTTTAACGGCGTTCCAGCACCGCTTAACTTACCCATCCCAGAGTATAATATGGATGGTACCATCTTGACGGTTGGGGAGGCTTAATATGAGTATGGGTAAAAAAATCATGCACTGGGTGGACGCGCGCTTTCCGGCGACCGAAACCTATGAATATCACATGTCCAAGTACTACGCACCAAAAAACTTTAACTTTTGGTACTTCTTTGGCGTGTTATCTATGGTCGTACTGGTCAACCAATTGGTGACGGGTATCTGGCTAACGATGATGTACAACCCAAGTGCCGAAGGGGCATTTGCGTCTGTTGAATACATCATGCGTGATGTGAAAGGCGGCTGGCTTATTCGCTATATGCATTCCACTGGCGCCTCGGCGTTCTTCGTGGTGGTCTATCTGCATATGTTTAGAGCCTTGCTTTACGGTTCGTACCAAAAACCACGTGAGCTTATTTGGCTCATCGGTATGGGTATTTACCTAGCATTGATGGCAGAAGGTTTCTTCGGTTACTTGCTACCTTGGGGCAACATGTCATTCTGGGGTGCACAGGTTATCTTGAACTTACCTGCCGCGTTGCCAGTGATTGGTGACGGTCTTGCAGAATGGGTACGTGGTGATTATATTATCTCCGGTATTACCCTCAACCGCTTCTTTGCCTTACACGTTGTCGCTATTCCTTTAGTGCTCGTGGGCTTGGTCTTTATGCATTTAGTGGCACTGCATCATGTGGGTTCGAACAACCCTGATGGCATCGACATTAAAAAGCTAAAAGATAAGAACGGCGTGCCATTAGACGGTATTGAGTTCCATCCGTACTACACCGTTCATGATATGGTTGGTATTGTGGTGTTCTTTATCCTGTTCTTTGCAGTGGTATTCTTCTTCCCAGAGGGCGGCGGATTCTTCCTTGAGCCACCAAACTTTGAGACAGCGAACTCGCTGAAGACGCCTGCTCATATTGCACCAGTATGGTATTACACGCCATTCTATGCCATTTTACGTGCAGTCCCTGACAAGCTGGGTGGTGTGATTGCGATGGGTGGTGCGATTGCCGTATTGTTCTTGATACCATGGCTCGATAGATCGCCGGTACGCTCTATACGTTATAAAGGCATTTTATCTAAAATTGCTTTAACCGTGTTTGCGATTAGTTTCTTAGTTTTAGGTTACTTAGGCGCGACGCCAACAACACCAACAGCAACATTGATGGCTCGTATCTTCACTGTCTTGTATTTCTTGTTTTTCTTACTGATGCCAATTTATACTTCTATCGAGAAGTGTAAACAGCCACCAGAACGCGTTACCGGAGGTCACTAATGAGCACGCTAATTAAATCCCTAGCTGGTTTAGGCTTAGGCGCGGCACTGACTTTGACTGCTGGTACTGCACTGGCAGCGGGCAGTGGGTGTGGTACATTCACCAATGCTGAGGGTGTCGAAGAGCACTTGCTCTGTAGTGAAGCCCCTATTGACTTTACCAATAAAGGCTCGCTACAAAACGGTGCCAAGACTTTTATGAATTACTGTGCAGGTTGTCACTCAGCACAGTATGTTCGTCACTCTCGCATCGCTAAAGATTTAGAGATTCCACCTGAGCTGGTCGAAAAATACTTGATGGTGACGACCGATCAGATCGGTGATCATATCAATGCTGAGATTGACCCTGAGGTTCAGGCCTCATGGTTTGGTGCTGCGCCACCAGATTTGTCACTTGAGACAAGACTGCGCGGCGATGACTGGGTATATACTTACCTACTATCATTTTATGAAGATCCAAGTCGTCCTTGGGGCGCCAATAACCTAGTGCTTGCAAACGCTGCAATGCCTCATGTCTTGCACAATATGCAAGAAAAATTGAGTCAAGAAGAGTTCGAGTCTGAGGTCGGTGATTTGGTTAACTTTATGGCGTGGATGGGTGAGCCTGCTCGTCACGACCGTCAAGTAATTGGTTTCTTCGTCATTATCTTCTTATTGGTTTTACTCATCCCAGTCTACTTGCTCAACAAAGAGTTCTGGAAAGATGTAAAATAAATAGAAGTAGATAGCATAAAAACCAAGCATTATATAAGGCACTACTTCGGTAGTGCCTTTTTTATGTTTTAATGGTTTAATATCTAATGAAAACTCAAGACATCAGACAAATAAAGCGCTCACCAGCAACATTTACGCGAGTTACCTTGATAAACACAGCGACTTTGTTTACGATGACAACCTTCACTATTAACATTAGGCTTTCATGATTGATGCGAATGACATTCCCAGTAGTCAGCTGATTTTATACGCTGATGACGGCTACGACAGTCATGTAGTACGCCTATTACTTGAAGAAAAGAAGCTCGCTTATTATTTATCACGTTTGCATTCTGAGCGTCCTGAAGATTTGACTGAGCTCAACCCCTATCACACCTTGCCTGTTCTGCAACAGCGCGAGATTGCGCTCTATGAAATTAACGTCATCTTTGAATATCTTGAGGAACGTTATCACGCCAATAAATTGCTGCCTGACACTCCACAAGAGCGGGCTCAGTTTCGTCAATTGGCATGGCGTATACAACGTGATTGGTTGGTACTCGGTAAGCGACTGCTTATGCATCCAGATAGCTTTAACAAAGCACAAGCTGCCTTGGCAAAAAAGCAACTCGCTGATTCATTGATTACCTTATCGCCTCTGTTTGCTCACAAGTCTTACTTTATGGCGGATGAGTTTGGTTGGTGCGATGTACTACTCGCGCCTTTATTATGGCGACTTGAGGAGATGGGCATCGAACTACCTCGGGCTATTAGTCGTCCGTTGTTTGACTATCAAACGAGAGTCTTTGAGCGCAGTAGCTTTCAAAAAAGCGTGCGTTAATTAGACAAGTATAAAAATTAGCCCTAGAATAAGTACCAATAAAACAGGCCTTAAGTAGCCTTTATCCTCTGATAAATTACTGAAATAACTGTCTTTTAATTATAAAATATCATTAGTATAGGAAATCATCAGATGAGCGAAACCACCTCTATTACTCCGACCCGCCCCTACATGGTACGTGCGCTATACCAGTGGATAGAAGACAATGACCTGACTCCCTATCTGATGGTCGATGCAACGGCTGAAAACGTGCAAATTCCAACCGAACACGTGCAAGATGGTCGTATTGTCTTGAATATCGCCAGCCGTGCCACTGGTAATATGAGTATGGAAAATGACTATATACATTTCAGTGCGCGTTTTGGCGGCGTGTCACAAGATATTTGGGTACCACTGACGGCGGTGCTAGGTATTTATGCGAAAGAGAACTCGCAAGGGATGTTTTTTGATCCCAATGAATATGACAATTATCAGCCTGAAGGCGATTCACCAGTTGCTGCTAAGAAAAGCCCAACAGCAGCACCCAAGCCGAAACGTGATAATAAAGCAGGCTTAAAAGTCTTAAAATAGTCGGTTTTTCTACCTAAAAAAGCTGGTCGTATTGAATACGGCCAGCTTTTTTGTTGTCAGTCTAAAAGTGTAACGGCTTTTAAAACGCTTAGGTTTTTGGCGCTTGGGTTTTTGACGCTTAGGTTCTTGGTAAAGTCACACCGCGCTGTCCTTGATATTTACCACCGCGATCTTTGTAACTGGTCTCACATACATCATCGGCATCGCTTTGGAAAAATAGCATTTGTGCCACGCCTTCACCCGCATAAATACGCGCTGGCAAATTGGTGGTATTACTAAATTCTAAAGTCACATGCCCTTCCCACTCAGGCTCAAGCGGTGTGACGTTGACGATAATTCCGCAACGGGCATACGTTGATTTACCCAGGCAAATCGTTAGTACGTCACGTGGAATACGGAAATATTCCATGGTGCGTGCCAATGCAAAAGAGTTGGGCGGAATGATGCACTCATCACCGACGATATCAATAAAACTTTTTTCATCGAAGTTTTTAGGATCAACGACGACTGAATGTACGTTGGTGAAAACTTTAAATTCAGGGGCACAGCGCACATCATAGCCATAGCTTGACGTACCGTAGCTGACTAAACGCTCGCCTGCATCATTAAATCGTACTTGACCCGCTTCAAATGGCTCAATCATGCCATGTTCTTCGGCCATTTTACGAATCCAGCGGTCAGATTTGATAGACATTGTTGTTCCTTAGCAAATATTTAATAGCGACGATTATACGGAATTGAGGGCTCAATTTATAGAGCAATGGCGACTTTAAAATTAATACGTCCAATAGCCTAATTATCATCAACCTATATTTTACAATCTACCATTTGGCAAAGTGATCTTCTGCTAAGCCCATCACCTTATCAAACTTCATCACCTCATTTTTGATGCGAATCTCACCACTATAAAAGCCAAGCCATTGCTCAAAGATACTGGCAAGCACACCAAAGTTATCCGTCTTCTTATAAACGGTCATCGGTGTAAAGGTTAAGTCAATATCCACGTTGCTCCAGCCTAGATTTTGATGATAGACACGCCAAGTATTTTGCACGGATGTATCCCAATCTTTACGTATAAATAGCACTGGTGGTAGATAATAAATCTGCCCATCCAGCCAGCACGCATTTTCGCTAACCCCTGTTTCATTGACGCCCATCGACAAGTTCAACGTAAAATGACGACCATCGGGTAAATAGCTGTTAATACAGGTCCAGAACCAATTGGTCTTGTGACGCATATAGCCGAGCGTCCAATCTAGATTGGAAATAGTCGTTTGGGAAAAGTGGATTTGTTTGGCTTGAGCATCAGTGTTAAATTTTGAATTGGCTTTAATAAGCAAATGACCAGATATGGCTGTTAATGGCTCTTTTTGCGTAAACGTCCAGCCACGCCTGCCAGTTGGTGTGCAGATAGCCAGTGGCTGCGCTTGCCGCGCCAGTGTCGCATTGAGTGCAAGATATTCACTGTCCAGCGCTACCTTAATTTGTGAAGGCATAAAATCTAATGTCACGGTTAAATTCGCATGGAAAAACGCCATTTGCCCTTGATGACAATCACCTTCCAATAACGTATGACGAGTCAACGGCTGCAATGCTTCACAAACCTCCAACTCATCCGTCTCATCGTTGTAAAGATAAACAAAAGCACTGGTTGCCAGCTTAATCGTCGCCAATGCTAGACAGATTCGATAAGGTGGCTGAATAATTTGGATAAAGCAGAATTGATTGGCCTTTAATTCTTTGCGCCAATTTGGTAAGGTTTTTTGTGAGATAAGATGGCTGTGATAGTCCAAATAATTGATATTTTTGACGTGAGCAAAGATGCCAAAAGTAGGCTGACCGTTTTGAATAAGCTCATTGAGAACAACTGGCTTAATGCAGGTAGTTAAGTGTTGTTGGTTTTGGTCGTTGCGACTTTGATTCATGATTAAGGCATCCTAGCCATAGTTCATTGAGAAACTACCTGTCCTTGGTAGCTGACTGCGGTACTTATAACGCTTCTTTTTGCCTGTCTTGACGCTGCCCAAATTGCCTCTCTCACCGCTTTAATCTCTATCGACGTTAATCCATCTGCCAGCTCTTCAGTCACATTGGCTACGGCAAAACCATTTATGCCAAATGGATGTTTGGGAAATTTAAGCAGTAGATCAGTCAGCGCCTGTAATGCTTTAAAAAAATCGGCAATCACCATTCGGCGATTACTAAAATCAGCATGGACTTCATAGCGTTTGCTACTCCCATCTTTATAGTAGCAAACGGCAATCAATTGATTGTTTGAGAGTTCAATCACATATATCGGTGGGCGGAATAATTTCAGTAACCTATACTGTTTGGGAATATTGTCTAAATGACGTTGATAAATCAATAAGCTCACAATATTCCCTTTTTAAAAATCTAAGCCCTTCAAGATTTACTTACTTAGGCTATTTAACTATTACTAGAAGCCATTAAAAAATACGCTTATCATCGATAGGCTTGGCAAATTTATTAATATTGGCTTCGATATTTTTAGCAATGCTCATATAGTAAGGGGCAAATTCATCATCGGCTAAGACACTTGGCTCACCTTTATCCACTTGTGCACGAATACCACTCGCCAATGGCAACTGACCTAATAGCGGCACCTGATATTGCTCAGCGATTTTTTCACCGCCACCTGTGCCAAAGATAGCTTCGGTATGATTACAGTTGCTACACGTATGCAGCGCCATGTTTTCGACCACGCCAAGCACTGGTATATTGGTTTTGTTAAACATCTCAACGCCTTTCTGCGCATCAAGTAAGGCAATATGCTGTGGCGTCGTGACAATGACAGCGCCAGTCACCGGAATACGCTGAGCTAGGGTGAGCTGAATATCGCCCGTACCCGGTGGCATATCAATCACTAAGTAATCTAACTGCGGCCAGTTGGTTTGATTATACAGTTGCATCAAGGCACCAGTAGCTTTTGGTCCGCGCCACGCGACAGGCGTATTGTCACCGTCGAGTAAGCTACCAATCGATAGCATTGCCATGCCATGCGCATTGATAGGAACAAACTGCTCATTCTCTAGCTCAGGTCTGACATTATCGACGCCCAGCATGGTTGGCATACTAGGGCCGTAGATATCGGCATCGAGCACGCCAACACGGTTGCCGAGCTTTTGTAATGCCAAGGCGATATTGACGGTAGTGGTTGATTTACCAACACCGCCTTTACCCGACGCTACCACGATAATATGACGAATACGCGGATGCGCTGTCAATGATGCTTGTGTCGGTGCGGCTTTGGTAATCGGCGGTTCGGCATCAGTTGTCTTACTACCAGTCGTTTCTGACGACTTGCTTTGGCTGTCCATTGCATTGGTGGTCTTGGGCATTGCCTTCGGTAAGCTTGATCCTGTCCCTTTCGCTGGTGCTGGCAGACGGACATTCATGTGAATCGCTTTGATACCGTGCGGATGTAGCAGCTGCCCGAGCTCTTGTTGGATGATTTCAGGGTTACTATTTACAGGTAGACGCAAATCTAAGGTAAGCTGATCGCCATCGCGCTCAAGTCCTGTGACCATGGTGGCAATGCTAATGGTACCTACTTCGTAACCAAGCAGTACCTTGTCCACAGCACTATCGCGCTCTGCCCGCTGCTCTGGTGTTTCTGGTTTTTTGGTGGAGGTTTTCTTCATAAAGTTAAACATAGTGACCGTTACTGCCTATACAAGTGGTTAGGTATGGTAAAAACTCAGTGAATACTGTCGTAAATAGCGTAAACAATATAGCTCATGAGCATGTTAGCCAAACCTTTTATGATGACAGTGTAGCTGAATTGGACGCATAAAAAAACCACAACGCCAGTAGGACTGACGTTGTGGTTTACATAGTTATATCTGTATATTAATTCATAAACCAACCATGACTGGCAACGATAGACTGACCCGTAAATACATTGCTTGGGAATGCTGCTAAAAATAGTGCCAACTGAGCAATGTCTTCGACCGTCGTGAATTCTTTGTCGACAGTATTGACCAACATAATATCATTCACTACGGATTCTTCGCTGATGCCTTTTTCAGCCGCTTGTTGCGGGATTTGTTTTTCGACCAATGGCGTTTTGACAAATCCAGGACAAATCACATGCGCGCGCACATTATGCTCAGCACCTTCTTTTGCCAATACTCGGCACAGTCCAAGTAGTCCATGCTTGGCAGTCACATAAGGCGCTTTAAACATTGATGCTTCATGCGAATGCACAGAACCCATATAGATGACCGTACCGCCTTTATCGTCTTTATACATATGCTGTACAGCGGCTTTGGTGGTCAAAAATGCCCCGTCTAGATGAATAGCGAGCATTTTTTTCCAGTCGTCAAATGTCATTTTACTGATTGGGTCGATGATTTGAATACCAGCATTGGAGACGAGAATATCAATCCCACCAAAGGTATCGACTAGCTGCTGCACACCTTCGTTTACCGCATCCTCTGAAGTAACATCCATGGCAATTGCCAATGCGCACCCACCAGCCGCTTCGATAGCATCAACTGTTTTCTGCGCTGCTTCAAGATTAATATCTGCAATACCAACCGCAGCGCCTGCTTTTGCATAAGTTTCAGCAATGTCACGACCGATACCACTTGCAGAGCCAGTGACCAACGCTACCTTCCCTGTCAAATCGTGCTGTAATTGAGTCGCCATATTTTATGTCCTTTCATTACATAGCTTTTCTGAATACTATTATTGGGCAATGCTTACTTATTGGGCAATACTCACAGGCGTTTTTTCTTGGAGTTCTTCGAAGCTGACCCCGTCTGCCAGCTCAACTAACTTCAAGCCACTGTCAGTCACATCGAGTACCGCAAGCTCAGTAATGATACGATCAACGACCCCTTTACCCGTTAATGGTAGCTCACAATTGGCAAGGATTTTTGGTTCTCCGTGTTTGTTGACTTGCTCCATCAACACAATGACTCGCTGCACGCCAGCGACTAAGTCCATTGCACCGCCCATGCCTTTGACCATTTTTTTGGGAATCATCCAGTTGGCCAAATCCCCTTTTTCTGAGACTTCCATCGCGCCCAAGATCGCCAAGTTGACATGACCGCCACGGATCATCGCAAACGACTCTGAACTACCAAAATAACTGGCGCCTGGTTCTGCGGTCACTGTTTGCTTGCCAGCGTTAATCAAATCAGCATCGACATTGTCTGCCGTTGGAAACTCGCCGATACCTAGCAGGCCGTTTTCTGACTGTAGCCAGACATCCACATCTTCAGGAATATAGTTGGCAACTAGGGTTGGTAGACCAATACCTAAATTTACGTAATAGCCATCTTCTAATTCTTTTGCGGCACGCTGTGCCATCTGCTCTCTTGTCCATGCCATGGTAACTTCCTTATTTTTATAACCACCCAAAAAAATATGATTAGCGGTGTCAAACTCGCTTAGTCTACTAAATGTAGCACTTTCACTCGTTTTCCTTGCTACTCAAATTTTCGGAAATGGTATTACAATATTTTATTATTAATGTCATCTTTTAGAAATATTTCGACAACGCTATCAATTAAGCGCCTTCGGCTGCCTTGATTGTCGTCTTTTCTATACGCTTTTCAGGGCTGTTATTTAATACAATACGCTGCACAAAGATACCAGGCAGATGCACTTCATCAGGATCGAACGTGCCAGTCTCTACAATCTCTTCTACTTCGACAATGGTAATTTTGCCTGCCATAGCGCAGTCTGGATTGAAGTTACGGGCAGTTTTGTTAAACATTAAGTTGCCCGATTTATCCGCTTTTTGCGCTTTGATTAATGACACATCAGCACGCAATGTATGCTCAAGCACATAAGTGCGGCCATCAAAATCACGTGTTTCTTTACCTTCAGCTACCAGTGTGCCGACACCAGTTGCTGTGTAGAATGCAGGAATACCTGCGCCGCCCGAACGTAGTTTTTCAGCCAACGTTCCTTGCGGGGTCAGCTCAACTTCTAACTCACCTGCCAAATATTGACGCTCAAACTCTTTGTTTTCACCCACATAAGAGGAGATCATTTTTTTGATTTGGCGAGTTTGTAGTAACAGACCAAGACCAAAATCATCGACACCTGCGTTATTACTGATACAAGTTAAATCCTTCACCCCACTATCGCGCAGGGCTTCGATTAACGCTTCAGGAATACCACATAGACCAAAGCCGCCGATAGCAAGGGTTTGCCCATCACTAACGATGCCTTTTAATGCTTCTTCGGCACTGCTATATACTTTTGATTGACTCATACTAAACTCCTTTTTTATTTAATATTTTATATGCAGCTTTACTAGGGCGTGTCCTCATTTTAAAAAATGGTGATAAAAATGAGAGCACCCCTTAACATTCAAAATTATAAGAACTATTATTTAAAGTAATACATTCTATATCGGTATATCATATATAAAACACTTATGCTAACTTAGCACATTATTCTCATAGCGACTAGAGGATATCCATAAGACAGAAACCATAAGGAAGAGCGCAGCCGCTGAGTGTATCGCCTATCAACACTTCATCAGTACAAATATGCATGACATAACAACCATTTACCATGCTGTACTGCTGAATTTTACCATTGACTCCTATTGATATGCTCTAAATACTCGCTACTTTAATTTTGCCAAGGAGGGCCGTCATGTTTAGTACGCTTGCTATTGTCATTACTCTATTATTACTCATGTTTTTTGCTTATCGCGGTTATTCTGTGCTGATCTTAGCACCGATTATGGCGACACTAGCAGTCTTACTGTCAGGAGATTTTTTAAGTACGATCCCTGCCTATACTGATGTATTTATGGGTGCATTGAGTGGATTCTTACTCAAGTTCTTCCCTATATTCTTGCTAGGTGCACTGTTCGGGCGTTTGATGGCTGACTCTGGCGCGGCAACCGCCATTGCCAATACGGTCGTCGAAAAGCTCGGTGCCAGCAAAGCCATTCTTGCTGTGATTTTGGTCTGTGCCATTTTGACCTACGGCGGTGTGTCGTTATTTGTCGTGGCATTTGCCATTTATCCAATCGCCAAAGACTTGTTTAAAGCCGCGGATATTCCGAAACGCTTAATTCCAGCTGCCATTGCGCTTGGGTCATTTACCTTTACCATGACTGCATTACCGGGCACGCCAGCCATTCAAAATGCCATACCGATTCCTTATTACAACACCAACGTATTTGCCGCGCCTATTTTGGGTATTATCGGCGGTACTATCATGTTTATTTGCGGTTGGTTGTGGTTGCAATCACGCGCCAAAAAAGCCAATGCAGCAGGCGAAGGCTATGGTCAGCATGATGATGAAGATGTGGGCGGCGTTGGCGCAACGGCAAAAGAAGCTGAGGTATTAAGCACTCATCAGACCTCATTTACGGTTGCTATGATTCCGCTGGTATTGGTCATCGGCTTGAATGCCTTATTAACTTATGCAATTTTTCCTTCGATAGACTTCAGTAGTCTACAAGCCCAGTTCCCAGACTTAAATGTAGCTGGATCGCTTGGACTGTGGTCGATTATCATCTCATTAGTCTTGGCTTGTGTGGTGTTAATTTTGCTGCGTATTGGTCATTGGAACAATCTACAGAAAACCATTAACCGTGGTACTTATGATTCTATGTTGCCGATTTTTAATACCGCATCAGAAGTTGGTTACGGTGCGGTTATCGCCTCATTAGCAGGGTTTCTTATCATTCGTGACAGCATTCTAAACTTAACTCCTGATAACCCGCTCATCTCAGAAGCGGTCGCTATGACCACACTTGCTGGTATCACAGGTTCATCGTCTGGTGGTTTGAGTATTGCGCTGTCGACATTGGGTGAAGACTATCTGAGAATGGCGGTCAATGCTGGTATCGACCCTGAACTAATGCACCGTGTGGCCGTTATGGCAGCGGGTGGTTTAGATACGCTGCCACACAGCGGCGCGGTCATTACTTTACTCGCCATTTGTGGTTTGACCCATAAGCAGTCTTACTTAAACTTAGCCATGGTTACGATGGTCATTCCATTAGTGGCTGTGGTCGCTGTTATTACCTTAGGTACCATGTTTGGCTCATTTTAAATTGAGTTAGCCTATAAGTCGCTTCTCAGTATCGACTATTAATACCTACATAAGTAACACCTCAATAAAAAACCCACTTGGCAAAATGCTTGGTGGGTTTTTTGTGGCTGCTCTATAACCATTCTATAACTATCAAATACGGCGCAAGCCTATTGTTTATGGCTGACAGATGCCTGACAAACGATAAGTAATTACTAAGGAATATCACAAATTTATCTGAATTACGGTATCATAGGCACACTTTTTGAATTTTTATTATTTTTAGTATTAATAACATCGCATCGACGAGCGACTAACTGCTTAAGATGTTCGATAACTAACCCGTTTATATAAAAATATAGGTGATTTTGTGCGTGAGATTCTAGTAACCAGTGCGCTGCCCTACGCCAATGGCTATATCCATTTGGGGCATCTTGTAGAATATATTCAGACTGACATTTGGGTGCGCGCGATGAAAGCGCAAGGTCATCAGGTTACCTATGTCTGCGCGGATGATGCACACGGTACGGCGATCATGCTCAAAGCTCAAGATAACGGCATCACACCAGAAGAGCAGATTGCGACAGTTAAAGCTTCACATGAGGCCGATTTTAGTAAATTTTTGATTGATTTTGATAATTATCATTCAACCCATTCAGAAGAAAACAAGCATTTCTCTGAGCTGATTTATCGTCGTCTTAATAGCGCTGGGCATATCAGCACTAAAGATGTTGAGCAACTTTTTGATCCCGAAAAGCAATTGTTTTTGGCCGATCGCTTTGTCAAAGGCACTTGCCCTGAATGCGGATCAGCTGACCAATACGGTGACAACTGTGAAGTATGTGGCACAACATATAATGCCACCGAACTTAAAGACCCACAGTCTACGCTATCGGGCGCGACACCTGTGCTCAAAACCTCTAAGCATTATTTCTTTAATTTGCCAGAGTTTGAGCAGTTCTTAAAAGATTGGACACGCAGCGATAACCGTTTGCAAACCTCTGTTGCCAACAAGCTACAAGAATGGTTTGAAGCGGGTTTGGCCACTTGGGATATCTCACGTGATGCGCCCTATTTTGGTTTCCAAATTCCAGATACGCCAAGCGATGAGCCAGACAAATATTTTTATGTATGGCTAGATGCGCCAGTTGGCTACATGGCAAGCTTTAAAAACCTATGCGATAAACGTGCAGGTACAGACCAAGCGCTTGATTTTGACCGTTACTGGATGCAAGAAAACGAGCACAAAACCGAAGTCTATCATTTCATCGGTAAAGACATCGTTTACTTCCACGCCTTGTTTTGGCCAGCGATGCTAGCTGGTAGCGAACTCCGCACACCAACTGGCGTCTTTGCTCACGGCTTTTTGATGGTCAATGGCGAAAAGATGAGCAAGTCACGCGGCACCTTTATTAAAGCCGAAACCTATGCTGAGCATTTGCATCCTGAATACTTGCGCTATTACTTTGCCAGCAAATTGTCTGACAAAGTTGAAGACATTAACTTAGATTTAGAAGACTTTATGCAAAAGGTCAATTCTGACTTGGTTGGTAAAGTCGTCAATATCGCCAGTCGTAGCGCTGGATTTTTGGTGAAAAAATACGACGGTATGCTGTCAGAAGTTTGCGTAGAATCGGCATTATTAGAAGATATCACCAAAACGGGTGATGAGATTACTGCTGCCTACGAGAACCGTGAGTTCTCGCGTGCCATGCGCTTGATCATGCAGTGTGCAGACAAGGCCAATGAATACATTGATGACAAAAAGCCATGGTCACTGGCCAAAATTGAAGGCAAAGAGCAAGAAGTTCAAGATGTCTGCTCGGTAGCTATCAATATCTTCCGTCAGTTAATGGTTTATCTTGCTCCTGTCTTGCCTGAACTGACCGCCAATGCAAAAGAGTTTTTGAACATTGATAGCTTAGACTTCGCAAGCCGTAACCAATGGTTGCTGGGTCACAAAATCAATAAATTCAAACCACTCATGCAGCGTATCGAAGAAAAAGATGTTGCTGCGATGGTTGAAGATTCTAAAGCATCATTAGCTCAAGCAGACGCTCCTGCCGCAACTGAAAGTAGCAAGTCTGCCGCAAAGGATAAAACACCTGCAACAGATGCGGATGCTGACCAAACTGACTATATCGGTATTGACGATTTTTCTAAAGTTGAAATGAAAGTGGCTCACGTCTTAGCCTGTAACCATGTAGAAGGTGCGGACAAGCTATTACAGTTCACGCTAGATGTTGGTGAAGACAAGCCGCGCAATGTGTTCAGTGGTATCCGTAAGTTTTATGAGCCTGAGCAACTGGTTAATAAAAAGGTCATTTGCGTGACCAACCTTGCGCCGCGCAAGATGAAATTTGGCGTATCAGAAGGCATGGTGCTATCAACTGGTGATCCAAAGACAGGATTGACGGTCGTTACCTTGCCTGATGCTTGTATCGTCGGTGATGTGCTTGCTTAACGGTGATTTTTAGTAGTAAAAAATAAAAAAGATGCCCTAGCGGCATCTTTTTTATGGTTGATTTATACAATGGTTAAAAATCGAATCTTATATTTATCTGGTTAAAACATCGATGATCTGCAACGTATCATTAATCACCGTCACAATGTTATTTTCTGGCGTGCGAAGACGGACGTAACGATCATCATAACGGTCCAAAACGACAGAACGATCATAATCTCTTCTATCAATATTGCCGACTACTCTGTAACCATATTTATCGAGATCACGCTTAAATGAGGCATTCGAGCTAGCATTGCGATAAGCGTTGATATTTGGTTGGGCGTTGCCACTATGCTTGTAATCTTTACTAATATGAGCAGAGTTACCCTTGGCGTTTCCGTGCCCATTACCGTTACCATTTCCATGATTGTCTTTTGCCATAGCAGGCAAGCAAATTAATGAAGTAGCCGTGATACCGGCAATGGTTAATAGTTTAAAATTAGCAGTGTTCATATTATTATCCTTAAAATATTCATTCGAAAAAACTTAAGGAGATATTAGAGTGTGCTGTACATTCACCACGCCAGCATAATAATGGAATGGTAAAAATTTTAGACTCACAATAATTCTCGTATCAAAATTAGCTTACGTTAATTATAAAGTGAGTTCGTAATAGGTGCGTTGCTAGCGTGTAGGCTTTTTAATTGTAATTCTATTGAACAAAAAAATGTCCTTAGTGGCATCTTTTTCTTATGGCAATCTTTAAAATATCAAAAAAAAGTTATGATTTTCATTCTATCTATCACCATAACAAACGCAAATTAATTTTTTATTGCGATAAGTTACATTGCTGTCATAATATAGCCATCATGATCAAGGAATCGATCACCTCAATGTTAGCCTACTATCGCAGAATTGACATCACAGAACTGATATTACAGAACTGATACTGCTGTCATTCGGCTGACCTGCACTCTCTAACCTATGAGCCAGACTAATAATGACCATTGCTTCTACTCTACGCCTAAGCCTATGCAGCATTGCCCTCAGTACGCTCGGCCTAATCGGCTGCTCAAATACTGACGATACGGCAACTACTGATAGCACGACAACGACAGATAAACCAGCCAAAACGCTGGCCATCACGCAGATTGTTGAGCATCCATCGCTAGATGATATGCGCCGCGGCATCATTGATGAACTAGCAGATAATGGTTATATCGAAGGCCAGAATCTGACTATTAACTTCCAAAGCGCGCAAGGAAATACGGCAACTGCTGGACAAATTGCCAAACAGTTCGCAGGAGACAATCCAGATGCTATTGTGGCCATCTCTACCCCGTCAGCACAATCGGTCGTAGCATCCACCACAAGCGTGCCAATTGTATATACGGCGGTTTCAGACCCACTTGCAGCCAAGCTCATCAATGCAGATGGCACTCCATTTCAAGATAACTTGACCGGACTGTCAAGCCAGTTGCCATTAGAGCCACAAATTGACTTATTACAACAAATCAAACCCAACGCCAAAACCATCGGTTATGTGTATAGCCCTGGTGAAGCCAACTCAGTAGCACTGCGTGATAGGCTAAAAGAAATCTTGCCAACGCGTGGATTGTCTATACTCGACATACCTGCCAACCGTCCAACCGATATTGGTATGGCAACGCGTAGCTTACAAGGACGCGCGGATATCATCTATACCTCAATGGACAATAACGTAGCGTCTGCTTTTGAAGCCATGACACAAGCCGCAAATGAGCTAAAAATGCCGATTGTGGCCTCTGATGAGTTTAGCGTTCAGCGCGGGGCGACTGCTGCTTTAGGCGTTAATGACTATGACTTTGGTCGCAAGACCGGCAAAATGGTTTATAGAATTTTAAATGGCGAGGCTGTCAGCACCATCAAGCCTGAGATCATGAATGACTTAACTTTATATGTCAGTCCGAAGCATGCCAAAGCACAAGGCGTTAGCCTATCAGCAGAGATGATGAAAAACGCAGTCAACGTTGATACCAAAGCAAAAACCGATAACAAGTAACCCGCAGTACAAGCCGTAAGCGCTCAATAAGCACGTTAACTATTTATGTATGGACACATTATTATTTTTAGGAGTAACACCCATGTTGTATCAGAATCGTTTTGCTAAAGCCTTACTATGGGGCGGCGTTTGTACCGCTATTTTGACCGGTTGTAGCCAGTCAGCAGAAGACACTACGGCCAATGATGGCGCGGCCACTGGCGATGCGGCAACCGCTATGAAAACCGTTGCCATTACGGCGATCGTTGAGCATCCAGCCCTTGATGACGTGCGTAAAGGGGTGATTGAAGAGCTTGCTGAAGCAGGCTTTACAGAAGGTGAAAACTTAACTGTTAATTTCCAAAGCGCACAGGGTAACACGGCAACCGCTGGGCAGATTGCCAAGCAATTTGTTGCAGACAACTCAGATGTTATCGTTGCCATTGGTACGCCATCAGCGCAGTCGGTTGCGGCAGCTACCAGCACTATTCCTTTGGTATTCTCTGCGGTGACTGACCCAGTAGAAGCCAAACTGGTATCTAAGCTTGATGGTTCTGGCACCAATGTGACTGGCGGTTCTGATGCGCTCCCTTATGAGCCACAAATTGAATTGATGCGCCAAATTATTCCAAGCTTAAAAAATGTGGGCTATGTTTATAGTCCGGGTGAAGTGAACTCTACTATTATCCTAAAAAATCTAAAAGAAAAACTGACACCAATGGGCATCACCGTACACGAAGCGCCTGCTCAGCGCAGTACGGATATTGCCATGGCAGCACGTAGCTTGGCTGGCAAGGTTGATATGATTTATACGTCAACCGATAATAACGTGGTCTCTGCTTACGAGTCGCTGTTCCAAGTCGCCAAAGAAAGCAAAATCCCACTGGTTGCCTCAGACACCAGCTCTGTTGCACGTGGTGCTATTGCTGCATTAGGCGTTGACTATTATGCCCTTGGCCGCGAAACCGGTAAAATTGTGGTGCGTATTTTGAATGGCGAAAAAGCAGGTGATATCCCTGTTTATACCCCTCAAGCACTTGATTTATATGTCAGTCCAAAAAATGCTAAAGCGGAAGGCATTACATTGCCACAAGCCGTTATTGATAAAGCAAAAGAAGTGGTAGAATAGCGTCCTCTGAATATAAGCATCGAGTCAAACGATGATATTAATGATAGATTGTCGTTTGTGTTTACTGCTATTATTTCAGTGTAAAAATAACCCAGCTACTGGTATATGAGCTGGGTTATTTTTAATGTGATATAAGCATTAAAACCGAATTTCGAACCAAGGTATTTTATGCTCATTCCTCATAGGAAGATGTTTTGGTTTACCCTAACCGCAGATTGCTTAATCTGTTAAATTCACCGCTTAGCCGTTTAGATTACTCTAGATTATAGAAAGCACTATTCATTGCTGCTTGCCTGTTTATCTATGATAATAATCGCTAAACGCTTGATTATGACTTACTGATACCTTATGTCTTTAATTGCTTTTTTTGGTGCACTTGAAAGTGGTCTGATTTACGGCCTCGTCGCACTTGGCGTACTTATCTCATTTCGTACTCTCGACTTTCCCGACTTAACGGCAGACGGTAGTTTTCCATTAGGGGGCGCAGTCGCTGGTATCTCTATCGTTGCTGGTGTCAATCCTTGGCTGGCATGTGCCTTTGGTATGCTGGCCGGCTCGGTCGCTGGTATTGTCACTGCATGGTTGCATGTAAAGCTTGGTATATTGCAGTTATTGGCCAGTATTTTGGTCATGGTGGCACTATATTCAGTCAACCTACGTATTATGGGCGCACCAAACTTACCGCTACTGGGTGAAACTACCGTATTCAGTACGCTAGTCACCGATGGTAATGGCTACTGGATGCGCTGCTTAATTATTGGCGTGGTCGTTATAGCCGCAAAGTTGTTGCTGGATTGGTTTTATAATACCGAAACTGGACTGTCCATGCGTGCGACTGGCTCTAACTTGCGCATGGCACAAGCACAAGGTATCAATACTTCATGGATGACCATCATCGGTATGGCCGTATCTAATGGTTTGATTGCCCTTGCAGGGGCGCTATTCGTCCAGACTCAGGGCGGCGCGGATATCTCTATTGGTATTGGTACGATTGTTATTGGTTTAGCAGCCGTCATCATCGGTGAAACGATTATTCCTGCCAAACGTATTTGGTTGATTACCGTTGCCGTGATCATTGGTGCCATCCTTTATAAACTATTTATTCAAGTGGCACTATCAAGCGACACATTGCGTAGTATTGGCTTTGGCCCGCAAGATTTGAACTTGATTACTGCCCTGCTGGTGGTGTTCGCATTGGTGTTACCAAAAGCCAAAACCAAGTTTTTGAGCCGTAAAGTACGGGCTTAATATCAAACGACTAAAGCGATGATAGGCGATAACCATCCGCCAAGCTTGAAGCAAATATAAGGAATAACGATTATGATGCAAGCCACAGATTTGCGGTTGACCTTTAATCCCGGCACACCCATCGAAAACCCTGCCCTGCGTGGTATTAATTTGAACATCGCTGACGGTGAATTTGTCACCGTTATCGGTACCAATGGCGCGGGGAAATCGACTTTTTTAAATGCAGTAAGTGGTACGACACGTGTGGATAGCGGTTCAATCTTATTAAATGGCATCGATGTTACTAAAAAGACCGCACACCAACGCGCCCATTGGGTTGCTCGTGTCTTTCAAGATCCCATGGCTGGTACGTGTGAAGCACTGACCATTGAAGAAAACATGGCGTTGGCCTATAAGCGCGGTGGTAAACGCGGTTTGAGTTTTGCATTAAACCCAAATAACCGTGAACTGTTTCGAGAAAAGCTGGCTGTTCTCAAGCTTGGATTAGAGAATCGTCTAACGGATCGTATGGGGCTATTATCTGGTGGCCAACGCCAAGCGGTAAGCTTACTCATGGCCTCACTACAGCCATCCAAGATACTTTTGCTTGATGAGCATACTGCCGCCCTTGACCCTAAGACAGCCGCCTTTGTGTTAGAGCTGACCGATAAAATCGTCACGGATAATAAACTGACCACCATGATGGTCACGCACTCGATGCAGCAAGCCTTGGCACATGGCACTAGAACTGTCATGCTACATCAAGGACAAGTGGTGCTAGATGTGGCAGGAGATAAGCGTCAGGGTATGACGGTGCATGATTTGCTCGATATGTTTGAGCAAACGCGCGGTGAGAAAGTGGAAGATGACAGCTTGATTTTGAGTTAAAGAATTCAGTTAAATAAATCTAAGCTGAAAAATAGAAAACGCCTGTTCCATAGCAGGCGTTTTTTGTTATCTATAGTTAATGCTTGTACAAACTTTTCATTAGTCACTATATAGTTGTTATATATCAGTACCCACTTATCATTATTCATCTATGAGGTCTGTCATGCGCAAAATTCCTGTTTATACTCACCCTGCTGCTGGTTGGCCTGCTCTGATTTCCTCCACTCGTAAACTGATGGACTATCAAACTTTTTTGCGTGGCAGTGTCAGCGTATTCAAAAGCAACCAACCTCAAGGTGGCTTTGATTGTCCGGGTTGCGCATGGCCTGATCATAAATCGCATAAAATGCTTGATGTCTGTGAAAATGGTATCAAAGTGCTGGCAAGTGAAACGATGACCACAAAGGCAGACGCTAAATTCTTTTTAGACCATACTGTCACTGAGCTACAGAAATGGTCGGGCTACGAGCTAGAACATATCGGTCGATTATCCGAACCGTTATACTACGATGCTGTGCAAGATCATTATCTACCTATTTCTTGGCAGGCCGCTTATGAGCATGTCGCTGAGCAGTTGGGACAGCTTGATTCGCCTGACGAAGCATTGTTCTATACTTCAGGCCGTGTCACTAATGAGCCTGCATTTTTATTTCAATTATTCGTCCGCTGTTTCGGTACCAATAACCTACCAGACTGCTCTAACATGTGCCACGAACCAACCTCGGTCATGCTTGGCAAGCAATTAGGCATCGGCAAAGCGACGGTGAAGTTAGAAGATTTTGAGCAAGCCAAACTGATATTGATGTTCGGGCAAAATCCAGCAACCAACCATCCCCGTATGCTTGAGATGCTTGCCCACTCTCACGAGCAAGGATGCCGAATCATCTCGATAAATCCTATGCGTGAACAAGGATTAAGTAAATTTAGAAACCCGCAAAAACCGACACATATGGCAGCAGGACAGAGCGATGACATGGTCGATGAGGTCGTTCAAATTCAAATCGGTGGTGATGCTGCTCTACTGACGGGTCTGGCTAAATGGCTGATTGAGAATGATAAAATTAATACCGACTTTATTACCACCCATACCTCAGGTTTTGAGCCATTGAAACAATGGTTGACCGAGCAATCATGGGCAGATATTCAGCTTGGTTGCGGCATTTCTCAAGCAGAAATTATTAATCTTGCTAAGCTCGTAGCAGACAGTCCAGCGACTATTTGCACTTGGGGCATGGGCATTACCCAGCATGTGCAGGGCGATGACAATGTCGCTATGATTACCAACTTGCTATTGCTGATGGGCATGATAGGTATTGACGGTGCGGGTGCATCACCTGTGCGAGGTCATTCCAACGTACAGGGCGATCGCACCATGGGTATCCATGAGCGTCCTAAGCAAAGCTTACTTGATAGCCTAGAACGTGTGTTCGAGCACCCAATGCCACAAGACAACGGTCTTGATGTCGTTGCAGGGGCAAAAGCGATGATACAAGGTGATATTAAGGCTTTCTTTAGCATGGGCGGCAACTACTCGGTTGCAGCGCCTGACTCAAATAATATCCAACAGGCATTAACCAAAAACAAGCTTAACGTCTTTGTTGGCACCAAACTAAACGAAACCATGCTGTATCCGGGTGAAAACAATCTCATTTTACCTTGTATTGGTCGTACCGAACACTTAGTCACTGCTAAAGGTGAGCAGTTCGCTACGATTGAAGACTCGATGTGTCAAATAGTACCGACTCAAGGTAGCCTCAAGCCCATTAGTAATACGCTAAAATCTGAAGCACAGATAGTCGCCGATATTGCGACCCAGATGTTCGGCTCTGACTCGTCCATTCCTTGGCAAGCGATGGGAGAAGACTTCGACTTGATTCGTGATTATATCGCCCAAGCTATCGATGGATTTGAGAACTTTAACGTGCGTATCCGTGAGTCTGAGCGCGGCTTTCATTTATATCATGCGGCGCGTCATCGCGTATGGAATACCGATAGCGGCAAAGCGCAGTTTGAAGTACCAAAGTATCCAATTACTTATGTCGCAAGCCAGATGGCAGAAAAGACATCGGCGTTTAAAATTGATGCCCAAAACGCCCAAAATACTAATGACAGTCAAAACATAGAACAAAAAGTCTGGCAGTTAACCAGTGTACGGAGCCATGATCAATTCAATACCATGATATTTGGCTATCAAGACCGTTATCGTCAGACCAATCGCCGTGATGTTTTGTTTATGCATCCTGATGAAATGACACGATTGGGATGGCAAAAAGGCGACAGTATCATGGTGTCACGTCAAGACAGCCATGGTGAGCAACGCACATTGGGGCCTTTGGTACTTACCGACATGGATATCGCTGCCAACGCCGTGGCTACCTACTATCCTGAATGTAATGACTTGTTTGATTTGGACACGCATGCGCCAGACTCTCACATTCCCGCCTACAAGTCTGTTACCGTCGTCTTAGAGCGCGTCAATGCAGGCGAGCTGGCGGCTTCTGCCTAATAAACGTGTGCAAAATGAAAGGTGAGTAATGTTAATAATGATAAAAGGCTGTCAGCATTCATGATGGCTAAATTAAACACTCAAGCTTCAGCCATCGACATGCCTGAAGCGACGGCAGAATCTACTGTGACACCACTATCGCGCGCGCATTTGGTACAAAAACATTATTATGTGCCTACGGAATCAAGTGGTAGCCAGCAAGCGTATATTGAAGATCAATCGGCAAATTTGGTCGTAGAAGCAGCGATTTCTATCATCATTAACGGCATTCATTATGCAGTATTGATGGCAAGCCCTTATCAGCTAGAATATTTAGCGATAGGCTTTTTGTTCAGTGAAGGTCTGATTCAACACAGCCATGACTTATTAGATTGGGAAGTCACCCAGCTGACAGACGTTGCAAGCTATCAAAGATTTACTCAACACTCAGATGAAGACGATACGGCTGGTTCCTTTGGGCAAACCTTAGCACAGCTGCAGGACTACGATATTTATGTGGTGGAACTGACCTTAAATCAGCGCAGTCATCAGCGCATTCAAGCCCAACGGCGGCAGCTGGCAGGGCGTACAGGATGCGGCATGTGCGGTATCACGGGCTTAACACAAGCGCTGCCCGACTTAAGTATCTATCGCCAAGACAAGAAAAGAGTAAAAGTAGATACCCCAAGCCTTGGTTACCTATTAGAAATACGGCAAAAAATCGATACCATGCAACATACCCACCAACTGACAGGCGCTGTCCATGCAGCGGCAACTATGCAAGGACAACACTTGCACCTCTTTGAAGATGTCGGCCGTCATAATGCCCTCGACAAGCTCATTGGTTGGCAGCTGCAACACAAGGCAGATATCGACTGCGTGGTCATGACCTCTCGCCTATCGATTGAGCTGGTACAAAAGTCTATTCGAAGTCATATACCTTGGCTGGTCGGTATGTCTGCACCTACCAGTACTGCCGTTCGTGTTGCAGAGCGCTATGGCTTAGGATTGGCTGGATTTTTACGTGATAGCAGAGTCACTTACTATTCAAATTATTCCAATGGATAAAGTTTGAGGTTAACGACGTAATAGGTTACCCTACCCTCACGAACATGTTACATACACTTAACAGATCTGTAGTTTTATTTATTAATGCTAAGTTCATTGTGCTGATTATTCATACAGTATTGGATTTGGTATTTAAATTACAGGTGATGCATCAATGCGATAGTTGAGTAAAAATCTCTTAACTATTGCTTATTACAGCTGATAAGGCTGTCTAAATAGAGCTCAGGTCATGTAATCATGGCTTAGTGCTTATTCGTAATTCCGCTATAGACACTCATCACATGAGTTTTTTTAGCACTCAGCTACCTTTATGTATGCCTATTCATAGCGTCATGGTTTATCCATTAACTGACGCCTATCGAGAGTAGCCCCTGTCATTTTGAATTAACACGATGTGTGACATCAAAACTAGGGCACGACACTTAGCACTTGCTTAACATTACAGTTGCTGTTTTTGCTATTTAGATTAGCCACATACATTTAGTATGAGGGCTTTTTAGACTATGTCGTATGCTAAATAGTTTGGAATAGATAATTTTACTAAACCTTATTTACTTAAAACAATTGCGAGGTATGAGTTTGAAAACTGAGTCATTGTTTCAATTTTCGGCGCTCACCATTATTTTATTATTGGTGGCGTTTTATGGTGGTACGTATCTGCTGTCTTTATTAATTAAAAAAGACAAAGAGACGACTTCTGGCTTTATGGTCGCAGGTCACAATGTGGGCTTTGGGATGGGCGCGGCAAGTATGACCGCGACCTGGATTTGGGCGGCCTCATTTTACGCTGCCGCCACCTCTGGCTATAAGTATGGCGTATCAGGGCCGATACATTACGGCTTTTGGGGTGCATTGATGATTTTATTCATCTACCCTTTTGGCATGCGCTTTCGAGAGCTTGCTCCCAACGGTCACACTTTAGGTGAGCTTATCCACGCCCGCCACGGCTCATCAAGCCAATTAATTTTAGCCATATCCAACCTTATGGGCAGCTTAATTAGCTTGATGGTCAACTTTACCGCTGCTGGGGCATTGGTGTCAGTATTGTCACCATTATCGTTCCAAACAGGGGTAATTATCGCGGGTGTCGGGGTATTGAGCTATACCTTAACCTCAGGGTTTCGCGCCTCAGTCTTTACTGATTTTGCCCAATTGGTCGCTTTGATGGCGATTGGTGTCATCATCATTCCAGCGGTGCTATTCTCCATGGGAGGTCCTGCAGTGATGGTCAGCGGACTATCAAACCTGACATTAGAGCAGCAGGATTTCTTTTCTTCTGAGGCATTCTTTCAGCAAGGTGCACCGTATTTTGTCGCGGTATTGGCCTATGCTATCGGTAACCAGACCATTACTCAGCGCTTATTTGCGATTGATAAAACCAAGATTAAGGCAACATTCATTACGGCCACAGTCGGCTATGCGGGTATCGTCATTGGGCTTGGTATGATTGGCTTGATGGCCTTGACCATTGGTATTGAACCACTTGATGGCAATATGAACAACCTGATCCCGCAAATGGTCAGCACTTATCTGCATCCGGTCTTCATCGCATTATTCTTTATTCTGGTCATTGGCTCGTTATCTTCCACAGCTGACTCGGATTTATCGGCGCTATCAACCATTATGATGGCCGATGTCTACGGTAAAAATATCGCCAAAAAAGGTCAGGTTAAACCTAAAACCATGATGCTCGTCGGTCGTGGTACCATGATTGTCGCGACGGCAGCGGGACTTATCTTTGCCAGCTTCAAGCTTGATATTCTCGTAATGCTGGTATTCGTTGGTGCCTTGTGGGGTGCGATTGTTTTCCCTGTTATCGCCAGTGTATTCTGGAATCGTGTCACTAATGCCGCCTTTACTTCAGCAGTGATTGTCGGGCTCCTGTTATTCTGTGTGGCGCGTTTTGAGTTGATACCCATCGTTGGCATCACTGCCCTATTCTTTGAAATCTTAGCCAGCGTTGGTGGTGCAGTTGTCATCGGTCTGATGGTATTTGGTTTCTTAGGTCGTAAGATCGGCATGGGAGCAGCTGCTATTACGCTGGTGCTGATGTTAATCTTTGCCACTGGGTTCCTACGCCAGTACATGATCTTACTCGCTTCACTGACGGCTTACGGTGCCAGTACTATCGTTTGTGTGATCGTCAGTCTCATGGGCGATGAGCATTTCGACTTTGAGTTGATTAAGCAGCGCGTAGGCAATTACGATAAAAAAACTGAAATACCGTCATCACCTAAATCTTAAATCAAAATCGTTTTATCCAAGTAGTGATTAGTTATCAGTATATGACCAATCGCTACTTACTTAGAAATATTATAAGGAGATATCATGGACAACGTTTTTATCTACGGCTTATATATTTTAATTTGGCCCGCCATTACTCTTGGGGTACTGGTATTGATTTGTACCGCCACCTATCGCGATATCAAAAAGGCCAAGCGTGACAATAGGGATATTGTTTAACGTACCTTAGCTATTACATTTTTGACGATCATCGCTAAGTATTCGTTTATTGATGACTTAACAAAGCCTATTAACAGCATAAATGCCCCTAAACTGGGATTAAGTGCAGGCAAGATAGTAAATAACCTGCTTTTAACTAAAAAATGACTTGTAATTTACTATATTTTTGCTAATATAGGCCACCTTGATTGGCTGGATGGCAGAGTGGTCATGCAGCGGACTGCAACTCCGTTAACGCCGGTTCGATTCCGACTCCAGCCTCCAATTATTTATTAACTTTACGTTAATTTTGGCTTGCATTATTATCACAACCGATTATAATAGCGACCACTTATCTAGTAACTAGATGGTCTATCAGCTAGCTTACGTTAAAGATAAAACAAGTTTTGCCCGGGTGGTGAAATTGGTAGACACAAGGGATTTAAAATCCCTCGCTAGCAATAGCGTGCCGGTTCAAGTCCGGCTCCGGGTACCATTATATAGTCCTATACTATCTTATAGAACAGCTAAAGCCCCTGATATCAGGGGCTTTGTTGTATCTGGCGTCCCATACTGTCCTGCTCTATCTATCCCAATCCACACACTTTAAGTATACCGAGTTTTGAGTGTA
Source organism: Psychrobacter sp. N25K4-3-2 (assembly GCF_015351755.1). Lineage (NCBI taxonomy): Bacteria > Pseudomonadati > Pseudomonadota > Gammaproteobacteria > Moraxellales > Moraxellaceae > Psychrobacter > Psychrobacter sp. N25K4-3-2. Next base: position 636,804 of record NZ_JADKLX010000001.1, read on the forward strand.
CTTATGGAGACCTAGGATATGAATAGAAAAGCGCTCCGTTCAGATCGAAGCATTAGCAGTCACAAGCCTGAAGACAAGAATTACTTCTTTCTTATCAAGATTCATCCTAAGCTATTCTTAATGGTACGTCCTATCCAGTTTATAATTATAAAAAAACCAATGAAACCGCTATGAACATATCATGGCGGTTTCATTGGTTATATGGTCTTTAACGCTAAAACTTATTAGCCAAATACTTTCATACGTTCTTCAACAGGCTTGAACGCTTTATCACCTGCTGGCTGCTCGATCGCACCAAACACCATTTGCGCATTAAGCTCCCAATCTTCAGAAATACTCCACTCCTCAGCGACTTTTTGATCAATGACTGGATTATAATGCTGTAAGTTTGCACCGATATCTAAACTAGCCAATGCTGTCCAGATCACATACTGATGCATCGCACTGGTTTGATGTGCCCAAATTGGGAATTTATCGGCATATAAAGGAGCTGCTTCTTGCATACTTCTTACGACGCCTTTGTCTTCAAAAAATAAGACGGTCCCCGCACCCGCTCTAAAGCCAGCGATTTTATCTTTTGTTCCTTTGAATTTCTCTTCATCACCAACGATAGCTTTTAGTGTCTCTTCGGTGATATCCCAAAGCTTGTTGTGATCGTCACCAAACAACACAACAATACGAGCTGACTGTGAATTGAACGCTGATGGCGTGTGCAACCAATTTTACCACGTCATCATTCGATACTGGTAATTGATTGCTTAGCGCATAAATTGAACGGCGTTTCTCAGCTAATTGCTGTAATTCTTGTAAATTTGACATAATTTTCTCCAGTGGTTTTCTATGAGTTAAGGTTAGATATAAGGTATCAAAACAGATAATAATTAACCTTTGAAACCTTTAGGTAGTTCAGGCGCAGGCAAACGCTTCATATCAGAGTCGACATTACCGAAACGCTCATGGCCATTATTCCAATCAATAATAGATTGCTCAATCTCTGCTTTGTTATCAGCAACGAAGTTCCACCACAGTAGCACTTGGTTATTAAGCGGTTCGCCACCGATGAACATGATACGTGTGCCCTTTTTGGCAGCCAGTTTAATACTTTTGCTATTGGCGACATCGCTATGATGAAAACGGAATAACTGATCTTGCTGACAGACCTTGCCTTCAGACTGTATCTCACCTTCTGAAACCAAGATACCGTACTCAAAACCTGACTCTAGACTCAATGTCGCTTCGCCATCTTGCTTGAAGTACACATCTATACCGACCAGCTTTGAGTATTGGATGGTAGGTGCTTCAAACGTTTCACCCAATACATTGGTATAACTACCTGTCGTCAGAACCATCTTTGCATTGCCCTCGCTCCACGTCGGCAGCTCAGGATAGTGATGAAAACTGCGCTCAATTTTTTGATCGGTGGGAAGTGCAATCCATAGCTGCACCATACTGATACCACGTGCTGCATCTTTCGAACCGCCCGTATCTGGAAAGACACTTTGTTCAATATGACTGATACCTTGGTTCAGACCCGTACCTGCGGTCATGACATTGACTTGGTTTTTGGTAATGACTTGCGCGTTACCTAAACTGTCTTTGTGTAGCACTTCGCCATTTAACATCCAGCTAAAGGTTTGCAAATTGGTATGCGGATGGCGACCAACCTGCATACCTGCGTCATCTTGGTCAAAATCAGCAGGACCTGCATGATCTAAAAAGCACCACGCACCAATAGGCTTTTTGCCTTTGTTAGGTAATAAACGCGCAATTGGAATACCGCCGACATCAGCCAATCTTGGCTCTAACGTTTGAATACTCATGAACTAACTCCTTTTTTGATATTTTATTTTCACAAATAATGAGCGTAGAAAAGTATTAAAAAGTCATAGGTACTTCCATGATTAATACTTTTGAGTTCTCTAGAACATCCATAGTCATGCTTTTGGTATCCCAGACACCTAGACCGTCACGTGTATTTAACACGTTATTGTTAATGGTCACACTACCTTCAATCACGAAAACGTACACGCCATTGTTCGCATCATTTAGCTTATAGTTTTGAGTGACTCCTTGCTCAAAGTCACCCATACTGAACCATGCGTTTTGATGAATCCAGACGCCCGCATCGTCAGCGTTTGGTGACAATACTTGGTTGAACGTGTTCGGCTGCATGATGTCACCCATGCGCACTTGCTGATAACGAGGCGCTACGTTCATCTTGTTTGGAATGACCCAAATCTGTAGAAACTTGACATCCTCTTTGTCATCGCCATTCATCTCACTATGAGTGATGCCTGTACCGGCTGACATAACTTGGATTTCACCCGTTGCGATAATGCCATTGTTACCAATGTTATCGCCATGACCGAGCTTGCCCGATAGGGGAATACTGATGATTTCCATATCGCGATGTGAGTGCTTGCCAAAACCCTGACCACCAATAACAAAATCATCGTTAATGACACGTAGCACACCAAATCCCATACGTTCTGGATTGTGATAATTAGCAAAGCTAAAGGTATGTTTACTTTTCAGCCAGCCATGGTTTGCATCGCCACGAGAGTTTGCTGCATGATATACAGTTTTCATAATTTATCCTTAGTTATTGGGGAGTTAAACATGTCTGAAAATTTACTATTAACGAACTTGTCTAAACAATGGAACAATTATAATTGTTGTTTAAGAAGAGATAAACATAGATAAATACAAATAACTATTCTTATTACTAGAACAATAAAACCATCAATATAGCGTCATATATTTGTGGTAGAACACTATATCTTCTAAACAGAGCCAGTAGCATAAATGGCTGCTACGCTTCATAGAATGAAAGTACATATAGAATAAGTCTAATCACACTTACGATATAAGGAAGCCTAACGATGTCAGACAAACCATTATTGAATTATGATGTAATAGATAATACAGATCAGAAACGTTTTGAAATTCACGTTGATGGGCATATCGCCTTTGAAAATTATGAATTTTTTACCACCAGTCAAGGTGAAGATGGCATTGCTTATACACATACTGAGGTGCCCGAAGAGATTGGCGGACGAGGCATTGCAGGTTATCTTGCTAAATCAATACTAGACGATGCAGCAGCTAAAAACCTAAGAGTCAAACCTATCTGCCCATATATCAAAGCCTACATAGACAAGCATCCAGAATACCAAGACAACTCGATATTTCACAAAGCAACGCCTTAAATAATATTTATCAGTAACAACCATGTAGATGACATAAAAAATGCCCTATCCGTCAAGATAGGGCTTTTTTATTGTCAAAAGGCAAAGGTTGATATAGCAAGACATCAGTTTTGAAAATCCACACTACTGAATAGTAATGCAAGGCTCGATTACGTTAGAAAATACTAGGCAATACTTTGCAAGAACGCTTTATCACGTGCCATTACTGACAAATACAATACGGGTAATACGAACAATCCGACTGCCCAAAAATTTAGCTGAATATATAAAAGTGCACCCAGTAACGCCCCAACTAGAAAGCTAAAAACCAATGCTGAGCTGTGCGTCAACTTTTTACCGTTATCTGCGGTGCGATTGATTAAGTAATCGGTCAGATTAATACCCAGTTGCGTGGTATTACCCGTCATTAACACAGTCGGACTCATATGCTTAATCACCGTTTTGCTGGCTGTATTACGAATGGCCAACGCAATCAGACCTAAGCCCCCTGTTATTGCCACAGTGATGTCCCCTGCATCCACAAAAGGCTGGTAGTAAAGGCCGGCAATCATAAAGGCTATCAGAAAAACAGCTTCTGCTAAAAACAAATGGCTCAGCGTTAGCTGCTTGTTTTTACTATGATCAATAAATATCTTGGTCACCATCACCGTTATAATAAACAATGGTAAAGCGGCAAGTTTAATCCACAGACCTTGCTCACCTTTGACCAATCCACTACCCGCCATCACTAAGTTACCAGTGACATGCGCGGTAAAAAAACCAAACAAGGTGATAAAACCAATAGTATCAATAGCCCCACCCACCACGGTTAATAGTACGGGCGTTTGATAACGCTGCCAAAAACTCGGCGGTTTTGAATGTGGTGACACTGTTTGATTCTCTTTAGTGGTATAAATAGCGGTGTTGTCAGGATCGTTAGAGATTAATTTAGTCACCCAATTTCCCTGCAAAGTCTACAAAATCAGCAACGAAGCGTTGTAAGAATTTTTGTGTGCGTTCAGTGACACTGCTATCTTCACTTAAACTGTCAGTTGCCCGACTTAAATGAATTTCGGGATCAATCATCATTTGTGCCGAAAGCATTTGCATACTTTTTCTGACATCAAGTCCACTATTGATACCGCCAAAGCTACCTGGTGAGGCCGTCACTACCGCAACTTTCTTATGTGTCCAAATACTTTCTTTATAAGGGCGCGAAGCAATATCTATGACGTTTTTCAAAGCCGCGGGCATTGTACGATTGTGCTCTGGAGTGACAATCAATACTGCATCAGCGTCTTTTAATTGCTGACGTACACGCTCGTAGCTATCAATCGTTGTATCATCATAATCTTGGTTATAAAGCGGCAAGTCTGCGATAGCCACTTCTTTGATATTCACGTGGTCAGGCATCTGCGACACAACATATTCTGCAAATTTACGATTGATTGACTCTTTGCGTAAACTACCAATAATCAGTGCAATATTGATGGATGCGCTCATAGCAACTCCTTAATGAGGATAAAACCTGATGAGTGAAGCATTTACTATACTAAATTTTATGCGTCTTACTATTATCAATTGAATACGCACCTGCGCCATGGGCAAAAATCATTAAGAAGCCGCCAGCGATAGCAATGTTTTTCATAAATGGATTCATTTGTGATTCATCGATCCAGAATTGATGAAAAAGAAGCGCCGATACGATGTTAAAACCAACAAACAACAAAGCTATCAGGCGCGCTTTAAAACCAATCAAAATGGCGATACCGCCAAATAGCTCAAGCGCAATAACGAAAGGTAAGAGCATTCCAGGTACGCCCATAGATTCCATATAACCTTGGGTAGCAGCGTAACCTGTTATTTTGGTAAAGCCTGAAAAAATAAAGATCATGGATAAAAATAGACGACTAATTGGTGTGCTTAGCTGTTGTAATTTGTCCATAGTGATGCTCCAGTAATGAGTACGTTTGTTTAAATAGCTTTTATTTGATTAGGAAACACAGTAATTGTAGTCGTTGCTTATAAATAGATAAACCGTGATAATTATAAATGTAAGTTCTTTTTTTAAGAACAGTCAAGGAGTAGCTCAAATGGGACAACTAGAAGATATGGCAATGTTTGTCCGCATTGTCGAAGCAGGGAGCATCACAAAAGCCGCTGAGCAATTGAACATCGCTAAATCAGCTGTAAGTCGTCGACTAAAGGAATTAGAAACACGATTGGGCAGTCAGCTCATTAGCCGCACCACGCGCCAATCGAACTTAACACAAGCAGGTGAGCAGTATTACCAAAAGGTCGGCAACATACTGAGTGAAGTAGACGCGCTCAACGAAGAAACGAGTGGTGCTCCGACTCGTATCGAGGGCACGCTAAAAATGACCGCGCCATTATCGTTTGGCTTGATGCATCTGAATGACGTTATTGATGAATATGCCAATCAACACCCTAATCTGAATTTTGAGTTAGATTTTTCTGATCGACATGTGGATTTGGTCGAAGAAGGATTTGAGCTGGCCATTCGTGTCAGAGAGATGCAAGATTCTAGCTATCAAGCCAAACGCCTCGCACTCATTCGTTATGCATTGTGCGCCAGTCCTGAATATCTGGATAAAATGGGCACACCAAAAACGGTAAAAGAGTTGGCAACGCATAAAATCTTGCAATATGGTCTGAGTAAATCTAGCACGATAGAATTGATAGATGAGCAAGGCAAAAAACATGAGATAGAGGTTAACTCAAAAATAAAAGTCAACAACGGTGATTTTTTGCGTGAGATGGCAGTGAAAGGCCAAGGCATTGCCTTTTTGCCAACCTTTATTACTTATCAAACCTTAGCCAGTGGTGAGCTAGTCCCTATCATGCAGCAGTACCAGCTGCCCACACTAAATGCCTATGCGGTCTATCCAAAAAATCGATTTTTATCTCAGCGTTGCCGCTATTTAATTGATCTTATCGCTGAACGTTTCGGTGATGATCCTTATTGGGATAGGTATTAGTTTTTTAATTATTCAAATTATATCTATTGAAGCATAGTGAATGATTTGTGTACCCACGATCCATGCTAGAGACCCTAATGAGCAACATCGAGCCTCTAGTACGCTTAAGTTATGATTTGATCTTGTCTATGTCATTGCTGTTGCTCTGCTGCTGCAAGCGGGCTTCATCACCGCTTACTTGAGCATGACTTTTTTGGATTTTTAACTTTTATCGTGGCTTTTTTTATATTGTAGAATGCTTGGACGAGCTTTACTTGGTTTGCCTTAGAGTACGATCCCGATGATTGGTATTACCGTCTCTCAGTAATGTTGCAAATGTTTGGCTCATTAATGCTTGTCGCCAACATCAATCAGTTTTTTGAGCAAGGACTAACATGGATAGGCGTTACTGGTTACGCGATCATGCGATTGGCTAGCTGTAGCCAGTGGTGGCGTGTGTATCAACAAGTAGAAAGCCACAAGTTTAGGTGTACGGTTTCTTCGGCATAGCTCACATTGCTGAATATGCTGGGCAATACGGGGACGTATGGCGGTGATGCGATCTTGTCTATCAGCAAGGTTTCAGTCTCCCTGCTTATATTTATTCTTCAAATTAGGGACTGTAGTAGATCACCACTAACTAGCTATTATAAGCGACCACCGCCCAAGCAAATAGACTAACGTTAATCGCTATCGCTATTATCCATCTGATATTTACTTGCCAGTTTTTACCTCGAAATGCCCTCTCCGCTTCTGGTGTAATTGGTTGAATAGGATATGGGTTATCTTGACCATCCCATGTCAGTAACTTCTTAATGTCAGGATGTAATATGGCTTGTTCAGTACACTGGTAGTTATTGCCTTGTAATAAGTAACCAAGCGCATATATTGAGCTGATTATAAGCATAACGATGCCGCCAGCGCCTGAATGCTGCGTATTGAGAATACCGTATTTGCGAAAGACAATATCACTGCAGGCAAAAAGTGACTTACTGGTGTCTACTGGATAAGCCTCACAGAACTTAGGATTGATTGGTAAATCGGCGGCATCACCTTCCATATAGGTGCGGATAAACGCCCAGTGTACACGTGGGTCAACACTAACATCATGAGGTTTTATATGATGAGTAATCTTTCCTGTATTAGGATCTGCGATATATAGATTTAGCGGCGTATAAGCAGTATTTTGTTTGATGGTATGAATTTCAGGAATAAGGTCTTTATAATCTACTATCTTTAATTCAAAAGGTTTAAAAAACTGTAATGAGGGACGATAGTAATACACTAACTTCTGCTCTTTTTTTAGAAAGTAGTATTGAATGCGGTACGGATGCTTTCTGATAAATTGATAGAAGAGTAAGAAAAGAGGAGTACCAAACACAAGTAGCCAGAAAAAAGTAAGTATTATATCAAATAAGTCAAAATTACCATTTATAAATACAACTTCTCCAATATCTTGCAAAAAATAGTTACCTAGCCAAAATGTAGAAAAATAAACCCAGCCTATGCAGAAATACCAATACCAAAAGTAGCTAGGTAAGAAAGCCATATAATCAGGATTAATGTTGGCAATCTCTTTGTTAAGATGTTCAATGTCTTCTCCTTCTTCTAATAAACCTTTATTTATCTCGCTACTATAAGGGCTTTCAAGAACTTCTTGTAGCTCATTAATATGTTTAGCAAATTCACTATGTTTGTCTTCAATCATTGGCTTGTCTCTATTAACTCGTTACGGTAGTACGAAGTTGATAATATGGATTGACACTTGGGCTCAAAGAGTACAGTACAACTACTCTTAATTGTTCAATTTGACTAGCAGGATTGTTCCGTGCCCTTTCACTTGCTTGTTCCATTATCTTTTGCTTGTTAGGATCGAACGTTCCTTCTTTTCTCGAACCTAAATATTGGGCTTTATAGTGACTGGTTTTTGGAATATCTAGGGTGATCTTGAGTCCTTCTGAAGCCGTAATTACTTTGCTTTGTCGTTTTAATGCTTCTATGTTAAATACCTTTTTATTAAGACTTTGTTCTCTATCACCAATGCCTACATACTCTATTACCAGCTCACTGTTATCTAGCCATTGGCTAATGGTGACGATGACTTGCCCAGACAGTACCTCGTTAAAGTCTTGTACAGTCGTACTAAATTTTGGTTCAGTCTGTATCTCTACTAAGGCCAATGTATAAGCATGCAAGTCTTGCTCAAGACTGCTCATTGCTTGTATTTTAAAAGGATTATTCGGATACTCGTTATTTAGCATCTCTTTTTTACCAAACACTCCTGCATCTAACCAATAATGAATTGGTAGTATGTGGCTTTTATCATAGGTATAGGCCACCCATTGAGCGACTAAACTAATACCCCATGCGACTGCCATAATCGCGCTAAGCCAAGGTAATGCAAAAGCGCCTATACCCACAAATGCCAATGTACCATAGCCAAGACCCGCTACTCCAGCTACTCCTGCTGCTACTTGTGCAACACCAGTAACTTTAGCTGAAGTAGTACTACCACTCTCTATCATTTTTTGCTGTGTCAGCTCTAAACTATACACTTCAAACCCAGCACCCACAGCACCAAGTACACCGACACTGAGGCTGAGCCTTGCGACCCATGCACTGCGTGCCGCTTTCATCTGTAGTCCCGCATTAGCGACATCAAGGCTGACACTCGTTAAAGCAAGAGAGGTACTGGCATAACCTGTCATGAATTCAAGACCCGCGCGGTCGCCTCGGCGTGCCATACTGCTAAGCGTGCTCTTGCCTATCCAAACACTACGTAGTTGAAACAAGCCAATCCCTGCAGAGATCAATGCTGCTTTGCCCGCTGAGCTGCGCTCAAGCTTTTGATACTCGCCATTGATGGGATCTAACGCTCTGTTTAGATTGGCAGCTTGTTTATCCATATCCTGATTGATGGTTTGAGTTGTACGCGCTGACTCTTCGTTGGTATACATGGTCACCACAGTGCGGGCATGCTCATCACCAGCAGCTGCCTGATCAAAGATATTTAATGCTGTTTGGTCTACGCCATGTGAGTTTACTAGATCGAAAGCAATCGGAGCTTGGACTGAGGAGGCATTACTAACGACTCTATTATCAATACTAGCTGGCAATAGCGTTTGATGCGGTTTGGCGTTATTAACAGAACGGCTGAGACGCTGCTCACTCCATTTAAGTATGGCCTCTGGGCTATGTTTCAAGATTTTTTGCGCCAGTTTAAAACCTGTAGATTGATATACACTCGCTCTTTGCCATAAATCAAGCTTATGTAATAGCTTGTGATTATCTTTAATATGGCTCATGTTGCTGCTCATCGTTTGGACAATTTGAGCTTTATGATTGGCAAGTTTATTAAGTTGCTCAATATCCAGATTGATTTTAGCAGTGATTTGTTGCTTTTGTTTTTGTACTTTGAATGCCACCACCCAGCTTGTCGTCGTACCAATAAAGTCACTAGCACGCGCTAGGTTTTCATAGGCTGGTGGATTTTCTAATCTATTAAGATCTTCTTTATTGAGACCAATCAACGCCTTAATTAACCAATTGTCTTCAATAGACTGTTGACCTGAAATACACGGCAGTAGTGATTGTTCAAACTCTTGCTTGGCCGTCATACCTTCTATTTGCTCTGGTTCATAATCCGCCCATATCGAGTCTGGTATGCCAATGTTACTTTCATCAATACCAATGCCTTGAGTGGCTTCTGCAATAATTTGAGCATAGCCAGAATGGCTGTCTTCATCATTTTCAGGAAAGTCTTCACGCATGACAAAAGCAAACTCAGGGCGTTTAATTGCATCTATGAATGTTTGGCGCGCTGCTGCGACGGCAGCCTTGTCTTTGCGACTTTTTTTCGCAGATGCTAAAACAGCTTTAAATTTTGATTCATCAATGTAACTATAGACATTCCTACCAACTGCTGAATTTGCTTTACGATTACGCTTAAGGCCTGCTCTTGAATAGCCGTTTTGTTCGTGAATAGAAGATTGATTAGCAGCTTCTATTCTACTTTTAATATTATCAATAATAATGGCATTAACTTGTTCTCGAATTTTATCTTTATTTTTTTGAGCATCATCAAGTTTTTTGAGTAGATAATTACGTTTCTCCGCTGCTGCCATGACCTCTCCTACAGGATCAGGTAAGGCAACCATCATGGGTTTTATTTCTGAAGCAAGATTTTTATCGTATTCTGCGATACTTCTTTGCATACTTTGATAAAGTAATGACGCGGCTGTTGCACTTCCTGATATATCACTTCCTCCGTTCTGCTCTGATATAGTAATTTTACTTGCAATATCTCCATCTTGAGCGAGCTGCTTACGTTGAGAGAAGCTTTTTATATAGCCAACTTCACTGTCGCTCATATTGACAGTGTTTTTATTGCCCGTTAATTCATCTGCGACGAACTTTTGCATGCGTTTATTACGCAGTCCTTCATCTTTAATATATTTCTTTAAGGTGGATTTACTCAGCTTCGCATGGCTCACCATTATCCATGCCGTATCCCCTTGATACAAAGTGATATATTTACTCTCTAAAGTACTGTGCTCTGGTCGTGTACAGTTAAAAGGCTGAGCATCTTCACTTAATTCGTCTTGACTATTATATTCATCTACATTTTGTACATCTATTTGTCCAAACTGACTAGAACTTTCTACAAAATCTTTGTTAATCCAAGAGCCTAATTTTTTCAATGCTCCATCTGAACCTGTGTAATGCTCCTCAAAACTATAACCATCACTGTCCTCAATATAACAGTAAAGATAAGCATAGCTTGGCAGACTTGCAACAGCGTTATGGCTGGATGGTATAGAGGTAACCTCATGGAAAAAGTATCGCTCATCTTTTGGCGATACTTTATAGTCTGTTTTACTAAACACTACGGGTAGAATCGGTATGCCAACTTTTCCACACTTATAAGAACAGCTAGTTTCTGCGATAACTGTTATTTTATCTGCACGCGCATCTACAAATGGCTCATCGCTTTTAATTGGAATTTCATATTCAAGCTCCAACACTACATGCTCAGACTTTCTACTACTTTGAATCTCGTTATGGTCTCTTGTCAATTTATCCATAAAACTCAGATCGCCACTCATACCCGTACTCCCTTATCTTTTATCCGCTCTAAGCTTTTAACAATATTATTGACGGCTTGCAGCTGGTTTATCTGACACTTAGCAATGAGTAAAGCTTGGCCGATCACTACCTCATAAACTTGACCTGTAATAATTATCTGCTCTTTTAATTGCCTAACTATCATATTCATCCACTCTATCTGCTCAAGCAGTTGCCACTGTTGTTGGTTGAATCTAAAGGGTAAAGATCTGAGCTGCTCCAATGCCAATTGAGTATCAGACGGATATACTTCATTGGGTGTCGGCAACGTTATCTCTGTAAAGATATTGTTCCAGTCTACATAATGAATTTGGGACAGTCCTAATTGATATATCTGTAGTTTTTGCTCGACTACCCAGATATGGGTTAGTAGCGCGAGTACTCTTGGATCCCAGTAACGTAGATAACGTCTTTTGTTTGTGTCTAGTCCATAGGCTTGCCCCATTAAATAAACACTATGTTTTAATGTCTCAGTGATGGGTTGATCAAACAGCCATAGACAGACGCTACGTGGGTGCGGATGACCAGATATATCATAGGTGTTTTCATATAGTGCCAATGCCATTAGCTGCTCGAGTAGCCGTTGACCTTTACTACTATCTAGTGACATCTCAATAAGTGCCAAATCATCGCTAAAGCTATGATGAATACGTTTGATGCGTTCAACTGGCAAATCTATGCCGCAGTCTAATAAATCAAAGACGGCTGTGCCGTAAGTATTTAGATCGATAAGGACTGTCAGCGTTTGATACTGATTGTCAGAGACTGTTAGATATAAGGCATTAAGTTGCTTTTGATAAGCGTCAGTCGCTTGTATATCATCGAGAAATTCTACTTTTGGTATTAGCATACCTAAACCGCTCCACCTTTATTGCCAGCACTACCAGTCTTGGCAGCACAGTCAGCAAGCTCGTCTTGAGGCATGGTAATCGTTGGACTCCTACCACCCCCATTCCCCCAATCCACCCTACTCGCCTTGTAGCCCACTTGAGCAGGCGTGATAAACGTCACATTGCCACCCGATATTTCAATGCCACTGCCTGCAGCTTTTAGCGTCAGCGTATCAGGCGCGATAATCTCAATACTATCGCGACTGTGCAGGCGTAGTACTTGTTCACTATCGAGTCGCATTTGCTCTTGATGCGCTTGTATGATCACATCGCCATGAGCGGCGGTATGGGTTTGCGCTTTATTGCTGTAGTAATGTATATCGCCTGCTACCAACTGATTCATTTGGGTTTGACTGTGATGATGGGTGCTATCGGTGGCATGACTATGCGTGCTTTGGGTACTGGTGTGTTGGCTATGTTGTCCGCTTAGCATGGCGAGATGACGCTGGGAGTCTATGAGTAAGTGCGATTGCTGCCATTGTCCGGACTCGCTTAAGGTTGCGTCGTTAGTGTCTTTGCTAAATTGGGCAAATGGCGTTTGGGATTCTTCCTTGTTACTCTTATCTTTGCTTTGCTTATTATCACTACTACCCTCTAGTCCCACTGGCTGATGAGTCTCGGCAAGCTGCGCGTAGGCTTGCTGATGTTGGTCAGCGGTTTGTAGCTTACCGTGACGGTCATGACTCATATGAGGGTTTGATGAGGGGTCTGACTGGCTGCTACTGATATGAATACCTGTACTGCCTTGCACATTGGCGGCGGCTTGGGTCTCGATGCTAATACCTTGTCCACGTGCTTGACCACGGGTATGGTCGGTGTGCTGATACAGATGACCGATGGTTAAGCTGGACTGAAAGCTGCTGCTATAGACGTTAATTTGCGGACTCTCAGGATGAGCGTCAAACATCAGCTGGTTATAGCCGTTAATAAGGCTGTCTTTAGTGGCATCACCTGTTCGACTGCTATCAATACTTTGAGTCTTAATCCCATCTATGGGATAAGCATGGCTTTGATTGATGAACCAAGCTGGACTGGTGGCGTCAATAGTGTCGGTATCACTGACGATGCTATTATGCTGAGCATCAGAATTGCCTTGGCCGTTATGGGTGCTACCGATGATGATGGGATGGGTGATGTCACCACCGATGAAGTCGATGAGGACATGCTGTCCATGACGCAGAGGATGAGTCTGTCCCATATGGTCGGCGACTAAATGACTAGCAATGGGTATCCAATGACCGCTGTCACTATTGTTATCCTGCCCATCTTCTTCTTGCTGCCAGTGATATCTGATATGGGCACGGTGGTTGCGATCATGGGTGATGGCGCTGCTATCTGTATCAATAATACTCGCACTCATGAGACCTGTCAGACTCGGATGCGGTTGTCCAAGTGTAGCAAGCTGCTCCCCATAGGGAATGTGGTGATGATGTGGAAACGGTAGGTAGCAGGCGTTGATGTGATGGACGTTGTCGTCATCATTGTCATTGGCATGATTCGTATTGGGCTGTAAGGTAATAGGATCAAAAGCGACTGCGCCCAGCCAGTCTGCGGGTATATGATTGTTAATGTGCTGATGAATAGAAACCAGACTGATCGGATCGGTCAAATAAGGGTTGCCATCGATATAGTGGCTACTGGGCAGACTCAAATGACGAATATTACCTGTTAGGCTGCCTAGATTGGCCAGCTGCTGTGCGTGCTGCTGGTAACGGGTGGCAAGCTTGTCGAGACCTTTATCATCAAAACGACTATGACTGTGCAAAAAGCGCTGATGTGTGCTGCTTGATGAGTCGATAGGTTGCTCGCTACTGCTACTGCCGGTATAGGTACTCATCAAGCGACTGTCATAACGATGTAGATCGCTTTGCTGAATATGCTGGGCAATACGGGGGCGAATGGTGGTGATGCGATCTTGTCTGTCAGCGAGATTGGCGGGGTTTTGACTTAAGATGCTTTGAATGTTATTCGTGTCTGGACGTAAGATTTCGCCATCACTAGGCAGTAAGACTAAGGTGTGCTTGTCGGCTTCATGACGGTAATAACCTGTAATACCGTAGAGGGCAAGATATTGGGTTAAATAGGCAAGATCGGTTTGGTTGTATTGGACGCTATGCTGAATATGATAGCTGCTGTCATCACTGAGACGCTCGTCAATCTCAACATCTATATCATATGGGCTAATAATATCTTTGATAAGCTCGCTTAAACTTAGATGATGATGACGGCGGTTATGACTGTTAAGGCGTAATTGGCTTACCGTAGGTTCGCAGATAATACGGTAGGCAGCCATACCACTGTTGCTACCAAGGGCAACGGCTTCGGTGATGATACCGTGACGGGTTTGGCTAGGTAGTATGGCGTCACCCGTGTGCCAGTGCATGGCTAGTTTTTGGCCTAACCATTGTTGTATATCCAGTCCTGCTTGTGGGTGCAGTAACGTAATGCTAATACGGTAACCACTGAATAGAGCGAGCTGACGGTCGGTATAGCTTTGGACACGTTGGTCGTGATGATAAGGGCTTGGGTAGGCATCAGGCGCTGGCATAAGCGCGGGCTTACCCCAAACGCTGTCAGGTAATGGCATACCTAACAAGCTCTCAACCAAGTCAGCCTGTTGAATAATACTGGTGGCAATATCAGGATGGGCACTACTAAGTTGCACATGCCGCTTTGTTTGAGTCCATACCATGACAAGCCCTTCTCTATCTAAAGGTTTAGCGATCAAAATTACCAAGTAAAAAATAATGCGAACATTGCAATTTAACCAACAGTTCTATCAATCCAACTTTAATTTAATGATCATCGTCAGAGGAATCACGTTTGGGCTGAATACCAATCATGTCAGACAGCATCGATAATTGATCTTCGTTTTTGATGATATGAGTGAGCCATTGATCCAGCGGCATATCAGCCCAATCAATCGCCCGACCGAGTAAAAAAGTCACTGGGCTGTGCGGCTCATTGGTTGCAAAGTAGTCTTGAATTTGAGCCAGCAATTTAAGCGCTTGCCGACGATTGTTTTGATGATCGCGGTTACTAGGATTAAAACTGGTTGAGCTAATATTATTTGTACTGGCTGATTGTCCACTACTATCCGACATCATAGGTTCATTAGTATCAATCAGGTCGACATTATCGGCTTGGCTCTCTTGATCCATACTATGAGCAGTATCAGAATATTCTGGTATCAATGGACGCAAATGCTGCGTCAGTGCAATCAATAAATCCGTCACTGGTGCGAAGACTGGCGCATCCATACCCATCAGATCATTGAGCTGATCGGTCAATGTCTGCCACTGCTCAGTTACTTTATTAAGATTGCTCATCAGTGCTTGTTGCCAAGTCTCACTACTGGTCTTGATGGCGTGGTTATAGTCACTCAGTGTCAATTGGTTAGATGTTTCGCTATCGGGGTTTTGCTGACGCTGCTTATCATGATCACGCGCAGTGAGATAATAGTTATAGTTATAATTACCCACCTTCGTATCAGAAAGTGACAATTGCTTGAGGTCATCAGTGAGTGCCTTGACGAACCACGACAGCAGCCCTGCTCTGATATCCATGCTGTCTTCTTCACCATCTAATGGTGGATACATGGTGAGCCAATATTCGTCATTAAATGCTTGCAGTACGCTCAGCCCATGACTGATGCCTGCTAAATGATTGGTGTGACTCAGTGCATCGACGTACCACAGTGCCAGCTTCATGTCTTTACTGGTATCGCTGAGCAACTCGGCACATTGGTTTTTGACAAAGTCCCAGTCGGCGACTTTTAGCTCAGTGACCCAATTGCCTTGCGCCAGTAATGGGTCATCTTCTTGACGAGCCGCAACGATGGCATCGATACGTGGATCAAAGATGAGATCTTCACCCACCCCATGATGGCTGCCATCGATAGGCGCGATAAGGGTGTCAATATCGGTTAGTAAGGAATTACCCATATTCATTATAATAAATCCTTCTTAACAGATTTTTTACTGATGGTTTTTTTCACTGATGGCTTTTTAGCAGCAGGCTTTTTGGCTGAAACTGGCTTGCTTGCCGACTTTTTAACCTTATCCTCAGTCTCATCTTCACTGTATTGCACCATTTGATTCAGTGGCACAACCGCATCGATATCAAGACGATACGCAAAATTATCATCCTCATCGACGAATACAGTAATTTTCTTGAGGACACTTTGACTGTCATCGTGAGCCAATAATTGACCTGCCAGCTGCGGTAGCAAGGTATGACTGATGATGGCATCGGCATTACGTGCACCAGAGTCGACCTCATGACAACGCGATAAAATGAGCTCAATGACTTCATCGTCAATAACACAAGGCACATCATAATTGTCACGGATGCGGCCAGTAATTTTGTCCAGTTTCAGGCGGATAATTTCTGCAAGCGCGTCATCCGTCAATGGATAGTAAGGAATGACCGTTAGACGACCCAAAAAGGCAGGCTTGAAGGCTTTGTATAAATGCGGATTAATCACCTGTTTTAGGTTGTCACTATCGGGCAAGCTAAAGTCAGTAACGGCTGGATCAGTATTGATGCACGCTTGCATAATCTGCGCTGAGCCAACATTACTGGTCAATAAAATAAGCGTGTTTTTGAAATCGATCAAACGCCCTTCGCTGTCTTCCATTACCCCTTTGTCAAAGACCTGATAAAACAAATCCAACACATCTGGATGTGCTTTTTCGACTTCATCGAGTAGGAGCACACTATAGGGACGACGGCGGATGGCCTCCGTTAGCACACCACCTTCACCATAGCCCACATAACCTGGAGGCGAGCCTTTTAAGGAGGCAACGCTATGCGCTTCCTGATACTCTGACAAGTTAATGGTAATAAGATTACGCTCACCACCATACAATACCTCTGATAGCGCCAATGCGGTTTCTGTCTTGCCCACACCGCTTGGCCCGACTAGCATAAATACGCCTTGCGGGCGGTTGGGGTCATCTAAGCGCGCTTTTGCAGTATGAATCCGCTTCACGATAGCCGCCACAGAGTGGTCTTGCCCAATGACACGTGCTTGCAAGGTATCAGCCAAATTCAAAATATGGTCTTTTTCATTGCCTGCCATATCGTTGAGTGGAATCCCTGTCCAATCTGAGATAATCTGCTTAATAACTTGTCTATCCAATACAGGATGGATAAGGCGATGCGTCTCTTGTACTTGTTTTAGTGACTGCTCAATGCTTTGGTACTCAGACTGTTTGTCTAAGCGCTCTGTTGCACTGAGCGTATCAGCACCATCAGCCTTACCATTCAACTGCTGATTTAAGGCATCAAGCTGATCATTAAGCTGACGTTGCTCATGCCAGCGACTGGTCATGTCAGCGATGCTTTGCTGATTGGTTTGACGCTGTTCATCAAGCACGGCAATTTTTTGGCTGACTTTTTCTTTTTCGTCCACACCGCCGATACGCTCAAGCTGTTGACTGAGATTATTGATATGCTGCTCTAATTGCACGCCTTTGGCTTGTAATCTATCCAGCTGATTGGGCATCGCAGTTTTTGATAAACTCACCCGTGCCGCTGCCGTATCTAATACGCTGACCGCTTTATCAGGTAGTTGTCGATCACTGAGATAACGTGCGGATAATTCAACCGCCGCTTGTAGCGCATCATCGTCTATTAAAATACCGAAATGCGCCTGCATCTTGGCACTCAACCCACGAATCATCGCCACTGCCGTTTCAATATCAGGCTCATCGACTTTGACTACCTGAAAGCGACGTGATAATGCAGCGTCTTTTTCAAAGTATTTCTTATACTCTGACCACGTCGTCGCCGCAATGGTTCTCAGCTCGCCGCGAGCCAGAGCAGGCTTAAGCAAATTCGCCGCGTCGTTTTGACCTGCCTGCCCACCAGCACCGATAAGGGTATGTGCTTCATCAATGAACAAAATAATCGGCTGTAGCGAGGCTTGTACTTCTTCGATGACTTGCTTGAGACGATTCTCAAACTCACCTTTGACGCTCGCCCCAGCTTGTAGCAAGCCCATGTCGAGACTCCGTATCGTCACGTCTTTTAGCTGATCTGGCACTTGACCGGCAACTATCTTTTGCGCCAAGCCTTCTACCACCGCTGTTTTACCCACGCCTGCTTCACCCGTCAAAATAGGATTATTTTGGCGACGACGAATCAAAATATCGATCAGCTGATGAATCTCAAACTCACGGCCGATAACTGGATCTATTTGCTCCGCACTGGCCTTTGCAGTCAAATCATAAGTATATTTATCCAACGCAGGGGTTGGCTTGGTTTCAGTTTGCTTAGCGTCTAAAGATTCTTGATTGTTAATATCATTGTCTGCACTATCAGCACCCTTATTGATGCCTTTGTTATTGGTACTTTTATTACTGCTTGATCCACTGCCCTCGGTACTACCGAGACACTGACGCTCATAATCATCTTTTAAGGTAAAACGATCGATATACTGTAGCTGCTCAGGAAGGGTTTTAAGTATCGACTGATAACGCTCATATGCCAACAGCACGAGCAATATGTGCCCAGAGCGGATTTCTAGTGCGCTATTATTATCAGCACTCTGACCATGTTGGCTACTGGCTAGCTCCCATGCGTCCTCTAACAACGCCATCAACCCTTGACTAAACACAGGGGTAGAGCCTGTTGCTTGACCAAAGGTATTCAGCAAATCGGTCATGTCTGCTAAAAGCGATGGCTGATTGACTTTATTCACTTTGAGTATTTGAGCCACATCATTGTGCGGCATCGCAATCAGTTCATGTAGCAGATGGACGGTATCAACTTCGCGATGCCCGTTATTGATACAAAGCCTAGCTGCCTGCTGCAAACACTGTCGACAGCTTGGGCTTAAGCGGGTAATTACAGCTTTTAACTGGCTCATAAAATTTTTCCTTTGGCATGTTCAATAGACTTAACATTATTTTTATTAAACTGATGTATCAAAATTAGAGTGGCTTTTTTTAGAGCAACTTTTAGAGCAATTTCTTACAGTTACTAGCAAACAAGCAACTTATAGTTGATTCACTTCAAAACCGATATGAATGCTACTGAATAGGCAGCGCATAGCGGGTATCATCATAGTGCTCGGTTGCAGGGTGAGATACCAAAAACCCACCCTGCCCTAAGCCACCAAAGCTGCTTTCTGATAATGACAAAGGGGTAATATATTGCTTGTCTAGCTCCAGCTGCATTTCGACCGCCAAGCTCACACCGCACCATTTACGAATAAAATCGATAATGACGCGATACATATCCCCTGCTGGTAACAGTCTTAAATAGCGTTTGGCATCCAACTGATGAAATACGATTCTAATTTTGCTATCGAACTGTACAGCCCGCGCGCCGCAAAATGTAGATACCCCAAGTGCCGCATGCTGACCACCGAGTGCTGTCTGCTCGCTTGCTGGTAGATCAAACCACTCAGGCACGAACTGCTGAACGCTGACCGTGCTATCTAAGAAGTGCGACAGTACATGTGCTAACTGATCAGCCGTCAGACGTCCAGGGGCAATCATGCCAGCATAAGCAATCAAGCTATCGATTGCCGTTAGCTTTTTCGGCTGCCGTGCCAGCGCTCGCAAGCTCAGTAGATAGTTGTCTTTTTTATTATTTATCTCGTACTGTAATGGCAAGTTATAAAACCAGCTCGCTTGTACGTACAAATCCGTCAATCGATGGTTAAATAAATCTAAAAATGCCGGTGCGGCTTTATCCTTTGCATGATTGACTCGCGACGCTAGATGATCGGTATACATCGCGGGCAAAGCTGATAACGGGCCTGTCAGTCCAATAACTGCTGGGCAAACCTCTATCTGCCTGGCCATTAACGAACTGGCATTTAATGAACTGTCCTTTATTTGACCATCCTTTACTAAACGGCCACTGTCTTCCATATTGTCTTGAGCAATGAGCGCCATCGACTCAATTTCTGCTTGCGGATACGCCAATGACAACGAGGCACGGTAGCGCACCTCGATAGGGTCATGCCCCATACCAACTTCATGCTGAACCAAACGCAGTGCTTGCAATAGCTCATAGGATTGCGGCGCCGCTAATAAATCCGTTAAATAAGAGGACTGAGACCGCTGCGTGGCTGACATCTGTATATCTCCTCTTTGGTAACGGCATCACTGATGGCAACCTCAACGAAGCTGTTTAAGCTGGCGTGATAGCCAAAAACATGAGCCAATAAATGGGCAAACTGGCGGATACTCACTCCAGAAAAATTCTTTTGGTTAATCTGAATATCAATGACCGTACCGCGTACAAATCCAGGTTGCGGCAAGCGCTGAATCCGCTGAGCTTTGATACTGGTGGTGACAGAGACGATGCCTTCTACCAGCAGTTTATTAGAGGCAGATTGAGTAATATCATAGAGCGACAGATACTCTTTCATCAGCTCAGCATCTTGGGCAGCAAGTGATAAAAAATTCAAACTGATCAGCGATATTAGTCGCCAACGCTCCTCACCAGTGTATTCAAACCGCGCCGTTCTGGTAGGCTGCTTTAATAATGACAGACTACTAAAGCCCATCATCCCCTCACTAAACAAATCACCTCGGCTTTGACCGAACACCACTTGCGCGGGCAAGTCTCTATTGGTGCATAGCAAAGCGGCACTTATGCTCACCGCACCTGACACATCCTCACGCTGCTTTTCTACAAACATAATCTGATATTCAAAGCCCTGCTTAAATTCAGCCATATCCTTATCGCGTTTGATATGATAATAACGACCTTCATCTTGCTGCTCATAGTGATTGAGCGCATAAAATGGATGATACTCACGTTGTATCAAACGATTATTACTTTGCTTGGACTCTATGACTTTATTGACCTCATAAATCTCATGTTGAAAAAGCGCACGAGTATCGGGCACCAAATCATAATAGATAGAGCGATGAGTGACTTGAATGGGCTTGGCGGCTGCCTTGAATAGATTGACCACGGGCGTACAAAACAGCTTGATACTGCTGGCACTCAGTTGCTGCAAGTTTTTTAAATGGATGGTGTTTTTTTTATCAAACTTAAAATAACAGCGAATCTCAAGACCAGTGCTATCAATTTTTAAATTGGGACAAACACGGCCAAGATTGAGGCGCAAGAAATTGAATTTTTCAGGGAAATAAAAATACTCTTTTAATAATGCAGAGGCAGCATTACTTACTCGATGACTAGGAAGAATTTGCTGCTCAGGATCGAAGCCTATAATCTCAAACGGACTACCCGTTATCTTATTGACCTGCCTACCATGAAGCTGCGTTTGTTTCACATCACACCCTAGCAGATCCCACAAGCTGGTGCCTTGACTGGCATCCTCATCTATATATAAATCTAGCGGATGATTTAACAAAGCCTGATAGTCGAAGCTTGGATTAAGACCTTTGAATTTAATGCTAATGCAGCCGTTAAGCAGTCCATGCTGATTATCGTATACTTCTTGGCGTGTCTCAAAATCGACGCTATCTATCTGTAGCGGTAGCAACGTCACGTCTTGGGTTGACTGAAACTGGCAAGGCGTGCCGTTTATTTTTTGACTAGCAAACATACTTTTTTTAGGCACTAAAACAGGCTCACTCATCGCATTGCCCTGCACGCCTAGGTTAAACTGTGCAATAGAGACTGATGGAAAAGGCTTAAGATAATCGGGATAAACGACTTCAAGTAAAGACTCGGTAAAGTCTGCATATGAATCATCTAGCTTTTTATTGATGCGCGCACTAATCAGTGAAAAAGCCTGTATCAATCGCTCAATATGCGGATCATCTACCGTATCGTGACCCATCAATAACCGATTGGCAATTTTGGGATACTTTTTGGCAAATTCTTTTGATTGCTTATTAAATAAACTAAGCTCATGCTCAAAATAAGGAAGTAGACTGTCCATGATGCCTCAATATAGTGATCGCTGTTAACTGTAAAGATTGAGCGGTAACACTGGTTATTTCATTAAATTAATAATGACTATTTTATTAAATAGCGCTGAGAGCTTGGCTCAAAGAACGCATCGAAACTGACCAGCTCTTGGGCAGGATAAACTTTCAGTAACGCTTCAATTGAAAAACATAGCTGATTGACATCGACTGCGCCAATATCTAGCGATACTCTGACATTCTGCAGACGACTGTCTTGCTGCTCGACTGTCTGCGCGATTTGTCGGCAGATATAATCACAGTCTGCAGGATTGGCACTACTCAGTCCCACAAAGTCCAATATGCCAAAGTTTAGTATCGATGAGCGTACATGTTGATAGGCTTGCAGCTTACTCGACACCACACAGCGAGTATTTAATAACGCTTCTAGGTCTTGGGCTACTGAAGACTTTAACTCATCAATATTAAGCCTGCGAACCACGAGTTCATGCGCTAAATGACGAGGCTGGTCATCGAATAGTTGCTCAAATAAATTTGGGCGAAACCCAACTTTATGATTAGAGGCGTTAGCGGCGTAATTCATGGATACAGTCATCCCTATTTAAAAAAATAAAAAAGAAAGGCCTAGATATAAACCTTTCTTCATTGACACAATAAATGAATGACACTTAACACCAGTTTAGGCAGTATAAGTAGCAGTGTTGTTGGCTAGTGACCATTTCTTCGTCACAGCGCCCTTGGCAGTACCATCGATATCTTGCTGCGTGTAAGTCCACTCAACTGCTGCATACTTGATACCGACTTTTTCGATTGGTACGCCTTCAGAGCGGACAGTTGGCTCAACACTAGCAATGAGCGCATGCTTAAGCTTTACTTCAAGATATTTAACGCGCTTATCACCGTTGGCACGATAAAAGTCAATTTGAATTTCATCAAAAGTATAACCAGCAGAACATGCTTCCCATAGCTTAGGACTGGTCGAGTCCAAATCTTTCATAAAGGTCATATCGGCATGTTCACAGCGCTCAGAAGTGTGACCACCAACGCTGCTGGCTGTCGCTGATTTTGGCTGACGGATCAAGTGATCCCAAGTATTTACTTCAAGCCAACCTTTATGCTCGCTATCACGAGACTCACCGTCAATTTTGTACTTACCACGGAACTGAATATAAATATCTTTCATATCACACACCTTGTATTAAAAAATTTAAATTTAACGTTGGATTTTAATAAACGATCAGCTGTTGCTAGACTGCGGCAGTTGAGTGACCAGACGCAAAGAAACAGACAATTCGTCAAGCTGAAAGTGTGGTCTCAAAAAGACCACGGACTTGTAGACACCAGGTTTGCCTGGCACTTCTACAACTTGTACAGAAGCTTCGCGCAGTGGGTACTGGGCTTTTGCTTCTTGTGAGGCTCCATCATCTAGCAAGACATAGCGAGAAATCCAATCATTCAAGAACGACTCAACATTACCAGGTGCTAAGAAACTACCTACCTTATCGCGCATCATTGCCTTTAGATAATGAGCAATACGTGATACTGCCATGATGTATTGCAACTGAGTCGACAGTACCGCATTGGCATTGGCATCATCGTTTTGATACGTTTTGGCTTTTTGAACTGATTGCGCACCAAAGAAGGCGGCATAATTGGTATTTTTGCAATGGACTAATGGAATAAAGCCTAAATCGCTCAACTCTTTTTCACGTCGATCAGTGATCGAGATTTCCGTTGGGCATTTAAGCGCCAAGTCCCCTTCATCAGTCTTAAAAGTATGGACAGGTAAACCCTCAACCAAGCCGCCACCTTCCACACCGCGAATAGCCGCACACCAACGATAGTCAGAAAAGGCAGAAGTCAATCGCGAAGCAAAAGCATAAGCGGCATTCACCCATAGATAATCATTGTGATCATTACCAGAGACTTCTTCAGTGAAATTAAAACCCTCTACCACTGTGCCATCTTTAGGATCATATGGCAGACGACCTAAAAAGCTAGGCACTGTCAGCGCCACATAGCGAGCATCCTCTGACTGCCTAAAGGCGCGCCAGCGTATATATTCAGCCGTTTCAAATATCTTTGATAAATCGCGTGGGCGACCAATATCAGTAAAGGAATCAAGTCCGAACATCTCAGCGGAAGCCGCCGACACAAACGGTGCATGGGAAGCGGCCGCAACATGAGACAACTGCTCAAGCAGATACATATCAGAGTTTTGGCGAGTAAATTCAAAGTCGCCAACGATTGCTGCATATGGTTCACCACCGAAACTACCGAACTCTTCTTCATATATTTTTTTGAACAGCGTGCTTTGGTCAAAATCAATTGAAGATTGAAAGTCTTTGGTAAGCTCGCGCTTCGTAGTATTCATCATGCGTATCTTAAGCATGGATTCAGACGGGGTTTGGCTACATAGATAATGTAGACCACGCCAGCTAGACTCTAGCTTCTGAAACTCAGGTGCGTGCATAACAGTGGTCAGCTGCTTAGAGATCAGCGCATCAATTTGGGCAATTCGTGCATCAATAGATGAGGCTAAATTGTCTGATAATGTCACCGTGCCTTGCATGACTTCATTGGCCAGCTCGGCGATTTGCGACTTCGCGCGATTTTTTTCATCATCGGACTTGGCAACATTACTTTTATTGACGATTTCTTCGAGTAAGTCATAGCTCTCGCTATTCAATGGATCCGTTGCTATCTGCTGCTGGGCTTGAGCATTCATCGTTTAATCCTCATCGTCAGTTTGATTTTGTTCCGCCATTTTCTTAACTTGTTCAGTGTTTTTAAGTACATCATCTAATAGGTCTTCAAGTTTTTCGTTGGCCGATATTTTGTTGCGTAAATCTGCCAAGCGATCTCGTGCTTGTACCAGTTGCTTTAATGGCTCAATTTGATCAGCAACCGCTTCAGGGCGAAAATCGTTGATACTATTGAATGCCAAATCAACCGCGAACTCGCCGCCTTTGTCACTCAAGTCATTGCTTACTCGGAACGTCGCACGCGGTGCTAGACCAGACATCACCTCATCAAAGGTATCCAAATCCACTTCGACAAATTTCTTGTCTTTAAAGCGCGGTTGCTCAAGGGTAGAATCTCCTGAAAACTCTCCCAACACCCCAACGACAAACGGAATTTCTTTCGTTTCGATCGCATCGCCCACTTCAACGTCATAAGTCAAATGCACCCGAGGAGCACGTACTTTTGCGAGTTTCTTTTGCACACTATCTTGATTAGCCATAATAAGTTGCCTCAGCAGTTTCTGGTTTCAACGTAATATACTGAATGGATCAGTAGATTTGGTGTTGCTACTTCTAGGGGATGATGGTTTAGCCGGTCTCTGAACGGGCTTCGCTTTTGGCACTGGACGTGACTTCTGTTTCACTGCTGCTTTTCTTTTAACAGGGGCGGCTTGTCTTTTGACGGCTGCGCGGCGCTTCGCGTTGGACACGTTTTTGCTTCTAGTCGATCGAGCCTTCACCACAGGCGCAGGTGGTTTTGGCAAAGACTCATCATAGTTAAAACCGTAGACTTCACCATATATCTTGCTAAGCGCGTGCTGATACTCAGTTAAAAATGCCGTATCCATATCATCCGTCAAGTAATCTGACTGTAATTGGCTCTGTGAGACAAGAGCACTGCTATTTATAAGGATGCTTTTGAGCGTGGCGGTGCTTTGACCTGAGTCCATTGCTTCGCTCGCTGCGTAGACAGCATAAGCATGATAGCCATTGTTGGCGTAAATCTGAGCCAACAGCTCCCAAGCCAAAGAATCCTTCGGATTACGAGTTAGCCTCTCATTTAAGTTGGCAATCAATTGATGCAACTGCGGTGATTTTGCATCCGCATTTTTAAGGGCAGCATACTGGTTAATGACACTTGACCCTGGATCTTGCTCTTGTATCGAAAGCTCGCTATGGGCTGTACCCATAACCGATACCATAATAAGTAGACCGGTCAAGATCGTCTTAGGTATTTTATTAGTGACTTTGATAGCGTTTTTAATACTTGTCATCGTAAATCGGTGCTCGCTATTATTAATATGAGATATATGCATCTGTTGACTCGATAATGGTTAATCAGCCGTACTAACCAAGGTCGTCATATTGGTTAAAGTGTCTTTGAATCTCGCTTTATCATTATCGTTCATCACCGCATTGTCACTATAAGCGTCAATATTACTCTCCGTTACTTTGACCGCAGAGAGCATAGCAAGTTGACGCGCTCCTACCAGCTGATCATCGAGACTTAATGCTTCGGTTGCAGCTCTTAATGAACGGGCGTACTTTTTTGATTGATAATTGCTTTGAGCAATGGTCAGCCATTGCTGGGCTGTCACTGCACGCCCATCATCGACTTTCATGGCATCAGAAAGATAAGAGAGTGAAGGCTCATCCAACTGCTTAGCCACTGTTGGCTTAGAAACCGTTAAGGGCTGTGTGTTCTTCTTCGCGGCGCCACCGCACGCCGTCAGTAACACACTGGCACTGAAAATCACAGATAGCAGACCTATCCCTTTCAGCTTAGTACAATCAATAGAATTCATAAGCAAATCATCATCATTAAAACAAAAAGAATAAGAAAAAGTATGACGTTATAATAGAATATATTTAGAACTAAAGTTCTTTAATGAAAAACTTATTGCAAATCGATTATACAGATACTTGACAATATTTCAATAAACTCTATACTTTTATTAGTATATATTTTAGCAGTGCTTACTTTTAAGCGACCGACTGTACCCTTAAATCTGCAGTCACGGGAACCTCCCTTATGCCTTCGCAAACCGCTCGTCTACACCAGATTACCGTTGAAACCAATAATATACCCATTACTACCTTATATCCTGCTGCATTCTCTTGGTCAAGTACCATTGATAAAGCGGCTACTAGTCAGCTATTGTTCTATTCGCATGCTTTTTTAGATTCAAACTCTTGTTTATCTTTGATAAATACATTTGTCTGCTTAAACACCCTTTCGGTTTCCCGTGAACCCACTCATCGCACTGGGCTTATTAAAGCAGTCAACTACCAGCATTCAGATGGCGCACTGCATTTTTACACTTTAGACATCGTCAGCCCCGATTGGCAATTAACCCAGTGCATTCATACTCGTACTTTTATCAATCAA
The DNA here is from genome assembly GCF_015351755.1 of Psychrobacter sp. N25K4-3-2. Classification (NCBI taxonomy): domain Bacteria; kingdom Pseudomonadati; phylum Pseudomonadota; class Gammaproteobacteria; order Moraxellales; family Moraxellaceae; genus Psychrobacter; species Psychrobacter sp. N25K4-3-2. The sequence continues at coordinate 663,983 of NZ_JADKLX010000001.1, forward strand.
TCTACGCTCGACATCGTCACTACCCTCTTTGCCGACTATGAATTTGATTGGCAGTTATCTGAGACTTTGCAGGCATCAGAGCGCCTGTCTTCTCAGCTTTCTATGCGCACCCAGTCGGATGTCAGTGATTGGGAGTTTATAACCAGGCTACTTGCTGATAGTGGTGTCAGTACCCTATGGATATCGGGTGATTCATTAGATAATTTAGGCTGTCTGATGCTACTAAGCAGTTTTGATGAGATAGAGTTACTACCATTAGACTATCGTTATGCCCAGTCTTCTATCCAGTCAGGACAAGATACGGTTAATGAGCTACAAATGAGGTCGCAGCAACTGGGTAGTCAGACGGTGATAGTAAGAGCAGATGGCTTAAGCGCGGATACCATTTATGAAGGCCAAGCCGCTGATGAGTCAGCGCTAGCAACAGATGACACGACTGTGCTTTTAAGCGCGCCCTCACGCGTCGATAGCGATAGCGCAGCGACGGTGTTGGCACAGCAATGGGTGAATGCCAATCGCTGTCAGCGTGAACATTACCAAGCGGCTGGTGCGATGCGAGGCATGGTGGTCGGTAGTCCTGTGAGTATTCATAATTTACCTACTATCAGTCGTTTGACTAGCTACTGTATCAGTACGCAGATGGTTGGGATTGAGCCGGACAGCGACAGCGTGTCTTATCACAACCAAGCCTATATCAAAGAGTGGTTACAACGTACTACGCAACAGAGCGGGATATTCATCCCCGATCATGGCTACGATATTGCTCGTGACACTGGGGTCTGGGTATCAGCGACTTTGCTTGACGCCGCAATCCCCTACGCCCCTTATCCCAGCAACTTGTTCTTTGCCAGTCATACTTATAAAGGGTTGACCCAAGCGCGTACTGGCAGCGCTACTACACCAAGTTATGACTCTAGTGTCACCGATGACAACCTACAACAAACCATCACGACCCCCGTCTACTCAGGCATCAGCCCTCACGACGACGGCACTACCCCGCCCCTGCGCGCATTGCAACTGTCATCCGGTAGCAGTCATGGCTGGCAATTCGCCCCACGGCTTGGACAATCTGTCCTGCTTAACCATTGGTACGGCGATATTGACAGTCCAGTGATTAGCAGATCGCTCTATGACGGTATCGGTATGGGCGATGTGGACGCAACAGACATCACCACTCGCGATGCGGGATTATCTAATAGACACAACCTACAAGGCGGCGCGTCTCCTAGATGGCATGGCGGTGGTATGGGTCACTCACAGATCAGTGACGATGACGGACACAGCGGCTGGCTATCGGGTATCGCCCAGTATGGGCTGACCTGCGACTCTGAAGTGGCCATGAGCTTTGATGATACGCCAAGCAAGATCGGTCTACAGTGGACGGTTAATACGGGCAGTAAAGCCAATGCTGATATGCCAACGATTACAGAGCAAGCGACCTTTGCCCCTGATGAACATGTATTAGAGCTTGGCATACTGCGTCATCGCTATAGCAATCATCAATCATCAGATAGTGGACAAGGTATTAATCTAGCAACCGACCATGGCTTGCAAATCACCGGCGATACAGGTGTTCTACTCTCCACCTTTGATATCAGACACAGTCAGTCAGAGCACGAGTCGGCATGGGTCAATGATGCAGGACAACGCCAGTTAACAATGGGCACTGAGCTGAGTGAAACCTTTAAAGAGGCAAAGCAGGCACATTTGCAATCAACCGAGGCACTTAGTAATGCCAACCAAACGATAGAAGCCTTTAAAACCAGTGCGCAAGTGATCGATGAGACGCTAAATACAGAAGTCTTAGGCGCAGCTGATGTGATGCTGGTGAGCAAAGACAGCATCCTCGCATCAGCAAGCAATACCCTATGGACGGCGAAAACAATAGTCAGACAATCAGGCAGCACGCAGTCGGATGTGGTGGCAGGTAATTATACGCTGACGGCAGATAGTATTGATTCGCTCTCTGGGGTTGGTGGTGAAGCGAGCGCATCGGGATTACATGTGAGTGCGAACACTAAACCACTAGCGATACAGGCACAAGGCGGTGAGTTGCAGCTGCACAGTCAACAAAGCATGACGATTGGTAGTGAGGCTGGACAGGTGAATGTGTCGAGTCCAAAACGTATTAAGCTGCAAACCAGTGCAGGAGCATCCATTACGATCGATAAGAGTGGTATTAAGCTGGTGTGTCCGGGGACGATTAAAGTTAAGGCGGTGAGGAAGAGTTTGGTGGCGGGGGCGAGAGTTAATTACAAGCCTTTAGAGTTTTTAAACTCTCCTCCTTTTGCAGTTCAGTTTAGTTTTATGAGTTTACTAGGTAAAGGGATTGAACAAGCTAAAGTTATTCTTTTTAACCCAGACACTCATGAGATTATTTCTGAATCAGAAACAGACAACTCAGGTATGACTATGCTATTACAAGATGATAATCATATGAAATATGATTCCTTAATTGGATTTGATCAGTGGTCAAGTCATTTTGAAGATGAAGATATTGAAGGCGAAGATGAGGATGAGGGTATTATTTTAGGTGAACATGGTTCTCAAGAATCCTAATTAAGGCTGTATAATGACTAAAAAAACACATATTGTAAAAAAAGGTGACACACTCTGGGGCATAGGTCAATTTTATGGCGTTAGTGTCAAACAGTTAGCTGATTGGAATAATATTAAGGGTAAGAAAATACATCAATTAAGTATTGGTCAAAAAATATTTTTACACCTTGACGAAAGTGAAAGTTATGATACGACTTTAAGAATAAAACTTTTAGACTCTGCTTTTAAACCTATCAATAAAGCTACTCTTCAACTCGAATATGATAGTAAATGCGAAAATATCGCAATTACTAAAAGTATAACAGAAGATATTTTGATCAAAGATAGACATGCAGGTATCAAGATCTATTTTTTAAATATCCATAAAAAGTTTCAATTAATTTCTCATCACACTATTCTTCCTTTAGGGAAAAAAAGTTTGACTTTAACTTCAAGAATGATGAAAGTTTCTGGGAGTAATCTTCCAGAAAAAGGGCATCAATTAGAAAAGCTCAAAGACTTAAGTAAAGTCTTGGAAAAAGAAAACCAACAACCAACTCCTCCTGTTCAAAAAGAAGTTGAAAGTCAGTTGGATGGCAATAAAAGCACTCAAACTGATAAGTCCAAAACATCAAGTAAAGCTCCAACAAAGACTAATAATCAAAACTCTTCTGTAAAAGATCACAATGAAGTAATTCGTACAGATGGCGGCACTCCAACCCATGTAGTAGCAGATTTTTATAATGACGAAAATTTAAAACTTCATCCAAATAATGAAATATATCGTCAATTTATAATTAGTGCAGCTAAAAGGCATGGCTTTGATGCTCCTACTACAGCTGCAATAATTAATGCAGAATCAGCAAAAATAGGCAGTGGTTCATTGAAAGGTCGTTGGAAAGCAGATTCTCAGAATAGTACAACATCAGCAGGCGGTATGACTCAAATGTTAGATGGTACTTGGCGTGACATTTCCAAAAGGTCTGACTCACTGCTTTATAAGTACAAACAAAAGCATCCTAAGCTTACAGATGCGAAATTTCTAAAACTTAAATATAATCCTGAACTTTCGATTGATGCAGGAATGGTCTACGCTAAAATGAATCTTGAGACTCTAGGAAAACGTTTACCTATTAATAAAATCACTAGTAAAGCTGATTTAGCTAAGATAGCTTATCTTGCTCATCATGATGGACCATCAGGTTCTGAAAGACTAATAAAAAATGAGTACACAAGTAGTAGCTTAATGAGAAAAAAACTCATTATACAAATAGGGGAAAAAGACAAGTTTAAAAAGTATATGAAAGAAGCTAATCAAAATGGTGTGAAAGCTTATCAAACTTGGATTAGAGATTATATTGATTCGTACATAAATGTTAAAAATTTTATGCATAAAATTTCTGATAATATCTGTATAAATAGTCTTGACGCTATTATTGTCATTTTGGAAGGTGTTTCATATAAAAGTAAGAGTAATGAAAAATGTATTCCTGCTCCTGCTCCTGCTCCTGCTCCTGCTCCTGCTCCTGCTCCTGCTCCTGCTCCTGCTCCTGCTCCTGCTCCTGCTCCTGCTCCTGCTCCTGCTCCTGCAAAAAACACTACTAATGTGGGTGGAGGGAATCAATGGCGAAATCCACTTGATACCTGCCAAGTTAGACGTTTCGGTTATGGTTCTGCTCCATTAACTTATAAAAGCAATAAATATAGCAAAGAAAATTTAGCATTAGCTACAAATGAAATATCAAGACACGGTAGAACTTCCAAGCGTCATTCAAAGTTACATCAGGGAAATGATTTAGAAGCAGCTCTCAACAGTCCCGTATACGCAGTTTGTAAGGGACGTATCGTATTTGCCACTTCATATAGTAGCTATGGTAATTCGATAATTTTACAGTGTAATGTTGATGATCTACCAGTAAGTAAAAAGAATATACTAAGAAATAAACTCGATTTTAAAAAAGATATTGTATATTTCATATATTGCCATTTAAACAAAATTAAAGTTGACAAAGATGAGTTAGTTGAAGATATTTCCCAGCCGATTGGTCTTAGTGGTAATTCAGGCAATGCAGGAAGTATGACCTCAATATCTAAGGGTTCTCACCTTCACTTTGAAGTCAGAGATGAAGTAAGTAAATCGTTAGGCGCAACAGGACTTAAATATCGTTATGATCCTTTTCCCTTATTAGATAATTGTTCGACTATTGAAAACGGAGTCCAATAAAATGAATATTAAATTACTTTTTTTATCAATGAGTATTTGCCTCAGCGTCACTGCTTGTAGTTTTGGTGAAGCGAAGCAAAATAGTGAAGAATTATCAGATAGAAAATCTGAAAGTAATCTTATAAATCAGAATAAAAGTCAGAATAAAAGTCAGAATAAAAATTCTATAGCACAATCATACAATGATGTTCACAAGACTGTTAGCAATGAAGTTACCAATATACTTGATATTGATCCTTTATCAGATAATGTTAATCTTGAAGTAACTGATGACATTTTTATTCGTGCAATAGACTACCCTCTTAGTCAATATAATAAGAAACTATTAGTTAAAATACATTCAGAAGATCCTTCAAATAAAAACTCTAAACCAATTGCCATTGTAACCAATTCAGATAATATTAAAGTTACTCAAGTCCCTACAATTAACGAAGACCAAAAAGAACTTAGAAAAGTATTTAATAATAACTTCGATGTATATTTTTTATCAGGGAAAAATAAAAAGAAACTTAACGTTAGTTTTAAGAACAAAGAATATATTCACATAAGCTCAAGTTATTCTGACACTAATATCTCATTACTCCATATTGAAAGTAAGGGTTCTACTTTGCGTCCTGAAGAATATGCATGGAGTTCTTGTTTGTTTATTTATAATAAAAAGGTAAATAAATTTGTGGAGTTTTTTCCTGAAGGTTGCGTCAGACAAGATATCAAGCGTACTGGAGTTACGAAAAAAAATGATTATGAAAGAGATGAAGTGTATTTAGATGAAGTAAAAGTAAAAAATGGAATTTATACAATAAGTTTCAATAATTTACCCAGATTAAAAAATTCTCAATTTAATTTTAGTGAAGAAAAAATTCTAACATACAAGTTTAAGTTAGATTTAGAGAATGATAATACTCAATTTCAACTAGTAGATTGTGACTATCGTTATAAAAAAAATAATCAGCTGGTGAAAGAACATAGAGAATGCGATTATTATTTAGAGTAAGTTATATTTTCTTATAATTAACTATAGTCAGTTCAAAATAAAACTGTTATGGCCAGGACAAATATCATAAAACAATTTAGATAAGTCATTTTGCATCCAGCCTTGACGTAGAAACTTCACCTGTGCCCATTTCTTTTCGATAGGGTTCAAGTCTGGGCTGTACGGCGGCAGCCAAAGAATACGATAACCATGCCTGTTCAATAGCTTTTGAATGCGTTTATTTTTATGAAACTTGGCATTATCCATGACAATCACGCATTTGATTTTAAGGCTTGGAATAAGTGTGAACTTGCACCAATCATAAAATATATTGCTGTTAATGTTCTGTTCAAAGTAATTCAGTGCAAACAACATCTTTTCATACAGAGCACTAATGACGTTGGTTCGTTTTTTTGCTTGCCAGTTGTAGCTATCAATACAAGGTTTGCCTATCGGTGCATAGCCATAAGGACGAATAGTTTCAGCCTCAAAGCCACTTTCATCCATGTACACAATGGGGTAGCCTTGCTGCGTAAAGCTATTAAGCTTACTCCGATACTTCGCTCTTTTTATCAGACACGCTTTTGGATGTTCCAAGGTCTTTTTTTTGACTGATACCAAGGCGCTTTAAGGCATGATAAATGCCTGTTTTACTACAGTTTAAACGACGTGCTCGCTCATCCTGGTAATCATCAGGATGTTCTTTGACATCATTAAGTAGCACGTCATCTAGTATTTTATAGGGTTTGGTTTGCCTAGTCGTTCTGCTATGAACAAGTCTCTTCCAGTTTTGTATGGTGGTTGGGCTGAGATTATAGAAAATAGCAGCTTCAGCAAAGGTCATGCCGTCATCTATACTTTTAAGAACTTGTTTACGAAAATCTAGTGAGTAAGTCATGGTCTTTATAATAATGTCATTTTCTTTATTTATTGTAGGATGTAACTTTGATATCTCACAGCCTCAAGCAATTAGTGGAAAGACAATAGTTAATAATGAAGATAAAAATAAATATTCAAAACTCATAGAGGAAGTAGATAAAGAAGTTAGTTATATTAAAATGGAAGCATCCAATTCGGACGAAAGTAAGATAATCAAAGAAACAAAACTTCCGTTAACGCTTAATAGTTACACAAATTGCAATATGGAAAATGATAATACTTTTTGTAAAAATAGGTTTCCAACTTATGATATTAAGGTTTTGCCTATTAATTTAAAGCAAGGCTACGCTGATATCAAATATATAGACACTATATTAAAACTTCCAAATATAAATGACATAGAAGTCTATATTTTAGCTAGAAATATGACAGATGTTGAAGAATATACGATAGTTACTTATAATAAAAAAATAATTGATAAACTATTGATCGGAAAGATAGGTTCAGCTGATAATTCTGATAGAAGATTTTCTATTAGCGAAAATTATAAAAATATAGAAATTAATTTTAATGACAAATCTAAAAATTATAAAGTGAACAATTCAGGAAACATTTTAGGAATCTAAACTATTAAATCTTTTTCGAATATTAGCACAGCTCAATAAGGCAGCTATAGTTAATTCTTTATTAAACATATTTTTAAACTACTTGCAGTGCATTGATATACTGAATCAACCAAAATTCTCACTAAATTAAAGATAAAAGAAAAACAGTCTATGAACTTATCAAAGAATATTTATAAGACTGTAAGTGCATTATTAATCACTCTGTGTTTACCTGCATGTCAGGAGGATACAGAAGTTTACCAAACCTTATGCGTTGACTCAGATACTACAATTAAGAACGATATACCTAAAAAGGGTATCTTGTGGTCATTAGCTAAGGATGATATCAAACATTTGATTCCAATGCTCACCAAAGAGTCACCTCGAAACATTTACGTCATGAATTCTATTACAACCTGCGAAATGACATTTGAAGATATTGAAGTAGATAAAAGCATTTGTAATGTTACCTTAAATGCTGGAGCTTACGGTCATGCAGAATGTAATAATGGCTCTAAATTCAGCTTTGGATGTTACGAAAAGGATTGTGATCAATACTTCCTATTTCCTTTCAAAGATGAAGGAGGAGTTGATTTAGAGCCTCGTCATTTAGATTTGCGTGAACCTATTAGTGGTAAAACTCATGTTGAAAACTATAAAAAATATCTTGATACAATGAATAAGAAATCAGTCAAAAATAAACTAGCTGTAAAAGTTTATTTTGAGAATTCAAACTTAGATAAATCAAGCTATGTTATTCGATATGTAGATAAAGCATCGCCACTCAAAAACAGCATCCAAGAATATTTGAACGGCTTAACGCCAGAAGAACAAAAACTAGGATTTGAGTCAAGTAATTTTGGCAACAATAGCTCCATAGTCAAAATTGAGGACAATATCGCTAAAATTCACTTTACTGCTGATAACTTGGCCACAGATTTGCGCTCGCCCCAACAGGTTATAGACTTTAGCCATTCTATATATATGATCGCAGATCAGTTTGAAACTGTTAACGAAACAGAGATATGTGTTAATGATACCTATAACTACCAAATGGCTTTTTTAGCTAATGAAGAGCCGATTGACTGTCCCTTCTAATTTCAGAGCTTATTTTTCTTGAACCGCCCCGAATATATCGGAGACAGATTTACTTGAGTCAGGCTGCAATGCCTGACAAAGTCAAATTCTCACAATACCGTCTTTCAAATTCAGCTGGCTTTAAACTTACCAACCTTTCAATACAGGCGCTAAACCCAACCTTTTTCACGAAATTCTTTTAACACCTTTATAAACACCTCCATCTCATCAGGGGTGCCAAGCGTCAAGCGATTGAAGCCTATGACAGGTGGAAACTCGCGACCAACCTTAATGCCACTCTCTCGCATTCTATCGATATAAGTTTTTAAATCGCCTTTTATTTCATGAAAGATAAAGTTAGTTTGTGATGGTAAGTAGCGAAGTCCAAGTTCATCTAACACTGTTTCGATCATTTGACGTGATTGATTGGTATTGCGCAAACTTAGCGCTAAAAACGCTGCATCATTCAACGTCGTAATGGCAGCAACCGCACCTGATAAGTTGGTATTGTCCATAGACATAAACGCTTCGACAGTCTCAATAGCTTGCGGGTTAGAAATCGCGTAGCCCACTCGCATACCGGCTAAGGCACATAACTTTGAAAAAGTATGAATAACAATGAGGTTGTCGGATATTCCTTGTTTTAACCACTCAATCCCACTCTCGAAGCTTGGATCTGTCACGTACTCTAAATAAGCTTGATCTAATAAAAAGTAATGGTTATCTGGTGCATTACTTACCCAATTTTTGAGTTTTTCCGTTGATGTAATGATGCCAGTTGGATTATTTGGATTGCAAATATAAAGTAGGCTGATGCCATCAAAATCGTCAGCAGCCCTTTGTAGTTCATCAAAATCATAATCATAGTTTTCAGCGGTCAATGGTATCTTAACTACCGGCACGCCAATAGAATTTGCATACATCTCTGCACAATCAAACGTTGGTACCGGAATGACCATCTGGAATGCTTTACCTTCTTTTAAGGCTTTGTGTTGCAGCATTTGTATGACCGCTCGCATATTTTCAGTCGAGCCATTGCCTAATGAGATTTGGTTTTCTGCCACACCATGGATGGTGGCAATTTTGCTAATGAGCGCAGCGCGTGGATTATCTGGATAACGAAAGCCCTCACCTAAAGACTCTATAATGGCTTGTTTGGCAGAGTCTGACATGCCTAGTGAGTTTTCATTCGCATTTAATTCTAAGAATTTGTTATTTTGCATGATGGATTATGTGCCTCAACGTCCGTTGTTATAAGTTCATATTGCTCATTGATATCATATTAAGGGGCATTTGGTATAAACACAAGTTTTGTTACAACCAAATTTTAGTTATTAATTTATATCTATAAAACCCTTCCTTTTAGTCCTAATATTGGTTCAATTCAACACAAGAGACTGTGACTTGTCATCACCTATACTGCTATGAAAAATATAGGACGCAAATTATTAAAAAACACTTTCAAGCTATGGTCATTCAGCCTTTTTATTCTCTTCATAGATATCGGGTGCGGCTTCAAATACTAGCCAACCTTTCTTCATCCAACGCTCTATAACTTCCTTAGAAACAATGTGAATCAAGTTAGCTAACGGTTCATGAGGATCGTTTTGGAAACACCAAACTCTTAATTTCACATTGGGTAATTTTTCATCAGCATTCATCTCAAACACAGCTTTGATATACTCTGCATCTGAATCAGCTAAAGAATGACCCCAAAAGATAACTTCATAAGGCACATCACTTAGAGATTGACCTAATACACGTTTAATATTTAGATCTTCATGGTCAAGGAATTGGTAGTCAGTATCATTAATTAACTTTTGATGAGTTTTAACAAAACCATAAACTTTATATTTTCTAAGACGTTCATCCTCCAGATCACTTATACCTAATACAATTTTACGACTGTTAGTGCTGCCATGAACATATTGAACCTTATCAATAGTCAATAATTTGACATCAGAGTACAAACGTTCAAATGAGTTAGAGTAATTGAAAGTAAATATTGCTTGTAGATTCTTATTCAAGTCACCAAACCTTACAAACTCATTTATTGGCTCAAGCTGATTTACTACTAGCATGATATACATCTTAAAAATATCATTAAAGCCATCTAAATGGCTTAGAATTTGTCTTAATACCTTATTACCTTCAAACTCTAAATAGCTATCAGAGTACTTTTTTAGAAAATTTATATCTATAACGTTTTTGAAATATTCCTTGGTGACTCTTCTGGCATAAGGTGAATTACTCTCTTTTAGCTCTTTAAATTCCTCTAAGCTTATTCCACTACGTTCAATAGTATTCGAACGAAAACTATTTGGATTATATGTATCCTCAGCTTTAAAATATAAATCATCTATCAAATGAAAATTTCTTAAAGTGTTCTGCACAAACGTCGTTTGCAATTTAAAATTATCAAAAAATGCTTTGTTGACTTGACGATAATTGTCAGCTAATACATCTGTAGCTTTTATAGTCAATGTTTCATTATCAATATTAGAATATAAACTTGTATTATCTGTGAAGTAACCAATTGTTTTTTCATCGAAACTCATTTCAAATAAATCACACATTTTCACCAGTAAACTTTCGATTTCGTTCTCAAAATCAATCCACGTATCTACACCAGTTAAATGATGCTTAAAATGCTGAAACCAGCCGTTATCTTTTAACTTTATTTGCAAATCCTTCACAGTATCAATCGACAACCTCAAGTCATCTGTTTTATACAACTCCTTAGTCTTGCCAAAAAAATCCTTGTCTCTATCAGAACATTGTCCTGCAATATATTTCTGAAATAAATGATCAAAACCAAGCTCTTTTTCTTCTTTCCAAGATTCCACAACCATCATTGCATCCATGAAATGCACATATGCAGTTGGCAGATAATGAGCTAAATCAAAACCATTACCTAGTACGAATATTCTTTTTGTGTCCAATTTTTATTCTCCTTTTTATCATCCAAAAAGAAGGCGAGCTAACTATCCGTTAACCCGCCTACTGTTTTTATATTCTAAACCTTACCATCTAAATCAAATGCGCCTTTAATTCAAGCACTTTATCTCGCGTTTTCGCGGCATCTTCAAACTTCAAGTCACGAGACATCTGTTTCATAAGCTTTTCAAGACGATTGATTTCTTTGGCTAGCAAATCAGGACTGCGTAAGATACTAATATCCACATCAGGCAGATTGCTCTTGATGGGAATCACTTGATTGTCATTGGCGTTTTGATCGTCGCCCGTATCAATTTTATCGGTAATACTACGACGCGCACCTTTCGGTGTGATGTTATGCTCAAGGTTAAATGCCACTTGTTTTTCACGGCGACGGTCGGTCTCGTCTATCGCCTTTTGCATACTGTTGGTAATGCGATCAGCATAAAGAATAGCTTTACCATTGATATGACGCGCAGCACGACCAATGGTCTGAATAAGTGCACGCTCAGAACGCAAAAAGCCTTCTTTATCGGCATCAAATATCGCGACCAATGATACTTCTGGCATATCTAACCCTTCACGCAATAGGTTAATGCCGACCAGTACATCATGCACGCCTGTACGCAGTTCATGGATAATCTGCATACGCTCAACGGTATCAATGTCAGAATGCAGATAAGCAACTTTGACATCATATTCTTTTAGATAACTGGTCAAATCCTCTGACATGCGTTTGGTCAATGTGGTAATTAATACGCGCTCATCTTTTTCTCGGCGCTTGGTAATCTCTGATAACACATCATCGACCTGCGTCAATACAGGACGAATCTCAATCTCAGGATCAATCAAACCCGTTGGACGGACGACTTGCTCAACGACTTGCTCACTATGCTCAAGCTCATATAATGCTGGTGTGGCGCTAACGTAAATGGTCTTAGGCTTGATACGCTCCCACTCTTCAAACTTCATCGGGCGGTTGTTCATGGCACTTGGCAGACGAAAGCCGTAATTCACGAGGTTTTCTTTACGTGATCTATCGCCTTTATACATCGCGCCAATTTGCGAGACGGTCACGTGTGACTCATCAAGGAACAGCAGTGCATCTTCTGGAATATAATCAAACAACGTCGGCGGCGCTTCCCCTGATGGACGGCCAGAGAGATGCTGCGAATAGTTTTCGATGCCATTACAGTAGCCAAGCTGCTGTATCATCTCAAGGTCATATTGGGTACGCTCTTTGAGACGTTGTGCTTCTATCAGCTTATTGTTATCACGGAAATATTCTAGACGCGGCTCTAGCTCAGCGCGAATCGTATGACTGGCAGCTTCTAGTTTATTGCGCGGCGTCACATAATGCGATTTTGGATAAATAGTAATACGTGGCACGCTACGTACCGTCTTACCTGTTAAAGGATCAAACCAAGTGATTTTTTCCACTTCATTGTCAAATAAATGCACACGAACAGCCAATTGCTCAGATTCAGCAGGATAGATATCTAACAGCTCGCCACGCAAGCGATATGTACCACGACCAAAATCTAGCTCATTGCGCGTATATTGCATTTCAACCAAACGTTTAATGGTAGCGGTACGATCTATCTGATCACCGACCACGACATGCAGTAGCATTTTTAGATAACTTTCAGGATCACCCAAACCATAGATACACGATACAGAAGCTACAATAATAGCATCACGACGCTCTAATAGAGCGCGCGTCGCTGACAGACGCATCTGATCGATATGATCATTGATGGCGCTGTCTTTTTCGATAAAGGTATCACTCGCTGCGACATAAGCTTCAGGTTGGTAATAGTCATAATAACTGACGAAGTACTCCACCGCGTTATTCGGGAAAAACGACTTAAATTCACCATACAGCTGAGCGGCAAGCGTTTTGTTGTGCGCCATGATAATCGTCGGACGCTGAGTCTCAGAGATGACCTTGGCCATGGTATAAGTCTTACCAGAACCCGTCACCCCCAATAACAACTGCTCATTCATACCAGAATTAATACCATTGACCAGCTTTTTGATCGCTTGTGGCTGATCCCCTGCTGGTTCAAAATCGGTGACCATCTCAAAGGCACGACTCGATATTTGCGTCCCTGACGCATTAACACCACTAATTTCAGCTTCGCCTTGGAGCTGAGTGGCCAATTGGTTTAACTGACGCGATGAGCGCGGTTCGGGCATACGCATAATGGCTTTCTTCTTCTTGAGGTTTATAACAATATGGGGTCTGAGCAGCGGTTTTTAAAGGCTTTTTAACGGATAGTGACGAGGCTTATCTTATGATTACAACGATATTCCACAGCCCGAAGTGTAAGTGTATAAAGATATTTTTTATCAAAGAATCAATTTTTTATTAGGTGATAAATCTTATATTGTTATAAAAAACTCACACAATCTTGAATAAAATTACAAAGATTTTCATGGTTAACAAACTCCTTACACGACCACCTCATAAAGCCTAACACTGAAGGGTTCCATCACAGATTTAAGCTGTTATTATTCATAACGAATCAACAAGCACTACTAATACAAAAACCAAATAAGAAACAAGTGACCTATTTAATTCAATAAAACAAAATACATAACGGAGTAAGATATGAGAGAACGTTACGCAAGTGGAATTTCCGATGAAACTGCCAAAAAAATGATCGATGTGTTAAACGCTAACTTAGCAAATGTCATTGATTTAACTTTAGATGGCAAACAATGCCATTGGAATTTACAAGGTACTGGCTTTATCGGTGTGCATCAATTATTAGATGACACATCAGATCGTATCCTTGAAGTATCAGATACTATCGCAGAACGTATTGTAATCTTAGGTGGTCAGCCAAATGGTTTGGCCAGTCGCGTGGTAAAAGAATCTATTTTAGACGATTACCCTACTGACATTACCGAAGTAGATCAACATGTTCGCGAGCTGACGAGCCGCTACAAGAAAGTCGCGGAAGCTTTGAGAGAAGCGATCGCTACTGCTGGTGATGCAGGCGATGAAGACACAGCTGATTTATTTACAGAAGCCAGCCGTATTATTGATAAAGATGCATGGTTCATCGGTGCAAATGCGCCAAGGAAATAATACCGTTAAAAATTTAGTTGATTATTAACGTTATTATATTAAGTGCGAAGTATTATATGAAGTAAAAATAGAAAAGGTCACCTGATTGGGTGACCTTTTTTTATGCACGCATATTCTACCATTTTCTATTTCAGGGCTTTTAGTTCTTCTATCATAATGGGCAAAGCTTTCTTTAGCTCGGCTGAAACATTCTGTGTCATAATAGCTCTGACATCTTTCGCATATTCTTGCATCATAATAGGCTGCTTTTCTATTATGCTAGCCCCTAAGTCGCTTTCGTAAAAATCGATTTGAGCGTCAACTTCTTCTTGAGTAAAATACTTTTTTACAGCACTAACATACGCTTGAATTTGTGCCTCATTGATAGTTTCAATATACTCATCATCAAATATACTACTACTATAATTAGAAAAAACTTTGATTAGTTTTTGACGTTGGGCAGTACTCATGTCATCAGTCACAAGGCTAGACAACATAGAGTCATTAACTATTTTTTGTAAACTATCTTTCGAGGACATCTGTTTAATTGTTTCATTCAAATGTGTGACATTTACTAACTCTCTCACTGACTTGTCAGTAGGTACCGCAGCCTGTGCAAAGAGCGTCGGTACTGCCATCATAGTAGCGACGCTTAAACCAAACGTCAGAGACACCAAAGTATTTTTCAAAATATATGTCATATTATCACCTTATTTTAGTATCTAGTTTTTACTGCTAATTATCGTTGTTATCTTAGCCTAATTTTTCGAATTAGATCCGTATAGTTATTAGATCCGTATAGTTATTAGATCCGTATAGTTATTAGATCCGTATAGTTATTAGACCCGTATAGTTATTAGACCCGTATAGTTAAGAGTAACTGGAGTCTATTGAACCTTCAAATATTAGGACTGCTGATAGATAAAATCTTACCAAACTAGGCATCCATCGACGATAAAGTCTAACCTAGAACGACTAGGGCGTGTCCTCAGTTTGAAAATGGTGATGCAAATGAGATAAATTGCAGCCAACCAAGGAAAAGAGCGCAGATAATATCAGGATATTGACCAGCTATTTGACGCAGTTTGGCAAGATTTAGCCATAGTAGTTGTTAATAGCACCGTCATCTAGACTATCATGCAAAATCTTGTTTATTAGCCAAATAATTTTCCGGCAAAGATAACGTTTTGGCATTGGGTACAGACAGTGTCAAAATAGCTTCTTGAAAGATAGGATTACATCGAAACAAATTTTCAATGTCTTCAAATTTTTGCGCGATTTCTTTTTCTTTTTGATTGCCAGTGATGTCTACTGCCGCCACCATAAATATTTTCTTGGGTCCCACCCACTCTAGGTGTAAGTAAGAAACACTATCAATATCTGCATGATTGAGCAGCTCGCTCAACGCATAGGAATGCATCCTATCAGACACCTTGTAACCAATCAAAAAATCCCGATTACGGCTGATCAAAAAGATAGCGACCACGCCTAATAATAGCCCGACGACGATAGAACCTAGCGCATCCCAAAAGGGCTGTCCGGTATAAGCATGCATACCCATCGCAGCCGCAGCGATAACCAAGCCAACTACAGCCGCTAAATCTTCAAAAAATACACCGCGTAAAGTGGGGTTCGACGTATCGACCACATAACCAATAGCGCTGACATTAATCGCTTCACCATGTTTTTTACTTTGCAGGTACGCCTGCACCAACGAAAAGCCTTCTAGCACAAAGGCGACTGCTAATATAATAAAACCAATGGTATAGTCGGTCTCGCTCTCAGCCGCATTCCACTCGGTGATACCAGTATAAATGGAGACAATGGAACCCGCCATAAAGACGCCAAATGCCGCAATCATCGACCAGACGTATGACTCTTTACCGTAGCCGAGCGGATGACTTTCATCAGCAGGTTTGACGGATTTTTTTTCGGCGACAATTAATAAAGTGCCGTTACCTGCATCTGCCCAAGAGTGTGCTGACTCTGCAATCATAGAAGCAGAACCTGTCATAAACGCCGCTACAGTTTTGGCAATAGCAATGATGAGGTTGGCCCCGACGGCAATCAAAACCGTCGTCAATGAGGCAGAATGCTGTTCTTCTTTGTTGGTTGCTGACTTAGAACCATCAAAGCCGGAACGAGAATTACCATCAGAAGTGGCGTCGTTAATGAGCGTACCAGCACCTCGAGCACGACTATTGCGGCGTACTGACTGATTAGGAGTAAGAGTAGGAATATTTGAATGGGTTTTTGATGGCTTCAAACTCATAATAGTCTCAGTAAAATAGCGAATATTTAACCACTAAGCTGGAAACCCTTGGCTACTGTGTCATGTTACTTAGCTTGATTGTCATGACTGCTGGCTAGCTCACCAATCATATTCTCAATATCACAGCTAGGACGGTGTGAGCTTTGCATACGTAGGTTCTTACGTTCTAAGCCTGCATCAAAACGACACTGCTGCATCAAATTTTTGATATCAAGCGGCGGCGCAGGAGTTGGTTTGCCATTGTCATCGATGGCGACCATCGTAAAGTAGCAGCTATTGGTATGACGAACCGTACGCGCCCGCACATCTTCTGCTTCGACACGTATGCCCACTTCCATCGACGTTCTACCCACGTAGTTGACGCTCGCGGCAAAGGTCACCAGCTCACCCACATAGATTGGCTCACGGAACATCACCTGATCAACCGATAGCGTCACCACATAGTTGCCGCTATAGCGACTGGCACAGGCATAAGCGACCTGATCGAGCATTTTGAGTAAATCACCACCGTGTACATTGCCGATGAAATTTGCCATATCAGGGGTCATTAGCACCGTCATATATAGTTCATGGTTCAAAGGGGCTTTTTTGGCGGTGGAGGTAGTATTGTACTGGGGCATAACATTCCTTACGGTGTTCTAAAATTTATTGGCCTTGAGCGACCAAACGGGTTTTGATCACTTGCCTTCAGTAATTTTTTATAAAGATAACCATTCTCATAGTCTATTATAATAGTTTCCATTATAGCAGTCTATTTTGAGTGGTTTGTAAATAGGTTTAAAGGGTGAAATCACTGGTTCCACTTGGGTATACCTTAAAAGATCCAATCAACGGTACGGAATCGCCAAAATTGTCGGGGATTCCGTGCTCTGAGATATAGTCAAAATACCTCAAAAACGCGACGATACTGCTGATATTAATTTTTCGTAGCCTCTGTCTGCACAGGCACAGCAAGCAAGAAAAATTGATATTAGCAGTGCGTGATGTATCGATACTGCTTTTCACTGACTATAATGTAAAACGGTATACCCGAACTGAAAGCAAAGCGCTATTTGCATAAGCATTAAATTATTAATACATCTATTAGAATAAATGAGAAACCCTATAATGAAACAACCCTTTCAAACCCTGTTAAATCAAGTCGGACTTACCGCTTTAGTGACAGCATCATTACTATCTGGAACCGTACAAGCAGCAGATAACAATGACCATCTAAAGAGCACAGTTGATCAACAAGCCAAATTACTAATGAATGAGCATAATATTTCAGGAATGGCTTTTGGTATTATTGTTGATGGTAAATCACATCTCTATCATTATGGTTTGGCTGACAAGAAAGCCAAAATACCTGTCTCAGAAAACACTATTTTTGAGCTAGGCTCAATTAGTAAGACGTTTGCTGCTACCTTAGCCAGTTATTCAGAATTAAATGGCACACTTGCATTAGAAGATACCGCTGACAAATATATTCCTTACCTAAAAAACAGCGCCATTGGCAACACCAAGCTTATAAACCTAGCCACCTATTCAGCTGGTGGTCTACCGCTACAAGTCCCTGATGACGTCAAAAACAATGAAGAGTTGCTCCGTTACTATAAATCTTGGCAGCCTGTATTCCCTATCAACTCAAAGCGTTTATATTCCAACGCCAGTATCGGTCTGTTTGGCTATATATCGGCATTGAGCATGGACGCTGATTACACACAATTGATGGAAGAAAAAATACTGCCGTCACTCAATATGCCCAACACCTTTATCAATGTGCCTAGTGACAAGATGGCTGATTATGCATTTGGTTATAACGCTGCTGGCGATGCTATCCGAGTCAATCCTGGCATGTTAGACGCTGAAGCCTATGGCATTAAATCCACCATTAAAGATATGACGCATTTTATGGCGGCGAATATGGGGCTAGTACCGCTGGATAAAGATATTCAGCAAGCACTAAATAATAATAGAAAAGGTTACTATCAGGCGAGCACTTTTACACAAGGGTTAGGATGGGAGATGTACCCTTATCCTACTCAGCTAGATACCTTACTCGAAGGTAACTCAATGGATGTGGTGCTAAAGCCTCAAACCATTACAATAGACAATCATCCAACGGCTGTCTTAAATAACGTCTGGGTCAACAAAACAGGCGCTACTAATGGGTTCGGTGGCTATATCGCTTATATTCCTGCCAAAAAATCAGGCATTGTTATTCTGGCAAATAAAAACTATCCAAATGCAGATAGGGTCAAAGCAGCCTATACGATTTTAGAGAGTGCGATGACTCGTTAATTAATCTTGAGTCACAAAGCAACCTTATAGAAAACAGCCTTTCATTAATAATCCAGTCCGTAGGTTGGGTGGAGCTTGCGACACCCAACCTAATAGATTAAGATCAACTCTACCCTATCACTCGTAGAGTATCATGCAATATCGAAGGCACTATCATCAAGGAGCGAGTTATTTCTTCACTATCAATCTTGCGGGATCGGTTGTTGGATCACTATTACATGACGATAAAAGGTCAACATAGTCATAGAGTGTCGTTAGATATGATGTAGAGCACCAATTGATGTTTTTCACTAAAGTCGTTAAAATAGTGTGTAAACACCCTTATTTTATTGGTTTATTATGCGAAATATGTACGATTCAGATCAGCTCGTTACCCGAGTGAGCTCTAACAATTGCTTGCGATGAAGTATTGTTCAGAGCCTGATAAGGAGCTTTAGCTTCCTTACATTCATCGCCACAGTACTTGTATGCCTCTTTTATAGGGATGGCGGCGGTTATTTATGTGGCGATTAAATCAGGACCGTGGATGATAATTCATCCACGGTCCTTTTCGTTTAAGTTGTCTAACGGCAGCTTAATAGAGCGAGCAGGGCTTCCCTTGCTCGCTTTTTTTGCCTCGTTTTTAGGGGATCAAATTACTTTCGGAGTTTATTATGTCTCAAAATATTTACGATAATCAGGCTTTTTTCGATGGTTATGCTCAACTACCACGCTCCCAGTTTGGCTTAAAATCTGCACCTGAATGGGAGACTGTTAAGACCCTACTTCCAGACATTTCCGGAAAACGAGTCATAGATCTCGGCTGTGGATACGGTTGGTTTTGTCGCAGTGCACGAGAATTAGGGGCTACCGAAGTTCTTGGTATCGATTTGTCCGAAAAAATGCTGGCACAGGCACAAGAGCTCACAAATGATAGTGGCATCAGCTACCAGTGCGAGGACCTCGAGCATCTTTCACTACCGAATCAGGCTATTGACTTGGTATATAGTCAAATGGCTTTACATTATCTACCTGATCTCGCTCCGCTATTTTCTGCCATCTATCAATCACTGCAACCTGACGGTTGGTTTGTCTTTACTGCCGAACACCCAATTTATACTTGTTCGGTACGCCAAGGTTGGCTCACTGATGATGAAGGTCAGCGATCATGGGCAGTCAACAACTATCAAAATGAAAGTCAGCGCGTAAGCAATTGGCTAGCTGACGGGGTGGTAAAATATCACCGGACTTTGGGCACTATATTAAACGCGCTGATGGCTGCTGGTTTCACTATTCGCCATGTTAATGAGTGGGGCCCAACAGCGCAGCAGATAGCAGAAAACCCTGCGCTTGCTGAAGAAGCGGAGCGACCAATGATGATATTAGTGTCTGCACAAAGATAAAACGACACCAAAGCGTTTTGGTGCGACTGCCTCCATTTAGGGCTTGATATCAAGTCCTAATTACGGCACTGATACGCTTGAGATAGCAGAGACCAACCTTGAGCACTTTGATGAGGTGTGGGGTGATAAGTACCCGCATGTGGTCATCTCTTGGCGTAATAACTGGGAGGGCTTAACGGTGTTTTTCGAGTATCCTAAAGACATCAGAAAAGCGATTTATACCACCAATACGATAGAGTCGCTAAACAGCGTCATTCGTACGGCGGTGAATAAGCGTAAGGTGTTCCCATCTGATCAGGCAGCATTCAAGGTGGTGTACTTAGCAACTCAGCAGGCATCAAAAAAGTGGTCAATGTCCATCCGTAACTGGACGTCTGCTCTTAATCGCTTTATGATTATGTTTGATGACCGCATCAGCAAGCATTTAATCTAAAGGGCAGTTACACAGAATTTGGGATACCCTCCCCTACGAAGGCAACTCGATGGACGTGGTGCTAAAGCCTCAAGCCATTACAACAGACAATCATCCAACGGCTGTTTTAAATAACGTCTGGGTCAACAAAACAGGCGCTACTAATGAGTTTGGTGGTTATATCGCTTATATTCCTGCCGAAAAATCAGGCATTGTCATTCTGGCAAATAAAAACTATCCAAATGCAGATAGGGTCAAAGCAGCCTATACGATTTTAGAGAGTGCGATGACTCGTTAATTAATCTTGAGTCACAAAGCAACCTTATAGAAAACAGCCTTTCATAAAAAACCCAGCTAGATGCTGGGTTTTTACATTCAACTTTTAAGAGCACCCTTCGACCAAATAAATCGCTTCTGGTATACCGATATCTATGCTTTCTACCTCACCTTTTAATAGGCTTTTATTGTCTGCTGTCCACTCAGTCGCCTTAATCTGATAATCATTAAGTTTTTGACCGCCCTTGATATGATATTCAATTTGTAGAGGCGGCTTGTCCTGTTTATTATTAAGCTCAATATTTTCGTCTTTCAATGATTCTCCGAGTGGACCTTCTTTTATTACCTTGAAATTAACATTAGCAATCAGGCTATAGTAGTCACCATCAACTGCATATTTATCGACTTCGTAGTCAAGCTCATCATTATGTGATTTCATAACCGCTGTGGCTGAATCACCAATGTTGATGTCTTTATAAAACGTGATGCTTGGATCCTGAATACTGATCAGAGCAACTTTACCATCTATGATTTGATATAGCACAGAAGCACGTTCACCGTACTCTTTATCGACATAGCTCAGTTTCGGATTACTGACGTAATAGCATTGTTCGTTATCGCTCTTTGCTTTGGTCATTCCTAGGCTACTTAGCAGCTCAGGGGTAATAACCTGACCGAAGCTTAACTTTTGATACCCTGACGGTCTGACGGTTTGCTCATTAGCTATATCTGCTGCTTCGTTAATTTGTGCTTTATCCATAACACTCGTATCTGTAAGCGCTGGATTGACAGACATCTCATCATTCTTAGCCATGTCTTTATCTACAGTATTTGTTTGCGCAGTGCCGTCATTATTCGAAGATAAGGGCTGTGAGTCGCAGCCTATCATCAGTTGGACAGTACCGATTAGTAAAGTAGAAACCATTGCCGTTTTAATTATCGGCAATGATGATTTTGAATGAAAAGTTAACATGGCTGAACTCCATACCAGTATTTCGACTATTTTGAAATGATTTTATAAGACAGAACCTAAACTTTACGCGGCTCAAACTTCAGCGCTCTCTACCCAAGAAAACGCTTCCATGATACTCATCCATTGATCGTCTAATCCCGCTTTTAGCAATAATGGCTCACCAGTGACCGGATGGCTGAGCGCTAAAGTCTGGGCATGTAGCAGCATACGTGCGCAGTCGTATTGAGTACGAAAAAATCGATTGTGCCGTCCGTCGCCGTGGCTGGTATCGCCTACTATGTGGTGGAATAAATGTCTCATGTGCCGACGCAGCTGATGCTTGCGACCGGTCTCGGGGGTTAAGCGCATTAGACTATAGCGGCTAGTTTCATGCTTTTTTGACACCGCAAATGGCAGCTCAATTTGAGCCAAGCTCTGCCAATGGGTCACCGCCTCTTGAGCGGGCTTGTCCAAGTTGGCAAACTTATCGGCAATGGCATCGGGCTTAAAACTTAATGCATAATCAACGGTGCCCTGCTCTGGCATAAAGCCACGCACCACGGCTAAGTATTGCTTGGAAACCTTATGCGCAGTAAAAGCCTCGGTAAGGCTGCGCGCCACGGCTGAGCTCTTGGCAAACAACAATACGCCTGATGTCGGCTTATCTAACCTATGTACCGGAAATACATGGCAACCTACCGCATCACGGGTGAGTTGCATGGCAAAGCGGGTCTCTCCTTTATCCAGCCAACTGCGATGCACTAATAGACCCGCCTCTTTATTAATCGCCACCAAAAACTCATCTTCATAGATAATTTCTATTGGGTTAGCGATTTGATTGGCGGTGTCACTTTCGATATCTATGTTTTCAATGCCCATACTTTAGTTACTATTATTTTAAATAATGTAATTATATATCTACTGTCTTTTATATATACCCTTTTTATTGCCCTTTTTGTTGCCCTTTGACTGGCCTAATAAATTTGGACTGTATTTCAGAGAAATAGGCGGTATATAAATAATGGTTAGCTCAACCAATGAAAACGGTACGCCAGCCAAGCAACGATAGCGCTCACTGAGCCAGTTAAAATTCCACCCCACGCAAAATCTACTAACGCGGTATCTAAAGTAAACCCTTTATACAAAGCTAAGTTGGTAAAGTCATAAGTTCCATATGCCATCAGTCCTATCAGACCACCCAGTAAGAAAATATGACCAACAGACGCTCCTGCCTTGATTTGCGGATACAGAACCAATATACAGAGTGCCAATATATAAAACATATAAAACACGCCAGCGGCCATCATATTTGGCTCATCAGCCAATAGATGACCGATACGCGACTCATAAAAAGCCCCTTTCATGGTCGTAAGCCAAACCGCATCAACGCCCAAAAATATGACAACAGCAGCCAGATAGATAAATACGTAAGCCATAATAATATCCTTTTATAAGGGTTGCTCAGCGTTAGACGCTTTTGCACCAACACGCAACCTCAGGTCAAACAATGCGTTAAGCGGATACCTTGTCTGCCGCTGGCAAATCAGAAAAATGCAGCGTATCGATGTTATTTGGTTTGACCGCTGTTACTTGCACCACGCCGATGGTGCGCTCCAAAAATCCGCCTTCACAGTAGCAGAAATAAAACTCCCACAAGCGGATAAAGGCTTCATCATAACCGAGTGCTTTGATTTCGTTGCGCTGTGCCATAAATGCTGTGCGCCAATCGCGCAACGTATACGCATAATCAAAACCATAATCATGCAATTGTTTGATAACCATATCGGTCTGCTCAGTAAACTGAGTATTGAGCTCTTGGTTGGACAACAGACAACCACCTGGGAAAATATGGGTCTGGATAAAGTCGACCGAATCGATATAGTCTTGATAGTTCTGATCATTAAAGGTAATCGCTTGCAGCACCATCAGCCCTGTTGGCTTAAGCAAACTATTACACTTAGCAAAAAACGTCGGCAAGAATTCATGCCCGACCGCTTCAATCATCTCGATACTGACCAATTTGTCATACTGCCCAGTCAGCTCACGATAATCCTGCTTGAGGAGGGTGATTTTATCAGACAGTCCAGCAGCTTCGACTCGCTGCTGTGCCTCATTATACTGCGCATCAGAAATGGTCGTTGTCGTTATATGACAGCCGTAATGCTTGGCGGCATAAATAGCGAAACCGCCCCAGCCAGTACCGATTTCAATGACATGGTCGTCAGCACTCAGTTGTAGACGTTGACAGATAAGCGCCAGCTTATGCTGCTGGGCATCGCTCAGTGTCGTATCAGGCGACTGATATACTGCCGACGAATACATCATGGTATCGTCTAAAAACCGCTCATACATATCATTGCCCAAATCATAATGCGCTAAGATATTGGATTTTGAGCCAGATTTATCATTACTACGCAGTCGGTGCTTGGCTTTTTCAAAAGTTTTGCTGACCGCAGCGAAGCGGTTTTCTAACTGGTTAAGCACGGCTAAGTTGCGCGCTGCCAACCGAATCAAGCCGGTCAGATCATCCGTATCCCACTCACCATTGATATAACTGTCTGCTAGAGCAATTGAGCCACCAAATAACAATTGGCGATAGACGGCACTGTCATGAATCATCAACGTCACATTTAAAGGATGGCGACCCACTGCTGAGCTGCTCATCGCTTCAGCGGCTTTGCTACCAAAGCTTTGCTCTTTAGGCGCGTGCTCATCAAATGCTTCGATCAACGTAATACTGCCGAACTGCACGTGCTTTAACGCGCGAAAGATTAACTTTCGTGCCAAATTATTAATACGGTCATTGACTGGTCGCAATACGGCACTGCCATTAACGGTTTTATTAATACGTGCGGTAAATCTTCCTAATGTCGAAGCTGGATTTCTGTTGGTCGGTCGTGCTGACATCGTCTACTTATCCTTATTTAAAGGCCTTATGCTTGGACATTAGGCTCTTGAAGTCGCGTGGCTTAATTCTGAAAATTGATATTAACTCTGTACTGAGTTTTACATTTATACTGAATGTTAACTTTGCACTGGTCAAACACTGTTTTTTTTATTAGCCGCTTGCTGCTGTTTGCTATCGGCTAGCTTTTCATCATAATTAATATAAGGCACTTTTTTAATCGCATAGAGCTTAAAAGCATGCCAATAAATACGCGTTAACGACGTCATATTCATCAGCGGATTTTTGCGCAAGCTATCACGCACCGTTGCCTCGGTCATTGGTACACCAGACATTTTTATCCCAGTCTTTAGCACCTCTCCCCGCTCGTCGCTAATATCGATGGCAATGCGCACTTGTAAGCAGTTATCTCGCTGTTGTTTAACCTTAACTTGCCAGCGATAGAGCTGGTCGATAGGATTAAATGGTGAGACATGAAAGTCTTTATCATGGCAGAATTCGGTATCCGTTCCATCTAGTAAAAACCCATAATAGTGACGTTTATTCCATGGTGTATTAGAGACCTCAGCCAGTAAATGCGTTGGCTGTTGCTGCTCATTAAAGCCCAGATAGAAATTTACGGGGCTAAAGTATAGGCCAGCATTGCGGCAAACGACCAAACCCAGCATGTCACCACTTGGCGCGCTACCAGCATGGGTCATAAAAGCCTGACGCAGTCTTTGCTCAAGCTTTTGATAGCTACTGACGTTAGCTAATTTATTGTTGGCTACTCTATTATTAGCTTCTTTACTATTTTTAGCGTTTACATCGAGCGATTTTTTAGCATCATTTGGATTATTATTTTCACTTAGGCTATTTGGCTCTTGCGAACTTAATTCTTGTGATATGCTTTGTAAATAATCATCAGGATAGAACTGCTGTAATGCCTTTTTTCCTGTGGAAAATAATGGCAGTCCTTTTAAGCGCTTACGTTTACCAAAGCCTGCTATATCGACTTCAGGAAGCGCCTGCCCTGCTGCTAACGCGCTAATATTGACACCCCAATAGCGATACGGATACACAAACTTATGCACATTTGGCAGTAGCCGACTGTGCCACGTAGTCCCATGAAATAACTGGTGCGGCAAGCTGTCAGAGGTACAAGGTAACTCATGCTCTGGCATTGCGTGAGACGGATGCGCTGGGGTCGTCATAAGACTCTCTTCTATTTCAATCATTACTATACTGCTTGGTACTATGTTGCTTAGTACTATGCTGTTCGGCTTTACGTCGACCAAATAAGCCACGTTTTTTCTTTTGCATCGAGTCATTAGTGGCAGACTGTAAACGGTGAACGTAATCAACCAATTCCTGATTGGTCGTCGTTGTCACTACCTGACGCTTCGTCAGTTTGCGCGAATTTTTATCGGCTTTTACTGGTAAGTCTTTATAACGAAACGGCGTGTGTGCGCTATCGCTATCCGGCAAGTGACTTGGGTCGACTTCATCTTTTATAGTAACAGTATGACCGAGCGCCTGACACACACGTAGGCCACTGCGTACACCATCTTCGTGAAAACCATTGAACCAATATGCGCCGCAAAAATGCGTATGGAGACCACTGCCAGAGATGTCTGACCAGTTACTTTGAGCATCAATCATCGCTAGATCAAACACGGGGTGACTGTAATCAATGCGTTTAACAACCTGCCTATCGTCAATATTTTCATTAGCTGCGGTTGGATTCAGTGTGACCAAATAATTATGCTTTTTGGTCAGACGTTGCAGAATATTCATATGATAAGTGAGTACAGGTTTTGAGGCGGCCTCTACGCGCTCAGTCTTTGTAGAATCAGTCTTATCATCTATCAGATAATTCCAGCTTGCCCACGCTAGAGGTTTTTTGGGCAACACTTGGGTATCGGTATGCAGGACAGCCGTATTTTTGGTAAAGCGGAAATGACTCAACACGTCAGCTTCATCGGTACTGGCATCTTTTAGAATCTTGAGCGCGGTATCTGCATGGCAAGCAAAGATAACGTCATCAAACACAAAATTATCGATACTGTTATTAGCATTATCTTTGTTCTGAACTGTCAATAATACTTTATCACCATCACGAGCCACAGACTGTACCGGAGTATTGACTTTTACCTTGCCGCCTGCTTTAACGAAGCGGGGAATCAATTTGTTAACATACTGCTTAGAGCCACCTTTGATCGTAAACCATTGCGGGCGGTTAACCACATCGAGCAGGCCGTGATTGTCAAAAAACTGGGCGAAAAACACCAATGGGAAATCTTGTACTTCGTCCAAACTGGTTGACCAAATAGCCGATACCATCGGCAGTAGATAGTTATCGGTAAACAGCTGACCATAGCGTTTTTGCGCTAAATAATCGCCCAATGTTTGCGCAGTAAAGCCGCTGACATCTTGCCCTTGTGCACGCGCCGCATCATAATCTTGACGCAGCTGCTTGATATGCTTATTAAACTGTAGGATATCTTTGATAAATTGCCAAAATTTAGGATTGAGTACATTTTTTCGCTGTGACAATAAAGTATTGAGCGTATGACCATTGTATTCAAAATGACGCGCGATATTTTTTACTGAAAAGCTCATATCCGTTGCTTGAAACGGCACTTGTAACTCATGAAGCAAGCGAAAAAAGTTGGGATAAGTACGCTCGTTAAAGACAATAAAACCGGTATCTATTGCGCTGTTTTCTACTTTACTGTTTTTTGCTTTTTTGCCATCTTGTAGCGCCACATCGATGGTGTTTACATGCCCACCAATATAATCATTGGCCTCAAATATCGTCACATCATGCTCTGCTATCAGATAATGAGCACAAGTCAGTCCTGATACCCCCGATCCGATAATAGCGATACGCTTTTTCACGGGCACATTAGCTGAATCTTTAAAGGCATTAAGTTGTTTTTTATTGGTTGACACTGTATTCGTACTAGCACGCTTACGGCGATTGAACAGCATAAAAGCATTCCTTTCTATATTTTTATTTTTGCTATTATTTGGATGAGCGATATTTTATAAATCTCAAAGTCTTATTTTTTATTCATTTTTTCACTGACCCGTTGCCAGACTAGATCTGGCAATGTACCCAGCACTTTTAATGGCAAGGTAAGTTTTTTGGGAAATTCGATCACGTCATGCCCGCTGGCAATACCATCGCGTATCGCTTGGCTTGCCTGCTTTGGTGTCTGTATAAATGGCATAGGAAAATCATTTTCTTTGGTCATCGGTGTTTCGACAAAGCCCGGAACCACTAAGCTCACCGATACATCTTGCGGTGCGAGACTAATTTGCAAGGTTTTCATTAAATAATGGATAGCCGCCTTTGAGCTACCATAGGCTTCGGCACGAGCAAAAGGCACATAAGCAGAGGCTGAGCCAATACCGACTAAGCGACCTTTTGAGGCAATCAGCTTTGGCAACACCCCTTCGATAGCGTGCGATAACGTGCCCATATTGACTGACATGACTTTCATAAACACACTACTGTCAAAGTTTGGCATGTCTAAATATTCACACATGCCAGCACCGCAAATCGCCACATCAATCTGGCTAATCTTGTCAAAGGCTGCAATGACTTTTTCTCGATCCATGAGATCCAAATCGATCGTCTCTGCCCCTAGTGCTTTCAGCTCAGCCAGCGCTTCATCATCACGTCCAACGGCATGGACATGATGACCGTCTAACAGATAGTCTTTGACCAGCTGCTTACCAATGCCTGAGGTCGCGCCAGTGATAAGTATGTGTTGTTTTTCGGGAGCGTTTGTCATCGTTAATATCCTTTTTAACCAGTTTTATCATATAGAAATCTTAACCGCCATGATGCATTAATCGCTCATTTTTTATGTTTATTGATAGTGAGTATTAGTAGCATTTACATTAACCAAGCATGGCGCTTATTTACCAAATCTAAATAATTATAGTATAAGGCTGCATCTCTATTGTTGTGACTTCGCAATCAATGACGCACAAGTCATGGTATCAATGTGACATATACTTGATCAAACAAAGGTTAAAACTCTCTGCAAAAGCGTCATTTTCTGTTACCGCCTCTATGAGACAGCGTAATAGCAGCATGCTACAATGCCAAAACTGGCAACCTTTATACTGAGCGCTAACGACTTATTATTCAGTAATAGCCATGTATTATTCGGTGATGCATGATATGCATAATAAAATGACGCTAAAAACGCTTAAACCATCTTATAACGTGTCCTGATAACGCTTAAAACGTTATATAATTACCAGCAGATTTTCACCAACCCACTCCCATACAAAAAGGAGCTCTCATGAGCGAATTGCAATTGTCTGACCGTGTCAACAACATCAAACCATCTCCTACCTTAGCAATCACCAATAAAGCCAAAGAGCTAAAAGCTTCAGGCAAAGACATTATTGGTCTAGGTGCTGGCGAACCTGATTTTGATACGCCAGAACATGTCAAAAAAGCAGCAATCGATGCCATCAATGACGGCTTCACCAAATACACTGCTGTCGATGGCACCCCAGAGCTAAAAAAAGCTATCATTGAAAAGTTTAAGCGTGATAACGACATCAGCTATGAGCCAAACGAAATCTTGGTATCAGTCGGTGGTAAGCAGTCCTTCTTTAACATTGCCCAAGCTTTTATCAATCCTGGTGATGAAGTAATCATTCCAGCACCGTACTGGGTCAGCTATCCTGACATGGTCATCATCGCAGAAGGCGTGCCAGTTATTGTTAAATGTCCAGCTGAGCAAGACTTCAAAATCACCCCAGAGCAATTAGAAGCTGCCATCACTGACAAAACCAAAATGCTGGTATTGAACAGTCCTTCTAACCCAACGGGTATGATTTATACGTTAGATGAGCTAAAAGCCATCGCTGAAGTGCTGAAAAAGCACCCACAAGTCTATGTGGCCTCTGACGACATGTACGAGCACATTCGCTGGACGGGTGATAAGTTCTACAATATCTTGAATGCTGCGCCTGAGCTTAAAGACCGCGCGATTATCCTAAATGGCGTGTCAAAGGCATATGCGATGACTGGCTGGCGTATCGGTTATGCTGGTGGACCTGCTAAGCTGATCGGTGCGATGAAAAAAGTACAGTCACAATCAACCTCATGCCCAACTTCTATCAGTCAAGTCGCCGCCGAAGCTGCTATCAGTGGTGATCAAAGCGTACTAGAGCCTATGGTCGCGGCATTTGAAAAGCGTTGTGATTTGGTCGTTGATGGTCTAAACGCGATCAAAGGTATTACTTGCCTACGTCCTGATGGCGCATTTTATGTCTATCCTGATATCAAACCACTCATCAAAGCCGCTGGCCTATCGTCATGTACTGAATTCTCAGAATGGCTTTTAGAAAAAGTTGGCGTTGCGGTCGTTCCTGGCGATGCCTTCGGTCTGGGTGGTTATATGCGCATCTCTTACGCCACTGATGAAGCGACGCTAAAAGACGCCTTATCGCGTATCGAAAAAGCGGTTGCTGATTTAGACGTTGCTGAATAACGATTATAGTTAAATCTACTATAAACAGTAATAAGCATTAGAAATATGTAAATAAAAAAGACGCCCGCATAAACGATATGTGGGCGTCTTTTTTACTGTGGTTTTAACAGCTATCGGTAATGAAAAACGTCTTAAAAGCCTTCATCATCCTATTAAAAATCATTAATGTTGCTAATTATGCAAAAAAAGCTTGACGTATTTTTTATCTTTGCTAGAATACGCCCCACTTAGCAAGAACTCGTTAGAGACTTTCTAAGCTCGTTGTAAGCCATTAACACTTACAGCTTATTCTCCAATAGCTCAGTTGGTAGAGCAACGGACTGTTAATCCGTGTGTCCCTGGTTCGAGCCCAGGTTGGAGAGCCATATTTTAGTAGTAAATTTTTTGAGTCATCTTTGATTCGATTATGGCATTTGCCAAGACCCTCATCACTTTGATGGGGGTTTTTTTATGGGTGTTATTTATTGCTTTATGTTTTAGATATTACTAAAAACATTTTACTACCGACTCATGAAAACGACCATCAGTACTTATAGTCAGTCCAATATTAAAAAGATACAGCTGGACTGGGATGAATTTTTTGCAGCCTCTGTCGGCATAGGCACAGCAAGCCAGAAAAATTCATCCCAGTTTCGCGTTATTAAACAACGTATCCATTTACTTAATATTAACTATAACTAACGGCCGTATTTTAAATTATTATCGGTAACTATCCCTCAGTAAATATCTCTCGGTAAATACAAGCAGTTACGGCAAGAAAATTGAAATATGCGCTTGTTCTTTATTTTCTTGGATGACGTTATCATAAGCTGAGAGTTGATGATCAGTGAAGCTATTGGTCAGATACCACATGGTTGTAAATATCGCGGTCAATAGCACTGCCATTACGGCAACGATGATCCATAGCGGTGTTTCACTGGTCAGTGTGTGCTTAATCTGATCAGGAATCGCCCAAAATGGTGAAAACTCGTTTTTATTACCACGCAAATGCTCAATCTCATCACCCAAACGCGAGATAAGATAGCGTATCTTTTCTGGCGCCTCTAAACGATACTTTCCTTGAAAGCCAAGCAACATCGCATAGTGATAGACTTCTAACGCTGGCAGACGCCTCTCTCCTTGTTCACGCAGACCATCTAAACGCTCAAAGAACTCATTGCCAGCGATTTGCGAGCCAAACAAATCTAACTGTAAAGGGTTTAGCTCCCAAGCGTCCTTTAACGTTTGAAACTCTAGCTCTTGCGACGTCATGATTGTTTCATCAATCAGCGCACAATAAGCGTACTTGGCTTCGTGAATATCTTCTGACAAAAAGCCTTTTTTACGAGCGTTCATTTCGAACTTATCTAAAAACTCGTATATTTTTTGACGGAACTTACGCGGTTCGGTACTAAAATAATGATTACGCAATAAAAAAACCAAGTAAAAGCCGTCATACATGATATCAACCAGCGACTGGCTGCTGATGCGTCTATCAAGGCCATTCGCTGATACTTTTGATGCCACCTCGCCTGAATCTAGCAATGAAGGCGCAGAACCCATTGAATTATTTGCTGACATGATCGTTCCTAATACTAATTAGTTGAAATACAACTGAATAAAAGGGTTTGGTCAAAAATTATCTGTAAGCGAAAATTGAGTGAGATATTTTAAATATAAACATCAATTTTTCATAAACCCTTATTCATAAAATTTCTCAGAAAAACTACTGCACGATGGCCATCAGCTCTATTTTTAAGTCATCAAAGCCGTTCGGTACATAAATACAGATAGACTCAGACTTAATCATCTCATCATACAGCTCACCGACCGGTTCAATAGTGAAGTAGCTAAAGCCTGGTCTTACCGGTATCGCACTAGGTACTTGGGTGACATGCGAGACTGGTGATCCCGGTAGTGCTGATAGTACCCGCTTCTCTACCGCGTCTGGCGTTGCCACTTTAAAGCGTCTTGGAACGATATCAATTAACTCATGCATCGGTAGCGATGAGCTAACAGACAGATACAGCTGTGAGCTACGAGTAATCTTGTCACTGCTCAGCTCCCCTGTGTAGTAAGACGGTTTATTTTGACGCAAAGGAATAGAGATAAAGTTGCTAGCAATCACCGTATTGAGCAGCTCACGAATGATCAAAATGATATTAATAAAAGACTCATTGGCACTGTTATGCTGATAAGAGGGCAAATCACCCACTTTATATAATGAGCTAAAGGTCGCCAATTGACTGGCAACATTCAATAGCGCCTCATAAAGCCGTTCTGGATGTAGCTTGGCATTATTATATAAATGGCTGAGCTGAGAGTATGCGGTATTCAGCGTATGTAAAAGCCAAAAAGACGCAATGTCTGATGAGCGAAACTCTAGCAAATCATTGTTAGATTGACGATGATGGTCATAGAGAGAGGTGGACTTGGTATTAATCATCGTCATCAAGCGATAGACTTGGTTGACCAATGCAGGATTACTGGTGATATGGACGCTAGGTACAATATAATCCTCGTCCACTTGGTAGACACCTTGGGTGGTACGCAGCAACTTAGCAACTAGTAAAGAGACGGTATCTTGACTGGGCGCTTGAGCAGAATGGCTCAGCTGCAAGCTTGGCGACAGTTGAATAACATCGATCATCGCTTCGGCAGCTTGACTGTACAGATCTTGTGCCTCGACCGTATTTCTCACATAGCGTGCTGGGTTATCGCTTTGTTCTGTCTGTATATTGCTACCGCCACTATGAACAATCTCAAGGCTCAAAAACACGAATATCTCATCGTCGTTACTGTGAGTATCAAGCGTGATTGGCTTTGGCAGCGCATCGGTACGTGGCGCTTGATAGATAGTGCCGTCTGGTAGCACACCGTAGATGCTTTGGAAGCTTAATAAATTGCTCTCTAGCAACTGCTTATCAATTTGTACGTCTGCTATGCCATAAGCATAAGGGTGCATCAGTGTCATACTTAGTGCACGTTGCGAGTTATGATAGCTGTCTTGAATCTGAAAATGCTGGGGTCTTAAAAACAGTCCCTCTCCCCATAATACTCTATGTTTACTCAAGGCTATCTCCTACAAGCAGCTAACCAGCGGTTGCTGATAATATTTAAGTTTGGTGGTAAAGTCAGGCACTAACTCTGGATTGACGCCTTCTTTGATATTGATATCACAAGCGCCAACATTTAAAACCAGCGTTTGGTCAAAATCGATACTATCAAGTGGTATCAATACCTGCGAGCGTTTTTGCGTATGTCTCAGTCCAACTTTGATGGCAATAAACTGTGCATCCTGTGGAATACTTAGCTTAAGACTCGTGGCACGATTGGGAATGACGCTAACTTCTTTAGCAGCCCGCTCCTCTACCTCGGCGAATTGATTCTCTTCTTCTAAAAATCCAATATAAGCCGTACTCGCAGTGCCTTGTTTGGCACGTCCAGCATTGGCATTAGCCGCAGGCAGAATTTGCAGAGTAATACTTTGGCGTTTTAGCTGTTCTTGTAATGCTTTTTGCTCGTCATTCATTGACTCAAGCCTTTGTTGCTGCTGCTCTAGTTGCGCTTTTAGATTTTGCAAATCTTCATTCATTACCGTGCTTTTATGGCTAATAACGTCTTTCATGCCATCGATGACGGAGGCTTCGTTAGTGGTGCCTGACTTGCCAGCCAGTACAGACGCAGTACTATCAGACTTACTAGCCCCACTGAGGCTACATCCTGATAGCGTGGTCGTTAATACACAACCAAGAGCCACTGCCGCTATAGATAATTCCATACATTTGTCCATATTATTTCTGTATTTTGCTTTGTTATTGTCGTTATTGACTGGTCAAAATCTCTGCCATTTTCGGGCGACCAAGCACGCCTTTTTTGCGCAGCTCAACATGACCCAAATCCATCATACGCCAGTCACCACCCCACACTAGTCCAGCCGATTTTGCTACTTTACCATATAACTTGTAGCCCTGCATCGCCCATGGATCCTTTTCAGTAATCACAATTTTACCATTTCTAATAAAGGCGCTATCGCCTGCTAGACCAAACTGATGATAGCTCTTATAAGATCCTGCTTTGGTGACATTTGGGCCTTTTTTGAGTAAGCGTGCTTGCCTTCCCGGACTACGATAGCCCTCTAACAGCACCATGTCATAACCATACTGATCACTCATCACCTTATAGACAGTCAACAGCCGTTGGACAAACTCAGAGTTCATTTTATTCCAATTACGGTCAGCATTTCTGATGTTAATGTGCCCATTGCTGATATGCGATGCCAAAATATCACCCGAGTAGCCCGTACTATGGTCTTGGGTATTTAAATCAGACAGGTCAGGTTCAGGGAGCATTAAAGGCCTTTGTACTGGTGACGCGTCTGTCGCCACCTCTGGCCAATAGCCCTCGTCGGTTTGCGTGGCTTGATAGCTAGCAATCTCTGCTTCTAGCTCAGCGAAAAGCTCGGCGGGCGGCTCAGGTGGCGGTCGCAAACGCTCCCCGACCAGTAGTTGACTAATTTGCGAATTGGCGGTATTCAATGAGTCATCTTGAGCATGATAAACCTCAAGAGAGTTATGCGTAATCAGAAAATAACACCCCGCTGTCGTCGTGAGAATGGCTAAGACAGATAAAACAGGAACGATAGGAATGCTGTGATACGAGATACGTGGCACAACTGGCAGATTGAGCGTGGGGCGTCGAAATTTGATCGCTGAGATGCCTTGCCAAACAGTGCTCACCTTATTAAACAGTCGCTCATACAGCTGACGATCAAAAAGCATGATAATCACTGTAATGGAGACAAGCGTAAAAAGGATAACGACCAAATACATCATAGGGAAAATAATGGCACAGTGAGGCATAAAGAAAAACAGCGGGCAAACTAGCAGTGAAGGCTAAGGTTCAGCCATCAGCATGTCGTAGCTGGCTATTATATAGACAGATGAGATGTTTTTTTATAAAAAACCCAACTTAATTGTATTTTTTATAAACTGGCTATATTGACTAGTGATATAGCATGGCGATGAGCAAAAATCGAGAAGAAAGACCATCTTATGCTAATTAACCAAGCAAAGTAATGATACATGGTAGCGGGAAATCTTCAAATACCATAAACTACCTCTAATAAAATTATGTAGATAAGGGGTATGGCAAGTGGGCGTAAAAAAGCTAATAACTTACGGGCGCTATGCTCTTGCACTTTTTTTAGTCATTTATCTGTTATTGGTTTGGATGTACTTTAAAGATAATACGCTGCAACTTACCTCTGCAAGACTTCTCTTATGGTTTGTAATTATTCCAATAACTTTGTTTGGCTTTATCATGTTTATCAGATGGCGACAAAAAAAATCAGAAGCAGAAGAACTAGCGCCAACTCAGAAAATAAGCAAAAAAATAAAGACACCACCTATCGATTCCTATCAATTGTTTATAGATAGTAGTATCTGTCTACCCGAAGGGACTAGTTGGTCTGAGATTATAGACAATGATGACGATCTCACGGTATTGAGTGAGGCGCTATCAGACTTTGACGGCTTACCAATATTAACCAAGTCGATTGAGGGTGTCATCACCGAACAAACAGCGCTCTACGCTTACGATAATGAGCTAGATAACGAGGCATATCCTGAAGACGCGGCTGAAAACCTAAATGAGCTAACAGTGCGTCTATGGGCATTGATTGATAATCAACTTACCACAAGTGATGATGCACTAAGTGTACTGGCTCAGCATTTCGAGCGCATTATGCAACAA
Organism: Psychrobacter sp. N25K4-3-2; assembly: GCF_015351755.1. Classification (NCBI taxonomy): domain Bacteria; kingdom Pseudomonadati; phylum Pseudomonadota; class Gammaproteobacteria; order Moraxellales; family Moraxellaceae; genus Psychrobacter; species Psychrobacter sp. N25K4-3-2. The sequence goes on from NZ_JADKLX010000001.1 coordinate 700,011, forward strand.
AATATCCATGAGCCAGATTCCGCTCTCAGTATCCACCCAGAATGGCAGCAACACTATATCGCGAGCGCACAGGAAGACCCTTCTGGAGATGACAACCTCCCCATTATTTCATTGTCTACGCTGTCTGTTTATTTGTCTATTCCTGAACTGGCTGATGCTAATTATCTGGTTGAAAAGCTAAAACAGCAATTGGCAACCTATGGCATTCCCGAGCAGCTACTCACTATTCAGACCATCATCGCTGATGAAGACCCAAATCTTCCTAATAAAAATGCTCGTCATACAGACTCTTTTCATAATAGCCATGACGGTGCTGATAGCGAGTCCTATCAGCCGCTGCAATTTATTCATGAGCAACTTATTGCCTTGACCAAAGCTTCAACCCCCGAGATTTGTCTTTTTATCACCGTCGACTCGCAGATTAATGAGCAATGGCTTGAAGCAAATTTATATGCAGACAACGCCTCCAATCTCTTGCCTACCGAAGCCAGTGTATTGCTAATTTTTTATAACAAAGCCGCCAAAGACCTTCTCGATCTAGATCACAAGGTGCGTTTTTCCATGACTGAAATTGGCGATGCGCTACCCAATGATGCCAGTAGTATGGCCGCTGAGATGCCGAAGCAGGCTAATAGCAATACTCGCCAGCATTATTTAGCAAATTTAAAAACGATAAAACAGCTGTTACTAGATAATTCATTTGCTCTATTAGATCGCCATGACGACAAAACCAAGGTAGAAGAAAAAAAATCAGCGCAGGCCATTGACAATAAAACAACAATGACAGATGCGTTAAGTGAAAATAGCATCACCCTCTTGTCAGACATTAATCCAGCAACACAACCTTACGACTTATCCATACTTATGACATTTATCGATGAATTTATAGCGCAAGGGGCGCTAGTAAATGACCACCATTTAGGGCATTATATGCCTCTGAACTCATGGTTACAGCCTTTTTTAAGTCTCGCACTGTTGGTCAGCGCCGCCAAAGACCAGCCACAGGAGTCTGACATTAAACTCCTTATTACCCAACATAAGCGCTGCTGCGTAGTATGGCTTGCGGAATCCAACCAAACACTTTAGCCACTTTTAGTTCAGTTAATATTGCTCGTTTTATCGCTTATATCAGTCATTGTTTATGATGAAATGATGACTCTCTATTATTTCAAGATCACATTAGGTAGCAGGCATGTTCTCAAGGTTTTTTCATCTCATCTACAATCCAAGAGTGTTATTGGTCTTAGCTATCATAGTCGCTCTGGTCTTACTCTATGATTATGTCGCGCTACAAACCTTCTTCGTCATTATCGGTGTCTCCATAACCTGTCTGCTACTAGCATGGTTTGGCTACTACTGGTGGAAAAAGCGTAAAAAGGCGGCCGCTGAGCTTGCAGATTTAGTAGAAGACAATAACGATGAAGGCACTAATAGTGTCAATAGTAGTGCCGCTAAAGACGAGAATGCACAGGAAGTACAGGCCTTACGTCAGCAAATGCAAGACGCCATTAAGACCATACGTAAGTCAAAAATTGGCGATCAAACTGGCAAAGCTGCACTATACGAGTTGCCATGGTATATGGTCATTGGCAATCCGGCAGCGGGTAAAAGCTCGGCGGTACTTCACTCTGGGCTAAAATTCCCGTTTATGGAAAAAACCAACAAGCTGTCGGTACAAGGTGTCGGCGGTACTCGTAACTGTGATTGGTTTTTTTCTACCGAAGGCATACTACTTGATACCGCAGGACGCTACTCTGCCTACGAAGATGACCGCTCAGAATGGCTGTCGTTTTTAAACCTATTGAAGAAGAACCGCCCCAAAGCGCCTATCAACGGTATTATTATCGCCGTTAGTATCGCTGAGCTTACCAAAAATGATCCTAGTTACGCGCTGAACTTGGCTAAAAACCTGCGTAGCCGTGTGCAAGATTTAACAGAGCAATTAGAAGTTTATGCCCCCGTTTATGTGGTCTTCACAAAAATGGATTTGGTATCAGGCTTCCGTGACTTTTTTAATGATTACGAGCAAGAAGAGCGCGGGCAAGTATGGGGCGCGACGATTCCCTATCCCGAAGACCCTGATAGCATCAATATCAGCGATGTGTTTGAAGAGCATTTTGGCGTGCTGGTCAACGGTCTAAAAGATCTTAGCACCACTAAGTTGTCTCTGCGTCACCAACGTACGGTATCTCCGAGTCTGATGACTTTTCCCATGGAGTTCCAGTCACTGCGTCCGATGATTAGAACACTGATGCACGCCTTATTCGAAGACAACCCTTTTCAGTTTAAGCCCATACTACGCGGGTTTTATTTCACCAGTGCCTTACAGGAAGGGCAAGTCAGCAGTCAAATGACCTTGCAAATGGTGCAAAATTACGACTTGCAACCACCTGCAGTGCCTTTAAGTGCTCAGCAAGAAGCCGCTGACAAGCCTTACTTCTTGCATGATTTATTTTCTAAAGTCATCTTAAAAGACAAGCATTTGGTCAAACAACATAAAAACCGCAACAAGCGTAGCCATCGCGCGCTGGCCACCCTCGCCTCTGTGGTGGTGCTATGTACAGCAGTTGGTTTATGGACTTGGTCTTATGCCAATAACAAGCAATTGACTGAACGCGTAGAGGCTGACTTACAGCAAGTCGCGCTGATGCAAAAAAATACTAATGGTGATTTGCAGTCGCAACTTGAGTCGCTTACTATCCTGCAAAGCCGAATAGAGCAACTCGAAGGCTACGACGAGGATCGTCCGTTCTCGCTGAGCTTTGGGTTATATCAAGGAGATAAGCTCAAAGAAAAACTGCTATCTGAATATTATAATGGTGTAGGCATTATCGTATTAGCACCTACCAAACAGAACATTGAAAGGTTTCTGACCGACGTCAATACGAATGCGGCAGATCTAAAAGTGCAGGAGGCAGCAACCTCAGCAGTCGAATCCGAAACCGTGAGTAACGACGCTTATATACAATCTGACCCTACCGACGTAGAGGATGCTTATAATGCGCTGAAAGCTTATCTGATGCTGGGCAATCATGAGCACTTAGAAACCAGCCATTTGAGCGATCAGATGACACGTTTTTGGCGCACTTGGCTTGAGTCCAACCGTGCTGATATGCCGCGTGACAAGATGATTCGTCAGGCTGAGCGCATCTTAAGCTTTACGCTTTCTCATGTCGACGACCCTGCTTTTCCACTCATTCAAAATGACTTGGGACTGGTGGATAAAACTCGTACGACGTTGTCTAAAGCCAGTAAAGGCCAGCCTGCCCGTGAGCGTGTCTATTCTGAAATTAAAATGCGCTCCTCTGCTCGCTTTCCATCGGTGACTGTCGCACAAATTACCCAAGACAGTGCCAATGAAGTACTGCTAGGCAGTTATGTGATCTCCGGCACCTTTACCAAGCAAGCATGGGAATCATTCGTGAGTGATGAGATCGATAGAGCTGCCACCAATAGAGTGGTTGCCGACGATTGGGTACTTGCGACCAGTAGCAAAGATGATTTGACCCTAACTGGCAGCCCTGAACAAATACGTCAATATCTGGTCAATCGCTACAAGCAAGAATACGTCATTGAATGGAAGCGCTTTTTATCACAGGTCTACATCCGCGATAGTAAAGGCTTCGACGATCATGCGCTCTTATTAAATCAGCTGTCTAACGCCACCGAATCACCACTAAAAACACTATTTGAGACGGTAGATCGTCAGACCCAGTGGGACAATAAAGCCGCAAACCAACCCGCAGCGAATGGCTCCAACTCTCGGCGCTCATTTGTCAATTGGTTCAAGCAAACGATCCTGCGTCAAAGCCCAGCTGAGCTTCGTCAAGCAGAAGCGGCGATGAATAATGGCAATAATAACAGTACTAATGAGGCGGCGGCCATCCCTGCCAGCACCGGCATGGTAGCGCAGGAGTTCTCCTCAATACACAACCTAGTCACCCCAAGAGAGGACAATCAAGACTTATCGCTATTAGACAACTATTTGGCAAGCTTAGGAGATATTAGAACGCGGTTCAATAACATAGCCCGTAGCGATGACATCGGTCCTGATGCCTTGTTATTTGCTTCGCAAACGCTCAGCACTGAAGGCTCAGAGATGACCAAGTCCTTGCAGATATTAGATGAGCAAATACTTAGCCAAGCCAACTCTGAAATAAAACAGCTGGTACGTCCATTATTAAGCGAGCCGCTAACTCGCTCATTTACGATGCTCCTCACCCCGACTAAGGCTGAGATTAATAAAGTCTGGCAAGCACAAGTATACAAGCCCTTTTTGGATAACTTGGGCAATAAATATCCATTTACCGCCAATGCTAACTTGGAGGCAACCCCTGCTGAGATTGGACAATTCTTCGGGGAAGATGGCTATGTCGCCAAGTTCGTCAACGAAACCTTATCGCCCTTTATCATCCGCCGAGGCGATCAAATCTCAAGTAAGATTTGGAATGGTGCAGGCTTAGGTCTGAATCCTAAGTTCGTCGCTGATTTTGGCAGATATTTTGTCAACTATACTGGTGGCAATGCCGGAAGCTCTTCAGGTGCGAGTAGTGGCAGTGCCACTGCCAATCAAACCACATTCCAAATCATGCCTTTACCGGTTAGCGGTTTGACCGAATATACGATCGTCGTTGATGGACAGCAGCTGCGTTATCGTATGGGTACGCAAGCATGGACGACGTTTGTATGGCCAAATCCAAGTAGCCAACCAGGAGCCAGCATCAGAGCCAAAAACTACGATGGCAAGGATTACACCATATTTGAGGAAGCTGGTAGCTTTGGCGTTGAAAGACTGATCAATAGTGCTCGCCGCACTGAGCTTGGCGACAATATCTTTGAGATGGCATGGTCAGGTGATGGCATCACTATTCCGGTACGTTTTAGAATCATCAGTGGTAGCAGTAGCACAGCCAGTCAAGGGCGCTCTAACAACCCCTTTACTGGTATGAAACTCCCTAACGAGGTGATTGCCCTTGGGGTCACACGCACGGCAAGACCTGTTACGGATAACAGTGCAGCGGCTAATACCCCTAATAGCAATAATGCTCGTGAATCAACCGGTCAAAATACTCAGCAAACGAGCACAGTCCCTCCAGTAGCAGGCGTGTTGAACTTGGCTCCTAGTACAGACGCCAATACAGGTGTCAATACAGATGTCAACACCAGTGCTACCACGAGTAACGCTCAGAACACTGAGGACAATAGTGGCAATGGCACACAAACTGCCTCGTCTCCAACTACGTCTACCTCTGAGCCGCGGGAGTCAACGCCATGACTACTGAATCACTACCCTTAGTTTATTTTGGCAAATTACCAGCTCGTGGAGACTTTATCAGGGCGCGCGCTCATATCGCTGAGACCAATGCGATTGATCAATGGGTCAGTCAAGCCTTGGCAATATCAGAAAACTTATTCAGTGACGCGAGTTACTCGTTGATAGACAGCCCACCGACGAACAACATTACTTTTTTGAACTTTAGTCACGTAGATACGGTATCTAACGAGATTATTACCGGCGTCCTGCTTCCTAGTCATGACAGTAGCCATAGAAACTATCCGCTTATAGGTTTTGGTGTGCTTCATCTCGATAAACCAAAAAGCTGGATGAACTATCTGCCCGTTAAGTCATTAACGCTGTGGAATGAGACTTATGAAGTCCTGAGCGTGGCCAAATCTAAAACCGATAGCGCTGAGGTTATGGCGGGTCTGAACGACGGTCAGCTTACCGTCAATAAAAACGCCAGTACCCACTATTACGATTTTATCAATACCACCACATTGAACGACATCGCGATATTGATGAACATCAGTAAATCACAACTGATACAACAAATCATAGCCACAGGCTTGTTATTCTTACCGACTTATAGCAAAGGCTTTAGCGGTCTGAATAAAGCCATATACTGGACTCTGACCTCCGATAGAGAAAACGCCATACATATGGCGACTTTTTGGCATGATCTTATTAGCGGTTTTTATCAGCCACACCAGCTCTATCTGAATACGTATCTGTACCGAGTTTCGAGCTGCTACCGCCTACTCCTGAGCTTTACCAAGCCGGACGGTCGCATGCTTAGCCAGCTGGCAAGTAGTGAGGACAGTCATCCCGATGATTGGGTAATCATTGCTCATAGTGACTGGACACAAAGCTATATCGATGAAGATATCGGCTTGACTCGGTTTAACAAAATATTGTTGCAAGATGACCTTTATTTATACGATACTAGACAACTGTTTAAAAAAACCTTCTTGGCACAGTAGCTATTCGATAATTGGTCGTTAACAAGCATACTTTCAATAACAGTAAGATTAAAAAAGGTATTTTTATGCTAGCCCAAGTCTCAACCATAATACCTAAATTAACACGTCGTAAAAAAAGCCTATTATTCGCAGCTGTTACTTTGTCTATGAGTGCTGCGGTGTTTGCGGCTCATAATGATGCTCATATTAACAACAGTCCTGAAGATGTGCCTGTGGTCATTAAAGGTGTCGTGGCTACCAGCTCGGATAAGCAGCAACTCCTGGAAAAGCTAAAAGCGCAATACCCTAACAAGCCCGTCAGAGATGAGATCGAAGTGCGTTCTAACATTAGCATACCGACCAACTGGCAACAGGTAGCGACGGCTATTATCGATAGTGATATCTCCAATATCCGTCAGGGTCGTATTGATATTCATGGGACTACCATCAGCTTGCATGGCAAGGTGAGCAGCATTGAGCAAAAGCAAGCCATCCAAAACCGGATACACACGCGTCTCACCGATCTTTACCAATTAGAAAATCAATTGGTCGTCGTAGAAGGTGAGCAGCGACTTATCGATGACACCTTGGGCAACCGTATCGTCGAGTTCGAATCCGGCAGCGCGAAGTTGACCTCCTTGGGTCTTGGTATCTTAGACGATATGGCTGGCGTCCTGCAGCGAGTTGGCGATAAACCAGTGACCATTATTGGACATACTGACAATGTGGGCAACCCAAGTGCCAATCTGGTCTTATCTAACAAGCGTGCCGAAGCGGTTAAGCAATACCTCATCGGTCGTAACATTGATGCGGCCCGTCTAAGTACCGCAGGTAAAGGTGACGCTGATCCTATCGCGAGTAATGACAATGAAGAAGGACGCACTCGTAACCGCCGGATCGAATTTACCCTTGGTGAATAACGCTGCTATATACCTTGATCATGGCAGCCAAGCACTGATGCTTATGATGCCGTCTCTGACACAAGAGGGACTACCCCTATGTTACGCTTGACCAACACCGTGCTTCCGATGCACCCTGATAGGCTGTATGCGATTGAAGGCAATAGCCAAGCCCCTTACGCCAGTGCTCGACAAGATATGGCGGCTCACCGAGCGTGGCTACAGAAACTGACTCATGCTCATGAGGAAGCACACATCATCGCTCAGCTGAACCCGAACGGCTGTCACCAGCACGAGCAGCACGGTATTGATACCTATCTATTACACGTCTATATCCATGAGCGCCATCATCCCCCTTTCACACCGTTAACGGCTTTAATCGGTAGTGCATTAACCTTGAGCTTTGATACTCCGAGCGGATTGACCTATCGTCATCTCCATATCACAGCCATTCGTCAACTGGATCATGATGGCAGTTATGGCTATTACCGTCTGCTGGCACAGCCGATTACCTATCGCTTGCATCAGCATCTACATAGTCAAATAGACACCAACTTATCTGTTCTCACTATGGTCTCAGAGCGCCTCAGCACACTAGCTGTGGACGTGGTCGATGACAGCAGCAATGGTGAGAATGATACGAACTGGATACCCGCTCGTATGACTCAGTGGCAAATGAGTCACTGGTCGCATATTTGTGAGCGGCTCGCGCGTCAAGGTCTGACGGCTTATCTGCGCCATGAGCAAACGGACGATCACAGCCTGCCAAAGCTCATTATCACCTCCGCTCATCCCAGCGATAGCGATGGTATCAGCGTGAACATTGGCGCATTACGCTATCAACAAATATTACACGACCGTGTCCATGCGCCTGTCTTGGCCATCAGTGAGCAGGTCATCACCCAACCAAACTCAGTAACGATGCAGCGTTTCAATGCAGCAAATGTCGCACATCCAACCCAGTCAGCCGATATTGCGACGAGCCATAATGGGGATAAAGAAAACAATCAAACGAGTAGCCATTCACTCACTTTAGACAGCCCAGCCGCCTTTGCACCAGTAACCGATACCGAAACTATAGATGAGGCAAGCATAGTCGCTAACAGCCATCAAAGCAGATATAGCGTCTATCACGCCCTCGCCCATGCTACGGATTTGTGTGTTGCTGATACTTTTATACTTGTCGATCACAGTGCGCTCAATCAACACTACCGTGCTACCCATATCGTTCATTTGGCACGCAATAGTCTGGCGCACGTCACTGGACTCACCATAAGCTCACGCCATCATCAGCGCCATGCTTCCAGTTTAGAAGCTGGCATTCACTTAACCCAGCTGCGCCTCATTACCGCTGATACTCCATGGGTTGGTCCTCTATACAGCAGACAGGCTCTACCGCCGATGACAGGCATTACGGACAGTCAAAGCGATACAGACAGTCGCAATCATATGACCCCGACCAAAAGCTACTTACTGGATAGTCCAGCTCAATCTATCAATCGCCTTGAGGCACAAGCTGGCGCTAACTATGGCACACACTTTACCCATCGAGCGGACGACCAAACCCTGATGCAGTCTATCGGTGACGGCGAGCATCTGATCAATACTGGCAGTCTACTGTCATCGAGTCGCCCTAGCTTATTTGCCACGGACAACGAACAAGCAATTGAAAGCGGCTATCGCAACACGGACAACGGTTTATCAGAATGGGTCACTGATCACCGTACAGAAAAAGCTTACTCTCAGCTAAAAGTAGACAGTGCTGGGATATCCGCCAGTCTAAAAATGGGGGTTATCAATCCATCAGAAACCACCAAAAGTCAAGGTATCAATGCGGCTACTAATGCCCAAATCAATATAAAATCAGGCGAAGCGCTCGTTCTCTCCACCCAAGCACAAACCCACGCTCAATCTGGACAGCATAACTATCAGCAGCATACCCCGACTCTGACCCAAACTGGTCTAGGTGGTCAGCATCTAGCGGAACGCTTAACGCAACTGGCAACAGGACTAGGCAGAAACGTCAAAGACCATGCCAATATTAAGACTCAGTTAGAGAGTATCGCCAAGGAACAAGACACTAAAACCCATCAGCAAACACCTTACACGCTAATCGACAGCGCAGCAGACACAAGTTATGTCAGCGAAGATACGCTGATTCACAGAAGCATGGGCGAAATGATCAATACCACTCAGCAAGATATGAGTATCAGTAGTGGCGATAGTCATAATCAAGTCAGTAGTGAGTCGTTAAACATAATAGCCGATGGTCAGTTTAGTATGACCAATGCAAAAGAGAATATCACCCTCTCCGCCCATACAGGCAAACTGGAAGCGACTGCTAAGCAAGATGTAAACATCGCCTCCTCCACCAAAGAGGTTGAAATAGTCGCAGCGAATAAGATTACGCTGACGGCTGGTGGTGCGAGTATTACACTTGATGGCACAGATATTACAATTACGGCTAAGCAGTTTACGGAGAAAGGCGGTAAGCATAGTAAGGCTGGGGGTGGAAGGAATGGGTTGGGGTTAGAAAAACTACCCAGTAAGATGCTTGAAACGGATAATAATTTACGAATTGTATATGACGAAGGATTTATTATAATCGACGAAGATACTCAATTACCTATCCAAAGCTGCCATTATAAAATCATAAAACCAGATCGTAGTTTTGAAACAGGTATCACGGACAAAACAGGTAAAACGCATATAATCGAAGGTTACAATATTGAAGAACTAGAAATCGAGGTAAAATTCTAATGGCAAACACCACTGATAACTGGCAAAGAATCGGGCAGTCATCAACTAGTCCAAAAAGTAATACTAATAGAGCAGTAGTAAGTACAAAAGTACCAAAAACTGAAAATATTGTATTCATCGGTTCTGAGTATGATTACGATAGCTTTTGGTTGAAAAATATGTTCATCGCATCTGCTTATCCTTTTATAAAAGATAGAAAGAAATTTAGAGCATGTGACAAAGTAACAATCGCTTATGTAGACTACGGCTATACCCGTCTAGAGAAGCTAGCAATTGAAGGATTAAAAGAAGAAATTAACTTCCCTTGTGATATTAGATTTATTCCTATTTATATGCAGTCGCAAGTTATCGATATTTTCAATGAGCAGAGAGCAACTTACAAAATACAAGATTTAGCATTCTTCTGTCATGGCCTCAATAGTGTAATTGCACTAAATTATTACAGCTCACCTCCTATAAATCTTACCACTTCTCAAATTAAATCATTAAATCCTAATATATTTCTTTCTAATGGCACAGCTTATTCATACGCCTGTAGAACCGGAATTTCGAAAAGTGATGACGAGTTTACTAAACTGTCTTCAGCTGAACCAAGCTTAAGTTTTGCACAAAATTTTTCTACGCATAATGGTATAAATTTTCATGCTTTTTATAAACGCTCTCTATACCGCAATATATTATTCATGCCTAAAGAATCTTCTTCTATCTCCAAAGAACTTAGAACAAAAAGAAGTAATAATGGAGATTTAAGCTCATTTAATTTATTAACTAATTATGAAGCTTTAAAGCATGTAGGATTAGGTCATACCATAGTAATAAAATCTCCTATTAAGATGCCTAACTTTTTTGATCTTATTCCTAGAGGAAATGTAGGTGAAGGAGTAGAAGACTATTCTCTCTGGAGAAAAGGAGGTGGCATGAACCTCCCATCTACAGCAGAAACTCCTTTAGGTCTACCTACGGGTATTCATATATTCAAACCTAAATAGCGGATATTATCTATGAAAAAAATTATCATAACCTTTTCTATATCTACTCTTTTTCTTCTCACATTACTAGGAATTAATATGAATGCTAACTCAATGTCTTCGTTTAGTACCAATCAGTTCAATAAAGAAGTTTATAAAATAATTAATGCAGAGAATAAATTACACAAGAAAAAGTACTTTGAAAGCCTCAATCATACTAATTATTTACAGCATCCTATCACTTTGAAAGGAGTAAATCCTCCTAGAAACTCAAGTCTATATATCTACTCAAGAATTAATAATTCTTTTATATATGCTGGTTCATTTTCTGAAGTTATAGAGACTAATATTAGTGATGTCTTTTATTCTGAAATAAATGACTCTCTAGCTTTCTATATTTATGACGATGAAACATTAACAGGGTATACAGCTGAACAAGAGAAGTTTTCTCCTACTTGGGTTGAAGGAAAAAAAACAGTAGTAAGCTTTCTACCTTCTAGACAACCTGATGCAAAAACGGGGCAAAACATCTCATATATTGTAGAAATAGAATAAATACTCATAACTTCTTATCAGTTGTCTAAAGTTAATTATGCCAATACAGAATGATACCAAGGCGTTTTAGAGCATTAAAGATACCCGTTTTACTACAGTTCAAGCGACGAGCTCTTTCGTAATTATAATCATCAGGGTATCTTTTTACGTCTTCAATCAATGCGTCATCAGGTATTTTAGTCGGTGCTTTATTTCCCTTTGTTTTAGGGGCTAAGCTCTATTGCCAGCTATGAATACTGCTGGTACTAAGTCCATAAAACAGAGCAGCTTCTCGTATGGTCATGCCATCAACGATGCTAGAAAATATCTGCTTGCGATTGTCTATTGAATAAGGCATCGTTTATTTCACTAAATGCGATTGTTAATAAGATTGTATCGGTTTTATTTGGATTAGACTATATATGAAAAGACATTATTTAAAATATACCGTGGTCACGTTAGTTTTTTTATTAATACTAATTTTTACTTACATTCATATGGCAAAATCAATGAATGCATTTAATTCTCAGAAATTTAGTCAAGCTGATTTTATATATATTCAAGAAGACTTTAATAGTCAATATATATCATACAAAGAAAGCATCAAAAAAAACCTAGTACTGAAGTGACAATGAAATTCCATAATATTATTCCGCCAAATACGTCTAATATCGAAATATATTCTCACAAAGTCTCCAACTATCTATATATTGGCCCCTACGAATCTACTCTTAGCTTTCCTATAGACGATCTATTATTTGAAGACAGTGGGATTGATTCTTTAGTTATATCAATAGTAGATAAAAAAGATAGCACATCTCATACTATCGAACAGGAAGCGACCTTTGAGTTTTGGAAACAGAATAAAACCACTAACATCTGGTTTTTGCCATTTAGAAATTACGATGAAAAAACAGGTACAAGTGTAGGATACACAGTTTCAATTAATTAAGATTTTCGGTGGTGTATCAAAAAGTATACTAAAGGAATAAAGGAGAGTGACCGCTAAAGCAGAATTACCAATGTAAGGACTGCAAGCATCAGCTTCATTGTCGATAATGCCTTAACCTATCACGGCTATCATTCTAAAATAGAAAGTATCATACGGCTAATGACGGTTAGAAGTTGTGGTGTTAGAGACATCGCTGTTATGGTCTCAGTTAGTGTTGGTAAAGCGATGAGCAGCTATGCTCATCGCTTTATAAGACTGCCCCTAAAAAATCCTACTCTGACTCAAACCGCATTGGGTGGTCTAACCCCTTTCGTTTGATCCCTCAGTATACTTTTTTAGGTGCCATTTAAGTTTTTTTACTGCATTTGCCAATCAAACGGCATTTGATGATGACCACGTAACGCCATCATTAGCGTCTGTTGCATCTGCGCTAATACTTCGTTGGTATACGGTATAGCAGGGACACCCCATACTGGATTTGGCCATTGCATGTCGTTCTGATAACGGACGATATGATGGAAATGTAGCTGCGGTACTTGATTGCCCAGTGCTGCCACGTTCATTTTGTCGGCTTGGAAGGTCTTGGCCAGTTGGCTTGATAACCAGCTCGACTCACGCAAAAACTGCACTTGGTCTGCCTCAGACAGCTCATATAACTCTTTGATGCCTGATACTCGTGGCACCAATATCAACCAAGGAAACTGGCAATCATTAATTAGACGACAAGTCGATAAAGGGAAATCCCCCACTAAGAAACTATCAGCAGCAAGTTTATGATGAAGTTGGAACATAATGACGGTTCTCTTGTTATGACGCTTGAATAAAAGGAAATGAATTAAAAACTTAATGGGTTATAGCCAGTTCAATATGAAAAAGATACGACAAATAAAGCATCCAGCTGGGATGATTTTTAGAGTGAATCGACTGTATAAAGATAATAGGCTAAATATAGAATGTCGCTATTTTATCAGTTATCTAGTTGATAAAATAGCACCCTGACTGATTGCCTTGGAATGTTCGTTTAGCGTAGCATAGTTGACGCCTGTACCTGCTAAGCCGTTGCTTAGAACAAAGCTAAACAGGCTCTGTCACCATATGTTCACTAAAGTAGCGTAATAGCTCTTGGATCACAGTGACGCGCTGCTGCGGTGTTGCCAGTTTATCGGCATCTTGGTAACGAATACCAGAAGCACCATTCATACGATAGCGCTGCCCATTGCTCTGAATCAATTTAATAATCGCTAACGCATCAACGGGTGTATCAGGCGCAAATTCCAACGTCATACTATTACTATTGGCATCAATTTTATTGATCTTTAGTGGTTCGGCTTGTATACGCAGTCCGTGAATGGCAAAAAGCTGCTTGGTTTGATCGGGTAATATGCCAAAACGGTCAATCATTTCGGTACGGATATCAGTGAGCGCTTCTTTATCATCGGCATTACTGATACGTTTATAAAACAACAAACGCTGATGCACATCGTGTAAATACTCTTCTGGTATCAATGCCGAGCTATGCAGATTAATCTCGCTGGTCAGTGACAATGGCGTACTCAAATCGGGCTCTTTACCCGCTTTAATCGCTTTTGTCGCGCGCTCCAGCATGTCCATATATAAACTGAAGCCAATCGCTTGCATATTGCCGCTTTGCTGCTTACCAAGTATCTCGCCAGCCCCGCGAATCTCTAAATCTTCACTTGCCAGCATAAAACCTGCACCCAGTGTATTAGCACGTTCAATGGCATGTAAGCGTCGCTTGGCATCACCTTTGAGACCCTTAATAGACGGCACAAGTAAGTAACAATACGCTTGATGATGGCTACGACCTACACGACCACGCAGCTGATGCAACTGAGCCAAGCCAAACTTGTCAGCGCGCTCAATGATAATGGTATTGGCATTCGGCACATCAATACCGGTTTCAATAATAGTCGAGCATATCAGGACGTTGAATTTTTTATGATAATACTGCTGCATTACTTGTTCAAGTTGGCGCTCTTGCATTTGACCATGAGCGACCCCTACTCGCGCCTCTGGTACTAGCTCGCGAATGGTCTCAGCCATACGCTCGATACTGGCAACATCGTTATGAAGCAAATACACCTGTCCTCCACGCAGTAACTCGCGCAAGATAGCCTCTTTCATTAATGCTTCTGTTTTTTGCATGACAAAGGTTTTAATCGCCAGACGACGAGCAGGTGGCGTAGCAATAATCGACATATCACGCATACCAGAGAGCGCCATATTAAGCGTTCTAGGGATTGGGGTCGCTGTCATCGACATACTATCTACATCGGTCTGAATCGCCTTGATACGCTCCTTATGACGCACACCGAATCGATGCTCTTCATCGACAATCATCAGGCCCAAATTAGAAAACTTCACATCCGGTTGTAATAACTTATGAGTGCCGATAACAATATCAACTTTACCAGCCGTCAAGTCAGCCAATACCGTATCTTGATGCTTTTTACCGCCAAAACGCGACAGCGTTTCGACTCGTACCGGCCAATCAGCAAAACGATCGCGAAAATTGTCTTCATGCTGACCTGCCAGCAAAGTCGTCGGTACCAATACCGCTACTTGATAGCCAGCACTAACCGCAATGAACGCAGCGCGCATAGCGACTTCAGTTTTACCAAAACCCACATCACCGCAGATAAGGCGATCCATTGGTTGGTTTTGCCTCATGTCTTCCATAACGGCATGGATAGCATTGGCTTGATCAGGTGTTTCTTCAAAAGCAAATTGACTGGCAAACAGCTCATACTGTGATGAGTCGATTTTAAAATGAATACCGACTTTAGCTTCACGCCGTGCTTGCATATTGAGCAGTTCAGCAGCAACATCATGAATTTGCTCCAAAGCTTTTTGCTTGGCTTTGTCCCATTTGCCGCTGCCGATTTTATGCAATGGCGCAAGTGCAGGATCTCCGCCACTATA
The DNA here is from genome assembly GCF_015351755.1 of Psychrobacter sp. N25K4-3-2. Classification (NCBI taxonomy): domain Bacteria; kingdom Pseudomonadati; phylum Pseudomonadota; class Gammaproteobacteria; order Moraxellales; family Moraxellaceae; genus Psychrobacter; species Psychrobacter sp. N25K4-3-2. The sequence continues at coordinate 715,307 of NZ_JADKLX010000001.1, forward strand.
ACGGCTGATCATTTGTAGATTGGCGACTGGCACATAAATACTGGCATCATCAGCGTATTTCAAATGAATAAACTCTTGCTCGCCATCACCCACATCTAGTGTAATCAGACCATTATAGCGACCGATACCGTGCTCGATATGCACAACGGGACTACCATCTGTTATCTCAGTAACACTTTTTACCAAAAACTCTTCTGACACACCGCTTTGACGGCGACGGCGCGTCTGTAATACTTGACGCCCAAACAGCTGTGTCTCACTAATCAATACCAAACGCTCAGGGACATAAACGCCGCGTTCAATGGGTGCAACGGTTAGCCCAACCTGTGGCAGCTTTTTATCATTAAGCCCAGTAGTTTTATCAGCGGCTAGAAACGCCTCAAAGCTATCATAAGCTTTGATGTCTATTTTACCTTTAAACAGCTCGATCAAAATCTCACGACGACCTGCTGTTTCGGCAACGATTAATACTGGTGTCGCCGTTTGCGCTTGTAGCGCTAAAAATTCTAATAACTCCGTGAGAGGTTCAGCTTTTTGATGATTCACTGATAATTGCGGTGGCTCTAGCGCGCTTAACGTCACCAAGCCTTGCTGTTTATTTGCCACAAGCGGCAGTTGTGGCTGTGAATCTGACTGTTGTTCAACCTCTAACCGTGAATCATCGCTATCAATCGCAGCGACATCGGTCATGGTAGCCAATTCATTACGGGCACTGAGAATCACGCGTGGATAGTGGTTGAGGTGCTCGTTTAGAGTATTTGATAATAAATACAATAGCTCAGGGGCGACGATGGGCTTATCAACATCATGACGACGCTCTTCATAACGGCGCTGAATCTGTGACCAGTAATCTGCTTGCTTTTCGTTAATTAGCTCATCTGTTATAAATAAGGCATCGCTTGGTAAGTAAGCAAATAAGCTACTCTCCGCCTCCCAATCCTTTAAATCAAAAAATAATGGTTGGTAGTATTCTAATCCGCTACTGGCGATACCTGCCATCACATCTTTATGCAGCTCAAACTTACGACTACTGGCACTAGGGAACATGGCAGCAAAGTTAGTGCGGAAAGTCTCACGCCCTTCATCGAGCGGAAACTCTTTCGCCGGTAGGATTTGAAATTGCTGGATAGGCTTTGAGATATCTGGCAGTTTATGCAGTAGCGATAGTGACTCTTTGCCCATGCTACTATCATTGCCACTCATCATCGTTTTAAGGTCATCAACGGTCAACGTCCGCTGGGTCTGCGGATTAAAGAAGCGAATGGTCTCAATTTCATCGTCAAACAGATCTAGACGTAGCGGAAACGGCTGACCCATCGCAAAGATATCAATGATGCTACCGCGTACGGCAAATTCGCCCGGCTCAAAGACATTCTCAACTGCACGGTAACCTGCCTTTGCCAATAGACCACGTTGAGTGTTGATATTAAATCGATCACCCACACTCAAATCAAAATGCTGCCCTATCAGCCAGCTTGGCGGTGCGACCCGATGCATCAAAGCTTGAACCGAGATGAGCAGCACCCCTGTCGTTGGCATATCGGTTAATAGATTGATACGCTCACTGACAATATCTTGATGCGGGGACAGCTCATCATAAGTCAATGTCTCCCAATCGGGGAACACATAAGCATCGACCCCGCAAAATGCCAATTCCGTCTCTATCTGATTGAGCTGGTTTTGGTCACGGGTTACCACAACCTTCAAACGGTCAGCAACATTCCATAGCGGCGTTTGTACTAGACTTGCCAGCCATAAACTGCTGACAGCCCCATGCACAGGAGCCAGCCAACGCCGCTGGGCATTTTGGATAGGAAACAACTGCTGGTTAATCGGGTCAAAGGCGTCAGTCAAAGCAGTGATAGGCATAAAGGATAGGATCAATGTTAAGAGTCAGAAAGCTATTATACGAATATTTCAGCAATTACCAAAATTTATGCCGTAACGGTTTGTCACTTAGCATTTTTATTAAAAAACCAACAGCTAAATAGTTGATAAAAATAGTATTCGTACATAAAGACAGGATAATTAAATGTAAAAACCTCAACGGTTGAGCTGAGGTTTTTGAGTTATAATCATTAAGCTGTTTTTAAATTATAAGCTGTTTTTAAATTAATGGCTTGTCGCTCGCGATAATGCCATTATTATCTGCGTAGACAAACATACCAGAGTTTAGTGTCAAATCACCAAAGCTAATTTCAATGTCCGTCTGGCCTTCATCGCGGCGATTTGATTTACGAGGGATGCAACCGAGTGCCATGACACCGATATCCATTGCTGCCATATCATCGACATCACGAACACAGCCATACACCACGACCCCTGCCCAGCCATTATCAATTGCTGACTGTGCAATCATATCGCCTAACAGCGCGCAACGCATTGAGCCACCACCGTCGACCACCAATACTTTGCCATTACCGTCTTTGTCTTTGCCATCGCTGTTCAGTAATGATTTTACACGGCTATTGTCTTCAAAGCATTTCACCGTCACGATTTCACCGCAAAATCTGTCTTTGCCACCGAAACGATGAAACGACTTGCCTTCGATATTGGGCAAACATACCTGCGACTCAGGATTGGCATCCAATAAATCACAGGTCACAAAGTTCTCTTTATTCATCGCGGTTGATTCTGGCATCGTGTCTGACATGATCAAGCTCCCTAACTACTTATGATTGATTTTAACTTTTTTTGATATACCGCTTAGGCTATTTTTTCACTCTGGTCATCGCCAGCATCTGCTTATTTTCGATAATATTAGTATGCTTAATTAGCGGTTCCGTACGGTATTTACTACGCTGATACATATCATTGGCGCTCATCGCCATTGCACTAGCGACACGTTTGGCAGAAATGGGATGCAATGATAAAGACTCTGACAATAACGGCGAGATAAGTTTAAAGGCTTTTTGACCAAGGCTTTCAAGCGGACGTCCCTTGTGTTTGCCAAGTAACAATGACGGGCGAAAAATCACTAGTTGCGCAAAATCTAATGCGCTAATTGACTGCTCAGTTTCAGCCTTTACTCGATTGTACAAAAACCGACTGTCGATATCAGCGTTCATTGAAGATAATAAAAAGAAATTTTCAACGCCTTTATCGCGGCATAGTTTGGCAAAGTTCATATTATAATCGTGATCGACTTTTCGAAACGCTTCGTCACTGCCAGCCTGCTTTTTTGTGGTGCCGAGGCAACTAAAGGCATCTGTCGTTCGATCAACACCCACACTGACAAATATTTCGCTTAGATTGTCGAAGTCATTGACCTGATAAAAGCGCATACTGGCATTGATGTAGCGTGGCGGATGCCGTGCAATCACAATCAACGTGTCGTAAAGCTCACTCAATTGTTTGACAAGGTGTTCCCCCACCAATCCTGTCGCGCCAATCATAATTGCTTTTCGCTGCATACCTTATCCATTTATATAATGTTAGAAAATCCATGATTATGAGAAGACATATCCGTAAAGACAGATTGCTCCTCTATCATACCTAAATTAACAGATAACTGAGCTCATTAAGCACAGTTTATTGTAAGAGATTTTGTCAGCGATAGGTATGACTTGGCAGCTGACTTTACTCTTAATAGCCTAATAAAGTAAAATATTAGCAAATAGTTTAACTACTTTGAGCATTAACCATCAAATATATTGTTCTAAGCGCAATAATTTGCTAAGATAACCGGCTTTACACGTCAACGCTGTTTAATTATTCCAAACAGTTCTGACGCTTGCGATGATCTATTGATATTAGATACCCTATTAATATCAGACATCGACATCATGTTTGGCGAGAGGCTGCTCGTCACCGATGATTGTTAAACCCATTATTGCAATCAACATTCATATTTTTATCTGTCTTTATCAAGGAGATACGCGTGGCTAATACTGCACAAGCTCGTAAACGCGCCCGTCAAAACACCAAACGTCGTCAGAACTCTGCGTCACAACGCTCTATGGTTCGTACTTACTTAAAACGTGTTGATGCGGCAATCGCAGCTAAAGATTATGACGCGGCTACCGAAGCTTACAAAAAAGCGGTACCGGTTCTTGATCGTATGGCTGACAAAGGTATTATTCATAAGAATAAAGCTGCTCGTCGTAAGAGCCGCCTAAACAAAACAATCAAAGGCCTTCAAGCTTAAGATTTGTTCTGTTTAGACCGTAAGCATAAAAAAACCTTGTCACTGGTTCTAATACTGGGGCAAGGTTTTTTTATGCTATTCTTATTTGTATATGGATATTTAGGAGAGGCTCAGTGGAATCAATGACTAAGCGTGCAATCGTGATCGGTGGTTCTTTAGCTGGGCTGTTTTCAGGGACACTATTACGTTCTATTGGCTGGCAAGTAGATATTTACGAGCGTTCTGCTCATGATTTGGATAGCAGAGGCGGTGGTGTTGTTTTGCAAGCTGATGTCGTGACTGCTCTTAAAAAGGCGGGAATTGCGACAGATAAGCTAGGCGTCGATGCTCTTGAGCGCTATTATCTGCAAAAAAATGGCTCAATTGAAAAAATGGCCATGCGTCAGACGCTCACCTCTTGGAATATTCTCTATCGCTCGATGCGAAGACACTTTCCAGATAAGCATTATCATCAAGGTAAAGTATTAGCGCAGGTACAATCAAAAGGCGCTAAAGTAACAGCTGTTTTTGTTGATGGCTCTTGTGAAACTGGAGATTTATTGATTGGTGCTGACGGGCCAAATTCAACTGTACGCCAACAGCTTTTGCCCACTTATGAGCCTCAATATGCAGGTTACGTGGCTTATAGAGGTTTGATCGACGAAGCTGACTTAGCGCCAGAAGTGGCTAAGATATTTACTGAACGGTTTGTATTTTATGATTTTCCAAACTCGCATATTTTGGCCTACGTCATTCCTGGTGAAAACGAATCGCTGGTTCCAGGAAAACGCCGATTTAACTGGGTTTGGTACGTTAACTATGATGAGAAAACGGAGTTAGCTCATATACTTACCGACAAAAACAGTAAATGTAGAACGCATTCTGTGCCGCCAGGAATGATGTCGCCTGCTGTTGATCGAGCAATGCGAAGCTACGCAGATCTTGTACTCGCTGACCCCTTCAAAAAATTAGTAGCCGCGACTAAAGAGCCTTTTGTACAGTCGATTTTAGACTTAACAGTGCCGCAGATGGCTTTCGATAGAATGGCACTGATAGGAGATGCCGCTTTTATTCCTCGGCCTCATACAGCAGCGGGTACGGCAAAAGCAGCAGCAAACGCTATTTCGTTGGTAGAGGCACTCGTTGACCATAGTCATAACGTTCCTAAAGCCTTACAGGCATGGGAGAGTAACCAGCTATCGCATGGCATGCAATTATGGAAACATGGTCGCAGTGTGGGTGATCGTTCTCAGTTTTCTTATGGTAAAAGCCGAACAGAGGGATAAAAAATAAAATTCGACTGATTTTCCATTTTTGAGATGAATGGGTCAAGTTTGTGCTTAATAAGCATAAAACCCCTTTGAAAATTAAGTCCACTTCACTTTTGGTGGCAGCAATAATTTGCTAGGATGAAAGCCGGCAGCACGGTAACCTTCTAACAAAGTACTAACAGGACGAATATAAACCTCACCACGCCAGACAAAATAAGCATTCGCCTGATCAAAAGGCTTGTCATCGAACCACAAAAACACCCCTTCCATCATCTTAGGCCAATCATTCCAATCGATTTCGGTCACATCAAGCATTACCGCCAAAAAAGCTGATAACAAAGTATCATGACTAACAGCGAGCATCAAATGCCCATGCTGCGGCTGATGTTGATAAAAGAGCGATAAAATATCAAGACCACCTTGATAGGCATTTTTAGTACCTTCGAGGTTTCCTTGCAAAAAACGATTAATAAAGTTAAGCACACCAATTTCTTTGAATACGACATTGGCAATCTCAGGTTCAGTAACCAGACTGCCCGGCTCCACTAGCAATGATTGATGAGCAATATGACGCTGTAACCCCGCCCCTTCTTGCATCAATTGTGCCGTGTCAATGCAGCGCCCAATCGGACTTGAGATGCTATCGACATCGAGCGAATACGGCAGGTGTCCTGCTAGCCAACGTCCCCAAGACTTAGCCAATATGCGACCTTTAGGCGTGAGCGGCAACTGATAACTGGCAAAACCGTTACCATCAGAACGCTCGCGTAGAGAGTGCCTAGTAAATAAAATCAGTCGCTTATTATCAGGTAATAAGCTGACCGAAGAGATCATACTGTCAGGTAAGTGTGACGGCGCAGGCGCACTTGGCGTGTGACTCGCAAGCTTATCTGCGGATAGTTTTGACTGGGTACTAATAGGATATTTGCTCATGCTAGCAAGCCTAGCAGATTTTTTATCAGGAATGAACAAAATATAAATCCAGTTGCAATATAAGCAGCGATAATGAACGGACTTTTAAGACCAATTATGAATGATGAATGATAGGCTATTTCAGAATGCGCTAAGCCACTGCTAGCGATCCAACGTATTTACACGAAAAACGGCTCAACCAATATCAATGACTTTATCCCAAGCAAAGGCTAATGCTGTACTACTCACCTCGTTTGGATAAGCGCGTGGATTGACAATCACTCGGGTATTACCAATACGATAGTCAAATGCTTCGTGCGTATGTCCATGCACCCACAGCGTAGGCGCCCAAGTTTCATGCATCCAGCCAGATAAATCACTGACGAACGCTGCATTACTGGGTAGGCTGGCATACTTCTCAGACACTGATAATGCACTGATGCTATGATGACTCATCACTATCGTTTTTTTGCCCAGTGTTTTCGCGGTTATCAAGGCTTGTTGTAACCATTGACGCTGCTCAGCATGCAATTGCATAGACAGCTCAGGTGAGAATAGCTGATCACCAGCATATATTTGCGTATAGTCCCGCATAAAGCGTTTAGCAGCGACCATAGTGTCCTCATTCGCTTGGTACTGATAATCAGTCCATAGCGTACACCCTAAGATGCGTACTTCTCCGATATCAATATGCTGACACTGGAGCACGCGCATGCCTTTGGCTGAGGTTTCATCGTAATTATCCCATGTTGCCAATTTCTGATCGAAATTTAGCACATCTTCTTTGAAATACTCATGATTTCCCGCGATGGTAATAAGCGGTACCTGTAAACGTGCAGCTTGCTCTTGTAGCCACGGCATGCCGCTATCACTATTAGCGGTGTCACCAGCGACCAATACAATGTCTGCATCGGTCTTAGGAATATGCCCCATCGGATGCAATTGCCGGGCATAGCTGTCAATGTGTAAGTCACTTAATATCTGTAATTTCATATTATCCAACATCATTTAGTGGCGTTATTATTAAAAATCTAATTAGCGATAAACGCTCATGATAGTAATATTCATATTTAGTTAGATGAACATTTTTGATATGGCCATTATATTTTAGAAAGGTTGTAAGCATAAATTTAAGTAGTGTAGCAGCTTTTCCTTGTCCATCAAAAAGTAAAAAGACAGCCATTTAGGCTGTCTTTTTACTTGATATCTATTCAAACTTAAATACTTTGAAGTATCTTCTGTAGTTTAGCAGTAGGATTTTGCGCTTGAGTAATAGAGCGTCCAATGACCAGATAATCAGAACCCTCCATCAATGCTTGACTCGGCGTACAAATACGCTTTTGATCATCCGCGCTGTCATCAGCGAGTCGGATGCCAGGCGTGATCAGCTTAAAGTCTTTACCGCATAAAGCCTTAAGCACTTTTGCTTCTTGGGCAGAACACACCACACCATCTAGACCAGCTTGCTTGGTCAATTGTGCTAGGCGGCTGACTTGCGCATCTAAACCGTCCGTGATGCCCGTTTGCATCAATGCTTGATTGTCCATAGAAGTCAGCACAGTGACGGCAATCAACAAGGTCTCAAAATTACCGTCTAACAGGCGTTGTTTGGCCAATGACATCGCCTCTAAGCCCGCGCTTGCATGGACATTAACCATCCATACGCCAAGCTCAGCTGCCGCCAATACTGCTTGAGCCGTGGTATTAGGAATATCATGAAACTTTAAGTCCAAGAACACCTCAAAGTCACGCTGATGCAATGCCTTGACGATATCAGGGCCACAACGAGTAAACAGCTCTTTACCCACTTTTAATCGACATAACGTTGGGTCTAATTGATCAGCTAGCGCCAAGGATGCATCTAAAGTCATGTTATCTAAAGCAACGATGACTGGAGAGTTAGTTATATTATTCATGGTTTTGCCATATATCAGAGTTATAAAAGCATTGTATTTTTAAAATTAGCCGCGCCGCCATTATCAAGCCGCTTAGTCTCGCTTATGCTTAATCAAAGTAGAGCCTTCATCTATATTAACTGCTGTATCTTGAGTCTGGGTCGCCGCTGTCCCGTAGACCGCATCTTCTACTGTTGGTGCATTTGCTTGACGATCAATAACGACATTGGCTTGGGTCAATTGCTCTTGCAAATGATTGTTGGCCTTGTTAAGGCGCGAGATTTCCCACTTATTTTGTAAGACGCGGAAGATAAGCAATGCTAGCAAAATACCGATAATTATACCGAGTATTAAACAGAGTATCAGCAGCAGCCCCAAATTCATCGTCGGTGCTTGTGAGAACAGCAAGTTTACGCCAACCTCAGTATTATTTGCTAATACCAAGCCAAGCGAATAAGCAAAGCTTAAAAACAGTAATACAAACAGTAAAAAGCGCATGAAAGATACCTCAGTTTTGAATGGAGCTAACAGTTTAAAGATAGCATTCTAGAGTGCATCATCAATTAACACATCTATTACCAGTACTAACATAGCCACTACTAGTTATTTGCTACTTTATCATTTACGGCTTCACGTAGTGCTTTACCCGGCTTAAAATGCGGAATAGCTTTGGCAGGTACAGGCACGCTTTCCCCTGTTTTTGGGTTGCGCCCCATACGAGCGCGGCGATGATGTAGACAAAAACTACCAAACCCACGAACCTCTACCCGACCATCATTGGCTAAAGTATGGGTCATCAAATTTAATATTTCACGTACTGCATCATCTACAACTGTGTCAGTTATATTTTCACAATTCGCACTCAAATTACTAATAAATTCGGATTTGTTAATCGCTTGCTGCATTATGACGCTTGCCCTGTTGATTAATGGATAAAATGATTGTGAGTCAAAATTTGGTTTTTACGATGACTATTTATAGCATTATACTGAATTAACTTAGAAACATCTAAAGTCACAACTGCTTCTATAAGCCGATATTATTTATATAAAACTAAATCCGACTGATATATTGTTACTCAATGTTGCAAATGATAGCGGATATTAGGATAAATGGAAATAAGAGTTTGTCTGTTTGAGCAAAAACTTCCATTACTGACCACGTTATACAAATTTAATCATAAAAAAAAGCGACCGGAGTCGCTTTTTTTACATTACTTTTATATCAATAGCTTAGCAACTTACTGCATTTGTTCTTTGATCAAGTCACCAATTGTTTTTGGCTGTGCATCAGTTCCTGGAGCAGCAGTCGTGCTAGTGCTACCAAGATCTTTAATCGCTTGACGCTCTTCAGCTTCGTCTTTCGCTTTGATAGACAAGTTGATGTTGCGTGTTTTACGATCAACACTGATGATTTTAGCTTCAACATCATCACCAACTGTTAGATGCTTAGTCGCATCTTCAACGCGGTCACGTTGGATCTCAGAGGCACGTAGATAAGCTTCTACTTCGTCAGCAAGTTCGATAGTAGCACCTTTAGCGTCTACTTCTTTCACTTTACCATTAACGATAGCACCGCGGTCATTGTTGACTAGGTATTCGTTGAATGGATCAGAGCTTAACTGCTTAACGCCTAGGCTGATACGGTTAGCTTCTGCATCTACAGACAATACCATTGCTTCAACGGTGTCGCCTTTATTGTAGTTACGGATAGCATCTTCGCCAGTTTCGTTCCAAGAGATATCAGATAGATGAACCAGACCATCAATACCACCATCTAAACCGATAAAGATACCGAAGTCAGTGATTGATTTGATCGTACCAGTGATTTTATCACCGCGCTCATGTTTCTTATCAAACTCATCCCATGGATTGGCTAGAGTCTGTTTGATACCTAGGCTGATACGACGACGTTCTTCATCGATATCAAGAATCATTACTTCAACTTCATCGCCCACTTGAACTACTTTTGATGGGTGGATGTTTTTGTTGGTATGATCCATTTCTGACACGTGCACTAGACCTTCGATGCCTTCAGAAATCTCAGCAAAACAACCATAATCAGTTAGGTTAGTAACGCGTGCTTTAACAACGCTACCCACTGGGTATGTGCCGCCAACGTTATCCCAAGGATCAGTACCAAGTTGTTTTAGACCTAGGCTAACGCGATTGCGCTCACGGTCAAACTTCAATACTTTAACTTTTAGGTCTTGACCAACTTCAACCACCTCAGATGGGTGCTTGATACGGCGCCATGCCATGTCAGTGATGTGCAATAGACCATCGATACCACCTAGGTCAACGAATGCACCGTAATCAGTAAGGTTCTTAACGATACCTTCGATCTCGATACCTTCTTCAAGCTTGTTCAATAGCTCTTCGCGCTCAGCTGAGTTTTCAGCTTCCATAACTGCACGACGGCTAACCACAACGTTGTTGCGTTTTTGATCAAGTTTGATGACTTTGAATTCTAGCTCTTTGCCTTCAAGATGCGTGGTATCACGGATAGGACGTACATCTACCAATGAACCTGGCAAAAACGCGCGTACTGAACCGATATCTACGGTAAAGCCGCCTTTAACTTTGCTAGAAATAATACCTTTAACGATCTCATCATTGTCAGAGATTTTCTCAAGGAAATTCCAAGTCTCAACGCGTTTGGCTTTTTCGCGTGACAGTAAGGTTTGACCCATACCGTTATCAACCGCTTCAACCACAACATCAACACTATCGCCAACTTCAACTTCAAGTTCGCCTTCTTCGCTTAAAAACTCTTCACGAGCGACGATACCTTCAGACTTAAGACCAGTATCTACTGTAATCCAATCACTATCGATGGCTACAACAGTACCTGTGATAACCGAGCCACGCTCGATATCAAGACCTGTTTCTTCGATGCTCGCTTCAAATAGTTCAGCAAATGATTCCATTATGTCTACCTTTGTATAGCCGTATCCTGTCCAGCACAGTACGGATCAAATTTATGACTATATAAAACGGAATACTGGTTTTATATCCTACATAGTCATATAAAAAAACGTTTGTTGCTAATAAGCGCATTATTCATAAACACAATGTTTATAGAGCTCATTAGCAACAACTGTCTTGTGTTATTAAAACGACAACGTTGTTCTAATCACTGCTTATCCGACATACTATAATTTTATACTAAAATCAAAGATATAGGAAACTATTTAGTGCTCAATATGTTGTTTCTATTAGCTATTAAAGCAGACACCCTGATTCTGGCAGTGTTTTTTTATCTGCTCATAAACCGCATTTGCATCTAGCATCGAGCTATCCAATACTAAGGCATCGTCTGCTGGCTTTGATGGTGCTGTCGTACGATTTTCATCACGATCATCACGGGCTTTAATCGTCGTTAATATTTCCTCAAAATCTGCTACTTGTCCCGCTTCCATTAGCTGTGTGACACGGCGCTTGGCACGTGCTTCCGCGCTGGCAGTCAAAAATACTTTAACGTCAGCATCTGGGAACACCACTGTACCCATATCGCGACCATCAGCCACTAGGCCTGAACGGGTTGCCATGTCTTGTTGTAGCGTTAGCAAGGCATTACGAACCTTTGGATAGACAGCCACTTGTGAGGCGTAACCACCAATCGTTTCGTTACGTACTTGCTCACCCACTGCTTCGCCATTAACGATGATATCGACACGGCCTGACTTATTATTAGGCACAAAAGCAATGTCCAAGCTTTGTGTCAGATGCAATACAGCCATCTCATCAATCGCTTTGCTAGCATCGGCAGTAATCAATCCTGCTTCAAACGCCTTTAGACCAACGATGCGATATAAAGCGCCTGAATCTAACAGCTGATAACCCAATGCTTGTGCCAGACGCCAAGTTACCGTGCCTTTGCCTGCGCCACTTGGACCGTCAATACAAATAACAGGATAACGCACTGGCTGCGCTTGGCTATTATCATTAGTAGGTGTAGAGACGGTCATAGGACTCACTTATCACTTAATAGTAGGCACTGCTTATATGGCTGCTTTTATACTAAAAAGCACATTAGCTAGAATGCTACTTATGCAACAGTAACAACGCAATATTTACTTAATTATCAACTGCTTGTTAGACTACTAACTTATTAGCAATCAAATAGGGCGATATTATAGCAAAAAAACCACGTTATCACTAGCCACAAGACTGATATCTTGTTGAATGTCTGTTTTAGGGTCTGCTGAACATTCAAATGTGGCACTGGCAGTGGCTATTTTGTAGACAATACGCAGTGAAATTTTTGACGCCTAGTCATTCTAGGTTAGACAATTTCGCCATGTATTGGCAAAAATAGCCCTGCCCTGAAAGGCTGATGCTAAAACCACCCCAAACGTTGTTGTAAACCTAGCTAAGGTCTCGACATTATCGTCGGTTTACGCCTAGTTTGGGAAGATTTTAGCGATCAGCAGTCCTAATATTTTAATGTTCAACAGACCCTAATTGTTAATGACAGTGTTTTTACTTTTTTTGGCGGCGCGGCGACGTTCACGAAAAAAATGCTTTAGCATCTGACTACTATGCTCACGGCATAAACCTTTATCAACTTGAATACTATGATTATAAAAAGGCTGCATGGCTAAGTTCATTTGACTACCAACCATGCCCGCTCGAGGTTCGCTCGCCGCATAGACCAGTCTATCCACACGGCCATGAATGAGTGCGCCAACACACATCGTACAAGGCTCTAAAGTTACGTACAAAGTTGTCTGTAATGGCAGGCGGTAGTTTTTTAAACGCGCGCACGCATCCCTTAGCGCAACTATCTCAGCATGAGCAGTCGCGTCATGGCGTCCAATTGGCTCATTGAATCCTTGCCCGATGATCTGCTGATTGTGTACCAACACTGCGCCTACTGGCACTTCTCCGAGTGCAGCCCCTTGTTTAGCCAGTAGCAATGCTTTTTGCATCCATTTAACGTCTTGCAGCGACCAAAATATACTGTTTGCAAGTGACATCTCTACTTCAATAGCGGCCAATTGGCTAGGTATTAACGGATGAGATTGTAAATTTATCATTAGATTATTTGTTATCTATTGTGGTAATTGCCAGTCAATTGGTGTTTGTCCATACTGTACCAAGTAATCATTGGTTTTAGAAAATGGCTTGGAACCAAAAAATCCACCACGATTGGCAGCCAGTGGTGAAGGATGCACAGCCGTTAAGATTAAATGTTTTTCAGTATCGATATACTTGCCTTTTTTCTGCGCTTTACTGCCCCACAATATAAATATCGTGTGCTCCGTTTGTTGATTGACCACATCAATCACGGCATCGGTAAACTGCTCCCAACCTTTATTTTGATGGCTATTCGGCTCACCTTCTCGCACCGTTAATGAGCTGTTCAAGAGTAAAACTCCTTGCTGCGCCCAATACGTTAAATCACCATGCGCTGAGTAACTGGTGCCGATATCATTGGCCATTTCTTTGAGTAAATTATTAAGTGACGGCGGCTTGGGAATCGCTTTGGGCACAGAAAAAGATAGCCCCATTGCCTGACCTGGACGATGATAAGGGTCTTGTCCTAAAATAACGACTTTAACCTTCGATAATGGGGTTAGGTTAAAGGCATTGAACATCAGCGGTGCAGGTGGATAAACACTTTCCTCTGATTGGTACGCTTCCTTTAAAAAAGCTCGTAGGTTATCCATATTGTCAGAGGTCAATTCATCTGCTAGTGCCGTTTTCCAGTCTGCTGGTAGACGGACATTGTCTAAAATCGCTTGCCTTTGCTCTGGGGTCTTCGTCGGCTGTTCGTCAAACAGTTCCATGGTACATCCTTATTATATTTGTTATGAATAATTACTTCGCAACTAGAGCATGTCATCATTTAGATTGATGGTAACAAAAAATGATGTGAGGTTTGTTGATAAATTATAGCAATAAAAAAACGGCTACCACAGCAATATGGTAGCCGTTTTTATAAAGCTAATGTAAAACCGTTTAGCTGGCCAATGATTCAGAGTCTGAGCGCGGCTCATGGGTCTCAACGACTGTTAAGATAATCCGACTATTCGCTGAACCTTTATCCGATACCTTATCCAGTTTCATAGTAGCGCCATCTTGCTCATCGCCCGCTTCAGGCTCTAAGGTAAGATGAACAACCCCACCATTAACCAAATCTCCAAACAAAATCATACTTGCCAATGGTTTTTTGATTTCGTCTTGAATCAGACGCTGCATCGGACGCGCACCCATCAAACGGTCATATCCTTTTACAGCCAAGTAATCACGTACTTCATCATCAATCTCTAGCGTGACTTGCTTATCATCGAGCTGTACTTGTAGCTCGACCAAGAATTTATCGACCACTGATACCACCACTGATGTATCTAGTGAATTGAACTGAATGGTGGCATCTAAGCGGTTGCGGAATTCAGGGGTAAAGACACGTTTGAGCGATTCTGTATTATCACGGCTATGATCTTGCTGGGTAAAACCCATCGAAGAGCGGCTAATACTATCAGCACCCACGTTGGTGGTCATAATGACAATCACTTGCTTAAAGATAGCGACACGGCCGTTATTATCCGTCAACGTACCATGATCCATCACTTGTAATAACAAGTTGAATACATCAGGATGCGCTTTTTCAATTTCATCAAGCAATAAGACACAATGCGGATGTTGATTGATTTTTTCCGTAAGTAGTCCACCTTGATCAAAACCGACATAGCCGGGAGGCGCACCAATCAGACGTGATGCGGTATGGGCTTCCATATATTCTGACATATCGAAGCGCACCAACTCTACGCCTAATAATTTTGCCAACTGACGCGATACTTCTGTCTTACCAACCCCTGTCGGACCGGCAAACATAAATGAACCAATTGGCTTATCTGGCGCTTTTAGACCCGCACGAGACAATTTAATGGCATCTGCCAAGGTCTCAATCGCTTCGTCTTGACCAAATACTAAATGCTTAAGATCACGATCTAAATGCTCAAGAATACTCTTGTCATCGCTTGATACCGACTTGGGCGGAATACGCGCAAGCTTGGCCACGATGGCTTCAATGTCTGCCACATCGATTTTCATCGGTGGTTTTTTCTTGGCCTTCGCCGCTTTTGACTCATCAGATGATTTAGCACGATCATTGGCTTTTGCAGTATTGGCTTCATCCTGCATTTCATTATCGTCGTCATCACTGGTTACGTCATTATGAATATCGCTCTCAAGAGCTTCAACATCGGCATCAATCTGCGCATCAAAATCTTGCTCCAAATCAGCAATGAAGCTTTCTTCTGCCTCGATATCATCGGTATCTGGAATCACGCCTAAACGCTTATAAGCACCAGCTTCATCGATAACATCAATTGCCTTATCAGGTAAAAAGCGCTCGTGAATATGCTTGGCCGATAACTGTACAGCGGTGACCAATGCTTCATCTGTATATTCAACATTGTGAAACTCTTCGTAACGCGGTTTGAGACCCCGTAAAATATCGATACTGTCATCGACACTTGGCTCTTTAACATCAATTTTTTGAAAACGACGCGAGAGTGCATGGTCTTTTTCAAACACCTGACGATACTCCGTGAAGGTCGTTGAGCCAATACAACGCAATTCACCGTTGGCAAGCGCCGGTTTGATTAGATTAGACACATCCATGTTGCTACTCATTGAAGAGCCTGCACCAATAATCATGTGAATCTCATCGATAAACAAGATGGCATTAGGCTTTTTCTTCATTGCATCAAGGAGCGATTTCATACGTTTTTCAAAATCACCACGGTACTTAGTACCGGCGATGAGCGAACCAATATCTAAGCTATAAATCACACAGCCGTTAAGCGGCTTTGGTGCTTTATCATTAATAATTAACCATGCCAAACCTTCAGCGATGGACGTTTTACCAACCCCTGGCTCACCAACCAACAATGGGTTATTTTTGCGGCGACGACAGAGTACTTGAGCAGCACGCTCAATCTCAGAAGTACGTCCAATTAATGGATCGGTTTTACCTTCTGCCGCACGCTGGTTTAGGTTAGTAGCGAACTCAACCAACGGATCTTTGCTGGTTTTTTCAGAAGCACTACGACGTTCTCCAGTCGTAGAAGCACGAGGCTCTGATGGCTCATCTTTATCTTGACCATGTGATAAATACTGGGTCAGCTCAAGACGACTGATGCCTTGTTTTTTGAGTAAATAAACAGCGTAAGTATCGTGCTCGGAAAACATAGATACCAAGATATCTGAGCCTTCGACCAAACGACCACCACCAATAGACTGCACATGAAAAATAGCACGTTGCAGGATGCGATCAAAGCTTTGGGTTGGCTGTGGTGATTGCTCCGTTTCTGCATCTACCGTTGGCGTATGCTTATTGATATAAGCCTCGAGCTCGGTACGTAGCGTTGAAACATTTGCATTGCACGCCGTTAATGTGTTGGCAGCATGCGTGTTCTCTAACAGTGCCAACAATAAATGTTCAACAGTGAGATACTCATGCGATTTTTGGCGCGCAAGTGTCATTGCTAAACGCAAAGAAACTTCAAGATGACGACTTAACATAAGGACTTCCTACGGTTGTACCTATCTTATAAATTGATAGCTTTATGAATGAGTTAGGTAGTAAATCAGGGCGATAGATGTATTGTTCAAGGGCAATGTTAGTATTATTAAGAGACACGACCAAACGATGATTGAAGTGTACCGTGTATCATTTAGTGAGTGTTTCGACCTATCTAGCAATGATTGTGATAATTCATATTCGCTTTTCTTTATCTCAACATGATACTCAAGCATAGTCAATCTATTAACGCATACTAAAATGTATCTAAGCACACTTTGTGAGGGGATGTTGGAGACGAGAAAGTCAGAAAATAACGAATTACACAAATGAGAAGTTGAGAATAAAAAAGATCTTATAAAAATAAGGGCGTAAATCATCAAGGTGTTAGGAACATAGCGAAATGCTAAAAAACTGAACGCAAGACATCGATTTATCACACAACGTTATGTTTAGTATATAAGGCTATTTGAGATAAAAATCAAGATCAAAGCAGAAAGAAGACTGATTACTTAGGAGAGGTATAAGGGCTGATTTGCGGTGAAGTAATAGTAAAACTGCCTAGTAAAAAGGCTTTTGAAAAATATTACGGGTATATAAGCTTAGAAGTGGCAGCATTAAATAGCTGATTAAATAATATCAAACAAGGTGAAAAGCTGCGAAAAAATAAAACCGTTGTGACGGCTATTCACCCTGATGTGGTTCAATTTGAGTCAATAAAGGATAACCTTCGCGATGAGCCAAACTGTTTACCTTTTTGGCTTTGGTTTCAGCGATATCTTTGGGATAGATACCAGCAATACCTTTACTGCTATTGTGAATCGTCAACATCACTTCAACGGCAGAATCAACACTGTGGCGAAATTCCGACTGTAAAACATAGACGACAAACTCCATCGGCGTGTAATTGTCATTATACATCACGACCGCATACATCGGCGGCTTCGCCACTTCTGGCTCGGCCACGAGCACGTCTGCTTGCGGCGACGTCTCATCCTCTGGCGCACTGTCTTGAGCACGCTGTGCAGGTATGTTGGGAAAATGCCAATCGAAAACGGTTGGCCTAGCTTGTAGAGTCATAGGTTTTATCATAATAAAAATATAATTATAAGGTAAATTCTAAATAAAAAGGAGGTTATACAGAGAGGCTATTTGGTGCATAATTGGCATGTAACAAAGCACCTTTGCTTTCACATAGCTGCTATTAGCAGCCATTATGTTTAACTAACTTTGGCTCATACCATTAAATTTCAAGTGCTTATTAAAATTTGAGTAATAATCAAGGTTCAATAGGACTTTCATCGACTTCTGGCAAGTCTAAAAGGGAGAGCGGCATATTATCGACCCTATCGCCAAGCCTCCAATCATACAGCTGTTCTTTTTGTTGCCCACCAGCTCTTAAAGTCAGTTTAGCCTGTAAAGGCTTAAATCCTGATGGCATCATAAAGCGACCACGAATACGTACAATACCTTTGATCGAATAACTGGCAGGATCTAGTGGTACTTCCACAAAGTCATCATTGTCAATTAATGTCAAAATTGGCGTTAAACGCTTGGCAGTGCCATCTTTACTCAGCATACCAACATCAAAACCATATTCGAAAGCGTTCTCGGGTAACGGCTTAATATTAGCGCCAATTATCTGTAATGGCATGCCACCATTATCACTAATCACCTCAGTATAAAGCTCATTAAGCTGGGCAACTTGTTTGTTTTCAATGGTTAATTCTTTTTGTGTGACGCGTAACTCTTCTAAATTTGTCAAACTTATCGCCAGCTCTTGCTTGGCAGTGGCGGCTTCACTCGTGGCAATCTTATTGCTAACACGTAGATCTTTCAGCTCTTTAGTTGCCTCAGTGCTGTTGATAATCGCTTGTTTGGTCTCAGTTTGCATCGCATGAAAGCCGCGCTGATAGCCAAGCTTGTGACCAAACACCAACCCAACGATAGCTGTCGCTAATATGGCCACGACAAAAAGCGCCAGTACCAGTGTCGAAGCACCTGTTTGGCTCGCACTGAGACTGTTCCGACTATCGATAGTGCCATTACTGACTTGTAAAGAATGTCGGCTACGCTCCAATTTATATGAAATAGCGTCTTGGCACGATAGACGTGCTGGCTGTGAGCAAAAGCGTAGTACAATCTTAACACGCATTTAGACAGTATCTCTTAACAGTAAGGGCAGGTTATTATAGCGGAATTTATAATCAATACCTAGCACCATCAATATGAACGATGTGACAATAAAAAAATGAGGTAACTTAATAGGTTATGTTTGATCCCTCGACCATGACAGTGCTTATTTATGAACGTTCAACACGCCCTAATATTAAGGAACAATAGGCGCGAAATTCAATCCCAGTGATTCATCAAGACCAAACATCACATTCATATTTTGTACCGCCTGCCCTGCCGCGCCTTTTACTAAGTTATCTTGTACCACGATAACCGTCAGTTCAGCACGGTCATTGTCTTGATGTACCGCAATCCGCAGACGGTTGCTGGCACGTACACTGCGCGTATCAGGATAAATACCTTTTGGCATGACATCAACGAACAACTCTGACGCATAGCACTCTTCAAATACTTGTTGCCAATCGATAGCCGCGCCTTCCTCAGTCATCTCCATATGGATGGAGCTCAGCATCCCACGAATCATTGGCACTAGATGCGGTAAAAAGCGAATACGATGGCTAAACTGACTGTCTAATAGCTGCGAAACTCCTTGCTCAATCTCTGGCAAATGGCGATGACCTGCAACGCTATAAGTTTTGAAATTGTCTGTCGTTTCCGCATAATTAAGCGCCAAACTTGCCTGACGTCCCGCCCCTGAAACACCAGATTTGGCATCAATAACGATACGTGCGTCGATCAAGCGTGCTGCTTGCTTGTTTTGCTCGTCAATAATGGGTTTTAGTCCCAAAATAGCCGTGGTTGGATAACAGCCAGGGTTCCCTACTACTAAGGCGTTTGCAAGCTTGTAGCGATTGACTTCAGGTAGACCATAAACAGCTGTCTTCAATAACTCAGGGCATGCATGCGACTGTTGATACCAATGCTCAAACTCCGTCAATGACTGGAGACGAAAATCAGCTGCCAGATCGATGACTCGCACGCCTGCTTGAGTCAATGCTTCCGCTTGCTTCATCGCGACACCGTGTGGCGTGGCAAAAAATACCACATCACATTTTTGCAACGTTGCAAGTGTATCATCACCCAAGTCACTAAAAACGATGTCTGAGATACCGCGTAAGCTTGGGAATATCTCATCAGCACGTGTACCAGCTTCGCTACGTGACGTTAGCAAATCAATAGAAACTTCAGGATGAGCGGATAGTAAGCGAATCAGCTCAATACCTGTATACCCTGTGCCACCGACGATTGCTGCTGAAATCATAAGATATCCCCTTTTACTCAATAATGTATATTGCTAGCTATCGCTATAGCTGGATTTTAACTTTATAAGTCCAATTTATCATAGCATTTAAATACCCTAGCGGCTAAATAGCAGAGTAATTAAATAAAACGGTGATTAAATAAAACAGTAATTAAATAAAACGGTGGCTAGATTTTATAATCATGCACAGCATCGATAAACACTTTGGCATTATCAGGGTTGACCCACTGCGTAATACCATGACCTAAATTCGCCACGTAGCCGGTTTTTTCGCCGTTAGCATAGGCATCATCAAGCATTAATTTTACTTCTGAGCGGATGGTTTCAGGAGAACCATACAAGGTTGCTGGGTCCAAATTACCTTGAAGCGCTTTGCTAGCTTGTAGTTTTTTATGCTGCTTAGTCAATTGACGCTGACTCTCAGTCAACGCCTGACGCGCACGATCAAGCGGCATCGTCCAATCTAAACCTAAGGCATCCGCTTCACTATCTGCTTGGATATCTAGCCATAGTCCGCCACCCTTGGTAAATAATACCACTGGTATATCAGGGTGACGCACTTTTAGCTCAGCGACGATGCGCTTATTATAAGCGTGTGAAAAATCGATAAACTGACGATGACCCAGCGCGCCGCCCCAGCTATCAAAGATCTGTAGTACCTGAGCACCAGCAACGACTTGCGCATCTAAATAGTCAATAACAGACGTAGCAAGCTTATCTAATAATTGATGCAAAAAAGCAGGATTGCTATATAAAAAGCCTTTGGTATAACGATAATCCTTTGAGCTACCGCCTTCAATCATATAAGTCGCTAGTGTCCACGGGCTACCAGAAAAGCCAAACAAGGGGACTTGGCCATTAAGCGCTTTGCGAATACTTGTCACCGCACGCATGACGTAATCAAGAGAATCATTCACATCAAGCACAGGCAATCTATCTAAATCTGCTTGCGTACGAACAGGGTGTTTAAACTTCGGCCCTTCTCCAGCTTCAAAATACAAACCCAATCCCATAGCATCAGGAATGGTCAGAATATCACTGAATAAAATAGCGGCGTCCAAATCATAACGACGTAAGGGTTGCAAAGTGACTTCAGTTGCGCGGTCAGTATCTCGGCACAAGCTCATAAAATCACCTGCTTCAGCGCGGGTGGCTTTGTACTCTGGTAAATAACGACCTGCTTGACGCATCATCCACACTGGGGTGGTGTCTATCGTCTCAAAACGAAATGCGCGGAGCAATCTGTCGTTTTTTAAAGGTGCAAATTCTTGCTGAAGCGAGTTGCTATGGTCTGAAGCACTCATGTACAAATCTCCAAAGCAGCACGGTATTCATTGTTACTATTTTCAATGAATACCGTGCTGGATAAAATAAGTTGAATATAAAGGATATAAAACGCGTTGCACGTTGGATAATTAAGCTTTCATTCAAAGACACGTTTTAGTCAACGCTGTCTTTCAATCCAAAAACGTCTCGTATCATTAAGTAATACTGGTTCTTAGATTTTTGAGTGCTCGTTACTGCTAAATACTGATAAATGCCTAAATGTTGACAGTTTTCAAACGTTGATAAGTCATGCTATGACCTATATAAGCTATCAACCGACACATCTTTATGACTCATCCACACCTGCAAACAGGCCATAACCTTATTATATAGTTGGTTCAATATAATTTGGATACAAGGAAGCTGAGCGAAAGTACTATAAAAATTGCTATAAATAGTAAACTAAGCAAGGCTGACAGCGTATCCAATTTATATAGGATTGACTATACCGTCAATGCTAAGTTGTCACGATGTACCATGACAACGCGCTCTTCATTACTACCAAAAATTTTATCAAAGCTTTCGGTACGCTCACGAGCCACACGTCGCGCATCATGCGATGAAAAATTCACTTGACCGACAGCTATACGTTCGTTTGTATCTTGATCAATAATCTCTACCACATCGCCTTCATCAAAACCGCCGCGCACTTCTACGACCCCAACTGGCAGCAAGCTTCTATTGTGTTCAGTCAGCGCTTTAGCTGCACCAGCATCGACAATCAAGCTGCCTGACATGCGCAGATGCGCTGCAAGCCATTGTTTGCGAGCAATGATTTTGTCTTCTTCGTTGGTAGTCAGTAATGTACCCACTGCCTCACCTGAAACGACACGAGTGATAACATCATCAATAGCACCGCTCACGATAACGGTTGGACACCCACCCATCGCTGCAAGACGACCAGCACGGATTTTGGTCAACATACCACCGCGTCCGAGCTTGCCACCATCCCCTGCGATATCAAACAAATAATCAGCCATCGCCCGCTCTTGACGAATCATTTTGGCATCAGGGTTGTCACGTGGGTTATCTGTAAACACACCGTCTTGATCGGTTAGGATAATATACAAGTCAGCATTGACCATCGCTGCTGCCATTGCACCTAACGTGTCGTTATCACCAAATTTGATCTCATCAATAGTGATGGTATCGTTTTCATTAATGACAGGTAGTACGCGCCATTCTAGTAATTGCGTCAGCGCACCCGTCGTATTGAGGTAACGGCTACGGTTGGACAAATCATCATGAGTCAATAGTAGCTGCGAGCTTTGAATACCATGTTGGATCAATGCTGACCACCACGTTTCAATCAGACCCATCTGACCAATAGAAGCGCAAGCCTGTAGTGCAGCTAGTTTCTTAGGGCGCTCCTCAAGGTTCATACGTACCACACCTTCAGCAACGGCACCTGACGATACCAGTAGCACCTCCACACCTTTTTTGTGCAGCTTAGCAATCTGTTTTGCCCACTCATATATGGCAGTACGATCTAGCCCTCGACCGTTATTGGTTAATAACGATGAACCAATCTTGACAATAACGCGCTGAATATCAAAGTTGCGAGTTTGCTTAATAAACCTTGCCTCTTCGGTCGTGTTTTCTATGTCACCTGCCATATAAACTCCTGTTTCTTTTATGGATTAATTACGGGGGTTAATTTAAAAAATCAACTCAAACGAAATAACTTAGGGAACGTATACGACTTCAACACCATCGTCATCGTCATCCAGTTCGTCTTCGTTGACTAAGTCTGTGCCTTCACGCGCCGCTTTGCGAGCCGCACGATATGCTTCACGCTGGGCTTCAGTATTGAGACGCACTTCTGCTTCTAAACGCTCAAAACGCGCTTTTTGTGCTTCAGCGAAGATAGGATCTTCTAGTTCACGCTCACGCTCACGCTCAATCTCATTCATTAAATGATATTTAACTGCATCAGTCCCTTCACCCATTAAGGTTGACGTGCGAAATACATCGCCTGTCCACTCAAGCTCGGCGACAATATGAGTACAAAGCTCATCTAACTCTTCGTCAGGCACCTGATCAATTTTGTTTAATATCAAAATCTGGGGCAAGTTGGATAACTCAGGCGAAAAACGCTCAAGTTCATTCAAGATAACACAAGCGTTGGCTACCGGATCGCTGCCATCAATTGGCTTTACATCAACCACATGTAACAGACGACGAGTACGAGCCACATGTTTTAAGAAACGAATGCCAAGTCCAGCACCTTCTGAAGCACCTTCGATCAAACCTGGAATATCTGCCATCACAAATGAGCGATGACGACCGATATCAACCACACCTAGATTCGGAACGAGGGTGGTAAACGGATAGTCAGCAACTTTTGGTCTAGCAGCAGAGACTTGACGAATAAAGGTAGATTTACCAGCATTAGGCAAACCAATCAAGCCAACATCAGCCACAACTTTTAGCTCAAATTTAAGAACTTTTAACTCACCTTCAAAACCAGACGTAGCCTTACGTGGTGCTTGGTTAGTCGAGCTTTTGAAATGGGTATTACCCAAACCACCATCGCCACCTTTGGCAATCAGTAACGTCTGATCAAGTTCAACCAAGTCACCCAACACTTCGTCAGTTTCGGTATCAACTACTGTGGTACCGATAGGTACTGGTAAAAACAAATCATCGGAGCCCTTGCCTGAACAGTTTCTACTGTGGCCATTCTCTGCTCGCATAGCATCGTGACGACGGGTATAACGATAGTCCACTAGGGTGTTGGTGTTATCCTCTGCAATGACGTAAATATCTCCGCCCTTGCCACCATCTCCACCATCAGGTCCACCACGTGGGACATACTTTTCTCGGCGAAAACTGGCGATTCCGTTACCACCGTCACCTGCTTTTACCGTTACGACGGCTTCATCAATAAATCGCATCTTACGTTCCTTAATTTACCATCCAGTTTATCAACTGGTTACAGCCAACGACTGTATTTTAGGGTATAGCTATGTGTTTGTGTGGTTATAAAAACCAATAATTTTAAAAACTGATTTAAAAAATATTTGCGACCCGTGTGTGAAGCCGCCCTTGGTAGTCATTATGACAATAACACCCGATAACCAATCGGACTATCGGGTGCTTAAGTACTGCATCTAAAAACTAGCGCATCTAAAAACCGACGAATCTATACGGATTGCAAGGTATTACCGCATAAATGATGTCACCTTAGGCTTTTTATGCTGGAATCTGAGTGTAGCTGATTCCAGCCATTTGCGTCGCCAAACGCAATACTTGCGTACTATAGCCGACTTCATTGTCATACCAAATGTAAACAATGGCATGATTATCCGTCAAAATAGTTGCTTGAGCATCGATGATACCGACATGAGTCGTGCCAACAAAATCCGTTGATACGGCTTCTGTAGAATCGGTATAAGCAATTTGCGACTGCCAAGTGCTGCTGTTGGCCATCTTGCGCAAAAATTCATTTAACGCATCAGCGCTTTTTGGTGCTGTTTTAAGGTTCAGATTCAAAATAGCTAAACTGACATTCGGCGTTGGTACACGGATAGCATTACCCGTTAATTTACCACTTAGTTCTGGCAATGCTTTGCCAACTGCTTTTGCTGCGCCAGTGCTGGTAATCACCATGTTCATAACTGCACTGCGACCACGGCGATCTGCTTTGTGATAATTATCGACTAAGTTTTGATCATTGGTGAATGAATGGATGGTCTCTACGTGACCGTTTTCGATGCCATACTCATCGTTCAATACATTAAGCGTTGGGGTAATCGCGTTGGTCGTACAGCTAGCAGCACTCACGATCGTATCGTCGCCAATAGTATTATTATTCACACCATAAACGACGTTTTTAATATCGCCACCAGCAGGTGCAGTTAACAGAACTTTTTTCACACCAGTAGATTGTAGATGCTTGCCAAGGCCTGCTTCATCTTTCCAGATACCTGTATTATCGATGACCAAAGCGTTGTCGATACCATAAGCATTGTAATCGATTTCACTAGGGTCTTTAGCATAAATTACTTGCACAAAACGACCATTGATAATCATGCCATTGTTGTCATCATCGATACTAATGCCACCCAAAAATCTACCATGAATCGAGTCACGCTCAAGCAATGAAATACGCTTAGCCAAATCACCAGCAGCAGCTGGACGTACAACGATGGCTTTTAGTTGCAAACCTTTTGCACTTGACGCTTGTGACAATAACAAACGGGTCAAAATACGACCAATACGGCCAAAACCATACAATACAACATCCGTCGCGCCATTGACGGCACCTGCATTATTGACAGATTTGAGTGCAGCTTGTACGTCAGTGTCATTAGCAATCAATTGACCAACATCGATACGAGTGGCTTGAATGTCTTTGCTCTCTGCGATGACTTTTACCATCGCTAACGTGTCAGCGATATCGATAGACTTAGCGCCATGGTCGCGCAGTGCTACTTTTTGGTGTAGTGCTAATATCTGACCAACTGAGGTAGTACCTAGCGTCTCACCGAACAATGTTACTTGTACATCTTGCTCATTATAGAGCTTATTCAATAGCCCCATAAGCTCGATCGCTTGTTGCTCTTGGTTGTTGTAATTGCTCAAGTGCTCTTGATGTAGTTGGCGTAAGGTATCAGCATTGCTCACGAGAAACATCCTTATGATCAGTAAAGTATTATGAAAAAGTATCAAACAGATAGATTAAATTTAGTCTAAGTAAGCCACTCAAATAAAATGACAGAAGAATATTCATGTCAATCATTTTCATCAGAGTGTTTAGATCGCCTAGATTTTAGCTTAAAATGCTCTATTTTGCCAGTGCTAACCGATCAGCAAGCACTTATAACGCGTTTTGAAGGTATATTTAATAGATTATAAAAACAAAGGCAGCTTATTACGCTACCTTTTGATAAACACGAATATTTTAGACAGTTATGGCACCAGAGTAACCGTTTGATTACTGTGCGCTGTCAATTTAAATTCTTTTAAATCATATCCTTGTTGTTGGGCAATTTGGCGATACTTTGCGTAAGTTTCCTGACTGATATTGGGCGACCGTGCCAACAACCATAGACTACCTTTATCGGGTGTACCGACCAAAGCTGTCTTGTAATCCGGATCCCGTGCCAACACCCAATAATCAGCGCGACCAACTGGCAGCCAGCGAATCCATGAAGGCAAGAACGTGACTTTCAATTTGCTACCCGTATCGTCAGCAGGTTTTGCCAACCCCTCAGCTACAATGCCTGAACCATCTTCAGCCTGACACTTATTAGTGACTATAATTCCTGAGCCATCTGTTTTTTCGGTGTAATTGGCAGTGACATCACTGGCACAATTGCGCTGAAAATACATCGGCAATCGACCTATCTCATACCACGTACCTGCATATTGTTTGAGATCCACACTATCGACGGTCGTTGGTACATTGGCAGAACTATGCATGATACTGCTAGGCTTCACCGACAATGTCTCTGTTGTCGCTTTATCAGTCGTCGCCGTAGCAGAGGTTTTATTGACGGACATTGTAGCCGGCAACGGTGCGGCATATGCCGAAAACGCTGCCAACGGTATAATAATCGCTAAGGCAATGCCGGTATGCTTGATAAGCCCGTTCATGAATATACGCTCCGGTATTTTTTTGTATGAAGTAGTAGTCAATGATAAATCATCGGTTTTTTGAGGTTTTTCTGTTGAAGTATCAGCGTAATCTTCTGACCTAAATACGTCTAATTCACTGATTTTTTGTGCTTGTTTCTTCTGCACTTTTTTATAGCCGCTGGTTTCTTTATAACCGCTGATTTTTTGAGAGCCACCAGATTTTTTGTAGCCATTAGCTGTGTCAAAATCTTCTGGATCACTGTTTTTTGGATCGTTACTGCCGATACTGCCGGTACTGCCGTTTTCAATCATAGCAAACTCTTTTGCCTGTGTAAGGCTTTTGTCGATACTCTTGTATCCAAAATAGCTGTCTTGCAGAGACGTATCTCTTGCCAAATAGTCTGAACGTTCATCGTCATAACTGTCATAGCTAGCATCGTTGCTAGCACTATTGGCATGTTGCCCACTATCATGCGGATAGCGAGCCTTTGATTGGCTGAGTTGCTGCGCTTGAGAACCGGCTGCCTGTGAATCAGACCATGCTGACTGAGGTAACTTATTGGTTTTCATAGAGGTACCATTAATTAGTGGTGATGGTTAAAATTGATCAATTATCAAATGATTACCATTTAATTTCTTGCTCAAACACACTGCTAATGTGAAAAATAATACGAGTAAAATTAAATGTTATTAGAAGTAGTGAAGACAGCTTGACCCGATTACTGGCTTATAAACACTAAAATCGTCATTTATAAAAAATAGCGTGGGCACTTTCTAAGCGTGGGTACTTTCTAATGGACACTTTCTAATTTGATAGCTTATCTTAATGGCAGCACTACGATTAAAACAGTGTTGCAATGTAGGAAAACGCAACGGTTTGTAAGTAATTCTATGTTTGTGCTAAAGAATAAACACAGAGTTACTGGCTGGATAAATATAGAGAAGATCCATTACTTGCATAAACCTTTTATAACAAATACCCGATAAAAATAAAGATACGACCTAAAAAAATCGCTAAATAAACTGACGAATACCTGCCACGCTGATACCACCGTACTGAGCGACTCGCTCGATCATAGCAGGTGATAAACCACCCAAGCCGATGACAGGCATATCTGCCAGCTGTGCCAGAGTTGACCAATCTGACCAACCTAATGGTGCAGTATCAGGGTGAGTTTGGGTCGCTAATAACGGTGATAGAAAAATACCGATAACTGGTGGTAGCTGCTGCTGTAAACGAGCATTAGCAAGCTTATTGGCAGCATAAATACTAGCCGCATCATGACAACTAACTATCAATGGTCGATCGTTAAATGACGTCTGCTCACCTACAGAAACGTGCTCCCCATCATTAAGCCATTTCATGAGCGCAGTCTGAGAGATTTGATGAGCAACGATTTGATAGTCGGGTTGCACAGATTGCATGTGATGATCAAAAGGCAGAATCACCTGAATATCTGGACGCAAAGTCATCAGTTGCTTTACGCTGTTATCAAAGCCTGAGTCTTTAACTCGAATGTATAGCCAAGCATGAGGCGCTACCTTTTCCTCGTGGTAAGTCAACCATTCTGCTGCTGGATTGGGTCGATCACTAAAGTGTGCCAGAGGATAAGTAATCGCTATCTGCGTGGGTAGTCGCAACCATTCAAGAATCGTTTTATTGGCAGCAGGCAAGTGATACTCTCCCGCCAATAGCGCAGATTTATTGACCCATTTTAGCGCCTGCCCTTCTAAGCCATAGCGAAGATGGCGATGCTGTTCGTACTGTAGCGCTGTCAGCTCAATATTATAGACCTGCAAGCTTACCTGCTTATCCCCATAATCATGATGTAGCCGTCCAAGTTTGACGACCGTATTGCCATGGATATCGATCCCAGTTTCTTCAGCGACTTCGCGTATTAAGGCCTGTTTTGCGGTTTCATCCGCATCAATCTTGCCACCTACAAACTCATGACGATTACCCTGATGTTGAGCCGCATCGCGGAACCCAAGCAAATAATGTGCTTGATAATGAATAACAGCGACAGCGACGTTTACAATCTTTTGATGACTCGTTGCTGGGATTTTTGAGAGGTTTGGCATAATACTGTCCTTAAGTGCTTATTTCATTGTTTGCTGATAATAACTTGAAATGGTGGTCTGCTATGGAATCAAAAGGTCGACAAGACTGGTGAAAATTTATTTGAAATGGGCTTTATCACTACTGCTTCATATAAGTTTACATAATAACTGCATTTTATTTTATCAATTACCTTGCAAAAAAACGCAATCTAAATGATAATTATTATCGTTAATAATTATTACTCTCTGATGTCGACTACTCAACTGTTTTATCAAAAGGAATTTACTATGAGCATGGTTATCTCTCGTTACTTGAACTGCCGCGAAAATCGCCTACCAACTTTACAGTCACAGCATCTGTTTGCCTTGACCAAAGAAGTACGTATTGAGCACGAAGGTGAGGAATATCGCTTACGCTTAACCCGCAATAATCGCTTAATTTTGACCAAATAGTCAAAATTAAACCTCAATAAAAAACGCCTTTCGATGAAGGCATTTTTTATTGGACAGCGTTTTACTAGGTAGAACATGGTAAGTGCTATCGAGCCACTATTGCAATTCATTGATGAATAAGCAACGGATGACAGCGTTACCTAAAACTGCCAACTATAGACCACATCAACTGCGTTCTCTGCCGCTGACGTTGCCTCGACGTAAATGCGACGCGTCAATTGGTAACGGACAGATAAGCTATTCTGCGCATTGAAAACACCCACACCGTAGCGAATATATAAGTCAGGGGTCACGTAACCAGTGACATTGACGTTGGTGTCTTCACTACCGCCAGAAGCATCAACAGTCAGGCTTTGTAGACCAAAAGCTTGACCGATTTGATTGGTCAAGTTGCGCGTCCCACTCAGGCCAAAGCTCAGACCAGCAGCGGCTAGATTATTAGTCACTTGTGACTTAAAGCCTTGCTCACTGATTTGTGTAGCGCTCTTATTATCGATACGACCCGTTACCAAGGCATTCATTGCTTGCTGCTGAGTAAGACCAGCATTGTTAAAGACAATAATATTTGGACTTTCAGTACTGCCTTTAACACGCACGCCAACTGTTTTTCCACTAATGGTTTTGGCGGCCTCAATACTCAAGTTAGGCTTCATGACATCACCATTGAAGCGTACCTGACCATAGTTAAGCTCTAAACTCTGACCAAAGGCATTGATATTGGTACGACGTGATACCTGTACCACCCCTGTGGCGCGCATAATGCCCGTGCCGTTTTGAGTGATATTGATAGCACCTGCCAAAGGAATAACGGCACCAAATCCACGGAAATTAATATCATCCCCTAAATCTACGCCAATATCGGCATTGATCGACCAAGGTTTTGAGATAGCTAAAACTTCGTCGATATTACCAATAAGACGACGATCAAGGACGACCACATCTTCAGTTTGCGTAATAATGTCTTCACTGGCTTCTGGCGGACGAATGGTCGCCGACGGCACACTGATAGCACCTGTAATGTTGACGTAACGGTCGCCTGGACGCACGATGATATCGATATCAGGATTAATCTCAGCCAATAGCAATGGCGGCTGGGTCAGTACTAGACGCTCACCAGCGATACTCAGTTTGGCTTGTAGTTTTTGCTGCCAGTTTACCGTTCCGGTTAGCGTGCCGCTGCCCGTACCACTATTAAAGGTTCCATCAACAGTCGCTTGCGTGCCACGAATTTTAGCATCGACATTAACTTTTCTTAAATTGACAGGAAGGTCGAGCATCGCGATACGACCATTAGCCAATTTAACATCGCCATAGAACTGTGGTTTATCCAATGTGCCACCCACACCACCCGCCATGGTGATATTACCTTCGAGTACGCGCATACCGGGGAAGAAAGGTTTGAAAATCGCTAAATTGAGCTCGTTGAGCACCAATGCGCCCGAGATGGGTTTAGGATCTTTATAAGGATCGACAATAACTTCCGCATAACCACGTGCCCCGCGACCAGTATTGATGTCTGTACGCAGTTTGAGACCCTCAGGTACTGACAAGGCAATCAGTGATACACGCTTATATGACAGACTTATAGGAGCGCTATCACCATCTTGGAGCAAGCCGATTTTGCCATTGTCAGAATATAAAGTGGTATTAATAGTCGGTGGACGACCGCGTTGCCAACCGACAACGGCTTTACCATTGATCTGACCATGCCAATCAATATCTTTAGGTAGAAATACTGAAAATAGCGAGGTATCCAGCTTTTGTAGCACTACGTCAACCTGACCACCAGATGGCGAAGCGATTAATTTTTCACGCAAACATAGCTTGCCAGTTTGATCTGCCGCCTGCCAACAGTGTGCGGCAAGTTGCACTTTAAGCTCACGGTTATTGCCATTCTGATTGTTGGGCAAATTGACGATTAATTGCGCTGGCTGTAGTTGGTTCAACGTGGCGTATCTAGACTTGACGCGACCTTTACCAATCACCCCAGACCAACTGAGTGTGTCGCGATTAAAGCCACCTTTGAGTCTTGCCGCAATATCAAGTTGCTCATTCGCGACGTTTAGATCGACCACATGCGACTTTTCAGTGCCATTAAAAGACGCATTAACGCTTTTAAAACTCTGTCCCGCAGCATCTAAGCCTTCAGCGCTGACAATCAGCTGACTTGGGCTATTTGCTAAGTTGACGATTTTGCCGCGAATACGACCTTGACGCAATATAAAACCTGGGAGCGCCATACGCTCACCGACTAAATCAATATAAATAGTGGGCAAGGCTTGTCCCGCAGGCTGCGATAAGGTCGCACCGCCGGTCACTTTACCAGTCAGCTTATTGGAGAGCTGATCGAGACTGGTGATATTAATCTTGGTTTGTAATTGCTTGGCATTGCCATTAGCAGTGATGTAGTTATCACCCCAACGTAAGACGAGGTTATTGGCATTTAAACTGTCGATTAAGGCGTTCACTTGCTTATATTGTGCTTGTGCATCTTGCGTTTGCAGACGCTTAAAGTAACTCGCCAAGTCTTTTGGCAGACGCATTTTCGCGGCTAAGCTGCCTTTTGCACTAAGCGGCTGACCTTTTAACATGCCGGTCAAGTTGATTTGTTTGATATTAATGGTTTGCTGAGTATCACTCCAGCGACCGTCGGTATCTATAGTACCAGTGATAGCGCTTGGCGTACTTTTGAGGAAGTAACCTAAATTAAAGCGATTCATTACCGCCTTGATATCCCAAGCGATACCTTTACGTACATCGACAGTGCCGCTAGCATCGATACTACCTGCAGCGCCGACATGACGGAAGCGTTTGATACGAATGAGTTGAGCATCGCCATTGGCATCAATAGTGAGTTTGCCTGCTGGTAATTGCTCGGCATCTAATACACCGTTAAAATTTACTGCAAAGCTATTCAATTTACCTTTAGCATTCGCGTTGTTTTTTGGAGCCGTTTGCCACTCGCCATTGGTTTTTAGATCACCAGTAATAATAGCGGGATTATTGGGTAAAAAATAACCCAAATTGAAGTTATCAAAGCGACCGTCAACTGTCCAACCAATATTTTTGCGCAAATCGATGACACCTTTTGCATTCACTGCGCCAGCCTCACCGTTGTAATTGAGCTTGCGAATACTGATCAGCCTTGGCGTGCCAGCTGCATCGATAGACAGACGACCCTTTGGCACATCCGCAGTATCGACCTGCCCATCAAAACGCACATCAAACATAGACAGCTCGCCACCAACGATATCAACTTTGGCGTCACCGCCACCAGTAATACCGATAGCACGACCGTCTTGCGTGGCATCAAGCTGCGCCTGCAAATCGGTATTGTTTAAATTAATAATATGACGCTGACCCTTGACCCCGCTTTTGGTGATATTCACTAAGCGACCACTGGCACTAATGCTGCCCGTTAAACGCTCAAGCGGTAGATCACTACGATACTCTTTGGTTAGTAAGCCATTGGTACGGGCATCAATTTGCCACGTTAATGGGCGCTGCTTGCTCGCCAGTTGGATCTGCCCTGTACCCGATAGGTCACCGACGATGCCATCATAATTAAGGCGATTGATATCGATGACATTACCCACTTTGCGGACACGTACATCGTAGTTGCCTTTGGGAGCGGCATTCAGCTCATTAATAACAGCTTTGGCATCGACAGAAAGCACTGAACCGCGCACGATGACATCCGCTTGACCGCTTGGGCTATCGATATTACCGATGTTAGGGACGTTACGACGGGTCAGATTTTGCCAAGTGGCATCGATATATAAAGGCGCTGCCTGTTTGATCTTCGCAGAGGTCTTACCTTGGGTAATATTGGCATTAATATGCTCGCCATCACGCTGACGGAAATCTGCGTCAACTTCTAAGTTACCCGCGCTGTTCTGTTGTTGATAATGTAGCGATAGTCGACCATTTAGTTTTTGCGGGGCATAGGCTTTGAAATCGGCATAGTCGTCAGGAATAACACGGCGAATATCGAAGTTGCTACCCGTCACTCGTACTTTTGCATCGAAGCTATCTTTCCAATCTAAAATACCTTGTAGTATTAAGTTTCCAGCTGGAACCTGAGCATCCAAACGATCAATGCGCAGTTGGCTATTGGCAATCACTGCCCGCCCTTGATAATGCCCTGAGGGGATATCTTTGGCAGTCAATTCGGTATTGATACGCAGGCGTATCTCAGAGATGACACCTGAGGCAGTGGCCGTGCCGCTTTTTAAACGAATATTTTGGCTTTCAGCATAAGGAATCAAAATATCATCCCATTGCAGTTTTGCTTGAAGTGGCAAATCCTTGTCCAATGCCTGTACGACAAAATCACCGC
Organism: Psychrobacter sp. N25K4-3-2; assembly: GCF_015351755.1. NCBI lineage: Bacteria > Pseudomonadati > Pseudomonadota > Gammaproteobacteria > Moraxellales > Moraxellaceae > Psychrobacter > Psychrobacter sp. N25K4-3-2. The sequence continues at coordinate 749,205 of NZ_JADKLX010000001.1, forward strand.
TGACATCGCTATCATTATAGCGACTACGCACTTTGCCGACAGTACGCTTTAAACTGCCTGTGGCAGTGATATTTAGCGGATCGATATAGGCTTTGTCTAAAGCACTCACTTCAGCAATAGCACTCAAATCTAACGGATAGTCACCTTGAAGATCAATCTCACCTTGTAAAGCACTGACTTTGACAATGTCCGCATAGCGTAAGTCACCACGACCTACCGTGACCATGCTGCCAACCCATGTTAAGTCACGAGCGGTAATGTCATGGACGATGATAGGGTCTTTCGTCACTTGCTTATAGACAATCGTTTTTATTTTTGCTTGATCAAAACGCAGGTTCACCGGTAGCTTGAGCGTTTTATAATCGAAAGCCTCACCCGTTGGTGGTTTTTTATTGATAATCTCAATACGTTGAATGTCGGCATCCCGTAGATGGACTTCTTTTGCAAATACTGCACGCCAGCCTATTTTGACATAGGCTTTATCTACCCGTACTTCAAGGTCTTCGGTCGCCTCGATATCGATATCCGTGACCAACAAACCATCACGTAAATTACCGCGCCCATATTTGAATTTAATACCCGTCTCGGCACTGATCTTTTCTAATAAGAACTTGGTACCTGATTCAGTACCAGCCGCATAAAAAAATACGGCGAACATAATTGCTAGCACAATTAGTATGAGCACCAGTAGTTTGAGCAAAAAAGACAGCGGATACCAACGTCTTACAGCACGGGCATCTCGTTGCGCCGGATCTTCATCCGATGAATCATTAGGCGGGGTATTTTCGGTCAACATCACACTCAACTACGTTAAAAAATGATTGTCAACAATCGCTAAAAAACGATTGACGAGGCTCTTATAAAGGCGATCCGATAAAGAAGTGCAATCGAACCGGAATACTCTCTTCTGTCACACCAGCAGCGACATCAACCCGCACTACACCGACTGGTGATGCCCAGCGAATACCAACGCCGACGCCGACTTTGGTTTCAGTTTCGAAGTCTTTGTCATAGGCGTTACCCACATCGGTAAACAACGCACCGCGGAAGCCAGGTCTGAATTCATAGTTATATTCGGCACTACCAACGGCGAGGATTTGTCCACCCGTCAGATAGCCTTTGTCAATTGGCGATAAGCTTTCATAATCGTAACCGCGGATACTTTGGTCGCCACCCGCGAAGAAGCGCAACTTGTAAGGCACGTCATAAAAGTCATCGGCCCAAATGTAGCCGGTATTGAGGCTACCAAGAACTTGGTGTTTATTATCATTACCAAAACTATATATACCGCTGACACCCGCACGCACAATTGCCAAATCCGTATCGCTTAATGCCTTTTCAGTTCCTGCTTCAATAGAGTAGTACTGACGGATACCACGGGTCGGATTGGTTGCACTATCCACATCCGTTTTATTCATACCATAGCCCAATAACAGCGCTTGTTGCTGCGGGCTAGAAGAGGTAAAACGTATGGGCAGATCTTCTAAGTTGGCCTCATCCACCCCCGTCTCTAACTCATCTAAACGGTAACGCACAGAGTAGCTACGATTCCAGCCACTGTCACGGCGAATATTACGTGCCAATGCCGCTTTTAGCGTTCGGGTAGACAGATCAAAGTTGCCTTCGCCTTGATCGATGACTTCCTCTTCATAAGTCAGGCGAGCATCTAACTTATCATTAAGCGGATGCTTCCACGGTCGACTGGCATAGACCGAAACATTCTTAGTAATTCTAGAGACTTCTGTTTCTGCCCCTGCCTGATAGCCTTGACGATTGAGTAGATTGTAATCTATCTTCGCCGTGGCACGTACGCCAGTATCGGTACCATAACCAATACCTACTTGGGCATCGCGTGGCTTACTGGCAGAGACAAAGACATATAGTGGGACTTTTTTACTCTCTCGTACTTGTTGCGGCGTTTTACGTCCTGCCAGCGTTGGTGGTACAAAGTTTTCATCCGCAAGAATGCTTTTTTCATCCGGAAATATTTTTTGTGCCACATTGCTAATAGAGTCACTGATTTTACCTAAAATCGTGTCTGTCTCTTGGTCTTTTTCGTCTAATACCCGATCATCTGGTAGGCGACTTAAACGATTGGCTTTTTGTTTAATGGCTTGAAGTTTTTCCAGTGTTTGCTCGTCTGCCTCAAACTCAATGGCAGCGATATCAGCCGGATTGACTGTTTCTCCACTGTTGGCAGTGTTGGTGCCTTCACTGCCATTTGCCTCATCACTGTTTTGGACAGTGCCATTCGTATTATTACTACTTTCTGCCCCATTATTTGCTGCCGCTACGCCATCGATAATTTCTGAAGCATTGACCTCACCATCAACATCGTTGTCAAGAGTATTACCTATGGCATTGGCGGGTGCATTATCAAAAGCTAAAGTACTGTTTTCGCTGCTTTCATTGGGTGGCAAAATGGATTCGACATTCACAGTGTTGAAATAACGCGTCGCCGATAAATCGTTACTAAACTTGGTAATATCGGGGCGATAGAACGGATCACCGGGTTTAAAATCAAACAACTGCTGCAATAAAGACAGTTCGACAGGTAGCTTATCAGGGTCGCGGGTCAGAGTATTGGTCGCTGCATCATAAGTAAAAAACACTACATCATCGTATTCATAACGGTCGCCCGTGTTATAAACCAGCGATATATCAGCGGTGTTGTCTGGCAAAATAATATCGACTGATTTGTTTAACCAATATTGGTCGAAATAGCCATAAGTATTGCTGAGTGACTCAAGCGCTGCTTTACTGTTTTTATAGACGCGATGGTTAAATACATCGCCTTCTTGCGGTGGCAGCTCTTTTTCTAACGCTTGATATTCTTCTTGCGCGCTACCTTCGCCACGAATCTCGACAATACGACTATCCACAGTGACCGGCTCGCCTAAATCTTCAATAACCACCTCAATGATGTCGCTATTGGGTTGGCGCAAACGTAAGGTCACATCGTAATAACCAACGGCTTTTGCGGCATCTAATGCCGTTTGACGCAGACGCGGTAAAGCTGCCGTAAAGTCAACGACAGATTGGACGGTCGTGTCATCAAGCGCCGCCTTAATATTCTTAATCGGTTGCGTGTCTTCGTCTGCTTCGATAACTTTTGGTTGAGCGTTAGTCGCATCGTCAGCAGCGACTTGCTGCAAGTAAACCGTTGTCTCTACATGTGGTAGCGCTAGAGCGCCATCATTAAATAACCTATCATAGAGCCGCTTAACGATATTGGTTTTTTTGCGAGACAGCGCCTTAGGCTTTTTGGCCTGCAGGATACTTTGATTGACGGCTTGGGTTTCGGACTGATAATCTGGCAAATAATCATTTGGATTGATGATATCTGATTGTTCGCCGTCCTCTCCTATCACATTATCTGCACTGACTGACATCTGATCATCGATAATAATATTATCGTCATCAGCGCTTCCACTACTGACAGCATCGCTTACGTTAATGGGTCGTGCCATGATTTCAGCGGTCTTAGCCTGTTCAGCCGCCGTCTCATTTCTTCCTAACGTATCAAGGTTGTTCGGTGCTGGCAAGTTGGTGGCGTCGAGACTCACATCTAAACCGATAGGCGGGTTGGTATCGTTTAACGTCGCGATAGGCGCATCAAAGTCGCTGTCGTTATTGCTAATACCATTCATGCCATTAATATCAGTGCTAGTAGCGGCGCTACCATTATTGATACTGTCAATGTCTTGCGCATTTTGCCTATCTAGCGCTGCCAGCTCGCGATCAATCTCCTCAGGCGTCATCATCTGATAGCCTTGCTGCTGCACTGTCTCAGCTTGCTGCAACAAATCCTTATTGGCAACGTTCGCCTGCGCGTCACTCAAGTCGTCTACATCATAAAGCTCATTATCCAAATCATTGTCATTGATATTGTCATTATCATCAACACCTTGCTGATTTGCAGATGCTTGCTTAGATAGTGAATTTTGCGCGTCTGTCTCTTTACTATTAGGCTGCTTATTGCTTAGGTTTTGCTCTCTATAATCATCTAATACTGACTTATCAATGATGCCTTGTTCCACGGCTCTTTTTAGTCGTAAGGCATCCAATGCGATATCGAGCTGAGTGTCTTCAGTAGAAGATGGCTCGCGAGGGGTCGGGGGCTGTGATGCTGTTGGTGGTTGGGCTAGTGTCGCAGTACTGGCGGTTGACCGGCTGGCTGTATTTTGCGTGTCATCATTCTGAGAACCAGCGTTCTGACTATCAATGATTTGACTACTAGTATCGATACCTGTTGTGGTCTCAGCCAATGCCATAGGCGCGATGCCAAAGCCCACCAAACTGGTCGCTAATGCACTAAAAAGCGCTGAGCGTGTAAAATAAGTACGCGACAATGCCGGCTGCAACTCATCAGTCGCGGCATATTTAGAGGGTTTGATGTTGTTCCCATCATGACTGGTTAACGCATTACACTGCGTAACTGACAAGTGGCGCGCTAGAGTTGAAGGCTGCTGTTCCATGTATACTTATTTCCTATCACCTCACGCGGCACAAGTCACTGACGATAGACTCATCAGGTATTACCGGTGAATAAACTTATAACAGTTAGCTGAGATGCTCTATGGACTACCGTACTTTTTTATTGCTAAGTTTTAGCGCTGAACGTCTATCATCTAAACTTGCTAGCATAAAATAGGTCGTTTTAAGTGATACCGAGTCTTGAGTCTCATTGATACCTTCACCTCATTGATGCTTTCACAAGGTAACCCTTCAAAAGACAACCATGTAAAATTACAAATCATAACTTAGTTAATTATGAAATCATAGCATCGGGCGCATGTATTTTTATCGAAGCCTTGCTATTATACGGCTTAATATTGATAAAACCTATGCTATATTTCGATAAGTTTTTGATAATATTGATAATTGCTTACACCTCAAAAGCTGCGCGCAGCCCTTATTTTTCATCTATCAGCCGCGATCCATCTGTAGGAATCTTCATGGCCAACCAGTTTCAGTTATTTAAGCGCCGCCGTTTTAGCGCCATGTTTTTTACCCAGTTTTTGGGGGCGTTCAATGACAATATTTTTAAACAAGCACTCATATTAGTACTGACTTATACCGCTGCCAGTCAGTTGGGCATGGAAGTTAGTATTTTAAATAACTTAGCGGCAATGCTATTTATACTACCCTACTTTCTATTTTCGGCATTGGCGGGACAAATCGCTGATAAGTTTGAAAAGTCAAAGCTCACGCGCTTCATTAAAATGCTTGAGCTGGTCATTATGGCGATTGCTGCTGTAGGCTTTGTCTTTGAGTGGTACGGCTTATTATTTGTGGCGTTGTTTTTGATGGGCACACATTCAACTTTTTTTGGCCCGATTAAATACGCTTACTTACCGCAAGCGATGAAGGAAGATGAGCTCGTCGGTGCCAATGGTTTGTTTCAGATGGGCACCTCACTGGCTATCCTCATTGGTATGATTGTCGCCGGTGTTTTGACCCAGCTATCGCAATCCCTTTATTGGATTAGCGCCACCGTATTGGTCGTCGCTGTTTTGGGTTATCTAGCAGCTCGATATATTCCTACGATGCCAGCCATGCAGCCGACGCTCAAGATTAATTGGAATATTTTTACCACCAGCTGGTCGACGGTACGCTATTTATACTCGCTGCCTTTCTTATTCTTTGTCATTCTTGGCAACAGCTGGTTTTGGTTTTATGGCGCGACGTTTTTGACCCAAGTACCAGAATTCAGCAAAGTCATTTTGCATGGCGATGAGTCAGTGGTTATTTTCCTATTAACGTTATTTTCTGTTGGTGTGTCGATCGGGTCTTTGTTATGTAAAACCTTGACCAAAAACCAAGTCAGTTTACGCTTACTGCCTTTTGGTATTGCTGGTTTAAGTATTTTTGCTATCGATTTGTATTTTTCCTTGTCAGGACTAAACATTGACGTTAATACTGAGACGTTACTGGGTATTGGTGATTTGTTTGGCGTGAGTGGCAGTTGGCGCGTGTTTGTCGATTTGTTCTTTTTAGGGTTTAGTGGCGGCTTATATATTGTCCCTTTATATGCGTCTATGCAGGCTTACGCGCCCAAAAGCCACCGCGCACGTATCGTTGGTGCCAACAACATTTTTAATGCTATCTTTATGGTCAGCTCAGCGATTTTTGCGATTGTAGTGCTAAACACCTTAGGATTGACGCTACCGCAATTATTCTTGGTCACTGGTCTGCTAAACATTGCTTTTGGTGCGTTTTTATATATTAAGCTGAACAAACACGTAAAGCATGCGGTCATCCAAACTCATGATGACGAGCTTAGCCGACAAGACTAAATGCTTAGAAGACCTAACGAGCATTAGTAAAGTTGGTGTTCACTGAATCATGCAGCCGATAATAGTGGTGCCGATAATTTGTATTGTTTGCTATAGTAATGTGCATGAACAGAATATGACTGCCTTAAAAAGCAAATAGCCTTAATAAAAGTATTTTATTGATAAAAAATAAAGCCATCAGGAGTGAATCATGGCCCTGCGTCCCTTATCCAAAATTGACCAGTTATTACTTGGGGTTGACAAGGCATTGCGAGCGGTTGTTCCGCACTCAAACCCCAGTACCCGTCCATTGCCCGTCAGTAATGACGATATTCCTGAGCTGACCATTACGGAGGCGCGTCACGTGGCAGGACTGATGCGCATCAATCATACTGGCGAAGTATGTGCGCAAGGTCTATATCACGGTCAAGCCTTTGCCGCCAAAGACAATGGCGTCAAGCAAGCTATGCAGCATTCAGCCGAAGAAGAAGTCGACCATCTAGTGTGGTGCGAGACGCGTTTAAAGGAATTAGGCAGTCATGCCAGCCTTTTTACCCCATTATGGTACGGCATGTCCTTCGGTCTTGGCGCAGTAGCAGGCACTATCTCTAACGAGTTTAGTTTGGGGTTTGTCGCCGAAACCGAGGCGCAAGTCAGCGAGCATCTGCAAGAGCATATTGGGCAATTACCCGTCCATGATCAGCGCTCAAGAGAGATACTGGCGCAAATGGATATTGAAGAATTGCACCATCGCGAGCTGGCACTAGCAAGTGGCGGCGCGGCCTTATCACCACCAGTGCGTCAGACCATGCGTTGGATGGCAAATCGGATGAAAGCCACGGCTTATCATCTGTAAATGCATAGTGAGTAGCGCCTCTCATAGGGCTGACTGAATTATTTAATTTAACAATCCTACTACTGATAGCATTCAGCTTAATTTGCTAGGGTATTAGAAATTTGCAAGATTGCGCGCCAATAATACAAAACATTTTAGACGATACAAAATAGCTTCGACAATACAAAATAGCTTCGATAATACAAAACAACTATCAATCGATTGTAAATAACGACTTAATACACAAGGTAACGACTTTTATGAAAGCCATCAACCACTCTAGCTTGTCTACCGACTCATCTACTAAAGCGCCTAAGTTTGCGACCTTGACCGCCTTAGCGGCTGCCTGTGCCATGATGTTGTCTGTCCCTGTTAATGCGGCAGAAACTGACAGCACAGCTAGCGCTAGCACAGTCGCTGCTGTCCCTAGTGCCATGGATTCAAGCAGACGCGTCATTCGTCTTGCTAAGCCAAATGCTAACGCTGCTGCCAGTACGGCTCAAACCGACGTAGCGGCAAATATGGCAACGGCAAATAGTACCCAGCAAAACAATGCCCTACCAACTGGCACTCAGCAAAGTCAGCCGCCATTAAATGCTGCACAGTCAGCAGCAGTACCGCAGGCACCAGCAGTAGCAACTCCTGAATTGACAGGGACGACTCGTGTGTACGAGCGTGGACCAATGACAGCAACCGGTATTGACCTTCGTGGTGGTCAGCTATCTAATATTCCAACCCCGCAAGTGCAACTTTCAAGCGTTAGCTTTGTACCGACAGTGTTGGTTCCACAGCAGCAAGGTTTAGGTACTGATAAGCTTGACGTTAGCTTGCTAGATGACTTTATTGAAGACGTCTCTCCTAATGCCCGTCATTATCCACCGAACTTTCCTAATCGCTCACAACGTCACTATACTCGTGAAAAAATCAAAGTATTGACCGAATGGATTGAGCCTTATGCCCAATCGCCAAATGCTTCTTATGACGTGCTACTTCGGGCGGCCAAACTCAATGGTATGGGACGTAATTTGGACTTAGGCTCAGACTATACGGTACGTGGCGGCAAATATGTCGACCGTGCCATCAAGATCAAATCTGATAGTGGTGAAGCCAACTTCTTGTACGGTATGATGTTATCAGAAGGCGGTGGCTTCAAAGAAGGTCAAAAATATCTAGACCGAGCCGTCTCTTTGGGCTACACCGAAGCGGAGCAGAGCTTGGCACAGTCAGACTTGTTAAGTGATCGTCGCGATAATGCTCTAGAGCGTTTGCGTCGTCTCGAGCAACAAGTCCCTAATAATGCAGTTATTCGTCAACAAATTAAGCTCGTTGAAGATGGCAAGTTTTATATTTGGGACATACCAGCGCCTGATATCGACGTAAAGCCAGGGGCATAAATCCAGTTATTAATCTCAATTATTAATATCTGATTTAAAACTAAAGTACGCAGCGCCTTCTTTTTGTATTGGTTTGATATCAATATAAAAAGAAGGTTTTTTTTGGCTCAATGCTAGGGCCTGTCTTCAATTCACTCGATAGTCATCTAAATGGGCTAAAAATGCGATAAATCTTGCCAAACATCGTCAAATAGCTGGTTAATATCCAGATATTATCTGCGCTATTTTTCTTGTTTGACGGCAATTTATCGCATTTTTATCGCCATTTTTGAAATGAAGACACGCCCTAGTCATTGTTGCTTTTTCTTTTGCTTATTCAAATAACCTCTTTAGCCATTCAGGTTAAAAATTTGATACGTTGTCGTCACACTCATTTTATTCTGAATATTATTAAACAAAATTTTACTATTAATTTTGTCCATTACACCTGAAGTTTCAAATAAAATAGTGAAATCCAAAAAGTTGCGCTACACTCGTTTTATTATATTGACGACCTATGATGACTATAGGCATGACTATTATTTATTGGAATTACCTATGACCTTCACTCGCCCTGTCAGTAATCCGGCAACACACGCTACTATAAAAATAAAACCTGTCATTCTATCAGGGCTCATAATGGCAATGGCACTATTACAAGCTTGTAGTACCGTATCGGTTGAAAAACAAGCATCAGCGAAGACCATTTCTGCACAGCGCGGCAATATCGTCACAGACAATGAGCTCAGTACTGATACAGCGTCAGCCTTGTTATCAGCAGGACTCAACGAACAGGCCTGTTTTCAACAGTTTGATTTGTGCCTAATGCAGCTCACTGACAGCATGCTCAATGAAAATTACCGTCCAGCGCTGGCTGTGTTTTCAGAATTACATTATGCCAGAGCTCGTCAGCTTGCCGACTCCAAAGAGTGTCAAAATGCCCTCGCCCGTCCGCCGCTTGATCCTTATTATGCCAACGCGCCTCTGAGCGATGATGAGTCTGAGAGTCAGCAGAAGAATACAGACGAATGCTTGATCAACTACCAAAGTCAACTGTTTGATGCCATCAAATCCAGCTATACCTATCTGTTTTATGACAGTTTGGCACATGACTTTGAAGGAGCAGATAAAGTAAAAAGTCAATCTCAGGCAAAAAACCGTATTCCAAGCGATATTGACATCCAAACTCAAGATATTTATAACGCAGCCAGCAATGACGTCATTACCCAACTATATCAATCGGTAGATGGCACAAATAAATTGATGGGTAAGACCGAAGTGGACTATCTACCAATGAGCACGGCGTCTCAAGATACGAGCAAACAAGAAGCGATCGCAAACCGAGCATCGTTAAACGGTAAACCTACTGACCAGATCGAAGTGATGAAGGTGCAAGTAGACCGTTATAATCTCAATATATTTATGCCCAACGAAAGTAACTATCTAAAAAATGCACAAAAACAAACCTCAGCGCTCGCTGACTTGGTATCCACTTATGAGCTGCGTCTCTCAGGCCTCAACTCAATCAGCAAACGTCCAGGACTGGGTATTAGCTTAGTCGCTTCATTGGATGATCGCTATACCACGACTGTCCGACAACTGTTGGTTTCATCGTTATCGGGGCAGCTCAATAAAGATACCGTTGACGGGAAAAAAGATGATAGCGCGCCCAGCTCACGCATCTATCCTACAGGGCATTTATTGATGACGGGCTTAATTAAGCCCACGGGAGATAGCGTCCTTGATACGCTCAGCAGTCATCAGCTCGATATTCATTTATACAACCCTTATCGCAGCGAGAGCGCCACTATCTTGGGTGATGACTATCCACTGGCAGCGAACTTCTCTGCTGGCTATGGACTATGGCTGGCAGAAAACCAGCTCGATGGCGTCGGTTACTTAAACCTAATCACCCGCCAAAAACAGGCCAGCTTACCTAAGCTGTTTATGCTAGAGCCTTACGATCCTGACAAGCGGGTAATCATCATGGTGCATGGCTTGGCGTCTAGTCCCGCCACGTGGGTGAATTTGACCAACGATATTTTTAATGATGATAAGTTGCGTGATAACTATCAGGTATGGCAGATTTTTTATCCGACCAATTTACCTATTTTAGAGAACCGTTATCAAATTCAGGAATTAATCAATAGTACGTATCAACAGACTGATCCTGAAGGACAAAATCGTGCCAGCAAAAATAGCGTGATTATCAGTCATAGCATGGGTGGTATCATCTCCCGCATGATGCTGTCTGATGACAATTTGGCCAACAACTTAGACGCTTTAGAGGATAAAGACTTACTCGAAAACAGCAGTAAACGACGAGTCGATGACATGCTGAAAAAAGCCTTTGCTAACGACGATCTGCGTAACCGTTTTGAGCTACACACCCTGCCACAAGTCGATACTGCCATCTTCTTGTCCTCACCCTTTCAAGGCACCGATTACGCTGATCGCTGGTTTACTCGAGCGCTAAGGCGCATCGTGTACTTACCTGTGGGATTGGTCAAGACTGTCACCGATAACGTGGCCACCCTCGCCATTCAGGGCGACTTGGCGCAAAACCCCTTAGGTGCTCTGTATTTGCAGAATGGTGCTAGCCAGCTAAGCGATAAATCATCTTTTATTCAGCTAACCAAAGACATCAGCATCAATGATCGCATTACTTATCATTCGATTATCGCTAATAACGATGCCGATATCACTAACGGCTTGGCGCAAATGCAACCCGGTGGTGCAAGAATTGACTTATCCCAAGAAGTATCAGAAGAGGACAGTAGCGAGAATGCAAGCAATGGCCCTGCATCTGAATCTGAGTCAATCAGTGAGCCACTCGTCGCCGCTGTGACTGTCGATGAAGATATCAGCCAAGCACTGACCGAACGCTTGTCAGATGGTATCGTCCCCTACACCAGTGCCCATCTCGAAGGTGCCGCCTCTGAAACCGTCATTAATGGCGGTCATAGCATCCAAGAAAATCCACAAACCGTACTAACGCTGCGACAGATTTTGCATGAACAGTTACAGCAATGATGTCAGCCTAATTGATCAGCCGAAAGGGTGTTTCTTCAAGGAAGTTTTGGTGACTGTTAGGTATGCGACCAGCCCCATGAGTAGCTTGCGTGTATACTTATGGTGGCGCATACTATATTCATCTTAACTGACAGTCATACATTAATTTATAGGGATATAAATTACTTCATTCAGCTAAACAGTCTTAGCTTAGCCGCATTTGATACATTGATATTGGTTGCTAACTAATACTAAGCCATTGCCCGTAACACTTGTCATCCTGCTTTACGGACAGTTACTTGAGCGTGTCATGGAAGCCAGCGCTATTCAGCTAACAGATAAGGGTAACCGTTTATGTTCGCTACGTTTATGATTGACCAGCTTGATGCGCTGACGCTCGCGCGCATTCAGTTCGCTTTTGTCATATCCTTTCATATCGTCTTTCCTGCCTTTTCTATCGGACTTGCCAGCTTTTTGACAGTCCTTGAGTTTCGATGGCTCAGAACGGGCAAGCCCATTTATGCAGAAGTCTATAAGCATTGGGTCAAGATATTCGCCGTTGTTTTCGGCTTGGGTGTGGTATCAGGTGTCGTTATGTCCTACCAGTTCGGGACTAACTGGGCTGTATTCTCCGACAAAGCCGGTAATGTCTTAGGACCACTGCTCGCCTATGAAGTATTGACGGCCTTTTTCTTAGAAGCATCCTTCTTAGGTATTATGCTATTTGGTTGGGGACGTGTCAGCAAACGCATGCACTTTGCCTCAACTGCCATTGTCGCCATTGGTACGCTGATTTCAGGCTTCTGGATTTTGGCAGCCAACAGCTTTATGCAAACGCCTCAGGGCTTTATGATGGGTGCGGATGGCTTGCTCTATCCAACCAATTGGCTTGAGATTATCTTTAACCCCTCATTTCCTTACCGTTACGCTCATATGATGACCGCGGCGTTCTTAACTACTGCCTTCGTCATTGGTGGTATCGGCGCTTATTATCTCCAATCTAAAAAGCATACTGAACATCGCCAGCATGGCCGCGTCATGCTTAGTATGGCGATGGTTATGGCGATTTTTGTCGCGCCAGCGCAGGTGTTGATCGGTGATGAGCATGGTCTAAATACCTTGGAGCATCAACCAGCCAAAGTGGCAGCGATGGAAGGTATTTGGGAAGATGAGCGCGGTGCTGCTTTGCGCTTATTTGCCATTCCTGACCAAGAAAACCAGACCAATAAATATGAAGTCAAAATCCCTTATGTCTCTGGCTTGATTTTGACCCACTCCTTAGATGGTGAAGTAAAAGGTCTTAAAAACTGGGCACCAGAGGACCAACCTCCCGTTATTATTGTGTTTTGGGCGTTCCGTATCATGGTTGGTATTGGCATGTTAATGGTGCTAGTGGGCTTATTCAGTCTGTACAAATTCTTCAAAAAACAACAATTTGACCCTAAAAGTGTGTGGTTTCACCGTGCTTGGATGATGATGACACCACTTGGTTTTGTCGCTCTACTCGCCGGTTGGTTTGTGACCGAAACAGGGCGTCAGCCATGGACAGTATACGGCGTCATACGTACAGCTGAGAGCATGTCACCGCTTGCCGCACAGCAAGTAGCAACCACGCTGATTGGCTTTATCATACTGTATATCTTCGTGTTCGGTGCAGGCAGTTTTTATATCCTACGCTTGATTGCGCAGGGGCCTAAGCCTTATGAAGATCCAGCAGATGATAATTTCTATGAGCACTCTATCACCGAAGGTCAAGGCCGCACGCTTAGTGGCGATAAGAAGGCGAGCGAAAAAACAGAGCATGATGACTCTGAAGATATCGACGCACCTGCAAATGATGTCGATGATGGAGGGTTACGCTAATGTTTAATTACGGTGATGTATTAGATTTACCTTTAATCTGGGGCGGATTGATCGCCCTATCCGTCTTCATTTATGTGCTGTTGGATGGTTTTGATTTGGGCTGTGGTATCTTGTTTCCCTTTGCCGGATCAGATAAAAACCGCAGCCGTATAATGAACTCTATTGCCCCTTTTTGGGATGGTAACGAGACATGGTTGGTATTGGGCGGTGGTGGTCTATTCGCCGCCTTCCCAGTCGCTTACGGCATCATTATGACGGGTCTCTACTTGCCTGTGACTGCGATGCTATTCGGACTTATTATGCGCGGGGTGGCATTTGAATTTCGTTTCAAAGCTTCTTCACGTCGTCATGTATGGGATACGTTCTTTTTCGTCGGCTCAGTAGTGGCAACTTTTTCGCAGGGTATTATGCTCGGTGCCTTGGTACAAGGCTTAGAGGCGAGCAATCGTCTGTATACTGGTGGCCCATTTGACTGGTTCACCCCCTTCTCTATCGTCTGCGGCTTTGCCATGATAGTTGGTTATGCTTTGCTTGGCTCTACATGGTTAATCATTAAAACCGAACATAAGCTGCAAGTATGGGCACGTAAAGTGTCTGGTTGGATATTATCAGCATTGGTATTGGCGATGATTGTCGTTACCGTGTTTATGTATTTTTCAGATATCGAGGCCCTTGAAGGCTGGTTCAGTTTGCCGGGTGCATTATATCTAGCGCCAATGCCAATTATCGTGCTACTGCTGTTCTTTTTCATGCGTAAAGATTTACGGACTGAACGTGAGTATCGTCCGTTCTTATTGACCGTCGCACTGTTTTTGATGGGTTATATTGGGGTATGCACAGCGATATTCCCTTATATCGTACCGTATCAAATGACTATCTATGAGGCGGCCGCGGCCGATACCTCACTGTCCTTTATGCTGATCGGGGCCGGTATCATGTTGCCGATTATCTTGAGTTATACCGCGTTTGCCTATTACACTTTTAAAGGTAAAACAGGTCATGAGCATATGTATTAAGCGTAAAAATAGCACTCGCTACGGTTCGTATTTACCACAGCGAGTGCTTAAGCCAACAAGCGTCTTAATACGTCAATGGAGATGAGTATGAAAAAACTCAGTAAAAAACAGTCGCAATGGGCATGGTTCATTGGTTTATATATAGCAGGGTTTGCCGTTATTTTTACCATTGCCCAATTGATAAAATTGGCGATGGGTGTGTAAAACCTTCCTTATTTCGCTAAAAAAAACAAAAACGCCGCATTGATTTATAACCAGTGCGGCGTTTTTTATGATCTTCGTTAAAGTATGGTCTCTTAAAATACTATTGATTAAAGTTCTATTAATTAAAGTACTATTACTAAAAATTATGCACCGAGATGGTTAGCCACGCCATGACTGTCAATAAACTCATTGACCTGCGTTAAGCGCTCAGGTGTGCCTACGTCTATCCAATTATCAGTGATGACTTCCGCTGTAATTTGGAATTTGGGCATGGCTTTCCTGAGCAGAGGTGCTAGCGCTGCCGGTTGCCCTGTTACTACGCCATCAACCAATCGTGGTGACACCACACTAATACCGGCAAAGGTATATTTGTCTGCCTCGCCAATTGGCTGCTCACTAGCCAGACCATTACTGATTGCAAAATCGCCGCCATTGTTATGCTCTGGATTGTCAATCAACAACAGATGCGCCCGTTGATCAGCGCCTAGTCTATAGTCCCGCAACTGAGCAAAATCATACATCGTCCAGACATCGGAGTTGACTAAAATAAATGGCTCATCTCGCAGTTTACCGGTTTGTAATGCTTGAAAAATACCACCTGCGGTCTCTAAAGGCTCATCATCTTCTACTGACCAATGCAATTTGACCCCGTACTCGCTACCATCACCCAATGTATCCATGAGCTTGTCAGCAAGCCAAGAGGCATTAATCGTAATATCGGTAATGCCCGCGGCTTGTAGCGCCTTAATATGCCAAACAATCAGCGGCTGTCCACCTACTTCTACTAAGGGCTTAGGCGTTTCAAGTGTTAACGGACGCAAGCGCGTTCCCTTACCAGCAGCCAAAATCATTGCTTGCGTAATCGTAGACATGCACGCTCCTTATTCAATTTATAATGAGAGAGATAGATGCAATTTATTATCCATCTCTATAGCGAGGAAAATTTCTCTTGATAAGCAGGTGATACCTGATCTGCAAGCCATTGATTAAATGGCAATAGCGCTTGCTGCATCGCCTCATTGCCATGCTCAGCAAGCCAATTTAACTCAAGTATTAGATCGCGCATGACTTTGGGGATATCAGCCAAATAACGGTCTTTACCATCTCGCTCAGACAAACGGATAAAGATTCCTAGTACCTTAAGATGCCGCTGTACGCCCATCACATTCATATCATTCTCAAGCTGTTCAGCACTATCGGCGGTGGTGAGCGCCGCCTGTTGTTGCAACTGCCAAAAATCACGAATCCAACCAGATATTTGATGCTCTGGCCATTCAACATAAGCGTCACGCACCAATGACACCAAATCATAGGTATAAGAGCCAATCACCGCATCTTGGAAGTCAATCACGCCTAAGCGCGAGCGATCCGCTTGATCTTGCATCAGGTTTCGACTGTGATAATCACGATGCACGATCACTGCTGGCTGCTGTAAAATCTCTTGTATCAATGCCGTTTTTAGAGTGTTCCATAGCTCATTATCGAGTTCGACCCCGATATAGGGTATGAACCAATCACTGAATAAATCCATCTCGCGGTTCAATAACGTGCTGTCGTAATCAGGCAATTGGTACTGAATTTTTGCAGTCTCTACTGGCACAGTCTGTAGCGCTACCAAGGTCTGCATGGCCAATTGATAATGATCATTAATCTGCTCAGGTGTCGCATCAACGAGCAAATGCGCAAATTCTATCGTGCCAAAATCTTGCAATACCAAAAAGCCCTTTGCTACATCTTGCGCAACCAGCGTCGGCACATTGATTGCGGGCGCCATCAGCTTTGCAACATTGATAAACTGCTGCAAGGCATCTTGCTCGTCAGCAGAATCCATGACAATATAGCGCGCGGTGGCGTCATCCTTATCAGCCAATTGGATACGGTGATATTGGCGGGCGCTCGCATCACCAGGCAAACTATCGAGCACAAATGCTTGGTCGGCAAACACTTGCTGCAACCAATTCTCTAGCTGCTGTTGGCGGTTATTCTTGTCGCTCAGAGTGGCGTTCAGGGTGGCGTTCAAAGGCATGGTATCAGTCATAGAGTACATCGCAGGTTAAATATAAGTCGTAAATCATTAAAGTAGTGATAAGTCAGGCAAAACCTTGCTAAAATAGTGACAGCTTGATTGACAGTATCTGTTGTAATGTAGGTATTGACACATAGTTTTATCAATGTTGCCCAGCAATTTTCAAGAAAACAGCTTGGCAATGTCATAAATTTTGGTAAATAGTGTAGCTGATTTGGTTTTTTTTGACTATGATTAGTCGTCATTATATGTAAAACAGCCAAATTTTTGAGAGTATATGATTAACTCCTGATTTTTTAATCATTTATGAACCACTAAGTTTTTAGTCATTTATGAACCGCTAAATATAGCTAAAACATGGCTATTAAACTAAATATCGTAATCCAATAGGCTCTGCAATCATAGGTGTGCCCTTGTTATATTCTCCGCTTTACCAAAGCATCCGTTTGGTTTTATTCGGTGCCTTAGGCTTATCGAGCTTGACCGTCAGTGCAGCGCTCACCAAGGCTGACACACAGACAACTGCGCCATTAGCCACCGATACTGTCAGCAGTTATGTCTCTGACCCAGCCGGCGATGTCAATAACGATGCCAGCTCTAATACCAATACCAATATTAACACCGTCAATCAAGACATTAGTTACCCGCGCGTCACTGCACAGAATAGCGCTTATGAAGCAGTAAACGAAGAAACTGTAAATATTGCTCCCGAAGCCAGCAACGCTGCTTTGATGGCTAGTAGCACATTTGATAATAGCGATTTAGACATCACTGAAATCAACGACAATAGTGATGCTATCTCTGACGTACAGGCACAGAGAAAACCCCTAACGACCATCGGCGACAACACCAATTCGAGAAATAACGATGTGCGAGTGGCTGACAACGCTAGCAATACGCTGAAACCGATTGATGACAGCGATGCAATCGATGCCAGCGATGAGAGCATTCAAAACAGCTTGCTGCGTTTGGCAGAATTTTATGAGCTGACCCCTGATACCGATTTATCAGTCCTAAATACGAGTGATAGTACTTTAGAGTCTGAACCAGATAATATCCAAAATAATTTATCACCTGCGACGCAAACCATCGCCAAAGTAGGCAAAAACTTACGGCTGCTACCAAACGTCATCGATAGTGCCCAGCGCTGCGAAGGCCGATGGGTCTATCCGCAACAAAATGCTAATTATCAACGAGCCGTCAATGAAGCGGCGATGGATAATGGTCAGGTGGCGACCAATCTGAATGGCGTGGCTAATAATCGAGCGCCTTTATTTGCAGAGTCCGACTATGGTTATTATGACAATGTCGACTATGCGGAGCTATCTGGTAACGTGATTGTCGATCAAGGTACTCAGCATATTGAAGCTGATAGTATCTTGTTAGATTTGAGTCGTGGTGTTGCCGCTGCACAAGGTAAAGTCATGTTTACCGATCAAGCAACTGGCAATCAAGTAACCCGTGCTAACACTAGAAACACAGGTACAGGCAGTATCACCGAACAGGCAGCCAAAGGTGGTCTCATTGGTGTCGCAGACAGTCTGGCTTACAATACTGAAACTGGACAATCAACGGCTAATGACGTGGCGTTTGCGAGCGTAGAACTCCAAGCACACGGCTATGCTAAGCGCCTTAATCGACCTAACGACAGCCAATATGAGCTGGATCAGGTCATGTTCAGCACTTGCCCACCGACTGACCGCAAATGGCAGTTCGATGCCAAAAGTATTGATTTGGACACGGAGACTGGTCGCGGTGAAGCTTACAATACGACTTTCCGTATTGCGGATGTTCCAGTGTTTTATCTGCCTTACTTTAACTTCCCCATAGACAGCCGACGCAGTACAGGGTTCTTATTACCGAATGCGAGCATTAGTAGTGAAAGTGGGCTTGAGGTTGATATCCCCTACTATCTCAATTTAGCACCCAATTATGATGCGACGATCAATACTCACATCTATAGCGATCGCAACCCTATGCTCACAGGTGAGTTTCGCTACTTGACCGAAAATTATGGCGAAGGTATTTTTAACGGTTCATATTTGCCGAACGACAAAGAATATGATGACGAAGATCGCACCAGCTTTTTTTATGATCATTATTGGTCATCTACCAGTATCCCACGCTTAAGTGGTGATGCTAAATACAGCTATGTGTCGGATGAAGATTATATTAACGACTTTGATACTTTGGGTTTATCAGACAACACCTTAAACTTGCCACGTCGCGCTCGACTTAATTATTACAACGATTATGTCAATGGTGAGCTAAAGGTTGAGACCTTCCAAACGCTCAATGCTTTTACCGATAATGGTGAGCCGTTAGAAGACAAAGACAAGCCTTATTCACGCTTACCGCAGCTCAAACTTGACTATCGATTACCGTGGGCAGAGCGTTTTGATATCACGGGTGTGCATGATTCTGCTTATTTCAAAAAATCTATCGATGACGGTTCTGAAAATGAAAAAAGTGGTGCGCGGGTCTATAACAAAATCAGCGCTGTTTATCCGATGGAAAAATCATGGGGTTATATTAAGCCCAAGCTGAGCCTACAACATCTGTATACCTCATATGACGAAGACAGCCTCGCGGACAACCAACTTAGTGAAGAAGATGGTAGCCAATCGGTATTTGTACCGCAAGCCAGTATTGATGCAGGTTTGCACTTCTACCAAGCAGGCTCACCCTTCGGTGCCTTTGACGATACCATGGGTGGCTATCGCCTATTGAGTCCACGATTGAAATACACCTATTCGCCATTTAAAAACCAAAACGACATCCCTAACTTTAACACTCGTATCGCCTCAATTAACTACGAGCAGTTGTTTTCAGACAGTTGGTTTTTAGGTCATGATCGCTTGCAGGATTTGCATTCTATTACCCCTGGGATTAATTATCGTTACATCGATGCAACGGGTGTGACACGTTTTGATGGTAGCATTGCTGAGCAGTTTTATATCGATGATGGTCGCGTGACCCTTGAAAATCAACAACCTGTCTTTAGCTCTTCCTCTTCAGGAATGGTTTGGGATACCAGTACGCAACCCTACAATAATTTTTGGGTCGATGTCAGCGGTGCGCTAACCGATGATTATGACTTGAACTACGTTACGACAGAGCTACGTTATCAGCCATCGGATAATAGCTTGTTTAACGTTGGCTTTGTTAAGCGTCAGCGCGATGAAAACACCAATCAATTGCCGCTGTCTGCCTTTACTGCTTCAGCCGTGTTCCCGATCAATAACAGCTGGCGAGTATTGGCTCAAGGTCAATATGATTATAATCGTGATAAAATGCTCGATTCGCTAATCGGCATCGATTATGAAGATTGCTGCTTTGGTTTTGCCGTTTACGGTCGTCGTTACTATAATGACCTGAACGTCAAAGACAAGCCGACACAAGCGATTATGGCAGAGATTAGATTGAATGGTCTTGGTAACAATAGCAGCCGTTTGACACGATTGCTCGCTGATAAGGTCTTGGGCTTTGAACCCGTCCAGACTGCATGGAAAGACTAACAAGGCGCAAATAATGCTATATTAAGGCATTGTTTTCGTCATTATTTATATAACCTTGTTTGTAACCCTATTATGGGCAACCTTAGACAATATTTGCTTATTAAAGATATTAGATAGCGTTGACCGACTACCATCCGATGCGATGACATTGATGAGGAGCATCATGAGATTTTTTTCTTTACGTCAGACCAGCCGAGCCGTACTGCTTTCTATGAGTATGAGTGCAGGCCTTGTACTTAGTTTCAGCGCTCAAGCTGCCACCGTTAATTCTGCAACAGCATCTAAAACAAATGCTAGCGCTGAGCAAAGTAACGTCAATCGCTTGACCCCAGCAAACAGTACCGATGGCATCATTGCTTTGGTCAATGAAAATGCTATCTTAAAAAGCGACTTGATTGATGCGATCACCCAAACACAAGCACGGGCACAAGCTGCTGGTGAACCGATTGCCAATTCAGCACAGCTACAGTCTGAAGTGTTAAATGCTCTCATCTTGCGTGAGCTGCAACTGTCACTGGTCAAACGTGTGGGTCTAAATCCTAACGAAGCCGATATCAATCAGCGTCTTGGTCAAATTGCTCAAGCTGAAGGGCTTGGTAGTATTGCTGCTTTACAGCAACGCTTAGACGCTGACCAACCTGGGAGCTATGCGACCCTACGAGCCAAACTCATTGAAGATGCCGCCATTCAGTCTTTGCAACAACGCCAAATCAGCAGTCGTGTGCGTATTAGTGAGCAAGATATCGACGCATTTTTGGCTTCTCCAGAAGCCAAACGTTTGAACCAAAGCGAGTACCAAACTGTTCATGTACGCGTCCCTTATATGGATGACTACAGCCGACTGTCAGAAGCCCAGCGTGCTGAAGCACTCAAAGTGGCCCAAGCATTGCGTGCACGCTTATTAGAACCAAATGTCGACGTGGCTGCAGCCGTTACTGCCAGTCAAGGCAGCTACGCTATCCCTATACAAGGTGGCGATATGGGCTTTCATAAAGCGGCCTCGCTACCGACAGAGTTATCGAGTGAGATTACTAAGCTCGATGTCGGCGCAGTGAGTGCGCCGTTATTGACGCCTGAAGGCATTGATATCATTAAGCTTGCTGATAAAAAAGAAAGTGATAAAATGCTCATACCGCAGTGGAACACTCGTCATATTTTGATCAAAGTCGATGAGCTACAAACGGATGCCCTTGCTGAGCAGAAGATTAATGATCTGTATGAGCAATTACGCAGCGGCGCTGACTTTTCTGGTTTGGCATCAACCTATTCGGATGATCCAGGCTCAGCAGGACGCGGTGGCGATCTGGACTGGGTAAGCGCAGAAGATATGGTCGGACCATTTGAAGCAGTGATGAAAAATACAGCAGTTGGTGATTATTCTGCTCCTTTTAAGACCCAATTTGGTTGGCATATCTTAAAAGTAGAAGGTAAGCGTCAAGAAGACGTTAGTGAGCAATATCGCCGTAACATGGCGCGTCAAGCGTTATATCAACGTCTAGCACCACAAGCCAAAGAAGATTGGCTACAAGAGCTACGTGCTGGCGCTTATATTCAAGTGCTTGGCTAATTGCTTGACGAGACGCTAGCAAGCTGAATATCAGTACACATTTCTAAATAAAAAAAGGGTATATGCCATTGCATGTACCCTTCTTTTGTATGAACAACGCGTAGGCTTTTTTCTTTTACCCTAGGGCATGTCCTCAACTCAAACTCTCGTATAGTCAAAATACCCCAAAAACGCGACGATACTGCTAATATATCGATATTACTTTTCACTGACTATATCTAAATGCTCTCAAACCTTGATATGCTAGAAGCTGAAATTTATAAATCAATAATTTATACACAAAGAAAAGCCCCGAACCTAGGGCGATTGGTTCGGGGCTATGGCGCTTCATATTATTGTTGTTATTTCTTCCTTGTTGACTCATCCTAAGTCACAAACAGTATCCTATAAGACAGCGGGCTGACCTGTGCTTTTATTGATACGGTCTCAACACTGCATCCATGCGTATCCTTGTGTTGATGGTGGTATTTTAAGGCAATCAGTTTGATGCGACTAGAGGCTAAAGACCTTATTTAACGTAAGCATATGCTTACGTCATGATAGCGCATTTCACCCCATCACTTAGGTCTGCCATTACCCAAAACTTCGCTGCTCTTCTCTGTGCTCATCTGAGACTTTTTTGCCTTCTTTTTTGCCTTCTTCAATTTTGTTTTCTGTCTCTTGGATATCTTCTGCCTGTGCCGTGGGGGCATTACCTTCTTGTCGACTCGTTTCTTCTGGCTCGTATTGTAAAGTCGTCATAACAGGGAAATGATCGGATCCTACAGATGGCATACGCTGGATATCGACCACTGTAAAGCAAGCACTATGGAAAATATGATCTAACGCCCAACGTAAAAATGGATAACTGACATGGAAGGTGTTGATAAAATGACGACCAATACGTGGATCTAATAACCCTGAGATACGCTGGAAGCGACGCGTTGTCTTTGACCATGCCACATCATTGAGATCACCAGCCAGTATCGCTGTTTGATTTTTTTCTTTGATATGCTTGCCGACCATGAGCAGTTCGGCATCACGAGTCGTTGATTTGTCCGCTTCCGTCGGGCTTGGCGGCATAGGATGCAAACAATACAGCCAAATTACTCGGCCGCTTTGCAATCGCAGCTGCGTGTGGATAGAGGGAATATCATCAATCATCAGATATTTGATTTCAGGATCTATCAGCTCAAGCTTAGAATAAAGGTGCATACCATACAGATTATCCAGCGGGACTTTTACGGTATAGGGATAGTCTGGCTCGATTTGGTGTAATGCTTGTTCCCATTTTTTATCACTTTCTAACGTAATCAAAATATCTGGCTGTCTTTGCTTGACCAAATCGACCAATTTTTGCATTTCATCATTAGGGGTTAAGACATTTGACACCATGATTTTTAATTGATGATCTTGGCCATCTGGCTTGCTCTTGGCACTTTGTACTTCTTTCTTCCATAGTTTGGTGTAAGGCAATACCATTCTAATCTGAAAAGCCAAAGTGAGACTTAAGGCAACGAACAATAACCACTGCCCCAGCTGCCAGTCTGACCAAAATACCAACATGCCAATCCAAGCAATAATCCCAAGCACCATTATTTGAATACGGGGAAACTCAACGCCGCGCACCCACCAATTATCAAGAGGCAACCACCCCCAAATCGTCACAAACGCGATAAGTCCAGCTAACCACTGCGCGCCATAATATAATAATGAGAGATCCATAATATGTATTAACCATTTATTGAGTTGCTGGCTGAGCCAATGATTCATATACTCATCGTCAGCCAGTGACTAACGTTTGTATAATGATTATCTTTGATAAGAATAGATACTTATACCATTCACAAAAATTAGAGTAGCAAGGAAAACGAGTGTAAGTACTACGCATTGTAGACTAAACGAGTTTGACACAGCTAGTCGTATATTTGGGTTTGGTATTACTTTAGCATTTCATCAGTCTATCGCCTACTACGGAGCATTAATATGCTCAGCTGACCATAAAACGTTACAATGTCAGCGCAGTCACGATACTGAGCTTGTTATATTTTTCGTCATTTTTCTCAGACTTTATCCAATATGAACACAGCAGATCTCATAATAGGCTCATGATGATAACGTAAAGTTATAGTGAACATAGTTATTAGTGTATGAAAAATAGCCAAAATCTGCTAAAACGCCTTGCTTTTTATGGTCATTCACGGCATTGTTATCGGCTGGCAATGCAATAAATAACGGTAAAAAAGGATTAAGATTCATGAGTGATTTAACAGTAGGTTTGGTAGGCTGGCGCGGCATGGTTGGTTCCGTATTGATACAACGTATGCAGCAAGAAAAAGATTTTGACGGTATCACGCCGGTATTTTTTTCAACCAGTAATGCTGGTGGTGATGCGCCAAGTTTCGATGGTATTCAGACCAGCCAACTAAAAGACGCTCATGATATTGACGCACTAGCAGCTTGTGATGTAATTATTACCTGCCAAGGTGGCGACTACACCTCAAAAGTTCATCAACCACTGCGTGCTAGCGGCTGGAATGGCTATTGGATTGATGCAGCAAGCACTCTGCGCATGGAAGATGACAGTATTATCATTCTTGATCCAGTCAATCGTAGCGTCATTGATAGCGCCCTAGCCAATGGTCAAAAAGACTTTATCGGTGGTAACTGTACGGTATCACTCATGCTGATGGCTATTGGTGAATTGTTTAATAGAGGCTGGGTAGAATGGGTCAGCGCGATGACTTATCAAGCAGCGAGTGGCTCTGGCGCCAACAACATGCGCGAGCTCATTAGCGGCATGGGCGTGCTACACGATGCGGTCAAAGATGAATTGGCTGATCCTGCGAGCGCGATCCTTGAGATTGATAAAAAGATCGCCCAGACCCAACGCTCAGAGGGCTTTCCTAAGCAGTACTTCGGTGTACCACTCGCTGGTAGCTTGATCCCTTATATCGATGCACAATTAGAAAATAAGCAATCCAAGGAAGAGTGGAAAGGCGGTGTCGAAACCAATAAAATTCTTGGTAACTCTGAAGCTGATAAGATTGCTATCGATGGTATGTGTGTCCGTGTTGGCGCGATGCGCTGTCATGCTCAAGGCTTGACCATCAAGCTCAAAAAGGACATCCCGTTAGAGGAAATCGAAGCCGCACTAAAAAACAGTGGCAATGAGTGGTTAGATCTAGTCGAAGATGACAAAGAAGCCACCATGAACCGCTTAACACCAGTGGCAGTGACAGGCACTTTGACAGTGGCATTAGGTCGCTTGCGTAAGCTTAATATGGGCCCTGAGTATCTAGGCGCATTTACCGTTGGCGATCAACTATTATGGGGCGCAGCTGAACCATTACGCCGCATGCTAAACATTATCCGCGAGCAAAAAAACTAAGCTAGATTTCTTAAGAATTCAATACAAAAAAGACAGCATCTGCTGTCTTTTTTATGGGCGCTATTTAACTAATATTGTAGCAAATACGCTTACTGATAACGAATCATCACCTCATTACGGCGTAAAAATGGGAGTGTCCATGGCGTGTCATAACGCGCCAGTTCAGGATCACCTGTAGGCGTTAGATTCTTACTTTGCATCCAAGTGCGCAACTCCTCCGTCTTATCATCCACTTTACTGCTTCCGGTAAATCCTGAGAATTTGATAACGCCGTAAGTTTGAGCAGGCACTTCAATTATTTCGACCTCTGGATTATTCGGTTTTGGTAATGTCTGCATCGTATACTGACTCGGCATCACAAAACGTACGCGCCATTTCCCATCGGTTTGTTGCATGTTAACTGGTGCCGTCATTGCAATTTCTTGTGACGGCTGCATCTTGACTGGTGCTGTCATACTGATTTTGCCACTGCCACCAGTCGGTGCAGTGTTGTTACCGAAAATAAAATCGGCTAATACTTTAAACCCTTTATTGCTGGCATCTTTTTGATCGCCAGTTACCAGTGTTTGAGCCACCAATTGTGGGTCATAACGGCGTAG
Source organism: Psychrobacter sp. N25K4-3-2 (assembly GCF_015351755.1). Lineage (NCBI taxonomy): Bacteria > Pseudomonadati > Pseudomonadota > Gammaproteobacteria > Moraxellales > Moraxellaceae > Psychrobacter > Psychrobacter sp. N25K4-3-2. The sequence goes on from NZ_JADKLX010000001.1 coordinate 774,866, forward strand.
TTCAAAATCTTCCGACTGACTTATTACGGTGTAATAAGGCTCTTCAACGGCCATAGCAACTCCTGGTATGAATAATAAACCACTTAATAGTAGAGGAATTGTTCTTGTCATATTGCATCTCCGGCATCCAAATAGAAAATTTGATGATGATTTTTTTATCATTAATTTATGATCTACTGTACCAATTACTTTGTAATGCTGTCTGTGTGTTTCCGTAATACCCTCTGTGTTCTTTAGGTTATAGCACGATCATATCGAAGATTTATATTATCGATAAACAAACATCCGTATCCAAAAAAACTCCTAACAATGCTATAATTAGCGCCATTTTCATAGCGTAAATAGCGATTATCATATGCAATTTGTCTTACATAAAACGGCCAGCGGCGAGACGCGTGCACGCCGTGGTACGGTTCATCTCAATCATGGCGACGTGCAAACGCCTGCTTTTATGCCTGTCGGTACTTATGGCACGGTCAAGGGTATGTTGCCACGTGATATTGAAGCCATTGGCGCTGATATCGTGTTAGGTAATACCTTTCATTTATGGTTGCGTCCGGGTACTGAAGTCATCGATAAGTTCGGTGGTTTGCATAAATTTATGCATTGGAATAAGCCTATTCTGACCGATTCAGGCGGCTTTCAAGTATTCAGTCTGGGGGCAATGCGTAAAATCACTGAAGAAGGGGTCGATTTCAAATCTCCTATCGATGGCGCTAAAGTATTTTTATCACCAGAAAAATCGATGCAGATTCAGTACAGCTTAAACTCAGACATCGTCATGCAATTCGACGAATGCACGCCCTACCCAGCGACTCATGATGAAGCCAAAAAATCATTAGAGCTCTCATTACGTTGGGGACAGCGCTGCGTTGATGAGCACAACAGACTGGGCAGCACCAATGCCTTATTTGGCATTATTCAAGGCAGTATGTATGCCGATTTGCGCCAGCAGTCGCTCGAAGGACTGCTCGATATCGGCTTTGATGGTTATGCCATCGGCGGTCTATCTGTTGGTGAGCCAAAAGACGAGATGATGGATGTTTTGGACTATATTCCAGATGCGATGCCAGCCGACAAGCCACGCTATCTGATGGGTGTTGGTAAGCCTGAAGATATTGTCGAAGCAGTCCGTCGCGGCGTTGATATGTTTGACTGCGTCATGCCGACTCGTAACGCGCGTAACGGTCATTACTTCGTTACAGGCGACTTAGACAATGCTGGCGTTGTACGTATCCGTAACAGCCAATATCGCAATGATGAAGGTACATTGGACCCAGAGTGCGACTGCTATACTTGTCAAAACTTTAGCCGTGCCTATTTATATCATCTAAACAAGTGCAAAGAGATGCTAGGCGCGCAGTTAGCGACTATTCATAACTTGCGCTATTACCAACGTTTGATGCAAGGTATTAGAGACGCTATTGAACAAGACAAATTTGATGAATTCGTCACTGAATTTTATAGCAAGCGTGGACAAGCGGTTCCTGAACTAAACTTACGCTAATCATATTTTTTGAAATAGTTATAAATACAAAAAGGGCTTAAGAATTATCTTAAGCCCTTTTTAGTGTGTTGCTTTTATTATTTCTAATTAATCAGTACTAGCCCATTAACGAGGTTACAAATACCACGATCACGGCAATTGGTGCTACGAACTTAGCGACAATTTGCCAAAGCTGCCAAGCACCATTCGATAAGCCAAGCTCTTGTTGAATAGTACGTTGATCCATTTTCCAAGCAAGGAAAATAATCGCCGCCAGACCCGTCAATGGCAATAAGAATTTGCTGGTAATTTTGTCCAAGGCATCAAAAATACCATTACCCATAATCGTAAATTCAGACCATAGATTAAATGATAATAAAGCGGCGATGCCTAATAACCAGATCACTGTACTTGCAACGATGGTTGATACGGTACGATTCATCGGAGTACGTTCTTCTAAAAACTCAACCGTTGGCTCAAGCAATGAGATAGATGAGGTAATAGCAGCAAAAGTAATGAGTAAGAAGAATAAGGTACCAATGATCGTACCTGCGCCCATACTACCAAAAGCAATCGGCAAGCTCACAAAGATAAGACCAGGACCTGAAGCAGGATCAAGACCGTTGCTAAAGATAATTGGGAAGATGGCTAAACCAGCTGCCAAGGCAATGACCGTATCCAAAATAACCACGGTACGTGCGGTCTTAAGCAAATTCACTTCTCGACCCAAGTATGAGCCGTAAGCAACCATGATACCCATACCAATAGATAGCGTGAAGAAAGCATGTCCTAAGGCTGCAAGCATAACGTCAGCGGTCAGCTTGCTAAGATCTGGCGTAAATAGGTAAGCTACTGCTTCACCAAAGCCACCATTTATCACGTTATAACCCACGATGACAAATAAAATCACACCTAGTAGCGGCATTAAAACTTTGGCAGTGGTTTCGATACCTTTGGTCACACCAATACCAACAATCAAAGCGGTCAGCGCCATAAATACGGTATGCCAAATCGTCAGCGTACCAGCTGAAGCAAGCATGGCATCAAAGGTCGCAGCGACAGAATCACTATCTTGACCTACAAAACTTCCTGTACCTACTTTAGTAATATAATTGAGCGCCCAACCACCGATCACACTATAAAAAGATAGGATCAAAAAGCCGCCCAAAATACCAGTGGCCCCAACGATACCCCAACTGCGTGACTTACCTTCGCTTGCGGCTACGTCTGCAAAAGTATTGACTGGGTTTTTTTGCCCACGACGACCAATCAACCATTCAGCAACTAAGATAGGAAAACCTACCAGCGCGATACAGAATAAATAAGCAATAACAAAAGCTGAACCACCGCTTTCACCAACCATATATGGAAATTTCCATATGTTTCCTAAACCTACTGCCGAACCAACCGCTGCTAATACGAAGCCAAAACTTGAGCTCCACTGTGCATGTTCTTGTTTATTGATAGCCATTTTTTCTGTCCTCGTGCTTCAATTAATGTCGCTTATAATCTTCCATGATTATTTTAAATAGTCCTCCGTACCACAGACTATCTAATCAACGCTTCAATGTGACGCGCCTAGCAACATTATGAAAGAATTGTTTACAATATCGTAAACGCTCAGTTTCTGCTAAGCGACTAAAAAAGTCAAGTAGTCATAAACATAAAAAGCCATAACAATTGGCTATGGCTTTTTATGTTTATGACTACTTAACAACCTTTTGGTTCATCGAACCTTCAACAAGGTAATGCTCTAACTTTCTATCCGTACACTATCTATCACTTAGTTAGCGAACGACACCCCGACGACTTTTTTGCAAAGAATCAATAAGCAGCTGAATTTTTGGCTCTTTCGGTAATAGCTCTTGCTTTAGAATTTCAAGCGACTGAGCTGTCGTTAAGCCTGATCTAAAGATCGTGCGATACGCTTGACGTAAGATGTCAATCGTGTGCTTAGACCAGTCTTTACGGCGCATGCCTTCTACATTGAGACCATGAGTTTTTGCCGGATTGCCAGACACCATAGTAAAGGCTGCTACATCTTTTAAGATTAAACTGGCACCGCCCACCAAACTATAATCATCCACGGTACAGAACTGATGAATACCTGAGTTACCACCGATAATCGTATGATCGCCAATCGTTACATGGCCTGCGATGCCAACATTATTAGCCAGTACGTTATGATCACCAATCAAGCAGTCATGAGCAATGTGCGTATTAACCATCATCAGGTTGTGGCTACCAATTTTGGTCAGTCCACCATCTTGGGCTGTGCCACGATGTAAGCTACAAGCTTCTCGAACGGTATTATGATCGCCAATCTCAAGCCAAGTACGCTCACCTGCATACTTCAAATCCTGTGGATCTTCACCGATGCTGGCGAACTGATAAAACTGATTGTGGCTGCCAATACGGGTAAGTCTTGCCACGACGACATGCCGATGCAGCGTCGTATAGGCACCAATCGTCACCTCATCGCCAACAATACAATAAGGACCGATGATAGCAGTCTCATCAATCTGAGCGGACGGTGAGATGAGTGCTGTTGGATGGATCTGACTCATAATTTAGGCCTTTGTATCATCTGATGCAAGTAAATAGTAAAACAAATACAACCAATTTAACTTTATAAATTAAGCCAATACCCGTTCAGATTATAATGATTAGTGGTTAGTACTATCGCCGATATAAGCGTCAGTCTTTGAACGATTGAGCCAGTCTTCATTCCAAGATGGTGAAGATAAACTATTGCTCTTGGCGGGCAATCATGACTTGAGCACTCGCAGCAAGCTCATTTTCAACATGTACCGTACAATCGAATTTATAAATACCGCGCTTTTGCATAACCGTTTTGGCACGGATAATCAGTTGATCACCAGGAATGACGCGGCGCTTAAAACGCACCTTATCCACCCCTGCAAACAGATATAGATAGCCATCTTCGGCAGTCAATCCGGCACTAATAAAGCCTAATACGCCAGAAACTTGCGCCATGGACTCTACCATTAATACCCCTGGCATAATCGGTTCATCAGGAAAATGGCCATTAAAAAACTCTTCATTAATGGTCACATTTTTGATACCAGTAATGCATTCCCCAGGCTGACAAGCGATAATTTTGTCTACCAACATAAAAGGATAACGATGTGGCAAATAATGCTTGAGCGTATGATAGGTTAGCGGCAACGTCAGACCTTGCTCCGCTAAGCTTTTGATGTCTTCGTCGGATGGGATATCGATATAGGTACTGCTCATAATGACGCTTCCTTGCTATATTAAAAAAGCTGTATGTTAAAAGCTATGTTAAAAAATTTATGGATGACGAACTTGTATAGGCGTTATTCACTGCCGAGCTGACGAAAGCGTACAGCGGCACGGCGCCACTTAGCAGTCGGCATGGCAGCTGTTCCAGAGGAATATGACCCTGCGACCTTAATTGACTTGGTCACCATGGTCATTCCCGACAACGTCACATCGTCGGTGATATCAATATGACCAGTGATACCAACTGCCCCACCGATAACACAACGTTTGCCAATACTCGTGCTGCCCGCAATTGCCGTGTGGGCAGCAATAGCCGTCCCATCACCGATGTGCACGTTATGGGCAACTTGTACAAGATTGTCAATAATAACATGATTGCCAATTACCGTGTCATCAATAGCACCGCGATCAATACAGGTCTGGCTACCAATACGTACATGGTCGCCGATGATCACACGACCAAGCTGAGCGATGCGCTCCCAGCCCGTAATACTCGGGTCTCTGGTTGGGGCAAAACCAAAGCCTTCAGACCCTACGCTGACGCCAGCATGCAGCCTAACATGATTGCCAATAATACAGTCATGGCCGATGACGACTTGCGACTTGATAAGGCAATCAGTACCGATAGTACTGTGGGGTTCGACGACCACATGGGCATCAAGACGACTGCGCGCACCAATGCTCGTATTGTCACCAATTACACAAAATGGACCAATACTGACCTGTTCACCAATGATCGCACTATCCGCAATGACCGCACTAGGATGGATACCAACCTCTGGCGTTTGACGAGCAAATAGTTGACTGGCACTCGCATAAGCTAAGTAAGGCGCTGCCACTACCAGCGCTATCGACATTGCTGGTACTTGGTCACGGTATTCAGCAGTGACAAACACTGCCGCTGCCTGACTGTTGGTCAAGCTAGAGACGTAATGAGAATTTGCCAAAAAGCTTAATTGTGCATCATTAGCAGTGGTTAAACTACCAACACTGTTGAGTGTCAGCTGTAACTGTTCAGCACTAAGATCAGCCTTATTAATGATAGGCTGACGCTGCTCAATCCGCGTGATAAGTTGATCAATCGTTATCATAGTTGGCATTAACATTAGAATGAATAAAAGGGTCATCAAGTTGAAACATCAACTCGATGACCTATGAAGATCAGATTTTTGATTGATTTATAATATTGACTTAATACAAGCCATCAAACCAAACTAATAAGCGCTGGCAACTTAGAACGTGCTACCAATCTGGAACTGTACCTTCTCAGTCTCATCACCTTCTTTATCACCGAACGGTACGGCATAACTCAGTGAAATTGGACCGATTGGCGTATACCAAGTCACACCCGCACCCGCACTATAGCGCATGTCATTATCTTGCGTTAACAGCTTTATTTCACTGCCATCTGAATTCTTAGTCGGCTCACCCGTATTAGGGTCAATAAACGTACGATCTTCTTTACTCGTGGTATCAAATACTTGACCACCTTCAGCAAATAGCACTGGGCGCACTTGATCTGCCCAATCACCTTTAAATGGCATTGGTAAGATCAGCTCACTACCAAAGCTGACCAAGGCATTACCACCGACCTCTTCGTCTTTAAAGCGGCTGTCACTATTAATCGCGTCAAAATAGCCTTGTGATTTAGGACCTAGCGTTGACGCTTCATAGCCACGCACCGAGCCGTAACCACCAGCATAAAAGTTTTCGTAGAAAGGTAAGTCATTGCCGTAACCGAGCTTGGTATAACCACGTGCTACTAAATCTTTATAAAGTGGATAGTACACATTGCCTTGATAAACGAGTTTTTGATAATTGGCATCACCAAGACCAATGGTCGCGTCAACCGTGTGACTCATACCTTTGGTCGGAAATACTGGGCGATCTAAAGTGCTGTAATCCCAACCAAACAGCAAGTTATAGGTCTGATAGTCGTTTTTGAAGCCAGTACGACCTTCGAAGTCTCCAGTAAAGTTTTCAAACGATCCGCCATCATCGATAATCTGTTGTACGTTTGATACGCCAAGGAAGCGACCACCACGTACTGAGGTATTATCAACATTTAGACCAGCACTAACACGCTTGGTTTCATCGACAGGATAGCTATAGTTCAGCGTAGCACCATAAGAATCGGTGACATAGTTACTGACGTTTCTGTCATCATATTTGGTTTCGCGATAATAGGCACTCAGACCCTGAGAAACACCGTTTTCGGTGAAGTACGGATCGGTATAACCCAAGCTATAAGAATCACGAGTTTCTGAACGTGATAGCGCCGCTTTAACGCGGTTACCCGTACCCATAAAGTTATTTTGCGTTAAATCTAACTGGAAAGTAACACCGCCACTTTGCGAGTAACCGGCAGCAATCGTTGAGCTACCAGAAGGCTGCTCTTCAACCGTAAAATTCACATCCATTTGGTCTGGCTGATTGGGTACTGGCTTGACATCGACGTTGACTGCTTTAAAGAAACCTGTACGCATCAGACGCGTACGTGACAACTGAATTTTTTCGCTAGAGGCGAGCGCCCCTTCCAATTGACGCATTTCACGACGCAGTACCACATCCTGAGTTTTGGTATTACCCGTAAAGTTAATACGGCGTACATAGATAGGACGTGCTGGATCGATATAATAATCGACATCGACCATTTTAGTTTCGTCGTTAATACGCGGTACTGGTCGAATTTGTGCTAAATAATAACCTTCATTCCCATAACGGCTCTTTAGAGAAGCAGTCGTGGCATCAAGCTTAGCTTGTGAATACTTTTCATTTTGCTCAAAAGTAACCAATTCTTTAAGCTCATTGGTCTCAAATGTCGGCTTACCTAAGAAATTCACTTCCCCAAACTGATATTGCTCGCCTTCACTCAAGCTGACTTCAATAAAGACGCTGCGTTTGTCTTCACTGATATTGAGTACCGCATTATCCACGTTAAAACGCACATAACCATCATTCTGATACAGCGCTTTCAAATTCTCTAAACTAGCAGCCAGCTTTTCTTTTGCGTAGCGATCAGACTTAGACAGCAAACGTGTCCATGACGACTCTTTGACAGCGAAAACGTCTTTAATCTCTTCGTCACTAAAATGTGTGTTACCAATAACATTGATATCAACCACTTTAGCAGGCTTACCTTCGATGAAGCGCACATCAAGCTTGACACGGTTGCCATCCAGTAGCGTTTGATCAACTTCGATATTACTATTGTAATAACCTTGGCTAATATATTGCTGCTGTAGTTCATTGGCGACGCCCTGCAATGTCGATTGCTTAAGTACACTACCGACTGACAGACCAGCGTTGCCAAGTCCTTGCTCTAGACCTTCTTTTGGAATGAGCTTATTACCTTCGAAACTGACCTCAGCAATAATTGGACGCTCAACGACATCAAATCGTAGCTGACCGCCTTCGACACGGCTTTGGATGTCGGCAAAGTTATCAGTCGCATATAGCGCCTTAATACTGGCTGCCAGACTACTATCATTCGCCGTGTCGCCTACCGAAATAGGTAAAACCGGATAGAGACTATCAGGAGTTAGGCGTTGTAAACCATTGAAACCGATGTCAGTGACCACAAATTCTGCCGCCTGTACAGGCATACTCATCATCGCTACAACTAACGGCAACCCTGCCGCGCTCATAAATAAAGGCGTACGCATAAACACTATCCGTCAATAAAAAACTTGCTGAAGTTAAGTTAAAAAGCACATGTTGTCTAGCCCAATCCGAGTGAAATCATTCGCTCACTCGCGGGAGACTCAGGACACTTTATATAAAACGCATCATAAAATAAACTAAAAATTACGATTAGTACAGAGACAGCGATACAAAAGAGCGCAGCACGTCTACCAATAATCAGCGCAAGATACGCGCAAAACCATTAGTGTATCGCGGCTTACCCTTTAGGCTGCTCTGTAGTCTATCAAAACAGTCGACTGATATCATTACCAATTGCTAACACCATGAAACCTGCCAGCAAGAGTAAGCCGATATTTAGCCCTGCCATTTGTATCCCTTCCGAGAGAGGCTTACCACGTATCAGCTCTATGAGATAATACACAATATGACCACCATCTAACACTGGAATCGGTAAAAGATTGAGTACGGCGAGGCTCAGGCTAATCAAAGCAGCGGTGGACAATACCATCTGCCAACTGATATCAAAGCTTTGTTTGGCGACTTTAGCAATCGTAATAGGCCCTGATAAATTGTCCAGACCAATCATACCTGAGAGCATTTTTCCCATTGAGCTGACCGTCATCACCGCCAACTGTTCTGTCTTTTCAAACGACTTAACCAATGACTCACCAGGACCATACACGACGGTGGCTTTATAAGCATCGGGAATGACAATCTCAGACTGCGCCACCATAGCACCAATCTGCCCAAAGTCATTACCTAGATTGTCTTTTTTACCTTGCGGCATAATCTGTAATTGAACAGATTTTCCATCACGCAAAACCATAAAATTAAGCAGCGTTTCAGGATTATCGCGGATAATACGGGTAGCACTAATCCAATCTTTGATTTCTGTATCATTGATAGCTGTGATGCGATCGCCGACTTTTAGCCCCTGCCGACTGGCAGCACCATCAGCACTCAGATCACCAACGATAGGTTCAATATCTGGCTGCCATGGTAGCATGCCAAAGCTCGTTAGCGCGTCTTTACCTTGCGATGTGCCTTGCATAAATGTTTTAACGGGTGCTTGATAAGTCTTCGTTGCATTGGAAGCCTGCGACTCTGATTGCAAGGTTATACTGACATTATCAGTCTCGCCCATCCGTCCAGCAAGACGATAATTAATCCCTTCCCACGTTTGCACCTCATGACCATCAATCGCAACGATTTTATCACCAACGGGCAGCTGTGCTATAGCCGCTGGTGTATCAGGTAATACTTGCCCAATCTTCGTCGCCAACTGCTCTGATGGTGTCATAAATAACACCCAAAACAACGCAATCGCGATAATAAAGTTCATGATAGGGCCAGCGGCAACGATGGCAATCTTTTTTAGCGGATGTTGACGATTAAAGGCCAAATGTAGCTCATCTTTGGCTACCTCGCCTTCACGCTCATCCAGCATCTTGACATAACCACCCAGCGGCAGCGCTGAGATACGATAATCAATGCCGCTCTTTTTGCTCGTCCAGCCAAAGAGTTTGGGACCAAAACCAATCGAATAGGTCAAAACTTTAACACCGCAGAGTCGCGCTACAATGTAGTGCCCCCATTCATGTAAGGCAATAAGCGGACCTAAGACAAATATTGCCGCAAGGAGCGTTAATAAAAACGTCATGATCTTTTCTCAGTATTTTCTCTTAGCATGTTCTATTAATATCACTTTTAAACCAAGAAACTCTTGCCATGATTATGCCAACTTTGCCACAAGCTTGTCAGTAAGATGGCGCGCTATCTTATCAATTGTTAATATATCTTCTATGTCAGCCGTGTCGTTTAATGGTGGTACCTGTATGTCATTTAAGGCTTGCTCATTAATATCAGCAATATCCGTCAAACGAATCTGACCGTTCAAAAATGCAGCAACGGCAATTTCATTAGCAGCGTTAAGCACAATCGTTGCCTGTGTGCCTGCTTGCATGGCTTGACGGGCAAGACGCAAACACGCAAACTTCTGCAAATCAGGCTGAATAAATTCTAGAGCACTTAGCGCAAACAAGTCTAAAGGCTGCGAGCCGCTTTCGATACGATCAGGGTAACTGAGCGCATGAGCAATCGGAGTTTTCATATCTGGGCTGCCGAGCTGCGCTAAAAAGCTGCCATCGCTATATTCTACCATTGAGTGGATGATACTTTGTGGATGAATGACCACATTTATCTTATCTTCAGGCAAGTCAAATAAATGACAAGCCTCAATCAACTCAAGTCCCTTGTTCATCATCGTTGCAGAATCGACCGATATCTTTTGCCCCATCGACCAGTTTGGGTGTTTAACGGCTTCAGCGACGCTCGCTTGCTGCATCTGAGCAAATGACTGCTGCAAAAATGGCCCACCAGATGCGGTTAACCATAGCTTACGGACACCATGGTTTGGCTGGTGAATTTGGGTGTTATCTCGTTGAATAGCGAGTGGCAGACACTGAAAAATTGCATTATGTTCAGAATCGAGCGGCAGCAAGGTGGCATTGTTTGTTTTAACGGCATTTATCATTACCTGCCCAGCCATTACCAACGCTTCTTTATTGGCCAATAAAATACGCTTACCTGCCCGTGCGGCTGCCAAAGTAGAAGGCAGACCAGCTGCGCCAACAATAGCAGCGACAACGGTATCAGTTTGCGTATCGGTAGCAATATCGACCAGCCCTGCTGCCCCGCCTACCACATCGATATCAAGACCTGCCGCGCTAAGACGCTCAGAAAAGTCGTCGACTGCGGCTGTCGGTACGCTGACGCGCTTGGGTAAAAACTGCTGGCAAAGCGCAAACAATTTGTCTAAGCGGTGGTAGCCTGATAGCGCATAGACTTGGTAATTGAGCGGTTGTGCCACCAAAATTGCTAGCGTGCTATCGCCAATCGAGCCTGTTGCGCCTAGTACGGCGATGCGTTGCGTCATAACCATCGGTGCCCAAAATATTGTTACTGTTAAAATTTAAATAAAAAATCAGGAGAGTTAATAAGGTATGAATAACAGCAAAGCATCGATGCTAGATTAAGGTCTGTTGAACATTCAAATATTAGGACTGCTGATCGCTGAAATCGCCCCAGACTAGGCGTAAACCGACGATAATGTCGAGACCTTAGTTAGGTTTACAACAACGTTTGGGGTGATTTTAGTATCAGCCTTTCAGGGCAGGGCTATTTTTTGCCAATACATGGCGAAATTGTCTAACCTAGAACGACTAGGCGTCAAAAATTTCACTGCGTATTGTCTAAAAAATAGCCACTGCCAGTACCACATTTGAATGTTCAACAGACCCTATATCGATGCTTTATTATAATAGATAAAACTAAGATGTTGGCAAAAACCAGTCGCCTAATCAGACTCAGCAAATCAATGAGCTTGCATCAGTCTCTTAAACGACGATGAGGCCCAGCTGCTGTATCGCCCAAAAGCCAAGCGCAAATATTGGCGTGGCAGACAATAGCGAATCAATACGGTCAAGTATCCCGCCATGCCCCGGTAAAATCGTTCCTGAGTCTTTTACATCAGCGCGGCGCTTGAGCATCGATTCAAACAAATCACCGAGTACAGAGGCAAGAATAGTGATGGCTGATAGCGACACAAATGCGATTAATGGTACACCAGTTAATTGTAGTTTGAAGACACTAATAGCAACCACAACTAGCAGACCAGTCACAAGACCGCCAGCCAACCCTTCCATGCTCTTGTTAGGTGAGACATTTGGCGCCATTTTGCGGCGACCGAGCTTGCGACCTACAAAATAAGCACCACTGTCCGCACACCAGACCAGTAAGAATACGTAGAGTAGCCACCATGCTGACAGCTGCCACAAATAAAACATCGCCGTAATCGATGCGGTCAATATAACTGCACCCATCAACGCTAGTTTCTTTCCGTACCAATTGGTGTGTGTCGGGAATACCCTGACCCAAGATAGCGCCATCAACCATATAGCGAGTGAAGCCACCCACCAAAATAGCCAAGTCACTTTGAACATCAGCGAAACTAAAGTCAGTACCAATACCAATACCACAAACACCGCAGGTTGGCGCCATTTTGGCATCAGCTTTGTCCATTCATGCGCCGCGATAATCACGCCAATGGCCAATAATGGGGCAAACAAGATAGGGGTTTGGCTCGCAAACATTGCAATACCAACGATAATAACGAGAACAATTGCCGTTTTAATTCGTTGCCACATACTTGTCGAACCTTATAATAATGAAAAATGTCTGGTCAAAAAGTGCCTTATATAAAAGTGCCTTATATAATAGCTAATCTACAATAGCCTACTAGTGGCGATTGAGACCAATTAAAGCGGTTTGTGACTGCACAAGCAAGTAATATTAATGGCTTGATAGATTTTTCGAACACGTACGTTTTAAAACAGTGACTGTATTTCGTCAATAAATGCCAGCGAATATGCTACAGATTTGATAATGAATCACGTCATCATGAACCACTCGATCCTGACTAAATCAGTGGCTTTAGCGCTGCTGCTCTGTCACTATCTGCTCGCTGGTTTTGCCAAAACGGCGTTGACGCTGTGCGAACTCTGTGACCATCGCTGCCAACTCATCGGCAGTAAAGTTCGGCCATAATGTCTGGGTAAAGAACAGCTCAGCATAAGCTGATTGCCACAATAAAAAGTTAGAAATTCGGTACTCGCCGCCCGTCCGCACCAACATATCAACTGCAGGCGCATCGGCTAATTGCACATAGTTACCAAGCATTTCTTTATCAATTTCTGCAGCGCGCAACTCACCGGATTCTACTTGCTGTGCCAGCTGTTTTGCGGCGTTGGCGATGTCCCACTGCCCCCCATAACTAATGGCAATCACCAATGTCATGGCTTCAAAATGAGCCGTTTCTGCTTCTGCATCTGCCATCAATGTCTGTAAATCATGACTAAGCTGGCTACGGTCACCGATGAAACGCAAGCGAATGCGGTACTCATTCATACGCGGCATCTGCTCATGAATGGTCGATGTTAGCAGCTGCATCAATAGCGCCACCTCGCTAGGGGGACGTTGCCAGTTTTCACTGGAAAAAGCAAATACTGTTAATACTTCGATACCCGCGTCGACACAATACTCCACGATAGGATCTAGCGCATCTTTACCTGCCACATGGCCTTGGCCTTTGCCGAGCGCATTGGCTGTACCATAGCGATTATTACCATCCATGATAATGGCGATATGACGAGGAATGAGTACAGGAGCCAAAACGGTGGGAATAGACATGGGCGATACGACTTATTGTTGAGGTAAAATAATGTATTGAGGTAAAACAATCATAACGCGCTCTATCGCATTAAAAAAGCGTCATGCTTAAGATTCACAAATTTATCATAAACCAGTCTAGAGCTAATGAGGATTGGAAAACCATTTTTGTAAACTGTTAAGGCCTATTTGCGAGCTATTAAAGAAACGTTATAAAACTCTGTGCTTATGTCATCACAATCCATATAGCAATAGACAGCCAATAGTGATTGACCATTAGCTGTCTATTATTATGATATTGTCTGCATTAAAAAACTTAATTTTTAAGCGCTTGATTTATTTTTTATTGATAAAAAACAAATCAAAGACAGTGCTTAAACGTCCATCAAATCGCTTTCTTTTTTGGTCAGACTTTTATCGATAGTTTCGATATATTTGTCAGTGATTTTTTGAATATCATCACTGGCGCGGCGCTCGTCATCTTCTGAGATTTCTTTTTCTTTGGCCAGCTCTTTGATGTCATTCATCATATCGCGGCGGATATTACGGATAGAGACTCGGCTGTTCTCTGCTTCTCCACGCGCAAGCTTTTGCATGTCGCGGCGCGTCTCTTCGGTCAATGCTGGCATCGGTACACGAATCACATCAGCGGTCATTGGGTTCAAACCCAGATCTGCTTCACGAATGGCTTTATCAATCGCTTGTACCATGGTACGGTCAAACGGTTGAACAAGTAACGTACGTGAGTCTTCAACGTTCACACTGGCTACCTGATTAAGTGCTGTATCAGAACCGTAGTAGCTGACCATCACACCTGACAACATACCTGGATGCGCACGACCCGTACGAACTTTACTAAAAGTGCTCTCAAGCGCTTCCAATGTCTTTTGCATACGTGCTTCGCCGTCTTGCTTAATCTCTTTGATCATCATGTATCCTTATTTATCGCTATCGACAAATCATTCATTGTTGTTAATTATTAAGGTATTAACTGTTAAACCAGTGAGCTATTTATTGCCATTGCTATGATAGTGCTAATGACCGCTGTATCAATATGAATTAATGAAAAACTCGTGTGCCTTCATTTTCGCCCATAATGACATTCAACAAAGCATTAGGTTTGGTCATATCGAACACTTGTAGCGGCACGTTGTGCTCACGGCATAAAGCAATCGCGGTCAAATCCATAACGCCAAGCTTTTGTTCTAATACTTCATCAAAAGTCAGACCGTCATATTTCACTGCGTCGTCATGTAAGCTTGGGTCTTTGTCATAAACCCCATCTACTTTGGTGGCTTTTAGAATCAAGCCCGCTTCGATTTCAATACCACGTAGACAAGCAGCCGTATCAGTGGTAAAGAAAGGATTGCCCGTACCTGCGACAAAGATACACACTTCGCCATTTTTTAGGTAGCGAATGGCGTTGCGACTGCTATAGCTTTCGGTCACTTCGCCAATAGGCAAAGCTGACATCAAACGCGTTTTGATATTGCGACGCTCAAGGGCATCACGCATCGCCAGACCGTTCATGACCGTCGCTAGCATACCCATCTGATCACCGGTGACGCGACCAACCAAGCCTTCTTTTTGTAACTGGGCACCGCGATATAAGTTACCACCGCCGACCACGATACCGACTTGTACCCCAAGCCCTCGCAAGTGCGCGATAGACAAGCTCATCTTATCGAGCACTTCGGTATCAATACCCATATCTTTGCTACCGGCTAAGGCTTCACCAGAGAGTTTCAGCAAGATACGAGAGTAACGCGGGTTTTTGTCAGACATGAGGTCACCTTATTTCGTTAAACTATAGTTTCGTTAATTATAATTAAAATCATCGGTAAAACACAAATACAGTTAACCTTTAAACTCGCTTATACCGCCATACTTGATGGCAGGCGTATAAAAAGGCTAAATTGCGCTAATTGTAGCAAAAACTGCCTACCATTGGGCAATTTTCACTCACATATTATCGTAGTCATTTAACCTTTATAGCGGTCATTTAAATAACAGTCATCTAACCTTGGTAACTGGCAAACAAATCGTATTCGCTAGCATCATCAATCGTGACCGTGAGGAATTGCCCGACTTTGACTTGCGCATTGATATCATCAACATAGACATGACCGTCAATCTCAGGGGCGTCAGCATAGCTGCGGCAAATCGCAATCCCTTCTTCACTATCAATCTCATCGACCAATACCGTCAAGGTTTTACCGATTTTTTCTTGCAGCTTCTGTGCTGAGATGTCTTGCTGTAGCGCCATGAAACGCTCATAGCGTTCTTGCTTGACGGCTTCAGGGACGTGATCTGGCAAATCATTAGCCACTGCGCCTTCGACTTCTGAATAAGTAAAGGCACCCACGCGATCAAGGCGAGCTTCGACCAACCAATCAAGCAAGCATTGGAAATCTTCTTCTGTTTCACCGGGGAAACCAACCACAAAGGTCGAACGAATGACGATGTCTGGACAAATCTCACGCCACGCTTTGATACGCGCCAAGGTGTTTTCGCTATGCGCTGGACGCTTCATTGCCTTTAGGATGCGATGGCTGGCATGCTGGAACGGAATATCAAGATAAGGCAATAATTTCTTCTCGCCCATCAACTCAACGACTTTGTCTACATGCGGATACGGATAGACATAATGCAGACGTACCCAAATACCCAAATCGTTCAATGCTTGGCATAAGTCATAAAACTTCGACTTGAGCGGCATGCCATTCCAAAAACTGGTTCTATACTTCAAATCCAGTCCATAAGCAGAGGTATCTTGCGAAATAATTAGCAGCTCTTTCACGCCAGCGTTTTTTAGCGCCATGGCTTCGTTCATGACATTATCAATCGGGCGCGAGACCAAATCTCCGCGCAAGCTTGGAATAATGCAGAAAGTACAACGATGGTTACAGCCTTCCGATATTTTTAGATAAGCATAATGGCTTGGGGTTAATTTGATACCCGCTTCATTGATTAAATTTATCTTTGGGTCATAGTTTGCGTCCAAACTGCGGTTCGGCTTGGGTACATGCTGCGCCACTGCCGTAATCACTTCGTCATACGCATGCGCACCGGTCACGGCTAGCACGGCTGGGTGCATGGCGCGGATTTTGTCCGCCTCTTTACCCAAGCAACCAGTGACGATCACTTTACCGTTTTTGCTAATGGCTTCACCAATGGCGTCCAATGATTCTTGCACCGCAGATTCGATAAAACCGCAGGTATTGACCACGACGAGATCGGCACCTTCGTAATCACTGGCAACTTGATACCCATCACGGCTCAATTCTGTAATAATACGCTCACTATCCACTAGTGCCTTTGGGCAACCTAGTGATACAAAACCAATCTTTGGCGCGGCACTAACAGGCATCGTGGCAGTCGCATTGGCTGTCGTAACCTCACTACTTTGCTCAATGCTACGGTTTTGATTGTGATTGGCTTTATGATGGTAAGGTTCACTACTATCCGTCGAGCTTTGCGCAGGCGTTGCTGTCGGCTTGGCAGGATTAAAGAGGGTGGCAGTGTCTTTTGGGGCAATAGACGCTGACGAGGATGTTACGATTGTCGTATTAATAGACTCGATAGAAGTTTTGGGCATGGCTGACCTTGCTAGAGATAAATTGGCTGAGCGCATTGTACGTTTTTTTTGTGATAATCACCAGTTTTGCCGCGCTAGTGTATTGATTTATGGTTAAATATTACGTTCAGTATTATTCTTTATTAGGCACTGACAATGACAGCTGATTTTACAACCGCCAAACCGACTCCTGACTTAGCCTTTATATCACAGCATTTATTCACCGCTATCTTGTGGGTCAATGACGAGCTAGTCATTACGTGGCTAAATGCCCAAGCTGAACAACTACTAGCCATCAGCAGTGAGCGCTTGCTCAATCAGTCAATATTGACCCTGCTCGCAACCGATGAATTAAAGCTCGATGAGCGCGCTGCTCTGACTCTGGATAACGACAACAATAACAACGAACATGACAAGCTAGATAATCACTGCGCCTTGACCGAGCGATTTCATCAAGCAAAGCAATATCAACAACCCTTTATCGATCATGATCACATCATCAAAACCCCACTCAATGGCAACTTACCGCTCTCAGTCGACTATAGCGTGACGCCTGTCATCTATGAGCAGCAACCTTACTTTATCATTGAGATGTGGGGTAAAGACCGCCAAAGCCGTATCTCAGAGGAGCAGCGTCAGCAGCAGCAATATAATGTTGCCCGTCATATGCTGCGTTCGGTTGCCCATGAAATCAAAAACCCATTGGCAGGTATTCGCGGCGCGGCACAATTATTACAGCGACAATTTATCAAATTCAGCGAGGCGACTGCGTTACATAACCCTCCGTCTCCTGCTATTAGCGATATAAATTCTGCTCCGAATAGCGATAAACAGTTGCAAAAAACAGCGCAGAAGCTCCGCAGCTATACTGATATCATTATCTCAGAGACCGATCGCTTAACCCATCTTATCGGACAGTTTCTTGGCTCCAATCAGCTACCAAACTGGCAAATGCTTAACATTCATGAGCCACTTGAGCATGTTTTAACCTTAGTGCTCAATCAGTACCCCCAAGTTATACTGCAACGTGATTATGATTTGTCGTTACCTGAGTTATGCGCTGATAAAGATCAATTGATTCAAGTGTTTTTAAACCTAATTAACAATGCCTGTGAATCAATGACTGAGTTTGAGCAGACACTTCAACAAAACGCGCCAGCCAAAGCTGATCAATTACCTTCAGATATTTTGCATAGTAATCTTGAGGTTGAGGAAAACTATCAACCAAAACTGCATATTCAAACGCGCGTTGCCTTCCAACATACGATTGGCAGCCAACAGCACAAACAAGCTTTGCAAGTTAGCATTACGGATAACGGCTCAGGGATAGATGCAGCGCTGATTGGGCAGATATTTTTCCCGATGGTGACCAGTCGTGCCGCTGGTACTGGTCTTGGCTTATCGATTGTGCAAGATATTATCAGCTGTCATCATGGTATGATTGACGTCAGCTCAAATCAAGCACAAAGTGCTAACCCAAATTCTAATCCCAGTTATAATTACAATAACAGTCAGACTCGTTTTACGCTGTACTTACCCTTTAAACAGCCCGCAACCGATGCGTAAAAATCATGGCTGAACCTATCAAACAACAACCCTGAATCACTTGCTCACTAGGCCTGATACATGACTGCATATAACGACAACCTTAAATCTAACAGCGACAATCAAGGCTCGAATGATAAAACATCTGGCAATCAAATATCTGATAGCCAAGCACTTAACAATCAAACACTTAACAATCAAGCTATGAAAGTAACGGTCAATAATGCGCCTGCTGACAACCCTGCGACCTTATGGCTCATCGATGACGATGCAGCGCTGCGCTTGGTGTTGGCGGATACTTTTGAAGATGCTGGGTTGACGGTCATCAGCTTTACCCAAGCACAAGCAGCATGGACACGCCTCAATGATATCTTGCAGCAGCGCGAGTCAGCCACGCAGCTACCGGATGTGATATTGACCGATATTCGGATGCCTATGATGGACGGCTTGTCTTTTAGCGACTGGGTGCATAAGCACTTCCCTGCGTTGCCGATTGTCATCATGACAGCGCATTCAGACTTGACCTCTGCCATCAATAGCTATCAGACAGGAGCATTTGAATATCTGCCGAAGCCGTTTGACTTAGATGATGCAGTCGCTACGATTTATAAAGCGATTAATTTTCAACCAGACATGGCGAAAATAGATCAACCAAATGAGTCGGATGCCAAAACAACTGCAAATAAATCGCCTGAGACAGATACGAAGTCCACTAGTAAAAATACAGCCACTCATAACACTAAGACAGCCACCAAAGCCCATAAGACGACTAAAAACAAAGCTGAGATCAAAAATGATTCACAAGCCAATGACAACCCCAGCGGCATCATTGGTCAGTCACAAGCGATGCAAACAGTGTTTCGTGCGATTGGGCGATTGGCGCACTCACCCATTACCGTTTTGATTACCGGTGAATCAGGCACAGGGAAAGAGCTGGTCGCCAGTGCCCTACATCAGCATTCACCGCGTCACCAGCAATCATTCATTGCCCTCAATATGGCCGCGATTCCGCACGATTTGATTGAATCGGAGTTATTCGGTCACGAAAAAGGTGCATTCACTGGCGCAACGACGACACGGCAAGGTCGTTTTGAGCAAGCTGATGGCGGTACGTTATTTTTGGATGAAATCGGTGACATGCCATTTAGCACCCAAACGCGGCTGCTACGGGTATTGGCAAACGGTGAATTCTTCCGTGTGGGCGGACAGCAACCGGTCAAAGTGGACGTGCGCATCATTGCTGCCACCCATCAAAACTTGGAAGAACTGGTCAAACTAGGTCGGTTCCGTGAGGATTTATTTTATCGTCTCAATGTCATTCGCCTACCGCTGCCACCACTACGGACGCGCCGCGAAGATATTCCTGCTTTAACCAGTTATTTTATGCAACGAGCTGCTAAGCAAATGAACACCGCCTTAAAACAGCTACAGCCTGCGGCGCTACAGATTATGCAAGCCTTTGACTGGCGCGGTAATGTGCGTCAACTTGAGAACGTCTGTCTATGGCTAACGGTCATGGCAACCGGAGATATAGTCATGGTTGATGACTTGCCGCCAGAGCTGCTTGAAGCGATGCCAGCAAACACAGAGTTGCAGCCACAACAAACGTCATCCTCGTCTGAATTTGATCAGTACAACCAGCAGCACAACGGTGATAGCTCACATAGCCCCAATATAGATAGCAATAATTTAAACAGCAACAATCTAAATAGCAGTAATCTAAATAGTCAAAATAATCAAACTCAAAATATCGCTAAAAATCCAAGTTGGCAGCAGGCACTGGCAGAGTGGGCCAAACAAGCGCTACAAACAGGCGAAACTGACATCTTACAAACGGCAACGCCTGAGTTCGAACGAGTGTTACTTACAGCGGCACTCAATCATAGCGGTGGCAAAAAGATAGCGGCTGCCAACTTACTCGGCTGGGGACGTAATACGCTCACCCGTAAATTA
This sequence comes from Psychrobacter sp. N25K4-3-2, assembly GCF_015351755.1. Classification (NCBI taxonomy): domain Bacteria; kingdom Pseudomonadati; phylum Pseudomonadota; class Gammaproteobacteria; order Moraxellales; family Moraxellaceae; genus Psychrobacter; species Psychrobacter sp. N25K4-3-2. The sequence goes on from NZ_JADKLX010000001.1 coordinate 795,565, forward strand.
CAGCAGTTAGATATGTCAGCAGCAGAAACGCAGACCAAAGAGTGATAAAAGCACAAAATAATTGAATTAATAATTCCAGTAAAATCAGTTATTTATCACGATGAGCAAAAATAATCGTTAAATAATTAAAAATAATTGCAAAAAGGGCTTGTCAAACCATTCAAACTCTATATAATAGCCAACCACTGAGACGCACTACCGAATCAGTTAACTATCTATGTTGTGTTTGAGTTTAAACGCTAATAATGATAGAGTAACGAAAATGGGGCTGTGGCGGAATTGGTAGACGCACCAGATTTAGGTTCTGGCGCCGCAAGGTGTGAGAGTTCGAGTCTCTCCAGCCCCACCATTTTCGGATAGTACATCTTAGACCAAATATCAAAACCTGCTTTTTAGCAGGTTTTTTTGTGTCTGGAATTTGGCTATCTATTATCACAAACGCTCTAAACCCTCCAACACCTCTTCCATACTCCGATACCGTCTCTCTACCCGCTTCGCCAATGCCTTATCGACCATACATTGGTAACGACTATATTCTGATGACAGCTTTGGAATAGGCTGTTGGCAATGCTGAATCGCCCACGCTTTTAATTTATCATTGCTGTTAGCACTTACCTGAAACGGTCGCACGCCCATTAATATCTCAACCATCATTATGCCAAATGCATAGACATCACTTTTCACCGTTGCACCCTGACCTTGCCAGCGCTCAGGTGCGAGATAGGAAGGTGTACCAGCAGGATTTTCCACACTTATTGCGTTGCAGCGCTGCGCTAAGGCAAAATCGGTCAACAGTAAATCAGGCATTACACTGCTATTATCCGCACTATTTGGCAACAAACCATCTAGCAAAATATTGCTGGGCTTAATATCATTATGTAGCCAGCTAGCCTGATGCAAATTGGCTATCAAGTATGCGGATTGCACTAAGAAATGATGCTTTTGTTGCACCGTCAATGAATACTGATTTCGATCACTCAACTGTCCTGCCAAGCTACCATTAGAGTAATAAGGCATGACTAATATTACCAGCTGTTGTAACTGCTCCAGTACTTGAACGCTTACGCAATGATGCGCCAATAGCGGCGGTGCGATTGCGATAGCATTATCTTTGATTTTCAATGAAGTATTTACAGCAGCTAAAACGTCTGCTTCATGAGTTAAATCGAAAGCGATAGGATAAGCGGCATCACTCAACTGCCATTTAATCATTACGCTACCAAATTGCGGATGCTGGGCGCGGGTTAAGCCTTGATAATAAGTATTTTCAATATTTTGCGTATGCTCATGATTTTGCTGAGTAATACGCTGGTGAACGACTTCGCTAAAATGCAGTGTGGTCAGTGATTGCGTAATAATGGGTAATAGCTGCTGAGATTGCGCCTGTAACGCTTGCTTAATAGAAAGATTACTGGCACTATTTTCCATGGTGTTTTTCTCATAATAGGGTGAGATTACTGCCTGCCTGTTCGTATCATTTCCAAAAATAATAGTAGCGCGAATAATTTTTACCAGTACTACGCTCAGTAGGTGCCAAAAGTTTAGCCACGTTAATGATATTTTTGGGTATGGTATTAAAGACAACCTTAAATACTTGAGCCACTATGTCACAACCAATCATCCCAACCACGCCCTCTAATCAGCCTACTTATGCCCTACCTCAACCGTTGTTAGATTTGCTCAGTCAGTACTTGCAAGAGCAGGTGACACCGACGATTGAAATCGATCCACGCCAGCTTGCTTATCGCTGGGTTGGTGGACGCACTGGTAATTTAGAGCCTTTGTCGGTCAATCTGTTTTTGAGCTTAGATGACTTGCATGGTATCGATACGCAAAAGTCTAAACTGGTACAAAACACGCGCCAGTTCCTAAAAGGCTACCCTGCCAATCACGTGCTGATGACGGGTACACGCGGTGCCGGTAAATCATCATTGATTCGCGCCTTGCTACAAGCCCATCATAGTGAAGGCTTGCGTATTATTGAAGTTGCTCGCGATGATCTGCAAATATTAGATAAGATTCGCGCTGCCATTAATGCCCTACCAGCAGATTGTAATTGCCGCTACATCGTATACTGTGATGATCTCGCGTTTGACGGTCAAGATGAAAGCTATCGTACGCTAAAGAGCGTGCTTGATGGCTCGCTAGACTCTGAGCAAGACAAACTACTGGTCTATGCCACCAGTAATCGCCGTCGCCTGCTACCGCAAATGATGAAAGACAATGTCAATATCTACAATGGTCAGACGGATGAAGTCAATCCTTATGAGGCTATTGATGAGACCGTGTCATTGTCAGATAGATTCGGTTTATCACTCACTTTCCATCCTATGGATCAGCAGACTTATCTGCATATCGTTCAGCATTATCTGAATTTAGAGCAGCAGAAAATCTCAGCTGATATGGATAGCGATGCTAAGAATGTTTTGGAAAGTCAGACCATGCCTGACAAGATCAAAAAGGACGCGCTACGTTGGGCCTCTGAACGTGGTGGTCGCTCAGGACGAGTTGCTTACCAGTTCAGTCGATACTGGAGCGGTATAACGCAATTGGAAATTGCAGACGGTAAGCGCTAAGCCATATCTAATCACTGCGTGCAGAGCCTAGATACTGCACGCGATCCTCCTCTTGACTGCCCTCTTGATTACCTGCCAAGTCAACTGCACCATCGACCATATATTGGTCAAAATCTGCGGCCAACCAGAGATTACCTTGATATACACTTTGCGCGTCTAAGCGAATATGCCCCATGTTTGCCGTACTGCTATCTGGGTTATCAAAGCTTTGATAACGCGCGCTAAAATGGGTCAAAATCAAATTCTTAAGCCCGATATCTTGAGCAAATTTGCCCACCAATTGCGCACTACTATGCATGGGGTCAAAGTCTGGATTTTTGGCTTGAATCTTAGTCAACACCTCATGCGTATATGTCGCTTCATGCACCAGCAAATCAGTATCGACCAACGCAGAGGTGAGACAAGCTGGCGTATCGTTATCTCCCGCTACCACTATCCGTGTGCGCTTAGCGTCATTATTGACATAATATGCTGAGCGCAGCTCACGACCATCTTCGGTCATGACATCTGTACCTTGCTGCAGTTTGCCCCACAGTGCACTTGCTGGAATGCCGTCTGCGGTCAACTTATCCGTATTAAGCGTGCGCTGACTGATAGTCTGAGTGATACCAAAACCATGAGAGGCGACGCGATGTGATAGCAGTGTGATATCAATATCAAGCTGATGCTGGCTGTCTAAACTGATACTTACCTGACTGTTACTCCCACTATCTGGAGACAATAACTCTTCAATCGCCATAAAATTGATGGCAAAGGGCAAATACAACTCTGTGGGGACGGTAATAGCTTCAAGCAATGTAGCGATGGCTTTCGGTGCAATGAGGGTCAGCGGTTCGCGGCGTCCAGACATAGCCGCACTCGCCAGCAATCCTGGCAAACCATAGCAATGATCGCCATGCACATGGGTAATACAAATGGCAGTTAATTGATGTAAGGAGAGCTTGGTGTGCAGCAATTGCTGCTGCGTACCTTCACCGCAATCAATCAATAGCCACGGACGCGATTTTTTAGGCTGCTGACTAGCGCCCGATGAATAAGGATTCAAGCATTCGATCGCTAAGGCAGTGACATTGCGCTGTTTGGTTGGCACCCCTGCTGAAGTACCTAAAAAGGTCAGTTTGAGCATGATTTAGCACTCATAATACAAAATTATTAATGAATAATACGGCTTATGATAGTTGGCATATCATGGTTCGGTCGCCTGCTACCATCTGCCCACCATTGGCAGTACACTCATTGACCATATTGGACTCATAAGACTTCCAACCACCATAAAAGCTCGCTACACATAGCAGCACGACCAGCAGTTTTTGTGACCACGCTTTGATAGACACCTGCTGGCTATTGATTTCTTGACGAGCAAGCGATGGGTTAGTATTGACATCGGTATCGATGCTTTTGTTTTCAGATTTATTCAGATCAGACATTACTTTATCCTAAAAAGGTTTTGTCTATGCATAAACAAAACCTTTTATCAAAATATTAAATCAAGCGCTTATACATGTGTAAACGCCAGCAACTAAAACTTAAGACGACCGCCCTTTTCTTCTGCGCTCTTAAAGGCCTCACGTTCTTCACAGCGTTTTAGCCAATTTAAAATATTGGTATATTTATTCTTATCTAAGCCCGGACCAGCATTGGCACCTACTACCGCCAGATGCATCTGAATGTCGGCGGCGCTAAAATCTTCACCAGCGAACCAATGATTGTCCTGTAGATGCTGCTCCATCATGTCGAGTATTTTGTTTAAGCTGTTAGCAATCATACTTTTTTCGACTTTTGCTTTGATGCCCTTGCTAACAGGTTTAATCAACATCGGCGATTGCTCAACCACTTTGGTGAACACCAATCGCATGATGAGCGGTGGCATCACCGACGCTTCAGCGAAATGCAACCAAAACGTATAGGCTTCCCACGCTGCTTCATTGTCATCAGCAGGCTTGAACTGATGGGCTTTATCATAATGCTTGAGCAGATATTCGATGATAAACCCTGACTCAATCAGCGGGCGACCATCCACTTCCAATATCGGTGCATGACCGATCGGATGTATGGCTTTTAAACTCTCAGGCGCGCGGTAAGCTTTATTGCGCTCATAGCACGTCAGTTGATAATCGGCTTTGAGCTCTTCTAATAACCATAAAATACGAAACGAGCGTGAGTTTGCTAAATGATGAAGGTGTAACATAAACCATCCTAGTAATAAGTAATTGTAAGTCCGCTATACTATTTTAGGGTGTGTCCTCATTCTGAACATAGTGATAAAAATGAGATAAATTGCAGCCAAACGAGGAAAGTAGCACAGATAATATCGAGATATTAACTAGCTATTTGACACAGTTTAGCAAGATTTAGCCATTTTTGACCCATTTAGGTATTTTCGTTCAGCTTGAGGACACGCCCTAGATATCATGTGCCAAATTAGGTCGAGTGTGATACTGCTGCTACTGATAATAGCGTACTTAACGCGGCTTTGACACCACAACTGTGTAGAGTAGTTACGAAAAATAATGCCTGCCAAGTCAACTTTGGTTTTACAACGACACCTGCTTATTTGGCATGGAGCACTTCTATTTTTCGCGTCATTTTGTCTATTTTTTGCTGATACTTCTTAATCTTACGAAACCGATGTGCAGCCAACACGCCTTTAATACGGCGATTTTCTAGGCGACGGCGTGGTGGAAAGCTGCCCACTTGTGGCTCATTGTAGCCATGTAAGCGGTCATCACGTTTGCGTCCCAAATAACCAAGCGCACTATCAGCGATCATAATAAGCAATGCCACAAAAATCATGCTGTACATCAGCATGGATCCACCATCATGTAAGTTACGATCCAAAATTGCGATTGAGAATACGAACAAAAATATCGGCTCAAGGTAGCACAACGTTCCAAACAACGAGACAGGTAGCTTTTGGCTGGCGACCATTGTCAATGACATGGCAGCGGTACTAATAATGCCAAGTAAAGGCAACAGATACCACAGTTTATGGTTGGTTATCGCTACTTCAAAGCCACCATTCATATACAGCGCAACCAATACGACTGGCAATAACAACACAAGGTCCGATATAAGACCAGTGATGGGTGGTACGGCTAGATAGCGACGCAGTAGGTAATACGGCGGGTAACCCAAGCAGACAAACAACGTCGCCCAAGAGATAGCACCATATTCAAAGATATCATAAGCGATACCAAGACCCGCACATACAATGGCAGCCCACTGAAGTAAGCTCATATCCTCATTATAAAAAAATCGACCAACGACGATCATAATCATTGGATATAAAAAGTAACCCAACGTCACTTCAAGCCCCAAACCATTCACTGGCGCCCACATAAATATCCAGATTTGTGCGCCCAAAATTGGGGTGGGCAATATAAATAAAAACCACTCTTTGGCGTTTTTTAATGTTTTTAGATAGTCAAAAATATGCTGCCATTGTTTTAATATACTTACCAATAGCACCAAACTAAAAAACATCGTTAGCACACGCCACGAAGCGACCTGCGTACCTGATAACGGTTGCAGCAGCAAGCTGAATAAGAACAGCAGAGAGTATAAGAAATTTGCAGCCACAGCAGTGATCGTACCCTGCGAGGTTTGGTTAGTAGTCAGCATCACAGCAGCCTTTAGAGATTGGGGCACATCCTTGGCAATTTTAAAAAAAACAAAAGCCTCAGACGAGAACGTCTGAGGCTTTTGCATATAAGGTCGTCGCGCAATCCAAGATCAACGCTTTTGATATGTCGTGCTTATATCATGGGCTGCATTATGTCAAAGTCAGAATAGATAAGCAATACTGCCTTTCATTTAGTATATCAACTTCTTCGTTGAGTAAGTTTAATGACTCTAAATGCTTATTTTAAATCAAGTTGCTCAATTTTTTGCTGTATTTTATTCATCTTTTTTTGGTAACGACGTATCTTGCGAAAACGATGCGCTTTTAGTACGCCATCGATACGCTGATTGATAAAATGGCGTCGCGGTGGGAAACCGCCCACTTGTGGCTCTCTATAACCATAAAGATGATCGTTACGACGACGAACAAGATAGCCTGTGGCACTATCAACCATCATGACCAGTAGCGCAAGCGTAATCATGCCATACATAAAGAGCGAGCCGCCTTCATCGAGGTTTTGACTCAGAACCGTAATGGATAATACAAACAACAGCATCGGCTCTATATAGCTTAACGCGCCAAACAATGACACGGGCAGCTTACTACTCGCAATCATCGTCAGTGACATCGCAAGCGCGCTCAAAGCACCAAGCAGCGGCAACAGATACCAAAACTTCATCTCTTGTGCCGCAACGTCAAAACCACCAGTCACATAAAGTATGATGAGCACTACTGGCGTCAGCAGAGTTAAATCAAACAACAGCCCCGTCACTGGTGGCACAGCAAGTGTACGACGCAACAGATAATAAGGTGGGTAGCCCAAGCACACAAACAGCGTCACCCAAGATACCGAACCATACTGAAAAATATCGTAACCGATGCCTAACGCTGCGAATAGTGCGGCTGCCCACTGTAGGACGCTCATATGCTCATGGTAAAAAAATCGACCAAGCACAATCATCACAAGCGGCAATAAAAAATAACCCAGCGTAACGTCCAGACCAAACCCATTAACGGGCGCCCACATAAACAACCAAATCTGTCCACCCAAAATCGGTGCGGGCAATATAAATATCAACCACTCCTTTACTGTCTTTAGCGTTTTTATATAATCAAAGACATGCTGCCACTGCTTGGTCAAACTAAGCAATATTACCAAACTTAATAGCATCATAAGGACACGCCATGATGCTACCTGTGTCCCCGTTAAGGGCAACATAAACAGCCCAAATACAAACATCATCGAAAATAAAAAACTCGATGATACCGATGCGACAGTTCCCTGAAAAGTTTGATTGGTCGTAAGCATAACAACAGCCTTAAAAATAGAACCTTATTTACATTATTGAGAAAAATGAGAATCAAAAAATAAAAACCTCCGACGATAACGTCAGAGGCTTTTTTTAGAACAATCGTATAAGACTAGGGCGTGTCATCATTTAGATTGTGAGGCTTAAAATGAGGAAAATTGCAGCCAAACAAGAAAGAAATTGCCGTAAATATGAACATATTGACAAGACTTCTGACGATGTTTGGCAAAATTCAACCATTTTAAGACCACTAAATGTATCAATGTGCTAATTAATGACATGCCCTATATCACAAAGCTAACTACTGAGATATTTATTCGCCGTCTAACTCATCATTGTTTGCAATATCGATAGCATCATCAACTTCAGTTGTGGCGGTGTTGCCAGTTGCCGCATCGATGTCTATTTGCTCTTGGCCTTCTACATGCAACGTGCCATCTTCTCTCATAGCATCAACTAGCTCATCATCGCTTTCTTCGTGCTCGACACGTGCCATAGCAACCAGTTTTTCATCTTTTGACAGACGAATCAGCGTGACACCTTGCGTATTACGACCAGAGCTAGCGACATGCTCAACTGGCGTACGAACCAATGTACCTTTGTCAGAAATTAAAATAATATCATCGGTAGAGTCAACTTTGGTGGCGCGTACTAACGCGCCATTACGCTCACTGGTCTTAATCGCGATTACACCGCCACCACCACGATTTTGGGTATTGAACTCATCGATAAAGGTACGTTTACCGAAGCCTTTCTCACAAGCGATTAGGATTTCGCGGACATCATCTTCGATAACGACTAACGACTTAATGAATTCATCAGCAGCCAGACGCATACCACGGACACCTTTCGCAGTACGACCCATCGCGCGAGCATCATTTTCATCAAAACGAATGGCTTTGCCACTGGAAGCAAACAACATTACTTCTTGGCTACCATTGGTGATACGAGCACTGACTAATTTATCACCCTCTTCTAATCCAACGGCAATCAAGCCGTTTGATCGAATATTGGCAAACTGCTTAAGCTCTACCCGTTTCACTGTACCATTAGCAGTTGCAAAGAATACAAAAGGTGGCTCTGCTTGATTGATATCTTCTGATAACTCATCATCACCATCTATTAAGGTATCTGTTAATGATGTGTCACCTTTTACCGGTAGCTCTTCTACTATCTTTGGAATAGGCAAGATAGTTGTCACGGTTTCATCAGGATTTAACCCAATTAAATTCACTAATGGACGACCACGGGCACCGCGACTGGCAATCGGTACTTCAAAGCCGCGTAGGCTAAAGACACGTCCACTATCAGTGAAGCACAATACTGTAGAATGCGTTGAGGTCACTACTAAATGATCAATCACATCGTCTTCTTTCATCGCAGTCGCAGATTTGCCTTTACCACCACGTTTTTGCGCGACATAATCATCAATTGGCTGGGTTTTTGCATAACCAGTACGAGAAACGGTCATGACTACAGTTTGCTCTGGGATAAGGTCTTCACGGTTAAAGTCCATACGTGAATCAATAATATCAGTGCGGCGCTCATCACCGAAGTTCTCACGAATCTCAATCATCTCATTAGAGATAATGGTCATTAGCTTGTCAAAATCGCCAAGGATAGACTCTAAATGGGCGATTTCACGCAGTAAATCTTGGTATTCTTCGGTCAGTTTGTCTTGCTCAAGACCCGTTAGACGATGCAGTTGCATATCTAAAATAGCATTGACCTGCTCAAGCGATAAGCGATAATGCTCATTACCCTCAATCAGACCAAACGGTGCTTTTGGATCTTCGCCTTCGATGAAGTCAGGACGTACTGATTGACTGCCAGCAGCGGTTAGCATCGCCACGACACTACCTGAACCCCATGTGTTGTTCAGTAAGCTTTCACGTGCCAAGCCGCGGTTTGCAGACGCCTTAATCGCAGCGATAATTTCATCAATATTCGCCAGTGCAACGGTCAAGCCTTCGAGCAGATGACCACGAACGCGAGCTTTGTTAAGCTCATAAATTGTCCGGCGCGTCACCACTTCTTGACGATGACGTACAAAAGCAGCGATTAATTGACGTAAGGTCAATAACTTTGGCTGACCATTATCGAGCGCCACCATATTGATACTAAAGCTAGACTCAAGCGGTGTTTGGAGGAATAAATTATTGACGATAACTTCAGCCGTCTCGCCGCGACGCAAATCAATGGCGATACGCATGCCGTCTTTATCAGACTCATCACGAATCTCAGTAATACCTTCGATTTTTTTGTCACGTACCAGCTCAGCGATACGCTCAATGAGCTTCGCTTTATTGGTCTGATAAGGTACTTCGGTAAATACAATGCGCTCACGATCGCGGTTGACGCCCGTATCACTCATCGCTTCAATGATATAGCGACCACGTATGTGCAAGCGGCCTTTACCCGTGCGATAAGCATCCAAAATACCTGCACGACCGTAGATGATACCGCCCGTGGGAAAGTCAGGACCGGAGATATGAGTCATCAGCTCTTCAGCTGATATTTGCGGGTTTTCGGCATATGCCAAGCACGCATTAATGACTTCGGTCAGGTTATGCGGTGCCATATTGGTCGCCATGCCGACTGCAATACCAGTCGCACCATTGACCAACAAGTTAGGCACACGCGCAGGCAACACGCTTGGCATACGCTCAGAGCCATCGTAGTTGTCTTCCCAGTCGACAGTGTCTTTGTCGAGATCAGCCAGCATCTGATGGGTCAGCTTGGTCATACGTACTTCGGTATAACGCATAGCCGCCGGTGGATCATCATCAATCGAGCCAAAGTTACCTTGACCATCAACCATCGGATAACGCAAACTAAAGTCCTGCGCCATCCGTACAATCGCATCATAGACCGCACTATCGCCATGCGGGTGATATTTACCGATGACATCACCGACCACACGCGCCGACTTCTTATAGGCTTTATTGTAATCATTAGACAGCACGTGCATCGCATACATCACACGGCGATGCACTGGTTTGAACCCATCACGCACATCAGGCAGCGCGCGCGAGACGATCACGCTCATCGCATAATCCAAATAGGATTGCTTTAATTCATCCACGATGGCAATAGGACTGATCGAGTCGCTCATATACACTCCTTCACTCACATAATTTCTCTAAGGGTTGCACACCTTAAAAAGGTTTAAGCTGATACAAAAATATAGCTGCACAAATGCGCAACTATGATTGTTATATCAACGCTAAAAAACACCTCAAAACGTGCAAAACCATAGGAAAATGGCGATACGGTTTTTGTTAAAAGTAATGTTGAATAAAAGAAGCTATTTTAGCACAAATTTGTTGATTTAGGGGGTTCTGACTGTCATTAAAATCAAGCAAAACAGCTCATTAGCGCAGGTTTTTGGATCCAGCAATATCCGCCGAAATATCTTTAATGACATACTCGCTTAGACTGGCTAATTTTGCCATTTTTACAGACGAATTTACCATCTTTTGAACAATGAGAAACACCGCCCATCTTACCGGAGCAAGGCGTATTTTTTGCTTGTGCTTGACTCATAGGCAACAATACAAAGGTGAGCGCTAGCAAAGATAACAGTATTGACTTCATTGTTTTATCCTCCTAAAAAATAATGGGTTTATACATAAAAAAACTGCACCCACTGGGATGCAGTTTTTTGACATCATTCATCTGTAAATAACTTATTGCCGCTTGGCATATTAAGTTCGGTTGGCACTGGCACTGGCACTGGCACTGGCACTGAAGTCTTGCTTAAAGAATTCACGAGTGGCGTCAGTACAAGCACTAGCGACTAAACCACCATGATAGCTAGATAAGAGGCCAGCTCCAGCAGCGTCGACATTCTTATTAAATCGCGACTGAATATTATCAATAGTATTGGTCATTAGCCAAGGGTTTGCTAATGCTGATTGACCTAAAGGTAGTAACGTTGGAATGCCACGACCCGCTTCATTTTCGTTGTCGACATCGAGAACAGTGACATTTAGGTTGGCTTGTTGCAGCTGAGCAGTCATTGCACCTGTATTTAAATCATAATATACCGTTGGATCACGATGACCACCACATAACAATGTTGGCATCTTTGGTACATATCCTCGTAAATCGTTGTCTTTTAGGGCTTTGCGAAGCTCGTTCTGTGGAGAAGCGGCTGGTATTCCAGCTGGTGTTGTTGCTGTCAAACCATCAGGATTTGCAAGCATATCTGTCACATAAGCGGCACGAAAGTCCGTCTTAATGAGATAGTTATCAGGAGAAAATCCTACAAACGCAAAAGGTAGTGTACTAAAAGGTAGCTGGTCAAGTACTGCATTGCCAGTAGATTTTGACTGGAACAGCGCAAATCCAGGCAGTTTATTATCCTCGACTAATTGCTCAAAACTTGAATCACTTGGAAGGATAGTATTAGCATACTGGTCAGTGAAAATCTCATTAACATTATTATAAATGTTTGGATACTTTTTCTGTAATCCTGTCGTTAATAATGGCGCAAATCGCGTTGCACCAAGGTTAACGCTCCCTGTAAAGATAGCATCACCAAAGGCGGCTAAAGCATAAGGGCCTGATAAAGGCGCAATGGCTGTCACTGGTTTGTTTTGTGCTTCTAGCGCTCTAGCAGTAGCCATAGCAACATGACCACCTTGTGAATAACCTGAAATATATAGCTCGCCTGAATCATCGATATTGGCGTAATCGGTATTCTTATCTCGTTTTTGTGCATCGATGACGATACGCGAGCTATTCAACGCATCAATCATGTCAGCAGATTGCTGCTCAGCAACTAAGTACGGATGATAATCAAGCTCTGAATCATCATAGCCAGCATAGTTAGGGGCTACAACGATATAGCCTTGCGCGGCAAAGTTTGCTGCTATCAAGGTGGCTTCACCCGAGCCTGAATTTTGAGGATTGCCAACTTGGCTAAAGTCATAGCTTTTATCGGTAGTCGTACCATGAGCATATAATAATACTGGACGATCACCCGAACAGTCTGCACCCTCACCACTAGGCAGCATTAAAGCAGCAGTTGCATTGGTAACCTCGCCTGCTGACCCTACCGTTTGATAGGTGACTTTCTCTACTTTAATATCACACTTAGCATCAGGCGTACCAGCATTTTCCAATCCAGGAATACCATCTATTTGAGCAGTACTGAAAGCACTAATTGTCTCAACGCTAGTAGGAAAAATAATGGATGCTGTGTCATTATCATCGTCGTCATCTCCACAACCGGTGAGCAGCAAAGCACTGGCAACGGCTACCGACAATAGGCAGCGTGACATCTTTGGTATTTTGGTAGTGATAGACATGGATTGATAAGTAGGGGCAGATAAAGGGGCAGATAATTTGTCGCTGGTATCCGTGGTGAATTTGATCATGGTTGCTGTCCTTAGCAATTGTAAATCAGACGTTCGCTGAAAGTTTTTGGCAGTAAATGCCGTTTAGCATGGCAGCTTTTTTCATCAATGATTCGTATTAAACACTTTTTAGCAAAATTTTCTCAATAGTTATTGTTTCTTAAACCTTACTATTTATACCGTAAAATTTTATGAAAAGCTACTGCAAAACATGCGCTGAATGGCGTCTTTTACCTTATACGAAAAATTTTGTTGCCGTTAAAGCAGTTCTAGCTTAGCTTTAGTCTTTGTTGTACGATGTTCCAAATTTAACCCTAATACAGATATCACCCTATGCAAACCAGCAGTCAAAGCACGAAAGAAACCAACAGCCAATCGACAGATCTCACAAAAGAAACAGCGATGCAAGACGAGACGCGCACCGATCGTAGTTTTGATACGATTGCGGATTATTTTGAAAAAAAGGTCTACGGTGGTCTTAAAGGCGACATTCGACTGGCAGTATTGCGCCGTGATATCTTTGCCTATACAGCCCAGATGAGTAAAGAGCTTGGGCGACCTTTACGGGTTTTAGATGTGGGTGCAGGACTTGCACAGATTGCGATTGAGCTTGCGGCTCAAGGGCATAGCGTGGTCATCAATGACATCTCTGCCAATATGTTAGAGAAAGCAAAAGCGAGCGCCGCAGAAATCGATAGGAATCTAGATATACACTGGTATGTGTGCCCTTATCAGGAGATAGAGGATAAATTGGCAATCGATGCGTTGCAGAATAAAGACAGTATGGGTATGAATGCTGAGAAAGCAGCTAAGTTTGATTTGATAATGTCGCACGCCCTACTCGAATGGCTCGCAGAACCAGCAGCGATTATGGACTTTTGTGATCGGCTATTGGCTGAGCATGGCGCGCTGTCATTGTGCTTTTATAATCCAGCGAGCTTTGACTATCGTAATCTAATTATGGGTAATTTTAATCTGCTCGATAACACTGATTATAAGGCTGACACTAAAAAAAGCCTGACGCCTAATTATCCAGTCGCCAAAGAAGAAGTCGAATCTTGGCTCACCACACATCATTACCAAACCATTCTAACCAGTGGCTTGCGCGTGTTTCATGATTATGCGCCGCTCAAGCGTGGTGGTCATAATGATCCTGATGCAGTCATACGCATGGAGCTGCGCTACTCACAACGAGAGCCGTATAAATGGCTGGGTCGCTATCTACATATAATGGCAACTCGGTAAGTTGAATAAGCTTAATGATAACGAGCACCTAAATCATAATTTGCTAAAGCGACTATCTGGCTTCTGCCACGCGCTCGGACCGATCGTACTCTGACCAAGTCGTCGCATTGATGTCTTTTTCATCAAAAACAACAACGTGCTCAAGTATCGGCAAAATCCCAATTTGCGAGCCAATCTCATGATTATGATGACTGGCGACCAAGGATAAAACTGTCTGCCCATCATCGAGTTGCAAGCGATACAGATAATTGGCACCGCGAAAGACGCGCCCAATCACCAAAGCGGTCTGCGTACTATCATCATCATGGATTATATCATCAGGGCGCACGAGCACCTTAATTGGGGTGCCATTGGGGTAGTCGTACTCACAATACTGCGGCTGCCCTGACTCATCATAAACTTCCATGCGACGGTAAATGTCACCTAACGCAGTCTCGACGTGACCTTCTTTGATAATGCCATCTATCATCGCCCCTTCACCGACAAACTCAGCGACAAACGGACTGATTGGCTCATGATATAGCTCGCTTGGTGTCGCCCATTGTACCAATCGGCCTTTATTCATCACGCCTACTTTATCCGCCAGCGCAAAAGCCTCATTTTGATCATGAGTCACCAAAATAGCGGTGGTATTGGTACGTTTGAGAATATCGCGGACATTCATCGCCAATGACTCACGCAGTACCACATCCAAATTAGAAAACGGCTCATCGAGTAGCAAGAGTTTGGGATTGGGCGCTAACGCTCGTGCCAAAGCAACGCGTTGTTGCTGTCCACCTGAGAGCTCATTGGGCCGTTTGTCAGCATGCTCAGTCAATTCAACGAGGCTTAGCATTTCAGCCACACGGGCTTTTTTGTCAGCCGCTGACCATTTATTGAGACCAAAAGCGATGTTTTTTGCCACGCTTAAATGCCCGAATAACGCATAATCTTGAAACACCATGCCCATGCCACGTTTGGCTGGCGCGACGGCAAACGAGGTCGTCGGCGTCTGTTCTGTCAAGCGTTGGTTATTTAAGCCAATCGTGCCGCGACGACTTTGCTCTAGCCCTGCAATGGCTCGCAATGCCGTGGTCTTGCCGCAGCCGCTATAACCTAAAAAGCAGCCAATCTCGCCTTGCTGTAAGCTTAGCGATAGTCCATTAACGATGATGGTATCGTCATAACCGACGATTAAATCTTGGACGCTAAAGTAAGGATTGGTGGCGATATTTGTCTCAGTATGTGCGGCAGAATTACTATCATGATTAACGGTATTATTATCCTGCATTTGGTAAACTTCATCTGTTGATACTGGTGATTTTTTTACATTATCAGCGTGCACTTTCACTTTAGCCGTCGCCGACTGAGGATTGGCTGGGTCTGTTGAGTCTTTAATCAAGTCAGTATACATAGATGGTACCAGTAAGCGATTAATGAATAAAACCAATAAATAAAACGGTAAAAAATTATGGTACTAATGAAGGCTTAAGCGCGAGCAACTCTGTCTTTAACTTCTTAAATAATAAACGGCAATGTCTTAAATAATAAACTGTTTTCAACTTATCCCTGCTTATCACTTTGGCGCAGCAGTATCCAAACAGGAATAAGACCGACCAACACAATCAGCAAACTTGGCAATGCTGCTCTGCCCCACATGCCTTCGCTGGTCATCTCAAATACCCGCACTGCTAGCGTATCCCAGCCTTGTCGCCGTGTCATCAAGGTGATCGGCATCTCTTTCATCACTTCGACAAAACCCATCAATAAAGCCGTTAGCACCCCAGGGCTGAGTACAGGCAACATCACTTGCCGCCAACGCTGATAAGGGCTGTCACTCAGTAATTTAGCAGCCGCTTCCTGATTGACAGTCAGTCGCTGTAACTGCCGATCGACTGGCTGAAAGCTTACGGTCATAAAGCGCGTCGATAAGGCAAGGAGCATCACGATCACACTACCCGACAGCACTTGCTCTGAAGTCACACCAAACGCAATCAGCTGATTGTCTATCCAAGCAATGGGAATAAATATACCAACAGCCAGTACTGTACCCGGTACGACATAGCCTAGATTGGCTAAAGTCGTCATGAGCTTGGTTGATTTATCAGGATATTGGCGCTTGATCCACGCAATGATGATGGCTAAAAAAGCAATGAAAATGGTGGTCATGCTCGCAATCATGAGACTGTTGGTAACAAAATCAATATAACGGGCGTCAAAATCTTGGCGAAAATTCAACGCGGTCCAGTAGATCAACTGCAAGAACGGTATTAGGAAAGCCAGCAAAAACACCAGTGTACATAGCAGCGTCATGGCCAGTTTAGCAGACGCACTGGCTTCAAAACGCTGATTGCTGCCTTGGGTAACTATATTACCGCGCTTGGCTTGCCAATACTGCTCAAACAATACCACGATAAATACCACACCGATTAATAAAGCGGCTAATTGTGCGGCAGTCGTTAGACTAAAAAAGCCAAACCAAGCCTTATAAATAGCCGTTGTAAAAGTGTCGACATTGAAGACCGAAACCGCACCAAAGTCCGCAAGTGTTTCCATACTGGCGAGTAACAAGCCGCCAATTATCCACGGTAACGCTTGCGGTAATGCCAAGCGGAAAAACACGCGACTGCGGCTTAAACCAAGCATTTGACCCGCTTCAATCGCCCGCCTGCCTTGTGACAAAAAGGCCTGACGCGCTAGCAAATAAACGTAGGGATAAAATGCCAGTGACAAGACCAAGCCTGCGCCCCAGACATTGCGTACTGACGGAATGGCTGTATCGATGCCTAACTCTCGTAAACCTGTCTGTAGCGGTCCACTAAAATCAACAATACCGACGGTAACAAATGCCAGCACGTAAGCAGGTATCGCCAGCGGTAGCATCAGCGCCCACGAAAAAAAGCGCTGTCCGGGAAAGCGATACATGCTGGTGATCCAAGCAAGTGCGGTGCCGATACTGCCAGAGATAACCGTCACCATCACCAATAAAATCGCGGTATTTTTGAGGACTTGTGGCAGCACATACTCGCGCATGTGCGTCCAGATGTCTGCCACTGGCTGCGTCCATGACAGCAGGACGATGAGAATTGGTACCAGCATAAACAACGAAATCAGTCCTAAGACTGATTTTGAGAGGATGCGTTTGCGAACGGCATGGTCTTGACTAACAGCCAAACTACTATGGTCACTGCCATTGTTATGGTCGTTGGCTGTCTTGTCTTGACGAACAGACGCATTTGGCGTTGTTATCATATAATTATTACCATGTCATACGCATAGAGATCCCGATCTAATTCGCCTATCGCACACCCAAAAACACCATTTTCTCTGCCAAACTTGTTCAGCTTACTGTTCCGCTTACTAAGAGTCATGCTGACATTTATCTTATGGTTACTGTCATTTTTTGGGCGTGGTTGGCTTGTGATACTCTATTTATAACCTGCTTTGTCCATCATTTGAATCGCTTGGGTTTGACGCTCGCCAAACTTTTGCACGTTGATATCATCTTTTTTGAATTCGCCCCACGATCTGAGCATATCTGACTCATCAACGCCTTCTTTGACTGGATATTCTTTATCAGAGCTGGCATAGAGACCTTGCGCCTTATCCGAAGACAACCATTCCATTAATTTGAGGGCGCCATCAGGATTGTCTGATCCTGTCACCACACCTGCCCCAGAAATATTCACGTGGGTACCAGTAGTGCCTTGGTTTGCCCAAAAGACTTTGACAGGAAAATCAGGCTGCTCATCGAGCAAGCGACCATAGTAGTAGCTGTTAGACAAGCCCACTTCACACTGACCGGCAGCGATAGCCTTTAACATGCTAGTGTCATCACTGAAGACGTCAGTGGCCAAATTATCTACCCAACCACGAATGACGGCTTCGGTTTTTTCTTCGCCTAAGTTTTCAATCATACTGGCAACCAATGACTGGTTGTATACAGAGTTTGAGGTGCGCAAACAAAGCTTGCCTTTCCATTTTGGATCCGCTAAATCTGCATAAGTGGATAATTGGTCGGTGCTGACTTTACTTGGGTCATACATGATAGTACGGGCACGTAATGACAGACCTGTCCACTGACCTTTTGGATCACGATATTTTGCAGGGACATTGGCTTCTAATACCGTCGATGCCACTGGTTGGAGCAATCCTTGTTCTGTGGCTTGCCACAAATTACCCGCATCCACAGTCAATAACATATCCGCTGGCGTATTTTGACCTTCCGCTTGCAAGCGTGCCATCAATGGACCACTTTTATCAGTGACCAGTTCAATTTTGACACCTGTTTCTTCTGTATAGCGGTCTAGCAAAGGCTTGATCAGCTGCTCGTTACGTGATGAGTAGATCGTAATCGTTTGTCCTTCAGCACTCGTCGCGCCATCGTTAGCCACTTCTTGCTCGCTACTGGCTGGCGCCGCTTCAGCATCAACGCTTTCTTCTGGCGTAGAGGAATTACTACAACCCGCAAGCCCTAGCATCATGCCAAATACGGCAACAGGTAAAGTGAGCTTGGTAGAAGGTAAATTTGCGCTGAAAGCTTTCAATGACATGGTTTTCCCCATAATGGTGCTACGGATAAGTGAGAGAGATAAAAAACATTACTCATTAAGAGTAATAAGAGCATATTAGTTGAAAACAACATACTAATAGAAATGAGATTAATTATCAATACATTTATTTAACTGGATAAACTGGTGTTTGTTTGGCTAAATCATTGCTTTTAAAATACAATTTCAAAAGCAATGATTTAGCCAAATAGTGTTCGCTCAACACTTTTTTATAACAACCATTGCCCCAAAATCACATTGACTGCCGCTTCAGTACGTAATATGCGTGGACCTATGTGTACCGCCTGACAGCCTTGACTGGCAAGTAGCTCAATCTCATAGTCGATCCAGCCCCCTTCTGCGCCGATACAAACGAGACTGGGCAAGGAGGTACTATTAGCTGAGTTGGTTTCTACGAGCGATGGCGCAGTTTGCTCTTGCTTTGCTAGCACTTGCTGCTGCACATATTGCGAAAATGACAGATCGCTGTAAGGATGCGCGACAATAGCGCGGTTGGTGATTAGACTTGCCAGCTCATCCTCGACAAAGGGTTTAAAACGCTTTTGCAAAGTAATGCGCGGGGCAACAGTATCCACTCCTTGTTGTAAGCCTTCTAATACGAACTCATCGAGACGACTCAACATCGGACTTTGCCAATAGCTCTTTTGCGTGCGGTAGCTATTGATAAGGATAATGTCGCGCACGCCAAGCGCCGTCATATCCATTATCAAGCGGCGCAGCACTTTTGGACGTGGCAATGCCAAGATGACCGTCAGATTTAACTTAGCAGGTGGCACAAATGACAATTGGACATCACCTAGCTGAATACGATGAGCAGCAATCTCCTCAATCATCGCCGTACCAAGATTGCCACCGAGTTGCCCGATTTTAAGGGTATCTCCCACTGCTGCGGTCAACACGTCATTGATATGGTTAATTTGCGATAGATTATTGATTATCGCAGAATCTTGCGAAAAGTTTTCGGCAGGCAGTAATAGACAGTTCATAGCGTCTCTTGGTTTGAGTGTTGCTCAATCACCTTTTCGATCATGGCAAATTGACGCGTTAATACTGCTTGCTGCTGTACGGTCATCTGCTCGCCAGCTTGCCCTGCTTGTTTGGCTAATAGCGGATGGATAAGCCAAGACTGTAGCTGATCATAAATGAGCGCCGTATCGTTAGCAGCCAATGAGGATTTTTTGCGCGAGGATTTTTGCTTACCCTTCATATCTGAGCTACTGATATCTGAGCTAATGATATCTGAATGGTCGATATTTTCATTATTGGTAGCAACATCCTCTATATTAATTGGGTGATAAAACGCATTGTTTGGCTGATATAACGCGCCCACACTCGCCAGCTTATCGACCACACTTTGACACGATTGGGTTTGGCGTCCCATTAGTACCGGTGTTGCCACACTCGCTGGCTCAACTGGATTGTGTCCGCCCACATCGACCAACGAACCGCCCACCAACGCCACATCCACTAATGCATACCATGTCATTAGCTCGCCCATGCTATCTGCTAAATAGACTTGCGTGTCCGTATTGATTATTTCTTCGTTACTGCGCCGTGCCATTGTTAACTGACTGTTTTGGATAAGTGTCGCCACTTCATCGAAGCGTTCAGGATGTCTGGGCACGATAATCAACAGCGTGTCTGCCAGCGCTGGGTTGGACAATAGCTGCTCTTGCAATGACAGAGAGATGATTTCCTCGCCGCTATGGGTGCTGGCCGCGACCCAAATAGGACGATCCGCTATTCCCAACTCGACGGCAATACCGCTCTTTTGCTTTTGTATAATGACACGCTCATGTTCTTTCTTAGCAGCGTTGCTATCAGTCGCTTGTACATCATCAGTTTTGCTATCAATCGTTTCATTATTGAGCACTGGGCTATTAATGACCCACTTGAGTGAGCCCGCCACCCGAATTTGCGCACTATGAGCGCCCAGCTGACGAAAGCGTTTGGCAGACTCGTTGTCTTGCGCAATAATTAACGTCAGGTTTTTCATCATACTGGCGCTGACAGCAGCGATTTTTTGATAGCTTGTAAATGAACTGGCTGATAGACGACCATTGACTAAGATGCTCGGAATACGATGCTCGGACAGCTTGGCTAAAATATTTGCCCACAGCTCGGTCTCTACAAATAAGGCCGCGACTGGCTGCACGTGCGCTAAAAACGTTTCAATAACAGCGGGGCTATCTACAGGTACATAACTATGGCTAAGCCGACCCTGAGCAATGTCATCAGCGAAACGGCTGGCACCGCGAGCGAAACCTGTCTGCGTGGTATTGGTCAGCCAAATCTGATAACCATGCGCCAATAGCATGTCTAGCAACGGCGCTACTGTATTGGTCTCACCTAAAGACACCGCGTGGCACCAGATAACGTTATTATTCATCTCAGCTTTATGGTGCATTTCAGCTTTGATATCAGCTGTTGGCGCTGCAGGATAGTGCTTGCCAAAACGCTGCGCCACTTCTTGCTGATAGTTATCGCGCTTGTGTGAGCGTCGCCAAACCTGTAGGCGATATAGCGGCTTGAGTAAGCCGATAATAAATTGATAATAAAAGGGTGGCGGATATACCGCTGGACTGGACAACGCGGTAGATGAAGACGCGGTGGTAGAGGGTTTGGATGGCGTAGGAGAAGATGGCATAGAACAGCCCAGATTAGTAATGGATCAGATAATACCATTCTCAAAAAAACTGATGGTAAAAAACGCGACAATTCTACCTGAATTTTCTGCTTAATAATAAGCTTTTACGCAGTATGAGCTAACAAAAATCGTTTAGACAATAATTAGTATTAACACCGCCACTACTAGCACTACCGCCAGTAACAGCTGATAGCGCTTAATACTGTGTTGCTCTTGCTTTTGTGTCGTTATCAACGTTTGCGCTTGCTGCCACTGTGCCACCAAACTGGCCGCTTCCACGTGACCGTTTTGGGCAGCTTGCTCTAGCCAATATTTACCGTTATTAATATCTTGCACGACGCCAACCCCTTGGTAGTACATCTTACTGAGTAAGCGCTGCGCTCGACTGTCGTCTTTGCTAGCGGCTTGCTTAACCCATTCAACACCTGCCTCTATACCAGCATTTTTATCAATCATCAAGCCTTCACCGAGTAGCTCATACATCGCCAAACGCAGCATAGCAGCGGTATTCCCAACATGCGCGGCCTCTTGTAGTTTTAACAACGCTTGCTTTTTTGCCGCCAAATGATTCTCTGAAAAGTTAATTTGCGCACGCGGTTTAGATTGCTTGGCAACATGCTGTTCAAACTGATCCAAGACTTTGCGGGCTTGCTGATCCTCAGCATTGCCCGCAGTTTGCGGCCGTTCAATCTCATCTAACTCTATGAGTAATTGGCTAAAAATCTCTGGGGTTGATGAGGGTTTGACAGCGGCTGCTGGCTTGGTTTCTACCAAGGGAATGGTCTGTGCTACTGGCAGCTCCGCTTTAGATGGTTCAGGCTTTAATTGGTTCTCTTGTTCATTCGATAAGCTTTCATTGGTTAGCCTGTCTGATACGATATACGTAGAAGCCTCTTCATTTAAATCATCTGCTTGTGTAACCGTTATATTCTGCTTTACTAAAAATGCTGCGCTATTGCCCACTGTCTGAGAATTAGAGTCTATGCTACTTGAGCCTAAATCCACTTGAGGAGCCATGCGAGCAGCCACGTTAGATTTATTGTCTTGAGTGATAATGGTAGACACGTAATCATTATTAGCGACTGGCAGTCTGGCACTAACCGCTTGATACAAGCCACTAGCAACTTGACCACCTTGTACGGCAACAAAAGGTCTATCGACATGACCGAACAAGCGCAAACCTATCGGTTCTAGGGCAAAAAATATTGGTAAGCTGGCACTGTCATTAATATTGGCATTGGCATTAATATTGGCACTATTATTCTCACTATATAACACTGCCATATGCTGATAAAAATCATCGGTACTCAGCGACCATATTGGATAACGTTTACGCAGCTCGAATTGACCATACCAATGCGCTGTGGCTTGCCATTGCTGCGCCAATACTTGGCCGGCATAAAATGCCAAAAACATCATAAGATTACGATAGCGTTCATCCGTTAACAGCGTCGCTTCATCCCAGTTACCCATTTTAATCAGATCACGGCGTATCTGCGATAGCAAAGTATCTACTCGCTGTAAGCTCGACAGTGACTCATCCAAAACGCAATCACGTAGCTCAGTTTCATAGGCAATGCTACCTGCGATCGGACGATTCGCTAAGAAATCTTGCCAATAGCCTGCGGCGATATAATCCAGTGGTGTTAGAGGCGATGCAGACATAAGACCAGCGTGTCCTTTTACAGTTTAATAGGTAATGAATAGGATGAAATCGTTATGATGGCGACAGTAATGCAATGTGTGGATAAAGACAATGTGTAGATAGTTTACCTTAGCCTAAAATTCAAATAGCTACAATAAACCGCTACAATAAAGGACTAAACAAGCGTACCACATTATCAAACAAACGCTCATAGCCTGCGCGCTGCTGCCATTCTGCTAACGTTAAAAAATGACAGCTCTGTAGATAAGTCTCTTGGCAGTTAGCAATTTGAGCGACCATTTCAGGGGTATAAATCGCCAAGCTGACTTCCATATTGAGATAAAAACTGCGCATATCAATATTTACTGTACCAAACAGACAATAATCATCATCGATCACCACGGTTTTAGCATGTAGCAGCCCGCCCTTAAATAAGGCAATGGTGACGCCCGCCTGCAATAACTCTTCATAATACGCTTGTGACGCATGCTGCACTAAAAACGAATCGACCTTTTCGGGAACGATAATCGTTACCTCCACCCCACGCTTAGCCGCTATCGTCAGTGCACTTGATAGCGACTCATCAGGTACGAAGTATGGCGTGGTAATACAAATGCATTTATTGGCGCGATGAATAACCGTCACCAAGGTATTATAAATAACATGCGCTGTTACCTGCGGTGCCGAAGGTATCAACTGCGCGATCACGCCTTCTATTACGGGCATCTGTGGTATGACTATCGACATTGAGCCAGTATGTAGCGGCTCATCAGCATCGATACTATCACCCAAAAATTTTACCCGACTGTTGATATCATTGATAGTCGGATCCATCACATATAGCTTACGGGTATAGTTATTGATTCGCTGGTTAAGCTCGTCTAGATTGTTGTTGTTTTCAGCGCCGATATCGGTGACCACAACTTTTGCCATCGCCGTCGCTATACTGATGGTACGGTGGCTCACACTACGTATCGCCACATCGATCCATTGTCCGACATTTTTATTTTGTTTAAAAAACTTAGGATCGACCAAGTTAAAGCTGCCGATATAACCAATATATTCATCAATGACCACCATTTTTCGGTGATTACGCAGATCTGAACGTTTAAATAAGGTCTTGAACAGGCCTACTGGTAACGACTGATGAACAAAGGCACCTGCTTGCTCTAATATTCGATGCTCATTGCTATTAAAAAACCTAAAACTACCAACACTATCAGCCAATATATGACACTCAACCCCGCGCTGTACGGCAGCGACCAACGCCTCTATCACCTCTACTACCTGCCCCTTCGGATAGATGATATAAAACTCCATCAAGATGATGCTCTTTGCTGACTCAATATCATCGATCAAACGCTTAAAAATAGCACTGGGCGCGGTTAGTAGCTGCATCTGGTGATCGGGAAACACCCCGAACCCTGTCCAGCGCGTCCCTATTTGGCTGACACCGCGATAGTTATCAGGCAACAAATCTTGCCCTTTATCAAAGACCAAATGCTCCCGCTTTGCCATCTCATTCATCAGCAGACTGGCTTGATCCATGCGTTCACGATAGCGACGTCCGATCATTGGCTCACCAAGCAGTATGTAGGCAATTAATCCTACGACAGGCAAGGTATAGAGCACAGCAACCCAAGCGATCGATACGCCAATATTGCGCTGTACCGATACAATTCGTAATGTCATGAGTATCATGAGCACGACATGTAATATCAGCCCCAATTCTGCAAAGTCACCCAATGACCATGTCGTAAAGTACTTTTCAATAGCAAAAGTGTCTATGCCTGCCTCCATCAACCAATCAGTCAATTAATACAAATCAAATTATCCAATACCTGCACGTACCACAAAACATTATCAGTATAGTAGCTTTTGACGCACACACAATAGGTAACTATGTACCCACCATATGGGCTGAACCAGTCTTAATGTCGCTGACGTAAAAGAAAGATAATCATTAATTTATAAAATATATGAAATAACGTTTGACAGGCATATGTAAATCTATATAATACACACCCACAGCAAGGGGACTTAATTGAGTTCTATGTTGTTAGAATTTTTATTAATTTAGAGTGTGACAACTTTAAATGTTAAGACTTCTATAAGATTCCTTTTAAGGAATTTTAACTTGCGAAGCTAACGCTTCTCAGGGTGATTAGCTCAGTTGGTAGAGCGTCTGCCTTACACGCAGAATGTCGGCGGTTCGAATCCGTCATCACCCACCACTCTTTTAGCAAAGTGGGCCTATTTATACGAGTAAGATGCTAAAAACGACCTAAGCAGCGGTAGTTCAGTTGGTTAGAATGCCGGCCTGTCACGCCGGAGGTCGCGGGTTCGAGTCCCGTCCGCTGCGCCATATTTAAAACGAATTTAAACTTTCGAGTTTAAGCAAGTTTCGCCTCAAGTATTAGTTTACTTGAGGTTTTTTTGTGTCTGTTAATTTATCTAAATATAGATTGCTATAAAGTCGTCTGTCTCGGTTGTGGTGGTACAGAATAAGTACCAACCACATGGGCGACCAAGTCGCTAGAGCCTTCTGAGTAAAGCGAAACCTCGCCCACGATTAATGTGCGCCCTACTTTCATTAACGTGCACTCGGCGATGATACGGGCATCTGCTGAGGGTTTACGCAAAAAGTTGATGGTCAAGCTCGTTGTCACAGTCAACGGTACAATACCGATTTTTCCCAATATTGCCACATAGATGGCCACATCAGCGACACTCATCAATACTGGCCCAGAGACCGTGCCACCAGGTCGCAGCTCATTGACACCTATCTCATGAGATAAGGTCGAACCCTTCTCATCTACTGACTCGACCCTACATTTGGTTTGCGGAAACTCCGCCTCTATAAAAGCGACGATTTCTTGTTTGCTTGCAGACATACCTACTCCTTGGTTTTAAGTGTGCTTACTGCCAACGTTTAGCCTTTCTCATTTGAGAGACGCTAATCAAAAACAGTTACCTGATTCTCTCCACCATCATTTATAGCATAATTCACATTATAAGCCGTATCTATATTAGGGTCTGTTGCCTTGAAGAACCTCAAAACTTCATCTGTTTTAGCTGCTGTCTAGTAGCACTTTTACTTGAGTATGAGAAGCAAATGATCAAGACCAACGACCAAACACTTACAACCCAATTGACATAAGTACCAATTAGCGTAATATACATATGTTAATGATTATCATTGTTATTAACTTAGCCATCGAACTTTTTATATTCAGTGTTGTTTTAAAAAGCATGCTACCAATAAAAATCAACAAGCAAGCAATGCTCTGATTCTAAAGGGCTTTCAAATCATCAAAAGTTGTTTAAATTATAATTATCATACTTTTTGATATACAACCAATCAGTCAAATAAAGGAAGGTATTAAAATGGCAAAACCCACCCCAAGAATGCTAGAGATTGTTCGCAGTAAATACCTCACGCCACATATGTGCCGTATCACGCTTGGCGGTGCTGGACTGACTGATTTTCCGGCAGACCAAGAAAGTGCTTATATCAAACTGATATTCCCTCAAGGCGATGAGGCTCGACCATTGATGCGCACCTATACCGTCAGCGTTCAACGAAATGACGAAATCGATGTCGATTTTGCGTTGCACGAGACAGAAGGCCCTGCTTCAACATGGGCACGTAACGCCCAAATAGGTGAGAAAATATTAGTAGGCGGCCCTGGACCGAAGAAGCTGATTAACAATGAGGCTGATTGGTTTTTATTGATCGGTGATATGACAGCGCTGCCGGCGATTACCGTCAATCTTGCCCAGCTACCTGCTGACGCACACGGCTATGCAGTCCTTGAGGTTACCACCGAAGCAGATAAGCAACTACTCAAGAAGCCAGACAACGTTGACATTCATTGGGTGATAAATGCACATCCAAATGAACAAAGCAGCCCATTACTTGATCGCGTTAAAACGCTTACGTGGCTAGCAGGACAACCTGCAGTGTGGGCGGCATGTGAATTCCATAGTATGCGTGCCCTACGCCATTATTTTAAGGTAGATTGCCCAATACCAAAAACGCATTTATACATATCCAGTTATTGGAAAGTCGATAGCACAGAAGATCAGCATAAAGTTGTAAAGCAAAAGGATGCAGAGAGCGTATTATAATTTCGGTGTGCCAGTACGTATAAACGAAACTGACATCGAAACTAATATCGAAACTGACATCAAAAATAAAAAAGTCCGCTTATAGGCGGACTTTTTCGTCAAAAATATGATTAAGAATATCTATGTAACCTTGAACGAACCTCGAATCAATTAACCCTAATGCCATAGTCGGTTCAAGACCATTCAGGTACAAGGAAGGCAAGTTAAAGCACTACAAATAGTAGACTAAATGAGCCTGCCACCGTACCTGATTTATAGTGGATTGACTATATTAGTCAAGCAAGACATCACCATGCTCATCACGTAAATTATTTTTCATCATTTTCCCTGCGCCGTTGAGCACGATATTATCTACAAAGACGACTTTATCAGGTATTTGCCAACTGGCCACTTTACCTTTATAGAACTCAAGAATCTGCGCTTCATCTACTGCCGAGTCCGCTTCTTTGACGACAATTAAGACTGGACGCTCGCCCCATTGCTTATGAGTCGCTGCAATCGCTGCTGCCATCTTAACCTCTGGATGCTCCACAGCGATATTTTCTAATTCCACAGAAGATATCCACTCGCCTCCTGATTTGATCAAATCTTTTGAGCGGTCACGGATATTCATATAGCCGTCAGCATCAATCGTGGCGATATCACCGGTATCAAACCAGCCATCTGCAGTAATGGCATCTTTATTTTCAGTAAAATAATCATCAATGACCCAATGCCCACGAATCTGTAAGCGCCCTTGTGACTCGCCATCTTCAGCAACTGGCTTATCTTTTTGTTCCGTATCCATCAGACGTATCTTGACACCATAAGGAGGCCGACCTTGCGATTTACGCAGCTCATTAATTTCTTCTTTACTGAGCGATTTGTGCTTGGCTTTTATCTGATTCATCGTGCCGAGCGGACTGGTCTCGGTCATGCCCCAACCATGTATTGCATCGCAGTTAAAGTCCTCTCTAAAGGTTTTGATGACTGATGGCGGACATGCTGCACCGCCGACGATCGTACGCGTCATACTGTCCAGCTTACTGCCTTTGTTTTTGGCAGCGGTTAGCAGACTTTGCCAAATAGTTGGCACACCCAAAGCCACAGTCACTTTATAGTCATCAATTACTGCGACTAAGCTGTCACCATCAAGATTTGGACCGGGTAGTATCAGAGAGCAGCCCGTCAGAGCAGCAGCATAAGGCGTGCCCCACGCGTTGACATGGAACATCGGCACTACTGGTAGCAAGACATCTTGGGCAGACAACGAGGACACATCGGGCATACACAAAGCTATCGCATGCAGAACTGAGGAACGATGAGAGTACAAAATGCCTTTGGGATTGCCTGTCGTTCCTGAGGTATAACAGAGTGAGCTTGCAAGCTTTTCATCAAACTGCGGCCAGTCAAAATCAGGGCTATTATCTGCCAGCAACTCATCAAAGAACAGAGCATTCGGTAACTGCTCCAAGACTTTTTCGTCTCTATCACCCAAATAAATAAAATGCTTAATACCTTTGATGCGCTCTTTGATAGCGGTAATTAGTGGCAAAAAAGTAATGTCAAAGAACAAAGCTTGATCGTCCGCATCGTTAATGATGTAGGCAAGCTGTTCGGGGAATAAACGGGGATTAATAGTATGGCAAATCATACCGCTACCCGAGATTGCGTACCACGCTTCTAGGTGACGGCGATTGTTCCATGCCAAGGTTGCGATGCGCTCTGATGACTTAAGTCCCAGTGCTTGTAGCGCATTTGCCAAACGTTTTGAGTTATTGGAGACGGTCAACCAATCACTCTTGGTCATCTCGCCATTGACTTCTTTTGACAAGATAGCGGTATCACCATGATATTGGGCGGCGTGCTCAATGAGGCTGCTAATGAGCAGCGGCTGATACATCATTTTTCCTAACATCTGAATATCCTTATAGTGATTTTAGTGCTCGTCCGTGGGCATATTTTATATATGGAGCCTCATCAGTATACGTCAGTCTGAACAGTTAGAAAAATTAATTTCGTCTGATAGAAATAAAGAATATATCTTTTTTTCTTAATTAAGTAGCCGTTGTAGATGTCCTTATCAGTCTCTTTATTAGCGCTTTCAATACTGCCTACTACGTGTTCGTTCATCGGATGAACACGCTTATTTACACTTATATTTGCCCGTTACTTTCTAGAAATATACTGTCTCAACTTATGTTAAACCAGACATATTAGAAAACGAAAGCCTGCGCCTGTTTACGATCCAGACTGCACTACAACATTAGGCAAACCTTGTACCGCTCTGTTTGCCGCGTCAATAGCACCAGCGACATAGCCAGGAAACTGCGCTGACCATTCGCTACCGCAACCAGTTAGACTGTCTTGCCACACACCTGCTGTTGGCTTGGAAGCAGGTGCTACTGCGTGCTGACCTGCGCCACTGGCATCAGCAGGCATCGCCGTAAATGGATCTTGCGCCCAGTCTTTGATATATTCAGCAGTTGGTGTGTTTGCCTGTGTACCGAAAAGCCGCACCATCTGCGCACGGCAATGCGCTTTTAGCGCCATCTCCGAAACATTTTGGCGCACTTGCGCAGGGACGCCAAAGAAACCAAACACAGCGCCTTTGCCTTCTACTAGTGAGGCATCGTGAATCTCAGTGAGTGGCCCTATCGCGCTGCGTGCTGCACCTGACAGTCCTTGATTGCGCCAAAAGGGCGAGTCATAAACCGCCACATACTTGGCATGTGGTGCCATCCAAGTGGCGGTCTCTTGCCACTCTATCGCTAAATCTTGCGGTAAAGCAGGTTCAAATACAATATTATTGCCCGCCAACCGCGGTGGTAGCGCAAGTAATATATGCTGCGCTCGCAACGTAGTCGCATACCTAAAGCTATCTTCGCTCTCTATTTCGATATGCTGACCAGTCTTGGTTAAACGCTTTACGATTTGACCGGTTATGACACGCTTGGCATCTAAGCGCGCGTATAAAGCATCAGTTAGAGCCGTCATTCCACCCACGAGGCGCATAGATGGTGGCGAGCTCTGATAGCCTTGCGTACGGATAGGCAACTCATTGGCAGCACGTTCAACCATCGTATCGCCTTCTTCGAACTGGGCGAAACGTGGTAAATCTAATGCTTCAATCAAATCACTTAATTGTGGCTGATACTCTGGCCAAAACCACGACGGCCCTAAATCAAAGCCGTCGTTTGATTTTTTATGATCAACACTTTGACTGCTAGCATTCTGACCTGCTGATGACTTGGCAACAGTGATACGCCCGCCCAATCTATCACGAGCCTCTATCAATATATAATCGATGCCTTTTTGCTCTAATAAAAATGCCGCATATAGACCGCTTAGGCCACCGCCAACAATTACAATAGGTACGTCTTGCATATAAAATTATTCCTGCTTAGTTGAAATTATTCACCCAACAACTTAGTCAGCATCTCATCTATCTCAACCTTAAACTCTTTATCCTCAATCTTATTTGCCGTGATTTTGGCATTTTGTAGACTTTGAATAGCCGCTTCTTTGTTACCTGTCTCAAACTGTAGCACCGCCATAGAAAAAGCAATCGACGACAGATGATCTTTTGAATTGATCGCCTTTGCTTTTTCGAGTGCTTTGTCATAAATGACCAGTGCTTCATCCAAATCTTCTGTAAAGTCAGCAAGCGTTTCCCACTGCTCTGGATGATCTTTGTCTGTGTTTTCGTTATCAGTACAGACGGCTTTTAACTCAGCATAAAACGCATCAAATTTTTCTTGATTACCGATACGGTCAGCCTCTAGTAACTCTTCTGCCAATTTATAAATAGATTTATATATTTTGGTATTAATCATTGCTTACAACCTTTTATTGACTTGGGGTATAGATTATTTGGTTAGGATTATAACGTAATTCTAGGGCGTGTCCTCATTTTAAAAATGGTGATAAAAATGAGATAAATTGCAGTCAAACAAGGAAAATAGCGCAGATAATATCGGGATATTAACCAGCTATTTAACGATTTTTGACAAAATTTAGCCATTTTTAGCCCGTTTAGATATGATCAATTGAATTGAGGACACGCCCTAGCGGCTCAGATGATTGCCACAGAAAAGGACACGATATTTATATGGCTGCTATTAAGATTACTATGAACCTTATTAAGGTTGCTATTCATACTATAGTCGATTCAATTTAAAAGTAGTACAAGGCAACCAAGTGTAGATGTATATTTGATACTTCAAGCGAGGTTAACGCTGTAATACTTTTATAGTGGAATGACTATATTAAGGTTACAACTCTCGCCAGTGCAACCAAAGCCGCGTATCTAACTCAAATTGATGATATTCAGGCTCCATATGGCAGCATAATTGATAAAACGCTTTGTTATGCTCATGCTCTTTAAAGTGCGCCAACTCATGTACGACGATCATGCGCAAAAACTCAGGCGGTGCTTCTTGAAACAAGCTGGCCACGGTGATGCTGTTGTGCGATTTCAGCTTACTGCCCTGTACGCGAGACTGAGTGGTATGGATACCCAGCGCATGTTTTAAGACTTTTAATTTACTGCTATAACTGACATTCGATAACGGGCCAACTTTGCGCATATACTGGTTTTTAATGTCATTGATATATTGATAAAGCACCTTATCGCTTTGCACCTGATGCTGAGTGGGATACTTTTTTTCTAGATAAGCGCCCAAGTTACCATCGCTAATGAGTAACGCGGCTTGGGTTTGAATTTGCTCAGAATAATGAGCGATGTACTTTAATGTGGTCACAAATTTATCCTTTGCTGGTACTTCAAATTTTGTCTGTATAGATTTTACCCTATATCTACTATCTGCCTATCATTGGTTCATAAAAAAACCCCATAAGCTGAATTCAACTTATGGGGTTATTTTTTACAATATTTTTACTTAAATATTCAGAACGTGTTGATAAATCAATTAACGCTCTAAATGTAGATACTGCAAATGACGCTCGTACTGATTTAAAATATCGACCAATACTTGCTCTTTGGAGTAGCCCACCAAGTCATATTCTTGCGAGCCTTCGCTTAAGAACACTTCCGCACGATAATAGTATTCTGCGTTCTTAGTTGAGGTGCTCAATGTAAAGTTAGGACGTTCCGCTTTGATCAAATTAACTTCATAAATAAAGTCATCTTCATCGCCATGTCCAACACGCAATTTGAGACCATCTATTTGACCGCTACTCTCGTCCATACCCTCATCTATATCTTGCCCGATATGTTCAGGGTTACGGATATCCAAAGACGTCTTTAGACCACCTGCGGCAAACTCTTTTTCAACTTCCGTCATGGCAGGTCTGACCACATTTTGTAAAAACCGTTCAACTTGTGCATGTTTAGGGAAGCTAACAATACGTTGCAAGCGAGCTTTCCAGCTCTTACCGCTATCGAGCACGTTAGCCGTACCAATCGTACTGGCTTTGCGCTTATTGCCCTCTTCTTTTAATGATCTCCACATCGCCACCATATAGAGCACAAGAATGAGTGAGAATGGCAAACCTGCAATCACAGATACTGACTGTAATGAGGCAAAACCACCAGCAAACAATAATCCTAAGGTAATAAGACCGGTTGCTGCTGCCCAAAATAAGCGTAACCAAACAGGTGCATCAGTATCATTGGTCATACCTCTTGAGCTCAAGTTTGCTAATACTAACGCGCCTGAGTCAGCTGAAGTCACAAAGAATACTAACCCAATCACAACACCTGCAAATGATAGCACTTCGCTGTAAGGGAAATACTCAAACAAGGCAAACATGCCCATCGCCGCATCATTGACTGCGATTTCACCAAGTTCAGTGGCACCATTGGCAACCAAGTCTATCGCTGAGTTACCAAAGATAGAGAACCAAGCAAAGATGAAACCAAGTGGGATAAACATCACACCAAATACGAACTCACGCAGGGTACGACCACGGCTAATACGCGCAATAAACAGACCTACGAACGGTGCCCAAGCGACCCACCATGCCCAGAAAAATATCGTCCAGCCTGACTTCCAGTCAGCGCCTGCTTGACCATCATAAGCATAAACATCAAAAGTTTTGAAAACGATGGTTTGGAAGTATTGACCAATATTTTGGGTAAAGGTATTCAGCAAATAAACCGTGTTACCCATCACCAATATCGCGATTAATAGCAATATCGAAGACAGCATGTTGAATTCGGATAAACGGCGGACGCCTCTTTCCACACCAGTCATCGCAGAGATCGCCGCGGCAGCGACCACACCTATGATGATAAAGGTTTGAACCATTTTGCTAGATTCAATCCCAAACACATGAGTCAAACCAGCATTGGCTTGCAATACACCAATACCCAAACTGGTCGCGATACCCATCAAGGTACAAACCACACCAAAGGTATCGATACCATCACCAAGCCAGCCTTTAATTAAGCGCTCGCCAAAGATAGGCGTCAGTGGTGAACGTAACGCGAGTGGCATGTTTTTACGGTAAGCAAAGTACGCCAATGCCATCCCGATTAAGGCATAAATGCCCCAGCCATGTAGACCCCAATGTAAAAAGGTCTGCGCAAGTGCTTCACGCATAGCCGCCTCACTGGCAGGCTCTAACCCCGTATGCGGCGTCAGGTAATGCATCAACGGCTCAGACGCACCAAAGAACAATAAATCAATGCCGATACCAGCGGAGAACAGCATCGCTGCCCACGCTAAAAAGGGAAATTGCGCCTTTTCGTGATCTTGACCAAGCTTGATATCGCCATACTTAGAAAAGCCAACAAACAAGGCAAATATACTATAAGCGGCAACCACCAGCATGTAATACCAGCCAAAGCTCTCTGATACCCATGCCATGCTTGAACTTAATAATGCCTCACTATAATCTGGAAACGCAATCGTCCAGATTATCAATAAAATAGAAATAATAGCTGAGCCTAAAAAAACCGTCTTATTTAGAGTCAGGGGTTTCGTCGCATCCTTTGATGGCGAGCTGTACATAAAAGACCTCAATAGGTAAATTAAACAGGGTCTGATATTGCTTTGTCCGTCATAACTTTATGACTGATAACCGCATGACATACAAATAACTGCATGACGCACAAAGCAGTACCAATAAATAAAAATTTGTTGCTCAAGTAATGACCACTTCCATAATGGCTACTTCAGTAATTACTTAAGCAACAAGGTAAGTCATTAAAAAATCAATTTTAATGGTGTTCGTTTTCTAAAACAGTAGCACGGATAAAAAAGACCTTTATAAAAAGGCCTTCTTATTAATATTTAATTTAAACAGAACCATAAGCACGCATCGGCTCAGCTCTCAATGGTGCACCATTGGCGGTAAAATAATCTACCGTCGAGCGTGGTAATTGTACGCCGCGCATTTTATCAACGATTTTTTCTGCCAGCATAATGGTGGTCGCGTTGAGATTACCACTGATGATATTTGGCATAATTGACGCATCAACCACGCGCAAGCCATCGATGCCGTGTACGAGTCCTTCACCATTGACGACCGAATCATTGTCTTCGCCCATCGCACAGGTACAAGACGGATGATAAGCGGTTTCGCTATGATTACGGACATATTCATCTAACTGTGCATCAGTCACTAGATCATCCGTTGGTGCAATCGAGCGACCACGATAAGGATCAAGTGCTGGCTGATGCATAATCTCACGAGTGATGCGCATGGCAGCACGGAACTCTTGCCAGTCTTGATCATGAGACATATAGTTAAACAAGATACTCGGATGAGCACTTGGGTCTTTCGACGTCAGCTTGACACGACCGCGGCTTGGCGAGCGTAATGAGCCCACGTGTGCTTGGAAGCTATGCGATTTAACCGCACTACGACCATCGTAGCGTACCGCCAGTGGTAAAAAATGGTACTGAATATTAGGATGCGTAAATTTCTCATCGGTACGAATAAAACCGCCACCTTCGAACTGATTTGACGCGCCAAGACCCGTACCATTGAATAACCACTCCGCGCCGATGGCGGGCTTGTTCCACCATTTATTGGAAGGTGCAATCGACACTGGCAGCTTACATTCATACTGCATATACAGCTCTAAATGATCTTGCAAATTATTACCCACACCTGGCAAATCTAGAATCTCATTGACACCTAAGTCTTTTAGCCATTGACCAGGACCAATACCAGAGCGCTGCAATAGTTGTGGCGAAGCAATTGCACCAGAGGAAACAATCACTTCACGCGATGCATGAAAGTTCTTGGTTTGACCTTGATGCTCGACTTTGACACCGATGGCACGCTTACCATCAAACAAGATTACATCGGTCAGTGCACCCGTCAAAATTGTGATATTGCTGCGCGGTTTAGCACGGTCCAGATAGCCACGGGACGTTGAAGCACGGCGACCATTAGGCGTCACGAAGCGATCCATCGGCCCAAAGCCTTCTTGCTGATAGCCGTTTAAATCGTCGGTACTCGGATAGCCAGCTTGCACGCCTGCTTCAATCATCGCTTGAAACAGTGGATTGACCCCTGGTTTTGAGGTGGTCATCTCAACGGGACCACCCACACCATGATAGTCATTCTCGCCAGCATCGCGGTTTTCCAACTTTTTAAAATACGGCAGGCAGTCCAAATACGTCCAATCTTCTAAGCCTTTAATCTTAGACCAATCATCAAAATCTAGTGCATTGCCACGGATATAACACATACCATTGATCAAAGATGAACCGCCAAGCCCTTTGCCGCGACCGCAGTCCATGACACGGTTATTCATATTCGGTTCAGGATCGGTCTTGTAGCCCCAGTTATAGGTTGTTCCTTGCAACGGCATGGCGAGCGCTGCTGGCATCTGTGTGCGAAAATCTAAACGATGATCTGGACGACCAGCTTCCAACAACAATACCTTAATATTGGCGTCTTCGGTCAGACGTGTGGCCAGCACATTGCCTGCTGATCCTGCACCGACAATGATGTAGTCATATTCAGGTGTGGTTGATGTCATAACATGCTCCATAATATTGAAAAATAAATCATTTACTATCAGCAAAGTCGAACAAAGAACAAATTAGCTCTACTGAACCACTTTACTGATTAAGAATTTTCTCAATACAAATGATTAAAATACAGATTCAAACTTACCCAATTCTACTTGGATAGATTTGGTCTGAGTATAATGCTCAAGGGCTTCAATGCCGTTTTCGCGGCCAATACCCGAATGCTTATAACCGCCGACTGGCATTTGAGCGGCTGATTCGCCCCATGTATTTAACCAGCAGATACCCGCTTCAATTTGAGCAATGACTCGATGTGCTCGGGTCAAATCAGCAGTCACGACGCCAGCTGCCAATCCATACTCAGTATCATTGGCACGGCGAATGACTTCTTCTTCGGTCTCATAAGTCAATATCGACATCACTGGGCCAAAGATTTCTTCACGTACGATAGTCATTCCATCAGTACAGTCAGTGAATACCGTTGGGGCAACGAATGCGCCATTTGCCAATTCGCCTGTCATCACACGGTCACCACCTGTTAGCAAGCGTGCGCCACTGGCTTTACCTTGCTCGATATAGCCGAGCACTCTTTCCATATGCGGGAAGCTAACTAGTGGGCCCATGTTGATGTTTTCATCCATTGGATCACCCAGCTTAATACGATTGGCACGCGTCAAAATTGCTTGCTCAAACTTAGCTTGCATCGCTTTAGGAATGAACACACGCGTACCATTGGTACATACCTGACCACTGCTATAGAAGTTCGCCATCATGGCGATGTCAGCAGCAGTGTCGATATTTGCATCATCAAAGATAATTAGTGGTGACTTACCACCCAGCTCTAATGTTACGTCTTTAAGAGATGATGATGCCGCACTCGACATGACTTTTTTACCCGTCGGTACGCCACCAGTGAAGGATACTTTTGCGATATCAGGATGCTGAGTTAAGGCCTCACCCACTTCATAATTCCCTTGCACGACGTTGAATACGCCATCTGGTAAACCTGCTTCTGTCAAAATTTCTGCCAGTTTCAATGCCGTCAAAGGTGTTACTTCTGACGGCTTAAAGATCATCGCATTACCAGCAGCTAGTGCTGGTGCTGCCTTCCACATCGCGATTTGGATCGGATAATTCCACGCACCAATACCAGCGACCACGCCCAGCGGCTCACGGCGAGTATAAACAAAGCTGGTATCACGAAGCGGAATCTGACGACCCTCAATCATTGGTGCAAGACCTGCATAATATTCAACGACATCCGCACCAGTGACGATATCGACATACTTGGTTTCAGAGTAAGCTTTGCCAGTGTCTTTCGTTTCGAGCAATGCCAGTACGTCATTGCGCTCGCGTAATATCTCAACCGCCTTTGATAGGATTCGACCACGCTCAACTGCTGTCAGCGCTGCCCAAACTTTTTGACCTTTTTGTGCCGCTTTTACCGCTTCATTGATCTGCTCATCGGTCGTTTGCTGAATCGTCGCCAGCACTTCACCCGTCGCTGGATTGATATCTTCAAAAATCGTCAGCGTTTCATCTACCGCCAAATAACGGCCGTTAATATAAGCCGTTTGTATTTGTTCTAAGTCGATAATATCTGTTAAGTTATTTGAGTTTGTATTAATAGCTGTCATGCAGTGCTCCTATTGACGACTGGCAAAAGCCTTATGAACAAGCTAGTACCGAATAATGTCGTCATGGTTTAAGTTTTAAAAATAAAAGTTATATCGTTATATGATTAAAAGTCGTTGTGTGACTAAAATTTGTTATATGGCTAAAAATCGTTATGTACTTATCAATTGTTCTTTAATAAATTATTTGAGCGCAGCGTTTTAATAAATGCGCTGCACCATCTTTATGCATCAAAGCCACGTTGCGTCATTTTTATCAAACGATCACGTAATGACTGTTTATCTACTATGTCAATGCCGGAAAAATCTGAGAGCCAAATCCCATCAGCGACCAAACGTGCCATACATAAGGTCTCGGTATTATCAGTTGGCTCATGCTTTTTCAATTGCTGATTTGACCACTCAGCCCATAGTTCGCGCAGCTTACTATCGCCTAGCATCAATACATACAACGTTGCTTGGCTATGAAATTCTGCCTGTCCTTTTTCGCCTAGGCTAATCGTGGCATCGATATAAGCGCGGGTAAAAGAGCCATAACGCACGGGGTCTTTAGCCATTGCTGTATCTACTTCTGCCTCAAACTTCGCCATCGCATCATGAAACACTTCCAAAATAAGCGCGTTTTTAGTGGCGAAATGATGCATAACGCCACCTTTAGTTACCCCAACGGCATCAGCGACTGCTTGAAAGGTCACTTTAGATAACCCTTGCTCTAGCGTTATTCGTGCTGCCTGATCGAGCAGCGCCCGACGCACAACTTCTGGCTGTTTTTTACGTTTGTAAGCGTTTTCCACTTCCATATCAATGCACCACAGAATTAGAGAATAAGTTCATCACCATCACACCGCCCACAATCATAGCGATACCAACTGCTGCTGCTGTATCGAGGCTTTGCTTAAAAAACACCAAGCCCACGAGTGATGTCAGTACGATTCCGAGTCCGCCCCACAGCGCGTAGGCAATACCAAGCGGTATGGTTTTAAGGGTCTGCGTCAACAAATAAAACGAGATGACATAAAGCAAACCCATAATGAGCGTCGGTACCAAACGCGTAAACTGCTCTGACTTCATCAAGAAGGTGGTGCCGATCACTTCACAAATGATGGCAATGGCTAAGTAACCATAAGCAATAGTGGTAGGACTCATATTTAACATACCTTTTCGAATCAAGCATGTTTCTCGATTCAGTATCAATTGGTCATAATAAATTGTTTGAGCATGTATTAAAGATACCGTACGGTCGGTATTCTATAGACATATTCTAGCAATGTGAAGGGCTAACTCATAAGTTTTTTGTTTCAAGTGGTGTATGTATTGCGTTAATATTCAAAAAGATAGGCAATTCATCTAATCAAATATGATTGCAAAGACTGATAACTAATACTGATGAGTGCTTATTTTAATGATGAATTAATAAGGCTAAAACCTTCTGTAAAGGCCTATCAATTAAGGCTTGCCCTAGTTATTTAATCCTAGTCACTTAATCTAGTCACTCAATAAAGATTTCAGATATAAGGATTCATCAAAATAGCCCGTTTGATAAGGGATTACGGGTTATTTTTGATAAGTTACGACAATATTTATTATTAATGTCATAATAAGGTTGACAGCCTCGAACGACTTGGCTAAAATGTGCCCCACATAACGCAAACAAGATAAGTAATCGCTTTGATATAAAGCATGAATAATCTGCTGTTATGACCATCTATTCTCCAATAGCTCAGTTGGTAGAGCAACGGACTGTTAATCCGTGTGTCCCTGGTTCGAGCCCAGGTTGGAGAGCCATATACTAAAAACCTTCATCATAATTTGATGGAGGTTTTTTTATTGTTGCCCCTTTTATATTTACTTCTAATAATATTAGCACAGCTGCGGTGTTCTTTTAGACATTTTTGTTGTATGGTAAGGTTAGTCTTGATTGGGTTTGTTTTTGTTTGAGTGCTTTGCTCCTACTCACTAAAAGTAATGGTTTATTATGATACCTGTACGTATAAAAAATAAGTTTTCTGATCATCCGCAAAAAATCATGCGGCCAGTTAGCATTCGTCTGTCTGAAGAAATGATTTCGCTACTAGAAGCGACTTCGTCTGAGTTAGGTTTCAAACGTATTCAAGGTCTTATACGCTTGTATATTCGCCAAGGTCTCGATCGTGACCATCAGGATTACACCCTAGCCCATGATGAAGTATTTATCGAAACCCTCCGTAAGCGCGGTGTGAGCCAACATATCATCGATGAGGCTATTGTGGTAACGCACAATAACAATATTACTCATCCTTTGTCTGAGCTACAGAACAACGATTAGTAGCACTGCTATTAAATGCTATTAGAAAAGTACATTTAAAAAGTCACTGGTCGGTCGTATAAAACCTCACAATGATTTTTATTAAAAAAGACCAAGTTTGCTACAGCGAACTTGGTCTTTTTTTGTCTGTTATAAAGATTAAAGCATTATTGATATTTTTTAAATCCGCTTCTCGTTATGTGCTTTCCTTTCGTACTTAAAGTCACTCGTCTTTTTTAGCGCTCTATTAAATTTGCTACCGTATTTAGCCATAATTAAACACAAGTTGTCATTAAACGAGGTATATTAATAAAATAATCGCGACTATTTATTGGGTTTCAACATAATAAAGATTTACAAGGAGGTGTACGATGACGAGCTTACATCAGCGTTTCAACAAAACTTTGTTTTCAACCATGACGGTAGCAATGCTAGTAATTGCGACTGGCTGCTCATCGCCGCAGACTGACCCAAGTAAAACAACCATACCGACAGATTCAGACCAATGGCAAAAGAAATTGGGGCAAACCTTTGAGCAATTATCCCAGCCCGATCAACAAGTACTTAGCCGATATATGCTGCGAATGAAGCTCAGTGACGCATACGAATCTGGTGCGATGCCGCGTACCACCATCAAGCAAGCCCTTGTGCAACAGCGTGAATATGAACGACTACATCCAAACAATCCAACGGGTAAAAAAAGCCCTATTGTCAGCAGTCAGCCAGCTTATAGTGCCAATGCACAGAACTACCCTGTCGCCCTGTTGCCAGTCAAGACCAGCGACGACGATAGCTTAAACCAAGTAAAACTACAGTTCATGCTATCAAACCACGGTCAGGTAGCCATTCAAAGCTTCAAAGGCACACTGACCATGCAAGACACTAAGCTGGCGCAAGGCAAAAGCTTTAACGTACCACTAACCCAGTTTGATCCTCCCATTCAACCAGAGCAGTCTGGCAAAATTATCATTGAGAGTAGCATAGAAGACATCAACGTCATGCGCGCCATAAAAAACACCAAGGACATGACTATTATGATCAGCAAAGGCACATTGGTGTTAGAGAATGGACAAGAAATTGAGTTCGATGAGTCACTAATAAAGTAAAAGCAGTCATTCAGATAATTGATAAAAATGGTGTTATAAAATTCATCATAAAAAAAGCCCTAATCATTGCTGATTAGGGCTTTTTCGAATTTGGAGGAGACGGAGAGATTCGAACTCTCGAAGGGCTACAAACCCTTGTCGGTTTTCAAGACCGGTGCATTCAACCACTCTGCCACGTCTCCATTGGTGGATCATTATAACGATATAAAATAAAAATGCAACAAAAAAAGCCGCAATCATTAATAATAATTGCGGCTTTCGAATTTGGAGGAGACGGAGAGATTCGAACTCTCGAAGGGCTACAAACCCTTGTCGGTTTTCAAGACCGGTGCATTCAACCACTCTGCCACGTCTCCATTGGTGCAATAT
Organism: Psychrobacter sp. N25K4-3-2; assembly: GCF_015351755.1. Lineage (NCBI taxonomy): Bacteria > Pseudomonadati > Pseudomonadota > Gammaproteobacteria > Moraxellales > Moraxellaceae > Psychrobacter > Psychrobacter sp. N25K4-3-2. Next base: position 836,980 of record NZ_JADKLX010000001.1, read on the forward strand.
TATAGCGATATAACATGAGAATGCAAGCAATTAATTGAACGAATTTAAATTATTTTGATGCTATCGTTGATTCAGTTTAAAAGAGAATTAAGGCAACTGAGTTCAGAGGTATAAGTCATACTTCAAGCGAGGTTAACACTGTCACTCTTTTATACAGGATTGACGATAGGTTTTTTATGAGATGCCAGATGCAAACACATATCTAGCAGCCTATTAGCATAGCCCCATTCATTGTCATACCACGCAAAAACCTTGTATTGCCCGCCCACTTGCATCAGCTGTTGTCCATCAATAATCAGCGATTCAGTCTGATGGATAAAATCGCTGGACACCAGTGGTTCTTCGGTATAAGCCATGATGTCATGCAAATGTGCCTGACTGGCCGATTTGAGTACCTCTCGAATAGCCTCGACACTGACGTCTGGTGTATCAAACACAAAAGTGACATCTATCGCCGCCACATCGATGGTTGGCACGCGTATCGAATGTCCATTTATCTTGCCCACCATCGCTGGCAACACCCGCTCTGTCGCAGCGATACTGCTAGAGGTGGTCGGAATAATGTTGTAGCCGGACGCGCGCGCCCGTCTTGGATCACGGTGCGCCTGATCCAGCACGGTCTGATCAGCGGTGACCGCATGAATCTCCGTCATCATGGCAGACGTCACACCAAACGCCTTATCAAGGGTATCAATGAGCGGCACCAATGCCTGCGTGGTACAAGAGACACTCGATATAATCGGTAGCTCAAGCATTAATGCCTCCGTATTCACACCCATAACGATACAGGCATCCACATCATCGAATGGCGCGGCACCGATAATCACTTGCTGCGCGCCAGCGTCGATATGTAGCGTCGCTTGCTCATAAGAGCGAAAGTGTCCAGTACACTCTAGCACCACATCGACACCCAGCACCTGCCAAGGTAGGTTTTGTGGATCAGGCTCTGATAGCATATTGATGCAGTAAGTCAGATTGTTCTTGGTCAGGCAAAGCTGGGTCTTGCTAGCGTCATCTGCACCACTCTCTACAAGCTCAGCATTGACGCCCAGTCTACTGAGGCGACCGTGCGTGCTGTCAAATTTTAACAAATGAAGGAGTATGTCCGCTGGCGCTAAATCATTAATCGCCACCACATGAATGGCACGGCCTAACACTTCAAAGCGCTCTAGCAAGGCGCGAAGTACATTGCGCCCTATACGTCCAAACCCATTGATAGCAATCCTCAGTGGCTGTGTGTGCTCACCAGTGGTACGATAGCTCGCTGCTATCGGGTCAGAGGTCAATTGATAAGTGGCGCTAGAAAAATCAGGCATAACAAGTTATCGCTATTTTATAAAGGGCGGTAGGATCGGAGAGCTGTTACCTTGAACGTGCTTTGTTTTGATGGCTGCTACCTATCAAAGCTTAATAGACGTTATGGCGTGATAAAAATCAGCGCTAAGCGAATGGTATTGTAGTCAATACTCTGCTTGAGATGATCAAATATCGGACGCAGTTTGATACTACCATCATCATTAAAGTCGTTTGGATTATTGGCAACCTTGATGGCGACATAAGCATTACCAACGGCTGTCATCACTTCATCCTCTGGACGCAGATGGTCGCACGCAAGGCTTGGATCTTGTGCCTTTAGATCGCCAATATGACGCATGATGGTTGATTGTGACAGCTGACGCGCTTGCGAGATTTCTGCAATGGTCAAGCTCTCTTCTAACAGCACTCTGGTCGCAAGTAAGGTGCTGTCTGACTTATCAGAGACCTGATTGCCAAGCTTCTGTTTTTTATCGAGCTTCGCATGCTGTTGTTCGCGGCGCTTTTTTTGTAGAGTGGCATAGGCATCAATCACAGACTTACTCAATGTACCGCCTGACTTCAAGGTGAATTTTTCATGTGCCTGCTGCATGCTCTCTTCATCTAGCATCGCATAATTGGCATCGGCTTCGTCAGACAGTACCAAAAACCGCTTATCTGCCCCGCGTGCCAACGGATCAAGTTGCAAGCTCATGTCATTCATACCCAGCAGTTGCAAGCCCGACAGCGATTTGAGTCGTGACAGTGCCACATAGCCCTGCCCAAGCTCAAAGGTACGTGATAAGTCAATTTCAGCCGCATCGAGGGTCATACCTTGCGATTTGTGAATAGTGATTGCCCATGCTAGACAGAGCGGTACTTGCTCATAGCTTGCCAGCACATCACCGGTTTCATCTTCGATCATCCATTCTTCGGGCTCGGCGATGACTTCACGGCCTGAGTTAAGCCTAACCACCGGCATTTTTTGCGTGGTTGGTTTTTTGGTTTTTGGTTTTTCTTTATCTTTTTTGGCAGCACTCTTTTTACCTTTAGCGGTATTTTCGACAGCATCTTCATTAGCATTGTCTTCATTAGTATCGTCACTACTATCATCTTCGATTAACGCCTCACTGCTGTCCTTGCTCTCATCGATTTTAACAGCAGCAAAACCAATCAGCTCACCCATCGTACCGTTAGAGACGCCAAGCTCGGCATTGTTTTTGATAAACATCACCTTTGCGCCCACTTTGAGAATCAGCTCATCTTGGGTACGTACCGTCTTTTTTAGGGTCTCAACCAGCTTACTGTCGCCTGTCGCAGTCGCCTCAAAGCGCATCATCTCTCCATCTAGCGCAGCAAGCTCTTTGTCATTGATTTTATTGACGTTGAGATTGTGTGTATAGAGACGAGTGCGCTTGATATCGACGCTTTGATCATAGGTGGCTTCTAACGCAGCAATCGCCTCAAAGGTCACTTCCTGACGACGGATTTGGTTAAGAATATCGTCTAAATCAAGCCCACCATTCGCAGCGTCGCTGACCTGCCGATGCTGCTCAGACAAATAGCAAATATGAAACTTAGCATCGAGCCAGGCTTCCGACATAAAGGCGAATTTTTCACGATTGCTCTCACCCTTACTACCAATCGGCGGTAACTGAAAAAAGTCGCCTGCCACCACTACCTGAATACCACCAAACGCTTTGTCATTTTTGCGTACATGTTTGAGTACTTGGCTGACCAAATTGATCTGCTTGGCGTGCAGCATCGATATCTCATCGATGACCAATACCGCAGTATCTTTTAAGCGGTCTGCTAAAAATTGCTTACGCGCTAAATTGCTCAAGTCGCGATCAGACAACTCATCTTTGATACCAATACCCGACCAACTATGAATCGTCGTACCATTCATGTGCGTTGCGGCAATGCCCGTACTCGCGGTGACGGCAACCGGCACACGTCGCGCACGAAGATAGTCGATGTACTGGTTGAGAGTATAAGTTTTACCTGAACCTGCTGAGCCAGTCAAAAAGACGTTTTGACCTGTTTTTAGGATATCAAGAGCAGAAGATTGACGCATAGATCCAAACCAATTAAATGAATAGTAATAAGAAGAAGGGCATAAAAAATAAAGTATAGAAAAAGAAAGTTGCCACGTCTAAGTAAAGAACCCTAGCAAGCCGAGATAGCAAGCCAAAATAGATGGCAACAATTATAACAGCTGCATTCGCTTTGCGAACCACTTTAACCGTTACATATCACATAACTTAAAGTTATATGATACAAAATATATCATTATAAAAAGTCATTATCGTTCCGCACCAAAGCTCAGTACGATAGGGTAATAACTTGTTCAGGAAGACCAAGTATTTATCTTCATGTGACTATACGCTTCACCTGACTATACTTTAAGTAACTCTATTTTAAATAGCCATAATACACAACAAGGAGTGGTTAATGTTATACGCTTATCCCAATACTGAAAACAGTCCCGTCCAATTCCGCGAAAAATACGACAACTTTATCAATGGTGAATGGGTAGCCCCCATCAATGGCGAATATTTTGATAACTCAAGTCCAATCGATGGTAAAACCTTCTGTCAAATCGCACGCTCTAAAGAAGCAGATGTTGAAGCTGCCCTAGATGCCGCTCATGCAGCAAAAGACGCGTGGGGCAAAACTAGTGTCACTGAACGCTCTAATATGTTGCTCAAACTTGCCGATGGTATCGAAGCCAATTTAGAGGCTATCGCTATTGCCGAAAGCTATGAAAACGGCAAACCCGTACGTGAAACCCTCGCTGCTGATATTCCAATCGCCATCGACCATTTGCGTTACTTCGCTGGTGTGATTCGCGCGCAAGAAGGCGGCATTAGCCAAATTGATGAAGATACCGTTGCCTATCATTTTCATGAGCCACTTGGCGTCGTCGGTCAAATCATCCCGTGGAACTTCCCTATTCTAATGGCGATTTGGAAAATTGCGCCTGCACTTGCAGCGGGTAACTGCGTCGTCCTAAAGCCTGCCGAGCAAACCCCTGCTTCTGTCTTATTTATGCTTGACATAATAGGCGCGGCGGACATTCTGCCTAAAGGCGTACTGAACGTCATTAATGGCTTTGGTGTAGAAGCTGGTAAACCAATTGCTTCTAATCCACGTATCGATAAAGTGTCCTTTACGGGTGAGACCACCACTGGTCGCTTAATCATGCAATACGCCAGTGAAAATATCATTCCAGTAACGCTAGAGCTGGGCGGTAAAAGTCCAAACATCTTCTTTGCCGATATCATGGACGAAGACGATGACTTCTTAGACAAAGCCGTCGAAGGTTTGGTGATGTTTGCGCTGAACCAAGGCGAAGTTTGTACTTGCCCATCACGTGCACTCGTACACGAAAGCATCTATGATGAATTTATGAAACGCTGTATCGCTCGCGTAAAAGCCATCAAAATGGGTAACCCGCTCGATACCGATACCATGATTGGTGCTCAAGCCAGCTCAGATCAGCTAGAAAAAATCCTCTCTTACCTCGATATCGGTAAAAAAGAAGGTGCCAAAGTCTTAGTCGGTGGCGAACTTGCCAAACATGATGGCGACATGGCAAACGGTTATTATGTGCAGCCAACCATCTTTGAAGGCACGAATGACATGCGCGTGTTCCAAGAAGAAATCTTTGGTCCTGTGCTTGCTGTCACTACCTTTAAAGATGATGAAGAAGCGATGGCGCTGGCCAATGATACCTTATATGGTCTAGGTGCTGGTGTCTGGACACGTAACGGCACTCGTGCATATCGTTTCGGTCGTGGCATCAAAGCCGGTCGCGTTTGGACGAATTGCTATCACCTCTATCCTGCGCATTCAGCGTTTGGTGGCTACAAACAGTCAGGTATTGGTCGTGAAAACCATCTAATGATGCTCGATCATTATCAGCAGACCAAAAACATGCTGGTTTCATACAGTCCTAAAGCGATGGGTTTCTTTTAAATCAGTCTTTGGTTGTTTTCTAAATAAATCAATGCAATCTGTCGCAAGGTAGGTTGCATTTTTGCTTTAATAAAGTCTCGATAAGAATGAGCTATTCATAAGTTACAAGGAGTTAGTTATGAAAGTCACGGCGACAGAATCCTGCAAAGCATTAATTGAATTGCTAAAATCTAAGCATGGCGAGCTGATGTTCCATCAATCGGGTGGCTGCTGTGATGGCAGCTCGCCCATGTGCTACCCATTGGGCGAATTTAAAGTGGGTGGACAAGACGTCCTCGTCAGTGAGCTGGTTGGTTGTCCATTTTATATGGGCAAAGCACAATATAACCTATGGCAACATACCGATCTAACCATTGATGTCGTCAATGGACGCGGTGCCAGCTTTTCGCTAGAAATACCTGAAGGTAAACGCTTTATCGTACGCTCAGAAGTCTGTGCGGTATAAGGCCGTTTGGTACAAAATCAAACAGCGTAAACTCTAAACGATGAGCTTAATATCCTTAAGCCAGTCTGTTCTATAGTGCTTACGAAAATAGATACCGCAGAGTCATTTTTATTTTATTATTTCAGCAAAATAATAGATATTGTAAAGCGTACCCTACTTTAATGTGCGCGTTTTAATTAGCATGGATGCTATAAGGAATATAAAATGGAATTTGACAAAAATTTTGATTACGTCATCGTTGGTGGCGGTTCAGCAGGCTGTGTGCTCGCCAGCCGTCTCACAGAAAACCCAGATATCAGTGTTTGCTTATTAGAGTACGGTGGTGACGGCAAAGACTTGGCAGTTCGTGTTCCTGCTGGACTGATTTTAATGGTACCGGGCAAGCCACTAAAATTAAATAATTGGTGCTTTCATACCACCCCTCAAGAACACCTTAATAACCGACGCGGCTTTCAACCGCGCGGTCAATGTTTGGGTGGCTCCTCCGCTATCAATGCCATGATTTATACCCGTGGCAGTGCGCTTGATTATGAACGCTGGGTCGAGCAAGGTTGCACAGGCTGGGGTTTTGATGATGTACTGCCCTACTTTATTAAAGCAGAAAACAATATCCATGGTAGCGATGAGCTGCATGGTGATAGTGGACCACTTCATGTCAGCGATTTACTAAGTCCACGTGACATCTCAAAAGCCTTTGTAGAAGCTGCCATTGCCAATGGTTTAGATAAAAATGATGACTTTAACGGCAAAAAACAAGACGGTGCAGGTCTCTATCAAGTCACCCATTTCCACGGAGAAAAACAAGGGCAACGCTGCTCTGCCGCAGCCGCCTATCTACATCCCGTCCAAAATCGCCCGAACTTAACGGTCATTACTCATGCGCAAGCCAACCGTGTCATTATTAAAGACAATCAAGCCGTCGGGGTGGCGTACGAAAAAGACGGTGTCGAGCATAGTGTGATGGCGCACCAAGAGGTCATACTATCAGGCGGTGCCTTTGGCTCCCCTAAAGTCTTAATGCTATCGGGCATTGGTCCTGCTGAACATTTGCAGTCTCATGGCATCGAGGTGGTGGTAGATGCACCCGACGTTGGCGGTAACTTACAAGATCATTTAGACGTCGTTTTTGATTACGAAGTCAATACCACTGATGTCATCGGTCTTGGTATGGCGACTATTTCAACCTTGACCAAAAGCATTCGTCAATGGAGAAAAGATGGCACAGGTCTGTTATCTACCAATTATGCAGAAGCAGGCGCGTTCTTTAGTGTCGGTGACGACCCACAAGAATGGCCAAATACTCAGCTGCATTTTGTCATCTCTCGCGTAATTGAACACGGACGTGATCTTAGACGTGGCTTTGCCGTTTCTTGTCATACCTGTTATCTACGCCCTGAAAGTCGCGGTACCGTCAGGCTTGACTCTGCCAATCCCTCAGACGCGGTGTTGATTGATCCAAACTATCTCTCTGACCCCAAAGATGTAGAGTATATGGTGGCAGGCGCTGAGCGTACGCGAGCCATTATGCAAGAGTCGCCAATGGCCAAATATATTACCGAAGACTACCCTGCCCCTTATATCGAAAAAGACGGCATGCTTGGCTATATTCGCAACAAGTCGGACACTATCTACCATCCGGTGGGCACTTGCCGCATGGGTTCAGATGAAAGCTCAGTGGTTGACTTAGAGTTAAAGGTACGCGGTGTGCGTGGATTGCGCGTGATTGATGCCTCAGTGATGCCAACGCTGATTAGCGCCAACACCAATGCACCAACGATTATGATTGCTGAGAAAATGGCCGATCTTATCAAAGCCAAACATAAAAATGTTGAGCAAGCTATTTTATAAGATACAAATTCATAAAATACAGAAGGATGAGCACCTTATTAGGGGTGCTCTTTTTTAAAATCGTATCTACTAAAAACTTCATATTCAAAAAAATGAGAATAAGCCGATTTTATAAAAATCTGGCTCATATTTTTTCGTCGCTATTTTTAGGACTTATTTAGACTATTCTATATTAGGGTCTGTTGAATATTCAAATACAGACCCTCGTAATCTATCTTCTAGCTTTAGAATACCGAAAAAATCGACAAGCGGCGTTAGATTGCTAAATTCAGTGGCTATTAGTGTATTAGGGCTAGGGCTTGTCCTCATTTTAAAAATGAGGACAAGCCCTAATACATTCGGAAATAAAGATATTAAAACGGTACATTTTCTATCAAAATTATCTTAGAGATGGCTTGCGTTACCACTGTTTAAAAGAGTATATTTAAACGACTTATTTATATTGGTATTTTTTGCAATCTGAATTCAGGCGAATACAACCTCATTCATTTTTTACTTTGTATACTGAAAATATTATATAAATACTATTCTAAAGGGAATTAGAAGCTCGTCAGTTATATTTATGGTTCGAAAGCGAAACTATAACTATATTGGCGGCTATTTATCATTACATAGGATGTAATAATGCAGAACTCACTCTTCAAACTTACGATGTTGACGACGCTTGCCTTGGGTATTAGTGCCTGTAGTGGAGACAACAAAACCACCGATGACTCTGCTGCCAGCTCAGATGCCAAAGCAGCTAAAACGTTGCTCTATTGCTCAGAAGGTAGCCCTGCTGGATTCGATCCAGCGCAGTATACGTCAGGCACTGATTTTGATGCGAGCGCCTTCCCCATCTATAACGGCTTGGTAGAATTCAAAAGAGCGGGTACCGAAATTCAACCAGGACTGGCTGAAAGCTGGGATGTCAGCGAAGATGGTAAGACGTACACCTTTAATCTGCGCAAAGGCGTCAAATTTGGTAAGACGGATTACTTTACTGCCACTCGAGATTTTAATGCAGATGACATTCTCTTCACCCTAGAACGCATAACCAACCCAGACTTTGACTTTAACAAGGCCTATCCTGCTGAATTCCCATATTCTGTCGGCATGGGACTGCCTGATATCATCTCCAATATCGAGAAGGTGGATGATTATACTGTCAAAATCACCCTTAGCGAGACCAATGCACCGTTTTTACAGAACCTAGCGATGCCCTTTGCTTATATTAACTCTGCTGAATACGCCAACAAATTGATGGCTGATGGCAATGCGGCTGATATTAATACCAAACCAGTTGGTACTGGACCTTTCGTCTTTACTTCCTATCAAAAAGATGCGCAAATTCGTTATACCAAGAATCCAGATTATTGGAACAAAGACGACATCCATATCGACAATCTGGTCTTCGTTATCACCAAAGATTCAGCGGTTCGTGCCCAAAAAGTGCAAGCGGGCGAGTGTCATGTATCTGCTTACCCAAAACCTGCCGAAATTGAATCTGTCAAAAAATCAGGCAAAGCCACGGTCCTTGATCAGCCTGGCTTCAACGTCGGCTACGTCGGCTACAACGTGGAAAAACCTAAGCTGAGTGATCTGAAAGTCCGTCAAGCATTAGATATGGCAATTAATAAAGACGCTATTATCAATGCGGTCTATCAGAGCGAAGGTCTCAAAGCGACCAATCCTATGCCGCCAACGCAGTGGGGCTACGACAAATCCCTCAAAGATGCGCCTTATGACGTTGAAAAAGCAAAAGCCCTTATCAAAGAAGCGGGGGCAGACAATCTGGCTATCAATCTATGGTATATGCCAGTTCAACGACCTTACAACCCTAATGCCAAGCTAATGGCTGAAATGCTCCAAGCAGATTGGGCTAAGATTGGTGTTGATACCAATCTTGTGACTTATGAATGGGGTGAGTATCTAAAGCGCGCTGCTAAAGGTGAGCCCGATGTTATTCTAGCGGGTTGGACGGGTGACAATGGTGATCCTGACAATTGGCTTGGTTCATTATTGTCTTGTGACGCTGTCGGCGGAAACAACTATTCGCGCTGGTGTAATAAAGACTTTGATAATTTAGTGACCAATGCCCGTCAGATCAACAATCAAGACGAACGCATCAATGAGTATGAGCAAGCGCAGCAGATATTCAAAGAGCAGCTACCTTGGACGACGATGGCACATTCAGTCGTGACGGTATTCACCGCACCAAACGTAGTTGATTATAAGATTAGCCCGCTTGGCTCAATACGTTTCGATGGTGTGAAAGTCGAATAATCTTAACTGATTAATTTCGGTACGACATATACGATTGATTCATTTATATTCGGCTGGGTCAGATACTCTGCTCCAGCCGAACTCATATGAGTTAAGCGCTTCGTTAAGCGTTCTGTCACCGACACTCTCATCACTACCAATACTCTAATCATTGAACCACAACTATTGAGCAGCCCATGCTACTTTATATTCTGCGTCGTATTGCCATTCTCATTCCTGTCTATCTTGGCTTAACGCTATCAACCTTTACTCTGATTCGTCTCGTACCTGGAGATGCCGTCGAGATTATGATGGGTGAGCGTATGGTTGATCCAGAGCTACATGCTCGCGCCCTAGAAAGGCTAGGATTAGACAAACCTCTCATCGTCCAATATTGGGATTACTTGACCGGTATCTTAACAGGTGATTTTGGTGAGTCCTTCCGTACTCGAACCCCCGTATTACAAGATTTCTTTGCCCATTTTGTACCCACTTTAGAGCTAGCATTGTGCGCCATCGTCATTGCTAGCGTCATCGGTGTGAGCTTAGGTATCTTTGCCGCCCTACGCCGTGGTACTTGGATTGATTACACATTAATGTCAGGGGCGCTGGCAGGGTACTCTATGCCCATCTATTTATTAGGCCCTATCCTGACAGGTATATTTGCCCACTACTTAGGTCTACTGCCCGTTGCTGGGGTGATATCTGTGGCGCAGTTTTTAGATGTCCAGCCATTGTATGGATCATGGCTGCTCGGCTCGCTAAGCTCGGGAGAACCTGGCGCATTTTGGAATGTGGTCAAGCACTTTATCTTACCTTCCATTGCTTTATCGACCATTCCCTTAGCGATGATCGCGCGGATGACACGCTCTGCGATGCTAGAGGTATTGGATGAAGATTATGTGCGTACGGCACGAGCCAAAGGCTTATCACCACGGCGAGTGATACTGATACACGTGATGCGCAATGCCTTGATTACCGTAGTCACTGTCGTTGGTTTACAGATGGCAACGTTATTGGCTGGCGCTATTATTACCGAGACTATCTTTAGTTGGCCAGGTGTTGGTAATTGGCTACTTGATGGGTTCTTTACCCGTGATTATCCTATTGTGCAAAACGGTATTTTATTGGTCGCCACCGCCTTGATTTTAGTCAGTTTATTTATTGATATTTTGTATGGTCTGATCAATCCGCGTATTCGACATACTTCTTAATTTCACATTGATAAATACTCATATTATAAATAGTGGCTATTGTTGTTTGTATGGTTTTGAGTGATTTTTTAGCAAATGCTTAATACTTATTAAGGCTAAAACACTAAAACTTTAAATATTAGCAAAGCACTGGTCACTGTAGGAAATGCTCATGAAGCCTTCTGTTCTCCCCTCTGATGTTGACCTTACAGCCATGACACCACCCTCGTCTTGGCAGCTATTTTTATCGACGTTCTGCCGTAATAAAGGCGCGGTACTTGGGTTTATTGTACTGGCATTGATGGTTCTCATTGCCATACTCGCGCCTGCTATTGCCCCTCATGACCCTTATGAATTATTTACTGGTCAAGAGCAATTGCCACCTGCCTTTCTGGATGGCGGCAATACAATGTTTTGGCTAGGTACTGATGATGCTGGCCGAGATACCCTATCTCGGGTGATGTATGGCGCGCGTTACTCGTTGTTTATCGGTCTAAGTGCGACGACTCTTGCCATGTTGGTGGGTGTCTCATTAGGACTGAGTGCTGCGTTTTGGCCCAAAGTTTGGGGCAAAGCCGTCATGCTGGTCAATGATATCTTAATGTCTTATCCGAGCTTACTATTGGCGATCATCATTGCCGCTATTTTAGGGCCTTCTATGACCAATACGATTATTACCATCGCACTGGTCTGTACACCACCCTTTATTCGGCTGACACGTGCCACTGCGATGGTAGAGCTACAACGTGAGTACTTTGTTGCCTCGCAAGTGATGGGTGCTGGTGTGCTCAGGTTATTGTTTGTGACCATTCTACCCAACTGTATGGCGCCGCTCATCGTACAAGCGACGATGATTTTCTCTTCTGCTATTTTAGAAGCAGGCGCGATCGGTTTCTTAGGCTTTGGTGTACAACCACCTGATGCCGAATGGGGCGCGATGCTAGGTACGGCACGTCAGTATATTCAAAGTAATGTTTGGCTCGCTATTTGGCCGGGTGTCGCTATTTTCTTGGCTGCCCTGTCGATTAACTTGACTGGTGATGGCTTACGCGATGCGCTAGATCCCAAATTAAAGCAGGTGACCTAAGATGATTGATCCATTAATTAAAACGCCAACCAGCCATACCTCTATGAATGGCGTGTCAGCAAAAGAATCACCATTGCTATTAGACATCGAGAACCTGTCCGTCACTTTTGGACAAGGGGTACGTGCTTTTCGTGCCGTCGATGATGTGTCATTGAAAATCACACAAGGCGAAGTCATCGCCGTGGTGGGTGAATCTGGCTCAGGCAAGTCCGTCACTATGATGGCGCTAATGGGACTGTTGCCACCCTCTGCAACCGTTCGCGCTCAGCGAGTGATGTTCGATAATAAAGACATGCTTAGTATGCCAGCCAAAGAGAAGCGCGGCATCATTGGCAAAGACATCTCTATGATTTTTCAAAATGCGATGTCTTGCCTAAACCCAAGCTTTACGGTTGAGATGCAGCTGGGCGAAGTACTACGCAAGCATCTTGGTTTGCGAGGGTCAGCCGTACAGACACGTATCTTAGAATTGCTAGAGTTAGTGGAAATGCCCGATGCAAAAAACCGTCTTAAGGTCTATCCGCATCAACTATCGGGCGGTATGAGTCAGCGCGTCATGATTGCGATGGCTATTGCTTGTGAGCCAAAACTACTTATCGCCGATGAACCGACTACGGCTCTGGATGTCACGGTACAAGCGCAAATCATGGACTTGCTGAGCCGATTACAACGCGAAAAACAAATGGCGATGGTACTTATTACCCACGACTTGGGTTTGGTCGCACAAAACTCGCGTGATGTTGCAGTCATGTATGCCGGACAAGTGGTTGAAACTAGTACCGTACCGGAGATTTTTCAAAACCCTGCGCACCCTTATACTGAGGCATTGCTCCAAGCTATCCCTGAGTTGGCTATCGATCAAGACCGACTGAATAGCTTACCAGGAGTTGTGCCCAGTCAATACGATCGCCCAAGCGGTTGCTTATTATCTCCTCGCTGCCCGTACAAAGAGTCCGCTTGCGAAGTACCACCGCCCATATTAGACACGCCTACTGGCAAGGTGCGTTGTATTCATGCTGATCCTTCTTCTCGCAACCCTATCTCTCACGCTGCTACATTGGAGTCACAAGTATGAGTAATAAAGTGGTCCTAAAAGCAGACAATCTACACAAGCATTACCCCGTATCTCAAGGCTTGGGTAAGGCAAAAGCGTATGTTAAAGCCCTCAATGGTATCTCATTCGAGCTTGAAGCTGGCAAGACACTGGCAGTCGTTGGTGAGTCAGGCTGCGGTAAATCTACGCTTGCCCGCCAGCTGACGCTGATCGAAGAGCCCACTCATGGTCAGCTATTTATCAACGATGAAGGCACCACTGACTATAGTAGAAAGGCGCTTAAAGAGCTGCGTACCGAAATTCAAATGGTATTCCAAAACCCCTATGGTAGCTTGAATCCGCGCCATACTATTGGCTATCAATTGACGGAACCATTAGATATCCATACCAAACTCTCTAAAGAAGAAAAACGTGACAAAATCAACGAGATGATGAGAAATGTTGGTCTACGTCCTGAACATGCTGGCCGTTATCCGCATATGTTTTCTGGTGGTCAGCGCCAACGGATTGCCCTTGCCCGCGCGATGATGCTCAACCCTAAGATTGTCGTCGCTGATGAGCCGACCTCCGCCCTCGATGTCTCCATTCAGGCGCAAGTCTTAAATCTATTTATGGATTTGCAGGATGAGTATCGTACCGCTTACGTTTTTATCTCGCATAACTTGTCAGTCGTACGCCACGTCGCTGATGATGTGATGGTCATGTATTTAGGTCAAGCTGTTGAGCACGGGCCGAAAGAAGCGATTTATAACGCGCCAAAACATCCATATACCATAGCCCTATTGGCTGCCGCGCCAACGGTAAATGGTCATAAGAATGATTTGACCCTACAAGGAGAGTTACCAAGCCCACTCAATCCACCAAGTGGCTGCGCCCTACACAAACGCTGCCCATATGCCAAGCAGCAATGCAGCGAAGTAGAGCCACAGCTGCGAGAGTGGGACGGTCGACTGGTTGCATGTTTACGTTTAGAAGAAATATATGGTTAAAGTAACTAAAGATTAGTCAATATTTACTACGCCGCGACACTTAGGAAACTGCGCGCACCCATAAAAGGACTGTCCTTGGCGTGCGCCTTTTTTGGCAACACGCTTGATCATCTCACCGTTACATCTCGGACAGGTTGGTGTTTGAATCAAATCAGCTGTATGGTCTATCACCACATCTGTCTCAGAGGAACTCGCTACTAGTTCAGGCTCTACAATTTCGAATGGCGTAAGAAACACTTTATCGGTAATATTATGCGGTGTAATTGTCTGCTGAGTACTCAAGCTATCAATTGGTAAATCGCTAGATTCAATCTCAGTCTGACCAGACCATCGCAGTACTTCTCTACTTTTTAGCGTGGCTCGTTTAGCGGTTTCTTTTACTATCGGCTCAAGTATTGGCTTATTAGCCATTTTAGCAACTGGCTTGTCATTAGCGTTATCGCTAGGCTGCTTATTTGACTGGCTATGCTTATCTTTCAGATAGGCCTTATGCTCTCTATTGGTTCGCCAAGACTTGCTAAATTTATTGCTGTTAATCTGCTCAACGATGGACTTAACCTCGTCTTCAGTCAGTATTTCATCCTGCTTTTTCTTAACATAAGACACCATACCACCTGTTAAGACGTGTTCGGGTAACTCATCACGGGTTTTTAACTCGCACTCACCAATGAAGGCAATCATCGAATGAAAATAGCTCAGCTCCAACCCTAATAAATCTGCAAGCGTCTTGATGTGCAGATAATTTTGGCGCAATGGGTTTTGGAATTTGAATTTACTGCCATTTGGGAAAGCTTGCGTCCACTGTCTTTGCTTTTCGCTACCATATATCCAGCCTTTATAGTTTTTGGTTTCGATGACAAAGATGCCGTATACAGAGACAATAATATGGTCGATTTGGGTACTACCGCCATTTGCTCTTGGCAAGGTAATACCGTTTAGTCGGTGATAAACGTTTTTTTCAAGCTTGATCCACATGGCGACATTGATGACGGTTTCACCTAAGAAACCTTTAAAGCTGGATTTTAGGGACATGGTGGCTTTCTCAAAAAACAATTCATTAGGTTGATATCTATTAAATAAAGAACTTAAACCCATATAAGACAGCTATGAATAAGATTACGGCAATGACAGTTTTCATGAAGCTTGTACTTTCTTGTCTTGCTTCTGCAAAATTCTGCTGAATTGAGGTTGCAACGAAGGCTATATCAGTTGAAGTAGGCTTATGGCTATTAAAGGAGACTTCGCTAGCTAAGCTTGGAATATCATCAGTAAGCTCAGTCACTTGTGGCCGAAGGTGCTTCTCATACTTTTTCCAAGGATTGTCACTCTCATAAAGTTTTCGTACGCCGTAATACATATCTTCTTCAAAATAACTGTCTTGAATCCATTCATCATAATAAGCTTGCTCCCAAAACTTGGCAGGAAGTACAGTAACCTCAGCTGTTTCATCACTGATTAAAATAGGAAATGAGCTTTGCAAAATACCATTGGGTAAATGTAATCGCCAAACGAACAGACTGGTAGACTTTAGTGGTAAAGGCGTAATGCTACTAGGGATGTCAAAACCAAGCATTCTAGTATGTTCGTCAGTTATGTGCTCGGCATACTTTAATATTTCTATATCATCTGTATCAGGAATGGTATTTTTAAAAGTATAAAGTTTATGTGCAATTTCTGCTAGATAAGAAACTGGTGTTCGCCCTGTCGGATCGTATACTATTCCAGCAGGACAAGAGTATGCCTGATCAGAAGACCATAGCATTTTATTTGCTTGGACGACATGAGCCCATACTACTTTGCCTGTTTTATATAGCTTGGCCAATTGGTTGATCTGTTCATACAAGACGTCATCTTTCATCCATTTTGGAGGCATCATCTGTAAGTAAGCTAAATCCGCTCGATCTAAATTAGCAAATTCAATCTTTCTATCAAACTTCAACTCCATAATGGGTACGGGTGGCAAAGGCTGATTAAAATCTGTATTGCTTAATATAGTAGATGGAACTAGTTCCAACACACTTTGCCAAATTGTCTGGTCTTGTAATACCCCATCGTCACTAGCTATTATCAATGCTTGGTAAATCACTTGCTTAGGAACGAAAAAATCACACAAATCTTGGATATCACTATCAAACTCGACAAACATGTTTTCAGTCAGTGCGGCCTGTTCCCCTATACAATGATCGCTTGCATCAGAGTACCAAACTGGGGCTTCTCTACGAGCTCGCCCAATGACTTCACCTAAATAATAGCTCAATATCTCAATAGTCGAGCTATTGTGCAGCGGGTATTCTGAAGAAAAGATTCGATGTTCTGTAAAGTCAGGCAGTCTATTTTTAACCGTTAGCAACCACTCATCAACTCGCTTGAGACTATTTATTGAATAATCAAGATTGCAGTTACGAAGCTCTCTTCCATATTTAAAGTCCTGATGTCTGGTCAAATCATCTGACTTATCAGGATTCGCCTGTTCTGACATACCAGAGAAAAAATCATCTAACGTTAAGAGCACATTTACTGTTTCAACAGTCGGTTGATTAGACGTAAGGAATGGCTTTTGCGAGTTAATAGAATCAGTGTAATTTAGCATGTTGTTGTCTTAGAAGATGTGAGATTGAGTGACATGGTTTTATCCCAGTGCAATAACACGACAAATCGTAGCATTTAGCTAATTTGTCGTACCGTTTTATATACTATGATTCTCTATTTTATTTTTATAGTTATATAGTAAAAATTTTTTATAAATATTACATCTAGGTTAAGTCTGTAAATAACTTTCCTCTAATCCATGATTTTTTGGTACTTTTATCATGAAATAGCAATTAGTTTATGTGGTGCGTTTAGCAAGACCTACATTCATTATGCCTTATTGATTAACAAAAACTTTAAACTCGTCGTCATTCTCAATTTTCATCATCTCTAATTTTTCGTTAGTTAACTTTTCGATATAATCGTATAGCATTTCATTTGGAAATACTCCATTACTTGCTTTTAAGTCTAGCTGTGTAATTATCTCACAATTTTTTGTAGCTTCTTCAATTTCAAATGCATGGCAAACTCCTCCTACAAAGCTCTCTCGAATAGATACTAGGTAGCTAATAACGTCCTCTAGATCATGACCATTATTTTCTAGAAAATTCTTAAAAGATTTATCTCTAATTTTAATAGCTTCTGAGGATAATTTTTTACAAATCCAGTAACTTCCAAATCCTGATTTTTCAGAATCATCTATGATTTTTTTAATTTTTGGATGTTTTGCCTTATTGATATAAACGTCATCAACCGATAAACCAGTCGCCCACATTCCACCTTGAAAATATTTAGCCAAAGCGAAACTTGCATATTCAATATCTTTATAGTTGTTTGTTAAAAAAATATTGAAATTTATCTTCAATTTTTCCTCAGCTACTGCTTTCCTGCTATTTTCATAAGCCTGATATAAAAAAAGTAATAAAATAATTATACCAATAGAAATAAGCCAAATCATAATACTTCCAATAATGTAAGCTTTAAAGTATGTTAACTATAATTGAATTTATGGCTATAATAAAACAGTATTAGCTCTAAAACCAAAAATAAAACCATAAAAAAAAGCCACCAGATTTCTCCGGCAGCTCTTTTTAAACGCTAATTAAGTTAGATTTATTACACCAAACCATTTACCGCATCAACTACAGCGTCAGTCGTAATACCAAACTCTTTGTATAACTGGTCTGCAGGTGCAGATTCGCCATAAGTGGTCATGCCGATGACTTTGCCATCTAGACCAACGAACTTATACCAGTAATCTACATGCGCCGCTTCGACTGCGACACGAGCACGGATATTGGCAGGCAATACCGCTTCACGGTAGTCATCATCTTGCTCGACGAAAATCTCAGCACACGGCATAGAGACCACACGCACGCCAACACCATTTGCGCTCAACGCTTCATACGCTTCCATCGCTAGGCCAACTTCTGAACCAGTAGCGATGATGATGGCTTGTAGCTCGCCTTGTTCTTTCGCCAGTACATAACCACCTTTGGTGATGTTGGCTACTTGCTCACTATCACGCGCTTGATGTGGCAAGCTCTGACGGCTAAAGATCAATGCTGATGGATTGTTTGCAGATTTGATTGCTTCTACCCAAGCACTTGCAGATTCAGTCGCATCACACGGACGCCATGTGCGTAGATTTGGCGTGGTACGTAAGCTAGTCAATTGCTCAACTGGCTGATGCGTTGGGCCATCTTCACCCAGACCGATAGAGTCATGCGTATAGACATGGATAACGCGCTGCTTCATCAATGCGCCCATACGTACCGCGTTACGTGCGTATTCCATAAACATCAAGAACGTCGCTACGTAAGGGATAAATCCGCCATGCAAGGCGATACCATTGGCAATCGCGGTCATACCGAATTCGCGTACACCATAATAGATATAGTTGCCGCCAGCGTCTTTTTCGATACCTTTAGCGCCTTTGAATAGCGTGAGGTTCGAGCCAGCTAAATCCGCTGAACCGCCTAGCAATTCTGGCAATAATGGCTGCAAAGTATTGATGGCATTTTGACTGGCTTTACGACTGGCGACATCACCGCCCGCTTCTTGCGTTTGCTGAATATAGGCTTGTGCTTGATTATCAAAGTCAGCAGGCAAATCACCATTTAAACGGCGTAACAACTCAGCTGCTAGTTCAGGATATGCTTTCTTATAAGCTTCGAAGTCAGCTTCCCAGTTCTTTTGTTGTACGTCACCTTTGGCTTTAGCATCCCACGCTTCATAGATTTCATCATCTAATTCAAACGGGGCATGCTTCCAAGACAATGCATCACGAGTCAAGGCAATTTCGTCATCACCTAACGGAGCACCATGACTGGCTGCTAGACCTTGTTTATTCGGGCTGCCCGCGCCAATCGTAGTTTTGCAAATCAGAAGACTTGGTTTAGTAGTTTCTTTAAGCGCTTGTTCAGTTGCCTGAGTGATTGCATCAGTATCATGACCATCTACTTTGATAACTTGCCAGCCGTAAGATTCAAAACGCGCTTGCGTATCATCAGTGAACCAGCCTTCGACATTACCATCGATAGAGATACCGTTGTCATCATAGAAGAAGACTAGCTTGCCAAGACCTAACGTGCCAGCCAATGAGCAAACTTCATGACTGATACCTTCCATCAAGCAACCATCACCTAAAAACGCGTAGGTGTTATGGTCAACGATGTTATGGCCTTCACGATTGAACTGTGCGGCTAGGGTTTTTTCAGCGATAGCAAAACCAACGGCATTAGCAATACCTTGACCTAGTGGACCAGTAGTTGTCTCGACACCTGGTGTATAGCCAAGCTCAGGATGACCTGGGGTTTTTGAATGCAACTGGCGGAAACCTTTCAGGTCATCGATGCTCAAATCATAACCAGATAAATGCAGCAATGAGTAAATAAGCATTGAGCCATGACCGTTCGATAAGACAAAGCGGTCACGGTTGTGCCACTGTGGATCGGTTGGGTTGTGCTTCAAAAACTTGCGCCACAGAACTTCAGCAATATCAGCCATGCCCATCGGAGCACCTGGATGACCAGAGTTGGCTTTTTGTACCGCGTCAAACGACAGTACACGAATGGCATTGGCTAATTTACGTTCGCTAATTGGAGCTGGCATAGAGTGTCCTAATATTCAAATGAGGGGTATGGCTGATAAGAGGAGAGTTTACTCAAAGGGTAATAAAATAAGGACGCAAAATGCGCCCTTACCGTGTTGGCTATAAAATCAAAGTGCAATATTAACATATTTGATGCAAGTCACGCCAAAAAATGGCATGGCTTAGCGATGAGTATTTCACAGTAATTTATATCAGTTTTATCAAACTACCCTATATTAAAAAACTGCGAGTCATCTTAGTAACTCACAGCTGGTATAAGCAAGGTAGCTATTAAACTGAAATCGTCTCAGCACCGCCCATAAACGGACGCAATACTTCTGGAATGGTGATACTGCCATCTGCGTTTTGATGATTTTCCATAACTGCCAATAGCGTACGACCAACGGCCAAACCTGAACCGTTCAAAGTATGAGCCAAGCTGGTTTGCTTGCCGTCTTTGACACGTGTGCCCATGCGGCGCGCTTGGAAGTCACCACAGTTAGAGCAGCTAGAGATTTCACGGTACGTATCTTGGCTCGGTAACCATACTTCGATGTCATAAGTCTTTTGTGCTGCAAAACCCATATCACTCGTACATAGCTGCACAGTGCGGTACGGCAGGTTCAACTGCTGCAAGATGTATTCAGCCTGTCCTGTCATCGCTTCTAGCAAGTCATCAGACTGCTCAGCCGTGGCAATATTGACCATCTCAACTTTTTCAAACTGATGCTGACGGATCAGACCACGGGTATCACGACCATGAGAGCCCGCTTCACTGCGGAAACAAGGCGTATGCGCGGTAAATTTAAGTGGCAGCTCGCTAATGTCCAAACGCTCGCCACGTACCAAGTTGGTCATGGGCACTTCAGCGGTTGGAATGAGATAGAAGTCCATGTCTTCATTGTTTGTGTGATTTTTCAATTTAAATAAATCATCTTCAAACTTTGGCAATTGCCCCGTACCTTTGAGGCTGTCTGAATTCACAATATAAGGCACATAGGTCTCAAGATAGCCGTACTTCATGGTATGCGTATTCAGCATAAATTGAATCAGTGCGCGATGCATCTGCGCCAACTGTCCTTTTAGCACATTAAAGCGACTGCCAGTCAGCTTAGTCGCCGCTTCAAAGTCCAGCATACCAAGTGTCTCGCCAATATAAGTGTGATCTTGAATCTCAAAATCAAACGTACGCGGCGTGCCCCACTTGCGAACTTCTACGTTGTCCTCTTCTGACGTACCCACTGGCACATCGGCTGCTGGAATATTAGGGATTTGCATGCCAGCTTTGGTGATGCGTTCCTGCAAAGTGCGCAGTTCATCTTCAGCAGCTTTAATCTCACCGCTGACACTTTGCATCTCAGCCAATAGCTCACTGGCATCTTCGCCTGATTTTTTTAGCGCGCCTACTTGCTTAGCACCAGCATTACGGCGCGACTGCAACTCTTCAGTTTTGATCTGCAAAGATTTACGTTCTGACTCAACGGTTTGCCAAAAATCCATGTCAAGTGCATAACCACGAGTGGCCAGTTGCTGTTGTAAATCGTTTAAATCGCCGCGTAAGAGTTTTGCATCAATCATAATAGTTGCCTGTAACACTAAAGGTGAGTAAAAGGGTTAAAAATATTATTAATATAATAATCGCTTAATGCCTGCGCCGCTATGTTTTGCATCAATATATCTTGTAGCCGCTATAATACCAAGACGCAGCAGATTTGACCATGTTTTGGCTACTTTTGACTAAGTTCTCATCTATTACTTTTATTATCTATAGAAAATCACATTTGTCTTAAATACATGGCCTAACGTTCAGCTCACCCCAATAAGCCTCGCCCCTCTCTATTAATGCCATTAATATCGCCTCTATCAGCGAACAGACCTGCTTATATGTTTCATTTAGGAATACTTTTCGGTAAGATAAGCGCATACCTTTCTTACATTTTCAGCCAAGTACCGCATAGCTGCTCCACTTTGGCGATTTAAATCCAACACTTTTAACACAAGTATTTGAGAAACCTTTATGGCTCTGTATCCTTACACGCTCCAACCTGTCGCCTTAAACCTGACTGAGGCTGAATTTCACCAAGCACAGTATGAACTGTTTGCCAGTGCCAGCCCTTCATTTGGTCTATCAAGTTTAAAGACCAAAGAGTGGATCATCATGGCGGTGGTGGTGGTACTAGCCATTGCAGGGTTAATCTTTGTCACCGGCTATTCCACGATTATCTTTTGGGTCATGTTGGTTTCAGTGGTGGTTTATCTGTTGGTTCGCACTTTAGGTTTTAAATGGTACGTCAAAAGAGAGTTCGAAAAACAAGTGGCAGATCAAGAGATGCCAGATGAAATGCGCCAAATGAAGTTGGGTGTACAAAAGCATGGCTTAGTGATGGCAATGCCCGTCAATCAACCTGATATGATGAAAAACTCACAAATGCGTGGCATGCAAATGCGCGCGAGCAACACTCAACAAGCCGTTATACCTTGGACTGCTATCAAAAGCTGGGATGAAACAGACGACTATATCTTTATGATGTTTGAGATGAAAGGTCAACAAGGCAGTCAGATTGTCCCTAAACGTCTACAAGCACAAAAATTTCCTATTGATACGGTACGTCAGCATTTGCAAGAAGTAATCCCCGTTAAAGGATTAAACCCTGAAAACTTGCAGCCACCAGCATAATGAAGGTAAGCATTTCTCTATCATTTATAGTAATGGTAGAGAGAGCCAATTATAGTTTTATAAAATAAATCATAAAATTGTATTTATTAAATTTAACTTATTAGTAATAGTTTGCTATTATTATAAGCATCAAAGGAAGAGATAGAGCTTACATTGATATATTTTATATATTGATTGACTAGAACTACTCTTCTTTATTTAATCCCGTATAACCACACTCACACTATAAGGATAATATTATGAGTAACTCTAATAACGCTACTAACCAAATCGGCCTAGAAAAAGCAGATATGAGCGCTGTAATCACTGAGCTTAATAGCTTACTATCAAGCTATCACATGTTCTATATCAACGTCCGTGGTTACCACTGGAATGTCAAAGGTGAGCATTTCTTTACTTTGCACCCACAGTTTGAAGCGCTGTATACCAGCCTACAAGTACAAATCGATGAAATCGCTGAGCGTATCTTGACGTTAGGTGGTACCCCACTCCACGCGTATAGCGACTTTACTCAGCATACGAGTATCAAAGAAGACAAAAACGTCAAAGATGGCAATACTTGTGTGAAAGGCGTAGTAACTGGCCTACAAGAGCTGATTGTAGAGCAACGTAAAGTATCAGCGTTGGCAGCAGAAAGTGAAGATCAAGGCACCGCTGACCTCGTAGATGCCTATGTGCAAGAGCAAGAAAAGCTGATCTGGATGTACAACGCTTTTTTGGGTTAATAACCATCAGATCACGATAATTTAAATAATAGTCGAATGTAGAACAATAAAAAGCACCCGATATGGGTGCTTTTTTATTATCAATAATTTTTTATTATTATCAATACTTTATAGAGTATTGATTTACTGTTGAATCCACTGACGCATTTTTTCGCGCTCTGCAGGGGTTGCTTGTAGCCAAACCTGCATAAATGCATCTAACGTGTTGGTAGAGGTATTCACACTCGTAGCCTGTCTAACAGGAGCCGTTGGCGCTATGCTGACGTTGCTTTGGGCAGTAACTGATGGCTGACCAATAGCCGCAATCGCACGCTGGTTTTGTAATTCTGCATCAGTGCTACCACCAAATACACCGCCTATCGCTTTGCCCAATCCAGCAAATAAACCACCGTCGTTGTTTGCAATGCTTTTTTGACTAGCGACAATAGTATTGTTCTGCTGCACTGCGAGGGTTGGTTGATCCGCATACTCTTTGGCTGCTTCATATTTTTCTGGTTGATTGGGCATGGTCAAGCGGTATGTCTGATTGTCTGCCAACTCTGCTGTCACGCTAATATTTCCTGAACGCAGATAATCATGTTCGTCGCGAGGTAACTGATACAGTCGGTCATATTTCGCGGTGATAGCGTGCTGACCAGGCTGCAAAGTGAATTTTTTGGTCAATGGCTGAAAGGCACTCTGTTGAACTTCTTGACCATTAATGGCGGTCACCTTGATATAGTCATCGACGAGCAAAGTAACAGCAGCATGTGAGAGCATAGACACCGATCCTGCACTAATTAGTAAGGTGCTGATGGTCAGTTTTTTTAGTAAAGAAGCATTGGTTTTCATAAGTGGTTCCATTGATAATAAAGGCATTGATAACAGCGGTATTTTGAATAAAATAAATTACATTTTGAATATTAAAAATCGAGTGGCATCGTATGTTGGTCTTGACTGGCGGCATCATTATCCACTTGCGTTTCTTGGGCAATATCTGCAAGCTCCGCCGCTAGCGTTTGCTCATCAATCGTACGCAAGGCATCACTGATTACCGCCTTAGAGATATTACTACGCCCTAAGTTTGAGAACATCGGCTGGATGTAGTTGAGCACCTCCATCATGGCACCGATACGATGCGGCCCTTCGGTAAGTAGATAATCAATAATACGCTCATCAAACTGCCAACCGCGACGACGCAAGATAGACTGCAACAAGGCTTGACGATCAGCGAGATCGTGACCATTTGGTACTTTAAAAGTAGGCGCTTGTGCCAAACGAGTGAGCAGGTCTGTCAGCTGAAACGGTAAGTCAGTGGCAGATTTATTGGCGGCAAATAATAACTGGCGCTGACCTTCACGGCTGCGATTAATGAGATGGAATAAGGCTTCTTGCCACTGACTGCTCTGCTCCAGCACTTCCAAATCATCGATTGCGATAAGGTCGAAGTTCTCTAAAGATGAGAGCACATGGACATCGGCATGAATCAATTCGTTGAGTGACAAACAAATCGCGGATTTGTCCATTTCAATGAAAGACTCACAAATAGCGGATAGTAAATGGGATTTGCCAGTAGCGGGGCTGCCAAACAGGTACAACTGACCAATCAGGCCGACATGTAGCTGCCGCACTGCATCAATAATCGACATCCAACCGGGACCGGCAAAGTCACTGAGACTCGCATCATGCTTAATGTCCAGATTGAGACTTAGCTGGGCTTCTGCCATGAATCATCAACTCGGTTTGCGTAGCGCAATAGGTAAAAAAGGAAAAAGGTTCGGTAACTTTTAAACAGGCTTAATCAAAAACGCTTAAACAGATTTGAAGTTTCAATCAAGCTTAGTCTAACCTGACAATTATCAAAACTGACGACGCTTATCAAAACCATCATAGTAACGGCTATTACCGCTACTACTGCGCCTATATATAACATATTTGCAAAATGACTGACAAGTCTTTTACTTACTAAGCTTTGTCAGTCATCATCCATCAAGCCCAAATTTCATGTTTATTATCTAATAAATTTATCAACTTTCAATGACAAGATGTTCATTATTTTTTAAATAACACCAACTGTTTCCGACCTTTATAAAAGTCCGTGGAGAGATAATAACTGTACAAATGGCGGAATAATACGTTAATGACCGCGGATACTGGTAGCGCGATAAGCATACCAACGAAACCCAGTAGGCTCGCGCCAGCTAGTACCGCGAATATGACCCATAATGGTGACAATCCAATTTTATCACCTAGTAATAAAGGCTGTAGGATATAGCCCTCTGCGGCTTGTCCCACTAAAAACGCGCCAACGATCAATGACAGATATGTCCAATTTAAGCCGAACTGGAATAAACAAGCGATAATTGCCGCGATAAAACCAATACCAAAGCCCAGATAAGGTACGAAGCTGGCGATACCAGCCACCATCCCGATAATAAGACCTAGCTCCAGCCCAATAAGTTGTAGCTGTACGGCATAAATGGCACCCAATAAAACCATCACCAACAACTGACCTTTGATAAACGCCATTAATGCCCGATCACACTCTTGGGCAATACCAATGACTTTTTTGCAGTATGGTGCTGGAATCGCCATCCTCCACATCTGCAGGCGTTTGTCCCAATTGAACAAGAAATAAAAGGTTAAAATGGGCACTAAAACAATCAATCCTGCATTATTGATAAAACTCATACTCGAAGCAAGCACTTGACTCATCATCGAGCTGGCATCAGAGAACTTATAATGCGTTTGCAGGTATTCAACCAACGTTTCAGAAACGCCCTTCGCTTCTAGTAGGGGTAAGCGAATATTGGTATTGGCGATCAACCACTGGCGTACTACCTCATTGTACCAGCTCAACACTTTAGGCAAATATTCCCAAGCCGCTTGTAGCTGATGCCACAATGTTGGTATCAACCACCAAAGCAGCAGTACCATCCCCAAGGTAATGGTAGAATAGACAATAATAATGGCTATCCAGCGTTTAATGTATTTCGAGAGACGCTTGACCAGCGGATTGAATAAATAAGCGAGCACAAAAGCAAAAATGAACGGCAGAATGACTGGTAGCATTAAATACAGCAAAACGAAGGTGATGATAAGCGCGACGACGATAAATAAACGCCGAAAAAAAGGGTCAATCGATTGGTTGATCATTAAGGGCTATCCTACAAGTAAGCTGATATCGATAACCTATCGTTAAAAGGGCAATTTTATTGCTAGCAAATAACTGTCTGGTTATCTTTACGTCTATAAATTCTAAGTGCTTTGATTCTAAGTACTTTATTATCGCAGAGTAGATAAAAAAAGCAGTCATTTTTTGTTTCTTAGCGTTTAATTTGTCGCTTATCTTTAATCTTAGCCGAATATTGGCAAGTTGCTTTGCGAGTGAGGTCTATTATTAGGTATAATGCGCCCACTATCTTCAAACCTTATAACCTTGATTTTTGCATAATCAATGACTTTACCTTTTAATTCTAATTATATTCCCCAACTGTGAGATGACTATGAGTGACAAGCCTTCGTTAAGCTACAAAGATGCCGGCGTTGATATCGATGCAGGCGATGCATTGGTTCAGCGAATCAAGTCCGTAGCAAAAGCCACGACTCGTCCTGAAGTCGTGGGTGGGTTGGGTGGTTTTGGCGCGTTGTGCCGTATTCCAACAGGTTACACCTCACCTTTATTAGTCTCTGGTACTGACGGTGTCGGTACTAAGCTCAAGCTTGCCTTACAGCTGAATCGTCATGAGACGATCGGCATCGACTTGGTAGCGATGTGTGTCAACGATTTATTGGTGTGCGGTGCTGAGCCTTTATTCTTTTTAGATTACTATGCAACTGGTAAACTCGATGTCGATGTCGCTGCTACTGTCGTCAGCGGCATTGGTGATGGTTGTAAGCTGGCTAATTGTGCACTTATCGGTGGCGAAACTGCTGAGATGCCAGGCATGTACCAAGACGATGATTACGATCTTGCTGGATTTTGTGTGGGCGTGGTCGAAGAAGCGGAAGTCATCACTGGCGAGAATGTTGCAGAAGGCGATGTTTTAATCGCTCTTGCCTCAAGCGGCGCGCATT
The DNA here is from genome assembly GCF_015351755.1 of Psychrobacter sp. N25K4-3-2. Classification (NCBI taxonomy): domain Bacteria; kingdom Pseudomonadati; phylum Pseudomonadota; class Gammaproteobacteria; order Moraxellales; family Moraxellaceae; genus Psychrobacter; species Psychrobacter sp. N25K4-3-2. Next base: position 864,195 of record NZ_JADKLX010000001.1, read on the forward strand.
CTAATGGCTACTCACTAGTACGTAAAGTCATCGAAGTCAGCGGTATTGATGTCACTAGCAGCAATGAGCAGTTAGATGGTCAATCTATTCAAGACGCGCTGATGGCACCGACACGCATCTATGTCAAAGCCATTAAAGCCCTACAAGATACCCTTGGCAGTTCAGCCCTTCATGCCATGTCGCATATTACTGGTGGTGGCTTAACGGATAACTTACCGCGTGTATTGCCTGAAACGCTAGCCGCTAGCATCGATACCAATAGCTGGCAGTTTTCAGAGCTGTTCACTTGGTTGCAAACCCAAGGTAATATCGAGCAAAGTGAGATGTACCGCACCTTTAACTGCGGCGTTGGTTTTGTGATTGTTGTGCCTAAAGCGCACGCTGACAAGGCAATTGAAACATTGAATGATGCTGGTGAGAATGCTTGGAAACTGGGTGAGATGATCAATCGTGAAGCCGACGCAGTGGTATACCGTTAATGTCCCTTGATCAATCAAGCCAACCCATCAAGCCGTTACGTATTGCCGTGCTAGTATCAGGTAGTGGTAGCAATCTACAAGTCTTAATAGATGCGATGCAAGCAGGCGCGCTCCCGATTGAAATAGTAGGTATCATCAGCAACCGTGAAGATGCCTACGCTATCAAGCGTGCTGAGCAAGCCAATATACCTGTCGCCGTGTTATCGCACACTGATAGCGGTAAGCGCATGGCTATCAAAACCTTTGAGAGCCATGCTAGTGCCCAATTAATGGCGTGGCAACCTGACTTAATTGTTTTGGCTGGATTTATGCGGGTGCTGAGCGGCTCATTTATCGATAATGCACCAGCACCGATGATCAATCTTCACCCTTCTCTGCTGCCTGTTTATAAAGGACTAGATACTCATCAACGAGTGTTGCAAGCGGGTGAATGTCATCATGGCTGTAGTATCCATGTCGTCACCGCTGAGCTTGATGCAGGTCAAGTGTTAACCCAAGCGGTATTGAACGTCAATATCAACGACACAGTAGAAAGCTTACAGTCACGGGTACAGAAGCTTGAACACCAGCTACTGCCGTGGACGATTTTACTGTTAGCAAAAAATGTGTTATCGCTAGAAGTAGATAACATCTCGTCAAAGGCTACAACTTACTTGCCAGCATTGCCACTACAACTATTTATAGACGTATAAAAAATTCAGTTTGCTGAGTTATTTTTTTATAACGTAATTTATATAACACAATAAAAAGCCCAGTCACTCATAACGAGTCACTGGGCTTTTTTTATTTAACGACCATTTATATTTTAAAAATATAAATGGTCATAAGCATGTTGGTATGTATTCTTAAAATACATGAACACCTTTGATGTTGACAAACTCTTTCACACCGAAGCCACCGTGCTCACGACCATAACCTGAGTTTTTCACGCCGCCAAAAGGCAGTGCAGGATTGGCAAGACCGTAACCATTGATGTAAATCATACCTGTGTCGAATTGCTCACGTGCTAAACGAATGGCTTTCTCTTCATCTTTAGAGAAAATAGCACCACCTAAACCGTAGCGACTGTCGTTGGCAATACGCATAGCATCTTCTTCGTCTTTGGCACGAATGAGTGACGCGACAGGACCAAACAATTCGTCGTCATATGCAGGCTGACCTTTTTGCACATTTTCTAGAATAGTTGCTGGGTAGAAACTGCCTTTACCTTCAGGAACTGTACCACCAACAGCGATGGTTGCACCTTTAGCCACACTCTTTTCTACTTGATCGTGGAGCTGCTCTCGTAGATCTATACGTGCTAGAGGACCGATGTCTGAACTGTCATCCATTGGGTCACCAGCTTTTGTGCCTTCAAACTTTTCGACGATGCGCTTACGGAATTCATCATACACACTATCGACGACGATAAAGCGTTTGGCAGCCACACAAGTTTCGCCGTTGTTGATCAAGCGAGCTTGAGCACAAGTTTCTACTGCCACTTCTATATCAGCATCTTCTAATACGATAAATGCATCATTTGAGCCAAGCTCTAGTACAGCTTTTTTGATCGCTTTAGCAGCTTGTTGTCCAACAATAGCACCTGCTGAGTCACTACCAGTCAATGTCACACCGCGTACTTTATCGTGTCCAATCAACGCTTCTGATTGATCATGATCAATGATAATAGTGCGGAATAAATCGCTTGGCAAGTCAGATTCGTGAAGTATTTTCTCTATCAGTAAGCCTGAACCCGTCACGTTGGACGCATGCTTTAGTAGAATACTGTTACCTGCCATCAAGTTGGCAATGGTGTAACGAAATACCTGATATGCTGGGAAATTCCAAGGCTGCATACCGTAGATAATACCGATAGGCTGATACGATACAATACCTTTTTTCATGCCTTCGATATCACGTACATCGTCCGCTAAAGAAGCAACACCATTTTCAGCCGTATAATCACAGATTGCTTTACACAGATCCAACTCTTGTAAGCTCTGGCTATAAAGCTTGCCACGCTCTTCAGTCATTAGCTTAGACAGCTCTTCTTTATATTCCATCAGCTTATCACCGATAGATTTGATAGCACGACCACGCTCTTCGTGACTCACCTTGCGCCATTCTAAAAACGCATTATGTGAGGCATCAACAATTTTGTTGACCTCATCTGTACTCATGTAATCGTAATTTTTGATCTCTTCGCCCGTGGTTGGGTTGATAGTAGTAATGTCTGACATAATTGCTGCCCTTGTTATTTGGTTTTATATATTTGAATTTTATATATTTAGTATAGTCGTGACTTTCAGTGTAGTCGTGACTTGTAATTATTTAGTTGTCACGCTGATAGAACGACATGTCGGTAAGTCGTCTTCCATCTGCAGCTATAATAACAAGGTAATCGGCGAAGAGTTTTACAATATATTGTGAAGTGTGTTGAAGATGTTAATAGTGTGACTATCTTATTAATAAATAATTAAATATTGAATAATTATTTTTAGAAAAACTAAACAAAAAAACCAGCCTAATTATAAGGCTGGTTCATGGTCTGGACGAAATACGAGCTCGATAACGGTATTTTAAGTAGTTCAATAACTGACTATATTGATTGCGTAATTGCTTAAAAACCAATTAAAACAAGTGATTAATAATGGGAATGTCTTGCGGTGGATTTTCTTCTTCGTCAACGATTTGACGTGCCACATGCATGATAAGCTGACGCAACCATCTATGTGCTGGATGATGCTGTAATAGAGGTGACCACGCCATAGTTAGCTCAAACTCAGGGATAAAAAATGGTGGTTCTTCCATCTTTATACTGTCGTTGTTGGCCTGCATTTTTGCCACACGGGTGGGCAATGTCGCGATCAAATCTTTATTGGCTGCCAGCATAGCCGGCATTTGGTAATGACGGGTAAAAACGCTGATTTGGCGTTTTTGTCCCAAACGTTGCAGTGCTTGATCGATAGAACCCAACCCACCAGATTTTTCTGGGTTGACCCCAAACCCTACACCCATCCCAGTTTTGGACACCCAAACGTGTTGCGCTTTTAGATAATTTTTGAGATTGAAGCGGTTAGCATAAGGGCTGTCAGAAGACAACAAACAGCTGAAGGTATCACGCCAGACCAACACTTGATGAAAGCTTTGCGGTATTTCATTAAAGCGGTTGATGGCCAAATCCACGCGCCCCTGCTCCATATCGCGATAAGAGACATCGGATGGCGTCAAAAAATCCAAAATAACATTGGGTGCTTCAGACCGTAATGCTTTTACCAGTTTGGGTACTAAGGTCGCCTCTGCATAGTCTGAGGTCATGATACGAAAGACACGTGAGGTACTATAAGGGCGAAATTCGGTACGTGGCTCTAGAACTTGGGTCAAGTCAGCCAATATCTCGCGGATACGAGGCTGTAGCTCAAGCGCGCGCTCAGTTGGTGTCATGCCTTCTGATGAACGTACCAGTAATGGATCGTTAAATAGTTTACGTAAACGCCGTAAAATATTGCTCATAGCAGGTTGAGTAATGCCAAGCTGCTCGGCAGCACGTGTCACGTTTTTTTCTCGTAACAATACATCTAAATGTACCAATAAATTTAAATCAACCCGCTGCAAATTCATATATATTTCTCTTTGCCTTAGAATAAATACCATTTTAAATATTGGTATTTTTAATGCTGTCATAGAGATTTATTCTCTAGAACCGCACAATATCGTTGTTTTTTTGATTAAAATTTTCTAGTATTTGCCAATTATAACGCAAACCAGTAATCATAAGACATTGTTTTTTATATATTATAACTAAATAAAATACCCAAGATAACTATCATAAATTAGATAAATCTTGGTAAGGCAGTTATAGTAAGTGACACAGACAAGTCATCATGTAAGCAAGAAACTGTCGGTTGAGATGCTGATTATAAGCCTTACTGACCAACACTATATTTTAATGGTCTATATCGATAGCAAAACATAATGAATTGACCATCAATACTACTAAATTAACTTTTAGACGATTATATTTTTTGGACGATAGCATCATTGATTATTGTAACACCTCTCATCGCCAATTATGAAATCACAACTCTATAATTGTTTTGGCAGTCTATAAAACATACTGAGTGAGCGCAAAGTTATCGCCCTGTACCAGATAATTTGTCAACTGCTGAGTTCAGCAAATTCCTTGTGTTTATAGATAGGTTTGTTTAGGGTAAGTGGAGCTACGTTTGATAGACATTTATTTTTGGCGAATATAACCATCCATCCTTTTTAATGATGTCCATTCTTATTAGATGTCGATGACGTTAATAAAATCTTATTCTATTTCTTTTAATAACAGACAGTCGTAATCATTTTTTATCACTTAATTTTTATCGTTTTTACACCCCACCAAGGAGACTATATATGTCAACTGTTTATAAGTCAGCGATCGATCTAGTACGTGAATTAAAGCAAAAACACGGTAACTGGCAAAATATCAGCGAAACTGATGCTGCACGTATGATGGCACAAAACCGCTTCAAAACCGGTTTAGATATTGCAAAGTATACTGCAAAAATCATGCGCCAAGACATGGAAGACTATGACAACGATACGTCTCAGTACACTCAGTCTCTAGGTGCTTGGCATGGTTTTGTTGCACAACAAACGATGTATGCTAAGAAAAAATACTTTGGTACTACTGCTAAAACTTACATCTATCTATCAGGTTGGATGGTAGCAGCATTACGCTCTGAGTTTGGTCCTCTACCTGACCAATCAATGCACGAAAAAACGTCAGTACCTAAGCTAATCGCAGAGATCTATACGTTCCTACGTCAAGCTGATGCTAAAGTATTGAATGACTATTTCCGTGAGCTAAACGCTGCTGAAGAAGCGGGTCAAGACACCTCAGCTATTCTAGAAAAAATCGAAAACTTTGATTCGCATGTTGTGCCAATCATTGCTGATATCGATGCGGGTTTCGGTAACGAAGAAGCGACTTACTTGCTAACTAAGCAAATGATTGAAGCTGGTGCTTGTGCTATTCAGGTTGAAAACCAAGTATCTGATGCTAAGCAATGTGGTCATCAGGCTGGTAAAGTAACTGTACCGCATGAAGACTTCATCTCTAAGATAAATGCTATTCGTTATGCATTCTTAGAGCTTGGTGTTGAAGACGGTGTTATCGTTGCTCGTACTGATTCTGAAGGCGCGTCACTTACGCAAAAAATACCAGTATCAAATGAGCCAGGCGATCTTGCTTCTAAATATATCGATTTTATCGAAATGGAAGAAGTAACGCTAGAAGATGCTCTAGAAAACGACAGCTTGCTTAAGCACAACGGCAAACTAGTACGCCCTGTTCGCTTGCAAAACGGCTTGTATCAATTCCGTGAAGACACCAACATCGATCGCGTTGTACTTGATTGCGTAACTGCTCTAGAAAACGGTGCTGATCTACTATGGATCGAAACGCCTACGCCAAACGTTGAACACATCAAAATGATGGTTGATCGTATTAAAGAAGAGCAACCAAAAGCGAAGCTTGTTTATAACAACAGCCCATCGTTCAACTGGACGCTAAACTTCCGTAAGCAAGTTATTGCAGAGTGGGAAGAAGCTGGTAAAGACGTTTCAGCATACAACAAGAATGACTTGATGAGTGCTGATTATGACGGTACTGAATTGGATGCAGCGGCTGATGAAGCGGCTAAAAACTTCCAAAAAGACGCGTCACGTGAAGCTGGTGTATTCCATCACTTAATCACCCTACCAACTTACCACACGACTGCTCTTAGCGTTCATGAACTTGCTAAAGGCTACTTCGGTGAAGAAGGTATGCTTGCTTATGCTGCTGGCGTACAACGTAAAGAAATCCGTGAAGGCATCTCTTGTGTTAAGCACCAAGCAATGGCAGGTTCTGACCTTGGCGATGATCACAAAGAAATCTTCTCAGGCGATAATGCTCTGAAAGCTGGCGGCGGCAAGAACACGATGAACCAGTTCTAATCACCGACACTTTGTAAGTAATTTTTATCAGTAAAAGTTATAAAAAAAGCCGCCCTACATCATGTAGGGCGGCTTTTTTATGGGCAGACGTTACCCACTATAAAGAATACAATCAAAAACTCAGTTGAATAACAAGCATCTCAAAAACTGACTCTCGATAGAAAACGCGCTTTAATCGTTAGAATGACGGTCATCAGTATGGCTATTACCCTTAGTTTTCATATCAGACCTACGTTTTGCGTTGAGCTTGGCGTGGTTCATACGCCTAGTACTTCTACGAAATGTGCGATACAGTGTTTTTATAACTCTATAAACCATATAAAAAACCCCTACTAATACGACAAGCCACCATAGTCTAATCAAAGTGATGGCGACTTCTCTTAACATCTCCCAACCCTCTTTGAATGCCTGACCCACTTGTGTGCTAAAGCTTGGACGTTCAGCTTCTATCAGTAGATCTATATTTTGCGTCGTTTCTTTATAACTAATATCCGGTTGCGTAAAGGTTAAGTTGATCGTACTGTATTTCACTCTATCCGCAATATTCATTTGCTCTAACTGCGCATATTCCTGCTGTTGCCGCGCCGCATAGGTGGCGGTGATCGTATCGACATTACTGGTTTGATCTTTATCATTTTTGCTATCAAGCCGTTCTTGACTGAGATCCTTTGCCATATCGCTATTGAGCTTACTTGCCAGTTGCTCACGATATATATCCAAAGTGACGTCTTGAGCTGAGAATTCCTGCTCATTCAAAAAAGCCACTTGCTGCTGTACTTGTTTTAGGAACTTGTTCACGTTTTGTCTAGGGATACGTACGGTCATCTCAGCTTGTCGATAATAGGTTGTCAAAACAACGTTCTTATCCCCTTGCACAAAACCACGACTATCACGCTCCCGATTGCTAATATGACTTGATGCAACGTAACCCTTTTGCTGATAGGTTAAACTTTCAATAGCGCTACTACTCTCTACCACATCCTCTACTTTAAAGTCAGCTGCCGCGTTGATAAGTAAGGTCTTATCTGCTATTTTTATATCAGCCGCTTGGCTATTAAGGGTTTGCTCACTATCATTAGATAGGTTTTGTACTTGTAACTTAGGTGAGTCTTCATTATTAGTATCTGATATATCAGCACCCTGATCCGCTATCTCTTCAATCGCTTGTTCCGTAGCCACATATTCGGTCTCAGCGCTACTTTGTTCTGATTCATATTCCTCATTTTGTTGACTGCAGCCACTAGCGATAATAGCAGTCAAGGCTATAACGCTACATACTTTAACCCAGGTCGCCGTTTGGAAGATGGAGTCACTGTAATCTGATGCTGACGTGTTTGATTTGAGGGCTTGTCTTACAGAAAAAGCCCCTGTCTTTTTTAGCCTCGTTTTCATCGCTGTAACTCCATTTTATCTTACTTTTGTTTAATTCCTTGCCTTGATTATAATGATTATTTGCCAAAAGTATATTGCTAAGCATAAAACGCATGCAAACTGTCAAAATTTCACTTGTCATTATGAGGCAGCTTTCATACGATGTTAGTCAGTTGACTATGATTCTCGAACTATAATTATCGAACCACTAATACCTGACTATCTATGATTATCGAAATTTGATTACCTGACTAGGAAAATACGATGCAAGAAATAGAGCTGAAGTTTTTGGTGCCAGAATCGCGGTTAAAAGGTTTGATGCGTCAAACGCACGTTAAATCGTCACAAGTACTGCAACTGGCGGCACACTATTACGATACGCCTGACCAGCAGCTTGCACAAGCAAGTATAGGCCTGCGTATTCGCAAAGAAGGTGATACATGGGTACAGACTATCAAAGCGGGTGGTGATGGGATTGCGGCGCGCTTAGAGCATAATGCCGTGCTCGATAATGAGCAAGTACAAACGATGCTCGATAATCATGAGCTCATGCCTGATTTGACAATATATGAAGACACTCCAATCGCTGAGGCATTGGCTGATTTTAAACTCAAAAAGCTAGCAAAGACGCTAACACGACTTTATGTTACTGACGTCGAGCGCACTACGCGGTTGCTAACAGAAAGTAATGAGGATGAAACCGATAATTGTATCGAAATGGCTTATGATCAGGGAGAAATTATTCATGGTACTGATGAAACTCGGCGCAAAGCCATTCGAGAGATAGAGTTTGAATTGGTGTCAGGAGATTTAGATTTTCTATTTACGACTGCCAAAACATGGTGCAAGCGCTATAAGCTGTGTCTATCTACCGTCACCAAAGCCGAAAATGGCGGCTTACTTATTAATGAGCAGAGCCACAGTCCTGCAGTCAACGCAAGCCTAAGTCAATTGCAAATAGACAAAGACAGCAGTGCACCTGGCTTTATACGTGCGGTAGTACACAATTGCTTATTGCAGATACTACCAAATAGTAGTGCTATCGTCGCTGGCAGCATAGATGATAATCATACTTTACAATTACGGATTGGTATTGATCGCTTGCGTACTGCGTTGAAAGCATTTGTCGACTTCTCTGATGAAATTAACCCTGAATGGCTGCCGATACTTAATCAAACTGCGAACTTACTTAGCGATTATTATCAGCTTTCTTATATCAATGCACAGATCGAACCTGAGCTACAAGCATGTGGCGCGCCTGCCGTTGACTGGACGACAGATATCGAAAATATTAAAATTACACCCATTAATACGCTGCAAGCTAATGATTTTCAAATAACCTTGCTAGAGCTAATTGCCTTTACCATGAGCGACCCAAGCATTGAACCTCAGACTGATCAGCTTGCCCGCGACAAGATGGAAAAAGTCCTCTCCAAACAATATAAAAAATGCCTTAAAACCAATAAAAAAACTGACGAAGTAAGTGTTACCGAGCTTATGAGCGATGATGTAGACGAAGACATCGCTCATAATGACCAACCTGAAAGCGAGTTGCTCAATCAGTTAAGAGATTTGCGTTACATCAGTGAATTCTCCGTACCTTTACTAAGTAAGAAAAAAGCTAAGAAGAAAACCAAACGTTGGCTAAAACGGCTGATAAAAGCGCAAAAAGCGTTAGAACAACTGAACGATGATAATCAATATCAGCAGTTCTACAATCTAAAATCAACAACAGATGCTAATGCTTTATATGGCGCGGGTTGGTTTGCAGCCATACTGACTGATGACCAAAGTCATATTGACGCACGTTTAGCAAAATTTGCGGACAGCTCAACGTTTTGGTAGTAGTAATATTATTTTTAAGACGGACACTACTCTCATAAAATAAGAACGTTCCATAAAAAATACAGCTTGTTGTATAACAGGCTGTATTTTTTTATCGTATTTAAATAGTGTCTATCAGCGCCATGGCTAAATTTGTACGCAACACGACCTAATCAACAACGATCGTAACGGGCATGCCCTCTTCGACTTGTTCAAACAGCTCAATAATGTCTTGATTACGCATACGGACGCAGCCGTGTGAGTAAGGTGCGCTCATCGGTTCGCTGTCTGGCGTGCCATGGATATAGATATAGCGCTGATAAGTATCACAGCTGCCTTGGCTGTTTCTGCCTTTATTAACGCCTTCCTCAAGACCGCTTAACCATAAAATACGGCTCAGTATCCAGTCGCGCTCAGGATGTAGTACGCCAAAATCCGCACTATACACTTCGCCTGTAGGGACACGCCCTATAAACACAGCATTCATAGGCTCGCTACCACCTATTTTCTGTTCAATGGTATGCCTACCGAGCGGCGTGCAACCACTATCCTGCTGACTACCAATACCATTCTTTGCAGTGGAGACTACGTATCTCACAACCTCAGTCTGCTGCTGGTACATCGTTAATGTTTGCTCAGCGATATTAATCACGAGTTGTTTATCAAGCGTCTTATTATTGGTCATAAATGCTTCCGACTATCAGTCATTCATCAGATTACTATCAAGGTTATTAGCAAAATGATTGAAAATTTCTATTATCAAGGGATTGTATCAAGACATTTGGCACCGTAATATAGGGGCACACTTTTTGATGCTAGCAGATTATGACGACTATTTCACCGACACGTGTGTCGATGTATGATTTTTTATATCATGATACCCAGCCGATGCTGTCACTTTTGGCCGATGCTGCACAGCTCTCTCTACCACAAGCTCGCTTAGGGATGGATGCCAGTCTACAAGCCATCGTAAGTGCGCTTCTCGCCTATCAGCAGCGTTATCAGGGACAATCAGTCAGCAAAAAGCTATTTAGTCGTAGTGCTGTTAAAGAGTTACGACAGTATAACTCAATGAACTTTGCAACCATTAGCGCCACAATGTACCATCGTCACGATGCAGCAGATGCTGTATTTAGCGATAATGCCCGTGTCATAAAGGCAAGCGAACATATCGCTGAGAAGATTGATGCAACGACGCAACAAGCACAAATTTTACTCACCGCTTTGTGTGTGATTGTACTCCGTGAGCTGGCTATCTTGGCAGAATACAGTCAACTCGATAATGATGAAATTAATAAATGGTTCGCCTTACAACCACAGTTTTTATCAGCGGCACGTTTTAGTCCAGAGCATACACATACCTTATCTGCTGAGACAGAAAGCAATAGTGACGTGCCCGAATCAACTACTGAAGCGGTAAAATCTGTTGAAGCTATAGAGAACAATTTAGAGAGTAATGCGGAGCGTACTTTATTAAATGCTGAGCAGTTATCAAGCACTCCGCCTCCTTTTGATCCTTACTGGTATGAGCTGAGTGGATTCAAACCTGAAAATCATGATCCTGTGCAAGACATGCAATTGGCAACTGGCAACTACCTAAAAGCCATCGGGCGCTCACCTGATAATTTGCAGCAAGGCCGCCATAATGACATGTTGGTGTTTGTAGAAATGCAGGCAATTGCGTTACCCCACCAGCGCTGGTTGTTACAGCTGGCTAAAATCTCGGATATCTATCTCAGCCGAAACCGTCTGCGCGTAAACTCTGAACCTGCAAATCCCCCGAAACCGCCATTGGTTAGCTTGGGGTTGATCGGTGGCAATAACGACAACACACCGGCAACGATCAGTGAAAAACCGATTGAGTATGAGACCTCAACACCGCTTTGGAAAAATCCCGTTATTCTCATCATTCTTGTCGTCATCGGTATTCTTGGTGCGCTCGCCACTCTCAAATATCAAAGCCAAAAATCTGATGGTGCTATCCTTGCAACAGAAGAGGTCATAGAGCAGGACCTCCTCGAAGAACGTCAGCAGCAAGATGTGGCTATCGTAAAAGTAGATGATGATGAGCCTGTCATTGCAGACACTGCAAAAACTGAGTAGACACGGATAGTCATAAAAAAGCAGCCATAAAAAAAGAGACCCTATCAACATAGAGTCTCTTTTTTGTTGTGCGATCTAAGTTCCTAATTGGCTATAAGTAGCCAAAAAACTTACTTAGATAAATCACGACCACGGCTGGCTTCGATCGCCAAACGTAATCCGTTCAAACGAATGAAACCTTCGGCATCTTTTTGATCATACGCACCAGCATCATCTTCAAAAGTAGCAATTTTTTCATCAAATAGTGAATCGTCTGATTTACGACCGACGACACTCACAGCACCTTTATATAGTTTCACGCGAACCGTACCGTTGACATACTCTTGTGATTTGTCAATCAACGCCTGTAGCATCATACGCTCAGGGCTGAACCAGTAGCCGTTATAAATGATTTTTGCATAGCGCGGCATCAGCTCATCTTTTAGATGCGCAGCTTCACGGTCTAGCGTTAGCGACTCAATACCGCGATGTGCTTTTAGCATAATGTTACCTGCTGGCGTCTCATAGCAGCCACGTGACTTCATGCCTACATAACGGTTCTCTACGATATCCAAACGTCCGATACCATGACTGCCACCGATTTCGTTGAGCTTAATCATCACTTCATAAGGCTTGAGACGCTCGCCATCGATAGCAACGATGTCGCCTTTTTCATATTCTAGCTCTAGATACTGGGCTTCGTCAGGGGCTTGCTCTGGGCTGACTGACCAACGCCACATATCATCTTCTGCTTCGGCATAGGGATCTTCTAAGATACCACCTTCATAAGAGATGTGCAGTAAGTTGGCATCCATAGAATAAGGTGATTTTTTCTTATTACCTGCATAGTCGATGGCAATGTCATGCTCTTTGGCATATTCCATCAAGCTCTCACGGCTTGATAAATCCCACTCACGCCAAGGGGCAATGGTCACAACGTCTGGAGACAAGGCAACTGCACCAAGCTCAAAACGTACTTGGTCATTACCTTTACCAGTCGCACCATGGCTGATCGCATCGGCGTTGTGCTCTTTGGCAATCTCAACCAAACGCTTGGCAATTAATGGGCGCGCAATAGAAGTACCTAGCAGATACTCGCCTTCATAGATGGCGTTGGCACGGAACATTGGGAATACATAATCACGGGCAAACTCTTCACGCAAGTCTTCGATATGAATGTGCTTGATGCCCATGGCTTTAGCTTTGGCTCGTGCTGGCTCAACTTCTTCGCCTTGACCGATATCAGCAGTGAAGGTAATCACTTCGGCATCATAGGTTACTTGTAGCCATTTTGCGATGATTGAGGTATCAAGACCACCTGAATAGGCCAGTACGATTTTATTAATATTTTTTGGATCAAGCTGAGCCATGAATAACTCCTATTATGAGAATTGACTGTGTGAACTATGCTAAGGGTAAAAGACGCTAAGAATCAATCAAAAGATACATTGCTTGCTCAGTGTACATCATATTTACTATCGGCAAAAGTGTAACTGCCACAAGGTGCTAGCTTTTGGCCTTCATTTGCTTATCGTCTCCCGCCATTATGTGCATAAAATCCTTATTCATCTTGGTAAATACACAATGACCCATAAATGATATACAGATATGTTGTCGCATATTTAGTCGCATATTTAGTCGCGCAGGCAAATCTGTTATTATAGCCACACAGCATCATTCCTTTTTATTCCCATAAATGACGATATAGAGCGCGATGACACTATGACTGATTCAATGACCGAATTGACCATCCTTCAGCCAGATGATTGGCACATTCACCTCCGTGATGACAGCGCCTTAGCCACTACCGTACCGCATGCAGCCAGTAGTTTTAACCGTGTTATTTGTATGCCAAACCTAGTACCACCTGTCAAAAATGTCGACGATGCGCGTGCCTATCGTGCGCGGATCATGGAGCATCTACAAGCTAGCGATTTGGCTGCAGAGCGCCAAGCAGCATTTGACCCGCGCATGACGTTATACTTAACAGATCGGACGACGGCGCAAGATATCGAAATGGCAGCACAGTCAGGTATCGTCCAAGCAGTTAAGCTCTACCCTGCTGGTGCCACCACTAACTCTGCAGATGGTGTCACTGACATCAATGCCTGTGTGGATGTCTTTGAAGCGTTAGAAAGGCACAACCTGCCACTACTGTTGCATGGCGAAGTGACACAAAATCATGTGGATATTTTTGACCGCGAAAAACGCTTCTTAGATGAGGTATTGGCACAAATTATCATCAAATTCCCGACGTTAAAGATTGTGATGGAGCACATTACTACCAGTGATGCGGCTGACTTTGTCTTGGCGCAAGGCAATCATATTGCGGCTACTATCACCCCGCAGCATTTGATGTTCAATCGCAACCATCTGTTGGTTGGTGGCATCAAACCACACTTTTATTGCTTGCCTATCTTAAAGCGCGAAAGTCATCAAAAGGTCTTATTAGATGTCGCCACCAGTGGCAATCCAAAGTTCTTCTTGGGCACTGACTCTGCCCCACATGCAACGGATAAAAAAGAAGCGGCTTGCGGCTGCGCTGGCTGCTATAGTGCGGCAACTGCTTTGCCTTTGTACGCCACCGCTTTTGATAGTGTTGGTAAAATAGACAAGTTAGAAGGGTTTACGAGTCGCTTTGGTGCTCAATTCTATGGCTTGCCAGTCAATGAAAGCACGATTACCCTAATCAAAACGCCTATGCAAGTACCCGCAGGCTACCCTTATTTTGATGGCTCATCATTGACCCCGCTTATGGCGGGCGAGACGCTGCCTTGGTCTATCAAAGCATAGTACTTATAAAACATAGCACTTATAAAGCAACCTCTGTATTTTATCCTATGATATCAATAATGCCTTTGTACTGAAGGAGCGGTTGATTTCATGGGATACTCATTTCTAATTCAATATAACAATACGACTGATAAAAGCGATTTAACCTGATATGACCACTAAAAACGATGCCGCCTTACCGAACGACAACCCATTAAGCAATGTAGATGCTAGCCTCAATGTCGCGTCAACTATTCACATCGAAGAGAGCGCAGCAGACGAGCAAGCGCCCATGGGCTTGAAAGACCGTTTTCGCAAGTTTCTGCCTGTCGTCGTCGATGTGGAGACAGCAGGTTTTAATGCGCAAACGGATGCTTTGCTAGAAATTGCCTGCATTCCTGTATTACTCAATGAGCAAGGTGTGTTTTATCCTGGTGAGGCATTTAATGCTCATATCGAGCCCTTTGAAGGCGCGAATCTTGAGCCAAGTGCGCTTGCCTTTACTGGCATTGATCCCAACAATCCGATGCGTAAAGCCATTGCCGAAGATGAAAAAACCGCACTACGTCGAATTTTTAAAGATTTAAAAGAAGTCCGCCGTGCTGAAGACTGCCGTCAATGTGTCTTGATTGGACACAATGCGCATTTTGATTTAGGGTTTTTAAATGCAGCCGTGCTACGTACCAACAGTAAAAGCCACAACCCATTCCATAATTTCTCAGTCTTTGACACGGTGACTCTATCAGCGCTTGCCTTCGGTCAGACAGTGCTGGCACGCGCTTGTAAAGCAGCAGGGCTTGAGTTTGACGGCAAAAATGCCCACTCCGCACTATATGACACCCAAAAAACAGCCGAGCTATTCTGTCATATACTTAACCATTATCCAATGCTGGCCAACGCGATGCATAATGAGGACACTAAAGAAGAATCGGGCGATAGCGATAATACATAAGTCACATATCCTATGTTGCCAACCATACGTAATAGTGCTATTTATAATACTTGATGACTTTGACATCTTGGACATCTTGATTTGACAATCAATAGGGATATGATTGATACCACTTTCAGTAAGTTGACAAACCTTCCTGACTTTATGTAGTACTGTTGAAGGGACTTAATAGCTTACTTGCTTGCCACTATTTCACTCCCAAACGACGCCGTTATATCCTATAGATGGTTTAAGTTGCTCACACTGCCTTGATAGCTGCTATTAGTAGTAGCACTGCTGCTGTTAAGGCGTAATAGGAGGGACTTTATTATGGATCCACAACTTAAGTTATGGGGCACCATCATCGGCTATATGCTGCTCGCCTTAACTATTAGTGCTTGCACATCTCTATGGATTCGCCATCATTTAAAGAGTAATGACTTACATCCACGCCGTGCGCTCAAAAAAAGATACTTAATATTAAAAAGACGAAGAAAAAGGCTTGACAGCAAGCGCAGACGCCATTAAAATACGCACCACTTCGGCATAAATGGTGAAAGCAGCTGAGGTGTTGTGTTACTAGTCCCCATCGTCTAGAGGCCTAGGACACCGCCCTTTCACGGCGGTAACGGGGGTTCGAATCCCCCTGGGGACGCCACTATTTGGCGTCACTTATCAGCACTGTTATCGAAAGGCATCAGATAAGACTGATAAATGTACCATCAAAAAGTCCAATCACAATATATCGTGATTGGACTTTTTTTATGTCTATTCATTTTTTCGGTTTATTTTCCCGATTTACTTTCTTGGTATCGCAACTAATTGCTACTGTAACTTCCAAGCATGGATGTACAGTCAGCTCACTATAAAAAAGACACGACAAATAAAAAAATCCGCCTACCAATCCTCTCCTTTATCTGTTTTTTCACTCCTGCTCTTATATCAAAGTTATAATCAATACTAAGTAAAATGGGTAAACGACATTATGATGCGTGACTGGTACAAGTTTTTCTTACTTGCTGTGCCTACGCAGACAGAGGCGACAAAAAATTTATATCAGTCACGCTGTCTCTTTTTATATTACACCTAACCTGACTATAATTATCAAAAGCTATCAAAATTCATAACAAAAAAAGCCAGCAATCTTTGCTGGCTTTTCGACATAAGCGGTCTACTTTTTATGACCTAAAAAATTAAAATATTCTAAAAAATCTTATCCGATATCATGAACCACAGTAGCGCTAATATAATCAGCGAGCCCAATACGGTCTGAATTAAGAAAAAGGCTTGGTGCTGTCCGACAACTTTACTTAAGGTTAAACCTAAAGTGCTATATTGTATCGGCTGACTGTCAGTTTCGCCTGTGCTGACATGCTTTTCATAATAACCTTGCAAGATATCTAAAAACTCCGTCCATTCGTCAGTGCTCCACGCATAAGGCTTAAACGGCATAAACTTCTTAAGCTTAGGCTCTTTAATCATCCAGCGCTCAAGAGTAATCGAGCGCAGTGACCAACCAGCGAAACGACGATCTTCCAATGCTGAAAAATCTAAAATGGTTAAGTCTTTATGTCGATCATCCATTATCAAGCGATTCTTGAGATTGGTTAACGCTTGCTCACTACCTTCCACACACTGTAAAAAGTAACCATTGCCGTAGCAAAGAATACCCGTAATATTATCAGCTTTATTATGTTTGCTGGCGACTTCTGCGATATCGTTCAGTGTACTGGCGTTTGATAGACCAGTCGACGTGATGCGGCTCAAATACACAAGTTGGCAGAGATCTGTCGTTACTGGATTTGTCGAATCATTGACTACTGACAATCAGCTTCTCCCTATTTTCAGGTAAATGTAGCTAAAACAACCATACTAACTTTAGAAAAAACATAGAGACAAGACTTTCGAAAACATCGAATTGGCTTGGTATATTATTGATTTTATAAATGTTTATATTAATTGTATTAAGTTGGTTACATCATAGGCTAGTTTAGTCATCAAATCAATATATGTTTATATTACATCATTAAGTAGTAATACTAAATAATATAATATATTCATTCATAATGAGAATGTAGGGTATGATTTTTTAATATTGGTAGCATAAGGAGACAATATGACGGGAAGTTAATGATAAAAAAACGTGATCAGTTAATGATAGAACCGTCATTTAGATTGTAAGATTGGTACAGAATGCTACTTATGACAATATCACTTGCCGCGTCATGTAAACTCACCAATATGCCAGCATAATAATTTGGACTAATAACAAATAGTGAAGGTAAGCCAATAAAGAGAAGGTAGTTTTTTGATATTTATCAAAATAACTAGGCTTTCAGATAGCGATTTTTCAAATTGAGGATATGCCCTAAGACTGGGCTTTCAGAATCGCTGCGAGCAAGATAGCGTCATCAGGATAGGTGAGCTTGATGTTTTGGCGACTGCCAGTCACTAGACGAATAGGCAGTGCTAAGTATTCAAATGCACTGGCTTCATCGGTGATATCGAGTTTGTGTTCAGCCACATGCTTCAATACTTGTCTTAGCTGTCCTAAACGAAATACTTGGGGCGTTTGGGCTTGCCACATATTACTGCGATCAATCGTTTGTTTAACATAAGCGCTAGACGTGTCTTTGTTTACGTTTAGAGAATCACGCATAAGCTCAGAGTGAGCGCTGGATTGTTTGCAGGATTGCTTTAGAGTGTCAGCAACAGGGGTCGCTAAGATAGCGCCATAAGGCTCAAGCATTGCCGCTTCAATGACTTGTTCAATATCATGAGTTGGAACTGCTGGACGCGCAGCATCATGAATGAGCACCAAGTCTGAGTCATCCGCACCTGTATTAACGATCGCCTCTACCCCCGCCTGTACAGACTGCCAGCGCTCAGCACCGCCAATAGCATAATGAATTGGAAGCGTAAAATTGAGTGTCTCTGCTTTGCTATCATCTGCTGCGACGACCAATAAACATTTATCAATATAAGCACTACATCCAAGCCGTGCCACACTGTGCTGTAGCAAGGTCTGCCCTTGCAGCATAGTATATTGCTTGGCGATAGAGGCACCAAAACGATTACCGCGACCAGCAGCGACGATAATGGCATGTATATTAGGTGTAGTATTCATGAGGTGACGTTCATAAGGTGGTGTTCATAAAGTAGTAATCAGGGTTTGCTTGCATGATGATATGACTGGGAAGGTATGAGTATTAAGAGGAGGAGTAATAGTGGTTTCGAGAAAAGCAAAGCCATCGTTATCAATGAACACTCATTACGATGGCGTTAAAGATTAGTAGCGACTGTGCGTCGTTGGTGCGGTTGATACTTGGACAAACGTCTCATTTGGCTTAATCAAACCTAAGTCTAAACGCGCATGCTCTTCTACTGCCTCAAGTCCATTTTTTAAATCATAGACGTCAGTACGTAATAAGTTATTTGCGGCCACTTGATTGTCATTTAAGCGTTGCTGATCTTCAGTCTGAGTCAGTAGTTTATTATGCTCAAAGCGCCCATTTTCACCCAGCCAATATTGATATTGCAGTCCTAACAGCACCGCAACGGCTAAAGCAAGTAGTATAAATTGGCTAAAGTATTTCATGTGATAGGCCAAACGATAGAGAGATAATAAAATAAATACCAGCTAAGCTTGCTAGACAATATATCAAAAATGACATACTGCCTAACCTTAGCTAATTAGCCACGTAGACCGATAAACTCTTCGCGACCACGGTAGCTTGCACGTACTTGTTGCTCGATACGTAGCAGCTGATTGTATTTCGCCACGCGATCTGAACGGCATAGTGAGCCAGTTTTGATCTGACCAGCAGCAGTACCAACGGCTAAATCTGCAATGGTGCTGTCTTCAGTTTCACCTGAACGATGCGAGATAATCGTCGCATAACCATTTTTCTTCGCCAAATAAATCGCATCTAGCGTTTCTGATAAGGTACCGATTTGGTTGAATTTAATCAAAATCGCGTTGGCAATATGCTTATCAATACCTTCTTGTAAGATAGCAGGATTGGTCACAAATAAATCATCACCAACCAATTGGACTTTATCACCAATCTGCTCAGTTAAGTATTTCCAACCATCCCAATCCGATTCATCAAGACCATCTTCGATAGAAATAATAGGATATTGACGCGCCAACCCTACTAAATAATCTGAGAATCCTTGACTATCAAACGCTTTATTGCCCTCGCCTGCCAAGATATATTGACCATCTTTATAAAACTCACTAGCCGCACAATCTAGTGCAAGATGAATGTCTTCGCCTGCTTTGTAGCCAACTTGCTCGATCGCTTGCATGATAACGGTGATAGCTTCTTCGTTACTACGTAGGTTCGGAGCAAAGCCGCCTTCATCACCAACCGCTGTGCTCAAGCCTTGTGATTTTAGGACGGACTTTAGACTATGGAAAATTTCCGTGCCAGCACGTAACGCTTCTGAGAAGCTGGTGAAACCAACTGGCTCAATCATAAACTCTTGGATATCGATTGTGTTATCTGCATGCTCGCCACCATTTAAGATGTTCATCATGGGTACAGGCATGGTCAACGACGTCTGGTTGCGCAAATTGGCGATGTATTGATGTAATGGCAGACTCTGTGACTTGGCAGCGGCTTTTGCAGTGGCAAGAGACACCGCTAGCATCGCATTGGCACCAAGGCTGTCTTTGTTTTCTGTACCATCTAGCGCAATCATGGCATCATCGATACCTTGCTGCTCGGTGACCTCTTTATCCATCAACGCACTGCGAATCTGGCTATTGACATTGGCAACGGCTTTTTTGACGCCTTTGCCCATATAGCGGTTTTTGTCGCCATCACGTAGCTCAAGTGCTTCACGTGAGCCAGTAGACGCGCCACTTGGGGCAGCAGCACGGCCGACAGTACCGTCAGCTAAGATAACATCGACTTCAATTGTTGGGTTACCGCGCGAGTCTAAAATCTCACGAGCACGAATGTCTTTAATTGCGGCAACGTTGGTGGTTTCTTCAGCGTACATAATGTCTGTTAATTCCTTTGGTCATGCCAAGTTTGTGGGATAAATAACGGCAACTAGAATACAAAAAAGATAAAGCAAAATATCATATAGCCCTATACCTAGACCAGATTTTTCTACTGATATACTCGGCTAGTTTTGGGCAGGCTTCAGGGTTTGTTTAGTACTTTAACCGTCAGCTATAGTGGTTGGCATCATAGCATAAATTTCACTAAACTTCCCTTATCTTACATCGACTGGCGGTCATAAAACCACACATAGATAGCCAAATATTAATTATCAATTTGTCTCAGTAGCTGATATTAAAAGTAAAATGACTTTTATGCTTTTGTTGGACGTTCCGCTTTAGTCTGAGAGGCAGATACCGTGTTATCAAGTTCAACCTCCGTTTTAAATCGAGTTAGACGTAGCGCATTCATTAATACAGAAATAGAGCTAAGCGCCATCGCAGCGGCGGCAATCATAGGATTTAAAAAACCAAAAGCGGCAAGTGGAATGCCAAGACAATTATAAATAAAGGCAAAAAACAGATTCTGCTTAATATTACGTAGCGTGGCTTGCGCAATTTTTTGCGCGGCATCGATATGCATCAGCGACTCGCCCATCAAACGGGCAGAAGCACTATGCTGGGCAACATCTGTGCCTTCAAACATCGCAAAACTGGCATCGGCGGTTGCCATCGCTGGCGCATCATTGACGCCATCACCTGCCATTGCGACTTTGTGACCAGCCGTTTGCAACAAGGCGATTTGGCTCGCTTTATCGCGTGGGCTCATCTTGCCATAAGCTTGCTTGATACCCAGCTGCCCTGCGACATGATCGACGACGGACTGCTTATCACCACTCATCAAAATGACATTGATACCAGCATCTTGCAGCGCAGTAATGGCCTGAGGGGTATCGGCTTTTAAATCATCAGCTAAAGCAAAAGCACCTAAGGCTTCATCGTTAATACTAATGGCAACGGTACTGGCGATTTGCCATACTTTTGGCATCAGCTTTGGTAGCGTTAAATTGGCAAACTCTGCGGTGCCGACTTTTACCACACCTAAACCTTCAATGTTCGCTTGTATACCAGCGCCTTTAACGACACTAATATCCGTAACATTCATTAGTGGCAGATTACGGTCTCTGGCAGTATTTATTAACGCGGTGGCTAACGGATGGCTGGCATGCGCCTCGACGCTGGCGGCAATCTGCAATACATCATCCACAGCAAGCGACTTATCAACCATCACCTTATCGACGATAGTCGGTTTGCCAATAGTCAATGTACCCGTTTTATCGAGCACGACCGTATCAATATTACCTGCTGCCTCAAGGCTTTGCGCATCTTTAAACCAAACGCCATGACGAGCAGCGACCCCCATACCAGCCATGATAGCCGCTGGCGTGGCTAAGCCAAGCGCACAAGGACAAGCAATGACCAATACTGATACGGCATGCATTAGGGCAGTATCAACCATACCTGTTAGCCACCATGTAACCCCAAAGGTGACTAGAGCAATCGTTACCACCACTGGCACAAAAATAGCCGTGACTCGATCAGCTAGACGCGCCAAGTCGGCTTTTGAGCCTTGGGCGTCGCTGAGGGCTTGTACCATATCACCCAGCTTCGTATCACTGCCTTTAGCATTGACACGATATAGTAAGCTGCCGTTTTCGACTAAAGCGCCTGCTAGCAGACTATTACCCTCTTCTTTTTTGAGAGGTACTGACTCACCCGTTAAGTGACTCTCCACACACCAGCCACTACCTTCGATGACTACCCCATCCGTTGCCACACGGCTACCTTGTTTGGCACGCAAAATATCACCAATTTGCACATCTTTAAGAGCAACATTATGAAAATCACCATTTGGCTGCTGCTGTTCAACTTCATCAGGCGTTAAAGACAATAATAAATCAATACTGTTAAGGCTGTGTTTTTTGGTACGCTCTTCTAAATATTTACCCGTTCGCACAAAAGCGATGACCATCACCCCTGCTTCAAAATACACATCAGGGCTATTGCCAGTCCCATGACCACCAGCGTGACCACTTTGTAGTAGGCTATTTAACGTACCATCGCCATGCGTCAGCCACAGATATGTTGAATATGCCCATATGGTTACCGTACCAATGACGACCAGCACATCCATATTAGCAAGACCACCTTTGATGGATGCCCAAGCGCTCTTATAAAACGGTAATGCTAAGCCAAATTGTACAATCGTCGCTAGGACAAACTGAATCCAAACCGGTGGCATCCACGCCATACCAAAACCTGTCAGCATACCTGCCATACCAACTAAAAACGGCAGCAAACATAGCCACAAACCAATCAATCGCCATGGGTATTCGGTCGCGGTATCTTTATCAGTTTGGGCAAACAAACTATCAGCTGCCTGCAAATTGGCAACGAAACCAGTTTTATTTACCCATTCTGTGACTTGCTCAGGTGTCGTCTGGGTCGGATCATAATCGACATTCGCGGTCTCGCCAGCGAAATTCACACTCACCTCGTATACCGACGGCTTTTTATTGAGCACCTTTTCAATTCGCGAGGCACAGGCCTGACACGTCATGCCATCAATAGCCAACTGCAAGTGCGCACGCTGCGGCGCGAGCGGCGTATTGGATTGAATGTCAGTTTCTACATCGTAGGCGTTATGATTGTCAGTTTGGGTAGAATCATTCATAAATAAAACTCGGTATGGCGTTTATGCGTTATGGCGTTTATGCGTTATGGCGTTTATGCGTTATGGCGTTATAAAGTCGTCTGAGCTAAAACAACAACCCAGTGTAGGGGACATCTAAGTCAAACAAATAAAACATTCTGCTATTGAATATTACTGTAATCGAATCGAATAATCAGCATGCTACTATCATCAGTAATGGCAATAATGCTAAACAATGATCCTGATTGATAATAATACAAATCACTCAACTTCTTCAGCCATATTGGGGAGACACAAAGATTGTATGTCGACGCTACTATCAATAATTTTTAACCATTAAAAAACCAGCCATGATAGCCGGTTTTTTATACAAATGGATAAGATTAAGCGTTAGCAACGGTGGCATCAAAGCCAGCGTCATCGATAGCTGACGCAATGACTTCTGCACTGGTTTTACTATCATCAAAGGTGACCGTTGCTTGATTGTCTGCAAGCTCGATACTGATATCATCTAGCCCATCAATATCAGCGGTGGCGTTATGGACACTGGCCACACAGCCACCACAAGTCATGCCGTCAATTTTAATAATACGTGTTTGGTTTGCCATGGTAGGCTCCTTATTTTTATTAGTGAAAAATAGCCTTGATAGCTGTTCTTTAATATTTACCTTTTAAAATTTATCAAAGCCACACTAAACAAGCATAAGCGCTATCATCCTCAGTAACAAGACTGTTTGGTTGTTACTTTATTAAAAGACCTATCATCAAAGAATGTTTTGCTCAACGCTAATCATCATGATGTGGATTTTGCGGTGAATCGATAGGAAACGGTTGGGTAACATAATCGACCATGCTAATCGCGGCAGTTAGGGCGTGAATACTGGTATCGGTATCATCATAGCGCACGGTTGCAACGTCATTATCAGGATCAAGCTCAATCGCAGTGACTCCTGTAATATTCTTAAGCGCTTTCATCAAGCTATCAAGACCTTCAGCGTCATCGATATTTTCGATACTGACTTGTGCAACTTGTATGGCCATTATCTTACTCTCTTATAATCTATACTATTAATGAGTATCTAATATCTCAAAGCCTTTAACGAGATCATCAATTTGCTTAAGCTGACGTAAAAATGGCTCTAACTGACTCATTCTCAAGGCGCACGGACCATCACATTTTGCAGTTTCTGGATTTGGATGCGCTTCTAAAAACAACCCTGCCAATCCAGTTGCCATACCGGCACGTGCAAGTGTCGTGATTTGCTCACGTCGTCCACCAGCGCTATCGCTACGGCCGCCTGGCTGCTGCAGACTGTGGGTGACATCGAAAAATACCGGTATGTCCATTTGCTTCATGGTATCGAAGCCCAGCATATCGACGACCAAATTATTATAACCAAAAGCACTACCGCGCTCACAAAGTATCAGCTTGTCATTACCACCTTCGAGGCATTTATTGACGATATGGCGCATCTCATGCGGCGCTAAAAACTGCGCTTTTTTGATATTAATAATCGCATCGGTCTTCGCCATCGCATGCACCAAGTCAGTCTGACGCGATAAAAAAGCGGGCAGTTGGATGATATCAGCAACTTCAGCGACGGGCGCTGCTTGGTACGGCTCATGCACGTCAGTAATAATAGGCACTTGGAACTTTTCTTTAATTTGTCCCAGCCAATCGACACCTTTTTCTAATCCAGGACCTCGATACGAATGCAGGCTTGAGCGATTGGCCTTGTCAAAACTGGCCTTGAACACATAGCCGATGCCCAAACGCTGACAAATCTCGACATACTGTTCAGCAATTTCGAACGCCAATTCTTTGGACTCTAAGACATTCATACCACCGAACAGCACAAAGGGCTGATCGTTACCAATATTAATGGTGTTATTACTCGGAGTCTTAAGCTGAATATGTGATTGCGCTGTTAATAGATTTTCCATGAAACCCTTGTCCTCATTATTGTTATCAACACGTATATTCCATATTGTAACCGATAGCCCAATTAAAAAAAGTGTCCAAGCGTAATTAGATATCGCTAACTTAAAGAATATCTAAACAACCATTATCACCCATCAAATTAAGCAAAAAAAAAGACCAATCCGTAGATCAGTCTTTTTTGGTGAAAATAACGCTTTCACACTATATTTCACAACACTTCACATTTTAACGATTACTTTGTTTCGCTATGATTTTTTGCGGCTTTTACAAAGCTGTTAAACAGTGGATGACCACCACGTGGCGAGCTGGTAAATTCAGGATGGAACTGTACGGCGACAAACCATGGATGCTCGCTAATCTCAACCGACTCAACCAAATGCTGCTTGGCAGAATAACCCGATATCGTCATGCCTGCTTGCTCTAATGGCTCGATATAACGGTTGTTCATCTCATAACGATGACGATGACGCTCCGTGATATTACTCGCGCCATAGATTTGGCTTAATTTGCTGCCAGCCACCAGCTCGGCTTGCTGTGCGCCTAGACGCATAGTGCCACCAAGATCTGAGTCATCACTACGGATCTGTAACTCACCGCGCTCATCTAGCCACTCAGTGATGAGACCGATGATCGGCTCAGCAGTCTTGCGATCGAACTCAGAAGAGTTGGCATCGATACTCATCACATTACGTGCGTATTCGATAACGGCCAACTGCATACCAAGGCAAATACCCAAATATGGCACGTTGTTTTCGCGAGCATAAGTAATGGCTTTCATTTTACCCATGGTACCGCGCTCACCAAAGCCACCGGGCACTAAAATAGCATCGGCATCATTAAGCTGTGCAAATAAAACATCGTCGCCTTCCAAACGTTCGGCATCGATATAATCAATTTTCACATCTACTTTATGAGTGATACCAGCGTGTAATAATGCTTCGTTAATTGATTTGTACGCATCAGGCAGCTCGACGTATTTGCCGACCATCGCTACAGTGAGCGTTGATTCAGGATTGAGCTGGGCTTCAACCACTTTGTCCCAATCGCTCAAATCTGCTTCAGGTACATCCAAACCAAAGCGCTCACAAATCAAATCATCAAGATCTTGCTCATAAAGGGTACGCGGTATTTGATAAATACTTTGCGCATCTTCACACATGATGACCGCACGTTCTTCGACATTGGTAAACAACGCAATCTTACGGCGATTGTCTTGTGAGATGTGATGATCAGAGCGGCAAATTAAGACATCAGGCTGTAAACCAATAGAACGAAGCTCTTTAACCGAATGCTGGGTAGGCTTAGTTTTGGTTTCACCAGCACTAGCGATATAAGGTACCAAGGTCAAATGCATCAGCATGGCGCGATTGCGACCTAGCTCTACTTGCATCTGGCGCACTGCTTCCATAAAGGGCAACGACTCGATATCACCGACCGTACCACCAATCTCAATAATAGCGATATCATAACCCTCGCCACTGGCAAGAATTTTGCTCTTAATCTCATCAGTGATATGCGGGATAACCTGCACAGTACCACCAAGATACTCACCACGGCGCTCTTTATTCAGTACATTCTGATAGATGCGACCGCTGGTAAAGTTATTACTCTTACTCATCTTAGAGTGGCGTAAAAAACGCTCATAATAACCCAAATCTAAATCCGTCTCCGCCCCATCTTCAGTGACGAACACTTCGCCATGCTGGAACGGACTCATGGTACCTGGATCGACGTTAATATACGGATCCATCTTGGTCATTGTCACGTTCACACCGCGCGCTTCGAGTATCGCAGCAAGAGAAGCAGCAGTGATACCTTTTCCTAGTGAGGACACTACCCCACCGGTCACAAATATAAACTTGGTCATAGTACTCTTTCGGTAATTGGTAAAGAAGGATTTTACTAAAGATACGCCAAAAAATATAGGGCAAAAGCGCAAACTATCAGAAACTCTTGGTTTTTGCTCAATGTTTATTGATTAAAACCGCATAATAAAAAAACTCACCCCGAAGGATGAGCTTTTTAGCAGAGTATTTATGCAGCATATAGTCGATACTAAATAAAATAGATACACGACATTATAATGTATGACTGGTACAAATTTTTCTTGCTTGCTGTGCAAGCGCAGACAGAGGGTACAAAAAATTCATATCAGTCACACTGTCTCTTTTTTATATTGAACTGACTATATTGAGTTAGAATTTATATTCTAAACCGCCACCGATAGCAAACACATCCGCATCACCACGAGCTTTAACTGAGTCAATGGTATCATCAGCATTGTTTCTAACAACGAGCAGACCGTTTTCTAAATCTGCAGAGTTTTGACCGATATAAGCATGAGCAATCATATTGTCTTTGAACTTATATTTACCGCCCAATACAATTTGGTCTGAGTCGTTGCCACCAAGGCCAGCCAAGTTTTCAGTCTTATCATACTGAAGATAAACAGATGCTGGGCGAGCAAAGTTAGTCAAACCCATCTCAGCACTGACGACCAATCCTTTCTCTTCATCATCTGAATTATCAAAATCAACTTGCTGGTATAGCGCGCCTAGCTTCACTGGATAAGCCATGTATTTGCCCAAATCGACACTGGCACTGCCACGAAGAATCTCACCTGTGACGCTCATGTCTTTGTCATAACCCACACCTGCGGTAAAGCCAGTACCTGGATCAAACATCAGTGAAGCACCAAAGCCACTGTCACGGTCATCGCTATCAGAGACAAAAGACTCATCAGCACCGTATTGTAAGGCAAGCTCTAATGGTAGACCATTGTATTTGGGTGCAATCCATACGATTGAATTATTAATACGCTTACCATCAGTCAAGGTAAGCGCTTCACTCAGTGTACCATCACCACCAAGAGAGCTTGAGCCGATATTATCCCAATAACCTTCGTTAACGGTTACGTTGTTGACGTAATCTGACACCGAGTAGTTGCGACCAAAGCGAAATTGACCGTAGTCTTTATTTTTAAAACCTAAATAGGTGTCACGGCTTTTAAAACCAATGTTGCTGCTACCGCTGTCATCGATCTTGATGCCATACTCTAATTGATAAATCACATCGGTATTAGCAGTGATTGCTTCGGACCCTTTGAACCCTAGACGTGAAGAATGCGAGCTGACTTGTACTGAGCTGCTGTCTTCATTAATATTGATAGTGTCGTTAGGCAGATCCATAGACTGACGATCAAGCTCAGCGTTGACATAGTTAGCAGTGACGAATGCTTTGCCATAAACCGTTGGCGCGGCTTGAACGGCAGAAACTGATAGCGTTGCAATTGCTGAGGCTAAAAGTAATTTTTTCAAAGGGTATCTCCACTTGACGATTTGAGTGATAAATTGGCTAAGATTGACTGGCATGTACAATGGTATTGCTACAAACTCCCAAGACCATGATATATAACGAGCCACCAGAACGGCTTAGACACTACTTTATCAAGCAAATATTACAGTAAGATGAAAGAACAAAATTTACATGACTGTAACTATCTATTTTAAGACTGATTACAATGGAGGGCTACTTTCTTTTTTCGCATAAAAAAACTCATCCCGAAGGATGAGTTTTTTTATACTATCTACTTGAGTGTGATACTAGAATAAGTATTCTAGACCGCCACCAAGTGCGAATACGTCAAGATCAGTATTACTATTCTTGTCTTCAGCAGAGTTGTTACCAACATAAGCATGAGCAATCATGTTGTCTTTAAAGTTATATTTGCCACCTACAACAACTTGATCTGAATCACGGTTATCAAAACCAGCCAAGTTTTCAGTACCATTGTACTGTACATATACAGATGCTGGACGAGCAAAGTTAGCTAGACCCATTTCAGCGCTTACAATTAGACCTTTTTCATCTTCATCGCCGCCATCGAAATCAGCTACTTGATACATGGCACCTAACATAACTGGATAAGCCATGTATTTACCTAGATCAACGGTAGCACTACCACGTAAAAGATCACCAGCTTGGCTCATGTCTTTTTCGTAAGCAACACCAGCAGTGAAGCCTGTACCTTGGTCAAACATTAATGAAGCACCATAACCACTGTCACGGTCGTCACTGTCAGTTACAAAGCGCTCGTCTGCACCGTATTGTAGAGCAAGCTCTAAAGGCAAGCCGTTGTATTTAGGGGCAATCCATACGATAGAGTCATTGACACGGCCGCCATCAGCCATAGTTACAGCATCAAGAACATCGCCTTCCATATCAAGATTACTAACACCTAAATTATCCCAAAAACCTTCAGTAACAGTAACGTTGTTGATGTAGTCAGTTACTGAGTAGTTACGACCAAAGCGGAATTGACCATATTGCTTGTTATTTAGACCAAGATAGGTATCACGGCTTTTAAGACCAATATTGTCATCAGTACCATCGATGGCAATGCCATACTCTAACTGATAGATAACATCAGTGTTAGCAGTCATTGCTTCAGAACCTTTAAAACCAAGGCGTGAAATGTTTGAGTTGATTTGTACTGAATCACTGTCTACGTCGAATTGATCATCGTTACCATCACGCTCAGCATTTACATAGTCAGCAGTAACGAAAGCTTTACCATAAACAGTAGGTGCTGCGTTGGCTGCAGATACAGATAGGGCTGCGATGGCTGTAGCTAAAAGTAGTTTTTTCATGGGGTATCTCCACTTTACAATTGTAGTAATG
Organism: Psychrobacter sp. N25K4-3-2; assembly: GCF_015351755.1. Lineage (NCBI taxonomy): Bacteria > Pseudomonadati > Pseudomonadota > Gammaproteobacteria > Moraxellales > Moraxellaceae > Psychrobacter > Psychrobacter sp. N25K4-3-2. The sequence goes on from NZ_JADKLX010000001.1 coordinate 893,913, forward strand.
AGCAAGCTATGATTAGCTGGCGCCCATAATGGTATCGTCACAAATCCTCAAAGATATAATGTGTAACTGGCTACCGAGATTGGTCTAAAACAAGTGTGGCGAATTTCTACTACAATAAGACAAAAAAAACCATGACTCACATGACTGGGATTAGAACGTAACTGCCATGTAATCTTTGGTCTTTATCACTCCGTTGCGTAACATCCGTTACCAAACTCATACTTCGAATACAAGCATAACAACTTTGACATAATTTGCAACATTTTTTTTTGCTTTTTCGATACATCTACTATCGAATAACAAATGCTTTGTCATATTTGAACCGTTATGAAAAAACCCCTATCGACTCAAATAGATACGATACCCATTAATTAATATCATTACTGATAATATTAATTGGCGGTAATAAATACGATACATTGACCCAAAAAAAGCGCTACTTATTGATAAATAAATAGCGCTCATAAAGAATTGTTTGTCATATTTCTGACACATATGACAGTCACAAACGGGTAAGATACATCAAGGCCTGATCATGCCTAGAGGCTTAAATAGCACTTAGATTACATGAGCAAACATGATACTTAACCTATCGTTTTAGGCATTTGCTTTGAGGTCAAGACGCGCTTGATGCAATAGTGGCTCAGTATAACCACTTGGCTGCTCGCGACCTTTAAACACCAAATCACAAGCCGCTTTGAACGCATAAGAGTGTTCAAAGTTATCTGCCATTGGCTGATAGTCACTATCACCTGCATTTTGCTCATCGACGACTTTTGCCATACGCTTCATCGTATCCATCACTTGCTGTTCGCTCACGACGTTATGATGCAACCAGTTGGCAATGTGTTGGCTCGATATCCGCAAGGTCGCACGATCTTCCATGAGACCAACGTCATTGATGTCAGGGACTTTAGAACAACCAACGCCTTGGTTTACCCAGCGTACGACGTAACCTAGGATGCCCTGAGCATTGTTTTCAAGCTCTTGCTGTTTCTCTTCGTCTGTCCAGTTGGTGTCTTTCGCCAATGGGATGGTCAAGATATCGTCTAAACTGGCACGCTCACGTGATTTTAGGCTGTCCTGTACATCAGCGACGTTGACTTGATGATAGTGCATGCTGTGTAAGGTTGCACCTGTTGGCGATGGTACCCACGCCGTACTCGCACCAGACTTAGGATGAGCGGCCTTGGTATCCATCATCTCTTTCATCTCATCAGGCTTCGCCCACATGCCTTTACCAATCTGAGCAACACCCTGCAGGCCAGTCTCTAGACCGATATCAACGTTCCACTGCTCGTAGGCTGGCTGCCATGCTTGTGACTTCATATCACCTTTAGGAACAAATGGGCCTGCGTTCATACTGGTATGCATCTCATCGCCAGTACGGTCAAGGAAACCAGTGTTAATAAAGATAACGCGCTCTTTCGCTTGGCGAATGGCTTCTTTTAAATTAACCGTCATGCGACGCTCTTCATCCATGATGCCGATTTTAAGGCTGTTGCGCTCAAGCCCTAATAAATCTTCTGAAGCGTTAAACAAGTCATTGGCCATTTTAACTTCTTCAGGGCCATGCATTTTTGGCTTCACAATATACATCGAGCCTTTACGTGAGTTTGATAGCTCATTTTTGCCTTTCAAATCATTGAGCGTCAATAGTGGCGTAATCAAGCCATCCATTAAACCTTCAAAGATTTGTTCTTGACCATTGCCCAAATCAACTAAGATTGCAGGGTTTTGCATTAAGTGACCAACGTTACGAATCAATAGTAGTGAACGGCCAGGTAAGATCAGCTTTCCACCGTCTGGGGTGTTATATTCGCGGTCTGGGTTTTGCTTACGAGTACTGGTCTTGCCCCCTTTTTCAAAGGTTTCTTGCAAGTCGCCATTCATTAGACCCAGCCAGTTGCGATATACTTCTACTTTTTCTTCTGCATCGACAGCAGCGATTGAATCTTCACAATCCTGAATCGCCGTAATCGCTGATTCTAATAGTACATCTTTGATGTTTGCTGGGTCATCTTTACCGACCGGATGATTGGCATCGATTTGAATCTCAGCATGTAAGCCGTTATTTTTTAATAAAATACCAGTAGGAGATTCAGCCTCACCAACGAAACCAACAAATTTGGCGGTATCTTTTAGCTCAGTGCTGCTATCGCCTTGGACGATTTCAAGTTTGCCATCGACCACTTTAAATCCGGTCACATCGTTATACGAGCCTGACGCCAAGGCAAAATGCTCGTCTAAAAATGCTTTGGCATAGGCGACAACTGCCGCACCGCGAGTCGGATTATAGCCGCCTTTCGCTTCTTGGCCATTATCATCACTAATGACATCAGTACCATACAAAGCATCGTATAAGCTGCCCCAACGAGCGTTCGTCGCATTGAGTGCGTAGCGAGCATTTCGGACTGGCACGACCAGCTGTGGCCCTGCGATATGAGCAATCTCATCATCAACGTTTTGCGTGCTAACTTTAAAATCATCGCCTTCTGGTAACAGATAGCCAATCTCTTTTAAGAATGCTTTATAAGTAGGGTAATCAATTTCGCCGTCTTTGGCAGGGTGTTGCAGGTGCCACTGATCGATCTGCGCTTGAATCTTGTCACGAGTTTCTAGCAGCGCTTTATTACGCGGAGTAAATTCTTTGATGACTTTTTCAAAACCTGACCAATAACTTTCTGAATCAACACCGACTTTCGGCAGCACTTCGTTTTCAATAAAGTCATACATCTGCTGGTCGATGGCAAGAATGCCTTTTTGAACACGGTTGGCGTTAGAAGACTGGCTCATATTGTTATCCTTATCTGTTCGTGAGGTGTGTTAATGCTAGGTTGCTACTCTAATGGTTGGAAAATGTGTGCCCTTGCAGCATTTGTGCCTAGTTTGCTTTACAGTGGATAAATAGCAAACATAATAATATGTACTGTCAGCTATAATCGGGCAGCTGCTCATGTGATATCTGGTTAGTGCAAAACCTGTTCGATGCAACATCTGGTTAATGTAGCATCTATAATTTTTGGACCGTCTTTGAGAAGTCTTAGTCTATAAATCTTGTGTTTTGATACAGGATTGGCAGTTGATATAATGCGCATTAGCCGCTACTGAATGATAATCAATAGTAAGACAAAATGCCTGAAAAGCAAAATCTCATCCTACTATCAAATAATAAAATAAACAAGGAAACGCCATTCACTAAGTAAATACTTAGGCTGTATAATAATGATACTCTATGAGCCATATACTCTAGGGGCATTAATCCATACTTTAGAGCTAGGCCGTTATACGTTCAGTATAAACTGTAAGTAATCATTACAGCCTCTATTTATGCTCAACGGTTATCTATTCAACTTTTAATATTTGATTAAAAAGTGTTTAACATTCCACTATGGCAAAGACTATGAATAAAGAAAGTATGAAACCCAGCAACAGCAAAGACGACGTTGCTTCCCACAACCGTGTAGAAGACGTTATAGACAAAGACAATATAGAAGAAAACAGTGTAGAAAAAGACCGTATAGAAAAAGAGAGTGCCGATATCGCACAGCTGCGCACCCCTATTAAGGTCGACCTATCCGCTGTCTATGACTTTTTGGGCTCGCGAACCACCCAGGCGTGGGTAGATGCGGCTACTGCGGATGTGCCATTAATCATTCAAGATCATGCCAACTGCGAAAAAAAAGCGGCTGGTACAGCGATGAATTTATTATTCCGCTATGAGTTCTCGTATGATTTGCAGCGCAAGTTGGCACAATTGATACGTGAAGAGATGTTGCACTATGAGCAAGTGCTCGGCATCATGCATGAGCGCGGGCAAGAGTGGAGATATCTGAGTGCGGGGCGTTATGCCAAAGGGTTGCTCAAGCACAAGCGTACTCATGAGCCAGCAGCGATGGTCGACGTGCTAATCATTGGTGCGTTTATCGAAGCACGCTCTTGCGAGCGATTTGCTGCGCTTTCTGACGTCATCGACGATGAGCGTTTGGCAAAATACTATCGCTACTTATTGAAGTCAGAAAGCCGCCATTTCGAAGATTATTTGGCATTGGCACAATCGCTATCTGATGACAATATCGATGAGCGTGTCGCATTCTTCAAAGAAGTAGAAGCAGAGTTGATATCCAGTCCTGATACTGAGCTGCGCTTTCACAGCGGCACCCCTGCTTAGCGTTTAAGCTGGCAGATTTTGTTAAATAAGCGCTATATAAAAGTACCCATATCGATCGCATAAAAAATCTAACATCAGGGCGTGTCCTCAATTCAATAGACTACTCTCTAAATGGGCTAAAAATGGCTAAATTTTGCCAAACATCGTCAAATAGCTTATCAATATCTCGATATTTTTTGCGCTACTTTCCTTGTTTGACGGCAATTTATCTCATTTTTATCACCATTTTTAAAATGAGGACACACCCTAGTCTCATAAACCATGCCTAGCGTTAGGTTTTTTATTTGTCTGTACAGAATATAATGGTCAGTTATGACTATTTCTTATCTTCCATAAGCGGACTGTCATACTGTTTGTGATTTTTCGCGACATTATGCGGATCATGATCGTCAGTCGCTTGTTCTGCAGCAGCTGGATTTGCCTTTTGTAATGCATCATCAGGGACGATACCATTATTATCATTTGCATCTTTGAGCTGATGGTTATCATGGTTAACTGTATCATTAGACTTATTCATAACTAATCCTTATTATAATAATTATTTTTCACATCGAGTATTCGATAACTTGAGGATACTCATATTAATAATACTCAGAAATATATTGCTAAGAAATCAGTCTTTTTCGTCTGGGTTTAAGACACGAGTTTGTGCATTGTCAATATTGGCATATCTATTCATGTCCGTGATGCCTTCGCTTTTTGGTGCTTCACTGCCCACGGTGTCTTCGTTGATATTGTCATCAAACGGACTACTGCCCTGCTGATCTCGGCGATCAGGCTGACGCGCAGGATTGTCATTGTCATTCACATGCTCTGAATCAACGATCTCTTCCTTTAAAGTATCAGTCCCTTTGTTTTGATTGGTATGGCTTTCGACGACGTCATGGTTATTGACAGGTTCTTTATGCATTGCCTCAGCATTAGTATCATCAATTGCGGTTCTACTTAGCGCAGGATCTTGCGGTTGCATAGTCATGTCCTTATCGTGTTAGGAGGCCAACGAATGATGTCAGCGTTTTAATTAATAGAAAATACCAAGCAGTCATGCAAATACTAGGTGTTGTTATTTTTGCTCAAATCATGAGCATTGAGATCCGCCACGTTTTTTCCACCTGCTGGTAAGTGCTCTTCTTCACGTGGGTCGGAATATATCTCGTCTGTTTCCTGTGAATCCTGCTGTGGTCCATCGATATTAGGTTCGTGTTTACGACCTTCATAACTGTCTTTAGTGTTTTCGTTGGTATTTTTTGGTTCTGATGCTACGGGATCATCGACCAATACTTTCTCTTTGTTATTTGGTTTTGTATTGACTGTCATAGCGTGTCCCTCGCGTTTATGGTGTTAATTCTTTATTTAATATTTAACATAGTCATTGATATCGTTCAAACTGCTGCTTACTTATCTGTCCGTAGCTCATCATCAATAAAAGAGGTTTGCTCTTCTTTGCTCAGTTCTTCAGGAGCATCTACCTTTTTATCTTCATTTAAATTTTTCTCAATTTGATGATCATCAACCTGCTCTGCTGCTTTTTTAATGTCTGAAGTATCGTTGTTAGTGTTACTCATGGTGCAATTCCTATTATTATCGTTGTTTAGTAAACCAGCCATCCTTTGTACACTTACCTTTGCAAAATCGAATAACATTCTACAAAGGTAAGCATCTCAGTATGATTTTTTATTAGAAATATCTGTGCAATAGCGGTAGAACTGTCATCAATTATAGTTAAGCCAACCAACAGCGCACCAGTGTACTGCCGTATCAATATGTGAATAAATGTGAGGTTACAAGACAGTTTGTAACTTATCCGAGCGCAAAAAAACCAAGCGTCGGTCGTAGCCAACGCTTGGTTAAATAAATCATAGGGCTTTTATAGGGCTTTTATAGGGCTAATGCCATTAAATGACAGCATTAATAAACAAGATAAGCGAAAGCTTTATCTATATTGGCTCACCGACGTGATTGATCACCCGTAGCAAATGATCTTGGGCAATATGTGGTGCTTCATCGGCGGCTGGTTGACTTTGCTGCCATGCCCCATCGCCATTAAGTAGCCATGCTTGGACGTTATCTTGTAGATAATTGAGCAGCCCATCTTGATAAACCTGCTTGAACAGTTTTTTGTCTTCAATCGGAAAAGCGACTTCGACACGATGGAATAGATTGCGATCCATCCAGTCAGCACTGCCGCAATACAAGCGCTCATCACCATCATTATAAAAGTAATAAACGCGTGTGTGCTCCAAAAAGCGCCCGATGACTGAGCGTACGGTGATGTTTTCAGATAGGCCTTTTACTTGTGGACGCAGACAGCACATGGAGCGCAGAATCAATTCTATTTTGACGCCTGCCTGCGACGCATCATATAACTTATCGATCAGACGACGTTCGGTCAAAGCATTCACTTTGATAATAATATGTGCGCGCTTGCCAGCCTTGGCATGAGTAATTTCATCATCGATAAAGCTCATTAACTTTTCGTGCAACGTAAATGGTGCGTGCAACAGTTTTTTTAGATTGGCAGGTTTGCCCATGCCTGTCAGCTCTTGGAAGATTTTATGTACGTCTTCTGAGATATCAGGGTCAGCGCTGAACAAGCCATAGTCGGTATAGACTTTGGCATTGGCTGCGTGATAATTACCGGTGCCGAGATGCACATAACGGCGAATGCGATCGTCTTCGCGGCGCACGATAAGCATCAGCTTGGCATGGGTCTTGTAGCCGACAATCCCGTAAACCACCACTGCCCCAGCCTCTTGTAAAAAATTGGCGACAGCGATATTGGACGCTTCATCAAAACGGGCACGTAATTCGATGACAGCCGTGACTTCTTTGCCATTGCGGGCAGCAGCAGCCAGCGCCTTGACGATTTCTGAATTGGTGCCTGATCGGTACAGGGTTTGTTTGATCGCCAATACTTTGGGGTCACTGGCCGCTTCCCAAAGTAGATTGATAATCGGTGAAAACGCATGAAAAGGATGATGTACCAAGACATCGCCTTTGCGCATGGCAGAAAATATACTGGTGCTTTTATCAAGCTTGTCCAGCTCACGGCGAAAGGGTTTTGGCACAATATGGGTAAAAGGCTCATAGCGCAGCTTGGGTATATTAAAGTCAAACAGCAAGCGAGTTAAGTTCACAGGACCATTGACACGGTACAGCTGATTGTCATGTAGCTCAAACTCATTGAGAAGATAATCGCTAATCGGTGTTGGGCAATCAGTCGTCACCTCAAGCCGTACTTTGTCGCCAAAGCGGCGATTTTCAAGCTCGCCTTCTAATGCCTTGGCAATATCCTCGACATCATCTGCTAAGTCCAAATCGGCATTGCGCGTGAGGCGGAACTGATGGCAGCCTGTCACTTGCATACCTGGGAACAGCTCACCGATGTGCTCGTGAATGATGGCGGACAGCATGACATGGTGCTCTTTACCACCAGTCAGGTCATCTGGCAGACGAATGACCCGTGGCAGGCTACGTGGCGCTGGGACAATCGCAAGATTGATATCGCGACCAAAGGCATCTTTGCCCTCTAAAGTGGCAATAAAGTTGAGGCTTTTATTCACCAATCTCGGAAACGGATGCGCAGGATCAATGCTAATAGGTGTCAGCACTGGTGAGACTTGTTCTGTAAAATAGCGCTTCATCCATGCCGATTGCTCAGTATTCAGCTCATCGCGTTTTAGATATCGAATGTCTTCTTTGGCGAGCGCAGGCAAGATATCTTCATTAAGAATACGATACTGCTCAGCGATGGCATCATGCGTGATAACGGATATCTCGTTTAGCACTTCACTCGGACGCATCCCATGAGCACTAGTCGATACGTCACCTATATTGAGCTTTTGCATGATACCCGCGACACGAATCTCAAAAAACTCGTCGAGGTTGGATGAAAAAATAATTAAGAAAAACAAGCGCTCAAGTAGCGGATGGTGAGGACTGGCGGCTTGCGCTAAGACCCGCAGATGAAACTGCAATAAGGACAAATCACGATTGATATAACTACTGGGCGAATAGCTGCCATCTTCTGAGCGCTGCCATGCAATGTCAGTCAGCTGCTGGCTAAGCTGTTCTGTTCTAGATTCTGTTGCGCTATCGGCTACGTTAAGCTGGGTCATTTGGTGCATATTCAGGTCGTTAACATCGGTATTGTCGTTAGTCATGACACTGTCGTTCTGATTATTCATATCTGCCATACCGCTATTCCCCTGTCGTTATCAATTTATCATCAATGAGTAATTTGTCTTTACTGTCATCAGCTATCTTTTTTATTCCCAACTTATTTGAAAAGCTGTATTTTGACGCTTATATATTTTGATACCTATATATAGTCGATACTGAATAAATTAGATACACGATATTATCGTATGAGGCTGGTACAAATTTTTCTTGCTTGCTGTGCCTACGCCGACAGAGGCTGCAAAAAATTATCCCAGCCTCGTTGTATCCTTTTTATATTGACTTATCTATAGTGTATATAGTGGCATTCATAATAGTGAATTTAATAATAGTAAATTTAATAATAGTGACGTCCTATCATTGCAGCCACGTGACTATTGATCATGTCATTCGTTTATCGTGCTATTTATAATTGTATTTATCATTCAGCAAACCACTAGCACATGTCGATTAAGACGCTTGCGGCAATACTGCATTCTTCATACGTTTTTTAATAATACGCTGCTTGTTACGTAAGCGTCTGTCACCTTGATTATCTTCGTAATACTTTGGATTGGTGAGCATCGCAATGAGGAGTGCTGATTCGTCTCGATTCAGATTGGCCGCAGACTTATCAAAATAGTGATGCGCCGCTGCGTCAATACCATAGATGCCATTGCCAAACTCGGCAACATTAAGATAAGCGGTCATGATACGTTGCTTGTCCCACAGCGTTTCAATCATAACGGTGATTACAGCTTCTTCCGCTTTACGCACATAAGAGCGATGCGAGGTCAAAAATAGATTTTTGGCCAACTGCTGAGTGATGGTCGAGCCACCAGCAGACATTTTACCTGTCTCTTCATTTTTCTTTTGCGCCGCTTTGATCCCTTTAAAATCAAAGCCACTGTGCTGACTAAACGTCGAGTCTTCACTCACAATCGCTGCTTGCTTGGCTGACTTGGCGATAGCATCGTATTCAGCCCACGTCTGAGTGACCGTGCCACCAGTTAAGCGATGCGTCAACATAAACATACTGTTATTAATCGGCTGTGTTTTCCAGATTAATAGTAGCCCAACTATTAAAATATGGAATGCGACGACCAATAACATAATTGCCAATAACAGTCGTTTAATGAATGTGCCAAAACTTGCCATGCGCGATATCCGAGTGGTTAAAGAAGTAATAAGATAAAATTGATAATCATAAACAGCAGCTCATCTTACCTAATCTCACAATCGCTGTCATTATTTACCCCATTTCTTTATCATGTCATAACCGCTAAGCCACATTGATATGTCGGCTTAAAAACGCTAAACAAGCATTTTGAAGGCATACAATAAGAGTAGAAACATGCATAATGATAATAGTATAAAAACATTACGGAACCGTGTTGTTGCAGCACGCCCTGATCTTGGGAACATTGAAAATATTGATCAATGGTGGTTACTTGGAACGACCGGCTGTCACTTATGTGACGTGGCGACGCAGCTGCTGACTCAGTTTCAAGCCGTGCAGCCAATTACCTACCAGTATGTCGATATCGCCGACTTTGATGAATCGCTGATGATGGAATTTGCCACTAGCATTCCCGTGCTACTGACAAAGACGCAGCGTCTGGATTATCCGTTTTCAGTTATGGACTTACAGCAGCTGCTGGCGTCATAGTATCTGCCATAGGATAATTACTATCCCGTCATCAAGTAACACTGCGTCATGACGCATCAACACTACAATGTTTATGAGGCACAAGGCATAAGACATTAATATTGAAAGCCTATAAGATGCATTTACTTATAAAACGTCATATGGGTTTTTGATATCGCTAATAACATGCCATTGACTGACATGATCCGATCATACCCTTTATACTCTACGCCACCTTTTGAATTGATAGTTAGCTTTTATGACCATTCAACAGCTTTTAAAAACAGCACCCGTGACTACCCTGCTCTTAGTCAGCTTTATTGGACTATTCATCATGCAGGTGCTGACAGGCGTCGATGCCAATAATCCATCGACTGAGGCATTGCTTAAATGGGGTGCTAATGCCTTACCTTTTACCATGGGCGACGATCCATGGCGGTTGGTGAGCAGTGCGTTTTTGCACATTGGCCTCATGCATTTATTGTTTAATGGCTTTGCCATGTATTTCTTTGGACAAGTTGCCGAGCCGATGTTTGGCTCTGCTAAGTTTTTGGCGTTGTTTTTATTGGCAGCCATCGGTGGCAATTTACTGAACAGCTATGTGACGTGGCAAGGCATTTTGGAAGGAACCGGACAGCCAGGAATATCGGCTGGTGCCTCTGGCGGTATCATGGGTATCGGTGCGGCATTATTAATAGCTGCTGTATTTAAAATATCGGTCAATGGCTTAGTGCTCAATTTAAAGAGCTTGATACTTATTATGGGCATCAACCTCGTCTATGGCTTTGCCGTACCAGGTATTGACAATGCTGGTCATATTGGCGGTGCAGTTACTGGATTGATCATTGCACTGGCAATCGGAATCGTCCATCGTCAGCGCATGGCAGCCATCATGCAGACAGTCGCTATCAACCAGAGCCATTATCAAGCTAATACCCAAACCACCACTCAAAACAATTACCAAACCAGCTATATCGATCAGTCAACGATAAGCAACGTTGATTTGGATAATAATGCTCATTTTGATGACGACACTGGTGTAAACTTAGCTATAAATACGAACGCTAATCGTGTCCACATTATCGAGCAAGAAACAATCGAGCAAAAAACAGCGGTCAAGCCCGCCTTCATTTGGCAACTATTGCCATGGCTGGTGATGTTGCTCATAGGCATTGGCTTTGTCTGGTGGTGGCAAGATATTCATCAGCAGATAGTGCAAGTGCTAAAAGCTGTTGAGTAAATGGTGACACTTATCTATGATCATTAAACGGCTCACAAAAACAGACATCTGATTTTGGCTTTCCTTATTCCTCTATTGTTATCCGGCTATTTTTACCTACTTACGAGACTTGATTATGTTTAAATCTTCAGTGCTACCCACTATCTCTACGCGCACCTTGCTCAACACCTTAATAGCTACTGCCCTATTTAGTGTTGCCAGCATGTCAAATGCCGCCTTTTTTAATAAAAACTTACCGGCTGATCCAGATGCTGAGCTCAGCGTTGGCGTTAACGTCATGGCGGTCAAGTCAGCCTATGATCTAGAAGACAGCACCGAAGTGCGGGTGCTGCCGGGTGCATTTTATGACAATAATAAGTTTTATGTGCGCGGTGCTCAAGCGGGTGCATATCTAATCAATGATGGTGTGAATCAGCTGTCTGCTTATGCCAAGCTCGCGGGCAGCGAGTTTGATCCTGATGATGCCAATGGCGCGCTTCAAGGTCTTGATGAACGTAAGTCGTCAGCAGAAGCAGGACTTAGCTATCAGCGCCGTACACCTGTCGGCGGCTTCCGTGCTCAAATAGGCGCTGACGTGCTAGATCGTAGTGGTGGTAACACGGCGCGCTTGACCTACCTTGCCAGAATTACTAAAGACAAGCTAACGGTCTATCCAAGCATTGGCTTTGAGTATTATGATGCTGACTACAATGAATACTACTATGGCGTCAGTGAAAAAGAATCAGCAGAAACGGGCGTTGCTGCTTATAAATCTAATTCGAGCTTAAATCCTTATATCAATATTAGTGCCAACTACGATTTCAATGAGCGCTGGGCAGGATTCGCCAGTCAAAGCCTAAGTTATCTGCCGACTGAGCAATACGACAGCCCAATGGTAGACTCACGTACTGAAGCCGCGACGACGCTTGGTTTGCTTTATAAGTTCTAATTGAGCTTAGATTTTTGATTTAAAAAAGCCGAGCACTTTGCTCGGCTTTTTTGAACAATTTAATTTGACTATGAATTGCTATGATCTATATTTCTTTGAGATGTATCAGATAAAACTTATAGAACTCTATCACTCACCAATTACTTTATATGCGACATTAGTTGTCGTTTATACTTGAGACAGATTTTAGCAGTTGTTACTATTGTCTTGCATTTAGAACAGCTAGAGTACATCATATAATTAGTAGGTAACAAATATAAAAATTTTTATATTTATGATAGCAGCTTCTTATACTTACAACGTATCCTGATATTTAATTCCATGACATCTCTTGAGCTACTATCTCGTCTATTAGCATCTGTCGCTAAATAACAATAAAATAATTGTGCTAGTTTTATAACAAACTACCTAAATCTGTATTTCTTAATAAGGTGAAATAATGACTACGTCAGCTAAGGTAATAGCTAACGCTTTTATCGAGCGTTCACATGCAGAAAGTAAGCCTTTATCCAACATGCAACTACAAAAATTAGTTTACATAGCAAATGGCTTTTGTCTAGCTCTACTCGACAAACCTTTATATTACGAAGAGACCTATGCGTGGACATATGGACCACTAATTAAACCATTATATTCTAGCCTCATGAGCTATGGCTCTAACAATATTACCTCTACAATTCCAATAAGTCCTTATGAGGATAGAATTGATTTAAATGAAGAAAAAATCATTAATTATGTCTGGTCAAAATATAGCGATATGTCTGCTTATAAGTTATCTGATCTAACCCATCAAGCTGGTACTCCTTGGGATATTACTTGGAGAAATAATGACTATGGCATGATAGATAATAATGTGATTGCTGACTATTATAAAACATTGATAAACGTTATTACTCAACAATCTAACTAAACGTTTTGGTAGATAATATGAATAATGAAAACGATTTAGACGAGACACTGAAATCTTTGCGAAATAACGATATACCTGAAGAAATTTTTAGAAACACTACGAACAACTCAAGTAAAAGTGTTCATGATTATTTGTCAAAGTATAAAGAAAACCTAGCCAAACCTTATCAACAAACAAAGGAAGAAGAGCTAGCACATAGACGTTCAGAAGAAACTCTTAGAGATTATAAAGAAACTAATACTCTCCGACAGAAATATGCTAAAAATATTTATCGCTTAACATATATTTGGTTAATTTTTATCGGTTTTATCGTACTGCTAACTGGGATAGGCAACTTACACATAAAAATCGAATGGTTAAGTCTAGATTTTACTCTTTTTGAATTTAATCTATCAGATAACGTATTAATAGCTTTTATTACCACTACTACTATCAACGTGATTGGAATTATTTACATCGTCGCTAGATGGCTATTTCCCAATGGAATCGAAGTATTTAAAGAAAAAAATGAAAACGAATAATTATATCTATTTCAATTTTTCGAACTGATAGCTAGAAAAAAGACCTTGCCACATTCTCGTACAAGAAGTGACAAGGTCTTTTTTTATTCTAAATTTTTAGTGGAACAAATATGATGCTGCTACTAGCAGTACAAATTGTACTTGTCGTACATTAAGCAATTCTGACACCGTAGCAGCGTCATTATTTGGTCTACTGCTTACTTAGGGTTCACCATATCAGCAGGAATTACCCACTCATCAAACTGAGCTTCAGTTAATAGCTCTAGCTCAACCGCAACTTGCTTCAAGGTTTTGTTTTCTTTATACGCAGTCTTAGCGATTTTCGCAGCATTCTCATAACCAACATGACGATTCAATGCAGTCACTAGCATCAATGAGTTGTGCAAGAAATCATCGATTTTGTCTTTTACTGGCTCGATACCAACGGCACAATTTTCATTGAAGCTGTTGCAGCCATCACCCAACAGCTTGATAGATTGCAATAAGTTAAACGCGATAACTGGCTTATAAACGTTTAGCTCAAAGTTACCTGATGCGCCAGCCATGCTGATCGTCACATCGTTACCCATGACTTGAGCGACAACCATCGTCAATGCTTCTGACTGAGTTGGGTTAACTTTACCCGGCATGATAGAAGAGCCTGGCTCATTCTCAGGAATCGTCAATTCGCCTAGACCACAACGAGGACCTGATGCCAACCAACGTACATCGTTAGCGATTTTGTTTAAGCTAGCTGCTAGCGTTTTTAGTGCGCCTGACGCAAATACTTCTGCATCACGAGCCGCTAGTGCTTCAAATTTGTTCGGTGAGGTAACGAACGGCAAGCCAGTCAAAGTCGCTAGTTGCTCAGCTGATTTTACTGCATAATCAGGATGGGCGTTTAGACCCGTACCAACTGCAGTACCACCTAGTGGCAATTCATATAGACCTTGTAACGCGTTATCAATACGTACCAATGAGTGATCAAGTTGGCTAACATAGCCGCTGAACTCTTGACCTAACGTTAATGGAGTAGCATCTTGTAAATGCGTACGACCGATTTTTACGATGCTATCGAATTCTTTGGCTTTAGCCGCTAATGTGTCGCGTAGTGCTTTTACCGCTGGAATCAACAAGCTGTTGATCTGACGAGCAGCAGCCACACGAATCGCCGTTGGGAAGCTGTCGTTGGTAGACTGTGCATGATTGACATGATCATTTGGGTGAATTGGCGTGTAGCTGCCGCGCTCAGAACCAGCGATTTCGTTGGCACGGTTGGCCAATACTTCGTTCATGTTCATGTTTGACTGCGTACCAGAACCCGTCTGCCATACAACCAATGGGAACTGATCCGTTAGACCACCGTTGATGATTTCGTCAGCAGCTTGCACGATGAGATCACGCTTGTCATCTTCGATACGCTCTAGGCTAGCATTAGTGATTGCAGCGGCTTTTTTGACCAGTGCCATTGCTTCAATCATCGGACGTGGCAAAGTCTCGCCACCAATTTTGAAGTTTTCGCGGCTACGCTGGGTTTGCGCACCCCAATAAGCGTCAGCTGGGACTTCTACGTTGCCCATGGTGTCTTTTTCGGTACGAGTTGCCTGATTCTGTGTCGACATAACTACCCTCTTTACTGGTTTGTTGTTAAATAACTGAACGATAAAAAGTGCAACAGCTGCTGCACATAAAGGAGAATACGATGTAAAGTGGCGTTATGATAGCATGACTACGACCCGTTGAATATTGACAAATAGCCATTGCTAACGTCTAAAAGCAGCTGTCATCATCAAACTCACAAACTAGCGGATAGTATAGATATGCATCCTGAACCAAAAAACGCAGCGTCAGAGGAATCAGCCGTTAGCAACCCGCCCAGACGACACTTTACTCGCCAGCGGCGGCAGCTGACTGACAGTGCGCGTAGGAATATGGGACAAGCAGCGAGTTTGCATCTAACGAAGTTACAGCAGCGCTTGCCAGCTAATGCACGAGTTGGCTTATATTACGATGGCTTTGGTGAGCTACCTACTCAGCCAATATTAGATTGGTGTCAACGCTTAGGCTATTTACCTTATTTACCAGTCGTCGGTTCGCTCGGTCGTACTAGCGATGGCACTAATGACAAACGATTACGTTTTGTACCAATTTACCATTCTAAATTCGTCAACGTACCGACTCGCATTCATCGTTTGGGCATGAGGCAAAACCATCATCGTCGACTACTTTGGGCGCGCGAATTGGATGTCATTATCTGCCCACTGGTGGCGGTCGACCTAAACGGCAACCGTATGGGCATGGGTGGTGGGTTCTATGATACGACGCTTGGCAAAAGCTATCGGTCGGGCGCTAAAAAGCCATTAAAAATTGGCTGGTGTTATGACTTTCAAGTGGTTGAGCAATTAGAGCGCCAACCGTGGGATGTACCATTAGATGGCTTAATTACGCCAAGCGGCATAAGGTGGTTTTGATGAAAAATGACGATAAAAAGTCTGAAAAAAATTCTAGCGCTGATAACGTGGATGAATATTTACAAACGTTAGGCAACGAGGACGCTAGAGAGCAACGCTACTACAGTCAAGAACAGGCTTTTAGTACTGATGAGTTATCAGCGTTAATTAACGAGAAACGCTTAAACGAGCTGCTAGCGCAAAGTGATGAGTTTTTGAGTAGTTTAAGCGGTGAAATTAGAGATTTTGATGAATAACACATATATAACTGATAGAGCACAATTTGAAGAAACGCGGTTATAGAGTGGTTTGATTTGATCGACGCTTGCTTTTTATTGCCAAACTATTGTTTCTACATGGCCTATAAACTATACTTATCGCAAATAATTATCATTACAGTATAGGTCGTTGATCGTGGACAAAGTAAAAAAAGAGTTTATGTCGCCCGCTTCGCTACAAGTTTGTTTTTATCTGTTCGTGCTATTACTCTTGGCCACGCCTGCGGCTTATATTTATGATTACAACGGCTTTGATTTTGCTGAACTAAGAACCTTTTTGCTAGCGCTTGCAGCATTTTATACCTTCGCGCTTAGCACCCATATTGAAATACGTCATATAAAGCCCTCTAGCAGCACATCTTTTCTACGTTTTTTGGTTCCTATATCTCAATGCTTTTCTTTTATTCTGCTGTCTTTGTTTGCGTTGGCTATTGTTGAATACATCAATGGCGATTTGAGACTAGATCGTGTTTATGACCCCTTCATTACGCTGTTTTTCGTGTACCTGTTGCGCAAAAATATAGAAAGTATAAAGCAAGATATCGGTACTTAAGATAACCGTCTAATTTAATTATTCTAACAGTCCTATAACTAATGCAAAAAAAAGACGCTTACCGATAAGCGTCTTTTTTGTTGGGTACTTGGATTGAGTTAAAGGGCTGACCAAATCACCTACAGCACCATCGCGGCTATCCAACCAAACACTAACAAAGGAATATTGTAGTGAATAAAAGTGGGGATTACACTGTCTTTGATATGGTCATGCTGTCCATCGATGTTTAGACCAGAAGTGGGCCCTAATGTCGAGTCTGACGCAGGAGAACCGGCATCACCCAACGCGCCCGCCGTACCTATAATCGCCACAGTCGCCAATGGTGAGAACCCTAACGAAATACATAGCGGCACATAAATGGCGGCCAAAATAGGAATGGTCGAGAATGACGAGCCGATACCCATGGTCACAATGAGACCAATCAATAGCATGATAAATGCAGCCATCGCTTTATTACCACCGAACAGTGACGCAGCCCCATCAACGAGTGGCTGAATCTGCTCAGTCGCTTTCATGACTTCCGCAAACCCTTGCGCGGTAATCATAATAAAGCCAATCATCGCCATCAGCTTGATACCGTCATTAAAGACGCCATCAGCATCACGCCATTTCACCACGCCAGTCGCCATAAACACACCAAAGCCAAACATTGAGCCAAGTAGTAGCGAGTCTGTGTATAACTGCACGACAAAAGCAGTCACGATAGCAGCCAGTGCAACCAGCGTTTTTAGCTTGCTTTGCGACTGTGCACCAGCAGCGGTTTTACTTAATGCATCGCCTTCTACTACGGCATCATGCGCTTGCTGATCTATCGCAATCTGCTGATATGCGCGTGGCTTACGGTAGCTGATAAATACAGCAACCAGCAAACCAATGAGCATACCAAGTGCAGGAATTGCCATGGCCTTGACCACAGAAATATTAGTGATATCAATGCCTGCTTCACCGACGTTTTTTAGCATGATTTGATTGAGGTAGATATCACCAAAGCCATATGGGATAAACATATAGGTGGTGACCAAACCAAAGGTCAACAGACAAGCGATCAGACGTCTATCAATATGCATTCGATTAAATGCTAACAATAATGGCGGTACAAGTAGCGGAATAAAGGCAATATGAATAGGGATTAAGTTTTGGCTAAAGCAGCTCATGGTAATCAAGCCTGCAAACAGCATGTACTTAATCATGCCACTGGTGCCACCTGCATCAATGCGCTTGATGACTGATCCTGCCAGTGATTGCGGCAAACCCGAATGAGCAATTGCGACCGCAAACGCCCCAAGTAACGCATATGAAAGTGCAATCTGCGCCCCATTACGAATACCTTCTTGAAACGCATTGAGCGTATCAGTGATACCAAGACCCGCTATTAATCCACCAGCCAGCGCACCAATTAATAAACTGAGCACCACGTGCACTCGCGCAAGTGACAGCCCCAACATGATGATGACTGCCAGCAGTACCGCATTGATTGCCATGTGTTGCCTCGTATTCTATTTGCTTTGGTTCAATTTAAACTTATTGATATCTCATAATGTATGGATATCGCCATCGTCTCAAAAATGCTTTTTCTCGAATGTGTCTATAAAGCGTTCTACTCTAAAACACACCGTTTAAGACGCGCGACAGTTTACCTTATTTTGCCTATAAAACCTATGCGTAGACCCCAATAGATATTTGATAGATGCTATTTATAAGTGATCTATAAGCATCTGTTATGACTGCTTTCTATGATTCTTGTATGGTTACTTCCGATATACGGATTCTCACCAGCAACGCATAAAGCTCATAACCATATGATGCTCTGTATTCAGTTAGATATAAATATTTTGCACAGTTAAGCAGGTGAGTTTGAGTACAAGCCTTGCAATTTTATCTGGGAGCACCATTTATCTAAACATGAACCACGAACTTGACTTTACAAGTCTGGTGAACGAGGAAAAATATATGAGTGAACATAAAATAGCCCAAGACAATATCGACATAGATGTCGACGTTTCATCTACTGTTGCTGATGATAACCAGCCAGACACGTTGTCTAGTCATGCGTCAGAAAGCGAGTTAGAGACAGCGTCTGACAATACTGAAACCACTGTCAAAGACGACGATAGTGAAGACAGTACTAGTGAAGACGACGATGCTAAAGACAGCGTTGAAGACGACACCTACTTACCGTTATTGGCACTGCGTGATGTGGTCGTCTATCCACATATGCAGATTGCCTTGTTCGTAGGTCGTGCACCATCGGTGAAAGCGGTCGAGCTGGCACAGGCTGAGTATGGCAATAAAGTACTGGTCGTGGCGCAAAAAGACTCGCT
This sequence comes from Psychrobacter sp. N25K4-3-2, assembly GCF_015351755.1. NCBI lineage: Bacteria > Pseudomonadati > Pseudomonadota > Gammaproteobacteria > Moraxellales > Moraxellaceae > Psychrobacter > Psychrobacter sp. N25K4-3-2. The sequence continues at coordinate 913,070 of NZ_JADKLX010000001.1, forward strand.
GACCGAAGACATCGATCAAGACAACTTATATCAATACGGTACAGTGTGCCGCATCGTCAGCACCATGCCACATGACAGCGATGAAAACTGCATCAAGGTATTGATCGAAGGTCAGTATCGTGCGCGCGTTGACAATATAGAAGATCACGACACGTTATTGATGGCGAAATTTGAACGTGCTGACCTCGATGTCAGTATGGATGAGAGTCAGCAAAAGAACACCATTCAAGCGTTGACCACGCTATTTGAAAGCTATGCTGATGCGCGTCTGCGTAATGCCCGTGAGCTAACGCGCGTGGCGAAACGCATTGACGACTTACTTGAGTTGGTGTACTTCATCTCAACTCGTGTATCGATGGATCTTGATATCAAACAGTCGTTCTTAGAAAAAGACGATATCAAAACGCATATCAATACCTTGACTGAATATTTGGTCAAACAAAGTGCTGAGCAGAATATCGAACAAGATATCCAAGAAGCTGTCCGTCAGCAAATGGAAGAGAATCAGCGCGAGTACTTCTTAAACGAAAAAATGAAAGCCATCAAAAACGAGCTGTCAGATATGAATGACGGCGCGTTCGATGGTGAAGATGATGTGGCTGAGCTAGAGCAGCGTCTAGAAGATGCTGACCTGCCAGAGGATGTACGCAAAAAAGCTGAGCAAGAGTTTAAAAAGCTCAAAATGATGCCGCCGGCATCGAGTGAATCGTCAGTCGTACGCAACTATATTGAATGGATTTTGGACACGCCGTGGAATGCGACGACTAAAGTTTCGATCAATTTAGACAAAGCTAAGACGGTATTAGACGAAGACCATTACGGATTACAAGATGTAAAAGACCGCATCTTAGAATACCTCGCCGTGCAATCACGTGTGAAAAAACTGCGTGGTCCGATTCTATGTCTCGTCGGTCCTCCTGGTGTTGGTAAAACTTCATTGGGTGAGTCGATTGCGCGTGCCACTGGTCGTAAGTTCGTGCGTATGGCGCTTGGCGGCGTGCGCGATGAAGCGGAAATTCGTGGTCATCGCCGCACCTATATTGGTGCGATGCCGGGTAAAATCGTTCAATCACTGGCCAAAGTTGAAGTCAAAAATCCGCTATTCTTATTGGATGAAATCGATAAGATGGCGCAAGACTTCCGCGGTGATCCAGCATCAGCATTGCTTGAAGTGTTAGATCCCTCACAGAACGATACGTTTAACGACCATTATTTAGATATGGACTTAGATTTGTCGCAAGTGATGTTTATCTGTACGGCTAACAGCATGGATATTCCAGCGGCGCTTCTTGATCGGATGGAAGTTATCCGCTTACCGGGTTATACCGAAGAAGAAAAAGTAAATATCGCACAGAAGTATCTAGTGCCAAAAGCAATCAAGAATAACGGTCTCAAAGAAGGCGAGATTGAGATTGTTGAAGCGGCACTGCATAGTATCGTTCGTAGTTATACCCGTGAAGCAGGTGTCCGTAACCTTGAGCGTGAAGTGAATAAAATCTGCCGCAAAGTTGTTCGCGGTTCGGTTGAAAGCCATGGCGCACGTGCTCCGAAAAAAGCTGAACGTCAGCTAGTGACAGTCGATGACAAAAACATCGATGACTACCTTGGTGTTCATCAATATGATTATGGTCTGGCTGAAGAAGAGCCTGAGATTGGTCGTATCACTGGTCTGGCGTGGACACAAGTCGGTGGTGAATTATTAACCATTGAAGCAGTTGCGATGAAAGGCAAAGGTGAGCTTAGCTTTACAGGGTCACTCGGCGATGTCATGAAAGAGTCGATTCGTGCAGCGATGAGTGTGGTTCGTGCTCGCGGTGACAGCTTAGGGATTGATTACGAGACGTTCAAAACCACGGATGTCCACGTGCATATGCCTGAAGGCGCTACGCCAAAAGATGGCCCATCAGCTGGTGGTGCATTAACTACAGCACTCGTATCTGCATTGACAGGTATCGCCATTCGTCCAGATATTGCGATGACAGGTGAAATCACTTTACGAGGAAAAATCCTACGTATCGGTGGTCTCAAAGAGAAACTACTTGCGGCACATCGCGGTGGTATCAAGCATGTGTTGATTCCAGCGACCAATGAGCGTGATTTGGCCGATATCCCTGATAACGTCAAAGAAGGCCTGACTATTCAGCCAGTCGCAACGATTGATGAGATATTAAAAGTTGCGTTGGTGAGTATGCCAGTGCCGCTTAAACCTGCTAAAGTGACGGTTGATAAAACCTCAGGCAAAGCACTGCATAGCTAATCTGATCAATTACTAATCCAGTCTTACAAATTAAAGAGCCGCTCATCACTATGATGGGCGGCTTTTTTTTGACAAAAATAAACAACAATTCCTCTAAGACCTTGTGCTATATTTTAGACAAATGTTTATCAAGTAGAAATATATGCTGTTAAATCGTTTACGAATCCCTCTAGTTATAATAAGTGCATTACTACCCCTCGCCTTACTAGGCTGCCAAACCAAAAGTATCAATCATTCAGCACAAGCCAGCCCCATTATCGACGATAAGGAATGGTCAGCGACCACACTCGAATCCAGACTGTTTCAAACCACCACAAAATATGAGTGGCAATTAACCCATGTCAGCGATGATAATGGTCGAATTAAGCCTCTTAACCAAAAGCTGCCTTTGATAATGGAGGTACATCCAAGCCTTTTAACATTTACAGAAGGCTGTCAGCGTCACCAAGTTTCTTTTGATATGTGGTTACCATTACCGTACCTTTATGGGCAAATCAATGTCAGAGAACCATCTGATAACTGCACCACAGTAAACCATTCAATTATCGAAAATTTGAGTAATAAAAACACAATCAAGAACAAAACAGGAAATGTCGTAAATGGTGTTTTTATACCCTATTCAGATACAGCTTTCAGATTTGATCCAGTACTACCAAACTTTGCACAGAGTTCTAACAAGACATTAAAACAGCTGGCTCTAAAAACCAATAAAGGAAAAACACTGATTTTTTCGGGTACGCCCAAGCCTGAATATCCTGTGGTGGGCATACCGCTGACCAATGCACTATTAGAGCGATACCAATGGCGTCTTATTAGTGCAACTGACGATACCAATAAAACTATTAATAAATTTAATCGTCCAGATGTACCTATTACTGCAAACTACAGACTTGGTTCACATGATTATAGCAATCCTCAGCAAAGTAGTTTTAGCCAAGGTGTTGGATTTTCTGTCGGATGCAACGGGGCTGGTGGGTCTTATGCTTTATCTACTAATCAAATATTGCTAATTGGTGGCAACCCTTCAACGATGGTAGGGTGTGGTGATGACATTGATGATATTGAATCAAGCCTTAGCGGGCTAATGCTTTATAGTTCTAGTCAGTTAACCCTGGACAATCTTGATAAGCAGAAAGTATCTAATCCTTCTGATAATTCAGAATCCAACTATCTCCTTACTCAGAAGTTAGAATCAGGCGAAACCTTAGTTTGGCAAAGCGAAGTAAAGAAAACACCGTAACCAATTTTCAAACCCATACGATACTTACATTTATTAACCGATTGTTGCGCTTTTAATGAATATCTATGACAAGCTCTTAGCTATACTGATTGCGATATCAACGATATGTTGTAACAAAACCAGTAACGATTATAAATATAAAAATTTGAAAGACTATTTAAATAAACGGAGAAGACGATGAAAAAAGTAATTCTTGCAAGCGCTCTATTATGTGGTTCTGCTCTAGCTATGACTGGTTGCCAGAGTACAGAAGGTCAATTAAAGACTGGCAATCCACTGAATCAACCTGTGTTGAAATCAGCGCTTAAAACAACAGACGCGAATAAAACGGAAGTTGGACAAGTTTTCTTACGCCCAGTCGATGGTGGTGTACAGGTCTACGGTAAGCTAATGAACCTGACACCGGGTCAGACTGTTGCCCTACATATTCATGAAACTGGTAGCTGTGATGTTATGGGTAAAGCGGCAGGTGGTCACTTTAATCCGGACAAAAAGCCACATTCTAATCCTGATGATATGAATGGTCATGCAGGTGATTTGCCAAACCTAACGGCAAATGAAAATGGTGTTGCTACTATTAATTATGTGAACAAAAAAATCGCGGCAACAGAAGCAGGTAAATACAGCGTTAATCGCCTAGCCTTTATCGTTCATGGTGGTACTGATGACTATACTAGTCAGCCAGCAGGTAATGCAGGCGACCGTATCGCTTGTGGTATCATCGAAAAGAACTAATGACATTTAGAGTTTATTGACAGCATAAAAAAACCTCTTAGATTATCTAAGAGGTTTTTTTATGACTTAAAATATTACGATAGCAAGATGGAGGTACAAAGCCTAAAGGTAAAAAAGCATTACTCTTCTACCCACTCGCCTTTGCGCCAGTACACACCCCAACGCGTGGCTTTGCCATTTTTCTCAGAGCCGATATACTGCTCTTTTTTCTTACGTGACCAACGTAGAATCGTTGCATTACCCTCAGGATCTTCGTCTGGACCTTCAAAGAGATATTGGAACTTGTCTTCCATTTTGTCTTTGATTTCTCTTAGCTCAGCGAGCTTTGGTGCACGTGTCTCCCTTACTTTCGGGAACTTAGATGCTGCCAAGAACATCCCAGCTGCGCCTTCACGCAAAATGAAGTAATCCTCATGCTTGACCGATTTTAGCTCTGGCAAGTGAATAGGATCCATGCGCGGTGGTGCTGCTTCGCCTGTTTTTAGTACTTTACGAGTGTTGTCACATTTCTGACAAGCGAAGTAAGGACCAAAGCGTCCCGTCTTCAGCTCCATCTGTCCATCACATTTATTACAATCGATGGTAGGTGCGTCTGAACCCGGTACTTCGAATTTACCTTCTTCTAAAATATAGCCGTCGCAGTCAGGGTTATTACCGCAGATGTGTAGCTTAAGGCCACCATCCACGATATAGCCGTTCATTGCGGTGCCACATTTCGGGCAGCGTTTTTTCTCCATCAAATCTTTGACTTCGGCCGCTTCGTCTTCCTCACCTTCGGCATCATCAAGATTAGCAAAAGCTTCGACTGGCATTAAGTTCTTGGTGCCTTTACAGCGCTCTTTCGGTGGTAAATTGTAACCCGTACAACCTAAGAAGACACCCGTAGAACCTGTACGTAATTGCATCGGACGATCGCAAATATCGCAGTGGACGTCTGGTACATCGGTTGGATCATTTGGACGCATGCCGTCTTTTTCTTTAGCACGATCAAGCGTGGTTTTGAAGTCACCGTAAAAATTATCGAGGACATCTTTCCAGTCTGTATCGCCTTCTGCCACATGATCAAGCTTGTCTTCAAGCGCGGCGGTAAAGGTATAATCCATCAAATCTGGGAAACTTGCCGTCAGTCTATCAGTAACGATATCGCCCATTTTTTCGGCAAATAAACGCTTGTTTTCAAGCTTCACATAACCGCGATCTTGAATGGTCGAGATGATAGAAGCATAAGTCGATGGACGACCGATGCCTTTTTTCTCAAGCTCTTTGACTAAGCTTGCCTCGGTATAGCGCGGTGCAGGCTTGGTAAAGTGTTGGCTTGGATCAAGCTTGTCTAGCGTTAACTTATCGCCTTTTTTGACATCAGGTAACAAGGTATCATCGGTCTTCGCCGGCGGCATGACTTTGGTATAGCCGTCAAATACTAGCGTACGACCACGCGCTTTTAGCTCGACATCATCAGCACCAACAAACAAGTTCACTGACAGATACTTTGCTGGTAGCATTTGGCAGGCGACAAACTGACGCCAAATCAGCTCATACAGACGTATCGCATCACGTTCAACGCCTTTCAGCTGTGTGGATTTCATATTGACATTAGACGGACGAATCGCTTCATGCGCCTCTTGTGCGCCTTGCTTATTGCCATAGAAGTTAGGCTTTTCTGGTACATACTTCGCGCCATAGCTGTCTTCGATATAGCCACGGACAGCGGCAAGTGCATCGCCAGATAAAAAGGTCGAGTCGGTACGCATATAGGTAATATGACCGGCTTCGTATAAACGCTGCGCCAAAATCATAGTTTTCTTAACCGAAAATCCCAATCGCGTACTGGCTGCTTGTTGCAATGTCGAGGTAATAAATGGCGCACTCGGACGTGATTGTGTTGGCTTCTCTTCACGCTCTTTAACGATAAAGTCGTTGGCGTTAAGCACTTCTAAGACTTTATCCGTCTGCTCTTTATTGACAAGCTTTAGCGTTTTGCCACCTTGCTTGGTCGCCTCTAAACGAATGGCAATTTGTTCAGCGTCTTTTTTACTGCTGGCGACGTGAGTATCAGCATGAATCTGCCAGTACTCTTCTGGGATAAAGGCGCGAATTTCATGCTCACGCTCGACCACTAAACGCATGGCGACCGACTGTACACGCCCTGCTGACAGACCGCGTGCAACCTTTTGCCACAATAATGGCGATATCATAAAACCAACGACGCGATCCAAAAAGCGGCGTGCTTGCTGGGCATTGACGCGATCGATATCGAGTTTTGAGGGCTGCTTAAAGGCATTTTGAATGGCGGTTTTGGTAATCTCGTTAAAGACCACGCGCTCATACTTGCTATCAGCGCCACCGATGACTTCTTTGAGATGCCAAGCGATGGCTTCCCCTTCTCTATCCATATCCGTTGCCAGATAGATTTTGTCAGCGTCTTTGGCTAAGGCTTTGAGCTCTTTGATGACTTTGGTTTTGTTTGGCAGTACTTCGTACACTGCTGCCCAGTCATGTTCAGGGTCGATACCCATGCGACGTACCAATGCTTGCTGCGCTTTTTCTTCTTTGCTCAGACTGTCATCTTTTTTGCTAGTCGCTGGCTTCTTCGCGCTTTTACTCGCACCGACGGGTAAATCGCGTACGTGTCCGATACTCGAGCGAACAACGAAGTCATTGCCGAGGTATTTATTGATCGTTTTTGCCTTAGCTGGTGACTCAACAATCACCAAAGACTTACCTTTGGAGCTGTCAGAGACAGGAGCTGGACTTTTTTTAGTTGTGGTTTTTGCCATATTTGACGACACCATAATATAAGTAGTTTAAAAGTAAGGTTAAATTCAGCAGCATGGTAATTTATGGAAGCTGATCATCATAGATCAACGATTTATTGTAATAATAGCTGCCGATATAAAAAGGTATAAAGCAAGCAACGACGCCGATACGAGTCATAAAACAGCAATAAAGATACAAAGACGTTACACTGCTAGGCGCTGAGCTGTCAACTGTAAATAACTGGGGCATCGCAAAACTGCTTACCTATTGCTCATTAATGGAGACTAAAAAACGATTTACTAGTTCTTGCGATTTTTTTGCATCTGTAACGCCCACGCTTTAAGCTGTGCTTTTAGTACTAGTAAGTCTGCCTCAATCATTTTTTGCTGATAATTAGGATTTGTTACTGGGCGCACATAGGCGATATCTTCCCAGTAAATAACAATGCTATTGGACTTGATTAACAAGGCTTTTACAAACGGCTCAATACTGGCTGGCAATGCTAGCGGCACTTTGTCCAAGCTAAAATTGGTTTGAGGTGGCGTATTGCCATTACTACTGCCACTCGCATTTTTGTCTGCAGGGTTTGCGTTGCTGTTTGCATTGCTATCTGGTCGCCAGCACCCATCGATGACCTGATAACGGGTTAGTGGCAGTTTGACATTATCTAGCACCAAGCCATACTGACCAAGCATCCCGCGACCATATTCATTGTCTTTGCCCATGATCCAATCCGGACAAGCGATCAGTTTTGGGTTCAATTGTAAGCGACGGGCGGTCATGCGTAAATGATCCAAGCGCTGATCGATACCGCTCGGTTTGAGCGCCATCATACTCCCTAGTACAAATAGTACAATGGCGATGACAATCCATATTCCCATAACAACCTGACCTTTAGCTGAATTAAAATACTGCTGAGGCGATACATTTGACCTGATCTATCATAAAACCTATTAACGAGTAACTGACTGACCAGTGATTTGTCGTACCCGTCCTTATAATAAGCACGAACCATAAAAAATCAAGCAGGGCTCATAAAGGGATTAGTCGATAATCAGGTGATTGCCATTTGATTGGCACTTGATTGGCAAATGCATTTCACCCAGCAATCCTACTATTTATACTGGCATATCAATCAGTTAGTACGAAAAAAAATAAGTTTAATAACAAGATACAAAAAGTTGTACGCAGCAAAAAGTGCTATGATAAACCATAATTTTAGACGCGCGCAGGTTTATTATGAATTATCTTATTGAGTCAAACTCATCAACCGCTCTTTTAGCCAGCAAACTGACGAATAAATTCATGAGTAAAACCAGTATCGTCTTTTCGCTGATGAGCGCCGCATTATTCACCCTGTCAGGCTGTGCCACGACCCAAAGTCTCACACCGCAGCAGTGCCAAAGCAGCAATTGGCAAGAAGTCGGCTACACCGATGGCATCCGTGGACGCTCGGGCGCATACTTTGGTCAATATACCAATCAATGCGCCAGCGTCGGCGGTGCTAGCCCCAACCGCATTCAATGGGAACAAGGTCGACAGCAAGGTCTAAAAAATTACTGCACTGAGCTTAATGCTTATAAAATTGGTCGCGAAGGCTATGACTGGCAGCCTGTCTGTCCCCTTGAGGGCATCGAGAAGTTGGAAGAAGCTTACTCTCAAGGACGCTACTATTATATTCGCCAGCGTGATCTTGATTACCTACGCACACCCTATCCATTTGCCTACGGACCTGCTGGTCGTTATGGTTATAGTCCATTTGTCTATGGTTGGTAATCTAGGGCGTGTCATCAATTAGCACATTTGTATATTTAGTGGTTTTAAAATGGCTAAATTCTGCTAAACATCGTCATCCTTGCTAACCATATGAAGCTTCTTATCCCTTCAAAAAACCATATCGAAATCAAGATAACGATAATTGAACGAGATATTGTGGCAAACGGGACAGTGTATTAAATAAGTTTTGCATTAAAGGAAACCTCGCAAGGTTACCCTAGCGAGGTTGAAAAAAGTTTATTATTTTAATTATTCTTATTATTATCTTGGGGTCTGTTGAACATTCAAATATTAGGACTGCTGATCGCTAAAATCGCATCAAACTAGGCGTAAACCGACGATAATGTCGAGACCTTAGCTAGGTTTATATCGCTCAGCCTGCTAATTTTACTGATAAGCTTCTTAATATAAGCACGGTATTAGGCACGGCAAATTACTTTATTCGTTAACAAAAGCTATTTTACTAAGACCAGCCTGACTGGCAGCGGCGAGCACTTGAGCGACAGTGTCGTACTTACTGTCTTTGTCAGCACGCAATTGTACAGAAGGATCTTTACCCGCGGCACTTTGCTGTTGTAACCGTGCCTCTAGCTCCTCCATGCTAATCGCATCGCTGTCCCAAAATATCCCTGCGTCTTTATCAATGCTGATTTGAATAGCCTCTGGCGGTGTTTCATTGACCTCGGCATTGGTCTTCGGCAACTCTAATGGCACCGTCGGATTCAAGACGGTCGCCGTCAATAGAAATATAATCATCAATACCAGCATGATGTCGATAAGCGGAATGAGGTTCATCTCATTCATACTTTGACTATCATCATCGCCCAATTGAAATGCCATAATCACTCTCAATACATTTGGTTATTCGCAATACAGCTCGTTTGGCTCTCGCCTAACGGACTGTTTCATCAATGGATAATTGTTAAGGCTGCGACGCAGCTGAACTCTGATAATGCGTCACTTGCTGAGCATCTGCTGCGTTTGAGTGCATACTTTTTGCCAATGAATCTTGGGCAACTGTAGACTTGCTGTCTATTGAGGGCTGCTGTGTGACTACCATCTCGACAGAATGTGCCAATAAGTCATGCGCTCTGTCGTTGGCGTGATACATCACACGGCGGTTGATACGCACTGCAAGGTTATAAAACACCACTGCTGGAATCGCCACGGCAATCCCCAAACCTGTCATAATAAGTGCCTCACCAACTGGCCCTGCCACTTGTCCCAAGCCCGCTTGCCCACTCATACCGATATTATGCAGTGCATGGAAAATACCCCATACTGTCCCAAACAAGCCAATAAACGGCGCAATCGCTGCCGTCGTCCCAAGGATAGGCAATCCACGCTCGCTGGCAAAGCGATAACGACCAATATGCTTGAGCAGGGTCTGCTCAGTAACCACACGGCGAGTAGAGGTATCTGCGGCTATCATCTCGGCCTGTTTTATCTGAATCTGTTGACTCAAATCATCTGCAACATTGACGGCCAATTTGCGGCTTTGTAGCACACGAATAATGCCAGTCACCCAAGAGAGGATAGATAAAGCCAGCAACAAAAAGAACAAAGTTTTTGTCACCATGTCGCTGATTTGCCAGTATTGCATAAAGTCCATATTAGACTCCTTAGAGTATTGTTTTATTATCTAGTCTCGCTGCAGCTAATAAATCTATGCAGATGACAGCGACGATATTAGTGCCATATATAAATAATGGGTCAAAATGCTTATGGTTAAGGAACGACATATTCGATCGGCAAGGTCACGTTGCCTACCACTGGCACACCAGCTTCGGTAAAGGGCTTAAACTTGCCAGAGTCAGCTTGTTTTTGTGCAGCTTGGTCTAATAATCTATTACCAGAAGATTGAGCAACGCGTACATTATCAATCCCGCCCTGCTTATTTACTCGCAACACTAAAACGACAGTCAATTTATCACCTGACCTAGCTCTGCGTGCCGCACTAGTCGGAAAACTAAAGTTCGGTCGTGACGCCCAATTGGCATTGGTCGCTGTGAAGTTCACAGGAGTATTACTTGCGGCGGCAGCGGCGGCCTGTGCTTTTGCACGAGCAGCGGCTTCTGCGGCCGCTTTTGCTTCTGCTGCTTTTTTGGCATCCACTTCGGCTTGAGCCTCTCGGGCAGCTTTGGCATCGGCTAATTGTTGGGCTTCTTGTGCGGCTTTTTTAGCTTGTGCTGCCAATATCTTACGGTTGTTATCAGCAGCTAAAGCATCTGCTTGAGCTGTTGATATCGACTCTTGCCGTTTTACTTCATGTTTAAAAGGTTCGTTTTCCACAGCCTTTGTTGTATCAGGTTGCGCCTTCGTTTTAGGCTTCAAATTAGGCTTTTCTGATGTTACCACTGGTTTGACAGCTGGTTTAGTCTTCGCTAGCGGCTGAGATTCTTTCACTATTTCAGGTTTAGTGGTAGTGACAGACCTAGGCTGTGGCTGTATAGGTTTTACAGGCTCAGCAGTATCCATCGCAACCTCTGGCTCTTTCGTTTCAGCCGGTAACGTCACCATCTCGATCTCGATAGGTGGCGTGTCTTTTTCTGGTTCAACTTTTATCTCAGGGGTCTTGATCGCCACTAATGCGACTGCTGTCAGCACGTGCAAGCCCACCACTATAATAATAGCCGCGAGTATCAATTTGAGTGGTGGCGCGTCTAAATCCGTTGAACTCATAACACCCTAATATTAATTAACCGAGGTAGAATGGCGTAGATAATAATGCAAACGATAACTATTATCAATAATAAATTTATAATGATTTGCTTATCAGGTAAATGCTGAACCAATAATTTGCATTATTTGAAAAGAAAAATCTGCTTAGTCATTCGGCTATCCTATCTCGAATATCGCTATCGAAACTTATTGTGTTGAGGCAGTCAAAATCAATAAACACAGAAACGTTAATAAAACTCATTATCATTTGTATTGATAATGAGTCTCAATTAATTTATCATAGCCACTGATTGATTGCCCATCTTATAATATAAAAATTTTCAAGATATTAGGGCTTGTCTTAATAATATAAGCGTCTCTATATTTAAGCGTAAAAAACAATCAATAAAAAAACATGACTTTTAAAGTAATACCGTCGAGCATTGTATAGCGTGGAGCATCACGCTAGATAAGCTCTTTTTCTTTTCATATGGCCAATCATTTTATTTACACGTTGTCCAACCAGCTAATATACCGAGTTATTTATGTCTATCGCTTTATTGTCTAACCGCTCTCCTAGCACCTTTTTTAAACGCCCATTACTGACTGCTATGACGACCGCACTCGTTGCTAGTATCAGTGTGGCAGGCTGTAGCTCACCAGAATCAACGGACTCTGAGCCAACAGATACCACGACTGAAAATCAAACTGCTGACAACAGCGCTGCTAGCACTATCACAGTGGATACCGTAAAAGGAGACGTCGAGTTAGCAGTAAACCCATCGCCAATCGTGGTGTATGACATGACATTGATGCAGGATTTGGCAGCGCTTGATGTGGCTATTGATGGCGCGCCAGCCACAACACCTCTAGATAACTTACAAGCCAAAAATCAACCAGCACCTGCAGGCGTCGGTACGGTATTTGAGCCAGATCTTGAGGCATTGAATGCTATGCAGCCGCAAGCTATCTTAGTTGGCTCACGTATGGCTGAAAAATATGACGAGCTCTCTAGCATTGCCCCAACACTAGACATGTCTATTGATACGGCCAATATTTATGAGTCAAGCAAACGCCGCTTGGCCGATTTAGGCGCATTGTTTGGCAAAAGTGAACAAGCCGCTAGATTACAACAAGATATTGACGGTTTGATTGAAGAAACCAAAGCCGTCACCAAAGACAGCGGTACTGGCCTAGTGGTCATGGTCAATGGCAATAAAATGTCTGTATATGGTGCTGAATCACGCTACGGCTTTATTCATAATGTCGTAAACGTACCCATCGCTGATGATCAAATCAAAGAAGGTCGTCATGGTCAGCCAATATCTTTTGAGTACTTACAAAAGACCAATCCAGATTGGCTATTCGTCATCGATCGCAGTGCCGCCATTGGGGAAGATGGCGCTGGTGCCAAAGCCGTGTTAGACAATCCGTTGGTCGCGCAAACCAACGCATGGAGCAAGCAGCAGGTGGTTTACCTTAGCCCAGACTCATATCTTGCCTTTGGCGGTTATTATCAGTGGATGCAGGATTTAACGACGATTAAGACAGCCTTCGCTAACGCGAAATAAAAGCGATGACCATACAAGCCATATTTTTAATCAAATACTAATAAGCCAGTAGACGTTATGTCGTTATTTTCCTCTCGCGCTCATGCCAGCGTTAAAGCTAATACTTCTTTGCCAGCGGCAACATCAAGTTGGAAAAGAAGCACTGGCAACAGTCTCAATTCTAAACATCGACGTGCCGTCATACCACCGTGGTTAATTAATACAGCAAGCCTCATTATTATGGGGCTTTTGGTGTTATTGAGCTTATCGATTGGTGTGGCTGATTTTTCATGGTCCGGTTTTCTACACAGCCTTATCAATCATAGCGCCAACTCTGATAGCTCGCTTTTTTTAGTCAGCCGACTCCCCCGCACTATTGCGATTATCTTGACTGGTATCTCGATGGCAGTGGCTGGGATGATTATTCAAGTGGTGCTAAAAAACCGCTTTGTAGAGCCATCCATGGTCGGTGCGACTCAAAGTGCCGCACTTGGTTTGCTAGTGGTTAGTCTGCTATTTCCAGCCAGCGCACTCATTGTCAAAATGGGCGTGGCGACCATCGCTGCCGTATTTGGCATGATGCTGTTTATGCTGCTGATTCATCGTATTCCGCCGACGGATTTTTTGATGATTCCACTGATTGGCATTGTCTTTGGCGGCATTATCGAAGCGGTTAACACTTTCATTGCCTATCAAACCGAATCGCTACAGATGCTAAGCGTTTGGCAGTTTGGTGACTTCTCTGGCGTGTTAGCCGGTCGGTATGAGTTGCTATGGCTGACCGGAGGTCTGTGTGTTTTGGCTTATATCATCGCTGATAAGCTCACCATTGTGGGACTTGGCGATAATATCGCACTGAACTTGGGTATTAGTAAACGGCAGGTCACCTGGCTTGGTGTGGGTATGGTCGCAATGATGAGCGCTGTCGTCGTGGTCACTGTTGGGATGATTCCTTTTATCGGCTTAGTCGTGCCTAATATCGTCAGCCGATTGATGGGAGATAAGTTACGTCGTAGCTTGCCAGCAGTCGCATTGCTCGGTGCCTCAGCCGTCCTACTCTGCGATATTATCGGGCGCTCGATTCGCTATCCGTTCGAAGTGCCTGTCGCGACGGTATTTGGCGTGGTCGGTACGGTGCTGTTTTTATGGCTACTATTGCGCGCCCCAGCTGAGCAGTAGCAAGGTCTTTATTCACTTTCGGCACTTATTTACCGTCGTTCATTTTTTGCTTTATTAGATAAGCTTGGCACCATAGGATTTTTGTATGTTCTCATCAACTAAGCTTACTGCCACAAAGACTGGTGCTACCAAAACCAGCACAGCGATAGATAGCTCATATTCAACAGACAGCCCATATTCCACCTCTGCTATTCAGAGTCAGTTGGCAAAATTTTGGGCATTCATAGCTGAGCATCCAAAATCCATCGCAGCCATTATTCTACTTATCTCAATGTTGCTATTTTTGACACTCAACGTCAACGGACATTGGGGCTTTGCCCTACCATTACGTGGCAAAAAACTGCTGGCATTAGTGGTGGTCGGCTATGCTATCGGAGTGTCGACACTACTGTTTCAAACCTTAACGCACAACCCGATTCTCACCCCCTCCCTACTCGGGTTTGATTCGCTCTATGTTCTATTGCAAAGCTTATTGGTTTTCTTTTTGGGTGCGATTAGCTTTACCAGTATCGACCCTCTTGCCAAGTTCACGCTTGAGATTGTCTTGATGTTTGGCGCGTCGTTATTATTATTTAAACTACTATTCTCAAAAAGCAGTCAAGATTTGACGCGGTTGATATTGGTCGGTGTTATCTTTGGTGTGTTGTTTCGCAGTTTATCAACCCTGATTGCACGGCTGATTAATCCTGATGACTTTGTGGTGGTGCAATCTGCCAGCTATGCACAGTTTAATACGGTCAACCCGCAGCTGCTGGGTATCAGCTTATTTATCTGTGCTATCACTGCGATATTTGTTTGGCGCTGGCGTTATCAGTGTGATGTGTTGATGCTCGGTAAGTCCCAAGCTATTAACCTTGGTATCCATTATCAACGTCTCGCATTTGGCCTATTAACGGTCATCGCTATATTGGTCGCCACTGCTACGGCTTTGGTCGGCCCTGTGACGTTCTTTGGCTTATTGGTATGTGCATTGACCAATCGTATCGCCCGTCATATGTACCACAGCGAGCGGCTGATATTGGTCAGTCTGGTCGCTATGATTTGCTTGGTACTCGGTCAAACCATCTTTGAGCAAGTACTGGGTATGGCAGGTGTGTTATCAGTCGTGATTGAACTCGCGGGCGGCTTGGTATTCTTATTATTAATTTTTACGACACAACGTAAATAAAGACAAGAAGCACTATGATTAAACTAAATAATATCTCATACCATATTGGCAAACAGCAAATTCTACATGACATTACGCTGTCTCTACCAAGCGAACAAGTCATTGCTTTGATCGGCCCTAATGGTGCTGGTAAATCTACCTTGTTTTCAGTTATGTCACGCCTGCAACCGCTACAGTCGGGACAAGTGAGTTTCGCTGTAAATAATGAGGAACGTGATATCGTCAGTTGTCATGCTCGGACGTTGTCTAAGACAGTGGCGATGCTTGGCCAAGACAATCAAGTGCAAGGTCGATTGCGTGTACATGAGCTGCTGATGTTTGGGCGTTATCCCTATCATCAGGGACAACCGACTACTGACGATCAGCAAAAAGTACAAGAGATTATCGAGCGATTTGAGCTGGGGCTGTTGGCCGACCGCTTCTTATCGACATTGTCTGGTGGTCAACGCCAGCGCGTACTGATTGCTATGATTGTCTGCCAAGATACACCCTATTTATTGCTCGATGAGCCGCTGAATAATTTGGACATGTATCACGCTGGTCGCCTAATGCGTGAGCTACGAGAGCTGAGCCACAGTCAGCAGAAGACCGTCGTCATCGTCTTACATGATATCAATCAAGCCGCACAATTCGCTGATACAGTGGTCACGATGAAAGAAGGACAAGTGATGGCTGTTGGTCAGCCAGTCGATGTCATTACGCAAGAGACCATGAAAGAATTGTACAATGTCGATGTGACCGTGCTAAACCATCAAGGTCGTCCAGTGATTGTTGATGCGGTTTAAGTACAGAATTTTGCAAACGAAAAAAGGAATTGTCGATGCATAAAGCTCTATTGAATAATCGATGGATAAACTATAAAAATCTATCTCTATTAATTTTAGTGATTAGCTTTTGTCTGTGCCTGTCTTCTGCTGTAGATAAAGACATAGCAAATACCCTGACTTGGTTAGGTTTCACTTTGTATGCTCTAAGATTAGTCGTTATTCCTATGGACTTTACTCAAGATATTGCTTCCGTAGATTACACAAAAAACTATGACGAAAATAATAGCTGGCATAGAAATGTCATGCTAGGTGAGACGTTTGCTTACTTCATTTTTACTGTCTCGATAGCATACACAATATTTTTGCAATTCAAGTGATAACTAGGGCATGCCTTTAATGCAGTACATAGCTATTTACTGAATTAAAAGCCTACCTTAGAAATCTGGCAATATTACCTACCCTTTTGCATCGCTTTTAAGCGCTGTTGACGACCTTTCCACCACAGATAAACACCAGTCCCTGATAATACTGCTACAGCCAGTCCAATCATCGCCAAAAATACTTGATACAATCGATGACTCCACCCTTGACCGATCTGCCCCATATGCAAGGTTGATAGCCATTGGTCTGCTTTATTGCCAAAGGTATTTTGATAACCAAAATTGACGCGCTCGACATTGCCTGTTGCCGCATCAACAGTAATAGATGACGCGCCACCGTGCGTACCGATATCTTTATCCGTTTTAAAGCGCATCTGCCATTGCTTGTCTTCTTCGACCCAGCGAATACCTAGCAGCTGCTGCACAGACACGCCGTTCTGTTGCGCTACACTATCGGCTTGTGCGCTTAAATAGGCAATGCTATTGGTCTTATTCACCACATGAGTGATTACATCCACATCGTTTAAGCGATTATTGACCCCCGTATTTGAATGTGCACTCCCATCTGCACGACTGTTTTGTTCTGCTGTTTTATTCGGCTCAGGTTTGGTAGTTGGTCGCCCTTCTCTTGGGGTCAATCCGACAACAGCTTGCATCACTGGCTGATAGACGGATTTTAAATTAAATCCGACACTTGACCACGCAATGACGAATAGCATAACCCAAAGCCATAAACCAAAAGCATGATGTAAATCATAGTTGAGCTTAAAGAGATTGGTTTTGCGACGAATTTTCCAAGCAGGTAGCCAACGTTTAAAAAGCGAGGCGCGCTTTTTGTTAGAAGCTTGCTTGGTTTTATTTGATTTAACCGCTCGTGGAAAGGTTAAATAAAAACCAATAAAGCAATTGATAGTCCAGACCAGTGAGACAATGCCCAAGACCCATTTACCAATGTCACCAAGCAATAAGTCGCGATGTAACCAAAACACTTTCCACATGGTATTACGCCATGCCCACTCATCTCTATCACGAGTACCGATGATATTACCGTCATAGGGGTTCACATACACTTCTTGAAACGGTGCTTTCGGTTGATTTTCGGCGGTCTTACCTCGGACTCTATCTACCGAAAATACTGCCGACCTGTCCATCGCTATCGACGTCGGCATGCTAGAAAAGGTATGTTCTGGATAGGCACTGATGACTCTATCATGAAGCGTGGCGATAGGCAGTTGCGGTGTCTCTTGGACGTCGACCTGAGCTAGTTTATGATTGAACACATCGTCCAGCTCGTCATGAAAAGCTAATAGTGCACCAGTGATACTGGCGATAATTAAAAATGCTGCCATGGCAAGCCCCGTATAACGGTGAATCCAAAGGCAGGCTTGGCGAGGGTTAAGTGAAATCATTGGTCTTGGTTCTTTGTCATATGTTGTTTTAGTAGGTACTTATCAGTTAGCACGTCACTGCTGTTGTAGCCAATTTAAAAGCTAATAGGCAATAAAAAGCCAGCTCTCATGTAAAGACAGCTGACTTGATAAGTACTATTAGACTTAAACTAGATAACCTAAATTAGAACTGATACGTTAAAGACGTTTTGATATTACGTCCCATCTCAAAATCAGTATAGGCATCATCGATAGAATTGCGTGACGCATGGCTCGCATAAGTCTCATCAAAGATATTGTATACACCTAATGTGGCTTTTAAACCTTCGATTTGAGTTGGCGTATAAGTCATAAAGATATCGTGCACGTCATAGCCTGGTTTTTCGTTGTCATCACCAGCGGTATTCGGTGTCACATCGGCTACATAAGTACTGCGCCAGCCAAGCTCGGTAGTGTTGGTTGGAGCGTAACCCAGGTTGACCATGTACTTGTCGCCAGACTCAGAGCCACTACCACTGACAGAAGAAATATTATAACCAGTATCTTCACCTTTGCTACGCGCACGAGCATAGCTTAGACCCATGTTGAAGTTATCTGCTCGATAGTCGGCTGATAGCTCTACCCCTTTGATTTTGAAATCTTCGTCATTATTAATGACACCTTGGCAGGCTTCAGGGGCAGCACTTGTACCTAGTTGGCCAGTTGTGCAATTCATACCAGTTCTACTACCACCTGCACGTACAAACTCAATATAGTTTTCGATATTGGTTTCAAAGTATTTAGCACTTAATTTAAGAGAGTCATCAGCCATAGTCAGCCCGCGCAGCGTTGTAGCAATACCGACTTCTGCATTGTCACCTTCTTCTGCTTTTAGATCATTGTTCACATAGGTATCAACACCATCGGAATTAAAAATCGTTTGGCTAAGGTCTGGACCATTAAACAACTGAGTATAGCTCGCAAATACTTGGGTACGTGGTGCAATCTCATAACTAGCAGCTAATGCGCCAACGACATTGTCATAAGTCTTGCCAGCAGATACATACTCTGGAGACTCATAACGGTCATAACGGACACCTGGCGTTAAGCTAAGCTTACCCATTTGCCATTGGTCTTCTAGATAGACTGAGGTATTGGTCGCTTCATCGGTACTGGTGTTACCAAAGTCGCGTGTCATCTCAGATTCTTTTTTGTAATGTTCAACCCCAGCGATTAACTTATGAACCCCTGGCACACCATTGATGATACTGCTATCGATGATACTGGTGTTTTGTACTTTGCCGCCTGTGGTTTTTACTTCTGCATCAAACTCAAACCCAGGCTCGCCATCAGAGTTACGCAAAATCTGCGTGCTGGTCTGATAGACATTGGCGTCTACATTGACCAACTGGTTGGCAGGACTATAGGCATAGTCAAGCGCGTAGGTATCGCGTTTGACTTCCTGCGGAATGATTGGGTTCCAGCCACCAGCAGGAAAATCTGGACGTAATGGGAACTTGCCTTTGTTTTCGGTACGGCTGAAGCTAGCACCTACATGATGATCACTACCGACATAAGCACCAGCTTTCAATAGGATATTTTCGCCTTCGCTGTCTTTTGTTTGAATGTCACGGCCTTTGCCGTCTTCGCCAGCATTGGCATCACGCTTGCCATAATAAGCCAGTAAATCAATATTTTCTGTTGGCGTACCATAAACAGTGGCTGAGGTTAGCAGTTCATCATTGTTGCTAGCATAACCCGTATGAAGCTTAGCACCTACTTTTTGACCAGGCTTGAGTAAATCTGCCGCGTCAACTGTCTCAAAAGCAACCGCACCGCCGATAGCATCATTGCCTAGCGTCACTGAGTTATTACCGACTGATACCTCTGCTTGTTTTAGCAGATCTGGATCGATGGTGACATCACCCATATGGTAGAACAACGCGCCTTCTTGACGTGCGCCATCAATCGTTACTTTTAAATTAGTATCATCAAGACCACGTACACGAATACGTTGGTTGACCGATGATGTACCGCCCACGCTTACTCCTGGCACAACGTCCAGAAAATCGCTCAAGTGGCTGGCTTGTGCCGCTGGCGTATAGTCATCTATATAAACAGAGTCTTCTTGTACAGCGTTACGTACTGAGCTATTCGCTGTTACGGTGATAGTCTGTAACGTCGTATTTGGCATATCTGCTGCCGTTGCGGCACTGGCAGCTTGCGTCCATAATACTGCTGCGACACCCATTGACAATACCGTCAATTGACTAGATAACTTTACTTCGCGCATAACACACTCACTTTATTGACTATCAGAAATTAGAATTTTTAGAATTATTTTCAAAGGTCGTTAGATAACCTTTGAAATAGTGCCTATCAGAAGATTTAATACTTTAAAACACTTGACTCATCGTGCGAATAACATTATTAATGTTAATGATAATTATTAGCGTTTAAATAATGAGAGGCATAATAACGAAGTATTAACAATTTGGCAATAATTAATATAAAAATTTGCATGAATAATTCTGATCAAGCACGAATATACAATGAGATGCTTTGATAATTACAAATACAAAGGTATGCAGGGCTATAAGCACGGCTGATTTAGCATTGATGAAAGATCAACTAGGGCGTGTCTTGATCAATAATAACGATATGGGCTAGCACTTGTTTTTCTTGTACTACTGTACTAGAATACTGAAACAAGATAGTTCTCAGCGAAAAATTACTCGATGAGCGACTTATCTATTTTCTTTGGCTAAGATTACCTATTATGACTACCGATCCTTATCAGAGCTTAGTGAAACATTTGACGAACTGTACTGATAGCTCAGATATCGACAAGCTGCTCAGTGCACTGCTGACGGATAAAGAGCAGCACGACATTGCCAACCGTATTCGGATTTTTGATTTGCTTGATCGCGGCATCACGCAACGTGATATCTCTGAGCAGCTAGGCGTTGGTATCGCCACTGTCTCTCGCGGTGCCAAGGCCAAGCAAAGCCATGACGTGAGCGCGTTACTGACCACTCATAGAAGTCGCTCTTAAGCCACTTATTTCAGCACTATCCACCTTTTTAATTGCTACTTTCTTACTTATTAATCGACACACATTTGATGAATTTCGGACTTTGTTATGACCTCTATTACTCGCATACAGACCAAGCCTGCTCCTATTGATATTCCGAGCAAACCAAAGCGTATTAAGCTTACGCAAGATATTGATTTCTTTGCGCTATTCAAACGCATCGAGAGCGCTTTTGATACCTGCTATTTGCTCGAATCATTGGGCGAAGACAGCCATATCTCACGCCATCATGCGATAGGTTTTGATCCTGTCACGACCATAGCGGCATTAGACCGCACTACGCTTGCCATTACCGATAATAAAACCGCTGAAACCAGCCACTATCAAACTGACAACCCTTATCAACTGCTCCGTACCATCACGCCGCAGCATGTCATCGCCCGCGATCAAAGTGGCGGTCTGGTCGGTTATTTGGGTTATGACTGCGTGAACTTCTTTGAGCCTAGCCTCAATGCAAAAGCCAGCGAAGATTTTGAGCCATTTAAGTTTGGCGTGTATTTAGATGGATTGACATTAGATAAAATGACGGGGGAAATTTTCTATTTTTATTACCCGACCGCTCAGCAAGAAAACCGTATTGAGCAAATCAAGGCCCTACTCAATGAGCCAACGCCTAGCTATGAAGCGCCGAAAGTCGAGTTCTTAGGTGATGGCATGAGCCAAGAGGAGCATGCCAATGTCGTCATGCAGGTCAAAGAAGACATTATCGCTGGGCGTATCTTTCAGTGTGAAGTAGGCTTTAAGTCTAAGTATCGTATCGCTGGCGACAAGATGCCCATTTATGAAAAGCTGCGCGCCGTCAATCCATCGCCGCATATGTATTTTATGAAATTTGCTCAGCAGTGCATCATTGGCGCCTCCCCTGAGCTATTATTTCGCTTACGTCAGGGTGAAATGGAAACCTACCCACTCGCAGGAACTGCCAAGCGCGGGGTTGATGTGATCGAAGACCGTAAACTTGCCCGCGCACTACTCAACGACGACAAAGAAATTGCCGAGCACAATATGCTAGTCGACTTGCATCGTAACGATATCGGCCGTGTGGCACGATTTGGTACGGTAAAAGTCCGTAGCTTGATGGATATCAAACGCTTCTCACACGTGCAGCATATTTCTTCTGAAATCGTTGGTATCTTGCACCCTGATGAAGATATGTTTAGTGCCCTTGCCAGCAACTTCCCTGCTGGCACCCTATCAGGTGCGCCTAAAGTAGAAGCCATCAAAGTGATTAATGAGCTAGAGCCAGACGGACGCGGTGCTTATGGCGGCGCATTAGGCTCGTTTAATTTCAATGGTGATTGTATCTTTGCCATTCCTATTCGCAGTCTATTCATCAATGGCGAGTCTGCCTATGCCCAAACTTGTGGTGGCAACGTTTATGACTCAAACCCAGCCGATGAATACTTAGAGATTCAGCGTAAACTGTCTGCGATGAAAGTCGTATTAGACAGCTTTATGTAACTGTAATTTGTACCAACCGTAATTCGTACATTGACCATATTTTACCTAGCTATATTTTTACAAAAGAGTTTATGACCTATGAATGTTTTAATTATTGATAACTACGACTCGTTTACCTTCAATCTCTACCAATATGTGGGTGAGATTTTGCAAACCTTAGACAGTGATAAAGAAGCCAGCGTCATCGTTAAACGCAATAACGAAATCACCCTAGCAGATGTGCAAGCGATGAATCTGGATAGAATCATCATCTCACCTGGCCCTGGCTCCCCCGATGATCCAGCGTACTTTGGTATCTGTGCAGAAGTCATCGAGACACTGGGTAAAACTGTGCCATTACTAGGCGTCTGCTTGGGTATGCAAGGTATCGCTCATGTGTTCGGTGGTGATGTGGTGCGTGCCAGCGTACCGATGCATGGTAAAGTCTCATCGATTCGCCATAATGGTTTAGGTATCTATCAAGGCCTGCCGCAAGAGCTTGAGATCATGCGCTATCACTCACTAATCGTAAAAGCCGATACTATACCAAGCTGCCTTACGATTACTTCTGTGGTCGCCAATGACAGCCGTGTGGATTTGAGCTTTGATGAATCCGCATTGACCGGTGATGAGATTATGGGATTGGCGCACAAAGATTATCCAATTCAAGGTGTTCAGTTTCACCCTGAGTCATTTGCGACTGAAGGTGCTAAGCGTCTATTGAGTAATTTTTTAATGCAGGTATAAATCCATTATGTTTGTCATGCCCTTAATTGCATCTTGCTCACTCAGACGTATCACATTGTTCTCTGGCCTAATGATAGCCGCTTCTTTTAGCTCAGCCGTAGCACCTTTGGAAGCAACATTTATATTAGGTATGGACATCCAAGGTCAACGTTTGAACCTCTATGAAGGCTGCGCAGAAGGGCATGTGACTTGCGATGACATGCTATTGGTCGCTCCAGATTTAGGACAGTTATTGCAAACGAAACTGCTCAATGAAAGACTGGATAAATCGCCCTATGCCATTAAGCTTTATCCTGCTAAGACCAAGCATAGTTTATGCAAAGATGGCGTGACTCCTTGTGGATTTCAGGGTTATACTTTTGAGGGGGAAGATTTCAACGGATTTATAGAGCCATCAAATAATGAGCTATACGTAGCCAGTAACTGGACGACAGATAGCGGTACTTTCTCCTACAAAGAAAATGCTACTTATTTGCCGTTAGCGTCACAAGTCGGACTTATTAATGATAGGTATAAAAGCTCTGATCAAGAACTGAATGATAGCTATCGCGGCATTCGAGATGAAGTCAGACGCTTATATGGTAAGAAAATGGAATCCAGCTTAAGACAAGAGCAAGTAGAATGGATAAAACAGCGTTCAAAAGACTGCGGTGCCGACGTCAAACATCAACCAAGAACCCAAGCTGAAAAAGTGTGCTTTATTCAGCAGAATGATACCCGAGAACAAGCGTGGTTTTTGTGGATTGATTAAATTTAGGATACGCCCTAGTAGCCATTTCTTCTCTTTTAGTGATAGACTAAAAAACAAACAAAAGACAGCCTTTCATCAGGTTGTCTTTTCTTATTTGCGCGACTTTCAGTATGTGCTCGGGCGCTTGACTTGAGTCGCTGGTAATCTTACAAAACCTTGTGTCACTTAGATAATAAGAAGAAAATAATATGGCAAACACCGATAGCGTCATGTCAGCGCGGCAATCATGGATAGGCACTATCCAAATCATTACGGCAGCTGTCTGCTGGGGTACGTTAGGTATATTTTCTACCTACCTTAATCAAATTGGCTTTAGCGGCTGGCAAGTGACGATATTACGCATCGTCACGGCAGCATTTATTATTCTAGCCATGCTACCAAAACTGTGGCCACATCTGATCAAACTACGACCCAAGCAATGGCTCGGACTGGCGCTCCAGTCTTTGATAGGTGTGCTTGGTATGTCGTTATGCTATTTTTTTGCGGTGATTTACGTCGGTGCTGGACCTGCTGTCGCCTTGCTATATACCGCACCCGTTTTTAGCTTATTATTTTCGAAATTCTTGCTTAGTGAGTCCATTACACGCAAATCAGTCTTGCTGGCATTAATGGCAGTGTTTGGTGTCGGCTTAACGATGCTGGGCGAGCAAGCGCAAGTCAACTGGGGTATTTTACTCGGCTTGTCAGCAGGAATGTGCTACTCCTTATATGGCGTGTTGGGCAAGCGCGCGATGCACGATGCTCACCCTGCCCCTTTGGTATTCTTTACTTCCATTATCATTAGTGCCGGCGTACTACTATTCTTGCCCGACACCTATAATACCTATGAGCAGCTGCTCACTTTACCTTTACTGACTTGGGGCTATGTTTTAGGGTTGTCATTATTGGGTACCGTGGTGCCTTTCGGGCTATACATGAAAGCGTTAGAAAAATTGCCCGCCACTCGCGCATCAGTCTTTACGATTTTTGAACCGTTGACTGCGATTGCCCTTGCGGTGCTGTTACTACATCAATCCTTGTCTTGGATTCAGTATCTGGGCGTGGCGCTTATTTTGCTCGCGGCTTTATTAAATGCGGTGTTAAACGGTACTGCTACGCGCGTACCTCGTTGGTTAAAACAACGGCAAAAGATATAGGGTCTGTTGAACATTCAAATATTAGGACTGCTGATATCAATTTTTCTTGCTTGCTCATTTAAAATACACTCTATCCGTTTCTATAAAAAAGCCCCAACCATGACATCATAGTTGGGGTTTCTTGGTTTCATCGCTTAAAGACGAACACTTTACAATAAGAAGAGCTAATAGACAGCTTGAATTATCTCAAGCTTACTTTTGATCAATACGCTGTAAAAATGCTTGCGTACGAGGATGCTTTGAGTCCTCAAACAACTGCTTGGCACTGCCTTCTTCGACGACAACACCATCTTCGATTAAAACCACATGATCGGCGACATCACGAGCAAAATTAATCTCATGCGTGACTACGACCATCGTCCAGCCTTCAGACGCAAGCTGTTTCATCGTTTCAAGGACGTCTTGTACCAGCTCTGGATCAAGCGCGGACGTTGGCTCATCGAACAACAATAATGACGGTTCGATAGCCAGCGCACGAGCAATACCAATACGCTGCTGCTGACCACCAGATAGCTGAAACGGATACAGATCGGCTTTATCTGACAGACCAACTTTCTCAAGCAAGACCACTGCCTGCTCGCGGGCTTGCGCTTTACTTTGTCCTTGTACCACTGTCGGTCCAAGCATTAAATTCTCAATGGCGGTCTTATGTGGAAACAAATTATAAGACTGAAAAACCATACCTGACTTACGTTGCAGTGCGAGCAAGGTTTTTTTCTTAGGTTTAGTAGCAAAATCGACCGTAAGGCTGTCATCGTCAAAGGCAATCACGCCTTGATCTGGAATTTCCAGCGCATTAAGACAACGTAAAAAAGTCGTTTTACCTGACCCAGATGGTCCTAATATCACGACCACTTTGCCTTTTTCGATGGTCAAATCAATGCCTTTGAGCACTTGATTACTGCCAAAGGCCTTGTGAATATTGGTGACTTGAATCATAAAGGTTCCTGTTGTGCTGATGATGCTAAAGCTATCCTGCAATAGGTCAGTAAGCAATGTCATACTAACCTATCGCTATCTGGCGCTATTTCGCCACGTAACGATCAAGCCTAGTTTCAAGCTTGCCTTGGATAAAGGTCAAGAATAAACAAATACCCCAATAAATCACCGCTGCCTCTGTGTAGACCAGCATAAACTCATAGTTACGAGCCGTGATAATCTGCGCTTGTTTAAACAGCTCAGTGACGAGCACCAATGATGCAAGCGACGTGTCTTTTACCAAACTGATAAAGGTATTAGATAACGGCGGTACCGACACTCGTAGTGCTTGCGGCAAAATCACATGACGGAAAGTCTGTAGATACGTCAAGCCAACGGTCGATCCTGCTTCCCACTGTCCTTTTGGGATGGACAAAATCGAAGCACGCACTGTCTCTGATGCATAAGCACCAATATTCAGCGAAAAGGCAATAATCGCGGAAGGAAACGGATCAAGCTTCAGTCCAACACTAGGCAGTCCGTAAAAGATGATAAACAACTGTACCAGCATCGGTGTACCGCGAATCGCAGACACATAAATACGAGCAAGCCTGTAGACAATCTCATGGAACCAGCTGGCGCGCGGAATGATACGAATCAGCGCCACTGTCAGCGCAATCGCCATACCAATCGCAAATGAGATCAACGCGAGCGGTATCGAATAATAGATACCGCCTTTGAGCATTGGCCAAAATGAATTGATGACAATCTGCGCCCGATCCGGATCCATGAATGGCAACAATGCCAGCAATTCAGCTATCCATGAGGTTATAGAAGCTAGCATTATTTTTGTTGACTTATATCAGCACCGAAGAAATCTTGACTAAGCTTGGTCAACGTACCATCAGCTTGTAGCTCAGCCATTGCTTCATTTAATTTTGCTACAACAGCATCATCGCCTTTAATCAAGACTAATCCTGAACCAGTCTGCTCGCTAGCAGGAGCAACCAATTTAATCTCAAGCGCGCTGTCTGGGAATTTTTTTAGATAATCTAATATTGCAAGGTTATCATTCATCGTAAAGTCAGCACGGTCTTGTTTGACCAACTGGATTGCTTGTGCCATGCCATCAACAGGAACGATTTCTGCACCGTAACGCTCTGCAAGTTCACCATAGTTACTGCTGAGTGATTGCGCCGTACGTAGACCTTTTAGACCTTCCCACGAGCTATAACGATTATCGTCCGTTGGTGCCAATACAACCGCACCCGACCAGCTATAAGCTTGAGCCTTATCGTACTTAGCTAAGCGCTCAGGCGTCGTCAAGCTGACTTGGTTGGCCACCATATCAAAGCGTTTTGAATCCAAACCTGCCAGCATCGCATCCCACTGGGTTTCTTTGAATTCAACCTCTACGCCCAGTTTTTCCGCCACTGCGCGCGTCACTTCGACATCATAACCCGTGAGTTTGCCACTCTCATCATGATACGTGAACGGAGGATAAGTACCCTCTGTACCGACGTTGATGGTGCCGCCATTATTGATACGCTGTAGCAAATCAGAACCGCCTGTTGCAGCGCTGTCAGTTGCCGTAGTATCGGCTTCGTTGGTAGTAGATTGACCACAAGCGGCAAGGAACATAGTGCTGGCGGCAAGGGCTAAAAGAGTACGACGTTTCATAAGACGTCCTTATAAGAGTGAATGAATAAAGTGAAAACGCATAAAGCTAATAAATAGGGAAAGCCGGCACAAGAGAACAGTATAAACTGTCCTGCAATATTCGGCTTTGACTGCCCAATTTGAGGTTATTTAGGCGATTTTTCAATGCTATTTCTAGTTTATTTTTGAATTTTTAACGCTTGTTCAAATCTTATTACTATTCAATAAATAGTAATTTCTGCTCATTAAATACCAGCTTATGGATATAGTATCTCACTTTAGACAGAAAAAACGTACACAATCAGTTAGTATACGTAAGGTGCTGGCTATAATTCACCTGAAAACTGATAGCGATCACCAGCATGCCACATTTTTACAAAAGTAACGACTTGGCCTGCCGAGTAGGTCTGGCGACGCAATACGAGCGTCGGTGACTGCGGGGCAATTTGTAGTGCACTTGCTACTTCATCAAGTGCCGCTAAGGCCCGAATAGTATAGTTGCCGCGCTCTAGTGGACTTTTGGCAATCAAATAATCACTGGTATTGACCACACTAAAATCCTGCTCAATGAACGCTGGTACTTTATTCGCATCTACCCAGCGCTCTTCGAACTGTATGGGCTGACCATCTGCAAAATGAATGATTTTTACCTCGTATAAAACAGCTACTTCGTGTTCAATACGGTCATCATCCTTATCAATGCCAAATTTACGCCGTAATTCATCGTCCAACATAGCGGCAGTTAGCGTGCGCTTACTTACTACTTGTGCCTGATAATCGCGATTGGCAGATTTTAAATCCTGTGCAATATTACGCACTTCTACAAACGTATGATTGAACTGCTGCTGCGCGACAAACGTTCCCGACCCCTGCCGACGCTCTAATACCCGCTCTTCGCTCAGCTCTTTTAGCGCGCGGTTGACCGTCATTCGCGACACACCAAACTCTGCTGCCAGTGCCATTTCTGTCGAAATCGCGTTACCCGCTTGCCATTTACCAGAATGAATGTTGTCTAATATGGCGTTTTTTATACGTTGATACGCCGGAATCATTTTTGTCATGTTCGCCTTTAACCGTCAGTTTCACCAATGAGAATAGCGTCATAATATCACGAGATACCCTCATGAACGTCAGCAAAACCACATGACACCTACCTATCTACCAAAATGCGCACAAAAATAATTGAGTTATTTATAAAAACTTCTTGCATGAAAAAAGTATCTTTGATAATTTGTATATACAACTTTACAGCAGCATAAACAATCTGCTTTATCTACTCGATATTTTGCTGCGTTTATAGCCTGACTGTAAAACACTTACTTTGATTACTGTATCGCCCTATTCGCTATCACAAGGATATGATCATGACGACTGACCATGGAACCAACAAAGAGACTAAGCTGACCCGCCGTGACGAAAGCCGCGAAATCGCCGCGCCTACTGGCAGCACCCTACATTGCAAAAGCTGGCTGACCGAAGCGCCTTATCGTATGCTGCAAAACAACTTGCATCCTGATGTGGCGGAAAACCCAAAAAGTCTAGTTGTGTACGGTGGTATTGGACGCGCAGCCCGCAACTGGGAAAGCTACGATCAAATCCTAGAGTCATTAAAAGAATTAGAAGATGACGAGACATTATTGGTGCAGTCTGGCAAACCCGTCGGCGTGTTTCAAACACATGAAAATGCACCGCGCGTGTTGATTGCCAATTCCAACCTTGTACCGCGCTGGGCAACATGGGAGCACTTTAACGAGTTGGATCGCAAAGACTTAATGATGTATGGCCAAATGACAGCCGGTAGCTGGATTTATATTGGCACGCAAGGCATCGTCCAAGGTACTTATGAGACTTTCGTTGAAGCGGGTCGTCAGCATTATGATGGTAGCTGGGCGGGTCGTTGGATTTTGACTGCGGGCCTTGGTGGTATGGGTGGCGCGCAGCCACTAGCTGCAACCTTCGCGGGTGCAACCTCATTGAACATTGAGTGTCAGCAGTCTAGTATCGATTTCCGCTTGCGCACTGGTTATGTCGATAAGCAAGCCGATGACCTTGACCACGCTTATGAATTGATTAAACAACATACTGATGCGGGTGAAGCGGTTTCTATCGCCCTACTTGGTAATGCCGCAGACATCTTACCTGAGATGGTCAAGCGCGCTAACGCTGATGGCATAAAGCCTGATTTGGTCACCGATCAAACCTCAGCGCATGACTTAATCAATGGCTATCTACCAAGCGGCTGGACGGTAGAGGAATGGAAAGCCGCCCAAGAAGATCCAGAGCAACACGCAGCACTGACTAAAGCAGCCGCTCAATCTTGTGCCGTACACGTACAGGCGATGCTAGATCTACAAGCGATGAACATTCCAACGACCGATTATGGCAATAACATCCGTCAGGTCGCTTTTGATGAAGGGGTCAAAGATGCCTTTAACTTCCCAGGTTTTGTCCCTGCGTATATTCGTCCACTGTTCTGCCAAGGCAAAGGCCCATTTCGCTGGGTAGCGTTATCAGGTGATCCAGAAGATATCTATAAGACTGATCAAAAAATCAAAGAGCTATTCCCTGAAAACAAACATATCCATCGCTGGTTAGACATGGCAAAAGAGCGCATTCAATTCCAAGGCTTGCCTGCGCGTATCTGCTGGTTAGGTCTTGGTGAGCGTGACAAAGCAGGTTTGGCATTTAATGAGATGGTCAAAAACGGTGAGCTAAAAGGCCCTATCGTCATTGGTCGTGATCATTTGGATACGGGTTCTGTTGCCAGTCCAAACCGCGAAACAGAAAGCATGAAAGATGGCTCAGACGCCGTATCTGATTGGGCGTTATTAAACGGTATGCTGAATGTGGCTGGCGGCGCGACGTGGGTATCACTACATCATGGCGGCGGCGTTGGCATGGGATACTCGCAGCACTCAGGTATGGTCATCGTCGCGGATGGTACTGACGCCGCAGCCAAAAGATTGTCACGCGTGCTTGTCAATGATTGCGGCTCAGGCGTCATGCGTCATGCCGATGCAGGTTATGAGCTGGCGATTAAAACAGCGAAAGAGTATGGTTTAAACCTGCCAATGATTAAGTAGCCTGTCAAGCACATTTTATCAAGGAGGATAATATGATTGAACAAAATACGACATCCGGTCTGAACGATGAAAATGCAACGACCTCGTCCAAAAAACTGCTATCAACCCCTATTGCATTAATACAGCTTATCGTATTCAGTGCCATCGGTTTGGTGATGTTCTTCGTACCATTTACCATTGGTGAAAAAAGCACGATTTTGTTCGATCATGGCGCGACCTATCTGGTGACTCAGCAGCATACTTTGTCCGTGACGCTATTGTTTTTACTTATGCTCTATGGTGTGAGTAAGCCATTTATCGATGGCTCATGGCGTAAAAACATCACTCACATGGTTATGACTGCTTTTAAAATCATGGGTCTTATATTGGCAGTGATGTATGTGGCTGACGTAGCGCCTGCCTTTATGATGGAAAAGGACATGCTGCCGTTTTTGTTTGAAAAACTGGCCTTACCAGTCGGTATGATTGTACCGATTGGGGCATTGATATTGGCATTCTTGGTTGGTTTTGGCTTACTAGAAATGGTTGGTGTGCTCATGCAGCCGATTATGAAACCTATTTGGAAAACCCCAGGTTCATCAGCGATTGATGCCGTTGCTTCCTTTGTCGGTAGCTACTCCATTGGTTTGCTCATCACCAATCGCGTGTACTTGCAAAAGCAATACTCAGCGCGTGAAGCCATTATCATTGCGACTGGGTTTTCAACCGTGTCAGCGGCGTTCATGGTTATTGTTGCCAAAACGCTTGGATTGATGGAGTTTTGGAATGTGTTCTTTTGGTCTACGCTAGTGATTACCTTTATTGTCACTGCGATTACCGCTCGTATTCCGCCTATCAGCCTTTTTGATGATAGCGTTGAACGTCCCGCTTTAGATCATAAAGGTGGTACACGGTTAGCAGCAGCATTTGATTTGGGTTTGTCTACTTCGCGCCGTGCCACTGACCTCAAACAAATCTTATGGTCTAACTTTCGTGACGGTTTAACGATGGCCGCTGCTATCGTGCCGTCTATCATCGCCGTTGGACTCACTGGTTTATTATTGGCCAAGTACACGCCAGTATTTGACGCTTTAGGTTTACTGCTTTACCCCTTTACCTGGTTGGGCGGTTTGCCAGAGCCGCTCGTCGCTGCCAAAGGAATGTCAGCGGGATTGGCTGAGATGTTCTTGCCAGCATTACTACTAAGTGAAGCAGATATTCTGACACGCTATGTCGCAGGGGTCATTTCCATCAGCAGTGTACTGTTTTTCTCAGCCATGATTCCGTGTGTGCTTGCGACCGAGATTCCAGTCTCTGTTGGCAAAATGGTCATCATTTGGTTCGAGCGAGTGGTACTCAGTATTTTATTGGCTGCGGCATTCGGACATCTGGCGATGTACTTCAACTGGATTGGCTAAAAATTCAAACTCAATAATAGATATTTCGTTGATTAAAAACCTTTCAACAACTTCATTTTAAAAAAGATACGAATCAAAAATAATATAACCCATACGGCTTACAACACTAGGATTACCCCTATGAACGACATCAAACAACTAACCCTATACCCTCGCCAGCTTAGCTTTAAGATGCTACGTGATATCTATGAGCAGCCTGTCATATTTACACTACCTGAGAGTGCTTATAAGGCAATAGATGCCTCGCACGAAGATGTGCGTACCATCATTGCACGCGACAAAAGCGCTTATGGTATTAATACGGGTTTTGGCCTGTTAGCAAAGACGCGTATCAGTGACGACCAACTTGAGCTACTTCAACGCAACCTGATCGTTTCTCACTCAGTGGGCACTGGTGAAGCGTTGCCAGATAGCGTAGTACGACTGATTATGGTGATGAAAGTCGCCAGTTTGGCGCAAGGTGTCTCTGGTGTACGCCGCGAGGTGGTGGACAGTTTACTAGCCTTAATCAACAATCAAATTACGCCAAATATCCCAGCCAAAGGTTCTGTTGGCGCTTCTGGTGACCTAGCTCCGTTATCACACATGACACTTGCGATGATGGGCGAAGGTGATGTCTTTGTTGCTGGTAAAAAAGTGCCTGCCGCTGATGCCCTAGCCCAGCATGGACTTGAACCTATTACTCTTGCAGCCAAAGAAGGCCTTGCACTTATCAACGGTACGCAGGTATCAACCGCGCTAGCTTTACGGGGTTATTTCTTAGCGCGTGATTTACTTGAGACTGTGACCATCGTTGGCTCGATGTCGATTGATGCTGCCAAAGGCTCCGATTCACCGTTTGATGCGCGTATTCACGAAGTACGTGGCCATCATGGTCAAATCGAAATCGCCAAAGCACACCGTCAATTAATCAAAGGCAGTGCTATTCGTGCCTCACATGACGGCGAGCAAGACGATAGAGTGCAAGATCCTTACTGCTTACGCTGTCAGCCGCAAGTTATGGGTGCCTGTCTTGATATCATCAACCAAGCAGGTAAAACCTTATTAATCGAATCCAATGCCGTAACGGACAATCCACTTATCTTTAATAACGAAGATGGCCCAGTGGCCATATCAGGTGGTAACTTCCATGCTGAGCCAGTCGCTTTTGCCGCTGATATTTTAGCATTGGCAATTGCCGAGATTGGTTCTATGTCTGAGCGCCGTATCGCCTTGCTGATCGATGCGACGCTATCAGGTGGCTTACCGCCATTCTTGGTTGATAACGCTGGGGTAAACTCAGGCTTTATGATTGCTCATGTGACCGCCGCAGCACTGGCCTCAGAAAATAAATCTATCGCCCATCCTGGTAGCGTCGACAGTATCCCAACTTCTGCCAATCAAGAAGATCATGTGTCTATGGCCACCTATTGCGCACGCCGCCTATACGAGATGGCGCAAAACACCGCGACCATCATTGGCATTGAGCTATTAGCTGCTGGTCAAGGTATCGATTTTCATCGCGGACTAGACACTTCAGAGCCGTTGACGGTGGCACATCAGAAACTACGTGAGCAAGTGACTTTCTATGACAAAGATCGCTACCTAGCCCCTGATATCGAAGCGGCCAAGCAGTTAGTATTAGACGGTACGCTTGCTGAACACTGGCAGTCACTACGCAGCGACTGGTACGAGTCTAAATAAAGATTAACGTGCGGAGAGCAGCGATGACAATAGCGATAACAACAGCACCGAATACCACACGCATTAGCCATACACCTGCTGATATGACTCAGTGGACAGGGCGCGCTGAGCCATTTGAGACTGCACGTGCTCGCTATTGGTATCAGCTTGCTCAGCCCTACGAGAATCAAAATATTGGGCTAATTGGCTTTGCATGTGATCAAGGCGTCAGACGCAATCAAGGCCGCGTGGGTGCTAGAGCCGCCCCGCCACTGATTCGTCGAGCTTTTGCTACGCTGCCAGTCATCTCTGATTTGCAACAACGTTTTGATGGTCAACTACCGAGCTTATTGGGTGATGCTGGTGACATTCATTGTGATGATAATTATGGCTTTGCCGAGAGCACTCTTGAGCAAGCTCAGCTCAAATATGCTGATGCAGTGGGTACTATTGTCAAGCAAGGTGGCCTACCCATCGGGCTTGGCGGTGGTCATGCCATTGCTTACGGTAGCTTTTTGGGATTATGGCAGGCTTTAGAAAATATAAGCGAAGCAACTATCAGCACAAACACAGCGCCTACTATCGGAATTATTAATTTCGATGCTCATCTTGATATTCGTCAGTCTGATGTAGCGACCTCTGGTACACCGTTTCGCCAAATTGCCGAGCATCTTGACGCACACGATCAGCCTTTTTACTATTGCTGTATTGGCGTCAGTCGGTTCTCTAATACAGCGGCGCTTTTCGATCGTGCTGAGCAATTGGGCGTACAGGTTATCAGTGATGAAGACTGTCATTATCAGCCTTGGGACACACTTGCTGAGCGCGTCAAAAACTTTGTAGATCAGGTCGATATAATATATCTAACCATCGATATGGATTGCCTACCATCTAGTATTGTCCCGGGAGTGAGCGCACCTGCCGCTTACGGCATTGAACTAGGTTTTGTTGAGCGCAT
The DNA here is from genome assembly GCF_015351755.1 of Psychrobacter sp. N25K4-3-2. Taxonomy (NCBI): domain Bacteria; kingdom Pseudomonadati; phylum Pseudomonadota; class Gammaproteobacteria; order Moraxellales; family Moraxellaceae; genus Psychrobacter; species Psychrobacter sp. N25K4-3-2. Next base: position 947,752 of record NZ_JADKLX010000001.1, read on the forward strand.
GGTAAAAACCATCATGGCATCAGGCAAAGTAAAAATGGCAGACATTGCTGAGATCAATCCTACCTTTGATATTGACAGTCGTAGCTGCAAAGTTGCTGCTCGCTTACTAGCAACTATTGTAGAGCAGCACTTACTTAGCGCTTAGATCTTACCAACAAAGATCACTGACTTCACAATAATTAGGAGCATATTATGAATGAATTAAAGAACTCCGTATCGAAAAATCCTATAGAACAAACGCTAGATGCATCTACTATGACATCATTTGACCATGTCATTATCAATGCCAATCTTGCGACGTTTTCAGCGCAGCATGGTTTTGGTATTAATACAGGTGGTGATACAAATGAGCAGGCTGATAGCATCCCATATGGCCAGTTACTTAACGCGGCTATCGGTATTAAAAACGGCAAAATTGCTTGGATTGGTGCACAGGATCAAATCACTGCTCATTTGTCTAAATATCAAGCTAGCCAAATCACAGATGCAGATGGTAAATGGATAACCCCAGGGCTTATCGATTGCCATACGCATATCGTCTATGGTGGCAACCGTAGCAATGAGTTCGAAGCACGATTACAAGGCGCGAGTTATCAAGACATTGCGGCACAAGGCGGTGGTATTGTCGCGACGGTCAGTGCTACCCGCGCCGCTAATATTGAGTCACTATTTGCACAAAGTGAGAAACGCTTAGTCGCACTTATGAAAGAAGGCGTTACCAGTATCGAAATCAAGTCTGGCTATGGCTTGGACTTAGACACGGAGCGCAAAATGCTCACGGTCGCCCGTCAACTGGGAGAGAAATACGATATTCATGTGAGCACCACTTATTTAGCTGCACATGCCCTACCCACTGAGTACAAAGACCATGCGGACGACTATATCGAACAAGTCTGCGAGTGGCTACCGATTCTACATGCAGAAGGCTTAGTCGATGCAGTCGACGGATTTTGTGAAAACATCGCCTTTAGCACAGAGCAAATTAGACAAGTGTTTGAAGTGGCTCGTTCATTAAACCTACCAGTCAAACTGCACTCTGAGCAATTATCTGATATAGGTGGTAGTGCCTTAGTTGCTGAATATAAAGGACTATCGAGCGACCATCTAGAGCACTTATCAGAAGAAGATATTAAAAAAATGGCGGCTAGCAATACCGTTGCCGTGATATTGCCAGGGGCGTTTTATACGCTACGTGACACCAAGTTGCCACCGATTGAAGCCTTACGTAAACATCAAGTTCCCATGGCTATTTCAACCGATTGTAACCCTGGCACCTCACCGTTGACGTCGCTGTTATTAACGATGAATATGGGCTGTACGTTATTTTACCTGACGCCCGAAGAAGTACTAGCAGGCTCGACCGTCTATGCAGCACAAGCATTAGGGTTATCTAACAAAGGAAAAGTAGAAGTGGGCTGTGATGCTGATTTAGTACTATGGGATATCGCCCGTCCTGCTGATCTGGCCTATCAGATGGGACTAAATCCTATCCAAGGCATTATGGTTCAAGGTGAATGGCGCGACACAATATGATCAACCTACCTTTGTTTATCGCCATTAAAAAAGCCCCAATCATTCAATGACTGGGGCTTTGCTATTCGTCCGTATTAACCAACTATTAAGGCTTGTTTAACCCTTATAAGTAAGACTAGTTCAAAATACCAAAAGCGACCAACGCATCAGCCACACGTTTGAAACCAACCATATTGGCACCAGCCATATAGTCGACATAACCATTGTCAGTTTGACCATATTGTTCTGAAGCGTTCGCAGCACTGTCGTGGATATCTTTCATAATACCTTTTAGACGCTCATCGACTTGCTCAAAGGTTTGATATTGACGGACAGAGTTTTGCGACATTTCAAGCGCAGATACTGCTACCCCGCCAGCATTAGCAGCTTTACCAGGTGCATAATGGACTCGGTGCAAACGGATATAGTCAATCGCTTCAGCAGTGAGTGGCATATTAGCGCCTTCGACCACGTACTTCACACCATTTTCGACGAACAGTTTGGCGTCAGCTTCATTGACTTCGTTTTGAGTGGCACATGGAATCGCAATATCAGCCTCAAACTGCCATGGTTTTTGTTTAGCAAGCCACTCTCCACCATAAACACCAACATAATCTGCTAACGGCTTGTTCTTCTGTTTTTGTTTTTTGAGCCAATCGATTTTTTCTTGATTAAGACCCTTTTCATCATGCAAAGTTCCTTGCGAGTCAGAGACCGTTATTGCCATACCACCAAGTGCATTCACTTTTTCGGCAGCATGTAATGAGACATTACCTGCCCCTGATATCAGCACCTTTTTACCTTTGAGCGTGTCATTTTGGGCAAGAAGCATATTTTCTAAGAAATATACCGCACCATAGCCAGTCGCTTCTGTACGCATCAAGCTGCCACCGAAGCCCACACCTTTTCCAGTGATAACACCTGTTGATTCGCGTGTTAAATTCTTATACATCGCAAACATATAGCTGACTTCTCGACCACCGACACCGATGTCACCAGCAGGCACATCCATATCTTTGCTCACGTAATGATGTAGCTCACGCATGAAGGCGTAGCAAAAACGCCGAATCTCACTGTCCGTTTTACCTTTAGGATCGAAATCTGACCCGCCTTTACCGCCACCAATAGGTAGGCCAGTTAGGGCATTTTTGAAAATTTGCTCAAAGCCTAAGAACTTTAATACCGACTGATTGACGGTAGGATGGAATCTAAGACCACCTTTATAAGGGCCTAAAGCATTACAGAACTGCACACGCCAGCCACGATTGACTTGCACATCGCCTTTATCATCTTCCCAATTAACACGAAAACCAAATACCCGATCAGGCTCCACCAAACGCTCAAATACTTTCAATGCACTATATTCAGGATGAGCATCGTATAAAGGTTGAATCGTAATCGCCACCTCTTTTACTGCTTGAATAAACTCTGGCTGATGCGCATAACGTGCTTCGATTTTTTCGATGGCCTGACTGATACTCATACGTCTCTTCCTTAGGATAAAACTGGGGATCATATTTACTTACGTCAGCGTCACGTCATATCACAACGGATAAGAGGATTACGAACGCTGACGTAAAACTGAAATCGCCCCTATACAAGGTTCTGTATAGAGACAAATGGGATTAAAAAAGCTGACTGAATTTGTGCTTATATGGCAAATTTAGAAGTGACAACATTTTTCATCTTACAACTATATATCATCTTTAAGACTGATAAGTCTAGTAAATATCTCCATCATAAAACTCTATAAGCAATTTTTGTTAGCTAAATTTGAGCTGTTACGTTTAACCGCTCATCGACTAGACATAATAGAAAAATGTCATTTCTCTCTAAAAAATAAAGACAAAAGGAAAAAATTTGATGATAAACGGTAAAAAATACCAAAAAATTCGCTTTTTATTGAGCAAATGTATATCAATATTATTAGTAAGGAATTATAATACCTTTCTTATAACAAGGATATTTCTGGCTAACTCAGCTAGTTCATAAATACAAACCAATCACCAGTACAGAGAAAGCGATATGCGTACCGATTCATTTCAACAGATACTAGAAGACCTAAACAGCTCATCGGCAGATGTTGAAGCATCTGCCCTAATCTCTAACGATGGTCTGATGATTGCTTCAGCTCTGCCAACTGGCGTCGATGAAGACCGTGTGGGTGCTATGTCAGCAGCATTATTATCGTTGGGTGACCGTGCAGGTCGTGAATTGGCACGTGGCAGTATCGATCGTATTATGATTCAGGGTGAAAAAGGCTACGTTATTATGACGTCATCGGGAGATGAGGCGGTACTCACTATTATGGCAAAACCAAATGCCAAGCTTGGTTTGATATTCTTAGATATCAAACGTGCCTCAGAAGCCCTTGCAAAGCTCATTTGATTGGCGACTGCTTATCGAATTTATTCGCTTTTTAATTACTATAAACATAGTCGGTTCAATATAATTTGGATACAAGGAAGCCGGGTGAAAGTACTACAAGTAGTAGGCTAAGCAAGGCTGACACCGTATCCAATTTATAGAAGATTAACTACATAACGACCAATGAAGGAGATGACCATGGGTTCTCCAATCCCTGATGCACACAAGCCTGATATGCCTGCCGAACAGATTACCTTGACTTACCATGATGGCACGTCGCGGACTGTCTATGACACGGGTATCGAACGCCCTTATCCAGATGGCAAATTGATTGTCTCGCGTACAGATTTGGATGGCATACTCACACACGTCAACGATGCTTTTGTTCAGATTAGCGGTTACCATGTGGATGAATTGATTGGCCAGCAGCATTACATTTTGCGCCATCCTGACATGCCAAAAGCGGCTTATAAAGACCTGTGGGACACTGCCGAAGCAGGGAAAAAATGGCATGGCTACGTCAAAAACTTGTGCAAAGATGGTAGTCATTATTGGGTCTATGCAACCGTCGTACCTAACGTTCGTCACGGCGAAACCGTCGGCTATACATCCGTACGACGCAAGCCATCACGCAGCAAAATCGAAGCGGCAATGGCGCAATATGCCCAAATGAAACAAAACGAGGAAGGCTAAATCATGACGACACACAATATGTTAATCGCCCCAGATTTTTCACCTGAGCGTTTTGCAGGCTGGCACATGTTCAATACGTTGATTCAAAAACGTGCCAATTTAAATATGCACTTGAACATCCCTGCATCACATGCTGAGCAAGAGCAAGTCATTAATGCGGGTGACATTCAGGTCATTTACGCCAACCCTTTTGATGCCGCAACCCTAATCCGTGAGCAAGGCTACCGAGCCGTCGCCCGCCCTATCGGAAAGTCTGATGAAATGGTCATTGCCGCTGCTGCAAATAGCGACATTAGCCACTTAGAAGACATTCAGGCTGGCGCTACCATCGCCATGGCAGACAACCGAGATGTCAAACTGATTGGCTTACGATTACTAGAAGCCGTCGATATCGAAGAATCTGATCTGACATGGGATGTCACTGAAACCTATCAGGCAGCTGCTCGTAAAGTCATTAAGGGTGACGCCCAAGCCGCGTTCTTTTTGGCAGAGATTTTTCATAGCTTTTCGCGGTTGACCAAGACCCAGCTCTCCGTACTCATCGAAAGTGACTTGGCTGACATCAGCCACGTGCTACTTATTAAAGACGACTTCCCTGATGCGCAAATCTTTATAGAGGCCATTCTCAATCTGCACAACGATGATGATGGTAAAAAAGCCTTAGCCGAGCTTGGTATGCCGCAAGGGTTTGAGGCGATGAATGAAGAAGACGCCGAATTTATGATAGATTTGATGCAGACCTTGCTGGACTGAGGAACACCATTATGTCTGATGTAGACCTTATCAAAGAGAATGAGAAAGTCGCGCACCGAGCATTTCGGTTTTACTCGCGCAAAGTGTTTTTGGCACCCAACAACCGTTACTTTCATGAACAACGTATCAATGCGGCTCTACTATTGACTGAAAGAGAGCCGCTGCAAGGTGCTGTTGCAGATTTTTTTTATGGCTGCTGGTACGACATTCCTTACGATGTAAATAACCTGTTCATTCGTGTCAAAGATCGCCTATACCCTCATATTCAACAAGGGTTCCGCGACTGTATCGATAAGAAAAGATATATTCAACGCAATAGTATGCTCGCGACCCGCTGGAGCGTATTGATATCACCTTCTCTAAATGAGCAAAAACAACGGTTACGTATCAGTAGCGATGATGCCAAAGAAATCGCTAAAGACATCACGACGGAGCTAATGCAAGCGCGTGATGACAAAGATTGGGGTACGATTGAGCAAATCGAAAATGAGTTTTTTGCCCACTGTATCGCGCGCAATGATCGTTTGGCGTTTTCCTTAGTATGGTTTCGCTTGGGCAAAAGTGATTGGCAGTTCGATATGCGTTGGGATAATTGCCAACAGCACCTTGATCAAACTATAGCCAAATCCATATAAATCCGCTACATCGTCAACCTCGCTAAGCATACTAATGTATAACTTGCGCTCGGTTTCCTTGTATCGAAATTATTTGAATTCAGCTATATGAAAGCCTAATTTGTCACTTATTAATCACTTTCATCATAATGGTAGTTACTATGTCTTCTTATTTAAATGCTGCTAAAACGTATCTAACTCTGACCCCAGCCGGTATTTTTGAAGCATTTTCACAAAACGAACCGACTGCTGAGCAGCTAGCATTACAGGATTTATTGTCTTATGATCAGACATTGCTCGCTGCTGATTGGCTCCAACGTTATTCTGATGAATGGCTACAGAGCTTTATAGAACATGGCTGGATTGAAAAACTGTCTCTTCTGTTACCAGCGCCCAATCTGCCACTAGATCAGTTTTTGCCCTATGTGGTTGCCAGCTTATCGGGCAAACGCCGCGCTGCCATTGGCTCTGATGAAGGATTTTGCTTGGCACGTATTGGCTACAGCCAAGAAGAAGCAGACATGCTCAGTGTCGCGGCAGCTGATTTTTCAGGATTTATGCTACGACAAAAGCAACGTGGATGGGCAGTAGAAAGCCAAGCGATCTCTTTCTTTCAGCAAGTTGACCTGCTCATTCCTGAGACCAGCTTTGTGTTTTTATGGATAGATAGTGCTGGCTACGTTCTCATCATCGATGGCGAACCTTTGACCAATAGCCGCGCCTTTGTAGAGCTGGTATGGGCACTAAAAACCTCTGGACTAAGATTTCTGAATTAATTCAGTTGAACCAATTGATATACTGCTTAATATCAACCTTTCACACTAGAGTAATACTCAGTGCGCTTATATAAAATTAAGCGCACTGCCCTCTCTTACACCAACTCCTCTCATGCCATTCATTTTTCTACTGCTTTCTAATTCTAGTCAATTTCACACAGTAATAAGAATACCCTCAGAATTAACAACAACTTGTCAACGTTTAGGTCATACTCCTCTCACGCATGTAAGATGTTTTCTTACTGCTGTTTAAGTTTCCATAAAACCCTAGCTTCTACAAAATATAAAGCCTCCAAGATTTAAATCACCTCGTCCAACGTCCTACCTTACTGAAAGTGGCAACCTCTGCCAAACTTTGCATTCTTGCTTATTTTTAGGACAGTTTATGACTTCGCTGACCACTGTGCGCGTGCGTTATCAAACGATTGAAATTGGCAACACCGATATCCATATTTGCACCCTGCGTGACAACCAACAATTTAGTGACCCTGACGATGAAGCGTTGAATTTGGGCATTTGCTCGGCTTCTTGGCCGATGTTTGGGGTGATATGGCCGTCAAGCTTGGTACTGGCCAATCACATGCTCGATTACGATATCGCAGGCAAACGTATTTTGGAAGTTGGCTGCGGTATGGCGCTCTCTAGTCTGCTACTCAATCATAGACATGCGGACATCACAGCGACTGACTATCATCCAACGGTTGAGTATTTCCTTGATAGAAATACCACGCTGAATAATAACAAAGAGATCAATTTTGAGCGTTTAGACTGGGCAGAAGACAATAGCCATCTTGGCAAGTTTGATATGATTATCGGCAGTGACTTACTCTATGAAGACCAACATATTGATATACTGGCTGAGTTCATTGACCGTCATGCTATGCCAACCTGCGAGGTCATCGTGGTCGATCCTGGGCGCGGTCGCAAAAACAAGCTGACCAACAAGATGACTGAGTTTGGCTTTAGTAGTCAACATGTCAAGCCTGAGAATACCACTTACTTAGACTTGCCTTTTAAGGGGCATATTTTGACATTTTCGCGGATTGAGACTGGTCAAAATTGATAAACAATACAGAGCCATTTTATGGCAAGTTTTCTATATATTTTCCCACTGCTGACGAGATATCTTGTACAACACATGCTCAGCTAGCGGGTGAGTAGACTTGAGCGCAGGATGATAGAAATTGTCTTGCGCATCCGTCATACCAATGCGCTGCATGATCAGTTGCGAGCGCTTATTAATGACCGCAGTAAATGAAACCACTTCCTCAAGCCCCAGCTCAGTAAAGGCAAAATTTAAGGACGCACGAGCTGCTTCAGTAGCATACCCTTGTCCCCAATGTTCTTTGCTCAAACGCCATGCAATCTCAACCGCAGGGGCAAACGACATATCAGCATGCGTATCGTTTAATCCAACAAACCCGATAAAGCCACCGCTATTTTCTTCATCAACTTTTAGGCTAACTGCCCAAAGCCCCCAGCCATTATCTGCAATAAGCTGCTGGCACTTATTGGCGATGATATCGCTTACTTTAGAGGTTAATAGCTTAGGAAAGTATTGCATTACTTCTGGATCAGCATTCATGTCGGCAAAGGTCGCAAAGTCGCTTGCTTGCCACTGTCTAAGATACAGACGTTCAGTTTCTATCGTATGTATGATTTTATTCTCTCGCATCTCATGGTTTAAAATAAATTATATTCGTAAAGCTAATCATCAAGCCATCCTTGCTGTTTTGCATATGCTAGCTGCTCAGGCGTATCAATGTCATAGCTAAGTTGATCATTATCGACTTTACCTATTTGATCGGCAGGCAATCCTCTAATGAGGTGACGAAGCCCTTTGTCGCCTATCAACTCTAGCTGCCACTGTCTAAGCAATTTATAGTTAATTGCTAAAGGTAAACCTATGATATCAGATGCACCTTTATGCAGACTTTGGTGTTTTTCTAAAGGTTGCCAATGGTGATAGTTACTCGCAACCACAGCCTGCTTGCCAGCGAGCAAAGCCGTCAAATGCAACTCGTCTAGTAACACTTGATCCACTCCCATGATGAGCACTCGATTGATTGACGGATTTTCAAAACTAGCGATGGTCTCAATACCCAAACTTAAACTATGCGCCATACCTGTGTCAGGTTGTGGATTCACCACTATTTGAACCGATGGGTGTTGATCAGCTAAATCCGTAATCGCACTGGCAATCAAACGACGATTATCAGGAATAACGACAACGATAGCTTGCGGGTTATTCCCCAATGCCAGTCGAGTCATGCAGGCAATTAACGGCTCGCCATCCTTAAAAAGTATCTGTTTTGGTTGACCGAGACGCCGACTGAGTCCACTTGCCAAGATAATGACCGCATGATTTTGTCTCTGTCGCTCAGTACCTTCTGTAAATGTACTCTTGCTCATACGATACTCTGAATAATATCAGCATCTTTATCATTACTCACCGCTGCTATATTTGAAAATTTATTGTGCGAGAAAACGACTGGTGCAGTTTGCTCGTGCATCACAGCATTTATCTGTGCCATGATACCGAGCGCGAGTGCCTCAGGGCCGTCTCCGCCCATCTTATAACCAATCGGATAATGCAATTTACGGATACCCGCTTCTAACATAGTAGGATTGCTAAGATTTATACTAATCTCATTAATCAAGCGTTCGGTACGATAGCCCGGCCCCAATTGCCCTAAGTATCTATAATTGTCTGAATGCTTAAGCAGTATTGCTAAGCGAGCGCGATCTTGACTCAAGCTGTGTGACATCAAAGCAACTGCTGCGTTGTTACTAAGCTTAAGCAAAGTCTCACTGTCCTCTAAGGGTAGCGACATCACAACGTCTGCTTGAGGAAACCGCATACGCGTCGCATATTGCGCGCGACTATCTATAACTGTCACATGCCAATCTTGTAGCTTGGCCATGGTCACTAGTGGCATCACGTCGTTACCTGCCCCGCAAATCAATAGACGCAATTGTGGTTGCAGGCGTTGCACGAGCCACTCTGTTGTTAACTCACTGTTTTCCACTATCACATATTTGGCATTTTTATCAGACAGCTTATATTCTGCTAACTCTTCTACAGTATTGGCAAGTATGCTTGAAAACACTGTTTTCCCTTGTGCAGAAATGCTTCCCAAATTGCAGTATTCATCTAAATTAACTCTCATCCCAGTTCGCAAACTATCACTGTTTTGCGTTATAGAATCTTGATGCTGATAGTCGTTAACACGAATTAAAGTCGCTACAGTAATCGGCTGCTGAGTACGTCGAACATTACGGATGGTCTCTAACAATGGCGTTGCTGTCGTTAGTCGCTCAAACAATACATGCACTCGCCCATTACAGCCCAATCCAAAATTTAGCTCATCAAAGTCCGCGTCATCTAAATCACTATCTGACTCATTATATATATCAGACTTAGCTCCCCTCGCACCTGCTTTCGCTTGACCATTGTCAGCATATTCAATATCGTCGCCTGTCTGATAGACTTGCACAGTGGCACCGTCACGCGTGAGCCAAAAGGCACGTTTGATAATATGCGGCTCCAAGCAGCCACCACTAATCATCCCAACTGAGCGACCATCTTCACAGATTAGCATCATCGCGCCAGCGCGGCGATATGCTGAGCCCTCGGTGCGTACGACCGTTGCCAATACAGCATCAACGCCTTGCTGCTTAGCCGTACTTGCCAGCTCAAGAATGTCAGCGACTTGATTCATAACGCCTCTTATTTGATATTTATTTTTTTGATAATGATGAAATATACTGCTGATTGAGTTATAAAAACCCGCTCATTAAGCGGGTTCCTGTCGTACATATGGCTTAAAAAATTACTCTGGCATCTCATAAAGCAGCTTATCGAGGGTAATCGGAAAATCATATACACGTACACCGACTGCATTGTAGACAGCGTTAGCAATCGCGGCAGCAGCGCCAGCAATCGCGGTCTCACCGATACCTTTTATATGCATTGGGTTGGTATAAGGATCATCTTCTTCTACCAATATCACATCCAACTGCGGTACATCTGCATTGACGGGGACGTGGTACTCAGCAAGGTCATGATTACACAGACGACCATCACGTTTATCGTGGATGACCTCTTCCATCAACGCTGAACCAATACCAAACACCATGCCGCCATAACATTGCGAAGTTGCTGTTTTATGATTAAGAATACGACCTGCGGCAAATGCACCCGTCATACGTTTCACTCGAATCTCGCCCGTGACCTTATGAACAGCTACTTCAGCGAAGTTCGCGCCAAAAGAGGATTGACGATACTTCTTACCATTTTTACCTGGCTTTATTTGGCCTTTGGCACTGATTTTTTGCTCCTCATAGCTAGCGACCACGTCGGCAAGCGTATATGACTCTTTACTGTCAAAATCATATTTTTCTGATTCTGACTGTTCTTCTAACACATTCTCTGAAAATGAAACTCCGGTCGTTTCAGATATTTTATCGATAGTGCTATCAGCGAACGCTTGGCTACTCTCTTTGGCTGCCTCTATAGCAGTTAGATCGTGCTTTCCTACTTGCTTAATTTGACCGTTATCTAGCTGAATCGTATCAGGGTATAGACCCACTTTTTCTGCTAGCATTTCACGCAGCTGCTCACAAGCAAGATAGACACCACTACCTGCACTTGCCGCTCCCCAACTACCACCTGAACCTGCTGCGGGCGGAAATGCACTATCACCCAGTTTCATCTCAATATGGTCAATGGGTAGTCCTAGTAAATCTGCGGCTACTTGAGAGAACACAGTATAAGACCCTGTACCGATATCCGTCATGTCTGTCTCGATAACTGCTTTGACACCGAGTGCTTTTGACTTATCGATTTGCAGAGTTGCTCGCGCTTCAGAAGGCTGTAATTGATTCCCACGTGCGGCCGCCGCCATGCCCGTGCCTATCCACCAGTCTCCTTCTAATTGACTGGCAGGTTTGGCATTCCGCTGATTCCAGCCGAATTGCTCTGCACCTTGTTCCATACAAGCAATCAGCTGACGTGAAGAAAACGGAATGTCTTTACTAGGGTCTTTTTCGGGTTCATTGCGGCGACGCAGCTCGATAGGATCAATATCTAATTGTGAAGCCAACTCATCCATCGCACATTCAACGGCGATCATGCCAACCGCCTCACCAGGCGCCCGCATCGAGCCTGATAGCACTTGGTTCATGTCTACCATTTCATAGTTCACACGGCGGTTTTTACCGCGGTACAAGTAATGGGTAGACAGAGCAGTTGGCTCAAAGAATGCCTCTCCGGGCAAATTGCTAGAAACAGTATCGTGAATCAATGTGTCAATAACGCCGTCCTTGTCACAGCCAATCGCAATGCGCTGACGAGTGTTTGAGCGTCTGACTGTCGCTTCCATCACTTGTGGACGCGTCATGGTTATCAATACTGGTCGACCAAGCTCTTTTGAAGCAATTGCAGCAGCAATAGATTCGGGCGCAATACCCAGCTTGCTACCGAACCCGCCACCGACATAATGCGCGATTAACTGAACTTGGTCTTTGTTTAAGTTTAAGGCGTCCATGACTTGCTGCTTACAAGACGCGAGCATTTGATTGGCAGTATAGAGAATTAGCTTGTCTTCCTCCCAATGCGCCAATGTCACATGTGGCTCCATAGCAGAGCTGTTTTGACTTGGCGTATGGTAAAAGCGATCGAGCGTCACATCAGAGTCAATAAGTCCTTGTTCTGGATCGCCTTGGACATAGTTTTTGTCAGAGCCTTTTTTTTCATCGACTGCATGGGCGTTAGACAGCTCTTTAGTAAAATTCAATGCCGCTTGGTCAGTCTCATCTTTATAACTGACTTTAAGCGCCTTCGCCCCTTCTGTTGCCGCTTCAAAGGTTTCAGCGATGACCACAGCGATAGGTTGACCATGATAAAAAATCTCAGTTGCTCCCTGCTTTGGCGCTTTTTTTAACCCACCTTGCTGAGAGTTACGCAAAAAATGCTTAGGGTCTGTGACAACCTTGATAATATTAGGAATGCCGTCTAAAGAACTGCTATCGATATTCTCGACTTGACCTTTAGCAATGGTCGCACCGACCAAGACACCGTACGCTTTATTGTCTAAATGGATTTCGGCACTATAGTGGGCTTGACCGCTAACCTTTAACGAGCCATCGATACGGTTGATTGGCTTACCGACCAGTTTACTCGCCGTTTTGCTAAACAGAGACTCGACAGGCTCATCCATGGTCATTTTTTTGGTCGGTTCTGACTGAGTGATTGATTCAAATAATGACATGATTATGCTCCCTCGCCCGCTAGTGCGCGCTGAATGACTTGTTTTAGTAGGCGACGCGTCAACGGTATCTTAAAGTCGTTTTGACCATTACCTTTGGCATCATGCAACAACAGATCGGCGGCTTGCGCGATAACATCGCTATTACCATCGGTACCCGTTAACAGTGCCTCAACTTCTTCGTTACGCCATGGCTCAGTACCGATACCACCAAATGCCAATCGTACCGCCTTTAGATTACCGCTATCGTCAGCGTCAATGACTGCCGCACAGGACACAAGCGCAAAGGCATAAGAAGCGCGATCGCGCACTTTGTCATAAGTATGCATACCTTGAACAGGCGCAGGTAATACAACATGAGTGATAAGCTCGCCTGCCTCCAATATATTTTCGATATGTGGCGTATCTTTTGGTAAGCAATAAAAGTCTTTCACATTGATAGCGCGAGTCGATCCATCAGCTTTGACTGTCTCTATAGTGGCATCCAGCAAGCGCATGGCCACTGCCATATCAGAGGGATGTTGGGCAATACAGGCGTCACTGGTTCCTAAAATAGCCAGCGTACGGTTCTCACCGTTGACGGCAGGACAACCTGTTCCCGGTTCACGTTTGTTGCAGGCACTATCCGTTTGATAGAAGTAATAACAGCGAGTGCGCTGCAAGAAATTACCACCAGTGGTCGCTTTGTTACGCAGCTGACCTGTCGCTCCTGCCAAAATTGCTCTGGACAATACTGGGTAATTTGCAATAACGTCAGGATGCGCTGCCAAATCACTGTTGGTCACAAGCGTACCAATACGCAGACCACCATCGGCAGTAGTTTCAACTTGCTCTAATTCTAAACGGGTAATATCGACCAATTTAATTGGCGTTTCAATCTCCAATTTCATCAAGTCTAATAAGTTGGTACCACCTGCGATAAAAGACGCATCCTCAGTACTGGCAGATATTGCCGCTTGCTCTGGTGCATCAGCACGACTATATTCAAAGCGTTTCATGAGCGGCCTCCTGTTGTAGCAGTTGCTGTCTTGTTATTCGCTGAGGTCTTACCGAGTTGCGCCTCGCTCGGTGGCGGCGACCAGATACCTGTCACGCTTGGATTTTGCGCAGTATTGTCCGTTGTTTGAATATTAGACTCTGACAATTGACTCCCAAGCACTTGTGAAATGGCTTTGATAATATTTGGATAAGCTGAGCAGCGACAGATGTTACCGCTCATGCGCTCAGCGATTTCTTGTACAAGGAGACCGTCAGGATGTTGCAAGTCTGTGCTCACATGACTTGGCCAATTTTGCTTTATCTCTTCTATCAATGCGGTCGCTGAGCAAATCTGACCGGGCGTGCAATATCCGCACTGAAATGCGTCGTTGTCTTTAAAGGCTTGCTGCAATTCCGATAACGAATCCGGCATTCCGATGCCTTCAATCGTTGTGATGTCATCCCCATCATGCATGACGGCAAGTGTCAGACAAGAATTAACCCGTCGTCCATTGATGAGCATCGTACAAGCCCCACATTGACCGTGGTCACAGCCTTTTTTAGGTCCAGTGATTCGTAAGTGCTGACGACAGACGTCGAGCAGTGTCGTACGGGCGTCAAGATTATCGAGCTGATAATCCTGTTTATTGATTGTTAAGGTCAAAGTAGACATGCTGGCTTCTCGCTGGCAGATGAATATAATGGAATGGTAAAATACGCCTCAAAAGACGGCATCGATAAATTTATTATGACGTATCAAAAAAGTTGTTTTGTTTTTACTTTGTAGTTATTACAGTGTAGTTTTTAATCATAGGTATTTTTTAATCATAGAGAATGTCGAGACGTGAGTGATGCTGCTAGCGGGCATCTTATTTATAATAATGACTCTTTTTTACATTGGTCAGTTTTCTATATTCGTCAGTAGACAATCGAACAAGTTTTAAATGTGTTCGGTAAAATCTTCAATACAGTCATTATCCTTTCATGAGTCACATTTTTGGTGGCCGTTACAAATTGGCTATATATCTTCACAATTCATTGTTGAGCAATCACTCAAATTTGTTTATAGTGGTTGCAGTTGATTCACTTAGAGAAGATCGACATGTTTAAATTGAGTATTCACTCAAATTGACTTGTCCTTTTTAAGAGATCTGATTTAAGGTATCTAATCTAAGAAATCTAAGCTACAACACTTTAAAAACAACCTAACAACTATTTATTTTAAGGATTTTGTATGACCGAATTTACATTACACGACAAAGAAAGCGCACCAGCAGAGAGCAAAGACTTGCTAGACGTTTCTATCAAAGCATTTGGCATGGTTCCAAACTTGCATGCTGTGATGGCTGAAGCGCCTGGGTTGCTTGAAGGCTATCAACGTCTACATCAGTTATTTTTGGACAGCAGTTTCGATGACGAAGAAGTCACCGTTGTCTGGCAAACCATCAACGTCGAGCATGCTTGTCATTATTGCGTACCTGCACATACTGGTATCGCCAAAAGCATGAAAGTGGATGATGCTATTACCGAAGCATTGCGCAATGAAACTACACTACCGACTGAGAAATTAGAAGCGCTACGTGACTTTACACTCTCTGTAGTCCGTGGTCGCGGTAACGTAGATGATGCTGCTGTACAAGCATTCTTGGATGCTGGCTTTACCAAACGCCAAATCCTAGAAGTAGTCCTTGCTGCGGCGCAAAAAGTGATGAGCAATTACACCAACCATCTTGCTAACACGCCAATCGACAAGCCATTCCAGAAATTTGAATGGCACAAAGCAGACTAATTAAACCGCCAATTTGGGGTTGTAATGACCCCTCTGGTGTTTTTATACTGCTGTAAGAGAGACTGCTGTTCGAAAACAATCGAGCAGCAGTTTTTTCAGTTAAAATCTTATTGAATAAGACGGTAGTTATAGTCAAAGTATCCTAAAAACGCGACGGTATTGCTGATATCAATTTTTTGTCGCCTCTGTCTGAGCAGGCATAGTAAGCAAGAAAAATGATGTCAGCAGTATGTGATGTATCGATATTACTTTTCACTGACTATAATTACCATCATAAATACCAAAATCATGAATAACAAACTTGTAAATAACGAGAGGTCATATGAAAAATATCGAGAAGCCCCTACGTATAGATATCGTATCAGATGTCGTTTGTCCTTGGTGCGTCGTTGGTTATAGACAGTTGGCTGAAGCACTCAAGCAAACCAATACCGAACACGAGATTCATTGGCATCCGTTCGAGCTAAACCCTAATATGCCAAGCGAAGGTCAAAATTTTCGGGAGCATATTGCCGAAAAATATGGCTCAACCAAGCAAGAGTCTGACGCCAGCCGAGCGAGAATGACGGAAGCTGGTAGTGAAGTTGGTTTTGAGTTCAACTTTAGTGATGACATGCGCATGCACAACACCTTTAACTTGCACCAGCTTTTACATTGGGCGCATCAGCAAGGTCGCATGCATGAGTTAAAGCAAGCATTGTTCACCGCTCACTTTACCAATGGCAGAAACATCTCTGATCATTCCGTGCTCGCGGATATTGCGTCGGAGACTGGACTCGATCGTAGCGAGGCGCTAGCAGTACTGGAAGACCAACGTTTTGCTAAAGAAGTACGTGCCGCTGAGCAACATTGGCAGCAGCAAGGTATTCAAAGCGTACCTGCGGTGATATTCAATGAGCGTCATTTGGTTAGCGGTGCTCAAGGAGTGGAGAACTTCACGAGTATCTTGCAGCAGTTGGCTGACATGCCAGACTAGGTTTTATTAGCTCTTACATTGTCTCTTTATAAAGGAATCTCTTATGTCTTCTGAGCATTCACCTTCGATTATCGTATTTGACGTCAATGAGACGCTACTCGATATTGATACCCTCGCGCCTTTATTTTCTCGCTTATTTGATAATGAAAAAATACTGAGAGAATGGTTTGCCCAATTGGTGCTTTATTCTCAAACCATGACCTTATCCGGTCTCTATACACCTTTTGGCGAACTTGGCGTCGCTGCCTTACAGATGACGGCTGATATTCATAATGTCACGCTGACAAAAAGCGATATCGATGAGTTAAAAGAGCGTATGAGCAAAATGCCAGCCCACCCTGATACGGTGCCAGCATTAACCAAGCTAACTGAAGCAGGGTTTCGACTGGTGACGTTGACCAACTCAGCGAGCAGTCCATCTCCAACACCATTAGAAAAAGCAGGGCTAAGTCAGTTTTTTGAGCAGCACTTCAGCGTTGAGACTGTCGGCAAGTTTAAGCCTGCACCTGAAACCTATCAGATGGTAGCCAAAGAGTTGTCTGTTGAAGTGTCAGAGTTGTGTTTGGTCGCCTGTCACCTTTGGGATACTATCGGCGCGCAAGCGGCTGGTTGCCACGCTGCATTTCTCACGCGACCTTATAATGCGTTGCTATCAGCGTCGAATGTTCCCACACCTGATTTTATAGCATCAGATTTAGGTACGCTTACCGATCAGATTATTCTTAATAATCAGAGCAAATAACCCTTCTAATTTTTAGCAATCAAACTTTTTAGCAATAAAACAAAAAATGCCGCTTCTACTAATAGAAGCGGCATTTTTATGAATGCTATGACACGATATTCATTTTAAAACTACTACCTTAAGATTGACTCTTAAAAATGAATAACCGTACGAATACTTTCGCCTTTATGCATCAAGTCAAACGCTTCGTTGATGTCTTCTAATGGCATGGTATGGGTAATGAAGTCTTGTAGTGGGATTTCGCCCGCTAGGTAACGCTCAACATAGCCTGGTAATTCTGAACGGCCTTTTACGCCGCCAAATGCTGAACCTTTCCAGACTCGACCAGTCACTAACTGGAATGGACGGGTTGAGATTTCTTGCCCAGCACCAGCGACACCGATGATAACTGACTCGCCCCAGCCTTTATGGCAGCACTCAAGCGCGGAACGCATCACATCGACGTTACCGATACACTCAAATGAGTAATCAACCCCGCCATCAGTTAGCTCAACGATGACTTCTTGAATTGGTTTGTCATAATCTTTTGGATTGATGCAGTCAGTCGCGCCCAGTTTTTTGGCCAGCTCAAATTTGCTCTCGTTGATATCAACCGCAATGATACGACTGGCTTTTGCCATGGCAGCACCGATGACCGCTGACAGACCAATACCGCCCATGCCAAAGATAGCGACCGTAGCACCCTCTTCGACTTTTGCAGTGTTCATGACCGCGCCCATACCCGTAGTGACGCCACAACCTAGCAAGCAAACTTCTTCTAATGGTGCTTCTTTATTGACTTTAGCCAATGAAATCTCTGGCAAAACAGTATATTCAGAAAAAGTTGAGCAGCCCATGTAATGATAAATTGGCTCACCATCTTTATAAAAACGCGTGGTACCGTCTGGCATCAGACCTTTACCTTGGGTCTCGCGCACGGCTGAACACAAATTGGTTTTGCCTGAGGTACACATTTTACAGACGCCACATTCTGCGGTGTATAAAGGAATAACATGATCGCCAACTTGGACACTGGTCACGCCTTCGCCGATTTGCTCAACGATACCGCCACCCTCATGACCCAAAATCGCTGGGAATACGCCTTCTGGGTCTTCACCAGATAAGGTAAAGGCATCGGTATGACAAACGCCACTGGCGATGATCTTTACCAATACTTCGCCTTTACGTGGCAGCATGACATCCACTTCTTCGATAGATAGCGGCTGGTTTGGACCCCAAGCAATGGCGGCTTTCGATTTGATAAATTTATCTGACATAGTTGTCTCTCTTTTTAATTAATTTTATCGCTTATTCAGCGCAGACCTATTCAGCTTATAGTGCTTACCTAATAGAGGCAAGCTACAGTTGTAGCAGTCTGTAAAACATTTCATGCTATGTCGATAATTATAGTTGTTTCTGAGGTGATAACAATATGCTATATTTGCAAATATCTTTTACACAGTGGTAACAATCATGCGCTGGGATGGTATTAGCGAATTCGTTTGTGTGGCAGAATATGAGAGCTTCACGCGCGCCGCAAAAGAATTGAGCCTCTCGACTGCGCAAGTCAGTCGGCAGATCAGCGCGTTAGAAAAGCGCTTGAATATAAAATTGCTATATCGAACCACGCGCAAGGTCTCACTGACCGAAGAAGGCCGCGTGTTTTATCAGCATTGCCGTGGTGTGCTTGATGGCTTGGATGCCGCTGAACAAGCAGTGAGCCACCTACAGTCAAAGCCACAAGGCAGGATTAAATTGACCGCTCCTGTCACTTATGGCGAGCAGCAATTATTACCACTGGTCAATGATTTTATGGTGCGATACAACGATATCGAAGTAACGGCTTTTTTGAGCAATCAAAAAATGGACTTGATCGACGGTGGCTATGATTTGGCGATTCGTATTGGCAAGTTAAGCGATTCAACCATGATGGCAAAAAAACTCAGCCGTCGTACGAATTTTGTCTGTGCCGCGCCTGCTTATCTTGAGAGACACGGTACACCGCACTCTTTGAGTGAGCTGAGTAAACATAATTGTCTGCTAGGCACACGTGACTATTGGCACTTTATAGAAGATGGCAAAATAGATTCTGGAAAAAATGCTGATAAAGAAAAGAATCTACGCGTTTCGGGCAGCGTTCAATATAACAGTGGTCATAGCCTAGTTGATGCTGCGCTAAAAGGTTTGGGCATCGTCCAGCTGCCAGATTATTATGTGCAAAAATACCTAGCATCTGGTGAACTGATAAGCTTGCTGGATGACTATAGAGAGCCTGAAGAAAGTATCTGGGCTATCTATCCGCACAACCGTCATTTATCGCCAAAGATTCGATTACTGGTAGATTATCTATCGGAGCATTTAGCATGAACATGCAAAGCCCCTATTCGGTTTTACTTAAAATGAATATTATCCACTATGATTAAGAAATATCTGTAATATTAGAAGAAGATCGCTTAACAAAACCAAGCATCAATCACTAAATATAGTTGAGGAATTTTAGAATCGCTACAAGGCGACCGACCGCAGATAGTACACTGAGTCCATCTATGACGGGTAACACCGTAGCGGTTTAAAAGTGCTCTGACTATAAACAACCATAATAAAAGGAATTTTTATGATTAAGATTGTCTCTATCGCTGCCTTAGCTTTTGCCATGTCCTCGTGCGCCAGCGTTGAAAATATTTTAAACGCGCCGGATAAGATGCCATCAATGCCAGAAACGATGACTGCTATCAATGCTGAAAAGGGTTTGGTTACGATGCAAAGTAATCATTCCGTGCAAGATACTGCTGATAAGCTGGCGGCGATTATCGAAAGTAAAGGCATGAAAGTATTTGCGCGCGTCGATCATCAAAAAAATGCGCAGGGTGCCAATTTAACATTGAGACCAACACAGGTGATTATGTTTGGTAACCCAAAAGCGGGTACGCCATTGATGAATTGCGAGCAAAGCGTCGCCATCGACTTACCACAAAAAATCCTAATCAGTGAAGATGCCGATAAAAAAGTCTGGTTGTCGTACAACAATCCTGAATATTTGAAAGAGCGTCATAACATCAAAGGTTGTGATACCGAGATAGCTAACATCGCAAAAGCGCTTGATGGTGTCAGTAAGGCAGCTATTGCAAAATAAGCTATAAATGGAAATATGAACACAAAAAAGGTGGGATGCAAAAGCATAACCCACCTTTTTTATATCTTTAAAAGATTAACTTATTAGCCATTCTTAGACTGTGCTATTTGCTCGTGTAGCTCTATTTTTAACTTCTTAGCACATTCGATAATCTTTTTTCGACCGGCAGGGATAGCGCCATATTCAATCGCTATCGCGCGCATCTGTACCGTAACATCATAATGCGGATAACTGGCATGACGGTGGAATAAGCGCTGATCTACTTCTATCAATAAGGCAAACTCATGCAGCTCTTGCAGCGTATCAGCCAACATATGGCACCATTTATAGCCTTTAAATTCTATTTGCACAAAATCCACATATATTGCCATACAGCCACCTCCTTTATTACCCTTAACTTCTTCTCATGCGCTAAACCACGCTTTCACAAACAGTCATCAAAATAACTCACCGACATTTTTTTTGAGCTGTTTAAGCACTATTTGATATTCTTTATCACTGATTTCAAGTGTACTGAGACGCCCATAGCGTAGCTGACGATAATCTCGTTGAATCTGCATTATTTTGGCTTGGACAATTTCTGAGTGACCACTGTCTGTTAAACGGCTATCAGTACCACCTTCGGCATTTGAATCAATAGCCAGTGCCACGCGCTCAAGCCATGCCAGTTGGCCTTCGCTGTCATCACGAGCCAGCGATTTATCCACCTTACCAATACGTTTTGATAGCTGTGCAAGCGGCAGATCTGCTAGATGCCAGCGTTTGCGGCGACGTTGCCAGATGACAAAGATTAAAATAGCCATGACAGTAATAGCACTCGCTGCCAACCAAATAATTTGCTGCATGACTGAGCGGATGTTGAACCATTTGAGTAATGAGTCAGCTTGTTTGTCCTGATCGTAACCGACGACGTCTTTTTGCCAATAGTAGCTGGCTTGATCTGAGAGGCGGCGCAAGGTTTGTAGCATTTGATATTGCTGATAGCTGATTTGCGCACTAGCGCCATCACCGAACATCGCCGCTCCCTGCGACTGCGTCAGCGCATCCATTCCTTGCTCAACGCGCTCAGGCGCAACAAAAGCTGTCGGATCGACACGTACCCAGCCTTGACCCTCAAGCCAAACCTCCGTCCAAGCGTGCGCATCTTTCTGCCGAACTTCCCAAACATCACCACTGCGGCTTAGCTCGCCACCTTGATAGCCTGCCACGACCCGTGCAGGTATGCCAGCTGCCCGCATCATAAACGTAAAGCTTGAAGAATAATGCTCACAAAATCCCGCTTTAGTCTCAAATAAAAACTCGTCAATACGGTTATTATTTAATCGTGGTGGCGATAAAGTATAACGAAATTCTGTTTGATTAATCCAGCGTTCAATAGCCGCTATATAGCGTGTAGGGTCTGCGCCAGATTGCGCAAATAATCGCTTTGCCAGTGCGCGTGCTTGTGGGTTGCCATCAGCTGGCAGAGCAAGATTCAGACGCCGCAACGCTTCAGACAGAACAGGGTCAATGCGCATCGGCGCAAATTGCAATACGTCATAACGGAACTGCTGAGTAACTGGCTGGTCTTTTAATAAGGTAAAGTTTGAAGTAATACTGATGTCTTGGCGCTGGGCAAAAGGATAATCGAGGCCAAATAGCCATTTTTGTTGTGTGGGTTCTAGAATAACCTCATAGCTGGTAGGCGCAACTTTCACTTCATCGGGGATAGTAGCAAAGGCGTTCTCCATCCAAACAGGCATTTGCGGTGCAGGCCGCCATTGTTGTTGCTGAGGGCTAGGACGCCATGTAACCCCATCAAAGTCGCTAAATACCAAGCCGCGCCAGTACAGCTGCTGCTGCGGTGGGCGCTTATCTGCAAACTCTACCCGAAAAGCCAGCTCAGTCGATTGTCCCAAATTAGCAAAGTCACCGGGCGACATACTATCGGAGACGCCAGTGGTTGCTTGCTGACCCGATAGCTGAACTGACCATAGCGGTGGTAAGCGCGGGAAGAATAAAAACAATACAACCAATAATGGCAGTGCCCCAAGACCTAATACACCCAAAGTGCGCAGACGACCATCACCGCGAGTATTGCCGTCGTCATTGAGTGCAATAAATGCCAACAAGATAATGACAGCACCGATGATTACTTCTAAAGTCGTAACAAGACCTTGATCCATCAAAAACAGCGCGGCAAGCACGAATAGCGATAAATTTAAGACCACATAAGCATCGCGCCGTTTATACAATTCCCACAGCTTACTGATGAGACATAGCACTAAAAATGCCACGCCCATATCGAGACCAAACGCTGTATTGTACGTCAGCCATAGACCGAAAAGACCCAGCAAGAAGCCGAGCATTTGCATGCCTTGATAGACACGTTTTAGATGACGCAATTTTTTGAACTTAGCTTTGATGCGCGGTAGTTGGGCGGCGATACTAACCACAGCAAAGCCAATCAGCCATAAAGGCAGATGCGCGGCATGAGGTAAAATGACGATGATTTGGGCGATTAATACCCAATAATACGCTGGCAAGGCAAATAGCTTGCGAGTCCATTTAGTATCGCTAGCCTGCTCAGTATGAGAAGTGATATTTTGACCCAATGCCAACTGCTCAAAGCTTGCAGAATTTATAAAGTCTGATTTAGAAGAGCCAGTAAATACTTCTACCGGTTTCTTTGAGTCATTTATTTTAGAGATACTGGTCATGGCGTTTTTGCCAACCTTAGCAAGCACGCTTGCGCAAAACTATCACCTTCTCCCATCAGAGCAGCAGAGACATCACTCGGCAAGCGCATCTTAAATGGCACGCCTAGATCACCTAACCTCATCGCCCCATACGCCATCTGTGCCAGCCTCTGCTCATGATGCGCCGCTGGCATATCGGCATAATCTAAACTTTGTTCATGACCGACTGGATCAGCAAAGTGCTTGGTAAACATACCTTGACCGCGCGCCACATGACCCCAAGAAACTCGTGCCAGCGACTCACCTTCAATATAATTATCGAGCCGCTCAAAGTCATCTTGACCTTGTCGATATTGCCCGCCTGTTGCTAAATCCTCCTGACTTGCGACCGAATACTGCGCCTGCCAGTCAAAGGCTTCAGGTTTTGGATAGACCCACGCCGTACGCGCAAAATAGACATAAGACCATGCCCGCATAATGCCCAAAGGATAAACGGTTTTGATTTTTAATCGTGGTAATTCAAACTGCCCACGACTATGCGTATGTACTGGCAAACGAATAATTTGCTCACCTTGTAGCCGTGTAACGAGCACAGAGTTTTGACTATCTACGTTAGGTTTGATTTTCTTACTGGATTTTTTATCCGTCTCTTTATCAACCTGCTCAAAGCCAAATAACAGCTGCCGTCTTGGTTGGCGGCTCTCACTGCGCAGCTGCAAAGTCACCCAAACAGGCGCACCCGCTTCTGCCATGGTCACTTCTATTAATTGTACTTTTAGACCTGAGATATGAGCAAAGGTCACATGAAAGCTGATCAGCCAGACACTGACCAAATAAAAACATAAGCCCAGCACCAGATTATTGCCATAGTTAATGCCAGCGATAAAGGTAATGACCAATAACACCGCAAATAGCATCCCTTCACGACTAAAAAATATATAGACATTACGCAAATTGAGCGTGGCGCTATCACTTTTAGGCGCACGCGAGGCAAACCAACGGCTTAATGCTGAAGTAGCTGGTACGGTTAAGGCTTTTGGCAAAAAGCTCATGATTACCCTATCCTTACCATAAAATTAATACTCTCATTCACAATTGAATAGCAGTTTTGGACATAAACGCACGTTATAAAAAATCAAACGGTTAAACAATAACAGCCACGTCTGCCAATATGCGTTGTGCGATGGTCTGCGTCGCTTGTCCTCCCGTCACATACGCGGGCACAAAACGCTGACCGAGACGATGATCAGTGACCGCAGCGAACACCGCTTGAATATCTTCAGGTGTCATCTCCATATGCCCCGATACATAGGCATAAGCTTGTGCAGCACGCTGTAGTGACAGCACACCACGCGGTGATAAGCCATGATACTCTTGACTTGCTCGTGTTTTTGCCACCAGTCTTTGTAGATAATCCAAAACCACATCCGCGACATGAACTTGCTTGACCCCTTGCTGGGCTAATAACACAGCGTCCGTATCTAGCACGGCATTCAACTCTTTTAATAGCTCGCGGCGATCCTGACCTTTTAAGAGCTCACGCTCTGCCGCAGGTGATGGGTAACCGAGCGACAAGCATAGTAAGAATCGATCTAGCTGCGATTCAGGGAGTGGATAGACACCTGCTTGCTGCAAAGGATTTTGGGTGGCAATCACAAAAAACGGCTGTGGCAAAGAATAGGTTTTCCCATCTTGGGTGACTTGCCGCTCTTCCATCGCTTCTAATAATGCGCTTTGCGTCTTGGGGCTGGAGCGATTGATTTCATCTGCCAGTAACAGCTGAGTAAAGATAGGCCCAGAGCGAAACTCAAATTGCTGTTTACTTTGGTCATAGATACTCATGCCTAAAATATCTGCTGGCAGCATGTCGTTAGTAAACTGCACACGGCTAAAGCTCAAGCCCAATAACTGTGCCAATCCCTGCGCCAGGGTCGTCTTACCCATACCCGGTATATCTTGCAGTAATAAATGACCACCTGCCAATATACCACTGAGCGCCAACTTAACGGCTTGAGGTTTATCCAACACAATTTGGTTTAACTGTGCCATAAGCTGGGCGATTTTTTGCTGGTTATGGCGATAGTCGCTAGCACTAGGCGCAGATTTACTGAATATCTCTGACGTTGGCTGGCGTGTAGAAGAAAGAGACATATCGATGGCTGTATGGGTCATAGTAATCATTGGCTCGTTTTTTGGATAATGAGTATAAATCAGGAATTACTTTGCCTCATCTTCCACTAGGGGCGCGGCGGCACGAAGCGTTGACAGATAAGCGATCACATCCGCACGCTCTTTAGCATCAGGCATAGGGTTAGATAGCATTTTTGAATCTAGCATGGCTTTTTCCGCATCCGCAATATAAGGATCGAGCGTTTTTGCATCCCATATCCAACCTGATGTTTTTAGGCCATCACTATAGGTGTAATCTTCTAGCTCTGCGGCGGGCGCACCATATATATTCATCAACTGCGGGCCTTTTTTATTGAGACCGGCATTGAGCTGATGACACTGACCACAAGCCTCTTTATAAATTAGGGCACCATTGACAGCGTTACCTCCAGTATATAGTGGCAGCGTGACAGGCGCGCGATGATCAGGTGGTATACTTTCCCCGCAGGCGGTGAGCAGTAGAACAGCGGTAAAAATACCGCTCAATGATGACTTACTGATAATAGACATTTTTGACAATCTTTAGTTGAGGAGCACCAGCTATATAAGACGATATCGATAATAATGCAATGCGAAATCAGACAAAATCGGTCGGTACGCATAGATAGCTGTTTAAAAATAGAGCGTTATTTATCGGCATCTAAACCAATAAATAACGCTTAAGAAACGTCTAAGGTTATACCTGTATGGTCACACAAGATTAGGTGCTCTTATGTACCACTAGCCACTTTTATTGTACTGCTTGGCTCTTCCAAATAATACCCTTGCAGATAGCGCGCACCTACACTCCAAGCGACAGACATGGTTGCCGCTTCTTCAATGTAAGGCATCAACACATCGATTTTAACCGCGTTGGTACGCACGATAAGAGACTTAACGGCTTCTAAATTATCCGCAGAATCAATATCTTGCACGTAACTACGAGCCAAACGTACGATATCTGGCTGGACAACGCTGGCAATCTCAACGGACTTAGTAGACGAGCCAAAGTTAGTAATACCAAGCTGACAGCCCACTTGGTCAAGTGCTTCAAATTGAGATTTGGCAACCGTTAAATGATCAGCGATATCTTGTTCATTAAATTGTAGCGTCAATGCTCCTGCAGCACCGCCAACGGCATTAATTAGCTGACTGGCAACGTTTGGCAGCTTTTTATCAACCAGCGAAGCACTGGTCAATTGTATCAATAGTCGCGCTTCAGGATGGATCTTACGGACGTCATTTATCTTTTTACAGGCATTAATCAGTACCCAACGATCTATTTTTTCTAGCAATTGATGCGCTTTAGCAACCGCCATAAATTGTTGAGGCGTCAACACGGTATTGTCAGCATCTGCCAATGGCAGCCGCAGATAGACTTCAAAAAAGTCACTACGGTCATTATTGATGTCATATATCGCCTGAAACGATAGCTCAAAACGATTATTGGCAATGGCATCGACTAAAGACTCAGCGAGCGCATGGTCATCACTATTCGCATGCTCACTCGGATCATATAAATGATAGGTGCCACCTTTATTAGAGGTCTCAGTCATAATCTGAGCAATGGCATCCATTGCTCGCTCTAATACAATCTTAGGCTCAGCGGTATTTTTTTCGATTTTGACAATACCAATACTAACGGTGGTGCTTGTCGTACGCTTATCGACTTCAATGAGCATCTCACTAATACGTGAGCCAATGTGCTCGGCGAGCTGTTCGAGCTCTGCGGCTGTCTGATTCTCTACTAGTATCGTAAATGCTGTATCGCTAAAGCGGCTTACATAACCCTCTGGCACCAGCTCGTCTAGGGTATAAGCTACCTGCTTGACCGTCGTATCGACACCCTGCAAACCCAAGCTACTTCTAATTTTACCAATGTTATCGAGCCGAACATACATTAGCCCTGCAGTCAGTACGCCATCGATTGCTTGCTGGTGTACCGTCATCAACTGCTCTTCAAAACCGTGGCGGTTGTTGATTCCTGTCAAGCTGTCCTTACGCTCAGCTTCTGCCAAGCGCTTAGCAACCTCAGCACTATTACTGTTATTTTGTTGGATAATAATTTGAGTAACGGGCTCACTATCCAAGGTGGCTGCTGCCAGCTGTAGTTTTGCCTCAAAGGTACTGCCATCCTTACGTAGGCTTTCGAATTTGAACTCGACCTCTTCACGGCTACCCTTATCAAACTGTCGCAAAAACTGCTTAAAGGCTTTGACGTTGTCGCCGCCTGCGATCAAATCAATAACGGGTACACCAATGATATCGTTCATTGATTCAAAACCAAATAGCTGAAGATAAGGGTCATTGGCAAAGATATGAATACCTTGGTCAAGATAGGCAACCGCACTTTTGGAGTTTTTGATTAAAATATTAGCGCGCTGCTCTGCCTCAGACAGTACATGATGCAGAGCTTTTAACTGGCGGCGGCTACGCAAATTATCATGCTGTAAGCAAATAGCCATCACCACTGCTGTCTCTTGGTCTGCCCTAAGCGCCTTAACCATCGTGCCATTCATCACAGAAGGCAAACCGTCCTCATTATGAGCAGTCGGAGCTGTCTCTGCACTCATCAGACAGATCATCGGCAGATCAATACTCTGCTCTTGCACGATGCCCACCATGTCGGTAAAGCTCATATCATAGGCTTGGCCAAAAACTAAAACATCCCACGGCTGGCGGAGTGATTTGAGCAACTCTTCCTTGTCATCCAAAAAGCCTAGATTGATGCTGTCATAATAAGAATCTAGCAAATCCACCAGACGCTCAGCATAGAGCTGATCGGCATCGATAACTAGTAGATTTAAGACGGACTGAGTACGCATAGGAGGCCTTTTGAATCTTATGATCGTATTTATTTTTATCGCTTAATTTCGATACCTTGCTGCTTTTTCTAACATCAAAATAGCACAGCAAATAAGCAAGCACTACAAGTATTAGGCTCAGCGGGTATTGAAAATACTGGTTTATTGATGCGGTCTAGGATGACTGACTTGGTAGGTAGGTATTTCTAGACCATAAAAATGTAAGTCGCAGTATCTCTCATTATAGACAATAATTTAACCGACTGCATATTAACTTAACTTGGACATGCTGAAGTATGGCAAATAGTAGACTTAGAGAGGCTGCCACCGCAGCCGATTTATATAGGATTGACTATATCACTATCCAAATAAATACTTGCGTAAACTACAGTTGTACCACTTCATACTGGCTAAACTCATCGGTCACCAATAAGGGATGTAATAAACGTAACAATTTCTGTTTATTATGCAAGCGCATGATCACTCTATCATTGGTCTGAAAATGAAAGGTCGGCACTATTAAGCTGCAAGTCGTCTGTAGCTGATCATCGCCAGCGACAATGAAGGCTGGCACAAAATGCTGACTGCGTGACTTCCTATCCTCTAGACGCAGCCCGCAAGTGATTAACTTGTGACCAAGGACTTGCCACTCTACCTCTGGATTATGAGTATCAAGATTGAGCCAGCGTACAACCCCAATTGACCAGTCAGCAGTCGTCGTCTCAGAACGGCATAATAAAGAGAGACTCATTATTTGTAACGGTGGCGGAGTGGTAATGGGAGGACGAACGTCAACATCAACATCAACATCAACATCAACATCAACATCAACATCAACATCAACATCAACATCAACATCAACATCAACAGGATTTACCATCAGCTGCAACGTGCGAAAAGGCGAAAGGATATTTTTGCTGTCAAAGGTTTCAACGATTGATAAGTTACTGTCCACGGGTTTTTTTGGTACGGTATCATAGCGAGGTCGCTCCCCATCCGGCAGCTCTTTGGTGCCGATCAAGCTTATCAATCCTTGCGCATGACTAGCATGATAATGAATATCGTTAAATCCAATCACCATTGTGGCATCTTGCTTAGCGCTATACTTATTCGGTACGGTTAATTGCGGCTGCATATAGCGATAGGTTATCGCCATTGCTATCTTATTCAGCAAACAGCACTCAACGCCTTCGCTACCCTCATTGATTAATGCTTGCTGGCGTGATTTTAGATGCTCGATCACTGATGCCAGCTCAATGAAGAGACAGTCGTACTGGCTCTCATAGGGATTGATGCTAGAGTGGGCGGTCAAATAAGTAGGTGGATTCTCACTATGCAAATTGACAAAGACGCGTGTCTCAGTTTGCGGCTCTATGGTCGCAACGATTGGTTCAGCCCACTCCGGTAATAAGCGATGGACCAGCAAGATATTAGAACGACGCAATCCGCGCACATTGAGCAAGCTGTGCAAACATATTTGACAATACAATCGATGTATACTGTCCGCGCGGTTGGTAACGACATAAGCACTTAAGTCAAGCTTTGCAGCATGGCGCTGACAGGCAAGATAATACAATCGATTGAGTGCAGCCCAGACATATGAGGGTGGCTTTTGATAACAAATGGCCTCTTCCATCAATAGTTTTTGGTACGTTAACATCGTCTGGTAAATAACGATGGCTAACGTCATTGGCGCAGATTTTTCGCCCGTAAAACGGCGCTGCCAGCCGCTACTTGCCGGCGTTTTTTGATTGTCTAACAACGATATTTCGCGGCGTATCACACCGTCGCAGACCAGAATAACCAGATAATATAAAGATTTTACTTGAGCAACACAGTCCAACTGAGCGTCACTCAGCGCTCCCGTCTCATGGACGTAAGACTGACGTAAAGCAGCAATCAGCCGATCGGCAGCATCAAGGACGATACGAATTAATTTAAAACGTTGCTGATCATCTACGTCAGCCACTCTCAACTCTGTGAGTACTTTTTCCAATTGCTCTGCTTGCTGCGCTTCTGTTTGCGATGGCAAAAGTGCCACCCACTTGCGCAAATGCTGCTCTTGACCGTTGGTCGAGTGGCTAGAAGCAGGCTGTAACGGCTCTGTCGAAGCCAGATGCTCTTGAAAATCCGATAAAGTTATCATTACTATCCTTAGTCATTACGCAGTGATAGCTGCACAAACTATTAGCAAGCGGGTAAGCGTTAGCTATCGATAGAAGGTCGTAATAACAGCTGCTTATGCACTTATTGGTCATTATTTGTCCATAAATAATATTGCCTCGTCATCATGCAACTTTTAAGCCCCATTGTAAATGTCAATCGGCACCTTAAACGGTCTATCTGGCAGCTCTCTGACCAGCTTAGGTACCAGATAACCGGGTAATACTGCCAATAATGACCAATAAAGCGCGACTGCTGACCGCTCGTCGCTATCGAAATGTGCAGCTCCTGCCACTTTATCCAACACGTGCAGATAATAAGGCAATACGCCAGCGGCAAATAAGCGTTGGCTTAAAGCGATTTGAGCAGCAACGCTGTCATTAATGCCTTTTAGAAGTACGGCCTGATTTAATAAAGTCATGCCAGCTGCTCGCGCCCGCTGCAAATACTCTGCTGTGAGCACATCAATCTCATTAGCATGATTACAGTGAATGACCATGACGATATGACACCGACTTTGTGCCAGCCTCTCTAATAATGGCGCATCCAAACGTGCTGGAATCACTATTGGCAAACGAGTATGTAGCCGAATGGTGGTCAGTTGTGGGATGGCTTCCAAGGTATCTAACCAAGCAAATAACCGTCTATTGGTCACGTTTAAAGGATCGCCGCCACTCAAGATCACCTCATTGATCTCAGGATGGGCAGTAATATAGTCGATGATGCTTTGTTTGGCATCGGCAGTGGGCATATTGGCACTGTAGTCAAAATGCTGACGGAAGCAGTAACGACAGTGAATCGCACAAGCACCTGTAATCGTTAACAGCACTCTTGATTTATATTTATGCAATAAGCCTTTGGTCGGGTTATGGTCGTTTTCGGCTAAAGGATCTGCCACGTAGCCAGTCACTGTGACTTGCTCTTGTTGGTCGGGTAGCACTTGCTTTAATAAAGGATCATGGCTATCGCCAACGGTCATTTTTGCGACAAAAGCACGCGGCACTCTTAGCTCAAAATGCTCAGGCACATAAACGTCAGCACGCAAGGATTCCAGTTTTAGGATACTAAGCAGCTCATCAATGCTGGTAATGCCTTCGGATAATTGCGTTTGCCAGTTTTTTTGTGTGATTAAATGGTTTATCATGACAACCTAGTACCTGTGCCTAAAAGGCGTCATTATACGCCCTTAGTGAGTACCCTATCAAAGCATACCAGTCATCCATGAATAGTTGGCGTGACGACAGCGCTTAGCACAGTTATCTCCACACCCAAATACTGATCATATATTCGCAACCTTTAGGAGTTTCTTGTGGCAAGTTTTTCTACTAATGAATTTAAAGCCGGTCTAAAAGTCATGCTCGATGGCAATCCTTGTGCCATTCTTGAAAACGAGTTTGTCAAACCTGGTAAAGGTCAAGCCTTTAACCGTGTCAAGTTGCGCAATCTTCGTAGTGGTAAAGTATTGGAGCAAACTTTCAAGTCAGGTGATAGCTTAGAGGCGGCTGATGTCATGGACACTGAAATGAACTATCTATACAACGATGGCGAGTTTTGGCATTTTATGCATCCTGAAAGCTTTGAGCAGATCCAAGCTGACAAAACAGCAATGGGCGACTCAGTACAATGGCTAAAAGAAAACAGCAATGCCGTATGTACCATCACTCTATTTAATGGAAGTCCATTGTCGATCACGCCGCCCAACTTCGTTGAGTTACAAATCACGGAGACAGATCCTGGCGTACGTGGTGATACTTCAGGTGGTGGCGGCAAACCTGCTAAGTTAGAGACAGGCGCGGTTGTACGTGTGCCATTATTTGTTCAGCAAGGTGAAGTCGTCCGTGTCGATACCCGTACTGGTGACTACCAAACTCGCGTTAACTAATCGCTCAACTTGATTTAGGGGGTGTCCTCATTTTGAAAATGGCGATAAAAATTTAGCCATTTTTATCGCATTTAGAGAATGCTCGATTGAATTGAGGACACGCCCTAGTAACGCATAAAAAAAGCTTAACCATTATTAAATGGTTAAGCTTTTTTATTACTTGTCAGAAAGCCATCGAAAAAATATCATAAACAAGCACTAAAACATTTTTAACAATCAGCACAATAAAAAATGCATTCGTGCGATTTAGTAGATCTATAATCAAAAAATTTTAGAATCGCTACAAGGCAACTGACCACAGATATTACACTGCGTACATCTAGGATGGGTAACACCGTAGCGGTTTAAAAGTGCTCTGACTATATCTTTGCAAATTAAGTCTGCCTTACTCTCTTAATCAGCTGACGATTGCTTATGCATCAGCCAATATTGTACCAAGGCGTTTAGCTGCTCTTGTTTAAAGGGCTTGGTGCAATAATCCTGCATGCCCACATTGAGATATTTTTCGCGCTCGCCATCCATTGCATTAGCAGTCAAAGCGATAATCGGTGGCAGTACTTGAGGATCATAAAGTTCGTGTAACTTAATGGTTGCCTGTACGCCATCCATAATCGGCATATGATGGTCCATCAAAATGAGGTCATAACGCTCAGGGTACAACGCAAAAGTCTCAATCGCTTGCTGCCCATCGGTGACATGCGTGACCGTATGACCACTATTATTCAGAGCTTTTTTGGCTATCGTCGCGTTGACACTGTCATCTTCAACTAACAATATATGACCAGAACGCTCCTGAGTGGGCACTATCATAGTAAAGTCGTTTGAATCTTGCCAGCTCTCGTACTGCTCCTCACCGATAGTAGGTAGCGGCAACAATACCGTGAAGGTAGTCCCGACACCGACCACACTATCTACATTAATGCACCCACCCATTAGATCCACCAGAGATTTACACACAGACAACCCAAGACCTGTACCACCATACAGACGATGGGTCGATTTATCAGCTTGATTGTAAGCATCAAATATCGCATCAACTGATTCAGGCTTGATACCGACGCCTGTATCGGTGACCTGAATATATAAGGTCATGTTTTCTTGGCTAGTGCTCTCTTCAATGATACTGTCACCACTAATGGTCTCATCAGTCAAAACATCATCAGATTCATCATTTTTAGACTTGTCATTGATATAGCAACAATTGGGCACGTGCTTAACATCGATACTCACTCGCCCACCTTCACGGGTGAATTTGATGGCATTATTGACAAGGTTGACCATGATTTGTTTGAGACGTACCGGATCCCCTTGCACATAAGGTGATAGCGATTCCATATAATGATAGTCTAAAATCAAGCCGCGCTGTCGAGCTTTGATAGCAAAGAGACTAACCACTTCATTACATAAGGTGGACAAGTTCATCGGGATGGCATCAATGGTCATTTTGCCAGACTCAACTTTCGATAAATCCAAAATACCATTAATAATCGCTAGCAAATGCTCATTTGAGACTTTTATATTGTCCACATACTCTTGTTGTTCTTGGCTGAGCTTAGTCTCGCTAAGCATCTCTACCATGCCGATAATGCCATTCATCGGTGTCCGTATTTCATGGCTCATGTTGGCCAAAAAGTCCGATTTCATCTCATTAGCATGCTTGGCGACACGTTGTTTATCTTGTAGTTGTAAAGCATCGGCAGCCATCATCGCAAACTGGGCCAATAATTTTTCTTGCTTAGCATCAAAGCCATGATAAGGCTCTGTATCCATCAGACAAAAAGAGCCTAGACGATACGTCTTATTGTCTTCATGCATGATAATGGGAGCACCCGCATAAAAGCGTAGATGGGTAGACTCCGTCACCAATGGGTTCTGATCAAAGCGACTGTCTTTTGACAAATCTGCGACCACAAACACCCCATCCGACAGCAAGGTATAGTTACAGATAGCCACTTCACGCGCCGTCGTACATATATCAACAAGCCCATGCACAGATTTTAGATACTGAGTCTCCTCATCCATAAAGGTAATAGTGACAACTGGCATGTCAAAAAACAACTTAGCAAGTTCAGTCAGACGAGAAAAAGCAGGCTCATCATTATGGTTGAGCACCTGATATTTTTTGAGCTTGCTAATACGATCTACTTCATCTGCGGCGACTGGGTAGCTGCGCTTAGGTGAGTTGGGTATCGTCAAGGTGGACTCCATTCATTAGACTCAGACGTTCGTCTGCTTTATCAATAATTGTAACGCTTCACTCACCATCAGCATTGCCACGACCGATGTCACCACTACTGCTGAACCATAACCGCCGCAATGTAAACCGCCCGTTTGACAGCTTTTATCGACGCGTGGTGGTTCTGTAGAATAGACGCATTTGATGCCGAACTTTTCTTTTAGAGCGCTATTAATGCCTTTTTCGTGACGTAATTTATTGCGAAGCTTGGCCAGTAGTGGATCTTGATAGCTATCGCGCAAATCACTTACCGTAATTTTACTAGGGTCTATCTTACCACCCGCACCGCCTGCACAGACCAATTTTAATTTATTGAAACGACAATGTAGGGCGATAGCAAGTTTGGCCTGCATATCATCGACACAATCTAGAATGACAATAGGATGACCTTGAGCAATGGCAGCCTTTGCTTCTTCACGGCTCGGCAGGAGTGCGGCAACATTATCGACTGTCAGGAAATCATCAATTAAGTTGACGGTGACCTTGGGATTAATCTCACCAAGGCGTTGCCCCATCGCCGCAATTTTGCTTTGCCCAAAGGTACTGTCTAACGCTGGCAATTGCCGATTGACATTAGAAGCCACCAATACATCCAAATCAATCAGAGTAATAGTGCCAACTGCGGTACGAGCCAATGCCTCTGCTGCCCAAGAACCAACGCCCCCGACGCCAATCACATACACATGTGCTGCCGCAAAAGTATCAACGGCTGAGCGACCATAGAGGGTTTGCGTTCCTTGGAAACGCCGCTCATATTGCTCACTTGCGCTGTCACTGTCGTCATGAACGACAGAATGCTCAACGGTATTAGGCTCTACAAACGACGGGTCAAATAATTGTGCTTCACTCATAACAGATTAAACGCTCTTTTTAAAGGTGGTAGCTCAAGTTGCTTTTATTTTATTCTCTATCACGTTACTTTTTACTGTTAGTAGCCATTACCCTTTTGACGGTATAGGATAATGCCAGTCAGTACGTAGGGCATCGCAACTGTTTTGCCATAGTTGCTCGGCAAGGCGATATGACGGTACATCGAGTAACTCACTCAGACTCAGCAGCACCCATGGCAAATTGGCGGGAACGTTTCTATTATGAGCGGAAGTATCATCCCCTTCATTGGCTGAATTTTGCCCAAGCGCTGACTGGCTATTGTTTGAATGCTGACACATAATGGGTGTCATATTCGGACAGTCAGTTTCAATCACCAAGCACTCAAGACCATAACTATCAACGGCTGCTTGAATCGCGCGACGCAGTTTTTTAGCATTTGGATTGGTGACTTGTCCAGTAACGCCGAGCTTAAATCCTAGTTTTACAAAAGCCTTTGCCTCTTGCTCACCACCACTAAAACTATGCGCGACCCCGCCCAAATTATGCGCATTATAATCATGTGCTTTCAATATGGCTAACGCTTCAGCATGGGCTTTGCGGATATGCAGCATCACCGGCAGCTGATGGGTCACTGCCATATCCAATTGTGCCTTAAAAAAATACTCTTGCTTGGCTAAAACATCAGGCTGTTTCATCTCATCTGTAAAAGTATCTAAGCCAATCTCACCGATTGCTAATGGGCGTTCGTCAGCAAGCATCTTTGCCATACTATCCAGATGTGCTTCTGTATGCTGCTTGATATAAAAAGGATGCAAACCCAGCGCAATATGAGCATCTAGAGACGAGTTATACTGGTTGCCAGCCTTAATTATCGATGATTGCACTATAGCTGCTTGCGCTATAATCGATTGAAAATCTTCATTAATCAGGCGTTTAGTCTCATACAGACGATCGAAATACTCATACAAATAGCCCACCAACATAAGATGGCGCACCCCTTGCTCACACGCTTTTTCTACCTGTACCGCTCTATTATTATCAAATACTGGTGCGTCAAAATGTGTATGCGTGTCAATCAGTGGCAAAGCAGACGATGAATGCGGCGCGATATATGGTGAGTCAAGAGCAGTCATTAACAGGTTCCAAACTTAATCATTGTTCGTAAAAATATTCATAATAGGCAAAATCACCATGAAAAAAGTCCACGTTTAGCATCTGAATGATCATGATGCGTTTTGTTTTTTAATCTCGCTTTGTGGGTGACTGTCTGATTGTCGACTGTTACCTGTTTGGCGGCTGCTACGACGCGGTATTAGTAATAAAGCCGTACCAACTGCGCTTAACATAAGCCATTTTTTTTTGCTAATACGATGCGCCATCACCTCCACCCCTTTACAGCTTGTTTGTCTTTTAGAGTGCACTAAAACGTTATTTTATCAATATTCGGTATATCTAAATTACTTAGTATACTGGGATATAGTAATGGCTGTGTTTATCTGTGTTATGAATACGCAAGCTTATGTACGGTGTCATATTTTCAATAAAACCGCACGATACGATAGCTTGATTGAGCTTGCGTTTAACGCTTGAGAGGATAAGTCGTGATACCACTACTTGGACTATCTACTTTAGTAAAACCTTGTGACGTAGCTTTTGGTGTTTGATTGCGCCTCGGTACGAGCGGATTG
The DNA here is from genome assembly GCF_015351755.1 of Psychrobacter sp. N25K4-3-2. Taxonomy (NCBI): domain Bacteria; kingdom Pseudomonadati; phylum Pseudomonadota; class Gammaproteobacteria; order Moraxellales; family Moraxellaceae; genus Psychrobacter; species Psychrobacter sp. N25K4-3-2. The sequence goes on from NZ_JADKLX010000001.1 coordinate 984,763, forward strand.
AGTGGCATCAATTCGTAATCTGCATCGACATTGCCATCCCAGCCTTCTGTCCCACTTAAGGGCAACTGCTTAATCGTCCCGTTTTTGTCAATGACCAGCTGTAGGACACGCATTTGGTTGAACTTGCGTTCAGTCACACTCGCCACTGCACCGCCATCGCGTAGGATAGTCGGCTGTAGAAAGATGATTAAGTTGCTTTTTTGCGTGTTGTCATTGTCAGAACGAAACAATCGACCAATAAAGGGTACATTGCCCAAACCAGGCACTTTTTGTTGGCGCGTCGTGGTGTTATCGCGCATCAAACCGCCTAGAGCGATGGTCTGTTGATCATCGGCTAGAATAGTCGTGTTGATGAGGCTCTTATTGGTAATCAAACCACTGGCATTACCCGTACTACCTGGCACGACTGACGATACTTCTTGCGATACCTCCAAGCGTACTGTGCCATTATCACCAATATGCGGAATGACATTGAGATTAATACCAATATCTTGGCGATCAATCGTTTGAAATGGATTGTTTGAATTGTTGCCACTGGTGGTAAAAGAGCCAGTCACAAAAGGCACGTTTTGACCAACCAAAATACTCGCCTTCTCATTGTCCAATGTCAAAATTGACGGCATGGACAGTAGATTGGCACTGGTGGAAGAATCCAGTGCTTGTAAGATGGCACCATAAAACTCAGTATTACCCTGACTGTCTTTTCGACTGTCTCCAATCCCTATCAAAGCACCAGCGATAGAGCTGGCAGCAGCGCTGATACCTGCCGTACCAGTACCTGCTAAGGCGGCAGCCGCAAGGGTTGTCGCACTAGCACCAACATTGTTGAAGTTTACTACTCCATAACCACTGTTGGCATTACCCAGCGCCCACTGCACACCCAGCTGGGTCGCATCATCGCCCGATACTTCGACAATAGCGGCTTGAATCAATACTTGTGCACGGCGACTGTCTAATTGGCTAACCGCGTCTTCAATCTCAAACATCAGCTCGGGTGCGGCATTGACGATCACAGCATTTTGCGTTTCATCAGCGATGATACTGAACGGCCGACCGCCCACCCCCGTACTCGTTCCACTTGCGCTGCTAGCAGGCACTACTGCTGTACTGCTATTACCAATGCTATCACTGGCTGCACCATTAATCGATGCACCTGTCGTACTTGCATCATTTAGCGAGGCGGCCTCTAATGTCGAGGTCGCGCCAGCGCTATTGATAGATTGATTGGCTAGCAAGCCACGTAGCATATCTGCAATATGACCAGCACTGGCATACTTCAATCGAAAAACCCGCAAACCACTCAGGCGTCTTGTAGGCGTGGTATCCAACTGATTGACCATTTCTTGGACTTTGGCGATCATCTCAGGGCTGCCTTTGACCAGCAGCCTATCACTGGACGTATCGGCGATGACTTTAAGCTGATTATTGCCCCCTTGTGCTTGCCCACTACCGGCACTCGCCACCAAAGCACTGATCAGCTCCATCATACGCTCTGCATCGACATGTCGTAGCGGTATCACTTGTAAACTGTCATTAACGTTGCTGTCTAAGTCACGGATGAGCGCGGTTAATTGATTCAAGCTATCAGCGCGATCTGACAATACCAACGCATTAACACCAGGCACAGCAGCAGCATGGGCAGACTGTGGCATGAGTGGTCGTATGACTCCCAACACCTCTGCCGCTTGAGTATTGGTTAAATAAATGACCCGAGTTGCCAGTGCTTCACCGACACTATCACCGCGCAAATCGACGGCCACACCAGACTGCTTGGCGACATTGTCTGGCACCAGTTTAACAGTTGTACCTGAGTCAATCGCGGCAATACCATTGACTTGCATCACACTCAAAAACAGCTGATAAATCTCATCACGAGACAAAGCTTTATTGGAGATGACCGTCACATTGCCATTGATACGTGGATCAAGGACAAAGTTTTGATCGGTAATGGTCGCCACTTCGTTGATAAAGGCTTTGATATCGGCATCTTGCAAGTTGACTTTCCAACTCTCAGCACTAACAAGACCTGTACTGGCCGCCCATAGCGGTATGGCTAGGCAAAGAGGACGGCATAGGCGCATCAAGCGCTGTAAGGTATGGTGCAAAGGCGTGACTGAAAATTTATGAGAACGTACCATATTGATAATTACCTACAGTGATGTCGCTTAGTATGTACTGAATATTGTCAGCTGGCGTGTTGCTACCATAGCCCCAACCAGATGGTCATTATTTACTTAAAACGGCCTAATAAGAAAGAGCTTACTAAAACATTGCTTGCCTAAAATTGCTGGCGAATCGTAATCACTTGCTCGCCACGTTTGACTTCTATTTGTGCTTCGCCTGCTTGCTGTACTTGTTGCAGGATACCAGCATCTTGGCTAGGATTATTGCCCACACTTTGACCATTAACGGTCAAGACCTGATCACCTGGCTCTAGCCCTAGACGATTGCGTAGTTTTGAAGGCATCGCTGCCGTTACCTGATAGTTTTCGCCTGAGGCCATGACACCCATCCTGCTCAGATAACTGGCTGGATTTTCTTTCAGTGACGTGATGGCCTCATCAATAGCAGATTGCGGACTGCTCTCAGGAGTCGTCTCTGCTGTGGACTCAGTATTATCTTGTGCTGGCATTGGAGCACTGGGCAATGCGTTGCTGTTTGGCAAACGCTGATTGCTGACGGCACCTGCTAGCATATCGCTTTGGTCGAGTGCCATCGCCTCTGCCATTCTAATGACCGTTTGCTGATCACGGGCATCGGCGATGATAACGGCATTCCAGTCGACAGCGATCAGAGTATAGTCACTGTCTTTTAGACTGTCACCGATGCGATAGTTTTTGACCTCGCCATTGACGTCTAATAAGGCGGACGACATGCTCTCTGGCACGGCTAACAAAACCCCTTTTAAGCCAATATTAGGGGGTGGCTGTACCGCCGCAGCGACAGGATCGGGGTCAGCAAAAATGGCAAACAGACCACTGTAATCATCGCCAGATGTATTGGCGTTTTGTAGAGGAGCTAGCGGTAAAGCTGGTGCCAAAGGCGCAGCTAGCAACAACCACAATAGCCGTGCCGCCGTCCAGCACAGCCAAGCAATTGCTAATAGTAGCAGCCAACCAGCGCAGCGATTGAGAACATTGATGATGGGTTTTAAGGTAGCAGTAGACATCTAGCGCGTCCCCAAACCGGCTAACAATGGCTGGCGCACACTGACAACGGGCGTATCTTGCGGGGCTTGTCCTTTGTATTCAGGCATATTTTCTAATAAACGCTGGGTCAAGCTAACATCTAGCATATTATCGCCATCGACATACAGATCCCCTAAGCGCTTATCTTGATTATTTAATAAATTAACGTGCAGCAGATTTTTATCATTTTTTTGTTCCGTACTAAGCTCGGCACGCATCGCTGGCATAGTGATATAAAAAACCTTACCGCCACTCGGATAACCTACTTCACCGCCGACCCAAGTCAACTGACCATCGGCCTCACTGAAACCAGAGGACTTTTTATTGGAGTCATTATCCGAACCGGTCTGCCGTTTTAACGATACCGCATTGACTTGAATCGGTGTATTGGGCAGCTGCCAATCGACCACACTGGCCAATGTTTCCGGCGCAATCTTGCCGCTCATATCATCAATCTGCCATGCGCTGGTGCCAAGCTTTATTTGACCGTTTAATCTGGTCTGCTCTGTCGTGATATCGACTTCTGCACCCAACTTACCCAAAAATAATTGCCACGGCTGCCACGACCAATTCGCCGCACCTGTCAATGGCGTTGCTGACAAAGGCAGCTGCCAAATCGCTGAGCCTTGCCATAAGTTGCCCGACACGTGCTGCACATAAGGATTATTAGGTGCATATTTTTCAAGTAGCCACGACGCAGGCATTTGCAATAAGGCAAATAGCGCAAATAATATAAACCCAAATAGCCACCACAGCTTACGGGGACGCTTATGAGACGACGCAGAGACTTGGGCCACGGTTACACAACTCTTATATAAGGTAAAAACGTCATTATCATAACAAACAATAGCATACAGATGACAGAAAAAAAGCCAGTATCTTTTTACCAAAATATTGGCAATAAAGATACTGACTTCTGTCTACTAATGCACTTTTGACTCAATCGTTATGAAAGTCATAAGGACAAAGTAATGCCTAGCATTGCTATTCGAATCTTGACAGATTAAATAGCGAAATCTTCAATGTCACGACCTGCTGCTAGCGCATCAACCAACCATAGTGGCTTGCGACCGCGACCCGTCCATGTTTCTTCATTATTATCGGTGTTGCGATACTTGATGTTACGCTTTTTCTCTAACGTCTCACCAGCCTTTAAAATCTCTTCGATGGTGCTATTACTCTCTTCGGCAATTTTTTCAAACTGCATATAAGCATCATACAAACGCTGATGTTGCTTTTTGGCAATTAACTGTTGGGCGTTTTCAGTGATGGCACGTAGCTCATCGACGTTTAAGCTGTCTAAATCAAGGGCAGTATTGTTGTTCATAATAAATTCAACTTTTATATAAGGGATATAAACCTAATAAATATAATACTATTTATTAAGCGCTAAAGAGTGCCAATTCACAAATAATAAGTAGTAATACGAAATTTAATAGTCAATTTCATTTATTGCTTATCAAAACGTTATTATTAGTGACGTTGATAAGCTATTACCAGTGGCATTAATAAGTAGGGACAATATAAACAAAAACAGTATTCATAACAATAGGGAATTAATGAACTTTGTAGTCAATATGCAACAATATCAATACAATAAAACCAATCATAAGTTTTATGTCAACACAGTCACCAAAATAACCATCGTAATAACTTTATAGTCATCGGACTATATCATACGAAATAGCCAATAATTAGCCTAATTTAATGCTATATCTTTTATCCACTTAAAAAACCTTTATTTGGACCAACTTAGGAATAAATCCGGTAAGTAATAATATTATAAAAAGCAGTAATTAAACAACATTAGTCAATCCACTCAATACAGGTAAGCGTATTAATGCTATAAACAATAAACCTTCAGATAGTCGCTTCTGTTCAAATCGAGGACACGACTTAGGAAGGCGAGAAAAATTTATATCAGCAGAACGCCATTTTTAATGTCCCTCTTTTATTTTGAACTGCTTAATTGTCATATTACTTAAGTGACATACTGCTTATTATTCGATGTTAATTCAACAGACTAAGCCCGTTGTGCGCTAAGCTCAGTCATCAAATCAAGAGCGGATTCGGCACTTAATAAATACGGATTGAAATCAACTGTCGTAGAGTATTTGAGATAAATCGCGGCGTTAGATTCGGTTGGAGAAGCATAGTTCATTGACCATTTTGCCCATTTTCTATGCTTGAGCTCGCGTGTTTCAATCACCTGTAAATCGTGATGACGCTGATCGGCAATGAGAGCGTACAATAAACGATTAATCTGTGCTCTAGGTCCTTCGACCGTTTGTAAAAAATAGTCTTTATTAAAGGTCAACATACCCGTGATGCCATTTGCCGCATTATTGGCTTGGGCTTGCTGCAAAATCTCATTAAAGTCTTTCGCTGATACGTCTGGGTTTGCACGGCTCACGTACGTCATACTCATTAAAATATGCGCATCTGAAGTTGATGATGTCATCTCTGGTCTCTTATGCAATGTGATAGGGTGTTGGCACCTTTATAAACGTCAATTAACTGATAGCAAACCAAGACTTCTTCTTGGCAGAAGCCTCTTTTTCTTCTTGCTCTTGAAGTTCTGACAATGTATCAATCAGCATCATGATTTGGTTGGCGCTCATCAGATAAGGATTGAACTGAGTGCTTGTCGAAAATTTAAGCGCCAGTCCTTTATTCTCATCACTTGGGATAAGATATTTCATCGACCACTTATTCCAGTGGCGCTGCTCAATCTCGCGACATTCAATAATCTGTAAGGAAAAATGCCGCTCGTCTTTTACAAGCTTGCGTAATAGCTCATTAATGACAGGTCTCGCTCCTTCAATGCTTTGAAGAAAGTAATTGTGATTGAATACCAATGCACCCGTAATGCCATTATGCTCATTATTCTGTTGCGCTTGCGCTAGGATACGCGTGACCTCCCCATTAGGGTTGTCTTTGTTATAACGGCTAATATAGGTCAAACGTGTAATAATATGCTCGCCATGTAGCATATTTGACTGGTTCTTTTCTGACAGCTCAGCGACGTCCATAACGCACTCCGATAAATTATTTAGATTTTCTTGTAAGCAATAGCCAAATGCATCGCTACGATAAGTGAGTAAAATTTAGAGTTTGATTCTTTTGGAAAACTCACCCACACCCTGCGATAAACCACCACTGGTAGAGCGCTGGATCTTTTGTATGAGAGCCAATAATTGCGGGGCATCAGTACACTGCTCCAGATTTAGCAGGTAGCCCCATACATCTTCAGATGGTGCATTTTTTTCGATATAAGTCGCCAATTCTGACTTTAATGTCTCAAAATTAACATCAGCGGCTTTGCGCTTAAAATAGCCAGTAAAAGAAGCTGTCTTTTTTGGCTTATCGTTAAAGGTAGCATCAAACTCAGCGGCACTATTGCTCTGCGATTGAATGGATTGAGGCTGAAGTGCTTTGCTGTCTTCGTTTGCTCGCGTCGTGGGCTGTATTTCAGCCACTTGCTGCTCAGTGACAGTACGTGGTGCCGCTGGTTGCGGGGTTACATACGATTGACTTGCAACGCTGGCATTATCATCTGCTATCAACTCAATACACTGAAACTCTTGTAACAACTCAAACAGAGGTGCTATCCCGCCAAACTCAGCGAACATCTTACTGTTATCAAGCGAATCAAGATATTGTTGATAAGTCTTTTTGCCATCAATCATGATTAACAATGTTCTCGCCTCTCGCGGCAACACACCTAGACTTTGCGTCTTAATTTCTTCTCGACCCAAGTCACTTTTTCGAAATACATCGCTATTATTCATCTGATAAACCTAACGCTGATACTTAAGCAAACACGACCACAATACGGTGCTGCTTAAATAATTTTTGATACTTTGGGCTATAAATCCACCCTACCTTGAACTTTTATAAATTCTTTCAAAACCATTTTTTTTAAAAGATTTAAGGTGTAATTTTTGCTAAATCATTGGCGACTTTTTATTATATCAACACATTTAATGAAGCGTTAGCATTAGTAAAATCTAATAGAATGAACGGTTGATATAGGATATAAGTGGTCATTTTAATAATTTCTAGCGAAAAAAATATAAAAATGACCATGAATAATTTCGTTTATAGATATGGTTGATATGATAAACAAGCAGATAAATAGCTAACAGAAATGAGGAATTTTTCTTATTCTATCGTATTTCAAATTCACTTTTTTATGCTGTATAACATTATCGAGAGCAATAAAGTAATTGCTAAAATTATAAGTATTTTCTTCATTAACTATTTACGCTTACTTTATTTTCTCCATAAAAAAAGAGCCTATTTTTATAGGCTCTATCTAACTTAATCAACATTCTTTATTTACGTATTCCTCTAAGGTATATCCTAGAATGGAATATCATCATCGACAGGACCATCTGGCATTGCTGTCGGCTTTGATTGTGCAGGCTTTTGAGCAGGTTGATTAAACTGATTCTGCTGAGCAGGTGCACCTTGATTATTGTTAAAGCTGTTTTGACCACCGCTAGATTGGTTGTAACCACCTTGCTGAGCAGGCTGATTGTTTGCTTGCTGACCAAAATTATTCTGGTTACTTTGACCGCCTTGGTTGCCATAGCCTTGATTTTGGCCACCTTGGTTATTATTACTGAAGCCGCCATTATCCTGACCACCCGTTGCGCCATCCAGCATTTGCATTTGCTCAGCGCGAATCTCAGTAATATAGCGGTCTTGACCATTGGGATCTTGATATTTGCGGGTACGCAAACTGCCTTCGATATAGACCTTACTGCCTTTACGCAGATACTGCGCGGCGATTTCGCCTAGACGATTAAAGAGTGAAATACGATGCCATTCGGTGGCTTCTTTCTTTTCACCGCTTTGCTTGTCTGTCCACTGCTCTGACGTCGCAACCGAGATATTGGTCACGCTACCGCCGTTACTAAATTGACGTGCCTCAGGGTCTGCTCCAAGGTTACCGATGATGATAACTTTATTAACTCCGCGCATAGTTCCGTCCTCTTACTTATGAATAATTTAATTACGAGCTTTAATCGAGTCTTTAATATAAACCATTAATTCTATCAGTAATATGGCTTTACTTTAACTATTTTCTTTTAAAATATCTAGTCACTGTATACAGCAAACGACATGCTACGTCGTGCAGTGTTGAGGCTTTGTTTTTATCACTATTAAAAATCAACTTCCCTCTGTGCCATACTATTCATTATTTTGAAGTATCAACATCTTAGCGAGGATTATAAGTAGAAAGGACTCCTTAGAGCCCTGAAAAACACCATAAAATATCAGTAATGCCAACGATTATTTATTATTACGATGCATACTGAGAGTAACGCTACCCAGCTCTACGCCAAACTTTTTCATGACTGAACGATTGAGCATGACATCGTCATTAATAAGATACATCCAATCATCAAAATTCACTTTGTAAGTCTTGTCCTCAACGGGCAACTCTAATACGTAATTCCAATGCAAGGTATTGCCAACCACTTCCCCTGTCGCCTCGCCAATGACATCACCTGCCGTACCTTTCCAACTGCCATCCATTTGCTTGGTCAGTCGCCATATACGCTGCGATTTTGTGCCATCCGCCCAGTCAAAATTTTCATCCAATACAATGACGTTATCGCCTTCATGAGTGGCATCAATATCGACGTAAAAGCGTTTTTTGACCTCGCCATTGCGACCTTGAAACATGCCCCAGCCATCAATCTGACCGGAGAAAAATTCATGCATATCGAGCGTTGGTGTGGTGTTTTGATAAGCCTGAATATTTTGGGTGGCGCAGCCAGAGGTCAAAAGCGTGGCAGATAGCCCAAAACCTATCGCCAGTTTGACCATTGCTCGGGGAGCAACATCTTTACCAAAAAAAGCACCATTCAACAGCATTTTAAACTGACTCATATTAATTCCTTTTAAACAGAGATGAATTTTTAGTTTTCACTTATTAGGGTCTGTCTACGCGGTTATTGTCTACTCAGTTTTGCCCATTTAGGCTTATTTCTATAACCTTTAGATTGTTGCATAGTTAATCTATTAAAGATCTAATGGACTTTGCGCCAAGCTCGATAGCTGCTGCCGTGAATCCTCTGTCAACTGGGTCTTATCCAGCTTTAAATAAGCCACTTGTTCTTTTGCCATGACCACCAGTTCATCAACGCCGTCTACTGCTAGCACTTGCCGCGACCAATCTTGTATGTTGATGTTTTTGGGAATCGTAACGGTCGTACTTGATAAATACGGTGGATCAGCAATTGGGATAATAAGCAGCAACGAAATGCCCATAATGATAGCCAATATTCCCCACGCCAGCAGATTAGGCTGACTCAATAGCAAGCCACCCATTGCCCCGCCCACAAATGCACCAAAGAACTGACTGGAAGAATTCAGCCCCATAGCCGTGGCTTTATTGGCAACTGGTGCGCGCTTGGATATCCACGAAGGAATCGTTGCTTCAAGCAAGTTAAAGCCCATAAAGTACAGCAGCAATCCTAAAATAATACCGATGCCGACCTGACTACCCAATGCTAGCACTGCTAAGGCGACGGTCATCAAGGCAATCGCACCCAAGAATACTTGGCGCATTTTGCGTTTCTTTTCGGCAATGATAATAAAAGGAATCGCGACGGCAAAGCCAATAAATAGCAATGGCAAATAGACTAAACCCTGCTGGCGTACCGATAGACCCATCACGTCATTGAGCTGATGCGGCAATATGACAAATATCGCCGTCATGGTCAGATGTAGCGCAAAGATACCGATATGTAAGCGGTTTAAATCGCCGATTTTTAGTACCGTCGCTAACTGCTGACCAATCGATTTATTATCTAAATTATGCTTGAGCACTCGTAGCGGCGTCGGTACGAAAAAAAGCAGCAGCATTGCTAGAATAGCAAACCCTGAGGTCAACCAAAACAACCCAGAGATACCAAGCGAACCGACCAATAGCGGACCAAAAGCAAATGCCAACATGATAGAGGTCGCAATGGTCAAGCCCATCGTGGCCATCGCTTTGGTGCGCATTTCTTCGCGCGTTACATCAGCGAGTAGCGCCATCAATACCGCAGAGACCGCGCCACTACCTGCCAGCGCCCGACCGATAATAACTTCATAAATATCCGTGGCATTGGCAGCGATGATACCGCCAAGAGCAAATAGCACCAGACCCAAAAAGATAATCGGCTTACGTGGAAACTTATCAGCAGCAAGACTCATCGGTATCTGAAAGATTGCTTGCCCTAGCCCATAAATACCGACCGCTAAGCCAATTAGAAACGGTGTCGCATGCGCATAATTGTCGCCATACACAGAAAACACGGGCACAATCATAAACAAACCAATCATCCGCAAGGCAAATATACCACCGACCCCGAGAATTGCCCGTTTTTCTACGCTATTCATACTTGCCTCACTGGTTCGTCATTGCTGATTTGTCACTACTGCGCTGCTTATACTATTGTGACTCTATCAAGGCTTTAGCTATAAATTAAGCCCACTAGTATAAGACATTCGCCATCAGGTTGCCGAGACTTTTGTCTTTTTACGCTTCCTTTGACCATTCCTGCACTTACCTGTAGGAGTGACACCATAATTTTGTTACCAAGTGCATCTGATGGGTCACCATACCTTGAATAATCCCTCCATCATGACAATAAAACAAGGCAGCGCAGACATTGTTGCCTAAACAGCACTTATGACGCATGTCCTGATAAAAAGACATACCCTAAGCTGACACAGCTTGTACTGATACAGCTTGGATAAATTTATAACAAACCCTCCCTATTAGTTAACACTGATTTGATTTAGATTTGCTTATTAAAGTCAAAAACAAAGCACAAAATAAAAACAGTCATTTATATTGTTCGATACAACGCTTAACTTTTATCAAACGATATGCATTTGAGAACTATCCACGCTTTTGTTTAACCCATAAACTCACCCTAAGTTACCCATAGTCATTAGTTACTCATATTAGTTACTCATATTAGTTACCTATATTATTATTGAACGACGACCATCTTTTTTAAATACCATTTTAGCAAATAGGAAACCTATCACCGATGGCACATGACCATATCGCAATACGCGGCGCACGTACTCATAATTTAAAAAATGTCGATTTAGACATTCCACGAGATAAATTCGTGGTCATTACCGGCTTATCAGGTTCTGGTAAATCTTCATTGGCATTCGATACCTTGTATGCCGAAGGGCAACGTCGTTACGTCGAGAGCTTGTCGGCGTATGCGCGTCAGTTCCTCTCGCAAATGGAGAAGCCTGACGTCGATAGTATCGAGGGTCTCTCCCCTGCGATTGCTATCGAGCAGAAATCAACCAACCATAACCCGCGCTCTACGGTCGGGACGATTACCGAAATTTATGACTATCTGCGCCTGCTGTATGCGCGTATTGGTACGCCGTTTTGCCCTGAGCATGGCGAGCCAATGGTCGCGCAGTCAGTGACTGAGATGGTTGATCAAGTCATGGCACTACCAGATGACACCAAAATCATGATTTTGGCACCCGTCATTCGTGAGCGTAAAGGCGAGCATACGGTATTGCTTGAGCAATTGATCGGTCAAGGATTTGTACGTGTGCGCGTCGACGGTGATGTCTATGACACTGATGAGCTGCCGACACTGGATAAAAAGAAAAAGCATACCATCGAAGTGGTTGTCGATCGTTTTAAAGTTCGTGATGACTTGGGTAACCGCGTCGCTGAAAGTTTGGAGACTGCTCTGCGCTTAGGTCAAGGTTTGGTGACGCTACACTTTATGGATGGCAATCCAAAAGAAGGCGGTGATGAAAACCAAGTGATGTCAGCCAAGCATTCTTGCCCTGTTTGTGATCGTGCCGTCTCTGAGCTTGAGCCGCGCATGTTCAGTTTTAACAATCCGTATGGTGCTTGCCCAAGCTGTGATGGTCTCGGCAAACGTCAGTATTTCTCTGCTGAGAAACTGATTACCCATCATGAAAAATCGCTTAATCAAGGTGCCATCAATGGTTGGGATAAGCGTCACGCTTATTACTTTGGTTTGCTCTCTACTGTCTGCAAGCACTTTAAAATTGACATGGATGCCCCGTGGCAAGATCTGCCAAACGCTCAGCAAGACCTTATTATGAATGGCTCTGGTAAAGAAAAGCTGACCTTTAACTTTACCGATGAGCGCGGTCGCAAGACTAACAAGACCGTACCATTTGAAGGTGTACTGCCTTATCTAGAGCGTCGTTATGCTAAAACGCAAAGCAATCTCGTCCGTGACGAGCTAGCCAAATATTTGGCTGATACCACTTGTAACGTCTGTGATGGTGCGCGTCTCAATGAGATTTCACGCAATGTCCGTGTCGATGAGCACACCATTGCTGAAATCGTCAAAATGTCTATCGGTGATGCGGCTGACTATTATAAAACGCTAAAAATTGGCGGTCATAAAGGTGAAGTCGCGGAAAAAATCTTTAAAGAGATTAATGAACGTCTCAACTTCCTTGTCAGTGTCGGACTTGATTATTTATCCCTTGCCCGCTCTGCTGAAACGCTATCGGGCGGTGAAGCACAACGTATTCGTCTTGCTAGCCAAATTGGCGCGGGTCTAATGGGCGTCATGTATGTACTTGATGAGCCATCAATCGGTCTGCATCAACGCGATAATGATCGTCTATTAAAAACCTTAACGCGCTTGCGTGATTTGGGCAATACGGTATTGGTCGTTGAGCACGATGAAGACGCCATTCGCCAAGCGGATCACGTTATCGATATCGGTGTTGGCGCGGGTGTCCATGGCGGTCATATCATCGCTCAAGGTACGGTCGATGACATCATGGCCAATAAAGAATCACTGACTGGACAATATATGTCTGGTAAGAAAAGAATCGAGATTCCAGCGATTCGTCATAAAGCCAAAACGATAGAGGTTGAGGAAAAAGGTAAAGCCAAACCGAAAAAAGTACCGATGACCATTGAGCTAAAAGGTGCATCTGGTAACAACTTACACGATGTTGATTTGTCTTTACCAATCGGTATCATGACCTGTATCACGGGTGTTTCAGGTTCTGGTAAATCGACCTTGATTAACCGTACTTTAATGCCACTTGCCGCGACTCAGTTAAACAATGCTTCGACGCTCATCGCGGATAAGCATGACAGCATCAGCGGTCTTGAGCATTTGGATAAAATGGTCGATATCGATCAAAGCCCGATTGGTCGTACACCGCGATCAAACCCAGCAACGTATACGGGCGTGTTTACCCCAGTACGTGAAATGTTTGCACAAACCCAAGAAGCACGTGCCCGTGGTTATAAAGCCGGTCGCTTTAGCTTCAACGTAAAAGGCGGACGCTGTGAGATGTGTCAAGGTGATGGTCTTATCAAAGTTGAGATGCATTTCTTACCGGATATGTATGTGCCGTGTGATACCTGTGAAGGCAAGCGCTATAACCGTGAGACCTTAGAGATTCACTATAAAGGCAAAACCATCGCCGACGTGCTTGATATGACGGTTGAAGATGCCACTGAGTTCTTCTCAGCCATTCCAGCGATTTATCGTCGCCTGCAAGCATTGATGGATGTTGGTCTAAGCTATATTCGCTTGGGTCAGTCTGCACCGACGCTATCTGGCGGTGAAGCGCAGCGTGTTAAGTTAGCGCGTGAGCTGGCCAAACGCGATACGGGACAGACGCTGTATATCTTGGATGAGCCAACCACTGGTTTACATTTCCATGATATCGATAAGCTGCTCAATATCCTGCATGCCCTACGCGACAAAGGTAATACTATCGTGGTCATCGAACACAATCTTGACGTCATTAAAACGGCGGATTGGGTGATTGATCTTGGCCCTGAAGGCGGTAAAGGTGGCGGACTGATCATCGCGGAAGGTACGCCTGAGGAAGTGGCAGAAGTCAAAGAATCATACACGGGCATATTCTTAAAGCCGATGCTTGAGCAAGGTATGAAAGAAGTGAGCTAATAGAACTTAGGTAATAATTAATGAAAGGTCGCTCTTTAGGGAGTGGCCTTTTTTGTTGGGTTTTAGGTTTATTAGACTAAACTTACTATTTGATTGTATCCACGTCACTGGTATGCGAGCTAATTTTTTTAGTGACTCTCTTTTATTTGAACGATTTAAAGATATATAAAGCGGAGCACTACCAGTGTCTTCTTTCAAAGTCTTTAATTCATCCTTAACAGTACAAAACAAGACGAATATGAATTGATACACTTTTTCATACAATTCCTAAAAAGGTGGTTAGTGATTAAGTACTATGATAATATTTACATATGTTTACTTTTTAGACATAATGTTTACATTATATTACGCGAAAACTCACTTTAGGCATTTAAATAATGAATTCGAAAAAACGTTTATCACTAGCTATTAGTGCTATTTCATGCACACTATTATTGACTGCATGTGGAGGTGATGATTCTTCATCAACGCCTACTCAGACTACTACACAGAATCCAACACCTAATCCAGAACCAACGCCTGATCCAAAACCAACGCCTGATCCAAAACCAGCACCTGATCCAAAACCAGCACCTGATCCAAAACCAACACCTGATCCAAAACCAACACCTGATCCAAAACCAACACCTGATCCAAAACCAACACCTGATCCAAAACCAACACCTGATCCAAAACCAACACCTGATCCAAAACCAACACCTGATCCAAAACCAACACCTGATCCAAAACCAACGCCTGATCCGACCCCAGCTTTTAAACTACCGCTTTCTGTAAATATTCCCGATCTTGTAGAATCAAATTCTAATAAGCTTCCGTATAAACATACGAATTCAGGAGCGGTTGCACTTACTAACGGTATTTATCTTCCAAAACTTGTTAATTTACTTGGTGATGAAGTAAATTGCCCTAGTTCTAGTGACACAGCTTGTCCTAGCTTTATTCGTGTGTGGATAGACTCAAATAACAAGATCCATCAAGACGCTTGGGTGTATTTACCTGTCGATAAAAAGTGGAGCTCTTTGAGTATAAATCCTAGACAACGAATATTTGGTTTTATGGGTTATGGTGATCTTTACTCAGATGGTAGTGTCTTAAGTACTAAAAGATTCGATTCAGAAAATTCTATTTGGACATCTACTCCTGATGGATTTACTGCTAAATACTTAAATAATACGACTTACAAATTCAGTATTTCTGACAAAAGCTTGAGTAATACTCTGATCGATCCCAAGCGTCCTAATGCGGGAACTTATAGCAGCTCTGTTAAAAGCTTTAGAATTGATTCAGGAATCTCAGAGGGCGAATATTACTATTTTGATGATGCCAAAGTTTATTCGTCACAAGCAGCATCTACATCAAATGATGATTCATCTTATCAAAACATCGAAGCCTATCGCGCTGCTCATTCAACGACAGAAAAGGTTGTTTGCGCATTTAAAGCAGAGTCAGGCTTCGGTAGAACGGGACTTGTATTTAATAATACTCAGCTGGGAGCAACCTTATATTCATTAGACTCTAACTGTGCCAAAGATATTGATACTACTGGACCAAGTAAAGCAGTCACAGAATATTTAACTGTGATTAATGGTAAGAGAATTTTATTGTTCCCAGCATTATCTTTTGATAGTGTGACGGATAAATCTTACAATACAGCGATTACTTTAAACGACAATGGTGTACCAGCTCATGGTCGTAGATATGGAGTAGGTTATGCTAATGAAACTCAATCTGGATATATTAACCAGAAAGGGTTTGATGAATGGTTAAAAACGGTAGCAAACAAGACATCAGCACTTGTGTACCCTTCTACAAGCAATTAAATCTATTCAGTAAGCTAACTTATAATCAAGAGCTTCATTATTCTTAATGAAGCTCTTACTTCTTCTACAAGTTCTACCAGCTAACTCTTAACGTCGACTTTGAACGCAGATCAACTTATGTACTAATTATTTGTCTTAAGAATGCATACTTACGACGACATTGACACTTATTATGCTTGGGTCTTCAAAAATAGCATAGTCATCCTCTATAGCCTCGGTTACTTCATATGTTTGTTCTAAGCTAGCTCGTAGGTTGGATGGAGCTTGCGACACCCAACAAAATTAAGTAATATCAGCTAACAATTATCATTTTCAGAATAGCATGCAATATCGAAGGCACTATCAAAAAGAAGCAACCTACTTTTTCACTATCAACCTAGCTGATAGGTCTAGCGACTTATTAATTAAAGAAGTTGAAACCCTTCCAAATAATTACTCTTGAAACTATCTTTGTTATCAACGCCTGCAAGCACTCATGGATGTTGGTCTGAGCTATATTCGCTTGGGTCAGTCTGCACCCACGCTATCAGGTGGTGAAGCGCAGCGTGTTAAGTTAGCGCGTGAGCTTGCCAAACGTGATACGGGACAGATGCTCTATATCTTGGATGAGCCAACCACTGGTCTGCATTTCCATGATATCGATAAGCTACTCAATATCCTGCATGCCCTACGCGACAAAGGTAATACTATCGTGGTCATTGAGCATAACTTGGATGTCATCAAAACGGCGGATTGGGTGATTGATCTTGGCCCTGAAGGTGGTAAAGGTGGCGGACTGATCATCGCGGAAGGTACACCTGAAGAAGTAGCAGAAGTCAAAGAATCCTATACAGGTATATTCTTAAAGCCGATGCTTGAGCAAGGTATGAAAGACGTGAGCTAACTAATAGTTAGATAGTAATTGAAAGGCTACTCTTTAGGGGTGGCCTTTTTTGTTGGGTTGTTTTGTGTTGAATATAACCTAATACAGTCTCATAAATAACTCTCAATATTTTTAGTTAACTATCTAATTATATAATTCAATTAGCTTAAAGCTATCTTTTTAGATAGGCCACTCCTCCGTATCACCTTCAAATGTCACGCATTCCTCATTTTTGGAATTTCGAATAGAGACCGATACTTTTGTGGACGATGCTAGTTTTTCTAAGTATCCAAAATTATTATTTTTGTAGGCCTTATTATGAAAGCTACTTTCAACATACTGATTAGTACTGACAAAATCATACTTTAGCGAAAAATCACTTATTAAATCATTATAAAAATGAGAAATATTCTCCTTGTAATCTGCAAATACAGTATCTGTCTCCTTTTCGTTAAATTTCCACTGGTCTATCTTTTCACCATTCCTTTTATAGTAGTAATTGCGTTCGTGTAGATACCCTATTTGGTTATCAGTTAACATAAGTCCATATCTTGGTTTCCAATGATCGATTTTATTTTTTAAAGCACTACTTGTAAACTGTGAGATATAAATCTCTGAGTCTGACTCCAAACTCCTAAGTTCCCCATACCCAATTGTTGCGTAATGTACATCCCCTGAAATTATAATAAGATGTGATGGGTTAAGCGTTTTTATAAACTGAAAAAATTGATGAAATGTATGCGGATTAGTATTAAATGTTTCTTTGTCTCCAGCTAGAGAATCTTTTACTACCAAATCTATTCCAGCTTCCACAGCTGATAACGTTAGAATTGGAGATGGACTGACAAAAACAATAGGCCTGTTATTCAAATCACCTATTTGATCATTCATAAGTGTGTTTAATATTTTGTATTCCGCATTATTGATCAGAATTGGACCACTAATTGTTTCTCTATATTCTTCTTCAGCTTCTTTCTCTGATTTACGCTGTGTTCTTGTATTAAGAAATATGGCAGGAGGATCTGTTGGGGCAATAAATGACCATTCATGATACTCGGTAAATGTTTTATCGTAATCATATTGCTCTGACTCATTTCCCATAGTATAGCCATTAATCATTTCTGAAAAGTTATCAGGTATACCCTCAAAAGTGTTACCCCATGCTTGGAATAGCCAGTAATTAGCAAGGGCATGGCTTACTATCCTTCTTCCTGAAGCAGATTGTAAAACTTTAGTTTTCCATTTGTCATCAAAGTAAAAATCATCCGTTACATCATGATCGTCAATGATCATATAAGTGGGAACGTTTGCAAGGACGCGCCTGATGCTTTTGGTTCCTTCATATGCATCCTTCAAAATATCTTTGATTTTAGAGTTTTGATTCCACAGATTTGAATTCCACATTATAAGATAAAGAGCTGAAAACTCTCCAAAATCACGAAGATGATTTTCTGAATCTGTGGAAGTAAAACCTGACAGTCCGCTATATGATTTTCTATCGAACTCTAATTTTGATATGTAAGCCTTTTTATTGTTGTCATGGCTCCCAGGACCTTCAATATGCTTTTTTATATTTAATTTATCAACCAAAGATTCTATTGTAGCTAATAAACTATTGTGAACATCATCAGCGTAGATTTGATCACCTGTAAGAAACAATGCATTAGGAAACTCTTTATCTTCACTATCCAGAGCCTGTTCAAGTTCTATCCCCATTCCTATAGAAGCATCTTTACCTGGACCATGAGCTTTACGGCAAGATCCGAATAGGCACTTTAATGACTGGTTTTCTATTTGAACCGAAAAAATAGGAAGTTCCAATTCTCCCAGTGTGATAGCGCTTATATCTCCATTCATAACCCCAGCAAGAGAGTCAAATTTATAGCTACTTAGATTCTCTCCACTTTCAACAATGGTGCTCTTAGATAAAAAATGTATATCGTAAGCAAACAATGTTTCAGATGCTAAAGGTTTTGGATCTGGATAGAATGATATTGTTTTTTTTAACCAATTTTCATCAGGAATACTTTTTGAAAACTCTGGTGAAATTTTTAGATTATTTATAATAATAGATGGCTGATTTTCCTCATTTTTTATTTTTAAATAACTCTCGATGTTTTCATTAACTATGTTGTTATTAAGCTCTTCAACACCTGTATTAAATTTTACCTTTAACATCCATACCCAAAAATAGTCACTGATTTGGATATTTTGAAACGTAGAGTTGGTATCAGAAGTTATCATTATTGGATATCCTGATGCGGATACGTTTGAAACAGATATAGTTATACTTTCAAAGTTTTTAGACGTAGCCAACCATATATTAACAGTCGCAGTTTCATTACTTGAGTCATATTCACATCGTCGAACAATTGGCCCAGCAAGAATAACTGGTAAGGGTTCATCTATACTTTTTGACTCACTCCCATTAGGAGGTCGATGGTTTCTTGAAGTGTTATACATCAACTCATCCCTTTAGTCATATCCCTCTCCCATTAACAATCAATGGGATACTCTGGAAGGCAATTATCTTTACCATCACCTAACCAAATCAAATCAGTTGGTAATTCAAAGAAGAACTTATCACCTATAAACTTGGCACCAATGGCATGCTTGTATTCAATCAAACTCGAACTCGGATCACTGGTATCTACCAGTATCGGACTCTCTAAAATACGATCTAAAGTTAGTATCCAATTGATGTTAGGAGCAGAGGATGCTGGATCTTGAACAATATCAAGTAAGCGATATACAACTCCATTAATGAATATCTCATGATTTCTATCAAGGTCAATGACTTGATGAGAGACATTGCCTAAAATATCAAGATAGAAATTTGACCCTTCTAACAATACTTGGTCTGTGGCGAGTACTTCATTAGTGGTTGAACCTGTTCGCGTAATGGCAGTGATGACACCATCTCTATCGTTTTGATAGCAGTCATAAGAGTGCTTAAGCTCAAATGTAACTGCCGTGTATCTGGGATCGCTAGGATCAGAAGGCGGTTCACCGTTTCCACCCCAAGTTTTTCCTGTTTTTAAATAAGTGAGAACATCATATTCCATAGCTAAAGTAACGGGGATTTGTATTCGTGCATAGCCTGCCCGACTAAAGGCTTTAAGCATAAAGTTACTTTCATCTGGGTCAAAGGTCTCCGCCCATTTACACATCGGATTACGAAAGTAGTCATAGAATATGATTTCTGCACGCTTCCAGTCAAAAGCTCGATCAAAAAAGTGCCAACGTTTGGTAGCTTTAGTAGCTGCTTTTCTATTGATTTCAGGATAGCCACACGGCTCTGCCATTAGATTAACCACATCATCGTCATCAAACTTTTCACACAGCATATGAATGGCTGATTGTTTCATTTGGATACGAATATGCTCTTCGGCTGTAAAAGGATGCATCTCTTGTTCTTTTTCTTTAAACTGCATTTCATGCTCGGTTAGAGCGTCTTCATAGGCTTGCATTTCTGCTTTATAGTTTTCCATGATAAGAGTAATCATGTCATTCTTCCATGGACCTAAATCTACAGCAATGGGAGTAAAGGTTATTTTTACTTTTAGCCATGACTTTTCATTTGCTTGAAAACCAGTAAAGTTGGCGACTGCTACGCCCTCTAGAGCTATAGTAGAAGACATTGTAATGTCAGGTGGCTTGTTTGTAGCTGCTTTCCATAGTGTTACTGTTCCACCACCAAATTCACAAGATATGCTACCTTTAGTATGTGCACCACTCCGATTTATATCCCCGTCAACTAATATCATGTTAGTAGCTTTGTAACCTGCTGGCACATTAACACTAATAATATCTCCAGCGTTACCTTGGTAAGTCTTGTAAAAGACATCACCAGCAACAATTGGTGGTGATGGAGCATCAGCCAGCTCATAAAACTCAATGTATGAGCTGTGTTTCGCTGGGTCGATATTCTCTAAAGTCACATTAGGTTTACGCGGAGCTTCTAATTTAAAAGCTGCTGAGGCTTTTCTTCGTTGCAACTCTTTGAATCTAAGAGCGGGACTTGGGATTAAAATATCCATCATTAAATGAAGTCCATGAGAATATACTTGACCTTGCTTCTTGTCGGACACATGGAAGTACTTAGCTACTACTGCTGTTTCTCCTGCTGTTTGAGTATGGGTGTTCACTTCGGATGTCCCTGTAGACACTCTACGTGTTCTTAGAGACCGACTTTCTGTTTCGATGCTTTCTTTGGCTTTAGTTACGATCTCTTTAAATTTTTCTCGAGCCGATTGTTCAGCGACATCTCTTGAGGCGCTTGCATTAGTGTTTACTGAATAGTTTCCACCATTGAACTTAGCTTCTACATCAAGGCTGGCTTGCATTTGTTTCTTGATTTCTTTTTGCAATTTAGAGCTATCTGTAACTTGATGATCACGCTCTTCAAGCTGTGTAGTCGTTATTTCATCTTCACTATATACTTCGATATTTTTGGAAAACTGATGCACCCTTTCCCGTGTTTCACCAGGAGCGACGTTCTCTATATAGGCAAGGCTCGATGGAATATAGGCTACTGTTTTTTCGCGTAGCTCTAACACATCTGTTATATAGTAGTTGATTTTTCCGCAACAGGGATCTGTGGGCTTACATTCAGGATCTCCACAATCGCAACTACATTTAGGATCTCCTTCTAGATCTGCTGGGAAGAAATAATCATCAATCGTTTTTTTATTGCCATTTTTTGGATTTTTAGCCACAGCAGAATCAGATTGTGTTGGCTTTTCTGGTTCAGCAGTCCATGTGCAGGGATCAATGTCGAATATAAAAGCTGGTAAATAGGCCGCCATTGACATAGCTTGTGATAAATCAAAAACTCGATCTTTTCGTGAACTTTCCTTTTGATTTTTTTGAGCCACATGTAGCGTTAGTGCTATTTCAGATCTTATTTGTGAAATGGGATCTGCAGGATGATCCCACAAGTCTCCAGTAGCGGCTAAAGCCAACGATTGAGCTTTTAAGATATCAACACGTTGCATTATGGTAGAAAAGTGCTGCTCCTGTTCCTTTAGCGATAAGCTATGAAAGAAGTTGGAGCGCTCTGACTCGCTTGATCTAGATAGTCTATGAGTATAAAAGGCATTAACTCTAGCTATAAAATTACCTTGCTCGAAGGGAGTCTTTATAGAGTTTTTCTCAAGAAAACCTGTAGCTGCTTTGATGATGTCATCATAAGATTTTTCTTTCACCGACTTTTCAAGCTCATCGTAAAGACTATCAAATTTATTTACTATATCTTTTGATTCAAAAGGAAACTTAGAAAAATAGCTTTCAAAATACTTTGATTGTTGTGGTCGAAAAAGTAAATCAATAATTGAATGAGAATATTCAAAAGAGGCCTCTTTTGAGTGCAGTAGTGCCCAACCACGATTTTCCATGCCAACACTCAAACCAAGATCCACATTACGAGTTTGCGAAAACCTACTTAAATGTTGCATGTTAATTCCTTTTAAAAGTATTTATTACTTATAATTAACATATCCTTAATAATTACTTATGTAAAGAAAATAAAAATTTCTTTTACTAAAATAACGAATTCTCGCATCACTTGTAAATTCACAATATATTTTGTATTTTCTTCAATTTGACTATACTAGAATTTGACCTTAGACTTCTACAAACCAAGGGATAAGTGAAGCTTGTAAGATCAAATATTTTAAGATGAAGATAACTCAAAATTACTACTTACAGCTAATATAAAGTCAACTTTTAGCCCCGATTGTAGCTGTTATCCTTCTCAATTAGACGAGTTGCGAGGACTGGGTTTTGGCTTGGCTACGCGGAGCAAGAGACAGGACAAACCGTAGCCCTCGCCTCGTATCAATGAGCAAATATGAGCGGAAAGCGGGATTGGCTCCCCACAATAAATACCCCAACCTAAACAAACTCCCTCTCAACATTCATTACCCGCGCATCTACTGTCCGTTCTATTTTCTCTTCAATTTGGCTGCATTGTGATTCGACCTCACGTTTGGATAGCCCGACGATCACGAACGTCCATTCGCTGGCATCATGCCGATCACGCTCACCGCTTTCACATACCGCGACGCTTGGCGTATTGCCAAAGCGTGCATGCAAGCCGCCAATACGTTGGCGTTTTTCTTTTAACGAGCCACAACCGGGTAAAGTAAAAGTCAGGGTTAAGATAGCGATATGCATTTTATTCTCCTTACTACAGGGGTTTACGCTTTATAATAGTAGCAAATAAGCACGGCAAGTTATGCTATCGTTACCTTTCCGTATCGATACACTATAACCATTCACAAATATCACAATAGCCAACATGCGTATCTAATCAATGACCTCTATCAGTTACGTACAGCAACAGCACATTACTCGACTATGCGTGCGCTGCGGATTACTCCTTATGCAGTATGGCGCTGAGTCTGCCGTGGTGGTGGACTTATGCAAACGCTTGGGGCTTGCGTTGGGGATGAACAGCGTTGAATGCTCGCTGAATTTTAATGCCATTACCCTGACCACCATCTGCGATGAGCGCTGTATCACCACCACCAGAGACACGATTAATCAAAGCATCAACGTCAATTTACTGGTACAAATCCAGCAAATTATCAATAAAACCGAAGCCGACACAGATAGCGATAAGCCAAATAACAATCAGCTGAAATCCGAGCTGACTGACCGCACCACTCTTGCATTTGATGAATTAGATAAAACGGTTTATCCAACGTGGCTGGTAGGCATATTTGTTGGCGCGTCTTGTGCGGCGTTTGCTTACCTGAATGGTGGCAGTTGGTCGATTACCGCAGTGACATTTATCGCTGGTATGGTAGCGATGTTCACCCGTATTTATCTGTCCAAGCAGCATTTCAATCCTTTTATCACCGTCATTGTGACGGCATTTATCGCTTCCTTAATTGGGGCGACGACTTATTATTTTGATATTGGGAATAATGCCGATATTGCGGTTGCCTCTAGTGTGCTCTTACTAGTACCAAGCTTTCCTTTGATCAACTCTTTCTCAGATATCTTAAAAGGCTATGTCAATATTGGGATTGGACGTGCGGTTTTTACTTATATGCTGACCCTATCAGCGTGCGTTGGCATCGTGATGGCACTGGTTTTACTTCGCATACAGCACTGGGGGTTTTGAGATGTGGTTCATTGAGACCGTTGCGCTGTCGTGTATTATTACCCTTGGTTGGACGCTGATGTTCAGCGTACCCAAACGCTATATCTTACCTTGCTTGCTGATGACCGCGTTTGGCTTTGGACTAAAGACGGCTCTTGTTTATCAACATGTGCATCTCGTGGTTGCTAGCTTTTTTGGGGCGATGCTTGCCAGCTTTTTAGGCGTGTATTTTTCCAAGAAATACACCCTACCGCCCAAAGCACTCATCTC
Source organism: Psychrobacter sp. N25K4-3-2 (assembly GCF_015351755.1). Classification (NCBI taxonomy): domain Bacteria; kingdom Pseudomonadati; phylum Pseudomonadota; class Gammaproteobacteria; order Moraxellales; family Moraxellaceae; genus Psychrobacter; species Psychrobacter sp. N25K4-3-2. Next base: position 1,008,981 of record NZ_JADKLX010000001.1, read on the forward strand.
GCCAAGTGTCATTTGTATGATGCCCGGTATCGCTGCTTATAAGGCGATGGTGAGCATGGTGCAGATTGGATATTTTGGTTTTTCAGATGAGTTATTTAGCCAAATGATGGTGTATTTGTTTGAGGCGTTATTTGTGACTTCAGGGTTGGTGCTCGGCTTGTCCATTCCCGGGCTGCTATTTTATAGACGTCGTGCCATTGTTTAAGTAGGTTTAGGCATTTAAATGTTAGGCTGTTTTTAGTGAGATACTAACCACATCGAAGCGACTTAACATACCCTAACCACAAAAAACTTGTAAGATGGATGATAAGACCCATTACGGTAGAGTCCAAGATAGCACCAATAACAACTTAATAAAGAGATTCATTATGACCAAACATTATGACTATATCGCCATAGGCGGCGGCAGCGGTGGCATTGCTTCAATCAACCGTGCGGCGAGCTATGGCAAAAAATGTGCCATTATCGAAGCCAACCAATTGGGCGGTACTTGTGTGAACTTGGGCTGTGTACCCAAAAAAGTGATGTGGTATGGCGCTCAAGTTGCCGAAGCCATCCATAAATATGCGCCAGACTATGGCTTTGATGTGGATGTTAAAGGTTTTGACTTCCAAAAATTGGTGCAGAGCCGTCAACAATATATCGAAAATATTCACCGCTCTTATGACAATAATTTGGCCAAAAACGGTGTAGAGGTCATCAAGGGCTTTGCCAAATTTGTCGATACCAATACTGTAGAAGTGAATGGCGAGTTGATTACCGCTGACCATATTTTGATTGCTACGGGCGGTCACCCGATTCAACCAGATATCAAGGGCGCAGAATACGGCATCGATTCTGATGGTTTTTTTGCGTTAAACCATTTGCCAAAACGTGTGGCGATTGTGGGCGCAGGCTATATTGCTGTTGAAATCGCAGGCGTGTTAAACAGTTTGGGCGCTGAGGTGCATTTATACGTACGCCAGCACTCACCGCTGCGCTCGTTTGATCACAGTGTAGTAGAGGCATTGCTCATAGAGATGGAGCAAGACGGTATTCAATTGCACACCAATACTACACTCACGGAAGTCAATAAAAACGAAGATGGTAGCCTGACTTTATGTACTGAAAATGGCAGCTTAGACGCGACAGATTGTTTGATTTGGGCGATTGGTCGTGCGCCATCGACAGACAACATCAATCTGCAAGTGACGGGTGTAGAAACGAACGAAATCGGCAAAATTAAAGTCGATAAGTTCCAAAATACCAATGTTGCAAATATCTATGCGGTTGGCGATATTATCGAAGATAGTGTGGATTTGACCCCAGTGGCTATTGCCGCCGGTCGCCGCTTATCAGAGCGTTTGTTTAACAACAAGCCTAATGAACATTTGGACTATACGTTGATACCAACGGTTATCTTTACCCATCCTGCTATCGGTACGATTGGCTTGTCTGAAATCGACGCGGTTGAACGCTATGGCAAGGACAATATCAAATGCTATAACTCAACATTTACCTCAATGTATAGCGCAGTGACCCAGCATCGTCAGAAATGTATGATGAAACTGGTATGCTTGGGCGATGATGAAAAAGTCATTGGTCTACACGGTCTTGGTTTTGGTGTCGATGAGATGATTCAAGGCTTTGCGGTCGCGATAAAAATGGGCGCGACTAAAGCGGACTTTGACAATACGGTTGCTATCCATCCAACTGGTTCAGAAGAGTTTGTGACGATGCGCTAAGCTCATTAAGCAATATTACTCTTAGTCTGAGCTGCTATAAAAAAGGGTGCCATTTGTGTATCCTTTTTTGTTGTTAATATTGATGCAAGCATACATCTTCGTATGTCTAAAACTCTCTCATTACTTTTATATCGCACTGATCATTACTGTATTTTCTAAAAATTATTTGCTTTGAAAAATTTAAAGCAAGGCATACTGACAGCACAATCCCGATACTGCTATGATGCAATTAATACTGACCGTTGAGAGATTACTGTGTGGCAGGTGTATTTGTTTATATTACCGATTGGTCTGGGAATTATGACCTTAGCAGCGAGCTTATTGTTTTTGTTTGCTTATCTCATGTCTGATGACAATGCCACGTGCTTGCCTGCTTTTAACTGGTTTAAGCGCTTAATTATTGTGGCATTCATCTTACTGAGTATTGGTCTATTTATGACCTTCAGACATTTTTGGCGTTGATTTAGACAGATTTACTTTGTTAGCTAACGATTTTTTCTAACTCCAATAACTCCAAATCCTCGCGCTTTGGTTCGCCATTATTGCCATCATTTGGAAACGGTATTTTATTACCATTTAACTGATAGCCGCGGCGCTGATAGTAAGCCAATAGCTCAGGACGATGACTCAAGATAGACATGGTCAAACGCGCAGGGTTTCTATCATCTGCTTGCCCATCTGACGATAAATGACGAGTAGCGAAGGTTTCTGCTGCTTGCAAAATCACATTGCCAACGCCCTGCCCTTGTAGCACAGGATGTACGGCAAACATGCCAATGTAGGCTTTTTTGTTTGAGTCAGTATTGGTTTTGATATCGACCGCGATACAACCGAGTAACTCACCCGTTTCTTCTGCCTCACCTTCACCACTGGTTGTTTTTGGATACACAAACAGATAGTGTTTGGGATTTGCGATGGTATTAGCCAGCTCATCTGGCGTGATACGAATACCGCCCACCAAATCTGCTTCGTTGGTCCAGCCCGCCGTCTCCCGATAACAGCAATTTAACAATTGCTCTAGTGCACCAATATCATTTGCTTCCGCCTGACGTAAAAATACGGACTCTTTATCAAAATGGTCTGTTTGTATATTGCTTTGATTTATATTATTTTCATTCATATTATAATTTTTCCTTTTTATTCATGTATAAAAAAACTGGCTTAGATCCCTAAGCCAGTTTAAATACTAATACTTATCCGTCTATAGTGCTAGCGCGATAATTCCTGCGATTGCTCAATCATGTCAAAACCTGCATTGAGCTGCGCGCGCGTTGGCGCATGACCACTGCGGAGTAACTCAGAAAAGGCAACCAACTCTTTGTCTCGTCCAAGCGTGCTTGCCGCACTAGCACGTGTGTTTGCACCCTCATCGTCAAAATAATATTCGATATAATCTAGCGTGTCTGGTGAACCAAACAATATATTATTATCGGGTGTCGCGGCATGACCACTATAGCGTAGGCTCTTACCATACTGCATCGTCCAAAAGAAAGGAATGCGCTCTGCTAGTGAGTTGACATTAGGGTCGTTTAAGATAGTGGCAGCAGTGACCAAACCATGCTGCAAGGCCACCCGCCAATGTTCGATACGCATGCGTCCCATTTGGCTGGTAGCTTTAGCGATATCGCCCAATGCATAAACCCCATCGCGTAGCTGCAAATGGTCATCCACTTGCACGCCATCTGGCGCGTTTACTTCTTCGAACAGTTCTGTACGTGGTGCTATACCAGTCCCTAAAATCACGATGTCTGCATCAACTTGCTCACCATTTGCTAATTTAATACCGCCAACTTGCGAAAAATTGCTGTCGCTAGTCTCATCTGCTTTTTCGACCTCAACGATTTCGGTCACACTGGCATCAAAGACAAACTGAATGCCTTTTTCCTCATGCAGCTTAATCAGCGCATTACTGACCGTTTCGGAGACAATATTTCCCATCACCCGATGATCTTGTCCGATAACCGTAATAGAAGCCGTCGTGCCTGCTTGCGCCAATGCGGAAGCGACCTCCATACCGATAAAGCCAGTACCGACAATCACCACACGCTGATCGTGACTGGCCGCTTTGATTAATTTGGCATCATCCATACTGCGCAGTGTATAAACACCATCAAGCTCAGCCCCTTTAAAAGGCGGTATCTTTGGCTCAGCGCCTGTTGCGACCACTAAGAAATCAGCGGTTTGTCTGTCGCTATGACCATTTTTATCTTTGATGACAATCGTACGTTCATTGGGTAATATTTCGCTGACGGTTTGATTTAAGCTCAAATTAATATCGTGTTTGCTCGCCCAATCTGCACCGCCCAGTAGTAGCTTTTCTTCAGGCATATTGCCCGCTAAAAATGCTTTGGACAATAATGGACGGTTATAAGGGGCTTTCTCATCAGCACTAATCAAGGTGATTTTGCCGCCATAGCCAGTGTTACGCAGTTGATGCGCTGTCATAAAACCAGCAGCGCCACCGCCCACGATGAGGGTATGTGTATCCGTCAGTTTGTCATTTGCAATCTGTTTATCTATCTTAGCTGAGGTATTCACCGTCAAGCTGTCACCGTTATCGGTCACTTCATATTGAGTCAAGCCTTCTGTCGCTACTGGCTCTAGCAGTGTGCCATCGCGGCTATCAAACGTCGCATGATGCCAAGGACAGACCACGCGATTGCCACAACGCAAACCTGTGCCTAAATCTGCGCCTGCATGCGGGCATTTGCCATCGAACGCCTGAAACTCATCGTCGTCGCGGGTAATTAAGATGATACTATCATCATCTTGCTTGTACGATTTCATGCCGCCACTGGCAATATCGGCCTTATTAATAGTCACTGTGTGAATCGTTGCATTGGTCATAAGTCTTCCTTAACAGTTATAATGGTTTCCTGAATCAAACGTGTTGAAAATAACCCTATCGCATCAGTTAGTCTCAACGAAAAACATTGTTTTCTCTCTGTTTTTTAAATGCTGTTTTAAAACGCTATGCATTGATAGTAGCAAGACCCTTTCGCACACGCTGTTTTTTTGTATGTTTACTGCGTTGCAAAACGTAATTTTTAACCTTTAGTCCCTATCTTTAACGCTTCTTGTTAAAATTTATCCTCAAAATAAAAGACGATTTTATGACTTCTCCTAATGCCATCACAGATATTAATGCTAGCCCTCAATCCGCTCTTGAAAGCACTCAAGATAATGAGCAGTTTGATATAGCAAGCATCGATATTACCGCAGCGACAGATACTGCGCAGTTGCCCCAGCCTATTCAACCACCTGTACAGCAAGCAACCTATAAAGCCAACGCAACTGATTTCATCGTTAATGAGCTATTGCCGCTCGAATTCACCGGTGAAGGTGAGCACCTATGGCTGCATATCCAAAAATCAGGGATGAACACAGCCTATCTGGCAAAACTGCTGTCAGAGTGGGCAGAGATTCCTCTGCGCGATGTTGGCTATTCAGGCCTGAAAGATCGTCATGCATTGACAACGCAGTGGTTCAGCTTACGGATACCTAAAAAGCAGTTGCCAGCGGCTGAGTTTGCACCGATAGATATCGGAGCCAATGAATCGGTCACTATCATCGACCAGCAATGGCACAATAAAAAGCTCAATCGCGGCACGCATCGTGCCAATCAATTTATCATTACCTTGCGTGATATCCAATTTACTAATTTCGATACGATATCGCCAACACCTGAGCAATTAGTATTGGCAAAGCAAGGTGTCGAGCAGCATTTAGCAAACATCAGCACAACTGGTGTGCCCAACTATTTTGGTCCTCAACGCTTCGGACGTAATGGCAATAATATTAGAGAAGCATTATCGCTGTTTGCGCGTCCACCGCAACAAAGCCGACCACAATCCAAAAAGAGCAAAAGTAAGCGCGTACCACGAGAGCAAAACAGCATGGAGCTGTCTGCTGCACGTAGTCTGATTTTCAATGAGATATTGGCAGCACGAGTGCGTGATGGCAGCTGGAATACTGGATTGGCAGGCGAAGTGTTTAACTTAGATGGTTCAGGGTCAATATTTACTAGCGAGGAGATAGACGATACGTTGCGTACACGCCTTGAGACGGGTGATATCCATCCCACTGCTGTGCTATGGGGTGCAGGCAATGATAAAGTCAGCGGTGTGGCGGCAGATATCGAGAATGACCTGATTCAGCAAAATCCGCTATTAGGTCGCTTGGCAAATGGCTTAGAGCAGCGCGAGGTAAAAGCACAACGACGTGCGCTACGCCTACCTATTGAAGCACTATCTTGGGAATGGCAGGATAAAGGTGAGACGCAAATCTTGGTGCTGAACTTTACTTTAACGACAGGCAGCTTTGCCACCAGTGTCTTGGCAAGCTTAGTAAAGCAATTAACACACTAAAGCGTATGCGGTCCTTCGACTATGGTAGCTAGTCATGTGCCGTAGAGCACCTTAATATTATTATTTTCTGCCGCCAACATCTCGTTGGCACTCACCACTTGATTGCGACCACAGCCTTTGGCTTCGTATAAAGCTTTATCCGCCATACAAATTAAACGCTGGCAAATATCATGCGGTAGCTGCGCTGTGGGAGTTTGACGATTCGCTCGTTTACTGCTGTACGATTTGATGATCCGCGGTATTACAAGCGACTGCGACGCTTCTTTTTGGATGGGTGTTTTGCACGCTTGCTTTATGCAATTGCGCTCGTCATGCGTCAGCGTATATAGCCCTAAGCTGGCAGTCACATTAAAACTTATATTGTCATCGACAATGATGGTTTGCTTAGCAATGCTTAACCGTAGTTGTTCAGCAATGATCATAGCCGTGTCGTGATTCGTATCTGGCAATACAATCAGAAACTCTTCCCCGCCATAACGACTAATGATAGTTTCATCAGTTAAAGACTGCAAGAGCGTCTGTGCGACCTCCACTAAAACTCGGTCTCCTATCTCATGACCGTAATTGTCATTGACCTCTTTAAACCAATCCAAATCCAATAAAATAACGCTGATATCTTGATGGTCTTCTACTGACTTCAGCACTTGCTTCATTTGCGTCAAACCATAACGGCGATTTTTCAGCTTGGTCAATTCGTCTTGATTGGCATGTAGCAGCACTTCTTTTTTGCTGTCGTCCAATATCAATAGCAAGGTGCGAAACATATAAACGATAAAAATAGCTTTGGGCAATGCCAAAAACACATGGGTTAATCGCCAAAAAAATGTTGAAGAGAGCTGCAATTCACTCATGCTGTCCCAGTCCAATGTCGCGCTTTCAAAAGCGGAGGCGGCAACGGCATTTTCGATAGCCATGACTTCGTTGTAATTCAAATAACTTGGAGTATCAAGCATGGGATAAATCACCGTTAGCTGACGCAAGCTAGGCAAATCAATACCAAAATAAGGCGATACGATAGCCAACAAAATCAGAAAAACTTGCAGCAAAAATACTCGCCAAGCATAACGACGCTTGATCAACACCATTCCTAGCATCGCACCACCAACCAGCGATACCCCTGCAAACAAACTGCTGTAGCCTATCATCACGATGATCACGGCAATATAAATGGTATAAGGCACAATGAACATTATTTGCCATTTATCCAAATCTTTACCGTTGTTTCCGCTACGAGATAAGCAGCCGATTAGCCACCAAATAAACAATCCTGTTACCGTCACCCCTAACCATAGTGGATATAACAGTTGAATATTGACATAATCATTGAGCGTATCTCGACACCACCAGACCATCAAGCACCATAGCCAATGGGAAAACACTTCTATCAACACAAATAAGGCCAGCAGCGACGCCCTATCGGCCGCCTGCCATTCAAAAATAACTCGGGAGAGTTTTTTATAGCCTAAATGAGATATCTTTACAGCCATAATTGGGCTACCGCAGATAATAAAAGTGATTGAGCTAAAACCAAACAAGAAAATAAAAAGGTTAACTTATATTAAACCCAAATTGTCGCATTTAGTGTGGCAATCTTTCCTTTAACTATCAATCTGTTTAAGTGATTTATACGTCAATATCTGGCATCTTGTTTTATGGTGTGGCTTTGCGTCATGGCGTTACTAGATAATTGCGAGTCAAATTTTAACGATTATTATCGTTCATGACTTAACATAATCAAGAGTTGCCCTTTGAAAATATTAAATAACATTTAAGCATTATTAAATAAAGGTAGTTTAGCTTATCTATTGGGTCTGAGTGATAGCTTATTTTGGACTAAGCCAATGCCGTAAATGACTGCCAAATGCCTTGTTGTTCTGGCTGCAATGTCGGCACATCCCCTATCCGTCGCCACGGCATATTACTCCCATGAAAGTCGCTCCCTATCGAGGTAACGAGCTCGTGCTCGGCTATGCTGCGATCGACCATTCTACGAGTGCTAATCGGTTCACTATTCGCAGGCAGCTCACAAGCGTCACCGCCCAGCTGAGCAAACTCTTCGATAAGCTTACGCACTCGCGTCGCTGAGAGCTGATAACGCGTTGGATGCGCCAGTACTGCTTTGCCGCCGCACGCGTGAATCAGCTCAATGCCGTCAGCCATGCTCAGTGCATCAATTGCCACATAAGCGGGTTTATTGTCTGCCAAGTATTTATCAAAGGCTTTTTGTACCGTTTTCACTTCGCCACGCTCAAACAATACTTGACCGATATGTGCACGCCCAACTGCTTGTGGATTACCACTCGCTTTGTCCAGTACGGCTTGCCACAGCTCATCATAGTTGATATCTAATAGCTCGCTGAGCTTTTCAGTGATTCGTTGACCACGCGTGGCGCGGCTATCCTGTAGTTGCTGCAGCGTTGCATGCATTTTTTCGCGGTCAGTAAAATCCAGTCCCAGCACATGAATAATCTTGTTGGTGGATTTATTTTTACCATAACCACCACTCAGCGTATGTTCACAACTGATTTCAACACCATTGATAAGCGTCATGCCACAGGCAGTGGCAGTAGCTCTCGCGTCATCGATACCCAATAATGTATCGTGGTCTGTCAATGCCAATACATCGACGCCAGCCGCATGGGCGCGTTGCACCACTTCCGTTGGCGCATAAGTGCCATCTGAGCAGGTACTGTGACAATGTAAGTCGATTTTCATATAAAGTGGCCTTAAGGTTTTGAATGTGATAACGCTTATGAGTATGGTATCAATAAAATGCCAAAAAATGGCTAAGGGATGTCATATAAAACGATTATCGTGTTGATTGCTTTTTTTTGGCGCAGTAGACGTGTAAACTACCCCATACGTTTCGTTGGACATGCCACACGCTATGAAAGCCCTATTAGACTTTGTTCCCTTGATCGCTTTTTTTATTGTCGCCCGTACCCAAGGTATTTTGGCGGCAGCAGGCGCTTTACTGATTGCCACTATTGTTGTCTACGCCATTCATTTTATCCGCCAAAAAGGCAAATTTGATAAGCAGCAATGGGTGGTTCTATTATTGACCATCGTATTTTGTGGCGGTACGCTTTTGCTACGCGATGACATTTACTTGCGTTGGAAATCACCGATTATTAATGGCATTTTTGCTTTGACACTGCTTGTCAGTGCCGCTATCAATAAGCCGTTGATGCAGCTAGCGATGAAAGAAGTCTTTACCTTGACGCTTAGCGGTTGGAAAAAACTAACCGTCGCTTGGGCGCTGTTTTTTGCCTTTATGGGTGTACTGCATTATATCACGGCATTTACCATGTCGGATGAGGCTTGGATCAACTTCAAAACTTATGGCTGGATTCCTATTATGTTGGTGTTCGTAGTCGCTCAGTTTGCGCTGCTAAAAAAACATATCAATCCAGCGCTGACCGATAAAACGGCTAAATAAGTGCTAGATAAGTAGCCGCTAAATAATTAGCCGCTAGAATGATTCACCATTCGGTATGCAAGTTTACTGTCTTATAATAACTCATTACTGCAAAATCCTAATATTGATAATGATTACTCATTAATGATGATACGATTTATTATTACTATTTATTAAGGAATTATTATGTCTTTATTTGCCATTATTGGTCATGACGTTGCTAATAGTAGCGCACAACGGCAGACTACTCGTGCAGAGCACGTCGAGCGCCTGCAAGCATTAGATCGCGAACAACGGTTAATTATCGCCGGTCCGACACCTATTGAACATGGTAAAAGCGAGATGTCAGGCAGCTTAATCATTGCTGACTTTGACTCTCTTGAAGCAGCACAGACATGGGCGAACGCTGAGCCTTACTTGCGTGACGGTGTGTACAGTCATGTCGATATCAGACCCTTTATCCATACCTTACCCAAGCCCGATGACAGCGTATCAGACAAAGTAGCACAGTCGTGAATCAGTGCGCATCCTTGTCAAAAAGTCGCCACTATCAATGTAGCCTTGCTGCTGTCATGCTAATCGCGGCTATGTCAACGCACGCTGCCCCCACCGTTACCAATACGAGTGTGAATACAGGTACGACTGATCCGTTAGCGGAACAAGCGGCTACCGCGCCAGTAACGACCCCAAATTCAAGCCTTGATATTAATAATACCTTGGCGGCACAGCTGCAACCCTCCAACAAGGCGCTAAATACCGCCAATCAAGAGTTACTCAGTCGTAATGCCCAACTCCAACGACAGGTCAATGACTTGCAAACCCAAGCCAATGTCTTGGTCTATGAGAGTAAAGGTCAACTGTTTTTATATGGCGCGTTCACGGTGTTAATCAGTTTATTGGTGGGTATTTTTGTGTCTTGGTTGGTGTTTGTACGCCGCGAACGTTGGTAATATCTGTTTTTATTGATTAAAATTATTTGATTGTCTGTCTATACTTAACGGCACTTGGCTTAACGACACTTAGCTTAACGGCACTTGATGGAATTCAATTTTTCTGACTCTTCACATATACAGTCAACCTAAAATAACATCCACAACAAAAACCGAGTGTAAGCCATACATGAGTATGATCAGCGAGGTTGACGCTGTAGTGATTTTATTTTGGTCAGGCTGTAGCTAGCAACTTTCCTAAGAACTTCGCCATGTCTAACGCTCAACTAAATAACGCTGAACAGCCAAACGTCATTAGCCCTGCCAAGATTCACTGGCAGATGGATGATACAGGTAATAAAGTGCCTGTATCGGGTGAGTTTGGTGATGTTTACTTTTCAAATGCTGATGGTTTAGCAGAGTCACGTCATGTGTTTTTAGCTCACAATCAACTGCCAGAGCGACTAGCAAACCTTGTAGAAAAGCAGTGCTTTACGATCGCTGAACTGGGTTTTGGTACTGGGTTAAACCTCTTAGCGACTTGGCAGCTATGGCGACAGCTGCGGGACATGTACCCTCAATTAGCGACTGCTCGCCTGCATTTTATAACGACTGAAAAATATCCCATCCCGCTTGCAGACTTAACGCAGATCCTTGCCCTATGGGGACAGCGTGCGCCTGAGCTTGCTGAATTCATTGAGCCATTACTAACAGCATACCCACCTCTCATCGCTGGCTGTCATCGTCTAAACTTCTTTGAGGACAATCTGACCGTCGATATATGGTTGGGTGATGCCGCCGATAGCTTAGATAAACTGGAAAATAACGCTGCTAGCTTTCATGCGCCTTATGTTGATGCTTGGTTTTTAGATGGTTTTGCACCTTCCTGTAATAGTACCTTATGGACAGATAGTATTTTTGCACAAATGCAGCGTTTATCGCGACCAACGACCACCGCTGCCACATATAGCTGTGCCGGTATCGTAAAACGTGGGCTGCAAAACTGTGGCTTTCAGATTAAAAAAGTAAAAGGCTTTGGTCGTAAGAACGAAATGCTAACGGCGATCATGCTGGATACTATAAACTTAAACGATGATAATAGTAAAGACATCACCTTTTACGATAATGCTAGCACTGCAGCGCCCTCCAAAGACAACAATAGCGAGTCTGCCAAACCCACTAGCAACCTGCCCGCCCATACCATCGTTATTGGTGCTGGTGTCTCTGGGCTATTAATGGCTTGGTCGCTGGCTAATCGCGGTATTCAAGTCACCCTGCTAGATAAATCAGCCCCCTTAGCAGGCGCTTCAGGTAACCCGCGTGCCTTGCTCGCTCCCAAGATGACGCCCATTCATCATGTCGACGAACATCTGCATACCATAGGTTATCTCTATAGCAGCAGATTATATCGCTTGCTAAATAAAAAATCTGAGCAAGAAAGCAGAGCACCGATACTGGAGCCAACTGGCGCGCTCGATTTATTAATCAAAGCCAATATCGGTACAGAGCAAATCGCTGATTATCCTGATGACATGGCAACCACGCTATCCTGCGAACAGGCGCAAGATGCGAGCGGCCTCAAAACACAAGATTTATCAGAGAATTTGTACTTACCACAGTCTGGCTTGGTCAATCCACAAGCATTAAAGGATACTATCCTGACGCATCCGCTCATCCACTTTCAGCAGTTAGACGTTACGAGTGCTAGTGAAACAGAAGAAAGTGTTTGTATCGAAGGCAATAATCAGGATAAACAGATAATATCCATTAGCTCTGATAATGTGGTAATTTGCGCTGCTTTTGAGAGTCATGAGCTGGACAAGCGTATTTTTGATTGCCGTAAAATTCGTGGTCAGCTTTCTTGGTTTACGCCCACAGTCGCACAGCTCACAAGCCTACCCAAAATACCGCTTAAATATAGTGGCTACTGTGCGTTATTTACTGCTAAAACTGGCGATGAAACTTTGAATAATGTGATAGTGGGTGCGCCGTATTTATTACTAGGCGCGAGCTTTATACGTAATGATACAGACACAGATATTCGCGAAGAAGAGCATAAAATTAGCCGTGATAAACTAGTCACTGCCATTCCTGAGATGGACTCTGTCATTCCAACAGATCTCAGCTTGTGGCAAGGACGGGCGGGGATTCGCACTCAAACGCCGGATTATCATCCAATCGTTGGACAGTTAGATCAAAGCAAACGGATGTGGGTCATGAGTGCGATGGGTGCTAAAGGGTATGCCATTGCACCAATATGTGCTGAAGCGCTAACAGATATGATGTTAGGATCGTTTGCCCCCTTCTCAATAGCGATGCTTGCGCGATTGTCGCCAAACCGTACGCGCTTACAAACACCGCTGACTTGAAAAATCCAAATGATCTACCCGCTCATTAAAGCATTCTGTTTGGAGTCAGTTTGACTGTGCCGCGGGTAAATAGAGCACTAAGACTAGGAACGTGGCAAAGCATTTATTTATGTAAACATCGAAACTATCTTGAAAAATATAATGGCAATAGAAAAGTCATTATTACCGTGAATACTTAATAAATGGTAGATTGTTCCTGACCATTTACTGTGCTTAAATAAAGCTCTCTTTACGGATATTTCTCTCCTTATGAAAACCCATATATTTAACCCAACTAAACCTACCCTCTATTTTCAGGCTGTTTCTGCTATTTTTTTGAGTATCTCACTATTGAGTGCCTGTCAAAAAACACCAGAACCTGAGACAGATAACGAGACAATCGCTGAGGTAGCAGTACAAACCACACCCGTGACTACCAATATTAATGTTAATACGGCCGCTGATAATGGTGAGGATACCGCAAAGCCTGAAGTAAATTCAGAACAAGATGTAAGCTTAACTGAGCTAGAAAATGACCTTGGTGCAACTGAGCCGTCAGTGAATAATGCTGGCATAGCGCCCAGTCCTGAACAAGCCATTAAAGGCGCGCAAATCACTGATGTTCGTTATAAAAATGCGGCTGGCGAATCACTCTCTGTCGTTTTTGAGACCTCGGCAGCGGGCGTGCTCAATGCTATCGTCACCTTACCGAACAAACCAAAAATGATTTTAAGCGCGCCTGAAGGTCAAGGCAATAACCCAACTTATCGATCAAGCGATGGCAGTATTCAGCTGGTCAGTCATGCGGGTGGCGGCACTATTGATCTTATTCGGAATAATAAAGTCACTAGCTTTGATGCAATCAGTGCTGAAGCAGAGGTCATCACTGAGTAATATCTGAGACTGAATACTTATAAAAATTTGTCATAAAAAAGGCGACGCACGTTAATATTAGATAGTAACGTGTGCCGCTTTTTTTGGTCTTTTTACTTTCCTCTAGCCAAAACCAGTGGTCTTGCCAAACAGACTCACGAGCCAGCTAATCATTGCCCACAGTCCCCAGCCAATCACCACAATGACCATTACGCCGAGCATATCAGGGATATGTAAATACAACCAAGCAACAACTGGATTGCGCCAAAAAAAACCAAAGCGACTGCGCTGTTGCTTGTCTTCTAGTGATTGATGCAAAAACGGTCGATCCAGATGCATGGTTTCAGTGATGCCGTATTCGTCCTGTAGATGCTCATGCACGATACCTAAGGTTTTGCGACTGGGACGAATAAAGATATCGAGTAGCGTCCCAATACCAGGCACGATGCCAACCACCATATCAATGAGTGCCAATCTGACAGCTGGCGTCATTTTGTGCGCAGGCACACCCAGTTGACGACCTAATATAAAGGCATAGCTGGTTAACGCCAATCCTGCCAAATCTCCTGCCAACGGAATGGTCGAAAGCGCCGCATCGGCACCCATTCCTTGTTTGGTAAAAGGCACACGTACGAGCGAATCCATCGTATTAGCAAACTTGGCCAATTTACGCTCGGTCGCGATGACTTGCTCACGTGTTAGACCATGTGCGGCTAGCTTTGCCTGATAATCGATGACAGGTGCATTAGTATTGGTATCAGATGATTTTTTCGTTTTTAATCTCGAAAATTTATTGAACTTATCCATTAAAAGTCGTCCATATACAAGCGATTGCTATGAGAGCAAAGACGTAACGTCCCACCCATATATTGGCTAAAAATGCCTGAAAGCAAGCCAAAGCATTGCGACTGGCACAAGCGCTGTTTTGTTTGGAAAACATTATCGCCACTAACGCGAGCCCAAATACTGGTGTTATGCCTAACGTTGTCAGTGCAAAGTAATGCCATATGACCGCGCCCATGATCAATAAAAACAGCATTTGGAGTATTGATATGATAATCACATCATAACGACCAAATAATATTGCCGTTGATTTGACCCCAATCTGCAAATCATCCTCGCGGTCAGCCATGGCGTACTGAGTATCATAGGCCACTGTCCAGCACATGTAGGCGATAAACAACAGCCAGCACCAAATATCAGGAGCACCTTGTACCGCCACGTAAGCCATTGGTATCGCCCAGCCAAAAGCCGCTGCCAAAAACACTTGTGGCAAATGGGTAAAACGCTTCATAAATGGGTAAATGAATGCCAGTATGATCGCACCAAGCGACCAATAGAACACTTCAACGGGCAGGAAAAGCAGCAAACTGGCACTGAGTAATACCAATACTAAAAAAGCAGCGATTGCTTCTTTAGCAGACAGACGCCCATCAGCTAATGGACGTCCTTTGGTGCGGGTCACATGACCATCCACCTTACGATCGGCAAAATCATTAATCGCACAACCTGCCGCCCGCATAAAAATCGCACCGAGGGCAAAAAGCAAAAATATTTTAAGACTTGGCAGACCTGCCGTCGCTCCGTTCTGCTGCGCCTGACCCATTGCCGCCAACAGTACACCCCATAGCGTCGGCCACAGTAGCAGCTCAATACCCACAGGCTTATCAAAGCGCGTCAGCTGCATATAGGCATATAGCTTTTCTTTAAAACTCAAAGCGGAGTGAGTGTTAGTCATTGCAGTGTCATCTCTAAATATTCAGTATCTGAGCGTAATATCTCTACGCGTGTCCATTAAGCTTATTAAATAAGTAGACTTGTCATCGTCAAAACCCATCAAACAAAATAGCCATCAAAACGTATGGCTTCATTATGCCAGCTTTCACTTGCTGGCTGATGCGCAAGTAACGGCGCAAATTGTGGACGCTTAACAACCACACGGCCCTGTACTTGTGTGTTTCGCCCATTTTGACGGACGACTGCTTGCGCAGATTGTAGCAATTGCAGCTCTTCGTCTGCTGTGGGCGGGAGCGCTAATTGGTGTAGTGCTTGCATATGCTTGCCTACTTTAGCACCTTTACCTGTTTTGCTATCTTGATAGCTATTCTCTGGAAACATAGGATCCAAATAAACCACATCGATCAGCTTACTCTGATCAGCTGCTGATACATTATTCAAGCTGTCAAAATAACTGAGCGCATCGGTATTGATAATCTGCAGACGGCTCATCAGCTTTTGCCAATTTGCTAGCCCACTCATACGCTGCTGTTCTACTAACAATAACAATGCCATCAAAGGCTGCTGCTCGAGCATAATGACCTGTGCACCCGTGCTGGCCAATATCAGGCTATCATGACCAAAACCAGCCGTCGCATCAATGACTATACTATCCGATGTGACTTTGGCCGCTTGCAATAATAGCTCAGACTTACGCCCCGCACTCACTACACGGCGTTGTAATTTATCCCATTCTGGCGCAACGCTCAATCCATCAC
This sequence comes from Psychrobacter sp. N25K4-3-2, assembly GCF_015351755.1. Taxonomy (NCBI): domain Bacteria; kingdom Pseudomonadati; phylum Pseudomonadota; class Gammaproteobacteria; order Moraxellales; family Moraxellaceae; genus Psychrobacter; species Psychrobacter sp. N25K4-3-2. Next base: position 1,025,135 of record NZ_JADKLX010000001.1, read on the forward strand.
TCAGCCATGAAAGCTTGTTTTTCTCATCTAACAAGAGAATAGGTTGAATTGATGTCTGGCTTAATTGCTGGCAACGTTTCTGATTGAGCTTATCAGTAAACAGCTCAATATCTAGAATAATTGACAGTTGATGTACAGCGATCAGCGCTTGTATGCGCTCGACTTGGGCTTGCTGAGACTCGCTCACATAGAGAAGTTGGCAATGCATAAAGGTAGTAGATTTTTTAGACTCTTTGTGTAAAACGGTCATAACTGCTCCACCCTATTTACTGCTTCTAAGGCTAAAAAATATAGTGAAAATCTAGCCAGCCATTTGATAGCCAAAACCCCAAGCAGCGACCAAAACGATGACGCCAGTGATGATACGTAGCCATGCAAATATTTTGAAATCACGACGACTGACCCAAGCGACCAGCAGGCGAATACAAAGTAAAGCCACCACAAATGATACGATCGTACCTATGCCTAAAACCAACCAGTCTGCACTATTAGTCAACACATCATGGTGCTTGAGCAAATCCAATAATGCCGCACCGACGATGACCGGAATACCCAAAAAGAAGGAAAACTCAGCGGAAGCTTTACGAGAGACACCCAACCATAACGCACCAATAATCGTCGCACCTGAACGTGATGTCCCCGGTATCAATGCCAGACATTGCAGCAGACCAATCATCAATGCTGTTTTTAGACTAACGTCTTCTGCTTCTTGCGCAATAATCGCTTTGGGACGATTTTCTACATAGAATATCAGCAGACCACCGATAATCAGCATAATTGCCACGACGATAGGATTAAATAAATAGGCTTTGATTTCGTCAGCGAAGGTAAAACCAACGATCATCACGGGAATAGTCGCAACAATTAAGCTCAATCCAAGCTGTCTTGGATTACTCATGCCTTCTGCTTTACCGGTCAGTAGACCCATAAGCGCTTGCCATAGTCTGCCCCAGTAATCATAAATGACCGCTAAGATAGCACCAAGCTGCACCACTACCACAAACAAATCGACTTTTTCTTTGGTCCAAAAGCCCATCAAATCCGCTGATAAAATCAAGTAGCCAGTACTAGAGATGGGTAAAAATTCAGTGATACCTTCAACGATACCCATGATGACAGCTTGAATTAATAAAATGATATCCACGATGGCTTTCCTAGATACAGACCTATTGGTTAGTACAGTTTTTAGTGTGTTGTTATATTTTACATAGCGTTAAAAATAATAGGGATTGACTACGCTTTACCTTGCTCTTTAAGGGTTTTCCACGCTTGATTACGAAGATACTTTGGTAGAGCTTGCGAGGCTTCTGTGCCACCTGTCGCTATGAACTGAGCAATACCAAGCTGCCCTATCACAGTAGCATCAGGGTGAATATCTGCCTGAATTATCTGACCGTCATGTAATGCTAATAGCGACGCACCATTGCCAGCGATAGGAATATTAAGCACTGTCTGGCTGTCATAATCGAGCAGCTGCTCGGTATCTTCACCATTTTCTTGATTAACCGCCTGCATCAGATTATCTGTTGCAACATATTGCCCAAAATAAACTTGCTGCATACGCGCATCAAGGGCGCTATATACGTCGGTCACACCATATTTCTGATACGCTGCTTGCGCAATCGCTTGTAGGCTTGAGACACCCACACAAGGAATATCATGGGCGACAGACAACGCTTGTACCACTGCCGTATTAATCCGTATACCGCTAAAGGCACCAGGGCCACGGTTAAATATCAAGGCTTGCAAATCAGCAAGGTTCAGCTTAGCCTCGGACAAAGCGGCATCAATCATCGGCAGAATTTGTTGGGTTTGCTGGCGTTTACCCGTCTCCGTATGACTCGATAGCACTTGACCGCTGGCATCTAAAATCGCGATCGAACACTGATCAAACACGGTATCCATTGCTAAAAACATCTTCACCTCAGCCTATTTGCTTAGCATTATAAAACAGCGCCTATCATAGCATTTAGGATAAGCAAATTTTATGACTTTCTGCGTTTTTCATACTTAATCCATCAGAATGTAGCAGACATAAAAAACCCCAAGGCTATTTTAGCCATGGGGCTATCATTAAAACGGCTTATTGATCCAAGCAGATATTAATTAAAAACGCTTTTTAAAATCCTTTGGTGCTTGATGTTGCATTTCTTGCATTTGCTTTTGCATCTCTTCAGTACTTGGCATGTTGTTTGGATCCAGACCCATTTGATTCGCCATTTGTTGTGGGTTCACGTCTTTAGCGCCGCCTTGTTGACCACCGCCACCAAATAAAGGACCGCCACCACCAGCGCCTGCACCGCCGCCACCCATCAACCCTTGCATAGATTTCATCATTTTACTGATGCCTTCAGGCTTGGAGATCATTTTCATCATTTTTGCCATTTGCTTGTGCTGCTTGAGCAAACGATTGACATCTTGAATCTCGCGGCCAGAACCAGCAGCGATACGGCGCTTACGGCTCGGATTAATCTTATCAGGGTTTTTACGCTCAAATGGTGTCATCGAATTAATCAACGCTTCCATTTCACGCACTTTTTCTTCTGGCTTGGCATCTTCAACCGCTTTTTGCATATCTGAGCCGCCCATACCTGGCATCTTATCTAAGAAACCTGCCATGCCGCCCATGCTTTTCATTTGTTGGAACTGGGTTAAAAGATCCTCAAGGTCGAAATCACCGCCCTTTTGCATCTTTTTCGCCATTTTTTCGGCTTTATCACGGTCGATTTTTTGCTCGACTTCTTCAACCAAACTAAGTACGTCACCCATACCAAGGATACGCTGGGCAATACGTTCAGGATGGAATAGCTCTAACGCGTCTAATTTTTCACCACGACCTAAGAACTTAATCGGCTTACCTGTGATGGCGCGTACAGAAAGCGCCGCACCGCCGCGAGCATCGCCATCCGTCTTGGTTAAGATAACACCCGTCAATGGCAACGCATCGTTAAAGGCTTTGGCAGTATTGGCGGCATCTTGACCGGTCATCGCATCGACGACGAATAAGGTCTCAGATGGATTGACCGCTGCCGTTAACGCCTTAATCTCATCCATCATGTTGTCGTCGATATGCAAACGACCAGCGGTATCAATAATTAGAATATCTTGATACTGAATCTTGGCTTCTTCGATAGCGCGTAGTGCGATATCAATGGGGTTTTCGTCCGTCGTTGAATTCACAAACTTAGCATTTACCTGACCAGCCACTTGCTCAAGCTGGGCAATCGCTGCCGGACGGTAAACGTCAGCAGAGACTAGCATCACCTTTTTCTTATGACGCTCTTGCAAAAATTTGGCCAATTTACCCGCGGTAGTGGTTTTACCTGCACCTTGCAAACCGGCTAGTAGATAAACCACTGGCGGCTTACCTGTCATTTCAAGCTGCTGATTGGCGCTGCCCATCATTTCCGTCAGCTCATCGTGGACGATTTTGACAAAGGCTTGCCCCGGTGCCAACTCTTTGAGCACTTCTGCGCCAAGCGCTTGCTCTTTGACGCGCTTTACAAAGTCACGGGTGACTGGTAGCGCCACGTCGGCTTCTAGCAGCGCCATGCGCACTTCACGCAGCGTGTCTTTGATATTGTCTTCAGTCAGTTGCCCAGTCCCTACGATATTGCGTAGGCTCGACGATAAGCGTTCTGTTAAGGTATCAAACATAAATAACTCTCAGTTAAAATAATTCGCAATTAAAATAATTGTTAGGTAAACCATGCCAATGGCTTATAAATAATATTAGGGTGTGTTTTTACGTTAATGGTCGCAATTTAAGCAAATAAAACAGCATATTATCAATACTATAGCATTAAGGTGATTAAAAACTTATAGACGTTTTGCAAAATAGTTGCTGGGTAAACTCATCAGTTACCGATACAAGATCTTATTTATCATGCCATCGCTCAGCATTTATGAGGAATAAATAAGATGACACTCAATTGGCTGCCATTTTATGATAAATTGGACGATTATTCTAATCATTCTGACACGATCACTTTAGCATTATATTGAGCGGCTATCTTACGCTCATAAAGAGATGAGGCTTTTTACCTGTGCACCTTGCATTCTTACTTGCTAGTATGGCTTATATCATCGTCAGCTTCCACATCGGCTGGGCGCTTATTCAGGATAAACCTATCCATAAAAGCATCAGTTTGGGCTTGCTATTAGTCGGCATGCTCGCACACGCGACGCTACTCTATCCGTACGTCGTCACCTTATATGGGCTAAATTTTAATTTATTTAATGTGTTTAGCCTGACCAGTCTGTTTTTCTTATTCTTTTATGTGCTGTTCTGTCTTTATCGCCCCATTCTTAGCCTCGGCATTTTGGCAGCACCGACTGCCCTGATAGGCATGACGATTGGCTATATCGGCCGCGCTCCTTATCAACCGCTCACGGATATTAGCGTTGGTCTTGAGGCGCATATTTTATTATCACTGGCCGCCTATTGTGTGCTGCTGATGGCAGCGCTGCAAGCGCTATTTTTGCGGCTACAAATCCGTGAACTTAAGCATCAAACTATCCATCGCTTTTGGGTCAATAAACTGCCATCACTGCAAAGTATGGAGAGTCTATTGTTCGATATGCTTTTGGTAGGATTCGTCCTACTAAGTATTGCTCTGGGCATTGGATTTATTTATGTAGAAGACTTGATGGCACAGCATATTGTGCATAAGACCGTGTTTAGCCTGCTGTCTTGGTTATTATTTGGCGCGCTACTATTCGGTAATTGGCGTGCTGGCTGGCGTGGTAAACGTGCGGCCAACATCACCATTTATGCCTTTATCCTACTGGCTATTGGCTTTGTCGGCAGCAAATTTGTGTTAGAGATGCTTTTATAAACTTAGCTTTAAAACCGTAATGTGATTACAAGCGGAGCCGCCAATAGTATTATTTAATACTACTGGCGGCTTTTTATTAACTCTATTTTTAATGCTTTCTTTTAACTTTAAAACCGCTCTAATTAAAAACCACTGTTTTATTGCCAGTCACAATGACGCGATTTTGCACATGCCAGTTGACGGCACGTGCCAACACATTGCGTTCGATATCACGACCAATAGCCCGCAACTCTATCACACCTTGACGATGCGTCACACGGTGCACATCTTGCTCAATGATAGGCCCTTGATCCAATTCTGCGGTGACATAATGCGCAGTCGCACCGATAAGCTTGACGCCTTTATCATAAGCTTGACGATACGGGTCAGCACCGACGAAGGCTGGCAAGAACGAATGATGGATATTGATAATTTGCATCGGCCAACGCTTCACAAAATCAGACGACAATATCTGCATATAGCGCGCCAATACCAGCAAGTCATTGCCTGCCATTAGCTCATGAATCTGCTCTTCAGCCTCTACCTTATTGTCCTTGGTCACTGGCACATAATGAAAGGGTATACCAAAGTTTTCTACCGCTTGGCGTAAATCTTCATGGTTGCTAACGACAGAGGTTATCTCGCAATCGAGCAATCCACGCTGGTGGCGCCATAATAAATCCAGTAAAGCATGATCAAACTTGGAGACCAAAATACCGACTTTGGTTTGAATAGCATTATCGTGTAAGCGCCAAGTCATATTGTGACGCTTGGCAACCGTATGCCCAAAGCTGGCTTCAAAATTATCAATGATGTCGCTTAACCCTGATAGCGCAAACTCTAAGCGCATAAAATACTGTCCGCCTTCATGAGCGGTTGAATACTGATCAAGAGTAATGATGTTGCCACCATAGCGATGAATAAACTCGGATACCGCTTGCACGATACCAGCTTGATCTTTACATTTAATCAAAAGAGTAGCGGTATCAATGGCAGGGTTAACAGAGGTATTGTTAGAAGATGAAGCTGTTATTGTGGTATCTGATGTCTTATTACTTAACATAGTGCGCCCAATCTAAAAAATAAATCAAAATTTACTACTGGTTTTAGAATCTATTCGTAGTATAAGAAAACCGCTATTTTAGTCGCTTTTACGATATTTTGCTGACTGAGTTGGTTTTTTTTAGTTATTAAGATTCATAACGTAAAAACCCCCAACGCGAGGTTAGGGGTTCGTTCTAAAGCCTAAAGCAACTATCCAATAGTATAAGTATAGCTAGTTACATTGCCATTTGGTGAAGTGGCAGTAATCTTAACCTCATCCGTTGCCTGACAGTTTTTCAGCTTAAAGGTTGTAAAAGTACCCAAGTTATCACCCGGCATACCAGTTGCTAAGTTAGCAGGTACTTTAGTAACACCTGATAGGGTAGCCTCACAAGTATTATTTTTGCTTTCTACACTAATGTCGCCTATAGGTGGATTAGTAGTAAATACTTGTGAAGTTCCCGTACCGTTACTACCAATAGGAACTAAAAACTCTTCATTACCAACTTTTACAGTAACTCTTGATCTTGGATTAGCATCCAAAACCTCAATGAAAAATCCATTTGCGACACGTTCAATTGTAGCAGTTGGATTTGCAGAAGTTTGGTCAATTGCTGAACCAGTTATCGTTGTACCAGAAGGCATAGGATTTAAGTCGTAAAAACCACCGCTATTCACTCTAAATGATATTGATGTGTCACTACTAAAAATAGCTTGAGGTGTTCGAACTGTAAAATTACCACCTTGATCTAAACTTCCTACAGTGAAACGCGTATCGTTACCGTTAGACAGCAAAGTAACAGCTTGATAACGTACTACCGTATCTAAATCAGTGTTACAGCTAGTTACTTTGTTGGGTGAAACGAACTCATTGATATACCTAGATTCGTACTGACGTTTTTTCAAATCAGACAATGATGGAAATTTTAAATTGATGTACTTATCAATATTATTTTCACATGCATTGCTTGCCCCAGTTGTCAGTGGATAAGTAAACTCACCAATCTGAAAATCTCCGCTTTCATTATCGTCACGGAATGTATCACCGATATTATGAACTAGTATATCAACACCTTCATCCCAAGCATTGTTTTCGTTCATATCGATATAGTCTTTTTCACCTTCAGCAACTGCTAATATACTTACTCGCCCATCACCTGGACGCGGGTTTTGCGTTGTAAAGGTGACATCACAGTTGCCATCAACTGTGGCACAGCTAGATGTAATCTTGCCACCTTCTGCAGTGAAATTAATGACTGTACCATCTGGCACAGCATTACCGTTACGATCTACCATTCTTGCATTAATTTGAGCACTATCACCATCATAAGACCAGTCTAAAACGTTCTTTTCCCATGAGAGACTGAGGCCTGTCTGAGTAACTCGTGAGCTTGCAATAGAGATGCCTTTTGATAAAGCATTGATCCGAGGATCGCTAGCCAATATGGCTTCAATCTCCACTGGACCAGGCGTCGTGCCAGGATAAATATGAACCGATACCTTACCATTACTATCTGTTCTAGCAGGAATATCAGATGTATTATCCAATGTTCCAAATGATAGACCTAAAGGTGATTTTTTTAGTGAAAGAATAACGTCAGTGTTAGCTACAGGAATATTATTTGAGTACACTGTAAACTCTACTTCGCCTGTTCTTGAAGAACCACTATTTTGGATACCAAGTGTCAAATCATTAGATGTATAAACAATGGAGTTTGCTTGAGGTGCTTCAATCATAATATTAGTAGATCGAGTTGAGTTACCTGTACTTGCAGATATGCTAGCTGGACCGCTACATAGTGTAGAGTCTGAATTAATAGCTTTAAAAACTGCTTCAACCATTCCTTCACTATCAGATGTAACTTGTTCTGGTATTTGACCACAGCTGCTATTAAGGTTTACTAAGACACCACTCAAAACACTCCCCGCCTGATCAGTTACTTTCAAGCTAATAGGCGTTTGACCTCCTGAAGCCAAACTATTGGATCCAACTGTTATTGCTGATAAAGAGACGTTCGTCGCTTGAACTGAAAACGTGGTATTGGCTGTGGCAGATTGCTGCTCATAAGTCGCATTTGCTGATATAGTATATGCGCCCGAAACTTCTGCACTACTAGGTTTCAAGAATATTTGCGCTATGCCTTCTGCATCTGTAAGAACTGAGCCTGATGTCGTTTGAGAAAGCTCTATACCCTCTGCATCAATATCAAAAGCAACTTTTGCATTTATAATAGGGTTTTGAGTATCATCAATTACCTTTATCTTATAGTATGCGCCTTCTAAACTAACTGAATTTATGACATTGCCATCAGCGTTAAAGAGTGCACCTTCAACAATATTGATGTCTCCAATAGCTTGTTCCCCACCGTCAGTACCACTACCCGTCCCAGGTTGCGTCACACCTAAATCAGGTTCTGGTGCAACCGTATCAGTACCACCGCCGCCACAGCCTGCTAGAGTTAAAGCCAATGTTAGCGCTGTAAATTGAAATAGTTTAGAGCTAAGTGGTAATGAGCTATATGACATGTTTTGAACTCCGCATCGGCAGTAATTTTTTCGAGCAAATAAGTAAAATAACATTACACAGAATCATGATAGATTGGCAATGATACATAGATTTACATTAAAGCCAGTTGTATTAACAGATTGTATTAATTTTATAACAGCAACTTTACTGACTTTTGTTATAACTTACAACTAAAAATTAACCTTTACCGTTAAATAATCAATCACATAGTTCGCTCAATTCAGGTATAATAGCTCGCGTTGAAGCAGACAATTATCATAAAAATATTTGAGTATTCATTACTTTTATGGTATAAATGTCGGCTTTAAAATTTTCTGAATTGGTTAGCCTGTTATTTGCCTTTAGATGACAGTCATATCAGCTCAACCTTCATATAGTTTTGTTTGGTGCAAAGCTGCCGCTTGCTGTGTCCATGCCGCAAATACGTGCAACTTGCCCAGACTGGTATGAGAAAAACTCATACCTCATAGATTAGGAGTTCGCCATGTCTAGAGTTTGCCAAGTGACTGGAAAGCGCCCTATGGTGGGTAATAATGTTTCGCACGCAAACAACAAAACCCGTCGTCGCTTTCTACCAAACCTTCATAACCATCGTTTTTGGGTAGAGTCTGAAAATCGTTTTGTACGTCTACGTGTGTCTACCAAAGGTATGCGCACCATTGACAAACTTGGTATCGATAAAGTGTTAGCAGATATGCGCGCACAAGGTCAAAAAGTATAAGTGACGACTGGTAGCTTAAGGACATCGATTATCTTTGTTACTTAAGCTGCCATTCTGCTACATTTATTGTAGCCACTTAATTTTTTAGATCCGTACCTATCGTTTGAAGACCCCTCATTTACAGGAAAGCTATCATGAGAGATAAAATTAAGTTAGTATCAACTGCTGGTACTGGGTATTACTACACCACTACCAAAAACAAGCGCACTATGCCTGGCAAAATGGAAATCAAAAAGTTTGATCCAAAAGTACGCCAGCATGTGATCTTTAAAGAAGCTAAAATCAAATAATTGCTATTATTTGAACAAAAAAAGGGTATATCAATTGATATACCCTTTTTTATTGCTGACGTTTTGACTATTTGTGCTTAACTTGCCTTACTAACTTACTCGCTATTATTAATAGCTATACAGAAACAGCTGTGCAGATTAGATTAACTATAGTGTGTTGGCTCTTTATCATAGACATGTGCATGCCATTGACTCATCTGCTTTTGCATAATGACCTGAATCGCTGCATGAATCATGTGCTGACCTATCGCTTGCGTATCGCTACCAAGCAACTCTTTGAGTTTTTCAGAAAAATCAATGGTCATCAGCGGCGCTTCATCTTGTTCAGCGTCACGCAATAACAATCGACCATCATCCGCCTCTACTAGCTCGAGTGTGGTCTCTTTGGCAAATCCTGCAAATTGATCGGTACTTTCGTTGTCTACTTCTATTTCATTATCAATGTCGTATGGCATTCACGTTATCCTTATTATCCCGTTTATCGCTGCAAAGAAACCCTAATAATTCATTTAATAAAGCTAGCATTTGACAGTAACGCGGGTAAAACTATCTTACTCATACAATGGACGCTTTGACCTTAGAATTCAAGGGCTGTCACGCAAGTCTTACATATCAATGCAACTTTCGCCTGCTAACGCTGCAAACCAGTTAACGCCAATAGCGTAGTTTTGCGATGGTAAATAAGAAGGCCACAAACATGCCGAGGTAATACATGAGCTTTAACTCTAACGTCGGATCTCGATATTTAAATGGCAAAGCAACGGTGGCAGTAGCAGTCGGAAATATCAACAGCATAAGCAGCCAGTTTTCGATGACATTTAGCCAGCCTTGAAAATCTGTACCATGACGCAGTGATGCCAGCCCTAACAGCAGACATGCGATAATTAAGCTGGTAAATAAGCCATTTGGTAAGTCTTTTGGATAAATAATGTTAGCAATCTTGGTCGGTATGATTCGCATGTAAAATTCCAGTCATGCTTATAGAGCATGACTTAATGATGAAAAAGTGTGTAAAAACCGCTTATAAAAAATATTGCCATATTAGGGTCTGTTGAACATTCAAATGTGGAACTGGCAGTGGCTGTTTTTTAGACAATACGCAGTGAAATTTTTGACGCCTAATCATTCTAGGTTAGACAATTTCGCCATGTATTGGCAAAAAATAGCCCTGCCCTGAAAGGCTGATACTAAAATCACCCCAAACGTTGTTGTAAACCTAGCTAAGGTCTCGACATTATCGTCGGTTTGCGCCTAGTTTGGTGCGATTTTAGCGATCAGCAGTCCTAATATTTGAATGTTCAACAGACCCTATATTCATAAAGTTATAGCTATTCAGCAATCTCATCTTGGCGACTAAAAAATTAACTATAAGTGCCCATCAACCATAGTATCGATATACAAGAGGTTAAGTAGCCCAAGCTAATCGCATTCCAGCCTTCTATATGTGTGCCTTTGACCTTGTTAAATATGCGTGACCCTATCCAGAACAACAGCGGAATACCCAGCATAAATGCAGGCACGATGACCGCAGCGTGGCGTAATACTTCGCCAGTATCATCACCTACCATGAGACGAAAGCCATAGCCTGCCAAGCTTAAAACAAGCGCAAACATAGCCAAGCCAATGGTAATACCTTTGGGTACTAAGCTACGTTGCTGCGCTGTGCTTGCCACTGGTTCAGGTGACGCTGACGAGTTGATTGAATTTTTTGTGTCCATATTTCACCTACCTTTACGGAACTTGCTGTTAGGCATGATTATAAGTTATACAGCACATGTTAATACTTTTTTGCCCCAGTGGTATTGGGTCAATTTGGCTATCACGTCATACGGCAGTTATTAGCAGTCATTAATAATAATTAGCAGTCATTAGCTATTATTGGCCAATGCAAGCTCTACACGCATGGCATCGATAGCAGCCTTATAGTCTTCTTGATTAAATATCGCAGAACCAGCGACAAACATATCAGCGCCCGCCTCAGCGATGGCACGAATATTACTGGCTTTGACACCACCATCGACTTCTAGCCTAATATCGCGACCACTGGTGATGATACGCTGACGAACTTGGCGCACCTTGTCCAAGGTACCTTCAATAAACGACTGACCACCATAGCCAGGATTGACGCTCATCAGTAGAATCTGATCCACTTTATCCATGACATAGTCGAGATAATGTAATGGCGTCGCTGGGTTCAATACCAGACCACATTCAGCACCACCATCTTTAATGAGCTGCAACGAACGATCAATGTGTCCACTGGCTTCTGGATGAAAAGTAATAATACTCGCACCCGCTTCCAAAAACTGCTCAATCATACTGTCAACAGGTGACACCATCAGATGTACGTCGATAGGTGCATCAATGCCATAGTCACGCAGCGCCTTACAAATCATACTACCAAACGTCAAATTGGGTACGTAATGATTATCCATCACATCAAAATGAATCACATCGGCACCTGACTCTAATACTTTTTCAACTTCTTCGCCTAAACGTGCAAAATCAGCTGAGAGTATCGACGGTGCAATAAGATATGGTTTAGAAGGACTGATCATAATTGAGCTACCTAATTTTGTTGGAATAAAAGAATACTAAGAACTGACTTAAAAAACTTAAGCCTTTAAAGCAATAATCTTAAGGAGTCAAACCACTAGCGCTGTTTATATTGGGTTTTACAATAAGCACGACCAACGCCAAAATCTCGTTTCGCTTGATGTTTAGTAGCGCGGTTGCTCACGCGCTGACGCCATAATCGAAAAGACGACGGCTTGAGCTCTTGGCGCATGAGCTTAATCACGCCAGCTTCATTAAGACCGTAGCTGTGCTCGATCGCGCCAAATGGTGTTCTGTCTTCCCATGCCATCTCTATCACTCGCGAGACTTGGGTCTCATCAAGCACTCTATCACCAGCGTCATTGATATTTTTTGCGATGAACTCATCTGAGTTAGCTTTAGAGACTCGGTCACTATTGCTATGCTGCTTATTTTTTAGAGCGGCATCCATTTCGGCTTGCATAGTCGCAAGTGCTGATTGCGCATTTTTAGACTCTGAATGAGTGTCACGTATTGAATGGGTGTCACTTATTGAATTCGCATCGGAATTAGATGCTGTTAAATCTTGATAACTTGCCATAATTTTACCTTTTAAACATTAGCGCTTGTTGAGCGGCTTAGTGAAAAGAGTTCGATATCGACGCTTAGCTAAGTTGTGCCATGCGCCAATGATGTTCGATATGGTCATTAATAACGCTCTGAATAAAATAATAACTATGGTCATGACCTGCCTGATAACGCAATGTTAAAGGCTGCTTGGCTTTTGTACAAGCGTCTTGAAGTTTGGCTGTTTGCAACTGACCTTCTGCTAAAAAATTATCCGCAGCACCTTGGTCAACCAAGATGCTGGCATACTGCTGACCGACCTTTTCGATCATCTTTGATGCATCTGCTTGCGACCATAGTGATTGGTCATCGCCGAAATACTCAGTATAGGCGGCTTGCCCCCATGCCGATTCACTAGCGGCACAGACGGGTGATAAGGCGGAGACACTGACAAACTTACTTGGGAATTTAAAACCTAATAATAACGCCCCATGACCGCCCATGGAGTGTCCAGTGATACCCATGCTATGAATGGGAAATTCTGAGCGCAGCAAATCGTATAGCTCATCGATGATATAGCTTTGCATATTAAAATGCTCTGCCCACGGCTGTTGTGTCGCATCCACATAGTAGCTTGCGCCCTGACCGACAAAATAGCGCTCATCGTTCGGCACTTCACCGCTGTCACCGTTATCACTGCCGTCACCAGTTCTAGGAGAGGTATCTGGAGCGATAAATATCATACCAAGCTCGCTACATTTTTGTTGAAAATGCGCTTTATGGGTGACGTTATCAGCATTACAGGTCAAACCCGATAGATATAAAACGGCAGGACATAACCGCCCTGCCAGCGCTTCATCAGGCAGATAAATACTGAACGTCATCGGCGTTTTCGTCGCTGTCGATTGATGACTATAGTAATGCTGCTCGCCGTCAAAGCAACGGTTCACACTCTTTTGCGTGAGCTGGCTGTTAGCAGACAAGCTTTTATTATAAGTATTATTCATGAGTAACTTCCTCTTTGTCCAAGGTAAAATAAACGATGGCCTATAAACAGCGCTTTATAAATTAAAAAGCACATTGATAACAAGTTAAATAGCACTCAAATTTTAATCAATATCACTGGTAGCATTTACTGGCAAGTTAGAGGTACTGTTGGAAGCGGTGTTTGCAGTATTATTGGGTAAAATATTAACGGTGGTAGAACCCGCATTATTCGTAAGGCTAGCGACTGGCGGACGGGTTTTATCAAACAATACTTGCTCAAACGCAGGTAGTGCCGTCTCCATTAGGCTACCAATCACCATCTGTGGCTCTGATGGCTCAAAACCCATCACACTCTCGCGCTCAGTCACTCGTAAACGGGCATCCTTAAAGGCAGATTCGAAGCTAGTATTTTCACGCAGGCTTTCAGCAAAGAACGCTTGCCCAAAATAGGTCATTTCTGCCGTATTGGTGCAGCCAAACGAAGCTTTATCAGCTGCTGAGGCAGTAATCACCACTGTGGTTGGTGAGGCCAATTCATCGATGAACGAGCCTGAGTAACACGCTGATACGACGATTACACGCCAGCGAATACCTGAAGCATCCAAAGACTCACGCAACCAAGTAGCATCTAAATTATCTATCGCAAGTGGTGGATTCGCCAATTGCACGATATCTTCAGTACCGTGTGAGGATAGCGTGAGAAACAGCACATCTTCATCGGCATTCATCTGCCGACCAATTCTTTTTAAGCCGCGCAAAATACTGGTCTTAGTCGCAATTGGTTCATCGAGCCAGCTATACTGATTATTAATGAGTGAGAGCGAATGACCGCTAGTGCCAAAGCGCACATCGAACAGCTCACGCACTTTATTAATCTCGGAGCGAAAAACATTTTGATCAGAGAACCCAGCCACACCCATAAAGTACCAGTCAGTCTTGCCATCGATACTTGGATCAATGCCATCAAGCGCTTGTTGCAACAGACGTGGCTGCTCGTACAATGCAGCCTCTTCTAACACCGGCTCTACAGGAATTTGCTTAAATATGGGTTGGTCAGCGACATTACGCTGCCAAATAGTCAACAGCGCCACTGCGCCTACCAGCACAATAATACGCTCCCACCATGGCGTGCGCATGCGACGAGAAAAAATCCACAATAAGGCAAGCGTCTGCCATAAGAACAGCACTAAAAACAGAATGGGTAAAAATGAATAACTCCAGTCCGGCAGCCAACCATAACTGCCAAAAAACTGCACCAGACTTTGTAATAATGCCGACAAGGTGTCAGCAACCAACCATAGCACCACAGGCACAAAAACCAGCGCTTGATTGCCCGCTCGCCGTGCCAAAATAATGCCACTCAATAAAATAATCATCGGCCAAATGAGATAGCTGACCAATCCTTGCTCATTAAAAATACTGCCGCCTTCAGCAGCCAGCCATGAGAAAAGTACGTTACTACCAAGTGCCAATAGCGCGAAGACCGCAAACTGAATAAAAGTGGGCTTAACCCAAGAAAACGCGCGCGTTGACCCCACTAGCATCCATAAAGTTGCGATAATATTGGCAGCGAAATTGAGTGAAAAGCGCTGAAGCGATACGGTTTTTAGCGACGTAAGTGACAAAGACTTAGACCTCTAGCCAGTCGAAAGAAATAAAGTGAATCAATAATAAGTATTTTGATGCAGCAGCCGTTCAATGTTATTTGTTTACATTTTTTGCGCGGCTTACACACAGCGACGTTATGTTTGATTCACTATAGAATAAGCAAAAAAACGAATAGCATGAGTCAATAGTATGGCTCGCCAATCTAACGCGATTGTAACGGATTGTCGGTCAAGAGGATAAGGCTGATTTGTAAAAAATCGCTCAAATCTGACCGAAAATCAATTAAAAAAAGGAGGCCTTGAATACAAGACCTCCTTCTATATCAATGACTCAATACTATCTCATCAATAACTCATTGACGCGTTTTAGGTAAGCGGCTGGATCATCTAGTTGACCGCCATCTGCTAGTAATGCTTGATCAAAGATGACTTGCGCCAGCTTGTCAAAATCGACATCAGATTGCTCGCTGGTCTCAAGCTTCTTAATCAGCGGATGATCTGGGTTCACTTCTAGTGTCGGCTTACTCGCTGGCACATCTTGACCCATTTGCTGGAGCATCTGAATCATTTGTGGCGACAACTCACCTTCACCAACGACCAAACAGGCTGGGCTATCGACCAAGCGCGTAGACACTTTCACGTCTTTCGCACGCTCGCCTAACGCTGCTTTTAGCTTATCAACCACTGGCTTCATGGTTTCTTCGGCTTTTTCGGCTTCGGCTTTTTCGGCTTCATCTTGCAAATCACCCAAATCAACCGCGCCTTTGGCGATATTTTGTAGCGGTGTCTCATCAAATGAGGTTAAGAAGTTCATCGCCCATTCATCAACACGGCTGGTCATCAAGATAACTTCGATGCCTTTCTTCTTGAACAACTCAAGCTGCGGGCTGTTCTTTGCCGCTGCCAAATTATCAGCCGTTATGTAATAGATGGCCTTTTGACCGTCTTTCATGCGCGCTTTATAGTCTTCAAAGCTGGTCGTCACACTGTCTTGTGTGCTGGTCGCATAACGTAGCAATTTGGCAATACGTTCTTGATTGCCCATGTCCTCGCCCAGACCTTCTTTGATGACATCACCAAACTCGGCGTAGAACTGCGCGAACTTCTCTTGCTTATCACTGTCTTCGCTATTGGCCAAACTTGCCAGCAAGGTCAAAATACGACGCGCATTACCATCACGGATAGACTTCACATCACGCGATTCTTGTAATAGTTCGCGACTGACGTTCAATGGCAAGTCGGCTGAATCGATAACCCCTTTGACAAAGCGTAGATACATCGGTAGCAACTGCTCGGCCTCGTCCATAATAAAGACGCGCTTGACGTAAAGCTTGAGACCATGCTGCTGCTCACGAGTATATAAATCTACAGGCGCTTTTTTAGGAATATACAAAAGCTGCGTGTACTGAACACGGCCTTCTACACGGTTATGTGTCCACGTAAGCGGCGCATCCATGTCATATGAGATATTTTTATAGAAATCAACATACTCATCATCTTCAATCTCAGATGCTGAACGTGTCCATAATGCACTGGCCTTATTAATGGTTTCCCATTCGTCAGTCAATACCATCTCGCCACCAGTAGGTGCGTCGTCGTTCTCATCTTCTTTTACGTCTTCTTGCCAGATCTCTTTACGCATCTGAATCGGCAAGCTGATATGGTCAGAGTACTTATTAACCAAACGCTTGATTTTGCCACGATCTAGATAGCTGTCTTCACCTTCAGAGTACTCTTCTTTTAAATGCAAAGTGATGGCAGTACCGCGTGCGGCTTTAGTGATAGGCTCAACTGTGAAGCTACCTGTACCATCTGATACCCAACGTACACCTGTATCCACAGGCTCGCCCGCTTTGCGCGATTCAACACTAATAGTATCAGCCACGATAAAGCCTGAGTAAAAACCAACCCCAAACTGTCCGATTAGTTGACCTTCTTGCTTTTGCGATTCAGACAATTTGTCTAAAAATGCTTTGGTACCTGACTTGGCAATCGTACCCAAATTTTCGATGGCATCCGCTTCATTCATACCAATACCATTATCGGTAAAGGTAATCGTTTTAGCATCTTCATCGACGGCGATGCGAATTTTTAACTCACCATCGTTTTCATAAAGACTGTCATCATTAGTCCCTTCAAAACGCAGCTTATCGCAGGCATCAGAGGCATTAGATACCAATTCACGGACAAAGATGTCAGCGTTAGAATATAGCGAATGCGTCACCAAATGCAGCAATTGCGCCACTTCTGCTTCAAACGTATGTTTTTTTAATTCTGGATTCAGACCTTTAGCTTGAGTTGCTTCACTCATAAAACACTCCTTTGAATTCTATTAAGTACTTATTATAAAATAACGATGAACCTGCCAAGACCGCTTTAATAGCATTATCAAAGCTAGCCTGTTGGATACCGTTAAGCTGTTTATACTAATAGGGGCAGCAAAGAAAATTTCAAGCGCAAAAGGGTTATTCAATAAAAAACACCGTCTTAGTTTGCTAAGGCGGTGTTTTTTGTGAGCCATATACTCACATAATTGATAAAAGAAGCGCTTTAACCCTTATTCTGAGTAAGCTTCTATCAATAAATCCCAAATGGTCGTTAGCTTATTTGAAAAATGGCTGTCTGTTTTCATAGTATTCTCCAATAAATCTACTTTATCTTGTTGATTACTATTAAACCCGATTATCAGTCATCCGTATAATTAATTGATTTAACCATATTGTTTAATTTTACAAAATAATACGGTGTGTTTTGATTCGTGAGATTACTAAATACTTATTGGTCAGTGCGGCATCGGACGAATCGTTAAAATCTGCTCGCTACGACCAAACGGCCCATATATATCGTGCAACACTGCGCTGGTCACTCCAATCCCATCAGCGCCATACTGTTGTACCGCGTCAATGCCGAGCCAACGTCCTTGCGGCGCGCGATGCATATGAATCTGCAAATCAGTATTGGGAAACATCCATTCTAACGTTGATAGTCCGAGACCAAGTCGTGGCACGACGCCATTAGCAGTATCGACCATGCCCAATAAATGCACCAAATCATCCGTCGGTTCGCCCTCGACCATCTCAACGTCATTAGTGATCCAAACCATACCACGCCCAGCGCGACGATCAGCATCAGTGACTAAGCGCACTGTTTTAATAAAACCACCTGGCCAACCTTTCATACCATCCCAGACTGCCAAGTCTTCAGGTTGGTACTGTGCTTTTTGATCCTCTAGCCCTGCAATCTCGCTGGTATCTTGAGTCATCAGTCGCCATGCACGAGCAATAATAGCATCACGGCCACGACTGCTCAGCACCGACTCAACCAGCTCAATGGTTCTACCCGGACGAATACAACGGGTAGTAACAGTAAACTCATCGAGCGGTATGAGTCCCAAAATATCGAGACTAATACGGGCAATTCTCATATTCTCTTGTGGAGCAAATCTACTAAGCTCAGCGGTCAGTAATCCTGTCGCTGGTGCCATATGCTGCTCGTGCTCATTCCAAGCGCCTTGGGCATGCTTGGTGGGCTGATAGTGTGCGATCATCACACCATCTTCTTGCTGTTCACGTTTGATAAAGTTGTAATAAGCTGACATTAACCATCCTTAATGTTGTCTCAAATCTTGCTCATTCATCCAGTATTTTTTAACTGTTGTGAGAAGTGGTTATGGTTGTATAAAAAAGTTATGCGTTACCAGAGCGTGTTAATCACTTCCTAGTAATTTTCAGGCGTGGCTTACCTTTATTGTTTATTTAGTAAGCTCTTGCTTTCTCATATTGAGCAACGTGCGACTCTTAGCCATTATAAAGAGGAAAAAAGCCATGATGGCAATGAGCGCACCATATAGGACACTATAATCTTTCGTAAATTGTGCCGTATTAAGCATAAGCATCAATACCAAAATGACAATCACAAACATATTAATTTTCAATTGCTTATTAATGTCATCGACTGTGGCTTCGGCCAATACGAACTTTTTTTTGTGCTTTTTCATGTTACTTACCTACTTGCGTGACCGGAATACGTAAGGCTTTGGGCAGACTAAATATGACATTCTCTTCGATACCTGACAGCTCACTTGGCAAGTCGCCACCCCAATCTTGCAACTGCTGTAGCACCTCTTGAATCAATACTTCTGGCGCTGAAGCCCCTGCGGTGACACCCACATTCTCTACGCCATCAAACCAGCTACTGTCCATTTCGCTGGCATTGTCTATCAAGTAAGCACGGCAGTTCATCCGCTCTGCTAATTCACGCAAACGATTTGAGTTTGAAGAGTTTGGCGAGCCTACCACCAATACTATCTCGCAGCGACTGGCCAAATCTTTGACCGCATCTTGGCGGTTTTGGGTAGCGTAACAGATGTCATCTTTACGCGGTCCTTCGATACTAGGGAATTTATTGCGCAGTGCATCGATGACGCGTGCCGTATCGTCCATCGACAAGGTCGTTTGAGTAACAAATGCCAAGCGCTCACCATCCTGCACAGTCAGCTTTTCGACATCGGCTTCATTTTCGACCAAATGAATCTCTCCACCATGACGACGGTTAAATCGCCCCATTGTGCCCTCAACTTCAGGATGTCCAGCATGACCGATCAACACCGCATCCATACCATCTTGGGCAAATTTAGCGACTTCGATATGTACCTTAGTGACTAGCGGACAAGTGGCATCAAAGACGGTCAGGTCACGACGAGTCGCCTCATCTTCGACCGCTTTTGAGACCCCATGCGCAGAGAAAATAACGATTGCACCATCGGGTACTTCGTGAAGTTCTTCGACAAATACCGCACCGCGATTGGCCAAATCCGAGACCACAAATTTATTATGGACGACCTCATGACGGACATAAATAGGGGGCTCAAAGCGGGTCAATGCTTCGTTGACTATCGCAATCGCGCGATCGACACCAGCGCAAAAACCACGTGGATTGGCAAGATAAATTTGCATAAGATGGCCTATCATTAGATAATTTG
This sequence comes from Psychrobacter sp. N25K4-3-2, assembly GCF_015351755.1. Classification (NCBI taxonomy): domain Bacteria; kingdom Pseudomonadati; phylum Pseudomonadota; class Gammaproteobacteria; order Moraxellales; family Moraxellaceae; genus Psychrobacter; species Psychrobacter sp. N25K4-3-2. The sequence goes on from NZ_JADKLX010000001.1 coordinate 1,045,211, forward strand.
TATTTATCGCTTAACGTCAAAAGCTTAACGTCAAAAGTTGGGATGCATTCAATACGCTACTTTAGCATAATTTGCTTTTATTGCCTTTTAAAATACCACCGTCTCAGTCGCTATAGACGCAGTCGGTCTTTAAAAAAACAAAAGTGTCAAAAGCAGTTTATAATTAGGCAGTGGTTATGGTTTCTCTAACCCTACATGATGACATTTTATATTTTTACCAGCCTTTGACGCTTTGGCGGTTCACTACCATATCTTTTCGTCTTTTATTAGCACACACTTTATTAGGGCACACCCCATTAGGACACTTTGTATGACAGGTTCATTATTTATTATTACCGCTGCCTCTGGTACGGGAAAGACCTCACTGGTGAAGCAGCTACTTGCCACCACCAATGACTTGACCGTCAGTGTGTCTCATACCACACGCACTCCGCGCCCTGGTGAGCTCGATGGTCATCATTATCATTTTACCGATGTCGATAAGTTTGTGACTGCCATCAGCGACAATAAATTTTTGGAGCACGCCGAAGTGTTTGGCAATTACTATGGCACCTCAGAACAAAGCGTACGTGCGCAATTAGAGGCCGGTGTCGATGTGATTTTGGAGATTGATTGGCAAGGAGCGCTACAAGTCAAAAAAATATTTACTGACGCGACGATGGTCTTTATTCTGCCCCCAAGCATTGCCACGTTACGCCAGCGCTTGTCAACTCGTGCGCAAGACACGATAGAAGTCATAGAGCAGCGCTTAGCAGGCGCAGTGACTGAGATGGCGCAATATGTGAATTTTGATTTTGTCATAATTAATGATAATTTCGAAGTCGCCTTGACTGAGCTAAAAGCCATTATCGTCGCTGATAGACAGACGCTAAAACGCCAACAGCAGCGTTATCATCGTACGATTAGCAACTTGCTAAGCAATAAAGTACAAGAGTAGGGTTATTACTGCCTATCAGTAGGGTTTAATTTGGCAAGCAGACATAAAAAGCAACCACCTAGCTAAGCAAAAAATGCTACAATGTCTAGCTATTCCCCTTTATATTTTTGATATTATTTTTATTTGAGTGACGGACCATGTCTGTGACTAATAAAAACAACCGAGGTAGCTATTTATGGCACGAGTGACGATTGAAGATTGTTTGGATAATGTTGATAATCGCTTTGAGCTGGTTTTGGTCGCAAGTAAGCGCGCCCGTCAGCTGGCCAAAGGTATCGCTGAGCCGTTGGTTGAAGTCGATAACGACAAGCCTACGGTATTGGCTCTACGTGAAATTGCCGCGGGCAAAATCACTCGCGATATTCTAAATCAGCCAGAGCATAATTTTGCTACTAGCTCAATGGATTTAGCACTGTCAGGCGATCATAGCTTCTAGTAAAAGCTGTTTGACATGCGAATGCATATTGATGATAAAAACCACAGCTTATGCTGTGGTTTTTCGTTTACAACTGTATGCTTTTGGCTATCATGAAAGCCATTTACGCCCAAAATCATACCACTGGGTATAAATTTATAAGTTTTTTTCTGGCACCAACGCTTAGCAGTTGACATTGAATACGATTTACGATTAATTAGAGAGTGGTCTCGCCTTTCTACTGCTCTCTATTATAATTATTGCTCTTTTTTACAATGATCGTTTTCTTTTATAATATGGTCGCTGCAATTTAAAAGCGTGACAGCATCAACCTTGTAAATGAGACGCTAGTACAGCTTGCATACGGTTGCTTTTTTATCCATATATCCATACATCGATATTATCTTGCTTTAACGATAGATTAGTATTCATTCAGTCACCATTTACCTTAACAGGGCTTAATCAATTATAGGTAATGGAAAATAGGATCGTCACTTTATGAGTCAAACCCTTCCCAAACTCAGTCATCATCTAGTCGATGATGCTCAATATAATTTGCTCCGTTCAGTTGGCTATCTGACTGCTGCCGAACGCCGTGATATTGTTGATGCCTGTGAGTTCGGTGATATTGCGCATATTAAAGACAAGCGTAAATCAGGGGAGCCTTATATCACTCATCCGATTGCGGTCGCTGAAATATTGGCAGGTTTTCGTTTAGATCGAGATACCATTATTGCAGCGATTTTACATGATACTGTCGAAGATACCGACGTTAGCGATGAGCAAATCGAGCAACGTTATGGCAAAGTGGTTGCTAGACTGGTTGATGGTGTCACCAAATTAAAATCTTCGACCCATAATAAGCAACAAAATAAAGCGGCGACTTTTCATAAAATTCTGACGGCTACCCTTGCTGATCCACGGGTGTTAATCATTAAGCTTGCCGACCGCTTACACAATATGTCGACGCTGGATGCGGTACGTCCTGAAAAACAGCGCACGACGGCGCAAGAGACGTTAGATTTTTATGTGCCATTTGCCCGTCTGATGGGTCTCAATGACATTGCTGATTATATTGAAGTGCTGTGTTACCGCAATCTTGATTCTGGTATGTATAACAAGATTTCAGATAAGCTGCTGCAACACGGGCTGGGACGTAATTTTCAAAGAGAGGCTATTCATAGCTATCTGACTATTGTCTTAAACAATTTAGGGCTCAATGGCCTCGTCAAAGTATTAGACAATCGCGTGGTGATATATCGACAGTTTTTCCGCAATCGCGGTGAAATTAATGCGCTACTTCGTCACTATGCTTTTGAGATTGTGCTCGACAATATTGAAGCTTGCGACAAACTGGCTTATTACCTTATCAAAAAATATCAAATCGATGATACCCATATTGCTGACAATATTCGTCGCCCACTACCGGGTGGCAATCAATCCCTGACCCTTATTTATGAGCGGGATAATGATTTTGTAAAAGTCACTATTTTGACCAAGCAAATGCAAAATGCGGCAAGGCTTGGCGTTATCGGGGCAGAACACGCCTCCGATGTCAGTCAATCAGTCATTCAGGCGTCATTACGCAATATGAAAGACTTGGTTGATGAAGACAGCTTAAATCAAAACAGCCCTGACTTTACTGCTGCCGTCTCGACGATTAGCGAGCTGATGGATTACCTGCATTCAAGTAAAATTATTTGTTATAGTCCCAAAGGTCGCGCTTATGAGCTATCACAAGGAGCCACAGCGCTTGATTTTGCTTATGCTGTTGGACCTATGGTCGGTAATGTGGCCGTCGGTGCCAATATCGATGGCAACAAAGCCAAGCTGGGCACGGTGGTCAAAAACGGGCAATTGGTCGAGATTGAAGTAAATAGCCACTCAGAGCCAAAGGCAGAATGGCTCGGGTTTGTCGTGACCAATAAAGCCCGTGAAGAGATTTTACGCTGGTTTAAGGATTTATCTGCTGCTGATAAACAGCATCATGGTCAACAAGCCTTGGATCGCGCGCTAAAAACCTATCAAAAAAGCCTCGATGATTTAACGGACAGCGACTGGAAAAACTTGACAGAATGGCGTGGTCTGACAGAAAAAAGTGCGCTATTTGAACAGATTAGCTCGGGCACACTACTACCACAACTGGTGGTCACTCGCTTATTTAGCGACGAAGTCAGTGACTTGCAGGCTAAAGAACAAAATGATGATGATGCCCAACCGCAACAATTGATTGTCAATGCCTCAGGGGTAGAGCTTGATTTTGCCAATTGCTGCCATCCGATCTATGGCGACCCTATCGTTGGTCATTTATCCCGTCACGGCTTGGTGGTACATCGCCATAAATGCTTCTCGCTCGACGATATTCGCAAAGACAACCCTTATCAAGTGATACAGCTGCGCTGGCGCAATGACAGGGCCATCAAACAAAATGAATCCGGTGAGCACGCTAGCAAAGTCCGTTTTTCGGCTTATCTGAAGCTGTCTCTTGCCCTCAGCGACGAACAAATCAGCGAGGTTATCTACCATCTGCGCCAGTTAAATATGGGGGTGGAAACGGTCGATGTGCGCCATACTGACACTATCATTCATATTGTGGTCCGTAGTCGCAATCATTTAGCACAAGGTATTCGCGAACTGCGCTCGCTGCTGGGCTTTCCCAATATCATGCGACTCTATCAGCTGTAGATAGAAGTGTTAAATACCCTTACTTTTAATCTCGAATTTTCAGAACAACCCAAAACAATGATAAACTTTGCTACTTCGTTTTTAGTCAGTAAATCCAATCAATCAAACGAAAAAAACACCTTAAGGATATAATATGACCCGTCAAACCATTCAAACTGATAAAGCCCCTGCCGCTGTTGGCACTTACTCACAAGCCGTCAAAGTCGGTAACACCGTTTATATTTCAGGACAGTTAGGTTTCGACCCTGAAACCATGGAGTTGAGAGAAGGTTTTAAAGCACAGGCTGAGCAAGTGTTCGAAAATATCAAAGCTATCTGTGAAGCAGCTGGCGGCAGTCTAAATGACGTGGTTAAATTCAATGTATCTTTGACAGACTTAAGTGATTTTGCCGTTTTAAATGAAGTGTTCGTGGCCAACCTATCCGAGCCATACCCTGCCCGCGCAGCCGTACAAGTCGCTGCTCTACCAAAAGGTGGTGTGGTCGAAATTGAGTCTATCCTATATATTGAATAATCTTGAGCCTCATCATACTCAATTCTTAAGTAATTGAGCAAAAATAACGGTTGTTAGCGTAAGCCCAAATATCACTATTTGGGCTTACTATTATTCTCATTATTTAAATACCCAAACAATAGAGATGTATTTTATGTTGGTACAAGTTGCTCTGCCCGTGCCCCTTTATCGGGTGTTTGACTATAGCTTACCGGCAGATATGAATGCTTTGCCAGATAATAACTCACCATGGATACCGCCAATTGGTAGCCGCGTCGAGGTGTCCTTTGGTCGTCAAACCTTAATCGGTATCGTGGTCGCTCATATCGCTGAAGCGGATAGCAGCGTACCGATGAAAAAACTCAAACCTATTAATAAGTGCCTAGATGCCGAGCCGATTTTGGATGCCAGCATGTTAAAGCTGGCTTATTGGCTGGCAAGCTATTACCACTATCCGCTTGGTGATGTGTTAGCTGTCATCTTGCCCAGCCTCGTTCGTCAAGGCAAGCCGCTAGACTTGCTGATTACGCACTGGCGAATTTTGCCGCATATCGTTGATGGCGATTTTCGTGCCAATGCCAAAAAGCAGAAGCAACAATTTGATATGCTTAAGCTACACGGCGAGCGCGGTGCGAGCGAAGATGTGCTGCTGTTAGAAGGTATGCAGCGCAGTTTTTTAAAAACGCTGGAAGATAAAGGCCTGATCGAGCGCTATATTGAGCCAAAACAAGCACCATCGAATGTTAAATTAGCAAAAATGCCACTCGATCTCAATGATGAGCAAGCGCTTGCTGTCGACGCTATCATTGCGGCGCACGAAGCTGAGCGCTACACGGGGATTTTACTGAACGGCATTACTGGTAGTGGCAAGACCGAAGTTTATCTGCAAGCGATGCAAGCCGTATTAGAAGCGGGCAAGCAGGTTTTGATTTTAGTACCGGAGATTGGTTTGACCCCGCAGACGCGCGCGCGCTTTGCCAGTCGTTTTGCCGCCCATATTGTCTTGCTACACTCCGGCATGACCAACACCCATCGTCTACAAGGCTGGCAAGACTGCCGCACGGGTCATGCTCAAATCATTATCGGGACGCGCTCAGCGGTGCTATATCCCTTTGCTGATTTGGGACTTATCGTCGTCGACGAAGCACATGATGGTTCTTATAAACAACAAGATACCCTACGTTATCATGCCGCTGACGTTGCGCTTTATCGCGGCTTGCAATGCAAAATTCCTGTCGTACTTGGTACCGCGACCCCGTCTCTTGAGCATTTAAAACTGGTCGATGACGGCAAATTAGTAGAATGCCAACTGCAGACTCGCCCTGGCAATGCAAAGCCTGCAACCATGCAGCTGATTGATGCGCGCCTGCAAAGTACCCATCAACAGACTCAAGATGATGGTGCACGCTATGATACGGGGCTGACAGATGCGTTAATTGGTGCGATACGGCAAACGCTCGAAGCGGGCGATCAAGTATTGATATTTTTAAATCGTCGTGGCTATGCGCCAGTTTTGCTATGCGAGGCTTGTGGTTGGCAGGCAGATTGTCCACGCTGTGATGCGCATTTAACCGTTCATTATAATAGTCAATCGCAATCTAATTCCTATTCAAGCAGCTCGTACTTAAAATGCCATCATTGCGATTGGCAAGCCTATATTCCCACCGTTTGTCCTGATTGCGGCAGTCAAAACCTAGATGCCAAAGGGATGGGTACCACAAGACTCAGCGAAAACCTGCACGCGATTTTTGCCAATCCGCAAACCAGTAAAGAGTTGTATCCCATTATCCAAATCGATCGTGATACGACCAGACATAAAGACAGCTGGGAGAATATCTATCAGCGTATTAATGAAGGCAAGCCTGCCATCTTAGTCGGCACGCAAATGGTCGCCAAAGGTCATCACTTTCCCAATGTTACCTTGGTCTGCTTGCCCAATGCTGATCGTGGTTTCTTGTCCGCCGACTTTCGCTCGCCAGAACATACCGCACAGCTGATGATTCAGGTGGCTGGCCGTGCTGGACGCGGTGATAAGTCTGGTCGTGTATTGATTCAAACCTTGCAGCCAGATAATGAGCTGTTATTAAAGCTGGTAAAAGATGGTTATCTGTCCTTTGCTCGCGAGCTATTGCAAGAGCGTAAAATGATGGGTCTACCGCCGCATAGCCATGCTGCCCTGATACGCTGCGAAGGCAAAACGCTTGCTGCCACTACGCAAGCATTGAAAGATGCGATTGCAAGTCTACCTAATGGCCATAATCTTGCTGTGCTTGGTCCTATCGACGCACCGATGAGCAAGAAGAACAGTCGATACCATGCACAATTGCTACTGCTAGCCAAAGATCGACGACAGTTACATCAGGTATTAAATCAATGGTGGCAACCGGTACTCACCTTGCCCAGTGCCAAATATCTGAAGCTTACTTTGGATATCGATCCTGTCGGTTGGTGACGCCCAATTCCTAATCGTGATCCTTTAACTACAATCATCACACTATAGCTCACCGTTACTAAAGAACGCTATTCAAAATCGGTCATTCATCGTTTACCGCCTAGGGCGTGTCATCAATTAGATTGTGAGGCTTAAAATGAGAAAAATTACAGATAAACAAGGAAGAAATAGCCGCTAATATGAACATATTGGCAAAATTTCTGATGATGTTTAGCAAAATTTAGCCATTTTAAGACCACTAAATATATAAATGTGCTAATTGATGACACGCCCTAGATACAGCAAGCATTTATTAAATGTGCTAAATTCTGTATATCTGTCTGGTTTATGCAAAGCAAACCCAGCTTTATAAACCATCCGTTTTACCTTCTATCATCCTGAGTGTTGTTATGAGTCAAAATAATTCAAACCCTGAGCGAAGTAACCATTCTCATCAGAGCGATGCTGATATGCCTGAACCTCTGCTTAAAGATAATGAGAGCAATTACACTCATGACAAGCAAGACACTCACGACCACGATGAACACTTAGAACAGACCACGGTACCGCGCGATACCAAAGGCTATCAGCGCACTTTACTGTTTAGCTTTATTATAATCACTGGCTACATGTTTATCGAAGCGATCGGTGGCTGGCTCACCGGTAGTTTGGCACTATTATCCGATGCCGGTCATATGCTCAGCGATGCGGTGGCCCTTGGCGCGACGTTAATGGCGTTCAAAATTGGTGAAAAAGCAGCGACCCATCAAAAGACCTTTGGTTATAAGCGCTTTGAGATTTTGGTGGCGGGGGTCAATGGTGCTACTTTGGTTATTATCGCGCTGATGATTTTTTATGAAGCGATTAAACGATTTAATTCACCGCCTGACATTGCTACCCAAGGGATGCTTATCATTGCGACCATTGGCATGCTGATTAATATTTTAGTCGCTTGGTTGATGCACCGAGGTAGCCACGCTGAAAATGAGCATAGCCACGGCGCCAGTACAGACAAAGCATCTGATAGCAAAGCACCAGTGAATCTGAATATGCAAAGTGCTTATTTGCATGTCTTGAGCGACTTGATGGGTTCGGTTGCGGCTATTATTGCCGCGTTACTAATGATAGGTTTTGGTTGGTTGTGGGCAGATGCAGCGGCGTCAGTCATCGTTGCCATCCTGATTTTAATCAGCGGTTACCGCGTCGTACGCGATTCAGTCCATATATTGATGGAAGGCACGCCAGCAGGTATATCGCTAGTCAATGTGGAGCAAAAACTGATCGCCCATCCTCAAGTACACAAGGTACACGACCTGCACGTTTGGAGTATCACCAGCGGCTTAAATGCACTGTCTTGTCACGTTGTCGTCGATGGAGAAATGAGTATCCACAAATCGAGTCTGCTGATTGAGGATCTGGAAAAAAGCTTATTAACACTTGGCATTCATCATGCGACTATTCAGGTCGAAAGCTTATCGCATCTGCAAACAGCTATCCATAGCGATGCGTTAGTCTGTGACATCTCCGAGCGAGCCGTTGATAATGGGAGTCATATTGGTCACAATCATTGAGCAGCTATATTAGAGTCCGTCAATAACGCTACTCAGCAAAATCTGTATGCTGTATTAATATTAGGGTCTGTTGAACATTCAAATGTGGCACTGGCGGTGGCTATTTTTTAGACAATATGCAGTGAAATTTTTGACGCCTAGTCATTCTAGGTTAGACAATTTCGCCATGTATTGGCAAAAAATAGTCCCGCCCCGAAGGGCTGATGCTAAAATCGCAGCAAACGTTGTTATAAACCTAGCTAAGGTCTCGACATTATCATCAGTTTACGCCTAGTTTGGTGCGATTTTAGCGATCAGCAGTCCGAATATTTGAATGTTCAACAGACCCTAAGCGATGCTAATTTAATACTAAGCCAACTCTTCATATGGCTGCTATATTGGCAACTCCCATTAAAATTTGCTCAATCACTTTAAAAAAATAAAGTTCCAATAAGTTTATATGGTTATAATAACTATCAATTAATGATAAATGATCAATTCAAACCCTATTGAACATTGGCAAACATACTTATTAGTATCTTTTTAATTTATTCATTGATGATATACCACTATGTCTAGACGCTCAGCACCTTTTGTCGCCCCAGACTATATCGACGACCCTACCTCAAAAGATGGCAAAAAACACGCCAAGGTTTTGCTATCAACCCTGCAAGAAGACATCGCCAGCTTTCGTGATGCGCAATTTCCACCTGATATTTTGCGACAAGTTCGCGATATGCCTATCTATGAAGGCAATTTAGCCGAAGTCAAAGCTTATCAACAGCGTTGGCAGACTCTGCTCGAACGCGCGATGGCCTTTTATCCTGCGGCCAATCTACCACCTGATTATCTGCCGCTACCAGCCAGCCTCGAAATACCGCAGTTTATTTATCATGTGCAACGACTGCATCTAACCAAAACTCACGCTAAAGAATCTAAAAGTTTTGGCTCAGTCGGTGCACTTACGGATAAATGCGGGGATTACAGCGCTGATGAGATTGCGCGTATGGCAGCCGTATTTGATAACGATGATGAGGCACGTTTGGTCGCTCATCGTGAATTTATTGATTTGCGTGCGTACGTCTTTTGTCGCGATAATAAAGGTGAGATGTTAGAGCCTGAGCGCGTGCGATTTTATCGTACTGGACTCATTGTCCACGCTTTGCCCAATTTTAAAATGATAGACAGTCGGCAGACACCGCGTAAGCGTCGTAATGATGCTTATAACAATCCGCTTGCCGATAATGGCGTGTGGAAGATTTATCGCAGAAAATAACGTATGCTCGCGTTATTTATTATTGTCCTTCTTGTTTTATATTGACTGTTTTACATTGCTTATTTTATTGCCAATTTTGAGGATTCCAGATGTTCGCTGCCGCCGCCGGCTCACCAAATTTAATGTTACAAGCTACAATTTTCTTGGGAGCCGCGCTGCTCTTTGTACCCCTTGGCAAACGCTTTGGTATTGCGACCGTCCTTGGTTATTTGATCACCGGACTGATATTAGGGCCTAGTGCGCTAGATGTAGCGGGCGACGCTGAGAGCTTATTACATTTTTCTGAATTTGGCGTGGTGATGCTGCTCTTCATCATTGGCCTTGAGCTCCAGCCTTCACGGCTTTGGGCGCTGCGCCGCTCAATATTCGTCCTTGGCGGCTTGCAAGTCGGTCTGTCCGGCACCTTATTGATGGGTATCCTATATCAATTTTTCTCTTTACAACTCGATACTGCTTTTATCGTCGGTTTCGGCTTGGCGCTCTCTTCCACCGCTTTTGTGCTACAAATACTGACTGAAAAACAGCAGCTGTCTAGTACCCATGGTCGCGAAGCATTTACCATCTTGTTATTCCAAGATATTGCCGTGATTCCTTTATTAGCGGTCATTCCGTTTTTGTCAGGGGTGCGCGAGCAGAGCTACGACTTAATCTATTTTGGCAAGGTTTTCGCCGTTTTCGCTGGACTGATTTTTGCCAGCCGCTATGTGGTTCGACCTTTCTTTAAATTTGTCGCCTCTAGTGGTGCGACAGAATTACTGACTGCGGTCGCGCTATTTATCGTCATGGGTGTCTCTATCTTGATGGGTCAAATTGGTTTATCGATGGCGCTTGGCGCATTTTTGACTGGCGTATTGCTGGCAGATTCGGAGTACCGTCACGAGTTGGAAGCCAGTATCGAACCCTTTAAAGGATTGCTGTTGGGGCTGTTCTTTATGTCAGTCGGTATGTTGACTGATGTCAAACTCATTTTGGCCAAGCCCATCTTTATTATCGGCTGTGCGATGGCATTGATGTTTATCAAATTCGGTGTGGTCACCGCTATCGCAAAAATATCTGGCAATCGATGGCCAACCAGTATCAGATTGGGGGTGACTCTCGCTCAAGGGGGTGAATTTGCGTTTGTCTTGTTCAGTGTGGCCACCGCCCAAAACGTCCTGCGACCTGAGCTAGCAAACACCCTAAATCTTATTGTGACCATCTCTATGGCGCTGACGCCATTGGCATTCTTACTCTTAGAAAAAATAGGAGAGCCATTATTTGCCAAAAGCAAACCCAGCCGCGAGTACGACACCATTCCCGATCATGAGCATCAGGTCATTATCGCGGGCTTTGGCCGCGTCGGTCAGATTATCGGTCGTGTATTACGTATGCATAATATCGAATTCACAGCCATCGAACGCTCTGCCAATCGGGTGGATTTTGTCCGTCGCTTTGGTAACCAAGTCTATTATGGTGACCCAAAAAACCCTGAAATATTACGTGCCGCTGGTATCAAAAAAGCACGTGTGTTTATTCTTGCCATTGACGACTTAGAGCGCTCTATTACCACCGCTCAATACTTGCGTAAGAACTACCCTGATTTAATCGTCTTGGCACGAGCGCGTGATCGTCAGCATTATTATCGCCTCCGTGAAGTTGGGGTGCGTCATATTTGGCGTGAGACTTATTTATCGTCGTTAGATATGTCGCGTGAGTCCTTGCAGCTGCTCGGCATCTCTCCAGAAAAAGCGCGCGAAACCGTACAGACTTTCCGTGATTATGATGACGACTTGATTGAACGTCAGCAAGCCATCTATGATGATGAAGCCAGCCTGATTGAATCAGTACAATCATCAATGGCAGAGCTTGAAAGCTTATTTGATGAGGATATTGGCAAGGCGCGTAAGATGGATTTGAGTGAGTTTTCTGACGCTTTAAAAAACCAAGCGACGCCCGTTGATGAAAAAGACGATATCGTTCCTGATCCCAAAGCCTAACTACCTTTTTTAATCCGTTGAGCAGTTTGGCGGCGCCAGTTTTTCGTTTAGCGAGCTGGTGCATTGCCAACTATCGCCATCTTCCACATGATAGAAAGCCACTGTTTGCTCATTGAGATAACGCAGTGGGAATTTAACATCATGAATCGTTCCTATGACAGCACAATCTGTTTTAGGAACGCCCGGCACTTGAGTGTCAATACGCACCAGCACTTGCGGGTCGTCTATGTTAAATGGCAAATCAATGGGACACTGCCCAGTCTGTTGGTAAATGACAGCCACACGATTCTGCGTCGTTTTGGTGAGGTCATAAGCATTGAATAATATTTCATTGGCTTTTGGCTTCGCGATAATAGGTAAAAACTGTACCTTAATCACCAGTAAGGCGAAAGCAAAAAGCCCAAAACCCAATCCCAAACCAAATAAGCTCACCCCACCCTCTCGGCGCAGATGTGCCTGCTGCGCGTTGTCATCTCGTGGATGGTCATCAACGGCGTCAGCGATTTCGCGCCGTGCCATACGGTAGTAATAAGCGTCTGTCCAACGTGCCACCATAGATGCCCAAAATAGCCAAATCATCGCTGCAATACCGAGCCGCGTTGCCATTTGATAGGCATCAGGAATATAAGACATCGCCACAAATTCAAAAATAACCAACACAATCGCAATATTAAGCTGAATAAAAGACCAACCTGCCACGCTATAGACGATCGCATCCATATAGCGCTTGCGATATAGCAGCCAAGGAAAAGTAATAAAAAACGCGGCCCAGTGCCATTTTGGCGACAAATAGCCTTGCTTATCAAACTGTGCAAAGCGCTTGAGATAATAGCGTTGGGTACGATGACCGATAAACCATTTATCCAACTGCTCACGCTTGGCAGCAGTCAGCTGTTCTTGGTAAAAAGGTGGCGGTGAATCCGTCTCGATAAATAACATAGCAGTAGGCTCTCGATAAAAAGCGTATCAATAATCACTGTAAGACACTTTTTTCAGCGAATAATTAGATTAAATACACTCTTTATATTCTTCATTAATATTTCATATTTTTAGAATATCTTTAGTATAAACTGATGCAAAAGCCAATCATAGAGCGACTAAGCTCTTGTCCTTATTTGATTCGTGAGCATCTCATGTCTACACTCAAGCGCAATATAATCATAACCATTATGATTATTACCGTTCTAATCGCTACTGCTATAACCCTTATCATCGTTAACGTCAGTGCCATATCTGACCCTTATAAAAATGAGCTAGGTTTTGATCAAAGCACCTTTGTAGGTCAATGGCCATTTACTGCCGAGAGTATGGTAATAAGATGCGATGACATTGACGACAAATCAATTATTTCTATAATAACCCTCAGTGGAGAGCGTTATATTCTCAATGCTGATTCAAATACAGACATCGATAAGCCGCCAATGAAAACACTCAGTGCAAAAGATACAATCTGGCGCGATACTGAGACAGATACTGAAACAGATAAAAACTATTTATCACCTGCTGACGCCAAAGTTTCTAAGGACGATATCATCGATGCCGGTTTAAAATTATGTACGAAAGCTTAGAAAATGTTTGAAAGGAGAGTGAAAGCGGTTTACGCCATCAGCAACTGCCTGATAATTGAACGTTCACACTTGCTCATATTTAACCTATAATACGCTCATATTCGCAACTTTATAAAGTCTTAGTAACCCTATGAACCAATCCTCTAATCCCGATAACTCAAATGATATAAATCAAGTGGCTGAGCCTAATACTGCCATTGAGACCGTTTCGCAAAATGATAAACATATTCGTATTGTGAATACTTTTATGAAACGGCGCACGCACATGAATAAGAACGCTGAGCTGGCTCTCACTGATCCAGAGTTTGCTGACTACTTGGTTAATAACAGCTTCGGTGATGGCAATCTTGATGGTATCGATGACTTGCGCGTACTATTCGCCGATACGCCCAACGGTATTGATGCGCCGCTTACTGTAGAGATTGGTTTTGGACTGGGTGACTCATTCATTGAGATGGCAGCTGCCGAGCCTACCCGTAACTTTGTGGGTGTTGAAGTACACGAGCCAGGTATCGGTAAATGTGCTTATATGGCAGGTACGCAAGGTTTAAGCAACGTCAAAATCATTAACGGTGATGCCATTCAATTGCTCAAGCAGATTCCAGAAAATCATATCGACCGTATTCAGCTCTACTTCCCTGATCCATGGCAAAAAAAGCGCCATTATAAGCGTCGTTTTGTCAGCCCTGAGCGTATGGCGATTGTCACGCGCAGTTTAAAACAAGGTGGCTGGTTTCATACAGCAACCGACTGGGAGCATTATGCCTTTTGGATGGTTGAGGTTTTAGACGGTTTTTCAGGACTCACCAATCAAGCGGGTGCAGGCAACTTTACTGACCGCCCTGACTTTCGTCCAATGACCAAGTTTGAGCGCCGCGGTTTAGAGCGCGGGCATGGTGTCTGGGATTTAATCTATATTAAAGAGTAAGCCTTATCACGTTACCCTTAATGATTTTTGACAAAGCGGCTAAGACATTTAGCCGCTTTTTTATGCAGCTGGTATTACCCATCCTCATTTTATCTAAATATATTCAGTATTTAATCAGCCAAACCCTCTGTTTGAGACGCTTTGAAGAATTTTATTTATTAAATTTACAGAGCAGCAATATGTGAAACATAGCAATTTTGACGAAATTGCCAGATGAAAAAATAGTTGCATAATGGCACAAAACATATAATTGAATGATTCGCTGACACTATACATTCATGCAAACATTGGCACTATAAGGGCTGCACGAGTTCTCCCCATAAGCTGTGGATAACCCTGTGTATAAGTCACTACTTGACAAGAATTTTCCTAGGTAGCTTAAAGGGTTAGGTAAAATCGTTCATTTTTTGTACAATTTAAAAACCTATATTATTCAATAACTTATATAGAAATTTAAATCATAATAAATTATTTTCAATATTTTAAAATATTATTTTAATATTAGCGATGTTTCACATAAGGTAAATAAACGCTATTTATTTGTTGTGGACAACTTATAAATCTATTGACAAACTACCCCATTATCCCGTCTGAAATAATACATAAGTTCTAGCATAGTCTATATAAAATTTCAGTCGTTTATCATGCGACATATAGTGTCGTTTAACATCATCTAACCCGCTATATGATCCGTGGTTTTTGTTATAATTGCCTTACCTAAGTAATAGTGGCACAAAGAAGCGCTTCATGATTAACGAGCTTAATACAGCCTAGAAGTTACCCCTGTAGCCATTAATTACGAACTTAATTTTACTTTTATCATTATTTGATTTTACTGTATAGTAAAGTGATATATCCAATATTACTATCTATCTCATCGATATGACAACCTATATAATCTAGCTGAACGCTGGTTACTATGTAGATAATTATCAGCACTATTGAGCCATTAACTGTCATGGTACGAATATTTTCTTTATAACACCAAATTTATAGTCTTACACCAATGATTGAAGATAAGGAATCCAGTATGGACGACAATAAAGCCAAAGCCCTCAAAGCGGCACTAGGTCAAATTGAAAAGCAGTTTGGTAAAAATACCATTATGCATTTAGGCGATAACTCTGCTGCGCTTGATGTCGACGTAGTATCCACAGGCTCGCTTGGTCTAGATATTGCCCTTGGTATCGGCGGCTTACCAAAAGGGCGTATCGTTGAAATCTACGGCCCAGAAAGCTCAGGTAAAACCACCATGACTTTGCAGGCGATTGCAGAATGCCAAAAGCAAGGTGGCGTATGTGCCTTTATCGATGCAGAGCATGCTCTAGATCCTGTCTATGCGCGTAAACTTGGGGTACAGACCGATGACTTGCTAGTCTCGCAGCCTGATAACGGCGAGCAAGCGCTTGAGATTACCGACATGTTGGTACGTTCGGGTGCTGTCGACATGATCGTCATTGATTCAGTCGCAGCCTTGACACCACGTGCAGAAATTGAAGGCGAAATGGGTGACTCACACATGGGTCTGCAAGCACGGCTAATGAGCCAAGCCTTACGTAAAATCACTGGTAACGCCAAACGCTCCAACTGTATGGTGGTCTTTATTAACCAAATCCGTATGAAAATTGGTGTCATGTTTGGTAGCCCTGAGACGACAACCGGTGGTAACGCCCTCAAGTTCTACGCCTCAGTCCGTATGGATATTCGTCGTATCGGTGCGGTCAAAAATGGTGATGAAATCATCGGGAACCAAACCCGTGTGAAAGTCATTAAAAATAAAATGGCACCGCCATTCCGTCAAGCCGAGTTTGAAATCACTTATGGTGAAGGTACCAACCACTTAGCCGAAGTGATTGATTTGGGTGTCGAAATTGGCGCAGTTGGTAAAGCAGGTTCTTGGTATAGCTATGGTGATGAAAAAATCGGTCAAGGTAAAGCAAACTCAGTGTTATTCCTCAAAGAAAACCCTGTCATTGCTGAAGAAATTGAAGCCAAAATCCGTGCTGAAAAGCTAGGTGTTGCCGATGATGGTAGTGTTGCCGACGATAGTAAAGCACCAGAGGTAGCCAAAGCTAATAAAGAAACAGCGGCAAGTCCAGTACAATAATCGTTACCTGACTATTTTTACTGATTAGCTGACTAGGGCCTGTCCTCATTTTAAAAATGGCGATAAAAATGAGATAAGTTGCAGCCAAGCAAGGAAAATAGCGTAGATAATATCGAGATATTAGTCAGCTATTTGATGCTGTTTGGCAAGGTTTAACCATTTTTGACCGCTTCAGATGATCATCGATTGAATTGAGGACACGCCCTAATAGTTATGAAGATTAAAACATTAGCCGAAATTCTAGCTGAGTCGGAAGCCGATTCAGCTAGTACTCCTGTCTCTAAACAAAAAACAGCCACTCAAAAATATCTCTCTAAAAAATCTGCTAAGCGACAACAGCCTGTAGTTAAATCAAAACATCCAAAGTCTAGTCCCGCGCGCTCAACTTCTGAGGACGATGAAACATCTCAAACCGTTGATCACTTCGACAACGACACTAGCTCATTTTTTACTCCTGAACGTTCATCCAAATCCTCTAAAACCAAGTCTAAAAAGCGTAAGAAACGCTTTCATCCAGCTGCTAACTTCGAGCCAGAGCCTAATAACGTACCTACTTATCAATCGCCTGAACCGCAAAGTATCAAAGAGATGCTAGCGGAAATCAAACGTGACATTCATGATAACTCGCTAGATGGCAAGTCCAATATAAAGGAAAACTCAGATACAGATAACGTCATCGACGACACCACATTTGGTTCCACCGATGAGCATTTATCAGAGCCAGAAAAAGACACTGCTGCAGTTAATCAAATGGACAATTTGCCATCCGCATTAAAAGCCTATCTACGTACCCCTGAACAACGACAGGCCGATGTTGATGCCATTAAAGCGGAAAGCCGCTTACGTTGGTTGGCGTTTTACTATTTATCACGCCGTGAACATGGCAAGGCTGAATTAAAACAAAAGCTACTCGATAAGGAGCAGAATCCTGCCAAAATCGATGCACTACTCGAAGAGTTTGAGCAGAAAGGCTATCAAAGTGACTATCGCACTACCCTCATGCTTATTCGTGAAAATATTCGTAAAGGTCGGGGACGTGGACGTATCAAGCAGGAGTTTTATCGTAAAAAGATGGCGATGCCTAGTAATATCGACGAGCTAATCGATATGGCGAATGCAGAGTCAGATGAGTTTAGCGAATTTGTAGATAACAGCGCCGACAACCTCGTCGAAGGGATTGATTGGCTGAAATTAGCGGTTGCCGCCCGCACCAAAAAATATGGTGACGACATCCCCACTGAGCAAAAAGACAAAGCTCGCCAACTACGATTTTTACAATATAGAGGTTTCAAGAGTGATATCTGTTTTGCTGCGCTCAACTATACGCTAGACACGTTAGATGAGCGCTTTTAGACTAATGACTCATAACGATTGATTAGTCGTAAAAAAAGAGTACGTCATTAGACATACTCTTTTTTTATTACATTTTTATCAATACTGGTTTGTTAAAAAGCAGCTATTTTAGCGTGGTTATTTTAACGTACCCAGTCGACTCGATAACTGACCAATGATTTGCTCAATCTCTTGATTGGCTTCAGCTTCATTGTCTAGGTTACCGTTTGGCGTCAATTGGTTCATCACTTCTGGCAGCAACTCCGCTAAACCTTGACGCACTTCAGTCTCATTAGCACCAGTCTGTGCAGCTACTTGCTGAATCTCGTTTTCGTCAAATAATTGGTTGATCTCATTAGGATCCAAATTGTCATTGACCTCATTGTTACTCATCCAAGAACGCACTTGATTGTCGTGACCCATACCTGTAATTTTTGAGAGAGCAGCGCCTAAGCCGCCATTACGCTGAATCCAGCTCAATACCATGGGCATGAGAGCTGCAACCAGCATGCCTTTGCCACCGCTACCACTTCTATTACTTTGACCACCCAGTACGCTACCTAGGATGTCGCCCAAACCACCCGCACCAGTGCTCATACCGCCGCGTTGACTGCTGCCAGTGAGACTACCTATAATGTCGTCCAGACCAAATCCATTATCCGTCTGACGATCATACTGCTGTGGGTTATAACCGCCGGTTTGGCCACCACCGCCCAATACCCCACCTAAAATATCACCCAGCCCGCCAGTGCGGCGTGATGTCGTACGCTGATTGACAGGATTGCGCTGTGCATCATCTGGAGCCATCGCACTACGTGCTACTTGACTGACTAAATTCCCTAATAGGCTCATAATTTCTTCCTTTTTGTTCATTTTATTTGTTGTTCTCAGCCGCTATGCCATATGACCAGACCATTATAAAATCAATAAATGGCATAAAAGCTGAATATGCTTTTGTAGTTCAATATAACAAATCTATCTTACTATCGAGATAGGTGTTTTGTTATTCACCATATTGGCCTATTAAAATCATTACAAATCTAATGTCATTCAGGGGAAACCTCGTATACTCAATCAAGTTGTTGTTGCAGCATTCACATTCGCCAGAATATTTAGCTCTCGCCATTGCTCAAGGCTCACTTGATCACGAAATACAGTCACCGACAAGGGGCGCTGATAAGGCTCTGTAATAATAAAATCAAAGCTCATCGTCCAATAATTATGTTGAACAGTCCTCAATTGTGCTTGCCATAGCCCATCACTTTGACTCGTACGTATCAGAAGTTGCCACTGTTGATCGACACGCTGGTCGAGCGGTGGCTGCGTTAGATGCAATAAAATAGGACGCGACAATGCCAGATAGCTAACGACGGCTGCCGTGATCGTTAATATCAGTACATATTGCCACAGCGCCAATGCAGTAAGCCATGCCAATCCAAGCATGACTGACGCCAAACCAAGATACAGTAACGTACGCAAATGGCTAGCGGTCTTGATAGCAGTATCAATCCGTGGTGAGGTAATCATTGTCATATATACAAAACTGCCATATGGGAAAAACCGTCATATTTATCAGACTGTCTCAGTCATCAATACAAATTTAACCACATAAAAGGAAACTCAAAATCATGGATAGCTTAACTGATAAGCTACCCAGCTATAATATGGTCAGTTCAGAATAAAATCGATACATTACTCGTTAGGTACGACTGGTATAAATTTTACTTGCTACTATCACAGAGGCTACGAAAAATTCATCCCAATCGCACTGTATCTGTTTCAAAGTAAATCCACTATATATCCTTGGTATGACGCCATGTTTTGATCTTATTCACTAGCGCCCATATGCTTTCATCATCTGGACGATTTTGGTTGGTAAAATAATCCAATAAATCTGGATCTTCATGAGTCAGCATTTGGGCAAAGCTTTCCTGCTCAGCGGGGTCTGCTGTTAAATAAAGCTCTTTCACATATAGGTCAATATAAAAGTCCAATTCCTTTAAGCCACGACGGGCTTGATAAATGACACGCCGCTGTTCATTGGTTGGCTCTGGCTGGGTCGTAGTGGTCATAGCATTACTCTCATTATTTTAGTAGGTGTTCAGATTAATATTAAATGTTAACTATTAGATATTCATATAGTGCGATAGCAGTGATTAGGGCTATTCTAGCATTGATTTTTTAGTGTTGATTGTAGGCAGATAACTGCTGCCATAACGCCACTGCTTGCTGCATCATCGCGACATTATGAGTACGTATAATACTAGCGCCTTGTTGCAGGGCAAATATACCAGCAGCAACGCCGACCGTATCTCGTTCTAACGCCTCAGTTGTAGCCACCGCTTCGACGCCACTTTTGGTCAATACTTCTGCCAAAAAACGTTTGCGGGAGATACCAAACATCATGGGAAACCCAAGACTTTGTAACTCTCCTAGCTGAGACAATAGCGCGCAATGATGTTCGTAGCTTTTGGCAAAACCAAAACCTGG
The DNA here is from genome assembly GCF_015351755.1 of Psychrobacter sp. N25K4-3-2. NCBI lineage: Bacteria > Pseudomonadati > Pseudomonadota > Gammaproteobacteria > Moraxellales > Moraxellaceae > Psychrobacter > Psychrobacter sp. N25K4-3-2. The sequence continues at coordinate 1,065,399 of NZ_JADKLX010000001.1, forward strand.
GTCGATAATTATTTTCTCACGCTTAACACCAACGCTCGTGACCTCATTGATACGAGCGCTTAGCTCCGCACTAACGTCAGCGATGACATCGTCATAAAGCGCCAGATTATTCATCGTCGTCGGCTCACCACGCATATGCATCAACATAACTGGTATATCAAGCTCCGCCGCTAACGCTGCTGCACCCTCGCGTTTGAGCGCTCTTACATCATTCCAAATATCAGCGCCTGCCTCAAAAGCTGCCTGCATAACGGTAGGATTACTGGTATCGATAGACAACCAAACGGCATTACCAAGTTGCTGTCTAATTGCTTTAACGACTGGCACAACTCGTTTCATTTCTTCAGTGGTAGCAACGGCGTCAGCATTTGGACGGGTAGATTCACCACCAATATCAATAATGGTCGCACCCGCCTCTATCATCTCTTTGGCATGAGCAAGCGCGCTATCAATAGCATTGAACCGGCCGCCGTCTGAAAATGAATCGGGTGTGACGTTGAGGATGCCCATAATGTTTGGTTGCGATAAATCTAAAGTTTTTTCGCGACTAGAGACGGTACAAATAGGTAAAGGTTGAAATAATGACATAGCCAATCCGTTGTAGATTAAATTTATAAAAACCGGGCTAGCGCTCTATTTTTCTCTTATGATATCAGTAAACCTGCTGTCTTTCTAAATCCTTCATAAAATGATGACAATAAAAAAGCCCTCTATTAAAAAGGGCTTTTTATGTTTGCTACTCATGAGCGGTAAACTACATCGCTGGTAATGGCGGCGGAGTCGAGCCCGTCGTTTTCACATTATCTTTAGCTAAGTTTACTTCATTATGCTGGTACACTCTAGGTGGACGTGGATCTTCACCCGCTATGATGTCTTGCAGTTGATCACTATTAATGGTCTCCCACTTCATCAGCGCATCAACCATCGCATGCATTTTTTCTTGATTGCCTTCAATCAGTTCTCGAGCGATATCATACTGCTCTTCTAGCATGCGGCGAACTTCGTCATCAACTTTTTGCTGAGTTGCTTCAGAAATCGTACGACCACCGCCACCGAAGTAACCTTGTGAATTGTCATCATCTTCATAGACCATGATACCTAGGGCATCTGACATACCGTACTTAGTTACCATCGCTCGTGCCATTTTGGTTGCACGTTCAAAGTCGTTTGAGGCACCCGTCGACATTTGATTGATAAAGACTTCTTCAGCGATACGACCACCAAATAAAATCGCAATGTCGCTGAGCATTTTTGACTTATACATACTGGTTTGATCATGCTCAGGCAGCTGCCAAGTTACCCCAAGGGCAAAACCACGCGGCATAATCGTGACTTTATGCACTGGATCGGTACCCGGTAGTAGCTCAGCCACTAGCGCATGACCTGCTTCATGATAAGCAGTGGCACGGCGTTCTTCTTCACGGATGACCATTGATTTACGCTCAGGACCCATGTACAGCTTGTCCTTGGCATCTTCAAAGTCATTCATATCAACGCTACGCTTGTTACGACGCGCAGCAAACAAAGCGGCTTCGTTCACAAGATTGGCTAACTGTGCCCCGCTAAATCCTGGTGTACCACGAGCCAAAGAGTTGGCATCAACACTAACGGTATTCGGCAACTTTCTTAAATGTACTTTTAATATTTGCTCGCGGCCTTTGATATCTGGCAAGCCAACTTGTACCTGACGGTCAAAACGACCCGGACGCAATAGCGCTTTATCAAGAACGTCAGCACGGTTAGTGGCGGCAATGACGATAACGCCTTCATTGCCTTCAAAACCATCCATCTCAACCAATAATTGGTTTAGCGTTTGCTCACGCTCATCGTTACCGCCGCCCATACCTGAGCCACGATGACGACCGACTGCATCAATCTCATCGATAAAGATGATACAAGGGGCACTTTTCTTCGCTTGCTCAAACATATCACGGACACGCGAGGCACCGACACCAACGAACATCTCAACGAAATCAGAACCTGAAATTGAGAAGAATGGTACTTTCGCTTCACCAGCAATCGCTCTTGCTAGCAACGTTTTACCTGTCCCTGGAGGGCCTACCATCAAGATACCACGTGGAATGGTTGCACCAAGTTTGGTAAATTTATCGGGATCACGCAGGAACTCGACCACTTCGACCACTTCTTCTTTGGCTTCTTCACAACCCGCCACGTCTTCGAAGTTGACCTTGATTTGGTCTTCAGTCAGCATCTTAGCTTTTGACTTACCAAAGCTCATTGGGCCGCCGCCTTTACCGCCTGCACCGCCCTGCATATTACGCATAAAGAATAAGAACAGACCAATAATCAATAGGATTGGGAAACTGGCTATCAGTAACTGCATCAACACGCTTTGACGTTTCGGTGCTGTGCCCTGAACCTCAACTTGGTTCTCGCGCAATAATGGCATTAGTTGCTCATCAGCCACGGCTGGTCTAATGGTCTCAAAAGATGAGCCATTTTTCTTTTCGCCGGTGATCTGCTCGCCATCAATTTCAACACTGGCTACCTGACTTTCTGACACAGCGGTCACAAATTCAGAGTAGTTAAGGCTATCCGGCTCAGACGATTGGTCAAAGCCGCTAAACACCAGCACCAAAACGCCGATTACCACCAGCCACAATAAGGTATTTTTTACCATGTCGCTCACTAGTTATTCCCATCCCTTACTTATTGGTGTGTTTACTAAACACGTGACGTCTATAAACGCATTGCTCATTGCTTGAATAACTGCCTAGACACTTAACACTGTACTTGCATTGCAGCGACTAAAAAGACGCATTAACAAGTACTCGCTATCATTGACCTATCGTAAATGAGCTGATAAAGCGCTTATTTTCAGACGACTTTGCTTAAAACATATGCTCGAAACAAAGTTAATATACCATGATATGTGGTGTTGTCCTGCATAATTCAAGCAGGTTTCACTTTTATTCAGTTAACGATTGTAGCGGTTTTTATAGTGCGATAATGATACTTTATGGTGACTTATCATCTCGCTTACAATAGCAACAACTCATTGATGTTAAAACTATTTAATCGCTATCCAAAACATCTCTTTTGAGCGTGGTCGTGATGCACCTGGCTTGATACTACGAATCTTACTAAAATCCAGCTGCATCTGCTTGCGTAATTCTTGTGTACCCTCGCCCTGAAACACTTTCATAATAAGCGCGCCACCTTCTGGTAAGGTTGCAAGTGCAAAGTCCACTGCCAGCTCGCACAAGTACATCATACGCGGCTGATCAATTGCGCTATTGCCAGCAGTATTGGGTGCCATGTCAGACAATACTACGTCAACCTGCCTGTCACCGACTTCTGCCATAATGGCGTCAAAAACCTCAGCTTCACGAAAATCACCTTGGATAAAGGTAACATCAGGCAAGGTATCCATCGCTAAGATATCAGAGGCAATCAAGATACCTTGTTCACCTACTAATTGGCCAGCAACTTGTGACCAACTGCCCGGTGCACTACCCAAATCAACGACCGTCATGCCTTTTTTGATAAGGTTGGTCTTTTCATTTATTTCTAATAACTTATAAGCGGCACGGGCACGATAGCCATCTTTTTGCGCCTTTTGGACATAATGATCGTCAATATGCTCTTTCATCCAAGCACTGCTGCTCTTTGACAGTTTTTTGTTCTCAATACGCGTGGCCAAAATACCTGCTCCTATTACCTTACAAAACCTGAATACAATTTTTTGAATCGCTTTATCACTGACGAACTAAATTTAATAAAGCGTCGATTACTCTAGATGTGTCATCAATCAGGCTATTTATTCGTTGATGGTCGCAAACTGACCAAATTCTATTGGTTAAAACACTGCTTTATAAGGCAGTAGCGTTTATAATGTGACCAAACATTCAGTTTAACATTTTCGTCACGTAAAATCGTGCAAAATCCTGCTGATCTCATGCAAGATGGGCACAGATTATCTATAATGATCAATCACTGTTTTTTGACAGTACCATTTTTATTTTTACCAACACCTAGGAATTCTATGCAACTCGATAACGCTACTATCAAACGCCTAAAAGGCATCGGTCACGAGCTAAAACCTGTCGTTATGATTGGCAATAAAGGTATTACACCGACCATTACTGAAGAGATTGATCGCGCTTTATCAGATCATGAGCTCATCAAAGTAAAATTGCCTGCTGGCACAAAAGAAGAACGCGATGTCATCGGTGCTGAGCTTGCTGCTACTGCGAAGGCAACTTTGATTCACTCAATTGGTCGTATGGCGCTATTGCTACGCAAAAACCCAAATGCCAACCCTAAGCTATCAAACCTTGCTCGTCACACGCAGTAGTGTGTCATACTCAGCTTGATTTGAGTGTTTTGATACAACCTAAAAGCCGCGATGCAATCTGCTCGCGGCTTTTATCTTTTTGTGAACTTAGGGTCTTTTGAACATTCAAATATTATAACTTTTTGAGTCATACCAAATTATGAGCCAGACTTTTAACCTTTGCATCGCCACTGAAAAGATAGCAGATGATGCCCAGCAGCTTGGCGTTAGTATAGACACGCTAAGAGCTATCCAAGTCGTTGTGCATGCGAATATCATGCAGCAGCCACAGTTGCATTTACAGCTAACCTATCAAATCATCTTGCCCACACAATCTTTGGTGGGTCAATTAGACTGGCCTACTTGGAAAGAAGTAAACGTCGGCTTTACTGACTATTTGTGGGAAGAGAGCTGTCTTGAATGCTTTATAACAGGTAACTCAATAAATAATCACGATATGGCTGACATTAGCAGTAATTCGACTTATATTGAAGTTAACGCCAGCCCAGATGGTCGTTATGCGCTTTATCAGTTTGACAGCTATCGAAACCCTGCCACTCTGCCACCATCCCCTTTGTTATTAGCAAATGGGCGTACACCCGCAAAGATTAGCTGGACTGACCGCGCAAATACGCAAATATCATCCATAAAGGCCAATGCCTCGAACAAATTATCGAAAACGCATACACCTCATAGCTGCGAGCGAACCTTCGGTGTGCCATTAGACAAACTGTCTAGCCAAAATTTTGCTATCAGTAATATGACTATTGAGCACATAAATCCTTGCGTCATTTTATGGTTCGGTGAAACCGCTTTATATTTCGCACCTACACATGCCTCTCCGCCTGACTTTCACGACCGTCGCTACTGGTCTAGGTTTGATCCTGAAACTGCCTTACTTAACCAGCTAGCGTCATCGATAGCAACTGAACGATAACGCGTATCTAATATTTTAAAACAAAAAAAACCAGCAATGTCATTAAGAGCATTACTGGATTCGGAGAAAACGGTTTACTTAAAATACGATGTACTTGACGCTTATTAGTCAGCCATTGCAAGGTAGATACCGCGGTCTGATGCATCATCAACGTACTGCGAGTCACGCCATGTAGTATAGCTATAAGTGCCACTGTATGGGCTAATGCTATTTTGACGGAAGTCTGATACCCAATCATTGCCATCAAAGATCTGGATATGACCATGTGGACGACTTGACGTGCGATTGTAGACTACAACATCACCAACTTGTGGCGACATATCGTTACTGATTTTGCTAAAGCCTGCTTGAGCAAGCGTACCACGAGAGGCGTACTGATAAGCTGAAGGATTTGGCGTAAATTCATAACCTGCTGATTGTAGCGCTTTGCGTACGTAGCGAGCACAGTAACCAGAGCTTCTAGATAGCGCTACTCGTGACGCGCTTGCTGCTGCCATAGCAGGAGCAGAGTTGCGATCAGGCACACGGCTGGCTTGCTGCTGACGCTGCTCATACGATAAACGACTGGTTAGCGAGGCAAGCTGATATTCTTTTTGCTTGGCATGTGCGCTTAAGTTGTCAATCGCTTGACTGATTTCGTCGTTGCTATATACATGAGCACCACTATTAGTGCTATAGATGTTACGACTAGAACCGTAGTTCGCAGAAGTAGAGATATTGGTGATGGTATGACTCAAGGTATTATTTGGTTGAAAGGTGGTCTCGGCAGCACCACTCGTTTGTGCTATGCCCATTCCCAGTACTGACAAAATTAATAAAGCTTGTTTCATAAATTTACTACCTATTTGTTAATACAAGACTGCTCGTCATCCGTGACAAAGCATCAATTAGTTTAGAGGACATAATCATCAAATAAACATGATAAAATCCTTAGTACAACAGCTCACTCTTTTTTCTACAGTAACTAACGCTGGTATTATTGGCAGCGCGGTCTTCTGCTTCATAAATCGTTTGCTATCCATCCCATATATATATTGAGCTTATTTGTTATGAATATCGATTTTGTCACCTATTAGATGAGTCATTACGATGTCAAAAAAACAGCCTAATCGGCTTGCCCAACTTATTGATCATCAAGCTTTTGCTGGTAGCGCGCTACCCCAAACCCTTGCTGACAATATGCGTCTATATATTGAAGCAACCACTGAGATAAAAGAGCTTCTAATAGACTGTCTACCGGAAGAAATTCTTAGTACCTGCTGGGTCGTTGGCTTAACCTCTGAGCAATTAACACTCAGTGTGGGCTCAATGACCGCTGCTAACCATATTCGCTATTTACAGAACGCTTATTTGCAGATATTAACAGAGCAGTCGATTACATTTAAACAACTCAAGCAAATTCGCGTCGTTGTAGCTAAAATATCTGCGCATAGTCTTTCATCTAAAAAACCGTTAGCGCTATCAGCAACTTTATCAAAGTCTCACAAAGCCAATGAAAATCAGGCTCTTAGCCAAAACACAAAGCGGACTATATCACAGGCCGCAGAGCATGTCACCACTGATGAAAAGCTCAAAAAAGCACTTTTGCGCTTAGCAAATCATTAAAAACCTCGACTTCATCATGTAAAGTTATGTAACTATTTCCAAAAAATGATGCCATTTACGCTAGGTTTTTGTAATGGCGTAAACAAAAAAAATCATCTGTTAGTCAGCTTCACAATGTGAATACGACTAACAGATGATTTTTTGATTACCTACAGCGTCGGTATTATCTACGCTAACGTTGTATTGTTTAAAAATACTTACTTATATATCTATATACGAGAATATAAATTAACGGTTCTTATAACCATTTTATGTAATATTGCGTAAATGTTTCGATACTTCGTGTGTATTCCTGTATTCATCCTTCAACTGCTACCCCTTTTAGGGGCAAATATTCGATAGGACAGGTTACATTGTCATCAAAAGTTACAATTTCAAAGCTATCAGGATTAGACAATATCTCACGTACCAACAAATTGTTTAATGCATGACCAGACTTATAAGCGTTGAAACGACCCAAAATTGGATAGCCAATCAGATATAAATCGCCTAGAGCATCCAAAATTTTATGGCGCACGAATTCATCATTAAAACGTAAGCCTTCTTCATTAAGGATATTAGCCTCGTCGATGACAATCGCGTTTTCCATACTACCGCCTAACGCCAAGTTGTTCTGACGTAAGGTTTCGATGTCTCGTAAAAAACCAAAAGTACGCGCTGAGCTCAACTGCTCAATGAAGTTTTGCGTTGAAAACTGCAATTGTGCATGCTGAAAATCTTTATCAATAGCAGGATGATCAAAGTCAATTTCAAAATTTAATTCAAAGCCTTCATAAGGGCGTAGCTCTGCCCATTTATCGTCTACTTTTACTTTTATTGGTCTTACAATCTTAATGAACTTCTTTGAAGATTCTTGCTCACAAAAACCAGCTTGCATCAGTAATGCGACAAACGGCGCAGCACTACCATCCATGATAGGTATTTCTGATGCGGAAACACGAATCAATAGGTTATCAACACCCAGTCCAGCAATTGCACTTAATAGGTGTTCTACAGTACCTACACGTGCGCCACCGAATACGAGATTGGATGACATCATAGTATCTTGTACTAAAAAAGCACTGGCTGGAATTGGCTGACTGCCTTCAATATCTGAGCGCTCGAAAACAATACCAGTATCAACTGGCTGTGGATGAAACTCTAAATCAACAGGCTGACCACTATGGAGACCGGTACCTGTAACAGCTATCGCTGCTTTTATGGTTCGTTGGTTCATGGCTGTTTTCCCACATATTTTGTTACAATTGACCTAGTGTACCATTATCCACACCCCATTCGCCATAGTTAAAAAGCGTTAATTTTCTTATCTCTTTGATTGATAACACTTATCGTGATTTTTTTATTCGAATGAATAATATTTTACCGACCTATAAATTACCTTAATAAACAGCTAGTTACGAATGAATATAATGATTACAGCATATATCGCATGGTACATGACTAAGGCATGTTTGATCCTTTAATCATGTACTAACAGAGACTATCTGTGAACGTTCAGCACGCTCTAATAACGGCTTACTAAAAAATAATGTTTCAAAAAAAATCATTTCTTATGGATGAGCACAAAAAAGCCAGCGACATAGCGCTGGCTTTTTCTGACCAATAATATTGCAGAATACCTATTTATTTTGTTGACGCTTTAAATAGTCTTGAATGCTGTTGGTCTTGGTTTTGGGCTGCTCTTGCGTCGGATTTGCACGCGCTAGACTATCCTGATGCAGCTGCGCTTGTGACTGCTTTTGGCTGTTTAGCGCACTGGTATGCAAGTTAGGATCAACAGGCTGTGTGCTATTCACAGAAGGCACAGGCTGCTCCACTACTTCTGGCTCTTGGCCTGCATTTTCATCCAAGGTCAAACCCGTTGCAATAACGGTCACATGTAGATCTTCACCCATTTTTTCATCGATGACAGAACCATAGAAGATATGGGCATCATCGATATCGGTAATTTCTTCAACGATTGCGCTGATTTTGCTCATCTCATCTAATGATAATGACTCAGAAGAGATAACGTTAACCAGTAGACCTTTGGCGTTTTCTAAACGTAAATCATCGAGCAATGGTGATCTAATGGCTTTTTCGGTTGCTTGACGCGCACGATCATCACCGCTGGCACGACCAATACCCATCATGGCGTGACCTTTAGCAGTCATCGCCGTACGGATATCGTTAAAGTCAATATTGATCATACCTTCGCTTGCGATGGTTTCAGCAATACCTTGCACGGCGTGTAATAACACATCATCCGCTTTTTTGAACGCATCTTGCATAGAGATATTGCCGTAGACGCTCATCAGCTTGTCATTTGGAATGGTAATGATAGAGTCAACGAAGTTGGTCAGTTGCTCAATACCAGCCTTAGCTGCTTTGATACGCTTCCCGCCTTCAAACTTGAAAGGTGTAGTCACAACAGCGACCGTCAATACTTCCATCTCTTTGGCAATACGAGCCACGACTGGTGCTGCACCCGTACCAGTACCGCCGCCCATTCCAGCGGTAATAAAGACCATATCTGAATGTTCGAGTAATGCGCGGATGGCTTCTTCTTCGCTTTCTGCTGCTTCACGTCCAACTTCTGGATTGGCACCAGCGCCTAGACCGCGGTTCGTTTTTGCGCCAAGTTGTAACTTATGCGGCGCTGTCAGACGATCAAGTGCTTGTTTATCCGTATTAGCACAGACGAACGTCACACCTCTAATTCCTTGTTGTACCATATGTTCAACCGCATTACCGCCACCACCACCCACACCGAATACTGTGAAGCTTGCTTGGCCGTTATTTTGAAGCTGGTTATCATCTGGCATGGTGTATTTTGACATAAAAAAGATTCTCCAGTTGCAGATAGCGTGATGGTCGATACATGGTAACGCACTCATATGACGCGCTATCGACTTACTATATATAAATGTATTTAAATAAAACAGGGCTATATCTTAAACCGTTAAGCTTGGACGAAAATATGTCATCATTGCTCAGGGTATTACTTTAAATGTTACTTTTGATATTACGTTATACGCTTAATTGTGGTACATCTTTCAAAACAACAACGCTTATTGTATAAGCATACTTTTATACAAATATTTTTATACCAACGTCGTTAGCAGCGGAGTTATAGTATCTTCTTGAGCACACTAGCAAAACGTTGCCCTGCACTTTGAAAGACGCCTGTTACTCTGTTTTTTTGAATCGCTTCCGGTTCGCTTTTTTCACTGTGGCGAAACTGCTCGCTTTGGCTATATAGTAGTGTACCAAATGCCGTTTGATAAGCGCGATCATTGACTTGGATATTTAGCTGTTTGAATGATTCATCATTATCAAAGTGATTATAAGCGCTGATTGCTGGGTGGGTATTGGTCAAAACGACTGGCATTTTAAGCAGCTTCTTAGCAAAGGGTATCATGCCTTTGATTACGCTACCGCCGCCTGTCAGCACAATACCTTTATCAATATAGCTGATCAAATCTGCCTCATGCAATTGACGCGCTACTTCAGTAAAGATTTGCACATAACGCGCTTCAATAATACGGGCTAAATTATAAATACCAATATTAATCTCGTCGCTGGTCCCTTGCGGTTTAAAGATAAAGAACGAGCTAGGATCGACGCTATTGACATCGACCGTACCATGCGATTTTTTAAGTTTTTCAGCTTCTATCATCGATATACCGACATCTGCTGAAATATCCATCGTCACTTCATGGCTGCCAGTCGCGATACAATGCGTAAAAATCAACTTGTTTTCTTTATAAACACAGATGCTAGTCGTGCTCGCTCCGATATCAACCAAACAGACACCCTGCTGGCGTTCATCACTCATCAAGCTATATTCTGCACTGGTCACCGCATCAAAGACAATATGATCGATGCCGACATCACAACTCTGCAATAGTTTTTGGATGTTCTGACGGCTGGCGACCGGCATCATCATCATGTGATACATCACGCTGATATTGTGCGCCACCGTCTCAATCGCATCGTCGACCATAAAGTCTTGTTCATCGACATAGATACCTTGCTGGCAACAATGCATCAAATAATAGTCTGAGGACAAGTCGCGTGATTTGGCGTTGGCCAACGCCTGTACCATATCTTTGGCACGGACGACTTCATCCTCTACTAGCACTTCGCCCGCACTGTTTTTACTCAGGAGCTCAGGCGTTGCCAAGGTCAACCACACACTATGCACACGGCAATTGGCAGTGTCTTCTGCTTCTTGAATGGCTTGCCTGATAGCGCCTTGCAAGCGTTCGCGATGTTTTATTTGACCTTGATAGAAGTCACTATTTTTGACTTGCCCCACACCCATAATACGAATGTCTTTTGCAGAGACAACGCTGCCAATAACGACATACACTGCCGTGGCACTTAGATGGACAACAACCAGATTTTCAGTATTTTTCATGGTACCAGACAAATTATCGCTAAACAGGAAACCAAATGACGTCTCCATTAAATCATTAAAAAAATCACCATCTTTACGCCGTTATATCCTACCGCACCTACAATCTCTATGCTAAATAAACAAAGTGTCATTAATTAATGGTGGTTTATCAACTACTTTTGCTTACTGTTTTTGCTACTCACTATTTTTTATGACAGTCAGCTTTTTGGTGCTTCGATTTCTGGTTGTGCCATATTCCAAGCGATGGTAAAGCCATTTTTGTAACGTAAATCTACAGACTGTATTTCACTTCGACGATTACTTAATTGATTACCTAGTAATTGACTAAGATTCAGCAGCTTTTGCGCGGTATTTTCATTATCAACAATGACTCGCTGACCGTTATCAAAACGAATGAGCCATGTCATTCTTGGCGACAGGATAATATCTGCAACTTGCATATCGAGTGGTGCATACCAATCGTTGATTTGTTGCATCTGTTGCATGATGACCGGCGCTTGCGTTATCTCACCTTGCAAAGTGGCAAACTGTGCTTGGGTCAAATCCTTACTATCAGCAGGGACAAAAACAATCCCCTTTGCATCGACTAAACGTTCAGTACCAAAATTTGCAACTGCCTGCTTGGGCAACGCTGTGACCACAATGCCACGTTGCCAATCACGAGTCACACTCACTTGATCCACCCAAGCAAGACCCGTAGTAATATCTCTTAATGCTTGTAGATCAGAAGTAAAAAAACTGCTCACTTTCTGTTGATTCATGACTTGCTGTAACTTTTGGTACTGAGCAACCGTGAGTCCCTGATTGCTGACATGAATGGCAGCTGGAGGCGAATCACGTAAGGCTTTACCACCCATAATTAATATAAGCACTAGCAAACCTAACACCAATACCATAAAAAAATATCTGACCGAATTCGGTACTTGGAAGTTAGATGTTGGACGACGGGCTTTATCACTCATCAAGTCAGTTACGTCGTTGACAGTTTGAGCCATAATGACCTTTGTCCCTGTTTTTGCATAAAGCTATTTGCATGAAGCCAATAGCGCTTTTGTTAAAGGTGAGTCTGCTTATATTTTGCAGCGACATATTATACGAATATACTATCAAAAATTTTATCTAAAAACGTCTTTGAGACGCTATCATTCTCGATTAAGCGTCTATTTCTCTCGATTTACAACGCAAGGTCATAAATCATTCATAAATATCACTAAAACGATTCAATAATTACAATATTAACGTATTTTGCGGTCAAACAATAGCCTAACCCCTACTACGGACAACGAATTTACACAAGTTTACATGAAGCTGTGGTATAGCAGGGCTAGCGATACATTCAATTATGTTTATGTTTGCCAACAACCAACTGTATCAGTGCTATTCGAACGGTTATTTTTACTCATTAATAGCGGTTTTTCAAACATCTATACTATCAATAATTCTGCCATAAACTGCATCATTTATATTAACCTAGATAAAAACATCTGAGCTAAGGTTACCAAGTGTTTATAACGTTTGCGCAAGGATATGCCAGCACAGTGTATCGAAATCCATGCCACGCGCCTTAGCTGCCATCGGTACCAGACTATGACTGGTCATACCCGGTACGGTGTTGATTTCAAGTAACCAAAAATTGCCCGCCTCATCCTGCATGGCATCGATACGCCCCCAGCCTTTTGCGTCTACTGCGCGAAATGCCGCAAGGCTCAAGTCTTGTAAATGCTTTTCATCAGCATCACTCAAGCCGCACGGAATATAGTAGCTGGTATCGTTACGATTGTATTTGGCTTCAAAATCGTAGAAGTTAGTGATATCAGCAGGTTCAAGACGGATGACCGGATAGGCTTCATCATCGATAATGACAATCGTAAACTCGCGACCAGTAATCCAGCGCTCAGCCATGACCGCATCACCGCACTGTACCGCTGTTGTATAAGCCGCTGGCAACTCGTCAAGATTGTTGACCTTGGTCATGCCAATACTTGAGCCTTCATGAACGGGCTTGATAATGAGTGGTAAACCTAGCATGTTAACCACTTGCTGCCAGTCGGTATCGGCCGTCAATAGTGAAAATGGTGCCGTCGCTAAGCCGCAGCCTTGCCATAATTGCTTGGTACGAACTTTGTCCATGCCTAGCGCTGATGCCAGAATACCTGAACCCGTCTGCGGAATATCAAACCATTGCAATACGCCTTGTAGCAAGCCATCTTCGCCACCGCGACCATGCAACACGTTAAACACGCGATCATAGTCACGAAGCTCAGTAATGTCTTGATGCTTAGGATCAAAATGAGTGGCATCAACGCCTTGGTTTTGTAGCGCCTGCAATACAGCGGCACCACTATCTAACGATACGCTGCGCTCATTGCTGCTGCCACCATAAATGACGGCTACTTTACCAAATTGTCCAGCATCTTTTACTTCGTTGGCATCAGCGCGTAATGGTTTGTCTTGGTTCGACTGGTTGTTTTCCATATCATTTTTCTCTGCTTGTGCAGCAGCAGCTAGAGCGGACTCTGGATTGATAATGGCTGTCTTATCTTCAGCAGCATCAACGGCATTATTATTGTTTACACTTTCTTGATTATCGTTCGTTGTCATAAGGACAGTTCCTAAAATTTTTAGCTTACTAAATGTAAAGGTTATTGGCAGCCAAGTCGACAGCAATCTGTCCCACATTACCTGCACCCTGAGTAATGAGCATGTCATTGGCTTTTAGTAAACGTTGCATGACAGGGGCTAAATTATCTTTATCAATAATCGTCGGCTCAACCTCACCACGCAAACGAATACTACGCGCTAGTGACTTGGTATCAGCGCCTGTAATTGGTGTTTCACCTGCTGAATAGACGTCTAACAATAATAGCTCATCTACGCTTGAGAGCACTTCGACAAAGTCATCAAAGCAATCACGGGTACGGCTGTAACGATGCGGTTGAAATAGCATTACTAAACGACGATCAGGGAAACTCTGACGAGCGGCCTTAATAGTGGCGTCGACTTCTTTTGGGTGATGACCATAGTCGTCGATCAATAAGACATTACCATCATCGATATCGACAGAGGCATGCTGCTCAAATCGGCGACCAACGCCTTCAAATTTCTGCAGAGCGCGTTTGATCGCTTCATCATCGACACCTTCATCGGTCGCCATGGTGATAGCGGCAAGGGCATTGTAGACGTTATGCGTACCAGGAATATTAAGCGTCAAGCGCAAAGGCTCACGGTCACGGCGCAATACTGTGAAGTGCGTTTTGGTGCCTTCCGTCACCAAGTCAACGCCTTGTACGTCGTTAAAAGGTTCAAGCCCAAAGGTCAAGACTGGGCGACCGATATCATCAATCATTGCATACAATTCTGGATCATCACCGCACACCACTGCCAAGCCATAAAACGGCATGTTTTGCAAAAACTGAATATAAGCCGCTTTTAATTTATCAAAACTATTCTCATACGTTTCCATATGGTCTTGGTCGATATTGGTCACAATCGCTGCCATTGGATGTAAAGACAAAAATGATGCGTCAGACTCATCGGCTTCTGCCACCAAGAAACGGCTGCTACCAAGTGCGGCATTTTTGCCAGAGGCATTCAGCTTACCACCAATTACGTAGGTAGGATCGAGCTGCCCTTCTGCCATCATCGTGGTGAGCAAACTGGTCGTGGTGGTTTTGCCATGCGCGCCAGCAACCGCAATACCATGACGATAGCGCATCAATTCACCCAACATATCGGCGCGGCGTACCACAGGCAGACGCGCTTCAAGCGCTGCTTTTACTTCAGGGTTGCTACGATCAATCGCTGATGAGACGACTATAACATCCGCATTGGCGATATTTTTGGAGTCATGACCGATCGATATCTCGATGCCAATCTGCTGTAGGCGCTTAGTCACCAAGCTTTCTGCGATGTCAGAACCACTGACTTGATAGCCTTGATTGTTCATTACCTCTGCGATACCGCACATACCTGAACCGCCAATACCAACAAAATGCAAATGCTGAATACGGCGCATCTCTGGTATTTCAATCAAACGCTTAGGTAATGCTTTCGCAGAGGTAGACATAAGGATCTCTCTTTATTAAAGGTCAATAAAATTTGGTAAATTAAAAATAATGGGTATGAGTTACAGGCTACAACGCTTGCCAAATAATATCGGCAACTTGCTTACTCGCACTACGATTGGCAAGAGCATGACCTTTTTTTGCCATCGTTAAGCACTTTTCTCGATTAAGTACAGCAAGCTCATCACTCAAACGCTTGGCTGTCAACTCCGACTGCGGTAACAAGACTGCCGCATCATGTGAGGTTAGCGTGCGAGCATTAGCCGTTTGGTGATCATCAACGGCATGTGGTAACGGCACAAAAATAGCAGCAATTCCAACGTTTTGAATTTCCGTCACGGTCAACGCGCCTGCACGGCATACAATCATATCTGCCCAGTTATAAGCCGCTGCCATATCATCGATAAAAGGCTGTACCGTAAACTGATGCCTGCTTAAGTCTTCGCTAGCGTAAGCTGCTTGCGTGGCGGCCTCATTGTTACGCCCGCATTGGTGACGCACTTCAAAAGGCTCGTTTAGCAATGCAAGCGCTTTTGGCACGGTGTCATTTAAGGCTTGAGCGCCAAGTGATCCGCCTACTACCAGCAATTTAAGCGGTGAGCGATCATTCACATCATAGCGTACCGTTGGCTCTGCGACACCAGTAATGGCATTGCGCACGGGATTGCCCACTGTCTCAAGCTTGGCATTCTGCGCACTATTAGCAAAGGTATCCTCAAACGCTTGTAACGTCTTGGTCGAAAGCTTAGACAGATAGCGATTGCTCATGCCAGCGATGGCATTTTGCTCATGGATAATCAGTGGCGTATTGGTTAGACGTGCAGCGATACCACCAGGTGCAGTCACATAACCACCGAATCCAACGACCACATCAATCTGATTACTACGAATCACTTTTACGGCAGCCATCGTCGCTGACAGCAGAGTCATTGGTAGCTTTAATAGTCGACCAACGCCTTTACCACGAAGCCCTTGCATATTAATAGCATGAAAAGTATAGCCAGTCGGTTTGACCAAACCATTTTCCATACCGTTTGGCGTTCCTAACCAGTGAATGACCGCACCGCGTTGGGTCAGCTCATCACTAACGGCAAGCGCTGGAAAAACGTGCCCGCCAGTACCAGCTGCCATCATCAATATATGCGGTGTTTTCATGAACGCCTGCCTATCTTTACTTTATTTATATGAAGGGTTTATCTCGCTGCCGCGGTGACAATTATGAAAAAATAATGACCTAGCCAAAGCCCGCATAGTATAGAGGAAATCATCGTCTTATATACAGCACTTTATGCAGCAAAAATAACAAAAATCCAAGCCATGATCGATCACAGCTTGGCGTCGTGTAACGCTAATAAACGGTAAGAAAAATCAATGACTAACAATACCTTAAAATATGGGTTTTACGTAGTCAAAGTATTCCTTAACATAGATAAAACTATGCAGTAAATTTATTCTCAATCGCCATGATAAAGTCGGTTGCGATATCTGTACCGCATTGATCATCAATCTCACGTACACAGGTGGGGCTAGTCACATTAATTTCAGTGATACGCCCACCGATTAAGTCTAGACCAACGAACATCAGGCCTTTTTGTTTGACGATTGGTGCCACAACTTCTGCTACTTGGCGTTCGATATCAGTCAATGGCATGGCTACGCCGCTACCGCCCGCTGCGAGATTACCACGGGTCTCGCCTTTGCTTGGAATACGAGCCAAACTATAATCTATCACGACGCCATCGACGATTAATACACGCTTATCGCCATCTTTAATCTCTGGCAAGTAACGCTGTGCCATGATTGGCAGTGTCTCAAGTTCAGTCAGCACCTCTAACGTTACACCAATATTGGGACTATCAGCGGTCAAACGGAAGATACCAGTTCCACCCATGCCGTCTAGTGGCTTGACGATGACATCTTGCTGTTCAGCGATAAACTGACGAATATGTGCCTGTTTACTGGTCACAATCGTTGGGCTCATATAGTCGCTAAACCACGTCGCAAATAGTTTTTCATTACAATCACGGATCGCTTGTGGATCATTGACTACGAGCACGCCTGCCGCTTTGGCGTGATCGAGCATATAAGTCGCATAAATAAAGCGCATATCAAACGGTGGGTCTTTACGCATCAAAATCACGTCATAACCACTGACTGGACCTGTGCTTTTATCACCCAACGTATAAAAATCTGCAGGATCACGCTTTACTGTCAGCGGCTGCGTATCGACCATCAATTGACCACGGTCCAACCATAGGTCATGAATCTGACAGTAGCCAAGCTGATGCCCGCGATCTTGCGCTGCCCACATCATCGCCAAGCTGGTGTCTTTTTTATAATTAACCCGTTCAATAGGATCCATGATGACGAGTATTTTTAAAGATTTTTTTTGATTTTCTTGGCTCATGATAAGGCTCACTTACGTTATATTATTATTAAAACAGATTCAAACTTCAGTGCCCAACTATACGCCGTACTGCGCGCGGTAATGTTGCATTTTGGCTAGCTGGGTCGCATCTTTGTAATGGCTCTCGCCGTCTGACAAATAGCTGATTAAGTCGTCAATATCGACCAGTGCGCGCACTGGTACTTCTAGCGTCGCAGCAAGTTCTTGAATCGCAGAATGCTCAGCCAAGCCTTTTTCTTTACGATCAAGAGCCACGATAATACCTGCCACACTGGCACCTGCTTGCTCTAAAATATCGACCACTTCGCGCATCGCTGTGCCAGCCGTAATGACATCGTCAAGTACCCAAACTGCTTTGCCACTGACATCAGCGCCTACTAAATTACCACCTTCACCGTGGGTTTTGGCTTCTTTACGGTTATAACCCCACTTGGCATTGATACCATGATGGTGCCATAAGGCTTGCGCGGTGGCAGCCACAAATGGAATACCTTTATAAGCGGCGCCAAAAATAACCAGCTCTTGCTCATCTGTACCGTTATTGCTAGCAGCCATTTGTTCAGCCAAGGCATCGGCATAACCGCGCGCTAGTAACGACAACATCTCACCCGTCGCTAGCAAGCCAGCATTAAAAAAATACGGACTAATGCGACCAGACTTGAGTACAAACTCACCAAACTTCAGGACTTGGTTGTCTAAGGCCAATTGAATGAATTGATGAGATGAAAACGTGAGGTCTTGAGAGCGTGCTACGTGAGACATTATGACATTCCTATCAGCAAAAAGAGGGGCGAAAAACTGGCATTATTGTACGCATTATTGATCAGCTTGACCAACCATTGATCTCATAATCCTGCATATTGGCATAGCGAGTCAGTAAGCCACTACGTGATGAGACATTAAAATAGCTTTGGCCATCGTTCCGTACTTGTATCTCCCAGCCCAAATGATAAGCGGCAACAATAATATGACCAGAAAACATCCGAATTTGACGATACGCGTGCCGCTGCGAGGGCTCATAAACAATCTGACTGAGCAAATAGCTACGTACATGCTGACATATTTGCGCAGCGCTATAGCTATGATTGATACTTTTGCGCGTACTACACTGTTTTAGAGCGTGGACAGCAGCACTACAGGCCATGATATCTGTCGCTAAACTGCCCTCTCCTGTCTCAAACTGCTGCGGCTGCAAAACCACTTGCCAATCATCGGCATACAGACTATTGAGTAGCTCATCAGGATTATAACGTTTGGTCAATGCTCGTAGCGATGCTGAAGCGTCGTGGCGTTTATTATCTGACTCAATCATTTCAGAGCGATCAGCAGGCCTAAACCCAAAGCGGTGCAGTTTTGGATAAGCACGAATGGCCTTTTGGATATCTGACATATCTAACATAGTCATATCGGATAATGCTGATAACAATGGCTGCTCACTATGATTCTCATAAAAGTTATCAGGCAACTCGATAAGCTTGGCAGCATTGAGTAATGACAAATGCTCAGCCAGCGCTTCTGAAGCAATCAGTGCCCATTTCGAAAAGCGGTCTTCATTGGGCTGATAGAACCGCGCAGAGTTACCGTAAAGCCGTCTTAATTGACCGTTCAAACGGCGGGCAGGCTCTGGGATATCAGTTAAGGGCCGTGCAGGATCAAGGGGAGATTGTCTGGGATCAAAGTTGGGATGGACGATTGCAGGCTGCTGTGAATCAGCTAGCATAGACGATTGCTCAGCCTTTTTTTGCACATGGTTTTCTGCCAGCTTACCGCCTTCTGCTGCCAGATTAGCATGAGACAAACGGTCATCAGAAGTAGAAGGCTGGGTCATGAAATCTCCATAGTTTATAAAATATAAAACGAATAAGAATGCTTAAATCAGGCAATTATCTTACTCTTAAAAGCTGACTCTTAAGGGCTTACTCTTGATGGCTCAAAATATCACGGTAACCTGCCTGCCAGTCAGGATAATCCAGCCAAGCTAACGGAATGTTGCTATGCAAGCGCTTCCCCGTAACTGCTGTTTTTGAATGATCAATAGCAGGCGGCGTCTCCCCTATTTGCTCGCTTAACCAAACGCCTAGCTCATAAGTGGTGACGGGCGCATAGTCAGTGGCGATATAGAGTGATTTTGGCGCAGTACTGGTCAGGACGTTGGTGATAATATTGACCAAATCACGATCCATAATACGATTACTCCAGTGCTGTGCGGCTACTGGCTCTTTTTGTTTCTCTTTGGCTTTGCGCAGGCGCATGAGACGCGCGCGACCATAAATACCGCTCGGACGAATGATAATGGCTTTATCACCAAAGCCTTGCTGCAAGACTTGCTCTGCTTGCAATATGACCTTTGATGCTTCGCGCTCAGGACTGACAGGCGTGGTATTTTCATCGATCCATTCGCCGTTATCTTGCCCATAAACACCCGTTGAGGAAATAAAGACAATACGTTCAAGGTTGGTTAACTTTGGAGCAAGCGTCGCCAAACGCTGATTAATCGCCAAGTAACTCTCGTGATAGCCGCTGGTTGAATAGTCATCGGGCGTGACGATAATCGCCATATGTGTAAAGTCTTGCAGCTGCTCAGCGGTCAATGTCAACGCATCGGCTTGCATAAACGTTGCCTCACTATCCAGATGATAGTGCTCGCGTTCATTGCGTGCCAGCCCAGTAACGTTAAAGCCATCTTGCGCAAGCTTGTTGGTGACCGGCAAACCGATATCACCTTGACCGATAATCAGTAAATTTTGCGTACTCATCATTTATCCTTTATTCGAACGCCATTTCTAATGACTGCTTATCCATCTTTTTAATAATAAGTGCTAAAAATAACGTCTATACGACAGTTGTACATCGTCATTGGCATCGATGCGATCTTGCCACTCGTAGTTGGCATTGATACGTAATGCTTGTTTTTTATCGATATCGTATTGTAGACCCAAAGTTGAGACCGGCTGCCAGTAATGACCGCGAGCATTAGACTCATCGCTGCTGCCATGATACCAATATGGCAATTGCAATTCAGCCTGCGCACGTAACTGATTGTTAATTTGATAACGGCAACCAGCATTCACACCTGCACCTACGCGAAAGCCTTTATTAATACCGCGCCCTGCTTGTCCCGTGCCTGATAGCAAGGTGTAACATAACTGCGGCGGCATCTCGCCAGTACCAGCACTTGGTGTACCAAATGCCCACGACCAGCCAGTCTCATAGCCCACGCTCCCAACCAAATGATCCGTGCCATCTTGCTGTGAGCCATCGTTTACTCGGGTCGCCTCGACACTGACGCCCCAAGTTTTGCCTTGCTGAGCGCTATTTACTGGGTTAAATGAGCGTCCGCGCAGCAGTGTAAAATTCTGCAAGACCACACTATCCGGCTGTTTGTGGCTGCTATTGTTATCATCTTTGTCATAAAGGCGTAGCGTCGCTGCCAGCCCTTCTAAATTAAAAAACTGTGAAAACCCAGCGGTCCGATCAAGGGTGTCATGAAAGCCTGCACGCACACCCACATCGATATAATTATTGTCACCGCGCTGTCCGACACCAATCTGCGCCATTTGCAATGGATGTCTGTCTATTGGATTGTTGTTGGCAGCGACGATAGGTAGATCTAGTATGGTTTGACCATCTGCTGACATACTGGATTCTGGATTGCGCTCTGCGGATTTAATCTCTTGGGCAGCTTCTTTAGTCAATGGCTGATAACCCAGCTTAGCGGCGGCCTTGGCTTGGTTAAGCGCGGCTTGACGTACGGTATTGTCAGCTGGCGTATAACGAGGGTTCGCCAGTAAGTCTTCTTGATTAAGCAGCTGAATGACGTCAGAGGGTACGACGGCATAAGGTAATCGGCTTAGTAAATGCTGCTGTGGACGTACGACATCGATGAGGCGCAAAACCTCAGAGGCGCAGTTATCAGTGGTGAAGTAATACGGTAGTTCTAACCCTTTGGTTTCCCACACATGCAACATGATTTGTTGCACCTCGCTTGGGGTCAAGTTCAACTGATACGTCCACGCATCACGCTCATCGTCTTGCAAGTATTTCGCCAGCTTTTCTGGGTAAGGATCGATTTCAATGGCGTTATCATAGAGACCTGTCATGGATTTGATGGCATAAACTGGAAAACTATCGTTTGGATCACCATCGACCGTATAATTCAGCGCGTAGGCATGATGAATCTGACTGGGATCAGCCACACTGGCCTTTGAGTCAATACGCAACAAGGTATGGGCAAAGGCTGATATGGGATTGTCCAAATACTCTTCGGCAAACATAATAGACAGCTGCTCAGGTGCCAGCTTTTGCATCCACTCATCCAGCTCTGGACACTCAGCTTGCCAGCTTGTCTTATCAATATTTAGCGTATCGGTCAGCCATTGTACGCGCGCTGGGAAACGACAAAGTACCGAATTATTAGCGGTATTGTCTTTGACAACCGTATTATGAGTCGGTGCTAATTCTTCAGCAAGGGCGACCAGCAATGCATCAAGCTCTGCGCCTGAGTCTTGCGCACCTTTTTCACTTAAAAAGAAGCTAGCATCATCAACGAGACTTGTGTCTTTTTTCTTACCAATTAGATTCTTTTGATCATCAAAGAAGTACAATAAACGTCGCCATGTCATATGCTGGGCTAGGTTTTCTGTTTTTGCTTGCTCGCGCCATGATGCTAGCAGCTGTTCTGTGTTGGTGTTGGTAGCGACAATATGACTAACGTTATTATCGACACTACCAATAGTATTATTAGTGCGCGGATGATCAGTAATATCTTTATTTGAGGTGCTATTTGGCTTGATGTTATTATTTAGCCCAGCATCAGCTTTGTTATCCAACGCTAGCGCACCTGTGGTCACAAGCTCTGCTGGCGTTGGCAAAAATGCCTGCGCTTGTACCGTCAGTAACAGACCTGCAATCGCTAATGGTAAACGCGCGCGCCTGCTCATCTTTGTTGGCGTACAATCTGTCGCCAACAAGTTGCAATGCACCACAAGGTTTGAATATATAGACATGAGTAATATCTCGCACTGTAGAAGCCATACGCTCATCGCGTTTTTGGGTCTATCGAATCGTCAGAAGAAGGTTGTTATTAGCTGTTTTTTAGAGAGTCTTGCTATTAATTAATAAAAAATTGGTAATCACAAGTATTTGCTACGCACTTATTAATCACATAATAAAAGAGAGCACTATGTCCACGACACCGCCAATGATTATAAAGGACGGGCGCTTATCCTCAGCCACTTGGCTTATGTCGCCGAACTATAATAAACGACCCGACAACCTGACTATTGACACCATTATCATTCACAATATTAGCCTGCCACCGAATGAGTTTAGCGTCTGCGGCAGTGATGGCGTTCATTATGTAAAAGCATTATTTACCAATCAATTGGACTGGGATGCGCATCCTTATTTTCAGACAATTAAAGGCGCAGAAGTCTCAGCACATTTATTTATAGAACGTAATGGTGCTATCACACAGTTTGTAAACTTTGCCGAGCGCGCGTGGCACGCAGGCAGATCCAGCTACCTTGGTCGTCCTGAATGTAATGATTATAGCATTGGCATCGAGCTGGAAGGGTCAGATTTTGTGTCCTTTACCTCGGTGCAATATGACACACTTGCAGCTGTTATCGCTGCGCTATATGACGCCTACCCCAAAACCCGCCGACACTTAACCGGTCATAGTGATATCGCACCGGGTCGAAAGACAGATCCTGGCGATTATTTTGACTGGCCAAAGTTACGTAAACTGGTAGGAAAAAACCTTACGGACTAGGGCGTGTCCTCAATTCAACTGATAGCGATCTAAATGGGCTAAAAATGGTTAAATCTTGCCAATCATCGTCAAATAGCTAGGTAATATCTCGATATTATCTGCGCTCTTTTCCTTGTTTGACTACAATTTACCTCACTTTTATCACCATTTTTAAAATGAGGACACGCCCTAGCTTATCTAAGCACCCTAAAGCAATTCCACATCCAATCCATTTATCTCGATTATGAAAGTGCTATAATCCGTCAGTTTTTTGATAACAGCAACTCAGCAAACAATCATCAGTAAACAACCAGCAGTAAACAACTTAGCAAAATAGGTTCTCATGGCAAAAAGTCGGTTATTTCGCTCAACCATGGTCGTCAGCAGCATGACCATGCTGTCCCGTATCTTAGGTCTGGTACGCGATGTCGTATTATTAGGGGTGTTTGGCGCAGGTGGTCTGATGGATGCCTTTTTGGTCGCCTTTAAGATACCTAACTTTTTGCGCCGTCTGTTTGCTGAAGGCGCTTTTAGCCAAGCTTTCGTGCCAGTACTGTCCGAATACAAAGAAAAATACAGCTTACAACAGGTACAGATATTAGTCAGTCGTACCTCGGGCGCCCTGTTGCTGATTTTGTCGATGCTCACTGTGGTCGTCATTTTGATGGCGCCGTGGGTAGTAACGTTATTTGCTCCCGGATTTGCTGACCAGCCTGGTAAATTTGCCATCACCGCTGAGCTACTGCGCCTTACCTTTCCCTATTTATTATTTATTTCTATGACCGCTTTTGCGAGCGGTATTTTACAAAGCTACGGGCGTTTTGCTGCGCCAGCTTTTGCACCCGTACTGTTAAACTTATGTATGATTGGCGGTGCATTAATTTTTGCCCCTATGTTCGATACACCGATTATGGCACTCGGTTATGCCGTCGCAATCGCTGGTTTGCTACAGTTCCTAATACAGCTGCCGCAGCTTTGGCAACAAAAGCTACTGGTCGCGCCCAAGATTGACTTTCAGCACGAAGGCGTTAAACGCATCTTAAAACTTATGCTGCCTGCTATCTTTGGTGTCTCTGTCACTCAGATCAATCTGCTCCTCAATACCATTTTTGCCTCGTTAATGATTGGTGGTTCGGTGTCTTGGCTTTATGCGGCAGAACGTATGAGTGAGCTGCCGTTAGGACTGATTGGCGTAGCGATTGGTACGGTCATTTTGCCCAGTTTATCGAAAAGCGAAGCCAAAAAAGACGATGTTAGCTTTAAAAAGACCATTGATTGGGCAGCACGTTTAATCATATTGGTGGGTGTGCCCGCATCAGCAGCCTTATTTATACTGGCTGATGTGCTGATGCAAGCGCTGTTTTTACGCGGTGAATTTACTTTGCGTGATGCGCAAATGAGTTCGCTGGCGTTACGCAGTATGGCAGGTGGTATTTTAGGCTTTATGCTCATTAAAATCTTTGCGCCAGCGTTTTTTGCCCGTCAAGACACTAGAACACCAGTAAAAATCGGTATCGTGTCCGTCTTTGCCAATATGGTTTTTAGTGTGATATTTATCGGGATATTTTACTTTTTAGAGATACCTCTGCATGGTGGTCTTGCCCTTGCGACCACAGGTGCAGCCTTCGTAAACGCGGGCTTATTATATTATTTCTTACATAAGCGAGATATTTTCCGTTTTGGCAGCCACTGGAAAAAGCTGTTTACTCAGTTTGCAATCTCTACCGCTTCTATGATTGGTGTCCTTTATATCATGTTACCTTACTTCCCAGCCGATGAGGCTCAATGGCGACGTATCGCGGCTCTGCTCATTATGTGTGCGGTTGGTGCCCTAGTTTATGGGGTGGTGTTATTAGCAACAGGCTTCCGTCCGCGTCAGCTAAAGCATGGCTAATTTATTTGTGAACGCTGAATAAATGACTTACTAAACCAAAACAAGCTTAATATGAGAATTGACAGTGAATGCCGCTGATAGTTGTCATAATCGATTATTGATAAATAAATGAAATTTGAGGTTTACTATGACAGTCGAATATTCAACGTTACGACGCTTACCAATGCTACTAACCGTTGGTGTATTGAGCACCGGACTGCTAATCAGCGGGTGTAGCAACAACGATAATGTAGAAGCCGATAGCGCAAACACAGCGAGCGATACAGCTGCCGTGACTGGAAACCCTGAAGTCGATGCAGCCAATCAGACGGCAGACGTTGATGCAAATAACACAGTGGCAAGCGAGCAAATGACGGATAGCGCTAAAGATGAGACAGCCATTGATAGTGATAACATCAACCCAATCACTGCTTCATCCAAACAAAAAAGCTTAGTGACTAATCCGACTGAAGCTGGTACGCCAGAAGACACCGTCAAACAGGCGCTAAATAGCTTATATTATGGCGATGTAAAAGAAGCGGTTGGATATTATCAAGTAGATATGGCAAATTTTGAAAAAGAACTTGCCAAAACACAATCCGCTTTTCAGCAGACTGTCGATGGCGTTACTATCACTGATACTAAGTATAATGATGACAAGACTCGTGCCACTATTACTGGTGAATTGATGCTCAAAGGACAGAGCGAACCTGCGCCATTGACCTATCAGCTACAGAAGATAGAAGGTCAATGGAAGATCTTGGGTTAAGCTATTTTAGCTTACTTATCTGAAGCATCATCCGATGTCACTGCTTTACCAAGCATCACGACATCAGCGATAAACCCTTCCATATCGCAAACTTCTGGCATGTAGCCCCACTGCTCAAAGCCAAGTTTACGGAAAAGTCCTAAACTTGGCTGATTGTGAGCAAAGACAAGCGCGATAATGTTTCGAATGCCCAAGCTTGGCGCTTGCGTCAACATCCAGCGTGTCAACAAGCTACCTAGGCCTTGACCCTGATAATCTTGATTTAGATAGACGCTGATCTCAGTGCTGATATGATAGGCTGTCCGCGCATACAAATCACTATAGCTGCCCCATGCAATTATCGGCGACTGCGCTTGCTCTGCATCATCCCCTCCTCGCAATGTTTTGACCACATATATGGGCCTTGTTGGACTGCTTAAATGCTCATCAAACCAAGCAGCTCGCTCATCTACGGTTACCAATGTAAGGTTAGCTGTTGCTTGTTTAGCAGGTATGCTTTGATTATAAATGGCTAAGACTTCTGCTAAATCTTCTTTACTCGCACGCTGCACAATAAACTGATCAGCGAGCTGATGTGTCGATAAATCAGTTGATATAGCGTTCAAGGCAACATCAGACATAAGATCTCCATAATTTTTAGCATTATTATCGGCATCATCGATAATAGTGAATAATAGTCATACTGATAACACAAGCAAATACAAATAACTCATAAAGAATGACCACGCTGAGTGACTGATACTTTCACTATGCGTCGACTATAGGATGTTAGTGGGGCTATTTTACTTTATAATGGCTGCTTTTAGACACATCGATTGTTAGTATAGGTGTGTTTTTTCGTTTTTTATCTGGTCTTATCATAGCTGAAAACTTATGAACACCTATTTTCTTGAGCAACTGACTGCGTCGTCGAGCGCTTTGCCTGCACATACGAATCCGATAAATCTAGCACCTTGTGCGCTGACTATCGGCAATTTTGATGGCGTACATCTGGGTCATCAAGCGATGCTGGCTCAAGTTCGTGAGATTGCCCAAGCGCAAAATCTTGGCTCTGCCGTCATGATATTTGAGCCACAGCCTCGTGAATTTTTTGCCCCCGCTACTGCCCCCGCGCGCCTGACCAATCTAGCCGAAAAGCAAGCGCTGCTAGCAGAGCATGGGGTCGAGACTTTGATTGTAGCGAGCTTCGATACTGATTTTCGTTCGCTATCAGCACAGGCATTTGCAGATATATTGGCTAAGCGTTTGAACGTAAAAGCATTGGTACTGGGTGACGACTTTCGCTTTGGTCATGACCGTACTGGCGACAGTCAGTTTTTGCGGGATTATGGCTTGGATGTGACCAATCTGCATACCGTTATAGATAACAGTGGTAAAGCTTCCCGTATTAGCTCCACTCGCGTTCGTGACTTGTTATTGGCTGGTGATATTGACGCCGCTAACACGCTGCTTGGTCGTGATTATGCAATTACAGGCGTGGTTGTTGGTGGCGATCAGATAGGCCGCACCATGGACTTCCCTACAGCTAATATCGATTTGCAGCGCTTAAAACCTGCTTTGCATGGTATCTTTGCCGTCGATGTGGTGAGTTTAGATGAACATGGCAAAGTCATCGCTAATGGTTTGACCACGCAAGTGATTAACGGAAAATCAGGCGTAACAGGTTTGCGCCCGCATAGCTTGTTTGGCACAGCCAGTATTGGTATTAGACCCTCTGTTGATAAAGGCAGTGACTGGCGTTTAGAAGTACATTTCCCAGAATTGCAGGCTGATTTATATGGACTAAATTTACAGGTTCGTTTTTTACATTATTTGCATGGTGAACGACATTATGATGGCTTAGAGGCGCTAAAAGTTGGTATTCATAATGATGTAAAAGCATTGCTTGAATGGCGAGCAGAGCAGCCTAACTAGAATGTAGGAAAGTCTCGAACTTAGATTATACGCATTGCATTCAAGATATAAAAAAGCAAAACCCACAACATTCTAAATACAATGTCGTGGGTTTTTGCTTTTCTATACTTCTTGTTTGTCTTTTAGATTAACTTATCTTTTAGGTTATTTTTTACGCGTCTGGATGCATACGCACGTTTAAATCATCGATGACTTCTACCCATTCCGCATCTTTTTCCCATTCTTCTTGTAGAAAAGCACGTTGATTGTCTGTCCAAACTTTTGCCTCTACTAACTTTTCTTCTTTTGCCAATTGGTGTTTTTCAACAAATTCATCAATCGCTTCATCTGAGCTATCAAGTCCCAATTGAGCAAATAACTCATTCATATTATATTCAGGTTCACCCAACATACTTTTCTCCTTATATGGTGCAATTTTAGTTTTATTTATTATTTAGGCTAACCACTTTATTGTAGCAAGCTTTATTTTAATAACTGTTAACCAACGTTTATCTAACGTTATCAATTGTATTAATGGTTGAGCCTCAAACACTTAAAAGCAATCTAATAGGAACGGTTAAAAATAACAGATATTTAGACGTAAAAAAGCCTTCAAACAAGAAGGCTTTTTATACATAATACGATTGCAAATAGCACTAAAATTTTAGCAAGCTATTTGATTATGGTAGTAAATGAGCTACCGCATCACGCTCTTCGCTAAGCTCTTGCTCAGTCGCTGCCATTTTCTCTTTTGAGAAATCAGATGACACATCAACGCCGTCTACGATAGACCAGTCGCCGTTAGTGCACGTGCATGGGAATGAGTAGATTAGGCCTTCGGCAATACCATACTCGCCGTTTGAGTAAACACCCATAGATACCCAATCGTTTTCATCAGTACCTAGTGCCCACGTACGCATGTGTGCGATAGCGGCATTGGCAGCAGAAGCAGCAGATGATGCACCGCGAGCTTTAATAATCGCTGCACCACGTTGTTGTACTTCTGGGATATAAGTGCCTTCGTACCAAGTACGATCAACTAGATCTAATGCTGGCTTACCATTAACAGTACAAGCCGTTAGATCTGGATACTGAGTTGATGAGTGGTTGCCCCAGATGATCATTTTTTTCACGTCATTGACAGTGCTGTCAGTTTTACCAGCCAACTGCGCCATGGCACGGTTGTGATCCAAACGAGTCATCGCTGTAAAGTTACGTGGGTCAAGATCTGGTGCATTACGCTGAGCGATAAGTGCGTTAGTGTTGGCAGGGTTACCCACAACCAATACTTTAACGTCACGGCTTGCTACGTCATTCAGTGCTTTACCTTGGGCTGAGAAAATCGCAGCGTTGGCTTCTAGCAAATCTTTACGTTCCATACCTGGGCCACGCGGACGAGCGCCAACGAGCAAAGCATAATCGATATCTTTGAATGCAACGTTTGCATCATCAGTTTGAACGATACCGGCTAATAATGGGAATGCACAGTCTTCTAGTTCCATAACCACACCCTTCAGGGCGTCAAGTGCTGGAGTGATTTCAAGCAACTGCAAAATAACTGGCTGATCTTTACCTAGCATCTCACCAGATGCAATACGGAATAGCATCGCATAGCTGATGTTACCAGCGGCGCCAGTAACGGCAACACGTAAAGGCTGTTTCATTGACATTGAATACTCCCTAATTGATGATTATCATTATAGATATCGACTTGCTCACTGAACACTAGCAGTCTTAAACCGAGAGATAGTGTAGCACTTCCCCCCGTTAACCGTCTAGAGAAAGCGCGAACGCTATCCCTCACTATATTGTTACATTTTATACGAGAGGATATTGGTATCGGTCAAGCCTTTATAGATAAAGGATGGAGAATGAAGAGGAAGTGATAAAAAAATAGCTTTAGCAGAAGTTACTTAATCAGGATGATATTTATAAATGAGCAATATTCATCCATCGTTCGCTGAAAAGAGCGTTACTTACCGCCTGAGATAATAAACTTTTTGCCGCAATTATCTACCACTTCACTGCAGCTACCAAATTCACTGCCTTCGTAGCAAACGTGGACATCGGTTAATATCGTTTGGCGTCGACTGCCCGCTTGGCAAATTAAATCAATGCTGGCAGCAGGCATGCCACTATTAAGGCGAGTCATTTGTCCAATAAAACGCGATTTTGAGACGGTATAACTGTTGCCAGTATTGAGCTCGTTGGGCAATTTTAGGGCGCCGGCATAGTTGGTTATTTGGCGAAAATAACTACTCGCGCTCAATGGGCTACAAGCACCATAATGTTGCCATACTTGGCTACGCACTGTCGTGTCTGGCATGATACGGTTGACAACTTTTAGTTGTAATGGGGTCAGGCGCGGCTCAACACCGCGCCCACAGCGCTCGCCATAACCCATGTCCAAACCTGATACCGTTAATGAATACCCTTCTAGACATTGGCGCATACGTACTCGCGTTGGTTGCAAGCTACATAATGCAGGCGTCATCTCAATCATTAACACACGTTGACCACTCTTGACGGCATTGGCCGCTTGCGCTGGTATGATCATCACACTCTGTAACAATAACAAGGCGACCCCGCCCATCACCGTATACCCTTTATCCTTATATTCTTTGCCTATCGCATCCTTTTTACGTATCGCACTGTCATTTAGCTTCGTAGATAACTTTATCGTGACTGGTTCCGACAGAGTGTCCACCCGCGTCTGATTCGACAGCTGACGATTTACTTGCAATAACATAGGCAAATTGAAATATTTTTTGATCATAAGTAGTTAGGTATCTAGCAACGATAAAAGAGTGGGCAAGCTTAAATAAAGGTGCTCAAAGTATAAATATTCATTGAACCAAGCTTAAAATAAACCAAAAAAAATACAGACAACAATTAAAGCAATGGTAGCAAAATGCGTTTTTTAATCTATAGCAGAAACGTAAACATCGCTTAAGTATTAAAAACAAGATAGAAATCAGAGAGAATACAAGCCTCTATATAGCAGAATAATAACCCATTGGTTCAAATAAAAATGAATGCTGAAAAATAGATATAAAAAAAACCATTAACAGTCTATCGTCAATGGTTTCTTTTTTACTAAATGAACAACCTAAAATGCAGCTGGCACCGTACCCATACGTTGACTAATCGGCTGACTACGACCCAATAAGCTACTATAAATCGTAGCGTTCTCCATTACGTGTTTCACATAATTGCGCGTTTCAGGAAAAGCGATTGACTCCACGTATTGATCAGCGGCTAACGAACCATAGACCGGCTGCCAGCGCTTGGCATTATTAGGGCCAGCATTATAGCCCGCCGTTGCCAATACTGGCTGATAATTTAGTTTGCCCAAAATATCCCCCATATACCAAGTACCATAACGGATATTGGTATCACCACTGTTGGCACGGCTAGCACTATAAGTCTCACCTAAATTACGGGCAATATATTTTGCTGTGTCAGGCATGACTTGCATCAACCCACTAGCACCAACACCTGAGCGTGCTGAGGCTACAAATCGACTCTCTTGACGCATGATGCCATAAGCCCATGCCGGATCAATCCCCGCCGATTGGCTGTAGCGAACGACGGCATCTTGGTGCGGCATCGGATGCGATAATGCCAAGCTGTCAACTCTGTCCGTATTGTCAACGGCATAGATCGCCCGATCGAGCCAGCCCATGTCATGTGCCAAGCTAGCAGCAGCGATGATTAGATTGTCATCACGATTGTCACGTGCTTGCTTGACTGCCCAGTTCCACTCACGGTTGGCATAGGCGCGGCTAGCGTCAGCGTTATATAAAGCAAAGGCACGAGCAAAGTTTCCATCTTGCATGACGCGGGCACGATCGGCAGTACTAACATTGGGTAAGTTGCTACCGCCTAAGCGACTGGCGTCAAAACGCTGACCGATTCTGTCTTTTGCCATCAGACCATAGTAATCATTGCTTTTTGCTAGGTTTTGATACATCTTCTTAGCAGTATTACTCTTACTGCTATTGCCTGATTGCTCATAAGCGCGAGCCAGCCAATACTGCCACTGATTGCCTTTTTGAGTTTCACCATCCATTTTTGAGATGGCTTCGACCACATCGTCCCAACGACCAAAGCGAATCGCTGCCATGGCATAGTCTTCAGCTTCTTCGAAGTTAAAATCGTCATCTAAACTGTTGCGGAACCAATCAACTGCTTCAGCGTTAAAACCATCGTCAGTATTATGATTCATACGCTGTACCCCAAGGGTACGATAAGCATAGCGACGGGTCTCATCGTTCAATAGTTTGACTGAGCGCTGATTGTCTTGTTTGATATCAAAATCTAACTGTAATGCTGCCTCACGATAAGACTTGTCAGCGATACGGCCTATCGCATACAGATAGAGATACTGATTGGTCTGACTGGCAGGCTCACGACCAAAACTGGTAAAGAATGATGAAGGATTTAGCTGAATCTCACTCAAAGCAGAATAAGCAATCGGTGTACCAAGGCGTGATGACAACGCCATAATATCGCCAGTTTTGCCTTTGCGTAGCATACGTTTCAGACGAGCAGCACGATCTTGATTACTAATCAGCGCGTTGTTATTCATCTCCATCGCTAGCTGATCACACAAGGCAGGCTGTTTTTGGGTGGTCAGCCATACATCAGACTTGGCTGCCATGGCGCGCATGGTATCACCGCCATTATTGAACCCAAGCGCAACGGCACAGCGCTCGCTAGCATCGGCATTGGTAATCAAGTTTGCCACTTGTCTGACTGAGGCATAATCGTTTGACCCCGCTTTGGTCTCAGCAAAATCCGCAACCAATTTCTCAGCCATGACAGTATCAGGATACTGACGTACAAACTGCGATACCGCCGCTGAACTTTGTGAGTTAAGGTCTAGATTCATCCGCCAATAAGTAGGATACATCGCAAACAAACCGCCGCTCATCATTTGTTCGTAATTATAAAGTGCACTGACATCACCGCGATCTGCTGCGATGGCAGCGGCTGTAAATGAGTCAACACTGCTGTCTTGTTGATAATTACTTTCTGGCTGATAGCTGTCGTTATCACCCCATGTCAGCTCTGCACAAGCAACTTGCGATATGCCTAGCGCACTCACTGCTGTCGCTACACTCAGCGCGCTCATCCGTAGCGTACCGGATGTGAGCCGCTTGGACGCGTGCTTTTTACTGGTAGACTTTTCATCCTTGATGCTATGAGCAACACGCAACTTTGTCATACTGACTCTCTTCATGATATCTCTACAAATAAGTGAATAGCGATTCGCTAAGTATCGCCAAGGTTATAGCACTCATCATACTATATTCATTGTACTTTCAACTATCTCCTTTACCTTTTGTTAATAAATAGGACAGTACGGTGTAACATAGAAATGATGTCTAGTCGCAGTTTTTGTCAAAAGCACTGCTAATTCTAGTAAATAATTGATACTGCTATGAATTGTTTATCATATTGATGACCAATAGCCTGTGCTAATTTTTCACATTGGCAGAGGGTTGTGATAAAATATGCCACCTGTTAATCGGCTACCCTGCTATATTTTTAGTCAATCATGGACTTATCCTTATGAGTGTTACTGTATTTAATCCCCGCATCAATGACGCTGCTGTTGCTGAGACAACTGCTACTGCGCCTGCTGTCACTGCACTCAAAGAAGCAAGTTCAGCCCAAGCACCCGTCGAAAAAGCAGTGACCAAAAAGGTCTTTGTCACCACCCAAGGCTGTCAGATGAATGTCTATGACTCTGGCAAAATGCTAGACGTGCTAGGCGATTCTCATGGCATGGAAGTGACTCATGACATCGATGAGGCCGATGTACTACTAATGAACACTTGCTCTATCCGCGAAAAAGCACAAGAAAAAGTGTTTTCAGAATTGGGTCGCTGGCGCAAACTAAAAGAAAAACGCCCTGACCTCGTCATTGGTGTCGGTGGTTGTGTGGCTTCGCAAGAAGGCGATAACATTCAAAAACGTGCGCCTTACGTCGATATGGTATTCGGCCCACAAACCTTGCATCGCTTGCCAGAGCTGTATGATCAGTCAAACGAGCAGCGTGATATCGCGCCTAAAAACCGTATTGGTACGATTGATGTGTCCTTTCCTAGCATCGAAAAGTTTGATTTTTTGCCTGAGCCAAGAGTAGAAGGCTTTAAAGCCTTTGTCTCTATTATGGAAGGTTGCTCAAAGTATTGCTCATTTTGCGTCGTACCTTATACCCGCGGTGAAGAGTTATCGCGCCCACTCGATGACGTATTGGCTGAGATTGATAGCCTTGCCGAACAAGGGGTGCGTGAAATCAACCTGCTCGGTCAAAACGTCAACGGCTATCGCGGTGAAAAAGACGATGGCAGCATTTGCCGTTTCGCTGAGCTGTTACATTATGTCTCGCATGTCGATGGTGTTGAGCGTATTCGCTATACGACCAGCCATCCGCTTGAATTCACTGATGACATCATTGATGCGTATGCACAATTGCCAGAGCTGGTGTCTCACTTGCATCTGCCTGTTCAGAGTGGCTCGAATGCTATCTTGGCAGCGATGAAGCGCAACCATACAATCGATGTGTATATCAATCAGATTAATAAGCTTAAAGCCATTCGTCCTGATATTCACTTATCGAGCGACTTTATCATTGGCTTCCCTGGTGAGACCGATCAAGATTTCCAAGATACTTTAAATCTAGCAAAAGAATTGAACTTCGATCACTCTTACAGCTTTATCTACTCTAAGCGTCCAGGCACGCCAGCGGCAGAATTGCCAGATGATGTGAGCTTCAAAACTAAAAAGGAGCGCTTGGCAGAATTTCAAAAAGTCATCATTGATTCAACACTTGCCAAAACCCATGAGATGGTCGGCACTACGACTCGTGTCTTGGTTGAACAAGTTGCCAACCGTCATCCTGATTGCTTAATCGGTACGGCGGATAACACCCGTACCGTCATGTTCCCTCATGATGTCGAGAAAATGGATGAGATGTTAGGTAAACTTGTGAGCGTACGTATTACTGATTTCGTCAGCCCGCACATGGTAAAAGGTGAGCTAATCGAAATATTGGCATAGTGGTTAAGTTATAAGCTTGAATAAAAAAGCCGTTCACTATAATAGCGAACGGCTTTTTTGTTGTTTAAATTTAAGATTAAGATGAACGATGGCTACTCTGACAACCAATCCGTTTGACGCAATTGCTGCTTAGTCTCACGGCGGCGTTTTTTGCGAACGATATCGATATCCTCCTTTTCGTGAATACCACCCTTTCTTAATAGTGGATCAAGCGCCAAATAGTTGCGCGGCTTAACTGTGCCTAGCGATTGCTGTGTACCTGTTTCAGCTTGCTGCTCTAACTGCCGTTCAATCTGTTTGGCCTTTTTTAAAGTTTCTTTTAAGCTCATATTTTTACCTATATTTTAATCTATCTAAATCTATTTTATATATTCGAGTGGCCCCATAGTGAGACCACGATTAGGAAATCGAGCGCAAATAGTACACTTAGTACATTTAGCTCGGTTGACACCGTCGTGACTCGCTATGGTTTTACTCATTAGCCTTTAATACACATGACCTGCTTTAGCGTATGCACCACCTCAACCAAATCCATTTGATTGGCCATCACTTCATCAATGTCTTTATACGCGCCAGGTATTTCATCGATGACGCCTTTATCTTTGCGACATTCGACACCATCCGTCTGCGCTTTTAGCTCATCGATAGTGAACGCTCGCATGGCCTTACCTCGGCTCATCTGTCGCCCTGCCCCATGTGAACATGAGCAAAACGATTCAGCCTCGCCCAGACCACGTACGATAAAGGATTTTGCGCCCATAGAGCCTGGGATAATGCCGAGCTCACCAGCATAAGCACTAATGGCACCTTTGCGGGTCACATAGACTTGCTCACCGAAATGCACCTCTTCATTGACATAGTTATGATGACAATTAATAGCTTCTTTGGTCAGCTGAAACCGTGGTAATCCCGCTTGTGGCGACTGCAATGACTTAATGACTAAACGCATCATCTCACGGCGGTTTTCAAGCGCGTAGTCCTGCGCCCAGCCCACTGCTTCGACATAATCAGCAAAACTATCAGACCCTTCGGCAAAGTAAGACAAATCTCGATCTGGCACATGACCGAAGCGCGATTGACGTTCTTTTTTGGCAAGGTTAATAAAGTACTGGCCGATACAGTTACCTATGCCGCGGCTGCCAGAGTGCAGCATTACCCAGACATCATTGTTTTCATCCAAGCACAGCTCAATGAAATGATTGCCACCGCCGAGTGTTCCCAACTGCTTCGCCCACGTACGCTCAAAACCTTTGAGCATTTTAAGCAAACCTGGGTGCTTATCAGTAATCGGTTTTAATCGCTTACCTAGCGGATCAAGCGTTGAGTTCTTGGCTTGGATTTGCTTGTGCATGTTGAACCCAACAGGCACTTGCTGTTCAACGATCGACCGCAATGACCTCAAGCTATCAGGCAAATCACTTGCCGTCAGGGACAAACGTACTGCATTCATACCGCAGCCAATATCTACACCGACTGCGGCAGGAATGATGGCGGACTTGGTCGGAATCACACTGCCGACTGTTGCGCCTTTGCCAACGTGCACATCGGGCATCACTGCAATATGTGAGTGCACAAACTCCAACTGAGCTAAATTGCGTAGTTGCTGCATCGCACCTTGCTCAACGTCCGAGGTATAAATCTTGACGGGTACGCCGTGCTTACGATTTTCGTTTAATATTAATTTAATGCTCATTATCTATTACTTCCATTTTATTATTTTAATAACCATACAAAATATTTTTATTTTGACTATTATGATTTTTAGATATTACTTATCTATCTCAATTAAACATAACGTTTAATAAGTAGTTTTTTAACAATCTATAAAATTTAGGTAATAAAATACCGTCTTTTTATTAAATAAAAAATCAATAAAAATTCATGGTTAATTTATGATGGACGTTTTAAAGAAAGGTTACATGGTTCAAAACCGCTGCCCATTGCGTAAATGCTATACGCATAGAAAAGTATCAGCTAAATAATAGCATGAAGCACTCTATTAGCAATGACGGTGAAGAAAAATGTTAGGTAAACAGATAACAGCAGGCGCAATATGGCTTAGCACGATCGCAGAGCGATTTTGGCACAGTAGACTTAGAAGAGGGATAGCACAAGTAAATACAGAAGGCTATGCGTTGATATCATTCAATAGGATATCATTCAATAGCTTGTATATAGATTCAGCCAAACCTTTTCGAAGTTGTCATTGCTGTCATGTAGTTTACACATTCAGTCTTTAAAAACGTCTTGGTAGTTAAATAGGACACGATGATTCCTCCATAGGTTGTGGCTAATTATTGTAGACAATAGTAGCAGGTTTATTGGAATGATTTATCGCTTACATAGAAGCTAATAAATCAATATTGCTAATAATAACGATTTAAAAAATAAAGTCAATAATTAATTTTACTTTATAGAAAAAATTATATTTCATTGAAACTCTTATTTTAAACACAGAACTCAGAAATCTTTAAACCATAAAACTATTTATAACTTCAGCCAATAAAGCAGCAGCAATGATGATAAATATCACCCCGCAACCACGATTGAGCCAAGCCAAGCGATTACCCACATCGAGCCAACTTGCCAGCTTCTTACCGCCCAACGTATAAATGATCTGCCAAATTGTCTCACTCAAAAACAAGCCGATGGTCAGTAAGATATATTGTGGCCATAATGGCGCGCTGAAATTGATGAATTTAGGAAAAAAGGCAGCAAAGAACAAAATGGCTTTTGGATTGGACAACGATACCCAGACGCCAGTACGAAACAAAGTCATATTACTTGGGGCAGCTTTAGCAGCAGCACTGGAGAGTGAGCGCGGCTGCGGTGTACCAACTGTATCTTTACTATCAGAAGAAGGATAGTCAGCCGCGACTTCTTCGCTCATTTCACGAGCATCACTCATCAAGCTGCCATTGCCAGCATCACGCCATGAGCTAATACCCAGATAAATCAAGTATGCCGCGCCAACGGCTTTGATGATCGTCAGCAACCAAGGTGACTGGCGACTGATCACATCGAGGCCAAGCAATGTCGAAAGCAGTAGCACAAACAATCCAAGGCTTAAACCTGCCAGCGTCCACAATGTGCGCTTCACGCCGTAGTTCATACCATACTGGAATGCTAGCAGCATATTGGGACCTGGGGTCGCTGAGATAAAAAACGTACTCGCAAAAAATACCGCAAACAGGTGCCAAGACATCAACCAACCCCTACTCTTTTATTTGAAATAAACTTGAAACATGAAAAAGAGGCAAAAAATAAACACCGCCATATAGACGGTGTGTTTTATGCCAACTTAGATAAAAAGTTAGATGAAAAAACAATCACTTGCTTCTCAATCTATTAATTGACCGCACAACTAGTTAACAGCTTTTGCAAAAACCCATCACAACGTACAATTTCGTTAAGTTCAACGTATTCATCCGCCTTATGAGCTTGTTCAATACTACCAGGTCCACAGATGATTGTTGGAATACCTGCATTGGTAAATTGACCGCCTTCAGTCGCGTAAGCCACTTTATGACGCTCATCATCTCCTGTCAATGCAGCTATCAATGATTGTAGTTCAGCACTATCATTATCAGTCATTGCCGGTACGCTTTCTTCTTGCATCAGCTCAATGCCAGTCTCTGGCGCGCGGGCTTGCATCTGCGCATTTAATTCCGCAATCTTGGCTTGAATAGGTGTCAGTACATCGTCTTGCGTCATATGCGGCAGATTACGATAATCAAAGGTAAACTCGCACAGATTGGGCACGATATTGGTGGCCGTACCACCATGGATGGTACCTACTGACAACGTTGAGTAAGGCACAGTGAATATCTCGTCCCCATCTTCAAGAGCACCGTTACGAGTACTTAGCTCTTCGGCAAGCGTATCGACATAGCCCACCAATCGGCTGGCATAGCTAATGGCATTGACCCCTTGTGCAATCAATGAAGAATGCGCTGACTTACCATGCACACGGCAACGATAAACCGCAATACCTTTATGTGCCACCACCATAGCCATATTAGTTGGCTCACCCACGATACAATAATCAGGGGTTATACCGCGCGCCTTTAAATCTGCCAATATCAATGGCGCGCCTAGACAGCCAATCTCTTCGTCGAATGATAATGCCAAATGCAATGGGCGACGCAGCTGTCCTGCATTAGATAGTTTTACCGCTTGTGGCAACATCGTCAGCGCACAAGCGATAAAGCCTTTCATATCACAAGCGCCGCGACCATACAGCTTGTCACCACGAATGGTTGCTGTGAAAGGCTCAGACGTCCAGTCTTGACCATCGACTGGCACCACATCGGTATGACCAGATAGCACGAGACCATGATTGACGTTGTCAGCATTTGCCCCTGCTGGCACAGTGACGAATAAGTTGGCCTTATTTTTGGCTTCATTAAAAGTCAAATCGACGCTCAAACCCAATTGCTCGCAGTAAGCTTTTACGTCTTCAATCAAAGCCAAATTAGAATGACGACTGACCGTATCAAAGCCAATTAAGCGCGTTAGCCAATCGATACTTTGGGTGGGATAATGAGCATCAGCCAATACTTGACTGGCATCATCATTACTACTCTGTATAGTCATAAAACATCCTTATTATGATACGTGATACTCGTATTATGAGGGATTGTGTTGGTTCATAATATCAACAACTGGCGGCATTGGTTTTGACACCTTACCTTCAGCTTGCAACTCTTTGGTGGTTTTGGCATCAATGGCAAGTCCAGAAATCAAGGCGATGTCTTTGACAGGCTTACGTTGGCGAGTGGCAAAGCTCACTGGTACCATACGCGCAAATTCATAAACATGCAGGTAAGACTCTTCGCCACCTTCAAAGTCCTCATCGTCTTCTAATCGAATCCCACCGATTTTAGCCAAATCCGATAGCATCTCGTTTTCTTCGCTACTTAGACGGCAATCAGTAATGCCAAAGCCGGTCATAAAGCCATTTGCCCACTGTTTCAGTGCCATCACGCGCTCGTATAAATCATGTTCATCATCTGGGACTAATGGCGTATAAGAGTAGGCATCGTCTTTGTCTTTGAGCTGGAACACTATATCTTCAGCTTCTTCTGTCAACAAAGTCAATGCAGGCTCTGGTAAAGCGGCGAAGCTCAGCTCTTCAAACACCTTCGCCCATACCTTTTCATCAGGTGCATCGCAGGCGGTCATCAGCCCTGTCATTAATCCGTGTACCTCACTGATAGACACGTCAGTCCAATCATCAAATGCAGTCAGCCATGTATTCCAGCCAGAGATATTATCATTCATAATAGATGTCCTAGTGATTGATTAGTAGTATTAAATAGCAACAGACGCCGCGCGATATCATTAACGAGGCGGCGGCTAATAGAAGTTATGAAACAAAGCGGCATACAATTACTTTGTTGATATAGATATTATGCGGTCACCTATGGCATTATTAAACGTAGAGAACAAAATTCATTCACGCTTACTTGTTAAGGATAAAAACTGACTATGTATGATCAACTTAGAATATTAGAAAAAATGATACTCGACATCAAAAAACAGTATCAGCTTGTCAGTGCTGAACTTAGCAGCCTCAAAAAACACCCCGCTACCGATCCAAAAGAACTTACCACACTTCAGGCCAAGCTCGATAGCAGTTATACAGAGCGCGATGGCGCCAAAAAGAAGCTGAACGACCTCGATAACCGCTATCAAAATCTGGCAGAAGCCCACCATATGATCGGTGAAGAGCAAGATAAACTGCAAAAGCAAATCAGCCAATTACAACAAGAAAACAGCGAGCTGCTACAGCATAATAATGAATTAAAGCAGCAGTATAGCGATATCAAACAGCAAAATAATGACTTGCAAAAGAAGAATCAACTGGCCGCTGAGCGTACGCAAGTGGTGTTAAAACGCTTAACTCGTATCGACCAAGCAGAAGGTTCATAAATAGCGGCACGAGGACATAATTAACGAATATCATTGTCTTCAAATAGCATTTTTATCGATAAAAGCCACATTTATCAAGTATCTTTATTATCAAGCACCTTAATTATTAAAAATACAGCATTGAGTAAGCCAACAGACTCACACGTGTAGGCTCTTATATCACTCACTTTAATGACATATATTGTAGGATTTATCATGACTGATGACCAGACTATCCCTTTAGATAAGCAAGCGCCAAACAATCAATCACAAAACAACCAACGGCCAACCAACGGCCTTAAATCCCAAAAAGCCGTGCCAAATGCTTCAGCCCCAAATAATTCGGCTTCACAGAGCGTCGCTGCTAAACCTGCACCTAAAACGAATATCACTCCTGAGCCGCAGATTAAAAAAGTAGATATTGCGATTGCTGGGGTCACCTATCCCATCTATTGCCCAGTACACGAGCAAGAAGAACTACATTCAGCCGTTTCTTATATTAATAACTATGCGCTCGACCTAAAACGCGACGCGCCGAGCCTCAGCCAAGAGAGCTTACTGGTACTGTGCTGTCTGAATTTATACGAGAAAATTCATGCGCATCAAAGAAGTGATGAAGATCGTATTCAAGGAGATAAGCAATCCGAAGCATTACTCAATAAAATCATGAAGGATGCACACTCTATCTTATAAGCCAGTAGTACGCTACTAAGCAATAAGCGCTTAGCTCTGGTGAGCCAAGCGCTTTTTTATGTCTAATCCACAGCCGAATTACTTACTTATGCATTAGGATTATAAGTTCTTCCAGCATGAAAATCCGCTTGATGCTCATAGTTGCAAAAGAATAACTCCTGACTGCCTTTAATATCAGCTTCAGTATTGCCATCGCTACTTGCCACCAAGCCCGGCTTGGTCTCTAGAACACCGCGGTATTCAGCCAAACTGTTACCACAGAAGTTGCAGTGACGCAGTGTGGTCACATCACCATCTTTTGGCATCATGCTTCTGGGCGCGCGCGGGTACATAAACTTGTAAAAGCCCCACATCACAATCCAGATAATAATTATCATCATAATAGCAGCGAACACAGCATTGCTCCTTGAATGAGGGGTAAACGTGAGAAATGATTAAAATGGCTCAGCCAATGATTATTCACTACGTCTTAATAGTATAAATTTTACCGTCAATAATAGTGACAATACAATACCTTTACCGTTCAATTATTGATTTCACTGAATTGCTCATTAGATAATCGTACTCACTGATTGCAGTGCTACAACAAAAAAACTGGCCACGTTAAGCCAGTTTTTTTTGCATCGAAATCAACAATCAGGTTTCAGTAAAATTACAGCTGCAGCTCACTAATATCAGCCACAGTTAAGAATAAAGCTCGCACTTGCTTAAGCAACGCTAAGCGGTTGTTCTTTAGCGCAGTATCTTCACTGTTGACCATGACATTGTCAAAGAATTGCGTCAACGGCTCGTCTAAACTGGCTAGCGTTTGCAATACTTGCGTATAGTCAGCCTGCTCAAGCAATGGTTGCACCGCTGTTTGTGCTTGCTGCACACTCGCATATAGACTTTGCTCAGCAGGTTCCGATAATAACGCTTCATCGACATTATCAGCGACGCTTACCTCTGATTTGGCTAAAATATTGGCAACACGTTTGTTTGAATCAGCCAACATTGAAGCTTGTGACAATTCGCTAAATGCTTGTACGGCACGAATACGCTGGTCAAAATCAAGCGGCATATGCGGGTTAATCGCTTGCACTGCCTGAATCGTATCGACGCTAACGCCCTGCTCCGTATACATCGCCCGATAGCGCGAGTTTAAGAACGACATGACTTGGGTAAACGTATCACCCATTTTGGCAATCTTGCTGCCGTTAGCCGTGCTATAGCCTTTGATGGCTTGCTCAACCAACGCTACCAAGTTAATCGGTAGCTGCTTCTCAATCAAAATACGCAGAATACCAATAGCAGAACGACGTAAGCTAAACGGATCTTTTGAACCAGTCGGCGCTTGGTCAATCGCAAAAATACCGACGAGCGTGTCCAAACGATCCGCTAACGCTAAGCAGATACCAATCGGCGTCTGTGGTAATACATCACCGCTGAACTTAGGTAAATATTGCTCTTCTAAACTTGCCGCAACTGCTTCTGGCTCATTATTCAAACGCGCATAATAAGTACCCGCGATACCTTGTAATTCAGGATACTCACCAACCAATGAGCTTGCCAAATCCGCTTTGGACAAAATACCTGCACGTACCGTTTCATCGATACTAATCTCACTACCTTGTTGTTGCATCAAGGCGGCGATAAATGCAGCAAGCTTGGCAATGCGTTCAGATTTTTCCCAAATCGTACCCAATTTGTCTTGGAAGACGCGAGTTTTTAGGCTTTCTGTTAGTGCAAATAATGGCTGCTTTTGGTCTTGTAAGAAGAAAAACTCTGCATCAGCCAAACGTGGACGCACGACTTTCTCATTACCTTCAATAATTTGATTCGGGTCTTTTGACTCAATATTGGTAATAAAAATAAAGTAAGGCTGCAATTTGCCAGTTTTATCTGTCAGGCAAAAATACTTTTGATCCGCTTGCATGGTAGAGATGAGTGCTTCTTGTGGCACTTGTAAGAAGCGCGCTTCAAAGCTTGCTCGTAAGGCAATCGGAAAATCAACCAATGCAGTGACTTCGTCTAGCAGCGCTTGCGGCACAATGGCATCAGAGTTAACTTCATCTGCCAATGCTTTGACTTGATTTTTGATCAGCATTTGACGCTTGTCAAAATCAGCAACTACTTTTAAGCCACCTAGTAATTCTTCATAGTCATTGGCATGACCAATGTTATAGTATTCAGGGCTGTGGAAGCGATGACCACGCGTTTGTGTTCCTGTCTGATGACCTTGGATAGTAGCGTCAATGACAGCATTATCTTGCATCAATACGGCCCATTGTACTGGACGCACGAACTCATTACGGCTAGCGCCTGAGCGCATACGCTTAGCAATAGGTAAGTTATCAAGCGCTGTTTGGAAAATAGCGGGCAGC
Source organism: Psychrobacter sp. N25K4-3-2 (assembly GCF_015351755.1). NCBI lineage: Bacteria > Pseudomonadati > Pseudomonadota > Gammaproteobacteria > Moraxellales > Moraxellaceae > Psychrobacter > Psychrobacter sp. N25K4-3-2. Next base: position 1,109,438 of record NZ_JADKLX010000001.1, read on the forward strand.
AATTCAGTCGTTGCTTGACCCTGAATGGTTTGCTCATAACCGATATAATCACCTTTATCAGTGTTAATCGTTATCAGCTCACTGGCCTCAATACCCAAGCCTTTGGCAAAGCCCATTGCCGCACGTGTTGGATTACCATCAGCATCAAAGGCCGCTTTAATCGCTGGACCTCGCTTTTGCTCGCTGCGATCTGGCTGCTTATCGCCAATGCCCTGAATTTGAAGCGCCAAACGGCGCGGCGCAGCAAAGGCTTTGATACTATCGAAGCTGATACCTGCTTCAGTCAATTGTTCAGTGACACTTGCTTGTAGCGCGTCACGTAGTGGCTTTAGGCTTTTTGGAGGTAGTTCTTCACACCCCAGTTCAAATAGAATAGTACTCATGGGATGCTCCTATTTATTATTAGTAGTTTGGTTGTGATTAGCAGTTTGATTGTCATCTGTATTTTCAACGGCTTCTTCTTTTGGCAAATACTTATCTAAAGCCGCTTGACGATGTGCCTCGTCTGCTAATGGAAAGCCTAACTTGGCACGTGCTTCAACATAACCAATAGCAACCTTACGAGCAAGCGTACGCACACGTAGGATAAAACGCTGACGCTCAGTCACTGAAATAGCACCGCGAGCATCAAGTAAGTTAAAAGCATGTGAGGCTTTTAACACCATCTCATAGGCTGGTAGTGGCAAACCCTCGGCAACTAGCTTATCCGCTTGCTGCTCATAAAAATCAAACATCTGACCCATCATCGGCACATCGGCGTGCTCAAAGTTATAGGTAGACTGCTCAACTTCATTTTGATGAAAGACATCGCCATAAGTGACACGACCAAACTCACCATCTGCCCAGACCAAGTCGTATACGCTATCGACACCTTGCACATACATCGCCAAACGCTCAAGACCATAAGTAATCTCGCCAGTGACTGGGAAACATTCGAGACCGCCTACTTGCTGGAAGTAAGTAAACTGCGTCACTTCCATACCGTTTAGCCAAATCTCCCAACCAAGTCCCCACGCACCTAGCGTTGGTGACTCCCAGTTGTCTTCAACGAAACGCACATCATGCACCAACGGATCGATACCAATAGCTCTTAGCGAGTCTAAATATAGCTCTTGGATATTAGGTGGATTCGGCTTTAATACTACTTGAAATTGATAATAATGCTGCAAGCGGTTTGGGTTATCGCCATAGCGTCCGTCGGTTGGACGACGTGACGGCTGCACATAGGCAGCATTCCAGCGCTCAGGACCTAACGAACGCAAAAATGTCGCCGTATGGAAAGTACCTGCGCCAACTTCCATATCATAAGGCTGCAATATCACACAGCCCTTGTCAGCCCAATAGTTCTGCAAGGTTAGGATTAAATCCTGAAAAGTCATCGGTTGAGAGTTTTTCGCTTCAGTTATCATAGTTTGAGTTGTCATAGTTTGGGGCATCATAATAAAGCCACTGTGGAATTAGTATTAGGGTCTGTTGAACAAAACGTTGATAGCACTCGTACAGCCTACTCGGCAACGACTCTATTTGTCTGCTCACCTTACTAAAAAATGACTATTTTATCCATATTTACATCAACTAAATTTATCAAGCAATCAAAGAGACACCCTAAAAATGGTGCATATTTGCTCATTGAGCACTAAAAGCTTCATCGACGAGACCATAAAGGAAAGGATAAATGACAAAAAAATACCCAAATGCGTGAACATTTGGGCAGGAGGAAAAGTATGTCTTTGGTATCCTGATTGATCAGGCTTTTTATTTTTTAGTTAAACTTTCACTTGCAAAGTATAGCTTTAGATCTTAGAACTGGTTTATTGATACGATTCATTTGTTGCTTTAGGCATTGTTATCCATAAAATGATATAGATTAGGATGCCTGGTACTGCCGCACTCAATGATGAAATAATTACAAATAACACTCTTACCCAAGTAGGTGACCAGCCGACATACTCTGCGATGCCGCCAATCACACCTGCTATCATGCGATTGTTCTGTGAGCGATGTAATTTTGCTAATTTAGCCAAATCAAATACCTCTTTAATATAGTTTTTCTTTTGCTTACTTTTGATTTTATATAAACACTTACTATTAAGAACACCTACTACTAAAAATATTTACCATTGAAGATGCTTATTCTTAAAAATGCTTAGCGTTCTCAACTTATGAATAATTATAGCAATGTTTAGAAGTTAATCTGTTGAGTATGTAGACGTACTTTGTGAGTTTATGCTACCTAAACTTGCCCTAACCTGTCATAAGGCCTCGTAAACCCCTGATTTTAAATAGATATTTCAAAATGTTTCAGAGCGCAGTTTATTTCTACATCCTTACAGCTTTACTACAGTGACTCTAACCTTTTGATATTCCAATAAATTATGAACAATGGTTAACATGCCAATAAAAGCGCGGGGAAATATTAAGTTATACAGAGTAAATTTGATAGATTTACGGTATTTTTCTGAGCATAAAACGGCTGTTTACAATAACCTACCTGTAAGTCTGGACAAACCTTTATATAGTCGGTTCAACATAATGTGGATACAGATAAGGATAGCTATGTACGAGACGGGTTTAATGATTGGGCATTTTGAGCCTCTACATTTGGGGCAGATGCGCAGCATATTGGCAGCGGCAGGACAAGCAAAGACCTTGCATATCGTCATAATGGCACACCCATCACCGCATACAGATTTTAGCATCACCTTACAAGACAAAGCGCGTTGGTTGCAGATGGCTTGTGCAGACCTGCCTTTCGTTCGTATTCATACCACTCATGAGATTGAGCTGCCTCTACATGATGGCTTCGTTGATGTGACAATCGATATTGCCGCCAGTAATGCCAAATTACAACGTTTGACGGAAGTGCTCAACTTGCCCGCAGAGGCAATATTGTTTGTCGCAGAAAACCATCCATTGGCTCAAAGCGATGTTTATGAGCAGTTATCGATGCCAGTCGTCATTACCCCGCTACAGCCTGAGTTTGATTCTTATGCCATCGCTCGTGATCCCGTAGCGCACTGGTCAGCGCTGCATCCACAAGCACGTGGGGACTATACCAAGACCGTTGCCATCGTTGGTGGTGAAAGCTCAGGCAAGACGACACTGGTGCACAAGCTTGCCAACTACTATGGCGCTAGCTTTGCATTAGAAATGGGACGGCTATATGTCGGTACGGATTTGGGTGGGAGCGAGATCGGGCTACAATACAGTGATTATGCACCCATTTCGCTCCATCACGCTCAGGCGATACGAGAAGCGGCAGCTAGAGCGACCGCGCCTGTCACCATTATTGATACTGACTTTGTGACCACTCAAGCATTCTGTGAAGAATATGAGGGTCGCACGCATCCTTTTGTCGCTGCTTGTATTGATGAGTTTCGCGTAGACCATACAATTATGCTGGACAATAATACTCCATGGGTGGATGACGGTATGCGCTCATTAGGTACGCCTGAGGCGCGTGGACGCTTTGAGCAGCGCCTCGTTGACATCTTTGCCCGTCATGATATTAAACCGCATATGGTTGATCAGCCTGATTACGATGCACGCTACCAGCAAGCGTTACTGCTTATCGATCAGTATGTTTATGGTAAAAACTCTTAGAATAAAAAACATACCCAAAATTCATGAATTTATAATAATATTGCGGCTGTCAGTGTCTTTTATCAGCACCTTCTTGATAGCCATATTCATTTTAGGAAAAAACAGTTATGCGTATTCAGCTATTAGACAATATTACTGGAAAATGGGCGCTGCAATGGATCATAACCTGGTTCATTTGTGGCGTTATTGCGTTATCAGCAGGTTTTTGGCTCACCACAGACCACACCACGCTTGATTGGTTTTATTTGGCTGTCTCATTTATCGGTCTGATCTGCGTGGTGTCACTCTCGTTCCGAAAAAACGTCATGGGCAATGGCTTTGGGATGGGCGCTACCGCTGGCGAAGTCGTAGTACAAGCCACTTCCGGCGCAGTCGGCTTGATGCTGGCACCGTTATTTAACTTTTTTACCCATGTCTACGGTATTTTTTATTGGTCAAAGCACACTGACCCTGATGGCGATATGATACCGAAGTCTGCTAGCAAAGCAGTTTGGTTAATTACCGCCGTATTTATTGTTATCGGCTTGGTACTCTTTCCCACCGTCAACGACTTATTGGCCAACTACGGCTACGCAGTCGTAGAAGACGATAGCAGTCTATTTTTAGGTTTCATCTCCTTCTTTTGGATTAACGTCATTGCTTTTGTGTTGTCTATTACTGCGCAAGCCGCGATGATTCTGCGTTATTCTTTTAGCTGGTGGTTATGGATTATCGTCAATTTTGTTTGGCTGATCGTGAATCTCATGTCGGGCAATTATATTTTTGCTATTCAGACCATGGTTTACCAAGTAAATTCTTTCGTTGGCCTATATGAATGGTATCGCAGCGAGCAACAGTCCGCATAAAACATATTGGCTCAAAATGAACCTATTTGGCATCGCTGGTATAATCGATTTTGACTGTGCGGTTTACCAGATAATATGGTAGATTGCACAAATTAGTGCTACAACTGGTAGTCGTCAGTAGACTCACGCATTGAGCTACTACCAGTCATTCATTTACTAACACGGAGGTTAGTATGTCTCGCAATCATCAACAAAAGATGTCTAAGCGTACTCTTGAGCAATGGCTCAGTGAGTATTCAGTCAGTCATCAAAACCTAATCAACAAAAAAATCCATTGGCTGTGCGTCCCCACCATTTTTGTTAGTTTATTAGGAATGGGTATGTCACTGTCAGTCTGGTTTACTTTGGTGCTTAGTGCCTTAGTACTCCTATTCTATATGAAACTCTCGACGCCATTATTTTTGGCAATGGGGATTTTTATTCTCATTTGTCTATCAGTGATGACCTTACTACCTTTAAGTTTCAAAGTTTGGGCAGCTGTCTTTGTGGTGGCTTGGATTGCCCAGTTTATTGGTCATAAAGTCGAAGGCAAAAAACCGTCATTTCTTAAAGACTTACAGTTTTTATTAATCGGTCCAGCTTGGGTCGCCAACAGTCTTATGCGACGTAACTAGGGCGTGTCATCATTTAGCGCATTCAATTATTTATACAACGACTGACTTATACTTTGAAATAAAAAAGCGCCGTCCAACAACACTGCTGGACGGCGCTTTTTTATGTTTATCTCGCTAAATATAGTCAAGGAATTTTAGAATCGCTACAAGGCGACCGACCGCAGATATTACACTGAGTACATCTAGGATGGGTAACACCGTAGCGGTTTAAAAGTGCTCTGACTATAATAGATAAACGTAATGGTTTAACCAAATACTTTCACGCGCTCTTCAACAGGCATAAACTCTTTATCACCTGCTGGCTGCTCGATGCCACCGAATACCATTTGTGCAGTCAGATCCCAATCAGCATCAATACTCCAAGTGCTCGCAACTTTATGATCAATCACTGGATTGTAATGCTGTAAGTTAGCGCCGATATTAATGCTAGCAAGCCCTGTCCAGATTACATACTGATGCATAGCACTGGTGTGCTCTGCCCAAACAGGGAATTTGTCGGCATATAATGGCGCTCCTTCTTGTAAGGCTCTCACTACTTTTTGATCTTCAAAGAATAGAATCGTACCTGCGCCTGCTTTAAAGCCGTCGATTTTTTGCTTGGTTGGCGTAAACTTCTCTTCATCACCAACGATACCACGTAATGCTTCTTCGGTCATATCCCAAAGCTTTTGATGATCGTCACCAAACAACACGACAATGCGCGTCGATTGCGAGTTAAATGATGATGGCGTATGCAAAATAGCATGCTCAACCAATTTAACCACCTCTTCTTTTGCAACTGGTAACTGATCATTCAATGCATAAATAGAACGACGTTTTTCAGCCAATTGCTGCAATGCTTGTAGATCTGACGTATTCGACGTATTTGACGTATTTGACGTATTTGACATAGGATAGTGCTCCAAATTATTAGTATGTATTTAATATAATGAGCATAGAGTTTCAATAAACATGGCTCATCAACCCCTTCAAAAATTTTAATTTTTCAATGTGATTTATTATAAGAAAAAACGGACTAAACTCACACTTATTTTTGTAATAAAAACTTAATAATTAAATACATTATGACAGTTTTATTACACAATAAAATTTTTAAAGCTGTTGGGCAGTTCTCGGGTAACTCGGGCAGATAAGCATTTTAGTTTAGAATCAACCTCACCAAAACGCTTACGACCGTCGTTCTGGTCGATGATGGATTGCCCAGCCTCTTCTTTTTTAAGATGGTTTGGTGTGCTCATGGCTTGGTGTGCTCAATGACAGCACTCTCAAATTTCACCCATAAAAAAAGCCCCACAATGAAGTGAGGCTTTAGTGCTCTAAACGAGCCATATTTGGAGCGGGAAAAGAGATTCGAACTCTCGACCCCAACCTTGGCAAGGTTATGCTCTACCACTGAGCTATTCCCGCTTAAATCAATTCGTAATATCGCTAACAACTTGTTAACTACTACGTCTCGATAGGCTGGCTATTCTAGCAAATATCCTGCGTGTGTCAACAGGTTTTTTCATATTTTTCACCAGCATTGCCACTTTTAATTTTTATTCGAGAGCATATTTATCATAAATGATTGATATTGCAATCAATACAGTCATTGCAGCGTTTAAAACTATTTTATGAAATAATAGGAAAATCTCTTCTATTATTCCTGACTCTTTCATAAATTCTGAATATGACCATTAACTAACCATTATTAGTGACGCAACGTCGTACTGCTTTATGACGATAGAGGAACAAAAGTTACGCTATTCTCGTTAATATTGATTCCACTTACAATCATACGCTGTATTGTTACTTTTTCTGCCTTGGTTTTAGGCTGTTAACATTATTATACTTATGGCCTGTTACCATTCAGGTAAAATTTTACTGATTAAGTAGATCGGTAGACGGTAGTAAAACTTCAATAATAAACTGCCCTTCTATCAGCTCTGCTGTTACCGGCCTACTCCGCTATTACTAACTTTGTTTAACTTTACTTTTTATCATTTACAGCGAGGATGTTTATCATGAGAAAATTGCTTACCACCACCGTGATGGCCGCGTCATTATCGGCACTTACTTTGACTGGCTGCACCAGCACCACCAACAGTGGCGCGGTCGGCGTCGATCGTCAACAGCTACTCTTGGTTTCTAGCGAGCAAGTACAGCAGCTATCAGCGCAAAGCTATAATAAAAACTTGCAAGAAGCAAGCAAACGCGGTGTGCTCGACACCAATAAAGCTCAGCTCAATCGTTTAAAAAATATCTCTAACCGCCTCATCGGTCAAGTAGGCGTATACCGCCCTGATGCAGCTAATTGGAAATGGGAAGTACATACCATTAGATCCAACGAGCTAAACGCCTTTGTTATGCCGGGTGGCAAAATTATGTTTTACTCGGGCATTATTGATCGCTTAAATCTCACGGATGATGAAATTGCCGCGATTATGGGTCATGAGATGTCTCATGCCCTGCGTGAGCACTCACGTGAGCGTCTCTCACGCGAGTATGCTACTCAGACCGGTATTGGCGTCGCAGCAAGTATCTTTGGTCTATCACAAGGTCAGGCTGATCTAGCGAACGTTGCTGGAGATTTAGGTTTGAGTCGTCCACACAGTCGCACCCAAGAAGCTGAAGCCGACCAAATCGGTCTCGAGCTGATGGCACGTGCAGGCTACAATCCTCAAGCGGCTATCAGCTTATGGCAAAAAATGCAGCGCGCCAGCCAAGGTGAGCCACCACAGTTCTTAAGTACTCACCCAACCAGTAGTAATCGCATTAGCCAATTGCAAGCATTGATGCCTAAAGTGATGCCGCTGTATCAAAAATCACGTCGCTAATAGCTATTTTGGCTAGTAGTTACTGGCTGTCAGCTATCAATGTCTTACATAGAGGTTGATAGCTTACCAAAAGCAGAGTATAACCCATGGGTTGCGCTCTGCTTTTTTGTATTTTTGGCGCAGAATCTGGCTGTATTACTTTAAAACTGTCGCATGTGCTATGGTCTACCCAATAGCTTTCTGTACAGTTGTCAGCGTCTGTTATAATGGTCACCACACGGTCTCAAATATTGCTTCAAAGCTTGCTAAGCAACACAAAACAAAGGATTCTTATGAGTACCCACTCACCCACTGCTGATGCCCTCCAACATGAGCTACAGGTATTACAACCACAACATATCGAATTGATTAATGAATCGATGAATCACTCTGGTTACTTCGATGGTAAAGAAAGCCACTTTAAACTGACTATCGTGAGTGACGCTTTTGAAGGCAAGCGCTTAGTAGCGCGTCATCAGCTGGCATATGGCTTGGTTAATGCTTTATTGACCTCTCAGGGTGGTCAGGTACATGCCTTAGCGATTCATGCTTTTACGCCAATCGAATGGCAAGGTCAAAGCCCTGATAGCCCGTTATGTGCCGGACAAAATAAAGCTTAGATGTACTTTAGCTAACGAAGTTTTAGTTAAATAACAATCATAAAAATACTTTGCTCACGGTGTGGTAGCCATTTAAAAACCCTACATCGCGTGACTTTTTACAGACTTACAAATTGCGCCGTTAAAGGAAATGACATCCAATGAAACATTTACATATGCTCATGGCAGTATTGGTGATTGTGCTATTTTTATACCAAAGCTATCTCGCATTAAACGCCAATATACGAGCGCCGCGCGTGGTCAAAATAGCCACCCATGTCCTCTATGCGCTGCTCATCCTCTCAGGGGCTATAATGCTGATGCAACTGATGAATGCCAATGCGCCTGTACAATGGGTCTTCGCCAAAATAATCTTACTCGTGGCGGCTATTAGTGCCAGTATAAAAGCCTTTCAAACTCACGCAACACCCGGTCAAACCAAAACTGGCATTCTTATCGCTGCCGTGGCTTATATTGGTATTGTGTTACTGGCCTTTAGCAAACCTGATAATTTATTTTAATCGTCACTTTATATCTGACTGATCTTAGATAGAACGATTGCAGAATGAATGGCTACTAGGGCGTGTATTTTTAATATCTTAATTCCAGTATTTTTGCTATCTTAAATAAATACAATGCCTTGCATGCTCGTTATTAAGAACAGAGGTTTGCAAGCAGATGACTATAAGCAAAGCCATCACGATGATTTTACTTAAAATCGTGACGACGCCACATACCCCCACTTAGCCCTATGGAGCCATTATGAAAACTTTTACTATAGCGACACTATTGGCATCAGCCGGCATGTTGGGTCTCTCAGGCTGCGCTTCTACTGGCAATATCACGCCGCAATATGTGCCGCCAAGCACTTATCAGAGCTATGATTGCCAAGCACTGAGTCAAGAGTACGTCCGTGTCAATCGCTATGTTGACGCCACTCGTAATGAGCAATCAACCTTGTCCGCTTCGGGTGTGGGTGTTGGGGTTTCTGCAGGCCGCTGGGGCATCTCACCGAATATCAGCTTTGGTGTTGGCAAAAGTAACAATACCAAAGCCCGCGATGCCAAGTTGTCACGGCTTTATGGCGAGCGTGATGCGATTGTCCAATCGGCGCGTATTCAACGTTGTAGCTTTGCCAATGGTGTTAAGATTTATGGTGAGTAACATTAAGCAAAAGCTGTTTAAATGATTAAGATGGCGCGACCACACAATGAAAAAGCCAATATGCGATCTGCATATTGGCTTTTTTAACGACTTTTATCCCACCTAACAAACATAATCAATTGAGCCATCAGCGACGATCAGCGTAAGCTTTGCACCCATTGGACGATTTGATTGCTAGGCAGCGCCCCTGATTGACGCGCGACCTCTTTGCCATTTTTGAAGGCCACCATCGTTGGTAAACTGCGAATATTATAGGGAGCGGCCGCCTGCTCATATTTATCCGTTTGCACTTTGGCAAAGACCACTTGCGGCAGCTGACCAGCAGCGACTTTGAACTCTGGTGCCATCATAATACAAGGCTGACACCAGCTTGCCCAAAAATCAACGATGGTCAGCACCTCATTTTTTTGGATAACTTTATTGGCTGTTTGCGCGTTCAGCTCATGCGGACTTGCTGTCAATAATGGCTGACTACATTTACCGCATTTCGGTGCAGCGCTTAGCCGTGCAGCAGGTACACGGTTGGTTGCTTGGCAATGGGGACAGACCAGATGAAAACTTTGCTCACTCATCATATGATTCCTATTCTAATTATTTTACGGTCTCGAAAATTCGACTTTGATATTTTTAACTAAAAGCTATTTGAATTGGTTTTACGAGCAATTTTAGCATAGTCGATTATAATGATTCTCTACGCCACTTGCTGTGCCACGCCACTATACACATAGCTCATCGGTCTTGGCCCGGGCAAATACTCTTCACTCAACTCGTCAATGACAAAACCACCTTCTCTAATCAGCGCTGGAATATCGCGATCTAAATGACAACCACCCGCCATCGGTTTCCAAAAAGGCGTCAGTCGATGCTGCCATCGCTCAACAGAAAAATCTGGCGCTAAGCCATGCTCACAAAACAACAAGCGACCGCTAGGTTTTAACACGCGCGCCATTTCTCGAAGTGCAGCTATTGGCTCATCAATACTACATAGGGTAAAGGTCATCACAATCGTATCAAATTGATCCATATCCGCATGAATGCCTTGGACATCAACGGCTATCACTTCAACTGGAATACTAATGTCAGCTGCGCGCTTGCGTGCTAACGTCTGCATCTGAGCCGCTGGGTCGACACCGATAATAGAAGAAACCTTTTTGGCATCATAAAATTGCAAATTAAGACCACTGCCAATCCCGATTTCTAATACCTCGCCCAACGCCTGAGGAACAATTTTAGAACGTGCTTTCATCACGTTACCTGTACTACAAGCAACATCTATCAGCTTGGGCAATACATAACGCTCATAAGGGTTCATTATTCTCTCCAGTCATTGCCATATTTAGCGCTTGTGGATATTCATACCAAGCTTCTGTACAGCAGATAATCTACAGAGTAGCATTCTGATAGATATCAATCATACGATACTTGCGTAGTGAGGCATAAGATGGCAGTTATCACTTATTGCACTATTTATAGTCAGGATATTTTATAGTCAAAATATTCTAAAAACGCGACGGTATTGCTGATATCAATTTTTTGTCGCCTCTGTCTGCGCAGGCACAGCAAGCAAGAAAAATTGATATCAGCAGTGAGTGATGTATCAATATTACTTTTCACTCACTATAGTTTATTCACCAAGGACATTGATCGGCACTTTCAAATAGCGCGTACCATTGTCTTCTGGCTCTGGGAAATGTCCTGCATCAATATTAATTTGCACGGCAGGAATGATAAGGCGTGGCATACCCAAAGTCGCATCGCGGCGCTCACGCATCTGCACAAACTCGGCTTCATTTATACTGTCTTTAACATGGATATTTTCTAGTTTTTGTGCAGCAACAGTCGCCGTTGGACAGTGCTTACGGCCTTCACCTGGATAATCATGGCACAGATACATGACTGTATCTTCAGGAAGCGCCAACAGCTTTTGAATAGACTGATAGAGCGTTTTGGCATCGCCGCCGGGGAAGTCGCAGCGTGCTGTACCGACATCAGGTGCGAACAAGGTATCTCCAACGAATACCACTGTCTTTTCATCGTCAGTCGCCAGATAAGCCATGTCTGCCCGTGTGTGACCGGGTACATACATGGCTGTAATGGTGATACCGCCAAGCGCTAGTGTTTCACCCTCGTCGGTCAAAATATCAAACTGACTGGCATCGGTACGAAAACTGGTGTCAAAGTTAAAAATTTGCTTAAAGATTTTTTGTACTTCGGTAATATGCTGACCAATTACTAATTGTCCACCAAGGCTTTCTTTTACATGAATAGCAGCAGATAGATGGTCTGCATGCGCATGCGTCTCGATAATATATTTAAGCGCCCAGCCCTGCTCACGTACGAACTCAATCACTTCATCCACACTACTGGTACTCGTTCTGCCTGACTTGGCATCAAAGTTCAGTACAGGATCGACAATGGCGCACAGTTTCTGTTCGGTATCAGCGATAACGTGAGTATAAGTTTCTGTATCACTATCTAAAAAAGAATGAACTTGCATAGCTGCCTCTTTGCTTTTATAGGATTGTTTTAACCTTCGAACCATTCTTTAAGTATAATGGATCGTCATATACAATATTTAATTCAAAAACTAATGCATATTGAATGTTTATAAATTATTGCAGTTAATATCAACGCCGCCGACAACATCAGCGGTCAAATTTTTAGCATGCCTTTTTAACATGCTTTCTTAACGTTAATACCAATATAGCAATCACAATACAATTTATCAAATTATATAATGTAAATAAATATAACTTGATGTAAGCTGCGATATCATTGATAATTAACGGTAATCACTCATCACTTTTATAAAAACCACGCGACCTTTATCCTGGTTTTATATAAGGAGCTCACTCTGACAACTTCTACCTCAGCATTGGCTACCTCTACTGACAGTAAGGCCGACCCTATGTCAGTCAATAACGCAGACTCTGTACCGCTAGATCTGGCCAAACAGATGCAACAAGCATCGCTACAAGCCAGCCAATTACTAAAGTCACTCTCGCATCCTGATCGCTTACTCCTTCTCTGTCAATTGACTCAAGGTGAGTATTGCGTTGGTGAGCTTGAGGGCTTGGTCGGTGTTGGACAGCCAAGCTTATCGCAGCAGTTAGGCATATTGCGCAAGGATGAGCTGGTCGCGACACGGCGCGACGGTAAGCAAATTTACTATAGCATCGCCAGCGACGATGCCTTAGCGGTCTTAGAGCTACTTTATCAACGCTTTTGTGCCAAAACAGATACTTAACTGGTTATTGAGTTCTTAGCTGTTTTTAACTTTATTTATTGTGATGACGTATTGATATGACCTCTATCGCTGCTCGCCTCATTCCCACTTGGCTGCGCCAGTATCAGCTGGCTGCCTTGCCAACTGACGTCATCGCTGGGCTGGTGGTGGGCGTACTGGTGATACCGCAAAGCCTAGGCTACGCCGTACTTGCAGGCTTGCCGCCCGTCTATGGTCTGTACGCTGCGATTGTGCCTGTCATCGTCTATGCTTGGCTTGGCTCTAGCAATGTACAAGCGGTCGGACCGGTGGCCATCACCGCTATTATGACTGCCAGTAGTTTGTTGCCTTACGCTGAGCAAGGCACTGAGCAGTATGCCCTAATGGCAAGTCTATTGGCACTGATGGTGGGGTCACTGCTTTGGATCGCAGGACAGCTCAAGCTTGGCTGGATTATGCAGTTTATCAGTCGCGGCGTATCGGCAGGATTTGTAAGCGGTGCGGCGGTTCTCATTTTCGTCAGTCAGCTCAAATACTTAACGGATATCCCGATCGCGGGCAGCAGCCTAATCGGTTATTTATCGACCATGCAGTTATATGCGCGCCAGCTACATCCGTTGACCTTGTTGATTGGCGTGATCGCTTTTGCGCTCTTGGTCGCAAATCGCTACGGTAGCAAATGGGTGTGGCGAACGTGGCTGTCATCCTCATCTGCCAAATGGGCAGAACGCTTGTTTCCCCTTATTTTGCTCGGCATTGCCATTTTACTCAGTATGGCACTGCATTGGGACGCGCGTGGCGTGGCGACTATCGGTAATATTCCGCAAGGGTTACCACGTTTTACACTGCCTCATATACCAGACATCCAAGAAGCGCTCAAACTGTTACCAACCGCAGGATTGATGGCGCTTATTATCTTTGTCTCTAGCAGTTCCGTCGCCAGCACCTATGCGCGACTGCGCGGTGAGAAGTTTGATGCTAATCGTGAGCTGACAGGGCTTGGACTCGCCAATCTTTCTGGTGGATTTTTTCAGAGCTTTGCCGTGGCAGGCGGGTTTTCACGGACGGCAATCAACGTCGACTCAGGTGCCAAAACTCCACTCGCCAGCCTGATGACGGTGCTGGTGATGATTGCCGCATTAATCGCCTTTAATAGTGCACTTGCGCCGCTGCCTTACGCCTTGCTTGGCGCAACCATCATGGCATCCATCATTGGCTTGATCGATATTGCGACCTTAAAGTCCGCTTGGCAACGGGATCGCTTAGACGGTGCAAGCTTTATCGCAGCGTTTGTAGGGGTACTAATATTTGGGCTGAATACCGGACTGGTCATCGGTCTCATGGTGTCATTTGCCAGTCTCATCTGGCAATCGAGTCAACCACACGTCGCCATCGTCGGACAATTGGCTGGGACAGGACACTTTCGCAATATCAATCGCCACGATGTCGTCACTTTTCATAATTTATTGATGTTACGTATCGATGAGAGTCTGTTTTTTGGTAATAGCGAATCGGTACATCGGCGCATCTTAAATGCCTTACAACAATATCCCGAAGCGCATGAGCTGATTCTCATTATGGCCGCGGTCAATCACATTGATCTGACCGCGCAGGAAATGCTCAGCACCTTAAATCAAGAGCTGGCCCTGCAAAACAAGCATTTACACTTTAGCTTTATTAAAGGCCCAGTCATGGATGTCATCGAACACACTCCGCTGATTGCTGAGCTATCAGGACAGGTGTACCTCAGTACTATGGATGCCGTCAATGCTCTAAAGCAAATATAAATACGCCCTACTATTTTCGTCAACCATACAATCACTATTGATGTCTGCAACAAAATATCGTTATGATAGAGAGTATAGTATGCTAGCTTGTTGTATGGCTGCACTCAATCTAAACAAACTAAATCAAGCCGAACTAAAATAAGACAACATTTAGACGTCAAATCGACGCTTTAGTGTTTTTAACATTTTTTAATAAACGTAAATGACCCTTTTTATGACCGATGATTTAACGATTTATAAGCAAATATACCCAAGCCAATGTGTCAAAATTGCTGAGCTGGGCTATCGCTCAGTACTCAATATACGCCCAGATGCTGAGATCGAGACACAGCCTAATAGCTGTGAATTGGCGACTGCAACGAAGCAGGCAAATCTGACGTATCATCACCTACCCTTTGATGATGAGCGCCTAAGTATGCTGACCGTAGAACAGTTTGCCGTCTTTTATCACTCAATGCCCAAGCCCATATTGATGTTTTGTGGTACTGGTGCTCGCGCCAAACTGCTTTATCAAAGCGCATTGATGCAAGGGCTGCTATAAAACGGCAATAACGCTTACACACCTTCTCTTTAGAAGTGACTGCAATAAGCCTAGGCTTAGATGCTGTATTCCTACACTTTACATCTCACTCTTTCATATAAACAATAAAAGGAGCTCTTATGAGCCACGAAATCAGTATTACGGGACAAATTACCCCTGATCAAGTCCCTATGCTTGCCGAAAACGGCTTCAAAACCATTATCAATAATCGTCCTGATGGCGAAGAGCCTGGACAACCTACCAGCGCTGATATCGAAGCAGCTGCTAAAGAAGCAGGACTTGCTTATAAAGAAGTATCATTTGCTGGTAGTGAGCTCAATCAAAACCACGTTGAGGAGTTTGCTGACTTCTTTAATCAAGCTGAGCAACCAGTGTTAATATTTTGCCGTACGGGTAACCGCTCAACGGGTATCTACGAAGCCGCTAAGCGCATGGACTTGTTAGACGATTGATATTAGTCTAAATAAACGTGCCATTGTTTTAAAGAAATGCTCATTCAAAATTTGGATGGGCGTTTTTTTTAATATTACTAAACTATAGACTGGTCTATTTTCAACATTGGGTACATAATTAAATTTTATTTATACAATTTAATAGGACTTTATGATGCAAAAACCACTTCTCATCATCGGCAATAAAAACTATTCATCATGGTCATTGCGAGCTTGGCTATTACTTAAAGCCTTCAATGTTGACTTCAATGAGCAGCTTATCGAATTGTTTCATCCTTCAGCAACATCAATTCTCGATGAGCATGCGCCAACAGGCAAAGTGCCCGTTTTGGTTTATGGTGAAAATGATGAAAAGGTTACGGTTTGGGATACCTTAGCGATTACCATGCATATCAATGATTATTTTACCGACATAGATGTTTGGACAGGACTGAGTAATTCTGAGACTAAAAGCCATACTAGCATCAGAATAAATAGCGCCTATTGCCAAAGCATCGTCGCTGAGATGCATTCCGGTCTAACGGGAATTCGTAGCGAGATGCCGATGAATATCAGAGCGACTGCTAAGATACAACCGAGCGATGCTTGCCTTACTGATATTGCTCGTATCGAAGAGATTTTTGCGGATTGCTTAAAAAATCGCTCAAAAGACAGCTACCTTTTTGGTCAATTCACTGCTGCCGATGCTTTTTTTGCGCCAGTAGTGCTACGCTTGCAAACCTATGCTGATGCCTCCAGCATAGAATTAAAGCCGACGACTAAACAGTACTGTGAGACGATGTTAAACAATCCTCATATACAAGCTTGGATCGATTCAGCTTTAAAAGAGACACGCGTAATCAAAGAAGATGAAGCAGGCAAGATAATATCGGTAGTTGGAGTGTTGGCTGATTTAAACTGAATCAGCCTAAAGGTGAAACGTTTGCTAAATTTTTAATACCGTTTAAGATGATAGAAGCACAAGGAATGTGATCTATTAAAAAGCCCTATTAATACGACTTTTAAATTTACAAGGAAGTTTTATGAGTAATATTGCCTTAGCCCTACTCCCATTAGCCCTTGCTTATATTATGTTTACCCTAGGGACAGGGCTAAAACTTAGCGATTTTAAAGTGATCGCCACTCACCCCAAAGCCTTCTTTGTCGGCCTTATCAATCAAGTCATTTTTGTGCCTTTGGTAGCGTTAGCAGTCGTGTTAATCACAATGCCACCGCCAACCATCGCCTTCGGTATTATGCTGATTAGTTTTTGTCCAGGCGGTGTGACCAGCAATATGCTGACCTTTTATGCTAAAGGCAATGTCGCACTGTCTGTCGCACTGACCGGCGTGGTCAGTCTGCTATCAGTCGTCACTTTGCCGATATTAATTACCTTAGCCTTTGACCATTTTATGCAAGACCAAGCAGGCTCTATCAGCGCGGTAAAAATTGGTCTGGTGATGTTTTTATTGACAACGTTGCCCGTTACCCTCGGTATGCTGGCTCGACGCAAATTCACTGATTTCATGGTGCGCAAAAGCAGCATTTTAAATGGTATAGCCAGTGTCTTCTTTGTATTAATCGTCTTGGCAGCGGTCGCCTCTAATTGGGAATTACTCAAATCGCAAGCCACAGTAATCGGGCTGGAGCTTGTCCTTATTATCGTGATTTTATTTGCTTTGAGTATGTTGACGTCTAGAGTATTAAAGCTCAGTTGGTTTGATACCAAGACAGTATCGATAGAGACCAGTATTCAGAACAGTACAACGGCCATTACTTTAGCGCCCATCATTATGGGAACGGCTGTTGGTCTGCCTGCCATAGCTCTACCTGCTGCCTTGTATGGCGTATTGATGTATGTTATTGCGATTCCGGTTATTGCGTTGATTCGGAATAAAAACTAACAGTAGCTGTTATAAAAAAAGACCATTTCATTAGCTGAAATGGTCTTTTTGATAGAGTATTTAGACTATTAAACATATAAAAACTTTAACTTATCATTTTTTCTTCATAGAGATGCTCTTGAAATTTAACAAACGTATCTCTAATCGATTTTATATCACCAAGTTCTCTTTTTGCGTCTGCTATTGCTTGGTACTTAAGCTCTAGCAAGTCTGGAAGTTTGGTGTCATCGAGTTCACTAACCCCTTGTTTGACATACTGCTCTAAGACAAAGTTTAAAAATTCTTGCTGGTTCTTGCTATAGTCGTGCAAATAAATTTTGGCTTTTCCTGCTCTCTCTACTCTTGGAACGAGGTCTTTGTGATAAGCGACATAGCTTAATACATCAAACAGGTCGCTATCTTCACCATGAATCAGATGTTGCAAATCCTCTAATTGAGAGTTGGTATACCCTTTTTCACTCAAGTCAGTCAGCAGCTTTCTTCTTGTACTCGGTAAACTCCAAATTTTGCGAAGTTCACTCTCGTTCTTAAAAAATGCTGGTAAGTCGTCAAAGAGTTGTTTGATAAATTCTATCGCTGATATCGGCTTGCCTGACGGACTCCAAAATGACGTTTTAATCATTGAGTCGATTTCACGTACTTTGTGATCAGACAAAGTCACTTTAATCATCTTTTTAGATGATATTTCACAGACGCAGGGGACATTACCACATTCAGAGCAAGGTTCAGGTTCTGGTTTTTCACAAAGACAAGGGTGCTCGCCGCATATATTGCAGGGTCTTGGACCGCCGCCTTCACCTTCAGGCTCAATAGGTTCGCCATCCCATTCAGGGTCTTGAAAGTGATTATGAGCATCGACAAAGTCGTAAATAGTAAAGTAATCTTTACCATCGAACAAGCGCGTGCCACGACCGACGATTTGTTTGAACTCTACCATAGAGTTGATAGGACGCATCAATACAATGTTTCTAATCTCTGGCGCATCAACGCCTGTACTTAGTTTTTGCGACGTGGTCAAAATGGTAGGGATACTTTTTTCATTGTCTTGAAAATCTCTTAGGTGCCTCTCGCCGATTTTGCCATCGTCGGCAGTGACTCTATGGCAATAGTTTGAGTTGATGCTAGTAGCATATTGATTGATTAAATCTCTGACGGCGGCAGCATGAATCTGGGTCGCACAAAAAACCAAGGTTTTCTGATTTTGATTGATCAAATCCATGAACAGCTTGACTCGATATTCTTCTCGCGCTTTGATTTCGATGACTCTATTGAAATCGGCTTCGGTATATTCACGGCCTTCTTCAATATCACCTTCTACGGTGTCATCGGAGGTATAGGTATAGTCATCAAGGGTGGTGGCAATCTCTTTGACCTTAAAAGGGGTCAAAAACCCGTCATTGATCCCCTCTTTTAACTTGTAGCTATAGACGGGCTCACCAAAGTAATGGTAGGTGTCCACATTGACATCGCGTTTTGGGGTGGCAGTCAGTCCTAACTGAACCGCAGGCGAAAAATACTCCATAATAGCTCGCCATGAGCTTTCGTCATTAGCGCCGCCTCTATGACACTCGTCAATGATAATAAAATCAAAGAAATCTGGCGGATATTCGCCAAAATACGGTGAGTCGTTGGGGCCACTCATAAAGGTCTGAAAAATAGTAAAAAAGACGCTACCGTTTTTAGGAATACGCCCTGCTTTTTTAATCTCGCTAGGTTTGATACGTACTAAGGCATCTTCATCAAAGGCATTGAAGGAGTTAAATGCTTGGTCTGCTAATATGTTGCGGTCTGCTAAAAATAGAATGCGAGGTCGTCTTGAGCCATCGCGTCTTAGATTCCATTTGGCATGAAACAGTTTCCATGCGACCTGAAAGGCAATGGCGGTTTTGCCTGTGCCAGTAGCCAAGGTAAGTAGGATTCTATCTCGTTTTTCTGCGATGGCTTCAAGTACTTTGGCAATGGCGTTTTGTTGATAATAACGCGGTTGCCAAGTGCCGCCACGGTCTTCAAAGGGGATAGCAAATAGGCGCTGTTTCCAATTGGCGATTTCAACCTTTTCTATATCAATAGGTGTCGGATAGGTCATCTCCCATAGCTCATCAGGGCTAGGGAAGATTAAGACATCACCTTCTACTCCTTTTTGCATATCGACGCTATAAATCTTTAAGCCATTGGTGCAGTAAGTAAAACGAATATTTAGGCGTTCGGCATAGTCTTTGGCTTGCCCTAGCCCTTGAGTATAATAGTCGTCTCTTTTTTTGGCTTCGATCACGCCAATATGTCTATTTTTATATTCTAAAACGTAATCTGCGAATAAGGGTTTAGCGCGGCGGCCTTGACCAATGAGCCGACCTTTGGTAATCGGAAACTCCAAACGTAAACGACTGCCCTCGACCACGCCCCAGCCTGCGGCGCGTAGTGCGGGTTCAATTAAGTCGTGTTTGGTTTGCGCTTCGTTCATACGGTCATATCCTTATGGGTCAACTCGCCAGCAAAAGCTTTTTCTAACAGGGATTTTTTAAGGTCTTCAAGGTTGGTTAGTTTTTGTTGATAATCTATTTCTAAGTTTAAGGTAAAATCTTTAAGCGCTTCAATTAGATAAACTAATTCTTCCTGCTTTGCTAAATCTTTAGGAAAGTTAATTACAAGTGTCAAAATAGTTTTACTTGATAAGTTCGCCTGTCTTGTACCACTAGCCGTAGCATACAATGTTTCAAGAAAAGTTTTTGACTGTAAATAATGCCTTAAAAACTTCTTATCTAAGGCATCTTCATCAATTACATCTATTTTCATAATGCGTTGATTTAATAGTAAATGAATATTTGTTTCAGGTACTTCAACAGTATAACCATAATCAGTTTTGTCTACTGTGCCAGTTAAAGACATAATTAAATCACCAGCATTTAGAACATACTTATTGTAATCGGTTGCAAATTTATCTGGATAGAAAACAGGATTTCTAGTAAGGTCTAAGACATTTTTATAAAGATTGCCCATTCTCAAAAGCTGAGTATCAGAGTGTGTAACGGTATCTTTACTTTTAAATGCAAAACCATTTAATACTGTCGAAACCTCACCCAAACTCTTCTCCTCCCAACCCTCACCCTTTTGACTAAATATCTCATTTAGTTTAGATTGAAACAGCTCTTTAGCGTTTTCAATATTTTTTGCTATATTGGCTTGCACTTGGTCTATCGCTTCAAACGCATCATCAAGAATTGCAACGATTTTTTTTTGTTCTTCAAGAGGTGGGACTGGAACATCAATCTGTTTTAAGATTTTAACAGAAGCTACATTTTTAATTGCAGCACCTACTGTATTTTCTTCAATACGGTTATCGAAATCAGGACTACTCATCCAGTATTTTAAATATTCGATATCAAGAAAATCTTTTGGCGTCAACTTTAACAAAGCTTGATTAATTATACCTTTTTGAATACCTTCTGGAACAATTGCAACTTTTCCCATTGTCCCAGAACAACTCATAATCAAATCATTAGGTTTGAGCTCAAATCTTTTCATTTCATTAAATTTATCTTCAGTAACGAAATATCTAATGTCTGAAAATTGGTTATAGATTGCATGTTGTTGTTCGTAAACAGCATAACCTTCTTCTACAAAACAACTCTTTTTGAGGCTACCACCAAACGGACCTCTAACAAAATCACATACTTCTCCGAATTTCTTTAGCTCAATCATTTATATCAACTCCTTAATTTGAGCCAATATCTCATTAGTGTCTTCATCTAGTGCTTGCATCTCGGCGAGTATCTCAGTCGGACTACGCAGCGGCGCTTCCTCAGGTAAGTTTGGATTTTTGGGTGATAAATCTAACGTCTCTTCGTCTAACTCACTGACTTTATAAACCCAAGACTTTTCAGTTTCAGGCTTGGTTTTTTGTAGTTCTAAAAACTCCGCCATATCTTTATCATTGAGCGGATTGGTCTTACCCATGTTTCTGCCAGCGTTTAATTGGTAGTACCAAATATTTTTGGTTGGCTCGCCCTTAGTGAAGAACAGCACTACCGTTTTTACCCCAGCGCCCGTAAACGTCCCTGCTGGCATATCCAAGATAGTATGTAGATTACAGCTGTTTAATAAATGCTCTCGCAATGCTGTGGAGGCATTATCGGTATTACTCAAAAAGGTGTTTTTGATGACGATAGCCGCGCGTCCGCCAGTTTTTAGGCTTTTGATAAAGTGCTGTAAGAAAAGTGAGGCGGTCTCACCTGTTTTGATATCGAAGTTTTGCTGTACCTCTTGACGCTCTTTGCCACCGAATGGCGGATTGGCTAATATCACATGATGACGGTCTTTTTCTTGAATATCACGGATACTTTCGCTCAAGGTATTGGTATGCACCAGATTGGGCGCCTCAATGCCATGTAGTATCATATTCATAATACCGATCACATAGGCGAGGTTCTTTTTCTCTTTGCCGTATAGCGTATCTTCTTGCAGCGTCTTTAGATTGTCTGTGGTTTTGTCCATACGCTCGTACATATACTCGTATGACTCACATAAGAATCCGCATGACCCCGCTGCACCGTCATAGATAGTCTCACCAATTTTTGGATCTATCACTTGAATCATTGCACGAATCAAAGGTCTTGGCGTATAGTACTGTCCACCATTACGCCCAGCGTTGCCCATGTTTTTAATCTTGGTTTCATACAGATGACTCAGTTCGTGCTTGTCTTTTGATGCACGAAACGGTAGCTCGTCTGCATATTCCAAAATCTCACGCAAAATATAGCCACTTTGGATTTTGTTTTTGAGCTCAGAGAATATTTCACCAATTTTATATTCAATGGTTTTGGGATTGTCCGCTGTTTTCTTAAACCCTGCCAGATAAGGAAACAACTCATAATCAACGAATTGCACCAAATCTGGCCCTGTCATGGCTATATGGTGGTCAAGCTTGCCATCAACGTCCTTTGGCATTGCCCAATTTGGCCAGCGGAACTTGTCCTCTAAAATAAACGAGTAGTCTTCTCCCCGTAGCTCGGCTTCGTCCGCCTTATCTTGCTCTAACTCGTCTAAATAACGTAGAAACATCACCCAAGAGGTTTGACCGATGTAGTCCAGTTCACTATCTGCGCCTGAGTCTTTATAAAGTAGGTTGTCAATATTTTTAAAAGCTTGTTCAAAATTCATAGAGTAGTGTCTTATTTTATGTTTTTGCGAAGGTATATAGGGTGTATTGGTATAAACATAACTATAGTTGCCCAAATGGGCTAGTAGGTCAATAGCAGTCTGTCATTTAATACTTATATTTAAAATGGCTTTCATGAAGCAGCGTTTATATATACCCATAAAAAAACCACCTCAACCGAGGTGGCTTTTTATGCTTAAACTAAAACCGAATAACTTACTGCATAACCAAGTATTCAAACGCTGATAATGCTGCTTTACTACCCTCACCCATCGCGATGTTAATCTGCTTAAATGGCACAGTCGTGACGTCACCACAAGCAAAGATACCTTTGCGATCCGTACGGCAGCGCTCATCAATCTCAATTTCACCAAAGCGGTTTAAATCAACGAAGCCTTTGATAAATCCAGTATTGGGTACTAAACCAATCTGTACAAAGACACCGGACAAATCACGCTCATGGGTTTCACCTGTTTTGCGATCTTCAAAGACGATAGAGCTGACTTTACCATCAGTGGCCTTAATCTCTTTGGTCGCCGCCCCAGTGATGAACTCGATGTTTGATCTCTCTTTGGCTTTGTTGATCAATACCTGATCCGCTTTTAACTCATCAGCGAACTCAAGCACGGTTACATGCTTCACGATACCGGCAAGGTCTAACGCCGCTTCGACACCAGAGTTACCGCCACCGATGACAGAGATTTCTTTACCTTTAAAGAACGGGCCGTCACAGTGGGCACAGAAAGCCACGCCTTTACCAATATTCTCTTCTTCACCTGGTACACCAAGCTTGCGCCATTGGGCACCCGTCGCTAAGATAATACTGCGCGTCTCAAAAGTCTCACCCGTATTTAGATGAATACTATAGTTTTCATCGACAGTCTCGCCGATTTCTTTAACGCTGACGTGCTCTTTTAGCGTGATGTTGTATTCGCCTAAATGTTTGACGAAGTCTGCTGATAGATGTGTACCTGTCGTCAATGGTACAGAAATCAAGTTTTCGATATCTTGCGTATCTTTGACCTGTCCACCGATACGATCAGCGACCATGGTCACTTTTAGACCTTTACGCGCGGTATAAATGGCAGCAGCGACCCCAGCAGGACCAGCGCCAATGATAGTGACATCCTGTTGTTCTAATTGCTCAGCGTCATCTTCCACTTCTGACAACAAGTCAGGGAACTGCTCTTGCAATTTTCCAATCAACTTAGCCGTATCAATTAGTCCATTAGCAAACGGCTTACCGTTTAAAAATACCGCTGGAACTCCTTGGATGTTATTCGCTTCTACTTGCTCTTGGAATAATGCACCGTCGATCATCTCATTACTGATGTCGTCATTCAATAAGGCAAATTGATTCAACGCTTGCACGACTTCTGGGCAACTGTGGCAAGACAATGACACATAGGTCTGGAACTGTAACGGCTTATTAAAGCGTTTGACTAATTTTTGAATACCTTCGTCTAGTTTTAGCGTATGACCACCCGCTTGCAAGATTGCCAAGATAAGCGAGGTAAACTCATGACCACCAGGAATACCGCTAAAGACGATACCAGTGTCAGTCAACGCGTCATCAGCATGGCTGACGACTTTAAAACTAATCGCACTAGGCAAGCTCTCATCAATCGCTTCTGCATCAAAATTAATTTTGTCAGTCGTACCAGCGATTTTGGTTAAAAAGTCAATCAACTCTGCCCGCTTTTCATGCGTGCCATTACCTAAGACAAAGGTAATTGGACGGGTCATGTTTTCGCTATAGCTCTTGATGGCATCTAATAAACTTTGATCTATCATGTTTGTTCCTCATTATTATTTAATATGTAACGGCAACTAAGCGGTTGCACGTTTAAAGATGGAAAATCTGTAGTAAGTGATATCGTTTAAAGTGTTATTTGGATAAGGCTTTTGCCTTTTGATGTCCCTATTATCATAGGTTTCATAGATTTGAGCAAGCTGAGAAACCCAAACCTTATGTTTTATAAAACCAATCATTAATTGTAATTTATAATTAAATTTAAACTTATAAGAGGATTATTATCATAGTATCAAGATGATTTTTTCGCTACAATCGAATAAGAGCAATAGGAATAATTCCTGTTTCCTAGCGGAAGATTGGCTTTTATGCGTGCTTATCAAAGGCTATTTCTGCTTGTATTAAGCCTTATCACTATTGAGCGTAATAGTGGTTTGGTTGAGTAATAATCAAGTCTCACAATCATAAATCTTAACGACAATGCGCTGATGCTGATCGTTAGCTTGCGCTTCATAACAAGGATGACCAGATGAGAAAGACTGATACAAGGCTAGATAACAAAGAAATTATCGCTGAACTTAAGCAAAAAGACAGCCATTTTGCGAGTATTTTTGCTGAGCATACTCAGCTGGATGAGAAGATCAATTATCTCGAAAAGGATTTGATAAAACATAGCAGCTGTGACGATGAAATAGAACAAATGAAGCGTCGAAAACTACACCTTAAAGATGAAATTTATAAAATAATTGATAAAAACAAAACACAATCTCACGCTTAATGCTTCATTTATTAGGGGCGTGTCCTCATCTTTATCCTATCTGAGCACTTTCGTTCAGATTGAGGATACACCTCAAAATTACTGCTAAGAATTTCTTACATTTAGTTTTATAAATCTTAATTTTATAATCAACAAGTCTCACAATCATAATCTGTCTTAACCACAACGCGTCACTGCTTATGCTAAGCACACGCTAAATAACAAGGATGACAACATGACCATGACTGATAAATGGCAAGATCACAGCGACATCATCGATGAGCTCAAGCAAAAAGATGCGCACTTTGCGAGTATCTTCGATGAACATACTATACTGGACAGGCAAATTGATAAGCTTGAGAATGACGTGGTCAAACACGCCAGCCGCGATGAAGAAATCGAACAAATGAAACGGCGCAAGCTACAGCTCAAAGATGAGATTTACAAAACCATAGATAAGAATAAAGTACAATCTCAAGCGTAATCGCTTATTTATTATCGATAAATAAAACTAATAAAACTTTAAATTAAGATATAAAAAGACCCCATCAACGTAGGCTGATGGGGTCTTTACTTATAGCGCTGGTTCAAATTATAAAATAATAAAAACAGCGCCACGTTTCTCTAAATAGTTGGATAACTACTTAGGTTTTACTAACCTAGATCTTACCGACTAGGTCAAGACTTGGCTTCAATGTATCGCCGCCTTGTTCCCAAGCTGCTGGGCAAACTTCACCGTCGTTTTCACGGACATATTGTGCCGCTTTTACTTTACGCAGCATGTCTTTTGCGCTACGGCCAATACCGCCAGCATGAATCTCAGCAACCTGAATCAAACCGTCTGGATCGATTAAGAAAGTACCGCGCTCAGCTAGGCCTGCTTCTTCGATCATCACGTTAAAACCACGAGTGATTTTACCAGTAGGATCGCCGATCATTGGATAGTTTACTTTACCAATTGCGTCTGAAGAATCATGCCATGCTTTATGCGTGAAATGAGTGTCAGTCGATACTGAGTATACTTCTACGCCCAAACCTTGTAGCTCTTCGTAATGGTTTGCCATGTCTTCAAGCTCAGTTGGGCAAACAAAAGTAAAGTCAGCTGGGTAGAATAAGAAGATCGCCCAGTTACCTTTTACATCTTCTGAAGTGATGGTTTTGAACTCACCGTTTACATATGCATCTGCTGAAAATTCTGGGATTTCTTGATTGATAATAGACGCCATGATTGGCTCCTTTTTTGATTAAGTGTGATTAATTTAATGGTGCTTATTTATTTGATTGTTTCTGTTAAGCCTTGAACTATCTGGGCTACCTGACAAACTATACGCGAATTCTATGGTTAATCCAGTTAAAAGTTTTTAATGTGATGTTTTGTTTTATTAAACTTGTTAAACTATTCTATCTACTTCATGTCATCAGTGTGCTATCGGTAAATTTCGATAATGACCAAGATGCATAAGTATTGTCATTTGCGTGAAAAACAACCAAAAAAGAGGTCTTATGATTACCTTACGTCAACTTGAATTTGCCTTAGCAGTCGCTAAACACCGCCATTTCAAACGGGCAGCAGAAGATTGTAATATTTCGCAGTCTGCGCTGAGCTTAGGTATCGCAGAATTAGAAAAGCAACTAGACACACAGATTTTTGAGCGTAATAACAAACAAGTGCTTATCACTCCTATTGGGCAAGATATCCTGACGCGGGCGCAGCGTGTATTCTCTGAAGTGAGCGACTTGACCACCCGTGCGCACAGTCATCAAACGCCACTTGCCTACCCGATGACCGTGGGTATCATTCCAACGATTGCTCCTTACTTGCTGCCAAAAGTCCTGCCTACACTGCGAGCCAATTATCCAGAATTTCGTATGACCATCGTTGAGCAACAAACCGAACGCTTGCTTGAGCAAGTGCGTTACGGTCATATTGACACGGCAATCATTGCGCTACCCTATGCCGTAGACGGCTTGCACAGTTTTGAATTTTGGAGTGAAGACTTCTTCGCAGTATTCCCAAAAGACGATGTCCATGCCAAGCTTGACACCATTGATTCTGAGGAGCTCGCTACTGCCAATCTCATGCTGCTGGGTGAAGGACATTGCCTGACCGATCAGACGCTATCGGTTTGTCATTTTGATCGGGCGCAAATGAAATCGAGCTTTTCTGACGCTAGCTTAAACACGCTTATTCAGATGGCACTCGCTAATATGGGCACGACCTTAGTACCTGAGATGGCGCTGGATCAATTGCATCTGCAAAACCAAAATGCGGTCGCGGTGCCATTAGCAGAAAAAGGCCCACATCGCCACATCGCCTTTGTCACCCGTTTGAATTATGCTCGTGTCGACGATGTAAATTTACTGGGCAAGGTATTTAAACAGGCCTTTGAAGATGCAGCTCATAAGGATTGATTTGACCGTTAGAACAATCATGAACTAGGCGTTGTAGAATAGATATGAACGATGTTTCGCACGTAACGTCCGACCTTGGTCAGCATTTCGCCATGCACTTGTCTGCCATCGCTAATGATATTGATCGAGTAGAGGTAGAGATGCTTTGGCAAGCTGTCGCTACCCGTTATAACGAAGCCCATCGCGCTTATCACACCCTGCACCACCTTAAGCAGTTGTTTGCGCAGTTTGAGCAAGTTAAGCACAACCTTTATGAACCGCATATTATCGCTTTAGCGCTGTATTATCACGATGTGATATACGAGCCAACACGGGCAGATAATGAGTTAAAAAGTGCAGACTATGCGGTGGAAGCGTTACGGAAATATTTGAGCGCGGAACAATGCCAACATATCTATGCACTTATCATGATGACAGCTACTCATCAACTTGATGCATTAGCAGACGATGATAAGTGTAGTGATGCAGCATATTTACTAGATATGGATTTGAGCGTTTTGGGTGCTGTATGGTCTGAATATGAACCATATGCATCTGCGGTACGTAAAGAGTATGCACACGTGCCAGCTACCGATTACCGTATCGGACGAACAGCGGTGTTAAAAGGATTGTTGGCGCATCCAAGACTGTATCTGACCGATTATTACTTTGAACGATTAGAAGAGCAAGCGCGAGATAATATCAAGCGTGAGATTACTTCGCTTGCAGCTTGATAAATAACTCACTGCCTTGACGTGCAGAATGCGAGTTATAGCTGGCTTCCATAATCTCTATATCAAAATACTGCTCAAAACGCTGCTGATATTCATCTTTTGTGCCACCAAAAGGTGGTTCATCACGGCCAAAATTCACATTGAAAAGTAGGCCAACCAGCTTACCTTGCGGCTTCAATAGCGCTGCCATCTGCTCGATATATTCATCACGACGTGACGGATTTATCGCACAAAAAAACGTCTGCTCAAGCACCCAATCAAATTGATATTGCTCAGCTGATAAATTAAAAAAATCTGCGCAAATCAAGTGCGCCGCTGGGAAATCAGGATAGCGCTCTGCAAACGCATCAATCGGTGCAGGCGCAAAATCAACCAATGTGACATTGGTAAAACCCTGCTCGTGTAGATAGCCAACCTCATAGGCATTGCCTGCCCCTGGCACTAGAATAGCCTGATCTTTAGCAGACGCAGGCAGTTGATCGATGTAAGCTTTTAGCGGTGGTGACACCTGTCCCATATCCCACTGTATGCTACCAGTCTCATAACGCTGCTGCCAAAATTCGGCTTGATTGACGTTGTCCATATGACATCCCTGTATATACCATGCATCTACAATATACCTATCATTCTATTATTTGAATGATACGCTGTATACTGCGACGTGAGCGCTTATCATAGCAGGTATGTTAGGGTTAACGAATGCCTTTATATCATTTGTGTGAGGCGTTTAATCCAGCTGACCCGACTTGCCCGCTAGCATATCGTGCCACTGCTGATAATCTGGCATCGCTGCCGCTACCGTTTGCCAAAACGCCTTGCTGTGATTGGCATGATGCAAATGACACAGCTCATGGACAATGACGTATTCGGTGCATTCAATCGGGTAAGCGGGAAGATATACGGATAACCAAATTCGGCGCGCGCGTGTATTACAACTGCCCCAGCGCGTATGCATCTTCTTCAACCGCACTTCATTAGCAGTAGCACCGACTATCGGTTGCCACTTGTCAAATAAAGATGGATTTACTTCAGTAAGTTGTTGCCGATAATAAGCGATTTTTTCATCGTGATTTAGCCTCAATGATTGTTCGATGCCCCATAAGAGGACAGGACTATCCGAGGTTGACGCTTTGGGTTTCGGGGTTTGCTTGTGATGATAACGCGCTAATACTTGCGGATGGTTGTCTAGCGCCCATAATACGCGCTTGTCGACAGACTGAGCGATTTGGCTGGCGCTGATAGACATCGGTACAGAAACCATGAGCGCATAAGGCTTTAAGCGAAAATTGATATTTTTGACGCGCTTTTTGGTCACGTGCAGCACAATACCTGCTTGTGCCAGCTGTTGTCTGACCATATCTAATACGAGCGACGTACTCGGTTGCGGCATCGTGATGTCTCCCCTGTACCGCTTATGCTAAGACTGCCTGCAAATGATTGTCAAAAGACATATTATGTATTTGACTGTCCTGCACAATAATGTCGGCAGGATGCTTTGAATTTGATTCTGCTACATCCGATGTTTCTACTGATAGAGTATTGACACGTAGTCTGGTCAGTTTCCCGTGCCCATCGCTGACGATAAAGCCTGACGCTCCATGATTACTTTTGGTCTGACCAGATACCTGACCAGCGACTAACGAAGCGCCTGCACAATCCGGCAAACGTACAGCGTCAATCAGCATACGTGTGTTTAAATCATAAATCGCCGCACAGCCGCCAATTGGTGTGGTCACACATAACAGATTGCGCTCACTATCAACCGCCACACTGGCAATGTATTGATGGAAGCATTGCCATTGATTATTGGGCATAACCAATGGTTTAAAGTCAGGATCACCGCGATGATGGGTCAGCACTAACGGCACATTGATATGTTTTTCACCTTGGAATTGAATACCAATCATCACCGTGCCATCTTCATGTATGGCCAAATGACGCACACTCATCTGATTGTGTTCAGGAATAATTTGCTCAAGCAGCGTCCCATCATGACGACTCAAATAAGTCAACGATGGACGCATGGTATCGAGATTCAGCTCTTCACGAGAGGCTTGTTCCGTTTTGATACCGCCATTAGCGATGACCAGTGTCTCGCCATCTGAATGCATGATCAACTCATGTGGCCCAATACCATGCGAGTCAAATTCGGCTACTTTGCTATAATTATCATGAGCATCGTAGATACCAATTTTACCCGCCAAGCTTATCGTATCATTCTCAGTGACGTATAGCTTTGAGCCATCCAAACTGTAACAAGCATGCCCATAAAAATGGCGATTATCAGCCGCTTTTATAGCAAGCTTTACCTGTCCTGTCGCTGTGTCTAATACCCAAAAACTTTCACTGGGGCGGCGACCCAACACCACGACATCGCGTTGACGGTTATGAGTGTTTGATCTGTTTTGATTGTTTTGTCTATTAAGGATTGGCTGGACAACAATATCGTGGACACGCTCAGGCATGGTCGTTTGCCAAACGATTTGTCGGTCTGCATCGATACCAACCACCCCAAAGCCATTTTCATCATGATTGTTATCGTCATTTATCAATGATAGGTTTTTTGGCATGGATGCCACGCCACTGACCCAGCATACTGGACGCGCCAGCATAACGGTGCTATGCATTGCCGTCAGGTCGGTCACGGTATTTTTAGTATCATGATTTTTATCATCGATATCATCATGATAAGCCCGTTGCCACGCAGCAGTCGCTTGCTGATAGGCGTAGCGAAAACGGGTTAGCTGTGGCTTGGACGATGCTTGCAATGTATGCAGCTGAGAACGCACACCCGACACATAATCTTGCAACTTTGCTTCAGGCTGATGCTGCTTGCGATAGTGATGATGTATACCAACCAATGCCACCGTTCCCAATACGCTACCGAGCGTAGTCAAGGCCGACGTCACCAGCTGCTCATGATTTGAGCGCTTGTCTGCTGGTCTAGGCGTTGCTTTAGAGGACGCGCTATGAGATTTTGCTATCGCAGCTGTATGGGCTTCAGAGGTTTGCATGACTTAATCGCCATCATTGCTGTTAAAGCCAACACGGATGCCGAGGGTCGGAATCAATTGGCGTTTCAGCAGACGGGTAATGGTCGTAAAATGATCAAACAATTCTTGCTGTTTGGCTTTATCGGCAGTCGCTAAATCCTCTGGCATCTGCGCCAATAGCGTGGTGGTATCAGCCAGCTCGCTTGATAGACTTGCCGCAATAGCATTCTCATCATTGCTACCAAGAATGGCCGTCAATACTGGGTCAGTTAGCGTCTTATTCAAGGTAGCCAACTTAGCATTGATAATAGCGCGGCTTTGTCCAGCAGTAGCAGCTGGCAGATGTCCCTTGGCTTTACCTGTGAGACCTAATGGTTCATCAATAGCATTGGTCTTCATCGTCTCAATCAATGACAATAAAGCGTTAAACCACTGGTTCAAACCTTGATCGCTGTCAGCCGTTTTATCAATCGCCAGTAAAGTCGTGGCGTTCTGCTGCCAGTTACTTTCGATGTCTTTTAATCGCGTGCTTAATGCCGCGCTGGCGCTAACCACATAAGCACATTGAGCAGCATTCAAGCTGTCATTGGCAAATAGCGCCTCTTCCAGACCTGGTACGCCTTGCACAATAGCGCTCTCGTTAGCGAGCTGCTCTGGGGTTAGTTTTGGATTGGCGGCAATTAGGTCAGCCACACCACTGTGTACCAAGCCGCGCTCGTCAGGGTAATAATTGATGTACAAGTTGCTCATACTAGCAGTCGCAGGACCGAAGTTGATCATCTCAGCACTCGCCCATGCTTGCGCCAGTACCAACCACTGAGCACGCAATGCTTGCAATTCATCACCGCTGACAGGCGCTTGCTGACAATGCTTCTGCGCCAAATCATGTAACAAACCACTTTGCTTCGCTGCATCCGCATAAGCTGGAATGACAATGTCTTCAGCCACATGCGTCAGATAGGTTTTTTCGGTCTCCGCACTGATATCTATGGCGACTATCTGTTCGTCATTCGCGCTATCGGCGGCCGTACTGTTTGAGGCAGCGCCATCTTGCGCGACGGTTTGACTATCCACCTCTGCTGTTTTATTCTCATCGGCAGGCTTGACACAACTGATGAGTAATCCAGCACTCAGTGCCGATAACGCCATTGCTAATGCAGGATTTATTTTCATAAGTTTCTCGGTAATGGGATAAGTAGTAATTTATATCATTTTTATAATGACTTTAAGAAGGCGTTTAATTCAGCGCGTCCTTGCTTATCTAATTTCAACACTTTTTGGCGTTGTTTTTCTGCTTCACCGCCATGCCATAGCACTGCTTCCATCAGCGTGCGCGCGCGACCATCATGTAAAAAGGTCGCTTGTGGATCGACGGTTTGAGCCAGACCAATTCCCCACAATGCAGGAGTACGCCACTCGTATGAGTTGGCCAAAAACTCAACTTGCGCATCTTTTGCTGGTAGTTTACCCGCTATCGTGCGATCGGCAAGCGCATCGCCCATATCATGCAGCAGCAAATCTGTATAAGGATAAATGACTTGTCCATGCTGCTCAAGATGATCGTCATCGGTTTTTGGCAACTGATATCTTGGCGTATGGCAACTTTGACAACCCATATCATAAAAGCGTTTTTTACCAGCCAGTACCAGCTTATCATCGGCATTACGACGATGTGGCACCGCTAAATTCCGCGTATAAAACTCTACAAACTTGGCTATTTCATCATTCACTTCGACGGGCGGCTTACCATTACCTTGCTCATCAGCGCCAGTAGTCGCGTTAATACAAGCGGTTTGGCTCGGCATGCAGGACTCATGAGGACGAATGTTTGAGGTCAGCCCCATATCTTCATTAAAGGCACTTTGGTTTTGTGTAATCAGCTTGGTTTGACCGGCTTTCCAACCAAAACGACCAAGCGCATGCTTGCCAGTTTGTGGATCCATCACCCAGTTAAACTTGCCACTGATGTCGCTAGTACTATTGTTATTGACCGCTTGTTTTTTAATATCATCGTCAGGTATTTGTTCTAAGAGCCCAAGCCCAATCATTGGTAAAGCCACTCGCGGTGATACCATCATTTCATTATCAAACGCCCCATAGCCGGGTTTGGTCAACTTAAAGCTAGGCGCACGTAGGGTTTCGACATAACCATCGGCAAAGGTAACTGGCATATCGGTCCACTGTACCGCAATTCGCGCTTCGGCTGGTACACCCTGAATACCGCGATCTTGTAGCTGACCGCCATACATAGGATGCACCACTTTTTCGATCAGGGAATCCTGCAATTGCTGACGCTGCTCATCCGTTGTCGCTGGCATAGACAGACGTATTAATAAACTATCAGCATCGTCCTTGCTGCTCATCGGCGCGTGACCACGACCATCTTTGACATGGCATGATTGGCAGGCAGCGACATTGAATAACGCGCCAAGACCGTCACGGCTGTCCGTGCTAGCAGGGGCAATCACCCACGGTTGTTGAAAGAACGCATTACCAATAAAAAAAGAACCTTTGCGTAAG
This sequence comes from Psychrobacter sp. N25K4-3-2, assembly GCF_015351755.1. NCBI lineage: Bacteria > Pseudomonadati > Pseudomonadota > Gammaproteobacteria > Moraxellales > Moraxellaceae > Psychrobacter > Psychrobacter sp. N25K4-3-2. The sequence continues at coordinate 1,143,250 of NZ_JADKLX010000001.1, forward strand.
GCGGTGAGATTTGATGAAGGTTTTGAGTAACTCTCAGCACTGGTAATACTAATACCGCTATCACCGCCTTGCTTAATCTCTTGCGGGTCAAAAGAGGCAAGCTGCTGCATGGGCACCCCAGCCAGCGCTTCGATATTTTGACTGCGTTCAGCAGACAAGGCTTTATCCTGATCCTGCTTATCAGCATTGACGTCATTCTTATTAGCGGATGAGCTGTCAGTGGGCTGACAAGACGTAAGTGACAAGACGCAGAGAGCACTAATCGCAAGCTTTAACGGTGTATTTTTAGACAATAAAGAGGTATGAAGAGACATAGATAGTTTGTCTTTCGTGGCAGAAATGGCGTTCATAAGCATTGCCTTAGCGCTAGTATAGAACCATCAAAATCGCGCACCATAACAATATGTCGTTACAGTCAACAGGGTACAACTGTAAGAAAGCTGGCTGGTAGCGTTATTTTAATAGGGCATAAAAAAACACATTGCCAACCGAGATTGACAACGTGTGTATTATACATAAATTACTTTCTTATGAAAATAATTCTCATTCACTTATAACGACTTATCAGGCATTATAAATGAATACAACTGACGCTAGGGCGTGTCTTCAATTCAATCGATAATCATCTGAATGGGCTAAAAATGGCTAAATCTTGCCAAACATCGTCAAATAGCTGGTTAATATCCCGATATTAACCAGCTATTTTTCTTGTTTGACGGCAATTTATCTCATTTTTATCACCATTTTTGAAATGAAGACACGCCCTAGTAAGCGTATAAACAGCCTAGCTTAAAACTATGAACCCGCATCAGCATCGAGATTATCAATACCAGCCGCTTTTGCCGCGCTTTCGATACCAGTCGTCAATTCCTGCAAGCTGGTAATGGCAGTCTCGATCCAACCACGACGAGCATTTTGCTCTTCAGCAGAGATACCTTGTTTGCTTGCTTGACCAACGGTCGCGATCATTTGATCAATCTTAATACCTTCTTTTTCGCCTTTTTCAACGATGATATTAAAATCACTTTCTACTTTACTAAAGTCAGCAGCCAGCTTATCAGCAACATCCTGATGACCCGTATCAATCAGGTAGTTCTTCACGCCATAGCCACCAACGGTTTTATCCGCGAGGGTTTTGTAGCTGCCATTAAAGACATTCTGAATACCGCGAGCATTATTGGCGTAGCTAAGATGGGTCAAGTCACTAAAGCATTCGTGTTCGTCTTCGGTAGAGCCCGTGACGAAGGCGACCTGCATACGCTGAGAGGCCAACTCGCCAAATGCCAAGCTGCCCATCTGATACATAATCTGGCGCAGGCCATTATTATCTTTGCGCGCTATCATATCGCTGCGTAAGGTATGCTCACTGTCAGGCTGCCACTGGGCTTCCATCGCGGTCAAATCATCAACCAATAACTGCGCAGCGGCTTTTAAGAATTCGCCACGACGCTCACAAATGCTTGCATCGGTATTGGCGCCTTCACCACTAGTACATTCGCCATCGGTGGTATTGTAATCGCTAATCGGACGGTTGCCCGCACCCTCACCAACGCCGTTGATATCTTGTCCCCATAGCATAAACTCAATCGCATGATAGCCGGTCGTCACGTTGGCTTCGCTACCACCGATTTCATTCATGTCTGCTAATAGTTGCGGCGTAATCGTGCTGGTATCTTGCTTAATGCTACCGACGGCAATGCTATCACTATTGATGATATTGTCTTGACTGTTATATTCACCTTCATAGTCGTCGCTGACGTAATCAATGAGCGCTTCATCGAGCGGCCATGCATTGACCTGTCCTTCCCAGCCATCGACGCTACCAATCTCACGCTTGTCATCAGCGCTCACAAATGCTTCATCAAAACGAAATACTTCAGTCTGTGAGTAAGGCTGACGCGCCGCTTTATAGGCAGCTTTTGCCGCTTCAAGGTTCGCTTCAGTTGGCGCATCTACATAAGCATTCACTGCTGTCTGCAAAGTCTTTGCGGTGTCTAATGAATCTTTATAGGCAGCATGAGCCATATTTACATAGCTAAGTGCCAAGCGATCGATATTGGCTTGCTCGGCGCCTGATGTGATTTTATTATTGGCAGCGTCTGTATTTTGTATTTCTGTTTGTGCATCAGTGGCGGTATCGTCATTGGCTTGCTTGGTACAACCCGATACCAGCAGTATCCCTGCAAGCGCAGCGGCTAAAGTAGTCGGTAAAATTTTACGGCTCGTCACTGTGGTCATATTCATACACGTCCTCGATGAGATACATTATAAAAAAAGGCAAGTACAGTAAATGACTGATGTATAGGGTCATAGCTGCTAAACACTGTCATCACTATTGCTGAAATATTCAAATATTTGCGAATTATAATGTTATTGATAACTATTATCAAATATAATTTAAGGATTGGGTCTTACCGTTGATCAAAAGCTGCCTTATCAAATTCTAAGCCCAAAAAAAGGCCAGCGTATTGCTGACCTTTTTTGCACTATTCTTACTGTAAGCGACTAAAATAGATGGTTATCAAACCATTTATTAGTTTACGCTTTGTGGCGAGTTAATGGTTAGCTCAACACGGCGGTTTTGCTGACGACCATAATCAGTGTTGTTATCAGCTACTGGGCGTGATTCGCCATAAGCAACAACGTTGACACGGTTAGAAGCAACACCACGAGCAGTTAGATAATTAGCCACTGAGTAAGCACGATCACGTGATAGACCCATGTTATATGACGTTGAACCTTTACTATCGGTATGACCAGCAATGTTAACTGATGTTTTGTTGTACTGGTTCATCGTTGAAGCAAGTTTATCAAGTGTTGGCTTGAACGATGAGCTCAATGTAGCATCATCGAATGAGAAGGTGATGCTGCCTGGCATAACTAAGTCAATGTTACCAGTCGTTGGATTTTGCTCAACCGTTACGCCTGTACCAGCCATCTGTTGCTCAAGCTGCTTAGCTTGACGCTCCATGTAATAACCAACACCAGCGCCCAATGCGGCACCAATAGCTGCATCACGGCCAGTTTTGTCGCCACCAGTTGCTTTAGAGATGGTTGCACCACCTAAAGCACCTGCCAATGTACCAATAGCAGTTTTGTTCAAGCGCTGTTGTCCAGTGTTTGGATCAGTAGCACAACCACTAAGTGCTAAACCAGATGCGACTGCGGCAATCATTAATGTATTACGCATAATATTTCCTCTTAAGTATTAAATTAAAATTGTGCTTTGTTAAGCTGTGCTTTTTATAAAGATTATTTATGAATCTTATTTAGGTGCTTACTTTCGTTCGTTATTATTATGGCAATTACTATCTATTTATGTGTAATATTTTGTCACATCTATGTATGAGAAGTGCAGGAGGGTTTGCACTCTTCTCCTTTGTATTATCCATCTCTGCTAGGCCAGACATGGCAAGTCACGTTTACAGTCGTACACTATGAATAATTTCTGTTAAAATCATGCAATAAAGTTGACCGTGAAGCAGCGCTAATAACACCACTAAACATATAGCGCGATTTCAACCCTATAAAACCGCCAAAAATTTTGCAAATAACGACTTCAGAAATGGAGTGTTTATATATCAACAATATCGATAGACAGGGATTAAACATGCGCCTGACCTCTACTATTCAAAAAATACATCAACGCGCCCCAAAATTGGGCAAGGCAGTTTCGCTGACTACAGCAGCCGGTGTCATCGCGGCCAATAGCTTTGGTTATAGTATCCCGCTATGGCTAATGGGCGCGACCAAGATGATTACTGGAGCACCCATTGCGGATAAAACCGTGATAAAAATTGCTGCCCACTGGATTAGTAGTAATAACGCCTTGATCGATAATATGTTGCCACGTAAAGATTGGCGTATCAACTTACCCGATGACGTCCATATGGCCGGTAAATACCTGCTGGTTAGCAATCATCAGTCATGGGTCGATACCAGTATCGTGCAATATATTGGTGAACAGCGCCTGCCCCTCACCCGATTTTTTACCAAGTTTGAGCTGATTTACATCCCAATTGTTGGTCAAGCCTTTTATTTTTTAGACTTCCCAATGATGCGCCGCCATCCTAAAGAAAAGGTTGCCAAAAACCCTGCATTAAAGGGCAAAGACATTGAAGAAGCCAAGCGTGCCTGCGCGTTATTAAAAGATAAACCGTTCACCTTATTAAACTACTTAGAAGGCACTCGCTTCACACAAGAGAAACATGCCAAACAAGGCTCACCTTATACGCATTTACTGAAACCGCGTGCGGGTGGCTTGGCGCTGGCTATCAATGCCTTAGGGGATGACATCGATGGTATTTTGGATATGACCATTGTTTATCCGGATGGCGTGCCAACCTATGGTGATCTATGGAAAGGCAATATCAGACGCTTGGGCGTTGACGTTCGGTATATTAAAATACCTGACGAATTGTTTGCTGGTATCAAAAATGGTGGCTATGAAGAGGATGAAGCAATAAAGGCTAAAATGTTTGATTGGGTTGAACAGATATGGTGTCAAAAAGATGACCTTATTACCACCATGCTTGCTGACTTTGCAGATAACCCGCAGAGAAAATAGACCGAACGATAAATTATTTTTTTCAGTAAATCTGCAAATCACAATGTTGCTATAATTTTTATGCTGCAATATAAACACTAAAAGCTGGCTAGGACGTGTCCTCATTTTGAAAATGGTGATAAAAATGAGATAAATGGCAGCTAAACAAGGAAAGTAGTACATATAATATCGAGATATGAGCAAGCTACTTGACGCAGTTTGGCAAATATTTAGCCATTTTTAACCCGTTTACAGTTTACTGTTCAGATTGAGGACACGCCCTAATATCAGGTTTTACTCAATTGATATAAAATACCAAATTATAATGGTTGATGGGTTGTTTTTTGATGGCATTCATTGATAATGTGAATAGTCATTAAAACGCTCGCTTACTCAGTTGTAATATCATCATTGACCCTGTCTACTGATGACATTATTTCTTATGCCATTTCTTACTAAAAGGTATGACTGTGCCCGCCTCTCCTACTAAAAGCTCGCCAATAGCCGCAGCAATGCCAAATGAGTCATCGAACTTAGCAAGCAGTCAATCTCCGAGCACGCAACCTTCAAGCGAGCAGTCACCACAGTCAAATCGTCCCAAACCAAGTCGCTTTAAACTGACTTATGACATTTTGATGATTGTTGCTATTAGTATTGATCTCTTATTGATTAGCATAGATGCCATCTTGATGAGTAACTTTAGTAGCAATGTTGCAGGGTGGCTGACACTGAGTGATGCGCTTAACTGGTATCAAGGCACTTTGCATGATCCGTTGCGTACGGCAGGTGGGTTTTTCACCATATTCTTAGTCGTCGAGCTATTATTACGCTGGGCAATTGCCATTAAAGAAAAAGTTTATTATCGCTGGTTCTTTTTTCCGTTTGTCCACTGGTATGAGGTGTTGGGCTGTTTTCCGCAGCTACGCGCGCTACGGTTATTTCGAGTAGTGGTTATCGGCCGCCGACTCTACCAGCTTGGCTATCAAGTACTACCGCAGTCGTGGATTGACCGTATCAAGTTCTATATTGATCTGCTACTAGAAGAGTTGTCAGATCGTGTCATTTTGACTGCAATCGATAATTTTCGTGTGCAGCTTACCGACACCAAAACGCACAAATCATTGATCGAATCAACGATTGCTCGCAACCGTCATGAGATTGAAACAGCATTACTTTCGCTACTACGCACAGAGCTGGCGCCAAAACTGCAAGCGCTGACGGCCTCACCAGGAGGCAATAACATGCTAGCTGGTGCGATGGGCGAAGCGATTAAAGAAGGTTTGGCCAATACGCCAGAGTTACGTCGCTACTTGCGCATGATACCCATCGCTGGTGGCTTGATTGAGTCGCAATTGCAGCATGTGGGACACAATATTGGCGAAAATGTGGTCATTGCTTTAAACGAGCGTCTCCTTGATGCTGAACGTCTTGATGCATTGATGGTCGCTATTGCCAGCGGTGTGGCACAAATCGATACCAACAACACCGCGCTGGATACTTTAATTTCTAGCATTATTGAGGACAGTTTGACAGCATTTGAAGCACAAATAAAAGTGCAGCAATGGAAGCACCAAGATATGCTTAACTTATAACATTTTTGCTAAAAATGGCTACTAAATAACCAGCACCTAAGTAAATAACCACTAAATAATAATAAATATAGTACGCATGCAGCCATACGATATTTTTTGAGGATCAATCTTATGACGATTTTAGATAACGACAACAGCAGCCCAACCCCGAGTGCTACGCCTGCTCTCGCCTTTTACGGTAAGATGCTCACCTTTTCGCGCTTACAGTTCAGTACGGATGACTTGAGCGCTATCGAGGCTCAGCTTGCTGAAACGCTTAGCAACAAATCCAGCAATATCCCTATCCTCATTGATAGCGAGGTCGAACAAGATCTGTCTGCATTGGTAGAGCTGTTATGGTCATGGGGACTGCAACCTATCGGTGTCGTGACAGGTGTGTTAGATGCACAAGCACGTGAGCAGCGATTGGCGATATTTCCTGCCGACGGCAAACGTATCGAGCGTATTCTACCCAGTAAAAAAGCCACTGCTCAAGTCAATAAAGCGTCAGAAGCCAAAAGTACAGAGTCGACCAGCACGAATGACGTAGCGTCTGAACCTGCACTTGAGACAGCGGCCGAGACGACCATCGCCAATATTCCAGCAGAAACCTTGGTAAGCGCTGAACATATCACCAGCCTCATCTATGATCAAATGCTACGTTCAGGACAGAGCCTTAACCACGTCGGTGGGGATTTGATTTTGACCAACAGTGTCAACAGTGGCGCTGAAGCGATTACTGACAACAGCTTGCATGTCTACGGCCGCGCCCAAGGTCGTTTGGTCGCAGGAGCAACAGGCGACAAAGATGCTCGTATTTTTTGTCAGGTCTTTAACCCGTCATTGGTGTCAGTCGCAGGCACTTACTGCCTACGAGACAATTTACCGGAACACGTAATCGACAAACCAGTACAAGTACGCTTTATAGAAGGTCAAGGTTTGGTATTTACCGTAATGGATGATGCTTAGTTAGACGGCTGATTTGTCGAATTTTATATATAAATCTTAAAGGCATTTGCTGTAGTGCTAAGAAAGTAATGGCTAAATATCTTACTTAATATTTCGGTAAGTTTGGTTAACAAAACTGTCTCAAGACAAATAATTTACTCTGCCACTATGTAACCTATCTATCAGTGCTAATACCTATAGGCAGGAGCACTTAACGCAGATAATCGTTGTTTTTCGCTTTAGTGCAGACTTGCTATAAATTTTTGTTTATTTATGCTAGGCTTACGCTCGCAGCGCATATATTACATGTGAATAATAAGCATAAGAGAATGCGCTATTTTATTTAATAGATATCCCATTGATTCATAGGAGTGTGCCATTGTGGCGAAGATTGTTGTAATCACTTCAGGTAAAGGCGGTGTGGGCAAAACCACCACTAGTGCCTCTTTTGCCGCCGGTTTGGCGTTGCGTGGCTATAAGACAGTTGTTATCGATTTTGATGTAGGTCTACGTAATCTAGACTTGATCATGGGCTGTGAAAATCGAATTGTTTATGACTTTGTAGACGTCATCAGCGGTAACGCGCGCTTGTCACAAGCACTGGTCAAAGACAAACAGCTTGAGAACTTATACATCCTACCTGCCAGTCAGACGCGGGACAAAGATGCGCTGACAGACGAAGGGGTGTCCGAAGTAATGGCTGAGCTGTCTAAGCAGTTCGACTATATCATTTGTGATTCGCCTGCTGGTATCGAGCGCGGTGCCCAGTTAGCGATGTATCATGCTGATGAAGCGATCATCGTGACCAACCCTGAGATCTCTTCAGTACGTGACTCGGATCGTATTATCGGTATCTTACAAAGCCGTACCAAAAAGATCGAAGAGAACCAAGGTTCTATCCGTGAGCATTTGGTTATCACTCGCTACAATGCCGAACGTGCGGCAGCGAATGAGATGATGGATATCGATACCATCTCTAACGATATCCTAAAAGTACCTTTACTTGGTGTTATCCCTGAAAGCCATTCAGTGCTTGAGGCATCTAACCACGGTGAACCAGTTATTCACTATACCGACTCCATCGCTGGTCAATGTTATGATGACATTGTCGCCCGTTTCTTAGGCGAAGAGCGGCCGTTACGTCATATTGACGTGAAGAAAAAGAGTTTATTACAGCGCTGGTTTGGGGGTTAATGATGAGTAAGAAAAAAGGATTTTGGAGCAATTTATTTGGTACTGATGACAGCAGCAATGTCGGCAGTGCTAATTTAGCCACTGAGCGTCTCAAGGTTATCGTTGCGAGTGAAAATCGCTTAAACAACCGCTTAACAGCGGATCGTATCGAAAAAATGAAACGTGAAATACTAGAAGTGGTAAATAAGTACGTCAATGGCGTGCAAATTGATGATGTGAATATCAATCATCGTTCTGAAGACAGCTTAGATGTGCTAGAGATGAATATCAACTTACCTGAGCATAAAAAATAAACTGTTCAAAAGCATATAGAAAAAGCGCTCTAGTTAAGCCCTAATCTAAAAAAGCCCTCAGTAAAATACTGAGGGCTTTTTTGTGGACGCATACTTTCTAGATTAGTCGTTACTTTATACGTGCGATCAAATTGTCTTTTTTGACAAACTGATGATACAAAGCTGCACCAATATGCAATACAGTAAAGGCAATAATCATGGGCCAGATAATATCAGCGTGTAAATCATTATAATAACGCGCTAAACCTCTATCTGGGATGACAAAGACGGGAATCTGAAATAAACCAAATATATCTACCTGTCGACCCCCATAGACTGACATCAGCAAGCCAGCTAACGGCATCGCGATTAGCAAAGCATATAGCGCAAAGTGCGACAACTTTGACATCAACAGCTGCCACTTAGGCATCGGTAACGCTGGTGGTACTTTGGTAAAGACGCGATTGATAACTCGCGCTATCATCCAACACAACAAGCTTATACCAAAGGCCTTGTGTAGCCCAATATAGAGATTGTCATTAAGATTTTGGTATAACAGCATCATGAGCCACGTTACCAGCAATAAAACCGCACTGATCCAGTGAAATAAGCGGCTAGCGATTGACCACTTTGAAACATTCGCATCGATATTATTCATAGGCTGCTCTACTCACTCTAACCAACATTTATAGATAAAGACAATAACAGGCGGCACAGTCATTGTGGCTAGGTTAGTCTTGACGATGTTACTGGTCACTATCATTAGTCGTGATCATTAGTCATGATTAAGACTAATGAATTGCTATTCACTATAGGCCACACTTACTAAAAAAGCTAGCTGTCTAAATCAACCAATTGATGCGCAATTTTATCCAAATCAGGCACCAAGTAGAGAATGTTATCGATAATTACGGTTTGAAACAAGTAGGATTCTACAACGTTTTCTTGAAAGCGTTCTTTGACGTAGTCGATTTCGCTATCTGTCAGATTTTTGCCAGTCGCTTGAACCGTTTCACTATCGCTATTTTTCGTTTTTTGGGCGACGCTATAATTGATATTCGCATTGCTCGTATACTGTTCAGGAAGCTCAATATCCTTAACGTCAGAGATACGTACTTGTAGATGGCGCAGTTCACCGACAGTCTGTAATGCTATGCGATGGGCAGCCGTATTACCCTCTAATACGATGATCTTTTCTGGCGTTTGCCCACTGGATAGCAAATGGAATACAGCGACTTCTTGTTGTTGCCACAGATAAGTCCAAATATGCTCATCAAAGTCATCCACACTCAAAATCAGGCTGCTCGGAATAATCCAATCAGGCTGATTAAATGCTGGAACGATAGTGACATCTAGCATACCATTGTTCGTGGTTAGCAAGCTTACTGCCTCAAACGAATGTTTCAGAATTTGTTTCATACGTCGCTCACAATAGATTAATGCGAAGAGGCAACAGCCGCCCTTTCACCAATATAGTCGGTAAGTTTTTGTGCTAAAGCCACAGGGCTACCAATAAAACCACAATATCCAGAATCAACAATCGCTTGTGGCTGACTAGGACAAGTACTGACACTTGGATCTTGCGCCCACAACTGACTGTCATTGTCTTGGATTAAATCCAGATACTGAGCCCCATCGTTACCCATACCTGAAAAAATAATATTGATCAGCTCACTACCATAAACATCGCTGGTGTTTTTTAGGATCTGACCAATAGCGGGCTTGTAATCACCTTCCCATGCTTTAGCAAGTAATATAATTCGTCCGGTCGAATCGCAAACGATTTGCTTATCAATAGGTGCAATCAGACATTGACCCGCCTGTAAACGTTGCGACGAGGTAATGACCTGACAGCGCCAATCGTTATGGCGATTCAGTATGCGTGGTAGCGTCCCAATCATCGTCTGGTTGAAATGGTGCGCCAATAAAATACAAATGGGTAGCGTGGGTGACAAGTTATCTAAGAACTCTTTTACAGCGCTAGGACCGCCCATAGATGCACCCAAAAACACAACATACTGCCAGTCATTGGTATCGCTCTGGTAAGCCTTGGTATCTACCAATGCTGGTAGGAGTAGCATCTGTGCAAGCTTACGTTTTAGTTTGCGTTGCCATTTAGCATACTGCTTTGCCTCATTTAAATAAGGCGCTTGACTAAAACCCACCAAAACCCCGATTGATTGAGACATAGCCGTAGCCGTGGCTACACTGTCATCATAATCACTGTCTATCAACCAAATATCAATGGGTGTTTCATAACGTTCAAACTTATCGTGCAACTGCGCCCGTGATACACAATCAATGAGGGTAAAACCACAACCACGTACGGTATCTGAAAAGGCCATACGCTGGTGATGATCTTCTGCGACCACCAGCACCTTGATATCACTTTTGTTTTTGAGCGTTAATGGAACAGGTGCCTTATCCTTCATAAGTTAGGCTGACCTCTTCACCCAATAGCATTTGGATTTTATTCAGTAGCTCGTTTTCTTGGAATGGTTTACCCATATAATCATTCACCCCAATCTCTAAGGCACGCTCACGATGCTTTTCACCAGTACGTGAGGTAATCATAATAATCGGAATATGCTGCAAGCGTTTATTGTGGCGTATTTGAATGGCTACTTCGAAGCCGTCCATACGTGGCATCTCAATATCCAATAAGATAAGATCCGGTATCGTCTCTTGTAGTATCTCAATCGCATCGACACCATCTTTGGCAACGGCAACTTTATACCCTTGACGCTCTAAGAAGCGCGACGTTACTTTACGTACCGTGACCGAGTCATCGACGACCATAACCGTCGGCTGAGATTCTAAACGTCTATGCTTAGAGCCAACAGATGGCATGACTTCTTTAAGCGCTGGTGCATTACGCATCAAGGCAATCAAATCTAAGATAAGCATGACCGAGCCATCACCCATGATGGTAGCGGCTGAAATACCCGATAGGTTTGAGAATTGTTGTCCTAATGGTTTTACTACGACTTCGATACGTGACCCAGCTATCTGATCAACCTGCAGAGCAATATTCTGTCCAGTACGGTTTTTGATGATAATCACCGGTAAGCTCGTATTGGTATTGACCACCAGCTCATTGAGTTTATTACCTGATAAAATCTCATTTAAATAGCGCACACGGTAATCAGCGTCTTCAAAGTTTAGCGTGGCGTCATTTGACTGATAGTAATCATAAAGCTTTTCTGGATTGATACGTACCACACGCTCAATCTGAACCAGCGGTATGGCATAGTAGCGATCTGCTGCTCGCACTACTAGGGCATCCGATACGGCTACTGTAAGCGGTAGGCGCATGGTAAAACGCGACCCTTTGCCCAGCTCAGAGACTACAGACACTACGCCACCTAATTGACGAATCTCGCTGATGACGACATCCATGCCAACGCCGCGCCCTGAGATCTGTGTTAATTGCTTACTGGTACTTAAGCCCGCATTAAAGATGTACTGCATGATATCAAGATCGGTCAGACTACTGTCTGCTGCATCGATAAGGCCTTGCGCAATGGCTTTGCTGCGAACAGCTTCGACATCGATACCGCGCCCATCATCGGATAAGTTGATGACAATTTCACTGCCTTCGCGCAACACCTCTAAAGTGATGTTACCACTGCGCTCTTTACCAGCTTTCAGACGCGTTGTACTGTCTTCGATACCATGATCGACGGCGTTACGTAGCATATGCTCAAGCGGCGACGTAATACGCTCTAGAATGGTTCTATCCATTTCGTCATCAGCATTAATAATTGTCAGCTCAACCGACTTATTAAGCTCATTAGCCGTTTGGCGTACCGTACGTTCAAGACGCGGTGTCAAGCGCGTAAATGGCACCATACGCGAATTCATCAAGCCATCTTGTAGCTCAGTTTGCGTCCGTGACAGCTGTAATAATAAGCTCTCACTATCACGCGTTTTTTCTAAAAGAGTATGATTAATATCAACCAAATCTGATGCCGACTCTGTCAGAGATTTTGATAACTGATTCAAAGAAGAGTATTGATCCATCTCTAGTGGGTCAAAACCTTCATGGCTTATCAACTCATCATCTATCTGCGATAAGATTTGGGCTTCAAGCTCAATCTCCATTCGGCGTAACTGATCTGCCAAACGCTGTACCGTGATGCCCATCTCTTCAAGGCTGTTGGTCAAGCTACTCATGCCCATGTCAATACGCGCACGGTTAATCGCCGACTCGCCAGACAAGTTAATCATATGCTCAATCAAACCACCTGAGATACGGATCATCTCATTGCTACTAGCGCTCTGCTCTTGCTCCGTAAACTCACCGATCATCGCCGGCATTTTACTGATGTCTTTTACCATACCTGCTGAGTTTCGATTTTCTTTGGCAGTCAAAATCGCTTTGCGCTGCGCTTGCAGAGATTCATTAGGTATTTGTTTTAAGCTATCAGGGTTTTTACTAAATTCTTGTAGCGACTCTATTAATAAAGCAGGCGTTGGCGGGTTGACTTGTTGCTTAAGAATAAATAGTGCATCTGCCATCCAGTCATGACAGGCCACGAGTAGCTCTAAAACTTTTTTTGTAGCAGGACGACGATGATGGGCAAGATCTTCATAGACCGACTCCATATCGTGTGCCAAGTCCGCTATTCCATTAGCCGTGACCATTCTTGCGCCACCTTTAAGGGTATGCAAGTCACGCTGTAGCGCTTGTAAGGCAACCGTATCGCTCACGTTATCTAAAAATAACTGTAGATATTGATTATTATTGGTCAGCGCTTCTGCTTCTTCTAAGAATACTTCTAATATGTCAGGATCCGGTAAGCCATTGGCCCATGACTGTTTAATCATTCTATCAAGCGTTAGGATTTCTGTGTTTTCGACATTGCTGAGTATAGAGTCATCTTCAACAGCTTGCGGCTCAGCGACAGTATGATGTTTTGGCACGGGTACAATCAAATTAACCGTATCTGGCAATACTTGTGCTTTCTCAAAACGTTGTAACTGCTCAATAAGTTCGGGAGCAAAAAATGATTGCTGGTGATTTACCATGTGCATGACTTGCAACGACAAGGTATCTTGCACGATTTGCATAATCTCAAGCCACTGTGTGGTTGGCGCGCGTCTGTGCTCTACAAAAGCTTCATAGATACTCTCTGCTTCATGGGTCAAGTCTCCAATACTACGGATACCTGCCATGCGTGCACCACCTTTGATGGTATGCAGATGACGTTGTAATACCTTTAGCGTATTGATGTTATTAATATCCGCACGCCACTTATTAAAGCTTTCGGCAAGGGCATCATCAAGCTCTTGCGCTTCTTCTAAAAAGATCTCTAACAGTTCAATGTCAGTATCGATAGACTCTAGCTGAAACTCAGCGGCAGAGACACTTTGCACGGTAGGCAGACCATCATTATCCTCATCAATAATGTCATCTTCAGTGTCAGCGCCACTAGCAATACGCTGTAAATCCTCAAGAACGTGCCCATCGACTTTCAATGACGTGCTACCGGCCAATGCATCGAACAACCCTACTAACTGCGCATGCCCAGCCAACAACGTGGTTTGAATGTCTGTATCAGCTGCTGTTTCAGGACTGTCTTGCAGATGATTATAAGCGCCAGCTAAGGCACTGAGAATTGCAGTGAATTTTGGAATATCTACCGCTTTGCCAGCCAGATAATTTATTTGTGCCAGTTGTTGTTCAATATATTTCTGGACATGCTCACTTTCGGAGTGGCTCAATGCCTCATTTAATTGCCATTCAGCATCGAGCAGTTCATCAATATTTTCGTCGAAAAGCTGCTCTATAGTGAGTTTATTGTCTGCTATCTCACTATAATCGCCGACAGCATAATGCTCACCCAGCATCGCTTGCAATGACGCAATATCTTGCTGGCTCTGCGCGTCTTCTACCGATATATCTTGCTGTTCGACGTTTGGTTTGTAATTATTAAGATAGCCATTAATTAGTGTCACAGACTGTGCTAACGCCTCTAAGTGTTGCGCACTCATAGGAATATCTTGCTGTTGCAACAGCTCTAGACTTTTCTCTATTGTTGCACTGATTTCGCTAATCGCTGCCAAAGCGCTAGAACCTGAAGCGGCTCTTAGGGTATGGAATGCCCGAACAATGTGATCACTAACTTCAACATAGGGCTGACCTCGATGCTCATTAACAAAGGTATCAACCTCCTGTAATAGGGTCTCTGCTTCGTCGATAAAAATCTCAAAAAATGCTTTTTCTTCTGCATTTTGATGCGTCAAAATGACTGGCGCTTCTGCCATCATTTCATTAGCCGAATGAATGGTCTGCAGCATATTATCAATGTTTTCATCACTACTTTCGATCGTACTATCAGACTGTAATACTGAAGGTTGCTCAGTAGAGGTAAGCGCTTGCTCATATAACTTAGCATAGCTGAACTCATTACCATGCTGCTTACTAAAAGCGTTCGCACAGGCAATCCATAGTGGTACTAGCACTGGATAATCTTGGCTGTCACTTTCAAACGTGGTGAGCATAGCAGGATATGCTGCTAACACATCGGTAATAAGCTGTCTCATATCAGCTGAAGCAACAATACTCTTATCTAAAATGCGATTGAGCATGTTTTCTATTGACCATGCCAGCTCACCGGTATAGTTGGCACCAACCATACGACCAGAACCTTTTAGCGTATGGAATCCGCGACGAATGTCTGGCAAATCGCTCAAATCAGTGGGAGACAGCTGCCAATGCTCATATAAAGGCACGATGTCGTCCAACACTTCATTCGCCTCTTCTATAAATATCTCTTTGATATCAGGATCGGCATCATTCGCATCTGTCGGTAACTGCTGCGTCTCTTGCATGAAAGGAATGAGTACAGTGGGTAATATCAGACCAGAAAGAGAGTCTATGACGTTTCTATCTTCGCCTACTTCCTGTTCATGTTCAAACTC
Source organism: Psychrobacter sp. N25K4-3-2 (assembly GCF_015351755.1). NCBI lineage: Bacteria > Pseudomonadati > Pseudomonadota > Gammaproteobacteria > Moraxellales > Moraxellaceae > Psychrobacter > Psychrobacter sp. N25K4-3-2. The sequence continues at coordinate 1,158,708 of NZ_JADKLX010000001.1, forward strand.
ATCAATCGTGTCTGCCAGATTGTCATATTCAGCAGTTGCCATTGGCTCATCTGAGTCCAAAGCCTCGTCTAATTCAGTGTCCGATGAGGCAGATACGGCACTGTTTAAACCCGTGTTAACTGGCTGTCCTGTTAGTATATTATGACTTTGTAAAATGGTTACCGCAGGATCAAAGCTTGGCGACTGTTGCGCCGTAAAATCTGTAACTAAGACTGAAAGTCGCTTGGTCGTCTCTGTTACTAGCGCAACGACCTCATCAGTGACAGGCAGTGTTTTGTCTAAAAGTCGATTGAGCAGATTTTCGATTGACCACGCCATTTCGCTGATACTAAAGGCACCAACCATGCGCCCCGACCCTTTTAACGTATGAAAGCCTCTACGCACTTCTGTTAAAGGTGTTAGATCTTGTGAATCCTGTTGCCAAATTGGTAAAAAATCCTCTAAGTCCTCAACGACCTCTGTCACCTCTTCAATGAAAATATCACGAATATCTTCATCTATATCAAAACTATCTGGCTTCACTTGTTCACGCGCACGTAGCAAAGCTTCACTATCATTAACAGTGCTGAAATCATCACCGACGGTATTATTTATGATGAGGTTATTCGACTCATCTTCTACCGCCGTTTCATGGCTCAAAATTGCCGCATCAAAGTCTTGATCTTTAAGAATTTGGTCATCGATAGCGTGCTCAGTAACTGGCGCAATCTCACCGTTATCATCGTAGCGCAGTACATCGGTCGCCGCGACTTTTTGGCTAAGTAAGCTTTGATCAACACTTTCAGGTGCTTGAATATACTCACTGAGCAATGTGGCAGCATTATCAATATGCTGATTTGCCAACGCTAATAGCGGTTGGTCAAAAACTTGCTGAGCCAGATAATCAAGCAACAGCTCTATCGAAGTCAGACCTTCAGCCAATGCTTGGGTAACCTTCCAACTGAGCACGTCAATTTCATGAGTGGTGAGTTGTACAAATAGGCTGGCTATAGCATCAGTCGCTTCACGGATTGAAGGCAATCCCATTTCATCAAAAGCATGACCAATATTAGTAAAATCAGCAGCCTCAGGTAAGAGAGCAATATCCTGACGCTGTATATATGCGTTAAAGCTTTGTTTTATGTCTTCAACAGCAATGCGCAATTCACGTAAGTCTTTACTAGTAGAGTTGATGTCCGTACTAGAATCTGACTGTGCGTCGACACTCGCTGCTACATCAGACACCGGCGTAAAATCAGCGGCATCACCGATCTTTGTAGATATTGCCTGCTCTGTATTGTAAATAGCGCTATATAACTCTTGAAGCTGGCGTTCAATCTGCCACTGTTCTTGCGCAAACCCAATCTCTGAGGAAAGGGCACGCTCTATGTCAGCAATGATGGATGCAGCTTTTGAGGCATAAAAAGTCCACCCTCGAGCTTCGAGCTGACTATTTATGCGTTGCAATGGGTTCAATAAAGTCTGCGGTTGATCGAGACTGAAAATGAGGGTCTCAAGCTCGCTCAGTATACGAGGTAAAAAACGTGCATCCATTATTGCACTTTGCGGTAGATTACTAAGGATAGACTGAGTATGCTCGCTGCTTTGCGCAAGACCACTCAGCTCAATATAGAGGCTGGCGAGCAATTCTTTAATAACGCTCGACGCCAACTCGGCTTGATGTCCACAAGACTCTAGCACTTGCTCAAGCTTTGCCAATAGCGGAGCATAGTGCTTAGGCAACGGTGTTTTATTATGAGCAAGGTCGCGCAACCACAGCTCGGTTAAATACCATAGACGCTGCAAATCATCGTCTTGCGTGGTTTGCCATAAATACTCACTTACTTTTTCTAAGACCGTCAGTACTGAGGGCTGATTGCTATTGGCAACCAGTAGCGCCTGTACTTGCTGACGCCAAACCAATAGTAATTTTTGATACTGCTGAGTGTCTAGATGAGCATCTACCGCGTGGCTTGGCACGACTAGTTCAATATCATCGATAACTTTTTCAGAATTAATACCGCCATCGACTAGGCTTTTGTAATGAGCATTGCTGGCTATAGTAGATTGCGCTGACAAATGGTCGGTCGCTATACCCAGTCGTGATAGCGACTGAGTAAGATCATCAGCCGCTCTACTGATTAGAGCGGTATGATGACTGCTTGTACGCATATATTGCGTCAGCTCACGTTGTAACAGCCGATGAGAAAACTGACCGATGCGGCGATCATCAGGGGTAAAACCATCTTGGCTACCCGCCCCTGCCAACAGACTCAGCTTAGTCGCTAAATTTGACAGCAAAGGCAGATTAATCATAGTTAAAGCACCACCAACTTGATGATAGTGCTGCACCATTTGCTCGTAATTATTGCTGTCAGCGTCTAATTGCCAGCCATCAGATACTTGTGATAATTGCTGATTAAAAAGTGGTAATAACCACTCGAGCGTCACCATGTCATTGGGCTGGTTTTTCATAGATTTATCCTAACTCGTCTAGGCGCTAATTTAGGCACTGATCTTTTGCCACGCATTAATTTTTGGGTGCGCAATACGGCGCATATTTGAAGGACGCCAAAACAACGCCTCACCTGGAGCCAATACTATATAACCACCTAGCGCACACTGCTCTGACAGCTTGTTAAGAATATCTCGTTGATCAAATTTACGAAAATATAGCAGCATATTTTGGCAGATGATGACCTGCTGTAGATCGGACGTGGGTGGTTCTTGACCGATAATATTGTGTAAAGCAAAGCTAACATACTGCTGTAAAGTTGGCACGATTTGCCAATGTTCTTGAGTGTCGTTAATAGTACTTTCTACTATAGATGAATCAAAAACAGTCGATTGATCGGGTACAGTTTCAGAATGTAATGGGTAAATAAACTGCTGACAGCTTGAAGGAATCAATGTTTTTTGACGTTTGTCATATTGTGCCAAACGTGCTTTCGTAATTGCTTTTTGGCTGACATCTGTACCCAATACGGCGTAATTGACCAGCTGCTTCGATGCCAAACTCATGGCAAGCGACCAAGTCTCCTGTCCACTGGCACAACCAACACTCCAAATGCGAAATGTCTCATCAATACTGTCATCTATTAGACTCAGTCGCTGGTGGCGCAAGGCGCACTCTGTAATGAAGTCTATAGAAGGCATATGACGAAAGAAGCGACTTTCATCAATCAGCACTTTGTCCAATAATTGCTGGCGCAGCGCATCATTGCTTGGCAGTTGACGCCATAATTGCAAAATCGATAGTCCATGCGCGGCAGCCGTACGGTCAATCGCATTTACCAACCACTGTCGTTGGATAGGAGGTAAAACAAAGCCAATTTCTTGCTCTATATAACGTTGCCATTGCTGTGTATCAAAGGCATTAACTTGCCCTAAGGCTGTCACCAAATCGGGATTGGCTTTATCGACTACATTAACGTCTTGTTGAGTATGCTTATCCACGTGACCTGCTATTATTACTGCTGCCCAGCATCACTACTAGAGCAGCACTTTGATTAACATCTCAAGATAACAAAACCCTAAGCTTGATGACTAATTATGATACTTACCTATTACGCATTCGTTAATTATTAAGCGTTGGTCAATAGGTTTTCTTCAGCTTCTAATTGCTCATCATCGTTCGATACTTTGAAGCCAGTCACCGACTCTTGGAGGGCAGCAGCCATTTCACTTAGCTCACCAATAGAACGCGCTGTAGCCATCGTACCAGATGAGGTTTGTGAGGTAATATCTTGAATGATATTCATCGTGTGAGAGATATGTCCAGCAGACTCAGCCTGTTGCTGGGCGGCATTTGAGATGTTTTGAATCAGATCTGCCAAGGTATTAGAAACGCTCTGTACCTCTTCTAGTGCTTCACCAGCATCTTTGGCCAAACGTGCACCGCGTACAACCTCAGAGGTCGTGGATTCCATTGACATCACAGCTTCGTTGGTATCCGCCTGAATGGTTTTTACCAGTGTTTCAATCTGTTTGGTAGCATTGGCTGAACGCTCAGCGAGACGTTGAACTTCATCAGCAACGACCGCAAAACCTCGACCAGCCTCTCCTGCCATTGACGCCTGAATGGCCGCGTTCAATGCCAATACGTTGGTCTGATCCGCAATATCATTAATCAATCCAACGATATCACCAATCTCTTGCGAAGATTCACCGAGGCGTTTGATACGCTTTGACGTTTCTTGAATCTGATCACGAATAACGTTCATGCCTTCAATAGAGCGCTGCACAACCTCTGCCCCATTATAAGAGATAGCAACCGAGCGCTGGGCAACCGTTGCAGACTCTGCCGCGTTGTTTGAAACTTGGTCAATTGAGACAGTCATCTCATTAATTGCTGCGGATACACCAGCGATTTCTTGCGCTTGGTTTTCCGAGGCTTCAGCAAGCTCAACCGCATTCATCTGCGTCTGCTCTGAGGACTGTGAAACGCGATCAGCGGTACTGTTAATAACCAGTACCAATTGACGTAATTGGTCAATGGCGAAGTTTACCGAATCGGCAATCGCCCCAGTGAAATCTTCTGATACAGTCGCATTGACCGTCAAATCACCGTCTGCCAAATCACCCAATTCATCAAGCAAACGCAAAATTGCAATCTGGTTACGCTCATTCTCTTCTTGAATTTGGCGCGCACGCTCGGATTCTGCTTCTGCTTCTTGACGACGACGTAAGGTCTCTTTTTCGATGAGTAGACGCTCTGAGCCGCCACGCTGACTAAGTAACTTATATAAGGCAAATAGAATACCGGCAACACCTACTACAAATATAATCACTGGCAATACTACTGATTGATTAAAATCAGGCAGATATTGACTTACTGATGACAATGAATTGACTAGCCAAATTAGACAAACCACGGTCAATAAAGCAAAAAACCCCAATAATAATTTCCAAATATTATTGGCGTCTTTAACCGTGTGCGTTGTTTTGCTATTGCCAGTTACAGAGTTCTTTATAACATCACTCATCTTGCGTATCCCTTTCGAACAATCGTCAAAGTCTTATCGTGACTGACTCCGACAATCATATTGTTATCGAAACAATAGTGATTAGCAAAGCCTGTATGAATGCTGACATACAACTGTATTATGTCAGTCGGTGTTTCTTTTCATCGTGCTAGCAGGCGAGTATTTCATGGCAGCAAATACCGTATGAAAGACCGTTATAGCGCTGCATCAGCATACTGCAAATCTTGCACTAACAAGCTTGGCATAAAAATATACCAATCTTGTTCATCTTTAAAAAACTTGCCATGATTATAAGGAGAGAATGGCGAGTTATATTCAAGCGCTTCTGGGCGATATTCATCACGAGTAAATTGCTCGATACCAAGTACTTGATCGACAAGTAATCCTGAAAACACATTATCATGATCGATCACAATAACCTTGCGTTGGCTCATTTGCGCCAACCGACTAGGAACTTGCAAAAACTCAGACAAATCCGTCAGTGGTAATAGGCGTCCGCGAATGTTGGCGATGCCAATCATCCAAGGCTTTACTAAGGGCAGACTGGTGAATTCTGGCATAGTGAGTATTTCTGAGACTTGACCCATTGGTGCCACCAAGCGCTGACCACCAATCTCAAATACCACACCCTGCCAGTCGGATTCTTGTCCACCGTGACGGCCACTTTTACGTGCGCGTGCCAAATCTGCGAAACGCAGAAGCTCAATAAACCCTTTGGAAGCCACAAGTTACCCCATTACTTTGCGAATAATATTAACCAGACCATTTTCGTCAACTGGCTTGGTTATGTATTCTTTAGCGCCTTGGCGCTTACCCCAAACACGATCCGTTTCTTGATTTTTGGTACTAATCATAATGATAGGAATATGCGATGTTGTTTTGCCACGAGTTATCTTACGGGTAGCTTGAAAACCATTCATTTCAGGCATGACCACATCCATCAAGATGACATCTGGTAAATGATCAGTTGCCATTTGACAGCCTTGCTCACCATTGGTTGCTTCAAGCACCTGATAGTTGTTTTTTGCAAGCATGTCGCGAAATTTCGCCATCTCTGATGGCGAGTCGTCAATGACTAAAATAGTAGCCATGGAAATTTCCTTTATTTTCGATGATATCCGTTGGGATATATTATTGAGACAAATCTATTAAAAATAATGCCTGACACTTTCGAGGGCAGCACTATTTCCACGATGATATATATAAAGTAGTAAATACTAAACAATACTGTTGTGATCGTCACTGAGCTATTTCTAACACGGCTATTTAATTAACCTGAAATCTTAATTCATGAAACAGTCACGACAGCTATAGTTGTTTTTTGTATGACAGTCTTCTTAGCCACTTGCACTAGCCGTACCGCTGCACATATAAAGCATACCAATATGACTGTCTAATTATCAGTTTTATAAAATGGTTGGTTATTAACGGTACTGATTGATTGCTTCAAAAAGCTCATCTTTGCTAAATGGTTTAGTCAAATACTCATCTGAACCGACAATACGTCCACGCGCCTTGTCAAATAAACCATCTTTAGATGACAGCATAATCACCGGCTTACTGGCATAATCAGGGTTGTTTTTGATCAATGCACAAGTCTGATAGCCATCCAAGCGTGGCATCATGATATCAACAAAAATGATATCGGGATTGTTGTCAACAATCTTGGCTAAAGCATCAAAACCGTCAATAGCGGTTACGACTTCGCAGCCAGCTTTTTGCAATAAAGTCTCTGCCGTACGGCGAATGGTTTTTGAGTCATCGATAACCATGACCTTCAGACCCTCAAAATTATTTTCCATTATCATTATCCTATGAATGACTATTTATTCGTAGCGCTATCTGTCAGTGCAAAATTTTAACAGTTATTCCAATTTATAAAATGGCTTATTCTTGGATTGATATGAACGACTAAGTTTGCATTTTACGCTGTCATAATAGCTAACATGTTCTTTATCAGTATTGTCTATCAAGCATGACGTTACCTTCAGTTACTATACGCACTTTATCGTCAATTATCTTCGTAAATTAATTTCTAATCTGAGTTTAACTTACGAAGATAATTATCAGATTTTATGACCATCACTAGGGCGTGTCCTCATTTTGAAAATAATAATAAAAATGAGATAAATACTTAAATGGGAGGTCATGTGGCTAACAAGCGTCTTACTGTATAAAACCGCCTATATGACCAATCATTTTTCTTATGTAAATTTCAAACCTGTCAAAATTAGCGGGCATAATCGTTATAAATACAAACAATTTAACGGGCATAACACTCATCAAAGAAGTGTGGTAAGAATTTAACATTGGGTAGAAGCAACAGTTATCTTACCGAATCATCTTCATTTGTGATAAATATGTATCACTGTATTTTAATATGTTCGTTTTAGCACAGTTACTCGTTGTTTTCCAGTTATTTAGTGAATTTATGTTCAAATTAATCATCGGTTTAGCAAAAATACTCTGATTATTACTCTTCCTCTTCCAGTCATGCGTTTGAAATCAATAACTCTGTCTCGTTGCGTAAATATCGCACTATTATTTGCCCTCGCCCCGATTCACTATATAATAAACCAATGTTTATGAGGGCAATTGGTATGAGAGTTTTTATAGGTCTAAAAAATAGTGCGTATTTGTGCAGTGCTTTATTATTGCTTGCTGCCTGTCAGCCCTCGCCCCCTACTGATGAGCCTGTGACCGCAGAAAATAGTGAGACGGTAGAAACACCCATTATCATTGATGACGATAGCGTTACCATGACGCCTGACCATATTTTAAGTATAAAGCCATCACGCTATCAGCCCAGCATAGGACTTCAAGGCCGTATTGAACCAATCAAGAAGACCCAGTTCACCGCAGCAAAAGCGCTCACTGTCCAGCAAGTATTGGTAGAAGAAAATCAATGGGTAGAAAAAGGCACGCCACTGCTGATCGTCCAGCGTCAGGAAGCCGCTAATAAACCCACAGAGTCAGCTCCTACCTCAACGGCTGAAAATACAGAATTCGCAACATCAGACCAATCCACAAAAAATAATAAAACAGAGAACAAGACTGATAACCCAAGCCAAACAACGAAGCCGACACCAACACCAACATCGAGAAAGGCTAATGAAAATAACGCTGAAGCGCCTCAGTCTAGCGGCGATAAAACTAGCGTTGATAAAAATAATGTAATAGCAAGCAAAAATGCACCTGCTAGTACCAAACCATCCTACAAATTGATGACGGTGCGTGCCAGCTTCTCAGGACGCGTTGAAAAGCTGTATGCCGAAGCTGAACAAAAAATGGACGCACGCCAACCACTTTTGCAGCTCAGTGATGAAACTGAATTACATTTCATCGGCATTGTACCCATTCAAGCTGAGCCTCAGCTTTCTGTCGGACAGACGGTCAATTTTACCGCTGAAGGCATGTCAGATAAGTTTACTGGACAAGTTAGCAGGTTGACGGCAACAGTTCAGCCCAAACAGCTTTTGGTTCATGTAAATGTCGTCAATAATGAAATCAGTCGCGAGAAATTACAGCCTGATATGCAAGTGACGGGGCGTGTCAATTATGGTCAGATCGATGTCGGTACGATTGTCCCCGAACGCGCGTTACATGACGTTGACTTAACAGAGTTGCAGCGCCCACCCTATAAACCGTTAAGACCCTTGAGCGCCAATGTATGGATTATTAAGCAAGACCAACGCCTAACTCGTCAGCCAGTTGAGGTCGTCGAATACGATCCTATTACCAAGCAGTATTTAATTGCAGGCATTAGCAATGACAGTTTAATTTGTCTTGCCGACTTAACCATTGAATCTAAAGGTAAAAAAGTGGTGGTCTCTTAGAGAGCAGTAGAGACAGTTACATTGTGTAGAAACATTAACAAAGCGTGTCTTGTTTAGTCACGTGTTAATTAGGCAATATAGTACTATTATCTTGTCTTATGTTGACTGAAAGCTTAATCATGTTTTTTTAACCCTATCTTAACGGTCAATGTCTTATGATCAAGGACAATAACGATTTAGAAGCACTTAGATTTAGAAGCACTTAGATTTAGAAGCACTTAGATTTAGAAGCACTTAGATTTAGGATAATATAGATATCGAGGCGCGCTAGAATTTTAATAAAAAGCGATTTCTTGACAAACCATAACAACAACTAGAGGACAAACTATGAGTAAGCAGATTTTGTTAATTGAAGATGATCCAGATTTAGCAGAGCTAATCAGTGACTATCTGACCATGAATTACTATGATGTGCATCATGCAGGACTTGGTCAAGAAGGTCTGGAGTTGCTAGACACCAAAGAGCGCGGTATTGACTTGGTGGTCCTTGATTTGATGCTACCTGATATGGATGGCATGCAGGTTTGCCAAAAGATACGCGGTAACAAAAACAATATGACCAATAAAGTGCCGATCATCATGCTAACGGCAAAAGGCGATACTACCGATCGCGTATTGGGTCTTGAGATGGGCGCTGATGACTATATCTCTAAACCATTCGAGCCACGTGAACTATTGGCACGGATACGAGCGGTCATTCGTCGTCACGAGCAGCCAAATCAAGCAGACAGTCAATCGGACAGTTTGACCTTTGGCCGTCTCAGTGTGTTCCCTGATAGCCACGAAGTAACGATCGATGAGCTGCCCGTGCGTTTGACGACGCATCAGTTTCAATTGCTGCACTACTTTGCCACCCATTCTGGTAAGGTACTGAATCGTGAGCAATTGTGGCAAGCCATGCCAAATGATGACAGCTCAGACAATATTGATCGTGCTATCGATGTTCATATCTCACGCTTACGTGCCTTGATCGAAGACAATCCACGCCAACCAAAGCGTATTATTACTGTACGCGGTGTTGGTTATCAGTTTGCTACCGATCAGGTTTAATCTTAAATGGCTCGATATACAATTAATCGAGCCTGTCACCATAGTTTGGATTAAATCAGACGAATGGCGTGATATGAATTGATACGAGCATCTGACAATAGAGATGGTTTAATGCAGCAACTGGGTTTTCGCTCCGTATTTGCCAAGTTATTTGCCAGCGTGATGCTGGCACTTACTTTATTTGCAGTAGCCATGGTGCTATTGACACAGCTGGTTCATGACAAAGATGCGGGTATCCGCTCAGAAGTATTGGCTACACAGATTTTGGGTCAAATTGATCCTTTTTTGCATGAGCTGAATATCTCCATTAGTAAGGACAACCGTTTACAGTCACGCTTTATGCTGGCAGTGGTCAAAAAAAGCTTTGATATCTTTGATGAATCCTTACAAGCAAAGATGGGGTTATACGACAACGAAGGTCGTTTGCTTATGCAGACTGACAATAGCGACTTGCCGTTAGTGCTACCGCCCACTCCCTCTTTATTTTCACAAGTTTTTCCATCCCTTTCAGACACCTCCCCTACCAAGCAGGCTCAGGTATATAGCAGCACTGGTTATACATTGCTGTACGAATCACGCTTGCCGCCAAAAAAACCCGTGCTCTCCGCTGCCTTAAATTTATTTACTGGTACTCTATTGCTGCTATTAATTATGGCAGGCGTTCTATGGTTGATTGCTCGCACTATGACGTGGCGTATCAATCAGATGAGCCAGCAAATGACCCAATTGGGTGATGGTGATTTTACAGTAAGAGTCAATGCACGTGGTAATGATGAAATTGCTTCGTTAGCACGCGGCTTTAACCAAGCGGCGCAAAAGATTGAGCACCTTATTAATGCCAACAATCTGCTATTGGCGCACGCCTCTCACGAGCTGCGTACGCCGATTACCCGTATCCGCCTACAAATCGAGATGATGGATATGCTGGCAAATGCGATGCCAACAGATACCAAAGCAAAATTTGATAAACGTGCACAAGCGATCAACCGAGATTTGTCGGGGCTTAATGATTTGGTTGAAAGTATCTTATTGGTGAGTCGCTTAGATGCTGGTCATGTCATGCAGCAAGTCGAGCATTTGGATTTGTATGACTTAGTGAATCAAGAGCGTCAGCATTATCCTGAAGCCACTTTGATAGGTGAGCATATCGTCATTGATGGTCAGGCACCGATGCTGACCCATCTCATTCGCAACCTCTTAACCAATGCCATGCTACATGGTAAGCCACCGGTTACCGTCTTGATCTATGGCATTCAGACTGTTGATGAAGCCGATACCATTCCAGATTATTTGCTGCAAACAGTGGTTTGTAGTAGCTTTGCTGATTATAACAGTTCATATTTTGACCATTATGATGAATCACATGCCTCTGATAACTTAATACAGCAAACGTCGGCACAACTTGACGACGTTTCTAATGGGTCTCCTACAACCAATAGTGACAAAGACAAAGCAGAAAAAGTAGCAGCGCTAATCACACTACCAGCACCACCGATTTATCGAAATGGTGAGAGCATTGTGTTTGATAATAACGATGCTGATGATGACGGTTCAAATGTGGATGTAACTGACGTCATCACTGACAACACTAAAATAACTGACATGACTGGGCTAGAAACTGGCACCTCAGCAACAGACCCTAGTAATTGTGCCGATGCTGAAGAAAATGCTACTGGAAATACTATAATCAATGGCAATGTGGTCAACGTTAATTCAGAATCGTCCCTAATCGCCAACTACCAGAGTTTTACCACGGAATTGACTGAGAAAATCAAAAAAGTCATGTGGAAAGCCGTTCCTGACAGCAAAAAATCTGTAGAAATCAGTAGCCATAACGAAGCAATTATTAGTAGTAAAGCGACCAGTAAATCCACTGATGCGCTATCAAATGATAATATTCAATCTCGGAAAACCAATAAATTAACGACCGATGAAACTGTTAGCAAAGATGATATTAAAGGCAATGCTCAAAGCGAGAACGAGACGCCGACCACAGCGCGTAAAGAAAATTTATTCACTAAACACATGAAAAAAGCCAAAGCCGACCCAATACGCCCGCTACCAAAATACGTGGTGCTGGCGGTCATTGATGAAGGCGAAGGTATTCCTGAAGACAAACGCGAAGAAGTCTTTAGTCCATTCGTGCGCTTGCAGCAAAAAAACAAAGGCTCAGGTTTGGGCTTATCCTTGGTATCGCAAATCGTCACTGCTCATCAAGGGCGTATCGTGACTGATACTATCAATGGTCACACCAGATTTTTGGTCGTTATACCCGTAAAGCAAGATCCACATTATAACTATCACGACAACAACCACTAGCACGATAATCACCACTAGCAACTGGCAGAACCTCTTTTACCCTGCTAGTCATTACCTCCTTCTCATACAACAACTTAAATTTTCCAGATAGCTTATAACTAATAACCATTAGTCATAAGCCGTTCACGGATGTGCATATCCAAAACATTACATAATATGCTATATTACCGCCCCTTATTGCATTGTTAATGGTAGCGACCATCCACTTTGACGCTGTCATTAGTAAGTTGCAGCCTAATTATTCTATAACCATCATAAACCTATTAAATTTTGAGCCCTCCATGAGTGACATGATTGTCTTAAACGATGTGACCAAAAGTTTTTTAAGCGACCGATCAATCAAAGATAAAGACGGTAAGCCGCATTGGTTTACCGCTGTCGAACCGACTTCTTTGTCTGTTCAGCAAGGTGAAATTTTTGGTCTGATGGGCTACTCAGGCGCAGGGAAATCTACCCTTTTGCGTTTGATTAACTTACTTGAACGTCCAGATTCTGGTCAAGTAGTGATAGATGGTACTGATTTGACCACCTTGTCTGCTAGCGATTTGCGTATCGCTCGTCACAACATTGGTATGATTTTTCAGCAATTTAATCTGATGTCCAATCGCACGGTGTTTGATAACGTGGCATTTAATTTGACCGTTGCTGGTTATCCAAGCCGTGATATTCATAAACGGGTTATGGATTGTCTGGCAATCGTTGACTTAACTGATCGTGCTGGCCACTATCCTGCGCAGCTATCGGGTGGACAAAAACAGCGTGTTGGTATTGCCCGCGCAATTGCACCCAGTCCAAAAGTACTGTTGGCCGATGAGCCGACCAGTGCGCTTGATCCTGCAACGACGCGCAGCCTACTGACTTGTCTACGCGATATCAACGAACAACTTGGCGTCACCATTGTCATTGTAACTCATGAGATGAGCGTCATTCGTAGGCTCTGTCATCGTGCAGCATTACTACACCAAGGACAATTACTTGAAGTGGCAGATATTCGCGATGGTCTTATTCAGGCCACTACTCCGATTGGCAAAGGCTTAGTGCACGAAGACTAATGAGGCAGGAGAAACACATATGTTAACTGGTACTGAATTATCTGCTTCAATCGATAAACTGTTGGTGCTGCGCAAAGAAATTATAAGTGCCTTTATCGATACCTTTGTTATGCTTGGTATTTCTACAACAGTCGCCATTGTCATTGGCGGACTGTTTGGCATATTCTTATTTTTGTCCAGTGATCGACAGTTTTTGCAAAACAAAACCCTCTACGGGGTACTTGGCGGCATCACCAACTTTATGCGCGCTTTCCCATTTGTGATTTTGATGATTGCCATGAGCCCATTTACTAAAGCCATCGTCGGTACTGGTATTGGACCCATCGCCGCATCGCTAGTACTCGCGATTGCAGGTTCGTTCTACTTTGCCCGTTTGGTGGAGCAAAACTTACGTGAAGTACCACGCGGTATTATTGAAGCAACCGAGTCTATGGGTGCACGACCTTTTACTATCATAAAAGTTTTACTAAACGAAGCGCGCTCAGGATTGGTGCTATCAGTGACCATCCTCTGTATCAGTCTACTATCTTATTCAGCGGCGGCTGGTATGATCGGTGGTGGCGGTTTGGGTGATTTGGCCATTCGTTATGGTTATTATCGCTATCAAACTGAAGTGATGATTTTTATTGTGATTGTATTATCGATCATGGTTATCTCAATCCAAGCCTCTGGCAATTGGCTCGCCAATCGTTTAGATAAACGTTAAACCGCTTTAGAGAATACTTGACATCACGAGCGACTAGGTTTATTTTTGGCCATACTCAACCCTTATCTCAGCGCCTATACCAAAAAGCAGCATTACTATTTATAATGTTGCTTTTTTAATTTTCAGACGATAAACGTTTTACTCAATCCCATTCATTAAAGGACATATTATGAAATTAACAGATATCAGCCGTCAGTTAGCGACCGCATTTGCCGCTGTTGGTGTATCAGGCTTGGTCTTGGTCGGTTGCAGCAATTCATCAGCACCAGAAGCGATCAAAGAGCCAGTTACCGAAGGGTCAACTGCAGAAACTGCCGCTAGCGATATCGATCCTGATCATACCAAAATCATTATCGGTACCACTGAAGGCGACTTTGCTGATATGGTTCGTAACCAAGTAAAAAGCACGCTTGAAACACAAGGTTATGAAGTTGAGCTGATTGCCTTTACCGACTATGTGCGCCCGAACCTTGCACTGGCTGAAGGTGATTTGGATATCAATATTTTCCAGCATAAACCTTACCTTGATACCTTCAAAAAAGAAAACAACCTTGACCTAGTTGAAGTGTTCCAAGTACCAACAGCACCACTTGGCATCTATTCAGGTAAAAAAACCAGCCTTGATGCTGCATTTAAAGGCATGAGTGTTTCTGCGCCAAACGATCCAAGTAACTTTGCTCGTGCTTTGGTCATGATGAATGATCTTGGCTGGATTAAGCTAAAAGATGACATCGATCCATTGACTGCGTCAAAGGCTGATATCGCTGATAACAGCAAATACGACATCGAGATCATTGAACTAGAAGCTGCCCAACTACCACGCGCACGTGATGAAGTTGACTTTGCAGTTATCAACGGTAACTATGCTACTGACGCTGGTATCAAACTGACTGAAGCCTTGTTCCAAGAGCCTAGCTTTGCTTACGTCAACTGGTCAGCGATTAAATCAGCGGATACTGGTAAGAAATGGGTTGAAGACGTAACCAATGCTTATAATTCTGAAGCCTTTAAAAAGTATGCTCATGATACTTTCCCTGGTTATAAGTACCCAAAAATCTGGGGCGCTGATCACGGTGCAAACACGGATACCGCGACAGAATCTGCACCAGTAGAAGCTGCTGCTCAATAATTTTTAGGTCAAAAAATACCTGAACATATAGGTATTATGCTAATGACGAACGCCCATTGCTGAATAGTAGTGGGCGTTTTTTATGGCCTCGATTTTGTGATTATTACTTTTTTAAACCTGTCTCTAGTGGTTACCAGTTACTAAAAATGACGTTACAGCCTGTTTGCCCTTTGTAGGAAAGCGTCACCTACTCTATCGTACTGTCCTCATTTTCCTTATAGTAAGTGCAGTTGAATCGGTTCTGGCTCTTTATATGATCAACTTTAAAAGTGGAATCTGAGCCTATGAACCGAATGCTAATGAACTGAATAAAGTCATCAACTAATAATATGAAAACTTGCACATAAGGATAATAATATGAGTTCAAAAAATTATAATATTCGTACTGCTGGACAAGCAAATATCCCGGTATTAGGTCTTGGTACTTGGCAGTCAACCGGTCAAGATTGTATTGATGTCGTCAGCCAAGGTCTTAAGATGGGCTATGAGCATATCGATACCGCCCAAGCTTATGGTAATGAGAAAGAAGTTGGCGAAGGTATTAAGCAATCCGGTATCGCTCGTGATAAATTCTTTTTGACGACAAAGATTTTCCCTGATGATATGAAGTTCGAGCCTGAGAAATTGGTCGCAGCCGCTAAACGCTCTTTAGAAGATTTGGGTACAGATTATGTCGATCTATTGCTCTTGCATTGGCCGGATGACCGTGTCCCTTTATCTGAAACCATTCCTGCGTTGTGCGAACTACAGAAACAAGGTTTGACGCGTCATATCGGGGTCTCTAACTTTAATATTGCTAACATTATTGAAGCCAAAAAATATGCGGATGTACCAATCGTGGTCAACCAAGTTGAGTTTCACCCTTTTATTAAGCAAAATACCTTACAGACTTTTTTAAACAATCACCATATTTTATTGGAAGCTTATTCGCCACTTGCACGCGGTGATGTGTTCGATAATGAGATTATTAAAGAAATCGCTGATAAGCATAACGTCACGCCAGCACAAATATCATTGGCTTGGATTCTATCAGACAAGCACCGTGTTGCCATTCCGAAGACGTCTAACCCTGACCATTTGCAAGGTAACTTGGATGCAATGAAAGTGCAGTTGAGTGCAGATGAGTTAGAGAAGATTGGCAAACTTGCCAGTAGCGATGGTCGTAAAATTGAGCATCCTGATTACAGCCCTGTATGGGATGATTAAGGTCTAGATAATAAAGATCTGTTAGTACCAAAATTCGTGTAAAAAAAGAGCCGCTAATACATTATTAGCGGCTCTTTTTACTATTGGATTGACTAGGGCGTGTCTTCAATTCACTCGATAGTCATCTGAATGGGCTAAAAATTGCTAAATCTTGCCAAACATCGTCAAATAGCTGGTTAATATCCCGATATTATCTGCACTATTTTTCTTGTTTGACGGCAATTTATCTCATTTTTATCACCATTTTTGAAATGAAGACACGCCCTAGAAAATTACTGCTGTAAAGTGTCCGTCTCATGTACCTTTTCAGCAGGATTGTATTGCTCAGAAGAAGGCACTGCACCGCTACGGTTGTTTTCTTTCATTGATTTGGCCACTTCTGGCGGCATATATTTTTCATCATGCTTAGCCAATACTTCCCCTGCCACAAAGGTATCGCCTTGCATTTTACCCGTGGCGACGACGCCTGAGTTTTCAGCGAATAAATCTGGCAAAATACCTTGATAGGTCACAGGTACGGTCGATTGAAAATCAGTAATGGCAAATTCAACATTCAATGGGTTGTCTTCTGCGCGTCGGACACTACCCGCGACTACCATGCCGCCCGCTCGAATACGCTTATCTTGGGGTGCTTCACCTTGCGCAATGGCTGTGGCATCGAAATAATAGTCGGTTTGTTGTCCAATGGCATAAATCACCAATACGACGGCGATTGCCGCCCCTGCCAACGTAAACATAACCCACATCAGTTTTTTGCGACGAACTGCGTTCATACCACTACCTCATTGATGAGTCGCTGTTTTGTAGGCTATAGACAGCCTATAAAACAGAAAATATTAAAGAAACTACCATTAGAAAAACGTTCTAAAAATGTCTTTCTAATCGTACTCTTCTAATGGCTATATGGTAGCATTTTTCGTATAAATCAATAAGCCCTTAGCAACTGACGAGGTCATATATTTACAATTAAGAGGTCATAATTTTTTGAGCTAAAGCGATGATATTAAAATATTTTTTACATCGGTTGCTTGGTTTCAGGATTAGGGGCTTTAGCCGTACGCTGTGCTTGCCGTGCTTGCTGAATGGTCAGCTGCTTGATGAGGGCCTGTCGCTGCCTGCGACTATAAATGATAAAAGCCAGCATCACGCCAACGGTAATGGCCCAGCATGACCAAACAAAAACACCATGCTTACCCATGGCGAGAAACTCAGATACGCTATAAAAGTAAGGCTGCATAATATTTTCCTAGCCGTTATTTGTTTTGGCGACAATCATTGCAGTCATTTGGCTTGTCCGCGGATATATTCTTTGACCCACGCTTTGCCTTGATCACGATACAAAATCAGCGTGTTGGTACGATAAATCGCTAACGTCGCGACCAATAAATAACTACCAATAATCATCAGTAATAATGGCATCCACATATCTGCAGACATTTTTGGTGCAGCAGTTAAGGTAAAGGTCGAGCCTTGATGCAAGGTGTTCCACCACTGTACCGAATACTTAATAATAGGCAGGTTTACTGCGCCAACAATAGATAGGATGGCGGCGGCTTTACCACGATTGGCAGTATGCTCAAACGCAGCAAATAACGCCATCACGCCCGCATACAGAAACGCCAAAATGAGCATAGAGGTCAAACGTGCATCCCAAACCCAGTAAGTACCCCATGTCGGTTTCGCCCAAATAGAGCCCGTGATTAAGCTAACCACACAGAGCAAAAATCCTAGAGGAGCAAGCGCCTGCGCCACTAGACTAGCCGTCTTGATTTTCCAGACTAAATAAATAACCCCGAGCACTGCTAAGGCAAAATAAATAGAAATGGCAATACTGGCAGCAGGCACGTGAATAAAGATAATGCGATAGCTATTGCCTTGCAGATAATCAGGCGGCGCAAAAGCGAGACCCCAGACACTACCGATCACAAGACAAATAGTGGCTAATATTGCCAGCCACTTGACCCAAGGCGAAAAAATGCGAAAAAACTGCTTGGTACCCACAGTGGTCAAAAAGCCCTGCCAGATGCGCTGCCACAGGCTAGGAGATGAGACGTTATTCAGGTTGGGCATGGGAATAAACCTATTGGCACAGCGTATTGGTTGTAATCGATATAGCGCATCATGGGCGCAACTATCTGTCAACCTGCCGGCGTTAAACACTGGATAGAATCTACAAGTGATTGTTTGCTTAGTTAGCTGGCTATTATAGCAAAGTTGCCAGTTTTCAACATGCTGTTAATACATTGGGTTTAAACGACTGGGTTTTTGAGAATAAAGAAAGTCTACTGTTTAATTGAGCCATGACATTTTTAAGGTCATCGCAATCACCCATGGCATGATTAATACTGAAATAATACTCCCTGCCAATAATAATGCCAGTATCGGTAAACCGTTCAAACCAGTGGCAAATAAATCAACCGCACCTGTGGCAAAAATCAATACCGGCAATTGCATCGGCAAAGCAATCAAAGGCACCAGCACCGCGCCATTCTTTAATGACAGCGTCAAACTACTGGCAACCGCTGATAACATCAATAGCATCGGACTGCCCGTCACAATAGAAGCCATCAATATCCACGCCTCAAACCAGCTAAGCTGAAACAATGGCACGGCAAGCAAACTCAGCGCTGCCACAATACCACTACTAAAAATCCAATGGATAACCAAACGAATCAACACCCATAACGGCAGCGACGCTTTTGCGACGACCAATTGCGCCAGCGTACCATTATCAAGGGCAGGCTTAAACAAGCCGTCGACACCCATTACCAGTGACAACAGAGCGGCAATCCACACTGCCGACACGCCAAGGCGCTGCAATAGCGCAGGCTCACTACCAACCGCTAGCGGGAATAAGGTAATAATCACTAAGAACAGCACCAAAGGGTACAACCACTGTACCGCTCCTTGCTGCTTCACGTGCCACTCGCGCCGCCATAACTGCACAAAGCTGATACCGCGTGCAGCCGATGCACTAACGTTTGAGCTTTTATTCGCTACTTGTACTGGATTGTCTGTTTCTATCATTTATTCGCTCTTCTACGGATGCTTGGCACATTTATACTGATGACACGCCCTAGCATTCAAACCATATAACCGGATAAATCGAGCACTTGATTGGCCACGCCGACTGCCTGATGACTGGTCATTAATATAGCGCCGCCCATGTTGGCAAATTCGCGTAATCTGTCTTCCATTCGCGCCACCATATCGACATCAAGAGCAGTAAAAGGCTCATCAAGTAGCCATAACGGTGTCACCTCAGGGGTCAATAAATAAAGCCGTGCAAGGGTGATACGGCGGGTTTGTCCAGCAGATAAATGGCTTGAGCTAATCGTCTCAAAGCCTTGCAGTCCGACCCAAGCTAAAGCGGCATCAATATCAACAACACTTGGGCTGATGCCGTATAAATTCAGCAAAAAGGTCAGATTTTGCGCGACCGTCAAATTTGGATGTATGCCCAACTGATGCGACACATATAAAGGCTGAACCGGTAAACTGGCTGTTCCTTGATAGTAAACTTGACCTTCCAACACTGGTAATAATCCAGCCAGCTGCATCAGTAGCGTCGTTTTGCCCGTACCATTAGCACCAATCAAGTGACAAATACTGCCCGCAGGTAAATCGAGCGCAACGCCTTCACATAGAGGGATTTCACCGCGCTGAACGGTCAGCTCATCAAGCGTAAGTAAGGCGGTATTCAGAGCTGTCATTCAAACCTCTCATTATTTATCAAGCAGCAGTCAATATTCGTCACCAACAAATATCATGTTCGTGGCATAATACTTTATGCTTACCCCAACCACACAGTATAACAAATTGTCGATAACTATGACCTCAAAACCTATGCAGACTTCAAAAGATAGCCAAAACTTAGATACGCCAGCGCTAACAATAGACAGCTTAGTCGACGCGCAAGTTGCGTTTATGCAGCAATGGTTACGCACGCAAGCAGAACCGCTAAGCATTGAGGCTTGGCAGTGGTTTGCTGCCCAGCCATTGAATAAATATGTCAGCGCCGATGATTTGCAACATCTGATCAACGATTGGCTACTTAACCAGCCGATGACGGATGTGATACGTAAAGATATTCGCGATATCTTGCATACGATTATTTATCATCCAGTCAATGACAATGTGCCGTTGTCTGAGCTGGTGGATGACACTCAAGTGCAGACCCTAGCCGATTATGTGGGTAGCCATGAGCAGCAGCGTAATATCTTGATTCATACGCTGGTCGGCAACGAGACTTTTGCAGATTTGCTGACGCAAACGCTCTATCACGCGATTAACGACTTTATGGAAACCACGCTGGATAAAGCAGGCGCTGCTGGCAAACTGATGAAGTTTGGGCGCAGCTCTTTTGAAAAGGCGACCAATAGAAATCTTGATGAAAAATTACAGACGTATTTGCACCGTAATATTAAAGACTTAGCACGTCGTGCAGAAGCCAATGCCCAAGAGCATTTATCAAATGACGAAGTCGCTCGGTTGCTAGTAAGCGGTTGGGCAAGAATCAAAGATCAGCCGATTAGCCAACTACAAAATTATTTAAGTGATGAGCCTGGTAATAGTAGTATCGAGCATATCGAAGCCAGCATCCAACAGAGCTACAACCGCCTGCGCATGTCACCTTATCTGCACAGCCTCGTGTCAGCCAGCATCGATACGTGGTATGCCAACCATCAAGGCGATAGCATGGCAACGGTAGCCGCGAGTTTATATATAGATGAGCAAGCCATGACGCAATTGAGTACCGCTCTATTGCCTATGATACATGATGCCATTGAAAGCGAGTGGTTTACAGCGCATATACGTGAGATGTTGCAAGCATTTTATGCACAGCCCTCTATCAAAGAGGGTTTGATGTTTAACAATAAGTAACTGACTGTTTTTTACTTAGTGGTCAGTTTTTAATATCATCCATTTACTTGTCAGCACAATACTTATGAGTCAACGTAACAAACTCAGCTTGTGGCAAAAACTCAAACGGTTACTGACTGCCTCAGCACCGCAGTCTGTTGTCGATGGCGCAAACTCGTCGACGCAGTCATCAGCGGCTGACGATGACATTGATCTTGATCTGATGCAGGCCGGAATCTCTAGCGCCAACACTCGTAATAGCGATGAGGCAAATACGGCTGACTCTACTGGCAGTTTTTTCGGTCAGCGTGATAATAATGACAGCGAGCGCTCTCAAGCTGAGGCAAAATTAAAAGCATCACAACACGAGCCTAATGACACTTCCATTGTCGATTGTCTGAAACAGTACTTTAATGATAAGCAATGGCACTATACTCACTATCGTCCCCAAACCAGTGGCGATAAAAGCAGTGACAGCCAAACAACGCATCATTTGTCGCTGAGAATGCGTCATAAACAACTGAACTGCGGCTATCTATTTCGGGTGCAAGAAAAAACCAAGCTACTGGCAGTCTATGGCATTTTGCCATTTTTAATACCAGAAAGTCATCAAAGTGCCGCGATGCTACTGATTACTCAGATCAATTATGACATGCTGATTGGTAACCTAGAAATGGATATCAACGATGGCGAGATACGCTATAAACACGCTGTCGATGTCGAAACCGTCGGTATTAATGACGAAATCATCGAGCATTTACTACAAAGCGTTATTGCAATGACCACTGTGGCGAATGAGCTGTTTAGTGATTTGCTCAATAACCAAGATCCTGCTGAAGACATGCAGACTTTACTAATAGAGCTGCGTCAACAATCAGATTCTAAAACCTTCTTTTTGCCAACACAGTTTGTTCAGTAATCAACTGATCACAATAGATATTGGCGGTTTTTACAATTTCTCACCAATACCTTACTTTCAAAGCGCTTAAACCTATCTATCCTTAAAACCCCTCTCAACCAAGACATCCTTTAACGCTATGCTCAAAATTGCTTACTCTGATATTTTTAGATATGCCGTGCCTGAAAAGCACCGTTTTCCCATGCAAAAATACACCATGATTCCTGAGCGGCTATTGGCTGAAGGCACTATCAGTACGGTTAATTTTTTTGCGCCTGCACGATTAAGCGAAGAAGAGATTTTGACCACTCATACTATGGACTATTGGTATAAGCTTAAAACCCAAACCTTACCGCGCAAGGAAGCACGCCCTATCGGCTTTGAGATGACTGAAGCTTTAGTCGATCGTGGTCGTCATATTGCCCATGCGACTTATGAATGTGCGCTTTATGCTCAGCAATATGGCGTGGCGATGAATGTTGCCGGCGGTACGCACCATGCGTTTGCTGATCATGGCGAGGGCTTTTGCGTGTTTAATGATGTTTGTATTGCGAGTAATTTATTATTAAATCGTGGACAGGCGCAAAAGATTTTGGTGGTCGATTTGGATGTGCATCAAGGCAACGGAAATGCAAGTATCATGACGAATGAGCCACGGGTTTTTGTGTTTAGTATGCATGGCGCCAAGAACTATCCATTTCGCAAAGAACTATCTGACCTAGATATTGAACTTGCCAATGATACCGGTGATGCTGAGTATTTACAGATATTAGAGGACACGCTACCGCGCTTAATTAGCGACGTTGCACCAGATATGATCTTTTATCAGTCTGCTGTCGATGTACTGGCGACCGATAAGTTGGGAAAACTTGGGCTGACGATAGAAGGTTGTAAGGCGCGTGATGAATATGTGTTACGCCAAGCAAAAGCCGCTAAAATTCCTATCGCTATCGTGATGGGTGGCGGCTATTCAGAAGATATTGAAGATGTGGTTGAAGCGCACTGCAATACGTTTCGTTTGGCACAACAGATATTTTTTGATGAAATAACAGAATAACGCACGCATAAAATAGCATCTAAACAGCCAGCTGCCTCGCGAGCTATTTTATAAAAATGCTACAATTCCTTGCCAGCCGACACGCAGCCCAAGCACCGTGAGAATCAATAAAATAAGCTGACGAAATCGTGCTTGTGGTAAATAACGACGTAAGCGGATACCAACTAAAAGCGCGGCAATAGATAAAACACTGAGCAAAGTAATCAGCTGCCATTCACCACTGCTGAGCGCCATAATAGGCTCACGCAATACAATGATTTGGGCAATTTTTCCTAAGAAATAGCACATGTTGCCGACTTTAGCGATGGTATTTTTATCATCGCTGGCAGACAGTAGATACATCATCAATATGGTCGACATGGCATTGGTCGAGCCGCCAATCACACCTGCACTAAAGCCAACGATGATTAATACAGGCTTGGTAGCAGGTAGCCGGAGTTGCTTACCAAGCAAGCTGCTTATGACGTAAAAACCAATAACCGCTGCCAATAGCAATAAAATATATGCGCTATCGACCCATAGCAAGAGCTTCGCGCCTAGAATACTACCAAGTAAGCTGGTCAACGCCAGTAACCAATAGCGCCTGCCGTAATAGATGAAATTTTGCCAGATCGTGCGCCCGCCACCCGCGAGCCAAGTCATGGCATTAAGCAATAACGAGGGGAAGATAACTAGCACAATGGCATGTGGTAACGGGTAGATGCTAGCAAGCGCAGTGGTCGTCACCAACGTCACACCCAGCCCACTAATACCATGTAGCAACGATGCCAGCGCAAAGATTACCATCAGTAACAACGTCTGGGTGCTATCACTATCCATTATATTAGCCATAACTATTAAGACCTAACATCTGGATTAAGAGTGACATAACTAGGCACTGTGACCATTGTGGCGTTGCCATATTGTCTCACCAATGATGCCAGCCAACTGCTCAGCAATCTTATCTTTGCTCGCCTTCTCCAGCGTCACTGCCGCTTGCTCATAGCGCTCAGAGAAAAACACTTGCATAGCATTGTCGTCACTAGCAAAGCCAATGTCTGCTCGTGAGACATCATTACAAGCGATCAAATCTAAATCTTTAGCCACCAGCTTACCGCGAGCATAGCGCTCGATATCTTGCGTTTCTGCCGCAAAACCAACGACAAACAGCTCTGGATGAGCAAGCGAAATGGTCGCTAAGATATCAGGGTTTTTGACCAAACTCAGCGTCATGGCATCTTGGGTTTTTTTAATTTTTTGCGGGGCAGCTTCTTCAGTACGATAGTCGGCGACAGCCGCAGTGGCAATAAAGATATCCGCCATTACATTTTGAGTCTCGCTATGAGCATGATGCTTATTGTCAAGCTCATGGCTGTGGTTATGGCTACGATCATCACCGCAATCACACTCACTATGATGTTCATGATGATGCGCATGTTCATGGCTGTGATCGTGAGAATGATCGTGGGAATGGTCATGCTCATCTTCAGGCACATACTGTAGCGCACTGTGCGTACCATCCACACATTGCTGTACAGCAATTAGCATCTCTTGCGCGGACAACACATCAATACGCGTGACATTGAGCGGTGTGGGCAGTGCCACTTTGCCACCGGCAATCAAAATAACGTCTGCACCAGCAGCCACGCAAGCACGCGCTAATGCAAAGCCCATTTTGCCAGTCGAGTGATTAGACAAATAGCGTACCGGATCAATCGCTTCGACAGTTGGTCCAGCAGTAATCACCACTCTTTTACCTACCAATAATTGCGGCGTGGTTTGCATCGCATTGAATAATAATACTTCTGCCAATAGCTGCTCAGGTTCAGGCAAACGACCTGCCCCCACATCACCACACGCTTGCTCACCGCTAGCGGGCTGGATGATTTGATAATTCATATCATGTAGGGTCTGAACGTTCAGATTCACCGCTGGATGCGCCCACATTTGCTGGTTCATCGCTGGAGCAATAATAACGGGAGCCGTCGTTGCTAAGCACACAGTCGCCAACAAATCATCAGCCATACCCATCGCGAGGCGAGCCAGTGTATTGGCAGAGGCTGGCGCAATGACGATCAAGTCCGCCCACTTAGCAAGCTCAATATGACCCATCCCCGCTTCTGCTTGCTCATCTAACAAGGAGATATGCACCTCATTACCGGTCAATGCCTGTAGGGTCAATGGCGTAATAAAAGCCTGCGCACCTGCGGTCATAATGACACGCACATCAAAGCCTGCCTTGATTAGCAGACGGGCAAATATAGCAGATTTATAAGCGGCGATACCGCCGGTGATAGCAAGGATAACATTCGACATAAGCGTGGCATCAGTAAAAAAATTGAAAGATAAAATTGCGCTTATAGTAACAATTATGAGATAAGTTGGGTAACGTTTTCCGCATTTATATCATATATCTAGCATCCAACCCTCATTAAGGAGTGACAATGGCGATTAAAGACTGGCATGAAGATGATAGACCACGAGAAAAACTGCTAAAATTTGGTGCCGCTCATTTAACAGATGCTGAGATATTGGCGATATTTTTACGCACTGGCACGCAGTCGCAGTCGGCAATTGAGCTGGCACGTCATCTGATCGATCAGTTTGGCAGTCTTGCCGAACTCTTAGCAGCGCCGCCACAGACTGTGCTTGCTTGTCATGGTATCGGCCCTGCCAAGTACGCACAGATATTGGCGTCGCTTGAGATGGGTACGCGTTATCTAGACAGTAAGCTAAAGACAGGTCAAGCACTGGGACGCTCACAAGTCGTCAAGGACTATATCAGCACTCAATTGCGCGGTGAGCACCGTGAAGTATTTGCCGTCCTTTGCTTAGACAATGCGCTAAACCTGCTAAACTTTGAAATACTGTTTACTGGCGGTATTTCGTCGTGCTCGGTCTGTATCAAACACGTACTCCGTCATGCGTTGAGCCATGCTGCCAGTCAACTCATCGTCGCGCACAACCATCCGCATACCGATGCGACCCCTTCAACGGCAGACAATCTATTGACCTACGAGCTAAAGAAAGCCTGCGATTTAATAGACTTGTCCTTGATTGACCACATCATCGTTGGACGCAATCAGACATTATCTTATGCCGAAAGCTGCTTAGCGCCTTTCGATTAATCGAAAAATATTCGAGTAAAGAGTTATACACCATACTTCAAGCGAGTTAACGCCACAATACTTTGATAATGAACACGCAGTTATCTTGAATCAATTATAACGCTGGTTTATTGAAGATATATCTAGAATATGATACATATCCTCGACACAGAATAGCACTTTCGCTATTGATAGTTATCGATAACTATTTCATATTAGTAGCTAACTTTCGCTCAGTTATTTATATTTTGATTCATTAGTTTTTGTAGAGCATCAAATGTATATTTCTAATGGTCAGCAATCCTAGTTTTATCGCATTTTTTTGACTCAAGAACGATTCTTTGAGTCAGAATGACGTTGTGATAGACGTTTATAAGTTTGTTCACCAATAGATTTTTAATATGATTGCTATAAAAATAATGACATTGTTTATTTTAAAAGGTTTTAGATTCAAAGTTAATTGATTTAAAACCCATTATTTTAAATAAAATGCTTTCTTAATATAATCTCTTTCTGAGCTTTACCTCATTTTCCAGTTAGGTTTTACCAAGGAGACAGTCATGGCAGTTGGCTTATTTATTTTGGCAGTAATCATACAGTTAGCCACAGTTTTGGCCATCTTTTTGCTGTCTCTATCGCGCGTCACTGGTAGTATCGTCGCCATTATTACCGTGGTCGTGACCGCCATTATCAGTCCATGGTCACTTATTTTAGGCATACCGATATTGCTATTGTGTTTGGTGCTGCTTGTCGCGCCTATCCGTCAGTCATTGATTACCAAGCCTGTCTATAAGATACTCGCTGGCGCAATGCCAAGCATGAGTGATACTGAGCGTGAAGCTCTCGATGCGGGTACGAGCTGGTGGGAAAAAGAGCTATTCATGGGTTCGCCGAACTGGGACACTTTTGCCAATTACCCATATCCAAAACTGTCAGAAGAAGAGCAAAGCTTTATAGACAATGAAGTAGAAGTTCTGTGTGCCATGCTTGATGAATGGAAAATTCAGCATGAAGATAAAGACCTGTCGCCCGAAGCGTGGCAATTTATCAAGAGTAATGGCTTTTTGGGCCTGATTATTCCTAAAGAATTTGGTGGTCTTGAGTTTAGCTCGTATGCCCAAAGTCGGGTAATGAGTAAAATTGCCTCGCGCTCACCGACCGCAGCCGTGACCTGTATGGTGCCAAACTCGCTCGGCCCTGGTGAGCTGCTCATGCATTATGGGACGGACGCGCAAAAACAACGCTGGCTACCCGGTTTAGCAAAAGGCGAAGAAGTGCCATGCTTTGGTCTAACTGGCCCTGAGGCCGGTTCGGATGCTGGCGCTATTCCTGATACGGGTGTGGTGTGTTACGGGACTCACGAAGGCGAGCAAATGCTTGGTCTGCGTATGAATTTCTCTAAGCGCTGGATTACCCTTGCCCCTATCGCTACTGTGGTTGGGTTGGCATTTAAAATGCACGATCCCGAAGGTCTGCTTGGTGACCCTAACAAAACCGATTATGGCATTACGTGTGCGTTGGTTCCTGCTAGCCACGAAGGGGTCATCACAGGGCCGCGTCATAACCCAATCGGCTCACCATTTATGAATGGTACGGTCGATGGCACAGACGTCTTTATCCCACTAGATTATATCATCGGTGGTGTTGAAAACGCTGGGCGCGGTTGGCGCATGCTGATGGAATGTCTGGGTGTGGGTCGCGGTATCTCTCTACCAGCCTTATCCACTTCAGCAAGTGAGATGACTTATCTGTCGGTTGGTGCGTTTGCCAAAGTTCGTGAGCAGTTCAAGATATCAGTAGGTAAATTTGAAGGTGTACAAGACGCAACCAGCCGTATGGCAAGTAATACTTATATGTTAGAAGCGTTCCGTCATTTGGTCACTTGCGGACTCAACCAAGGTGGTACGCCATCGGTTATGACGGCAATGGCAAAATACTATGCGACAGAAACTATGCGCAGTGTAGTCAACGATGGTATGGATGTCGTCGGTGGACGCGCTGTACAAATGGGGCCACGTAACTTTTTGGCGACGCCATACCAAGCGATTCCCGTTTCTATCACTGTTGAAGGTGCCAACATCTTAACGCGTTCTTTGATGATCTTTGGTCAAGGGGCGATGCGTTGTCATCCGTATTTATTTGACGAATTACAACTCTTGCAAAGTGAAGACAAAGAATCTGCGACCAAAGAGTTCGATACGTTATTCTTTAAACATTTGGGTTATACCTTTAACCGCGGGGCAAAAGCCTTTATCGCTGGTTATATTGGTGGCAGTAGCGATGCGCCAAGCTTTGCCGATGACTTTACCCGCCCTTATTACAAACATATCAACCGTCTAAGTGCTAGCTTTGCCTTGACAGCTGACATGGCCTTAGGATTGTTAGCTGGTGACTTGAAGCGCAAAGAGATGCTCTCTGGTCGTTTGGCAGATATTCATGGTCACTTGTTCATTGCGACCGCGATTTTGCAGTTTTATGAGCACGGCAGCAAATCAGAAGCCGAGCGCTTACATGCCGAGGTCGCGCTACAAAACAGCCTCTATACCATTCAAGAAGCCTTTGTTTCTTTCTTTGCCAACTTCCCAAATCGTATGGCGGCGGGTGTCGTCAGCTTTGTGACTTTCCCGAGTGGTCGCATCTTTACTCCAGCGAGCGATGAGCTAAAAACCAAACTGGGTGATGTGTTTATGGATGACCATGAAGCCAACCCATTCCGTGATTATCTCAAGACCATGGTCTATTATAATACCTTGCCTGATGATGTCAGCGGTCGCATGGAGCATGCGTATCAAACCTTACTTGACATTGAACCCTTGTGGCAGAAATTCAAAAAAGCAGAGCATAAAGACAGCTTTGAAGGCTTAACCTTCGAAGATCATGTGGTCTATGCCAGCCAAAATGGTGATATCACTGAAGAAGAAGCTGAAAAACTGATTCAATATAATGGGCTACGGTTTGATTCATTATTAACAGATGTGTTCGATGGACATCTATTGAAAGCACAAGAGCGTGAAAACCCACATACCCTAGAGAACGCCGTGCACAAGCTGACTGATTATGCGCAGCTAAAAAATGAGGCCCAAGCAAAAAATGGCACAGCGTCTAGCAGCTCGATGGTAGCCACAGATCCTCAAGATCAAACGGGTGATGCCAACCCTGATCACGGCTATGAGAGCGATGGCGATGTAAAAATGGTGGACGAGCAAAGTACCGTCGAAGAAGTACGCGGGCAAACGCATTTTGAGGCATCTGATCCAGAAGCAGAAGCACTTGACCCTCGTTATCGTGATGCCGAATCAACGCTTAACCAGCGTATGAGCTATAATCATGGTCTGAATAAAACAGACTCTGAAGTATCTAACGATTCAGAGTCTACTTCAACCAATACTCAATCTGAGGTAGTCAAGGACAGCAAATGGCAAGATGGCCTCCGTCGTGATGAAAGCGACAAGGTCTAAAGGTGTAAGGTCTAAAGGTACAGGCAATCACTGACAGGCGTCTATTTATGATAGATATCGCTTTAACCTTTTAATCATACGAAACCCTTACTGTCAAAAAGTTATTTAAATCAATCAGATAAATAAGCACAAGCGAGACCGTCTAAAATAGGCGGTCTCGCTTTTTTTGCCAAAAAAATTGCCGTCTATATTTACTATTTAACATGTACTTTACTCGCATTTAAGGTCTTTATTATGACAATAAAATAAGTGAAACGGAAAAAATTGCTAATGTCACGATATTTAAATGATAAAAAAATCTTGCAGTACCCTTAACAATTATTTTATATTGTCAAAAAAACTGACACTAAGTAATACACAAAAACATATAGACGTAACACCATCAGGCGTTGAGACAACAATCATAGACATATTGATTTATTGCCGTACTGACTACTGAGCGTTGCATATAAAAGGATAGAGGTTATGTGGAAAAATATGGGACTGACGGGCAAGATCATGGTTGCCATGGCGCTCGGTATCATACTGGGTTTGTTTATAAACTATTCAGGACTAAACGCAGAAGGCGGCTTTGTTAATACGTATATTACAAATGGCTTCCTCGCTATTATTGGCAAGCTATTTGTTAACTCACTCAAAATGTTGGTCGTACCGCTAGTACTTATCTCATTGATTTGTGGTGTGTGCGGTATTGGTGATATTCGTCTGCTTGGTCGTATCGGTACCAAAACCTTTATGATTTATATGTTCACCACCGCGCTTGCTATTGCGACGGCGATTGGACTTGGCTCGCTATTTGGTATCGGCAAGGGCATGAACATTGGCACTGACGCCACTTTTGAAGCAGCATCAGCGCCGCCATTGCTTGATGTTTTCTCAAACATCATCCCATCCAACCCGATCAGCGCGATGGCAAATGGTGATATGTTATCGATTATTTTCTTTGCGATTCTCATCGGTGTCAGTATTCTGATGGTTGGTAAGCCTGCCAAAGGCTTGGTACAAAGCTTAGAGTTAATTAATGAAGTCATCTTGAAGATGGTGACTATCATTATGAACCTTGCCCCATATGGTGTCTTTGCTCTATTGACCAAGGCAATGGCTGAGCTTGGTTTAGATTTAATTTGGTCATTACTTGGTTATGTTGCGGTATTGGTCGGTTCATTGGCCTTCCATTTCTTTATCACCATGATGATTGTACTTAAGCTTGCTTCAGGCTTGTCTATCAAGACCTTTTTGGCAAAAATGCGCGAAGTTCAGATCTTTGCTTTTAGTACGTCAAGCTCAAACGCGACGATTCCTATTACCTTGCGTACCGTTACCAAGCGTATGGGTGTGAATAACTCTGTTGCTTCGTTTACCGTTCCTTTTGGTGCCACCATTAACATGGATGGTACAGCTATCATGCAAGGTACTGCGACCATCTTCATTGCCAATATTTATGGTATTGATTTGGGCGTGACCGAGTATCTAACGGTTATTTTGATGTCGGTCTTGGCGTCTGTTGGTACGGCTGGTGTACCAGGTGTTGGTCTGATCATGCTCTCTATGGTATTTGCTCAAGTTGGCTTACCAATCGAAGGTATTGGCTTGATCTTAGGTGTGGATCGTATCCTCGATATGTTACGTACTGCTGTCAACGTTGGTGGTGATGCGGCAGTAACTGCCATCGTAGCAAAATCAGAAGGCAAAATGGATCTGGCTATTTATAACGATCCTAACGCTGGCGCGAAAGACGTATTTGACGGTCATATTGATGAAGACAACGAGCGTGAATTCTCTGAAGTCTTTAGTGATGGCATCATGGGTAGTGAGTATGATGATGTAGATCGTCGTCGCTAATCAACACTGCTATAGTCATTCCACTATAAAAGTATTACAGCGTTAACCTCGCTTGAAGTATCACATATACATCTACACTCGGTTGCCTTGTACTACTTTTAAATTGAATCGACTATAAATAGACGTTCATAAAATAAAAAACCTCAGCCAAATCGGCTGAGGTTTTTTTGAGACATATAAGGTTATTTATTAGGGTCTGTTGAACATTCAAATGTGGCACTGGCAGTGTCTATTTTTTAGGCAATATGCAGTGAAATTTTTGACGCCTAGTCATTCTAGGGTAGACAATTTCGCCATATATTGGCAAAAAATAGCCCTGCCCCTGCTTGTATACTTGGGGCTGATGCTAAAATCACCCCAAACGTTGTTGTAAACCTAGCTAAGGTCTCGACATTATCGTCAGTTTACACCTGATTTGATAAAACGTTTGATGCGATTTTAGCAATCAGCAGTCCTAATATTTGAATGTTCAACAGACCCTATTGTTGTTTAACCAAAAACGTATTTGGTCAACATGGCAAAACACACCAATACAATCATCGGACGAATCAGCTTACTACCGCCTTTAACCACCATGTGCGAGCCAAAATACGCACCTATCGTTTGCCCAACCATCATTGCTAGCCCAACTTTCCACAATACATTACCGCCCAAAATAAAGAAAATCAGCGAGCCAATATTGGTCGATAAGTTCAAGACCTTTGCCGCGCCTGTCGCTTCAATGATCTGACGACCGCGCAAAGCCACATTACCAAGCGCAAAGAACATGCCAGTTCCTGGGCCGATATAACCATCATAAAAACCAATTAAAGGTGCCACGACTTTTTGCCATTTGCCTTCTGAGATACGCGGTGCGGCTTCTACCTCACCAAGTCTGGGTGCAAATAGCGTATAGAGACCAATCGCTGCGATTAAAAACGGAATCAGCTTTTCGAGCAAATCAGGTGGTGACATCTGTACGGCGATCGTACCGATAACTGAACCGATAAAAGCAGCAATAATGGCCACCTTGATGCGTTGTGGCTTGACGACCCCTTTTCTAATCATCGTAATGGACGCTGCTAACGCACCTGAAGCGGCTTGCAGCTTGTTAGTGCCCAGCGTTAGCACTGGGGGAATATTGGCCAGTAGCATGGCTGGTATGGTCAATAAGCCACCACCACCTGCGATAGCGTCAATAAAACCTGCCAGCGCTGCCACGGCTGTCAGCATTAAAATAATCTCTAGAGAGAATGATAAGTCCATAACACCGACCTGTAAACTTTATGATGAAAAATGAAGAAGCCATAAGAACTGGCTTTAAGAACTGAGAATAAATCATCACTACTAGTGTTGCTACCAACTTTGCTAGTAGCTAGCCAATAGTACTGCTGATATGTATCAAAGCTGTGACAGAACACTGCGTAATGCCGCTCATTATAGAGATAAAAGACTAAAAAAAGCCAAAAACGAGCTGAAGTCTGCTAGATTTGTCTAACAGGTTATTGAAATATTTAAGAATAATATTTTTATCAATGACAGATTTTATGATTTATTCCTGCTTTGCCTCTCGCCATAGCGCTGGCATTTCGCTCTTATTGATAGGGTAAGATAGGTTTATGGTTTCAGTTTTACAGATTTTGTTGTGTATATGAATGAGATTATGAGAAACTGTTAACGTCTATCTGCGACACTGTCCAATTTAACAGTATAGATACTTGAGGTTATTGCATTATTTAGCAAATTGTATTTAGTAAATGAGGATGATATGGCAATAAAAAGAATTAAGGCATTTTTCGAATTTGAGGCAGCAGGCGGTATCGTTTTAGCATTGGCTGCCATTGCTGCAATGATCATTGCCAATAGCCCCCTCAGTGTTTGGTATGAGGCTTTTATTCATGCCCCTGTATCCATTCGTATTGGCGAATTTGGTATTGCCAAAGATGCCAGTCATTGGATCAATGATGGTCTGATGGCTATTTTCTTTTTCTTAGTCGGACTTGAGCTAAAGCGTGAAGTCTTGATTGGTGAGCTCTCTAACATTAAGCAGATTATCCTGCCTGCTGGAGCGGCACTGGGTGGCATGATTATGCCCGCCATTGTCTATTTGCTCTTTAACTATAATGAACCTGATTTTTGGAAAGGTTGGGCGATCCCTGCGGCGACAGACATCGCTTTTGCTTTGGGTATCTTAAGCCTGCTTGGCAATCGTGTACCAAACTCATTAAAGGTGTTTTTGGTGTCTATTGCTATTTTTGATGATATTGGTGCCATTTTAATCATCGCCTTATTTTATACCAACGACTTGTCACTGGGCTCATTAGCTGTCGCTGGTTTGTGTCTACCGTTTTTATACTTACTCAATCGTCGCAATGTGACGAGCATCACCCCTTATCTACTTATCGGCGTGATTATGTGGATTGCGGTACTCAAATCTGGTATTCATGCGACATTGGCAGGGGTGGTGTTAGCCCTATTTATTCCTATGTTCGATCGTACTGATCCTGAGCACTCGCCAGTAGAAGAGCTAGAACACGATCTACACAACACCGTTGCCTTTGGTATTTTGCCCCTGTTTGCGTTTGCCAACTCGGGTATCTCGCTCAAAGGTGCAGGCTTCGCTGAATTATTTCACTCAGTGCCGCTAGGTATCGCCGCTGGTCTTTTCATCGGTAAGCAACTGGGCGTAATGATAATGTGCTGGTTAATCTTTAAACTTGGCATCTCGACCATGCCAAGAGGGATGAACTTTAAGCAAATCTACGGTGCATCCTTACTATGCGGGGTTGGTTTTACCATGAGTTTGTTTATCGGTGGCTTAGCATTCGCAGGCGACACGACCTTATTCGATGAGCGTTTGGGTATTATCATGGGTTCAATTGTCTCTGGTATCGCCGGTTACATGATGCTCAAAGCAACGCTAAAAGAAGACATTAACAGTACCTCGGTAGATCTAACCCGTCATTAATTCGATTGATGGGTTAATGAGGCAATGAGGCAATGAGGCAATTGATAAGCAACAGACGCACGCGATAGATGATAGGTGTAGAGATAAATATGAACAAAAAGCACAATGGTTTAGATTTAGACACCTATCATCAGTCGGCAACTTCTTATCAGCGTCATGGTCGTACCACTGCTGTCGATGATCATAGTGACTTACAGGTCCTAAAGCGCATTAAGCGTTATTTATTACCAAAAGACTTTGCCATCTCGCAAGACTTATTAAACGAGATAGTCGCGGGCTATGATATCGGTGATCCATTCGCAGATGATTTAGCGGCTGACGGTATTCGTTTTTCTAAACCCTTACAGCACATCATTCTTGACGATACTCCGACCTATGACCCCATAACCCACTCTTCGTTTAGCGCCTTAACTGAACAATTTAGCAGCCATCCAGATTGGTTTGATCCTAAGCTTGCGCAAATTGGCGCAGTCGCCTATCGACGTTATCCGCTGATGCTTATTTGGCTACTTCGTAACGTCGCGCTGATGGCTGGCTATAGCATCCCTGCCCTTTCCTTGCCTTTGATTCAAACCGGTGCTTTGATGCACGATGCGCTACCGCGATTGATGCGTACTTATGCTTACATTTTAGCGGTCTCTGAGCATCCACAATCAACTGCAAATATGGCTAACGACCGCCAGCCCATCGAGCAAGTGCTAGCGATTGGCTCTGAAGGGTGGCGGCAGTCCATTCAGGTACGGCAAATCCATACACTGGTGCGGCAAAACCTGCTTAAAGGTAAAGGGAATGCTGCTAAAGGCGTCATAGCAAATGCCGACCAGCATCATAATCCAGATGGCAGCTGGAACACGGATTACTGGGGTCTTCCTATTAATCAGACCGACATGATTGCTACCCATTTGCAGTTTTCGTTGTTGATTATGCGCGGCCTACGCCTACTGGGTGCACGCATCAGCCCTGAGGAAGGAGAAGGGATTTTGCATTTATGGAATCTGGCCAGCTACTGGATGGGCGTTGATTTAGAGCGCTTGCCAAAAGATGAAGCGGCTTGCTGGGAGTGGTTATATACTTATTTATCGATTCAACAGCTTGATTTTAAGATGGGACAGCCATTAGCAAAAGCCCTGCATGATTTGCCGCGCCAACTGATGGGAGAAGACAATCGCCGTGGACGTTTTGTTGAGATGGTCAATGCCAGTGTGACACGGATGCTAGTCGGTGATGATATCGGTGATGGCTTGGATTTGCCCAAATCGAAAATCCGCTTTGGCGTCTTATCTTCAGTACCGATTCTCTTTGCTCTCGATACGGCGCGCCAGCACAATCAAGCTGTGGCGCATAAATTAGAAGCCTTCCGTGCCAAACGGCAAGACAATATGAATTGGTGGCTCAAAAAAAATGACGACTACTATAAGTAATGATGACTAGGGTCTGTTGAACATTTTAAGCGAAAAACTCAACTGCCCTGCGTGTTAATTGCGCGTATCTTGTATACGGTAATACCATTCAAGCTGCCGATCAAACCCCGTTTCTAATAAGCTAGCGATGACTCGTCCTGTTAAACCCCATACTGTTTCACCATCCACTTGCCAGCTGGGCGTAAGGATGGTCGCCATTTGATCTTGCATCGCATATTCTATCGCATACTCTACGGTGGGCTGAGTTAATAAGGTTTCAAAATCTGCCCAAAAAATACGTGAGATTTCGCCAAGCTCAGGTACTAATACTAAATCTGGCGCAATAAGCGCGACAATCGGACGCACACTCATACCGCTTTTGGACGTTTGGATCGGCAATTGACCGAGTAGCTGGACTTTATTGGGTGGTAGCGCCGTCTCTTCGCAAGCCTCACGTAATGCGGTAACGACATTGTTACCATCGCCAGCTTCATGCTTACCGCCTGCACAAGATACCTCGCCAGCATGACTATTCATATGGGCAGCGCGGCGTGTCAATAGCAACTTAGGATGGCGTTCATGGGTGATGGCAACCAATACTGAGGCATCGGCAATGGGCGTCTGATATAGGCTGTCTAAAATGCGAGTACGACGAGAGGTGCCACAAGCGTTGTACATTGCTGGACTGGTGACAGCATTTAATGTCTCATGCTGCACTCGCTCTGCCAATTTTCTAATAGTGGGATAACGAATAAAGTCTGGCACAGCGACTGACAATTCATCAAAATTTACAGACTGCGGGGGAAGTAACATTATAATTGCCTTGTATTTTTATCGGTATAAAGCCTTGTCACAATAAGATAGTCACAATAAGATAGTCATAAAACAATAGTCATAAAAACAATAGTCATAAAAACAACGGTCATAAAACGATAGTTATCATCATCAAATCTAAAAATTTATCATCAAATTATTTAATAATTGCTAGGGTGTGTCCTCATTTTAAAAATGGTGATAAAAATGAGGTAAATTGCCGTCAAACAAGGAACATAGTATTGAGGACATGCCCTAGAGCGTGTGCTAATTAAAGACCTAAAATAATGTCTCAATCTAGATTAGCGCAATCGCCTGTTTACTGCATGCTATTTATGTGACTGCCTATTTGTATCACAAGAATTAATTGAGAGTCTTTCTTTTATAGCAACAAACAACGACTCTGCGGTGAAATGATATAGTCAAGAAATTTTAGAATCGCTACAAGCCGCCCGACCGCAGATAGCACACTCAGTACATCTAGGACGGGTAACACCGTAGCGGTTTAAAAGTGCTCTGACTATACATTACTGTTATCATCATTCTGTGCAAAGAAAATATGTGCTATCTTAAGGTAATGGCTGCTATTTACGATCGTACGGCAGCATGACTGTTGCACCCTAAGTATAACGCTGCACACCCAAGCTATTACAATGACACCCCATATCCTTTCTGATCATAATAACAAGGCAGTTTATATGCGCTATTGTCTACAATGTGGCCACGAGGCTGAACGTAAAATACCGGCCACCGATAATATCCCGCGTTTGGTCTGCCCAAATTGTGGCTATATTCACTACGAAAACCCAAAGGTCATCTGTGGCTCATTGGTCGTTCACAAGGGCCGAGTATTGCTATGCCGCCGAGCGATTGAGCCACAATATGGCTTATGGACGATACCAGCGGGCTTTATGGAGAATGGCGAAACCATCGCTGATGGCGCGGCGCGTGAGAGCTTTGAAGAAGCTGAAGCGGTGGTGACCAACCCCCATTTATACTGCCTCTATGATATCCCTGATATTGGGCAAATTTATGCGATTTACCTGAATGACCTTAAAGATGGTGCTTATGGTATTGGCTCTGAGAGTCTTGACTGTGCGTTATTTAGTGAAGAAGACATTCCATGGGATAGCATCGCCTTTGAAGCAGTACGTCGTACGCTAACCAGTTACTTTGAAGATCGTAAGCAATTCGATAGCCATGATAAATTCCCTGTGCATCAAGATTATATTGGTAAAGACCAAAGCATTAAACGGTATTAATTGAGTGCATAGGCACAAAAAAGCCAAGCTTGATGCTTGGCTTTTTTGCACTTCATGGTAAGTCTGACCACCTTAGCTTTTTATTTTACAAACCTCAAAACCAAGATCTTTTACCTTTTCTTCTTTGTCATAAGGCGCTAAGACTGCACGCACATGTTTTTGCCCTTGCAAATATTGCTTGGCAACGCGCTGTAAGTCAGCGACTGTCACGGCTAAAATTGACGCACGCATTTTACGCTGCCAGTCAGCACCGCGATGATGCAGGTCAGAAAAACATGCTTTGATCGCTTCACCTGCTGGAGAACCTGGTTTGTCCATACCGGAGATAATCCCCAAAATAGCTTCTTCCAATTGCTCGTCAGTTTGCGGCTCATTTAATAACCACTCGATACTGGCATCAAAGTGAGCAAAAGTCTCAGCACACTGTGGATCACGGTAGCTAAAGAACTTAAAGGCGCAAGCATTGGCATCGTAGCCCGCACCGCCACCATAAGCACCGCCGCGCTCACGGATGGCGCTATGCAAATAGCCATTGCGCAAGTAAGGCGCTAATACCATCAAGGCTACTGTGTCCGGATGATCAGCCGCTGGAACCGTATAGGCACTAGCATTATGATAGACGTTGGTCGGCACCAACCATGCCAAGTCCTCAACATCGAGCGCGACACCACTTTCTAACGATTTGACAACGTCTTTCTCACCATTTAGTGCCGCATCAAGTTGTAACTCGGCAAATTCGCTTGGGATATTGTCTTCAATACTAGCATCAGAGCTGCTCAGCTGCGCGGCAATACGTGGCGCTTGGCTGTCTTTCCAGCTATCAACAATCAAATTGCTTAAGCGTTCAGTTTGCTCGGCTTCACAGATGATAACGGCATGCTTAGGGAGGCTGATGAAACGTTGATGTAAATCCATCAAACTGGTGGCTAATTTATCCCACTGCGCATCATCATTACTGGCATGGGTTAAAAAGTCCTTTAACGCGTTCAATGCTGGCAGACCACTACGCACATACTCTAACTGCGCCTGACGACTCATACCGCGACTGGCCGTTTGCATGGCATAAGCATGCCCTGAACCGGCAAGGTTTGATTGCCAGCCTGCTTGGCGCTGCTGCAGAATCTCTTTGATACGATCATGCTCCGTAAAGACGCTGTGCTCCATCACTTCTTTGAGTAAATCAATCGCCTCAGGCTTGCGGTTTAGCGCGCGCGTTGCCACCACAAAATAACTGCTGATAGACTGGCTGTCATCGATATTGGTACGTTGGCTGATACGCGCTGTCACACCTGACGAATGCGCCGCTTGCTTGGCTTGCATTTCATGGGCACTAAGAGAGTCTGTACCTAGCTCAGACAGTAAGCTTAAATAAATAGGCAGTAGCGGATGATTAATGACTTCATTGACGGGTAACTCGCTTGTACCTGTATTACCAATCGCATCTGTCAACGGCACAATTACTTGATAATAATACAAGCCATTGGTGCCTGCTTCATATTCAAATAAGGTGCTGTCTTGCCCGCTCAAATTCACTTGTTTTTGCTTGCCTTGCTTAAAGCTGATATCCGTCGGTACGTCATCCAAGCCAACTTTTGGCAATAAGCTCAAATCATCTGGTGCCGCTTGGCGCGCTGCTAAATCCAATGCTTGCTTGTGCAAGATGGCTTTATCATCAGCGGTCAAATCCATGGCGATAGTGTCGAGACGCGTTTGCTCAGCTGCCGCTAAACGAGCAGTTTTTTCGCTGTCTGGTGTTAGGGTCACGCGCACGCGGTGATTGTTATCCAGTAGATGTATTTTGATTAAGTTGGGCAACCATTGCTCGTCTTTTACTTGCTCACGCAGCCATTGTAGATGCTCGTCCACTTCCCACACATCGATTGGATTGCCATCATGAATGGCGGTACTAAAGCCTTCTAGCATGAGATTCAAACCATAAGGAATGCTGTCACCGCCGATATGACGCTGATCTATCTCAATCTGATGTAGGATAGTTTCAATCGTTTCGTCATCGACTGGTGAGTTGGCAACTTCGGTTAGCAAGTCGATAATGCCCTGCTCGACTGCTTCGGCATGCTCTGGGTTTGAACCGCGCAGACCCGTATAAAAGACCATTTCATAATGACTGTCATCGAGTCCCAATAGCGGACTTGGTGCTTTGCCGAGTGGATGGCTGTCCAGATAAGCACGCAACGGCGAGCCTGCATGCTCAATCAACACGCCTTCTAGTAGACGCAAAGCAAGGCGCTGCTTGGGGTCGGTAATAGATGGCAATAACCACGCCACAACATGATGGGTTTGGTCAGGGCCAGCTTCGTCAGCGGTATAGGTGTCGGTAGCGCTAATCGGTGCAGACAGACGTTTTTCTGGACGCGATACATGCTTCTTGCCCGCCTCAAACTGAATCAAGGCATCTTCATGGATTTTCGCCTGCGTCTCAGCGACAGGAATATTACCAAAACTCATAATCACACTGTTTGATGGATGATAATGGCTTTGATGAAATTCGACCAGCTCATGATGGGTCAAGTCCGGAATATCAGCAGGTTCACCGCCCGAATTATAATGGTACGTCGTCGTTGGGAAGAGATGATGGGCAACGGCATGATACAGCTGATCAATCTCGCCGCTCATAGCGCCTTTCATTTCATTAAAAACAATACCCTTAAATTGCGGCTTGTCATTTTCATCTAACTCAACACGAATACCTTCTTGAGCAAAATCAAGCGGATGAATGTTCGGGAAAAATGACGCATCAAGATAAACGGCAAGCAAGTTGAAATAGTCGTTTTTATTTTGTGTGGCGTACGGATAAGCCGTCCAATCAGCAGCGGTCATCGCATTCATAAAGGTATTGAGCGAGCGCTTAATCATCGAAAAGAACGGATCACGCACAGGGAATTTCTCAGAACCACATAAAGCCACATGCTCTAAGATGTGCGCCTCGCCTTTTGAGTCCATTGGCTGAGTGCGAAAGCCTACCAAGAATGCATTTTCATCACTCGGATGTGCTAAGTGATAATGCATCGCACCAGTCTTAACATGCTGACTGATCAGCACATCCATCGAT
Source organism: Psychrobacter sp. N25K4-3-2 (assembly GCF_015351755.1). Classification (NCBI taxonomy): domain Bacteria; kingdom Pseudomonadati; phylum Pseudomonadota; class Gammaproteobacteria; order Moraxellales; family Moraxellaceae; genus Psychrobacter; species Psychrobacter sp. N25K4-3-2. The sequence continues at coordinate 1,199,666 of NZ_JADKLX010000001.1, forward strand.
AGCGCCTCAATATGGCGATGTTCAATCAACTCAAATGCGGAGTGCAATGTTAGGTCAGCGGTAAATGCGGTGTCAGTCATAGTTGTCCTTAGCTCATTATGTAGATAATGCCCTGCAGTTCAGGGTAAATAGAATGGTAACAATGTGCGTGATAAAATGATCATTAAAACTTAACGCTCAAAATTTTATCGGTTTTATGGTGGGTAAGCTATAGCAATGAAAAAATGGGTCTAGCGCTAATAGATGGGGCTAGCAGACAGAGAAGTCAAGGCATTATCCTAAGAAAGAGCAGCGCTGATATAGTCAAATCCATATAAATTCGCTACATCGTCATCCTCGCTAAACATACTAATGTATAACTTGCGCTCGGTTTCCTTGTATCGAAATTATTTGAATCCAACTATAGTACAATTAGGAAGGGCAATACCTTAGCGGTTTAAAAGTATGCCGACATTACTTAACAGCAGTCATCAGTAGTGCTATAGTTAAGACTACTTGCTACGAGGAGCACCTCATGAGTTACCAACATATTTTACTAGTTACCGATTTGTTATCTGATGCCGATACAGTGGCGCAAAAAGCCAAACAAATCGTCGATAACCGTCCGGGTTCTAAGCTGTCTGTACTGCATATTGTCAAAGATACGATGGTTGGTTTTGGCTATGAGCTAGTACCCGCCTCTAGCTTATATGACCAGATTGACGATGAGCGTTGCCAAGAAGCACGAGCCAAGCTAGCACAATTTTTAGAGCGTAACGGCTTAACCGCCGTCAATGCCGAGGTGACCACCGCCATCTCTAGTAGCGAAGGTATCGTCAATTATTGTCATAAGCATGACGTTGATTTACTGGTTATCGGTCGTCATGAGCGCCATGGTATCGTCGCATGGCTTAGTGGGGCAACAGCAGATAATATTTTGCCAAATGTCCCCTGCGATAGCTTAGTCGTGAGACTGGATAAGCCAGTTAATAAATAAGCGATCACCTTTCAATAAACAATGCTTAAGTGTAAAGGTGGCTTAGCTTTGATGAGTTGACTTGAGCCGCTTATATTACAAGCTGAACATAATATTTTATAAAACGTCCTATAGTCATGGCTATGGGACGTTTTTTATTATCTGTCTCTAACCCTTATTCTGATGTCAAAATATCAATAAAGCTTTGCCAAATTGGGCTTTGATGGCGGGCTTTATGCCACACTAGCCACCAAGTTCGCGACAAATCGATGCCTGCCACTTTTACTTGTACTAACTTACCGCTGGCCAATTCTGCCTCAATCACGTGCTGTGATAGACAACCCAGCCCAATATCGGCACTGACCATATGCTTGATCGCTTCCGATTGCTGAATGGCCATGATAACTTCGGCATCGGGCATATGCTGTAATAATTGCTCGTCGATAATTTGCCGCGTACCTGATCCTGCCTCTCGCACCAATAATGGCAATCGTGCCAGTTGTTCAATACTAAGCTCGTAGCAATTATCCACTTCGTTATATGCTGCCATGTCTGTCAGCCATTTGCTGTCGCGTTTGGCAAAGACTATCAAGGTGTCCGTTCGCCATGCACGCTGCTCAATGACCTTAGTATCCGCAGGTCGCGGCATCCCTTCTACTAGGGCAATATCGATGTTGAGTTGCTCGACCTCCGCAACTACCTCTTGGGTATTGGCGATATAAGTGTTCACATTTGCATTTGGCAAGGCTCTATACAACTCAGCCAGCAGCGGTGGCAATACATAGTTGCCTATGGTCGTACTCGCGCCAATATGAATCTGTCCTGCTTGATGCTTGTGATAATGTTCAAGCGTCAGTGACTGCCCCAAAATTGCCTGCGCTTGCACATAAATGGGATGGGCATTTGGATGCTGATTAAGCCTACGCCCAACGCGCTCAAACAACGGCATTTGCAGTCTGGATTCGAGCTCAGTCAGCGCGCTACTGACTGCTGACTGTGATAAATGCAGCGCTTCACTGGCACGGCTGGTGCTACCCGTCTGATAAATACTCACAAATACCGCCAATTGTTTTAGCGTAATCTTCGGTAGCGTCTGCATCGCTTTTTTCATTAATTAATGACACCTTATGTCAGTTTTTAGCCTGTTTTAGTTCAATCTTGATATCTTTTTTATCAATCTTAGATAATCAGCATTAACCTAAAAAATCGATAGCTTGTATCTTATTAATCTGTTTTTATTATAAATCAGCTTATCTTATACTGTCTATTCATAAGTTTATGCTTATGTCGATTAGCAATAATAGGATAGGTCTATCATGCACGCTTTTACCCACTCAGTGAATCGTTACTTTCCAAACAATCGGCACTTAGCAGGATTGGTCGTGGTGCTGGTCGGTAGTTTATTTTGTTTATGGCTCAATACTGGTCTAGACACTTGGTCGAACGGGCGCATCGTCGGACTGTCCTCTTTAACATTGGCAATTTTTCTCGGTATGGTCTTAGGTAATACGGTATACCCTAATTTCGCTGAGCAGCTAAATGCTGGTGTATGCTTTGCCAAAGGTCAAATCTTGCGCTTAGCCATTGTGTTTTATGGGTTTAAGCTAACCATGACCCAAGTGGCTAGCGTTGGTATGCCAGCGATTATGACGGATGCACTGGTACTGACATCGACTTTTTTATTGACCTATTGGCTGGGTACGAGATGGCTAAAAGTCGATAAAAAAACGACTATATTGATTGGCTCAGGCGCGAGTATTTGCGGGGCAGCCGCAGTGATTGCCGCAGAGCCAGTGGTAAAAGCAGAAGCGCATAAAGTCACTATCGCTGTGGCAACCGTCGTCGTCTTTGGCACTATTGCGATGCTACTCTACCCATTCCTATATCATCTTGGTTGGTTGCAGCCTTGGTTAAATGCTCAGCAATATGGCATCTATACTGGCTCGACCATACACGAAGTCGCACAGGTCGTGGTGGCAGGTAACGCGATCAATCCTGAGGTTGGTAATACAGCCGTCGTGACCAAAATGATACGCGTCATGATGCTCGCCCCTTTTCTACTGATTTTATCCTTTGCTTTGACTAAGAGTGACAATGATGGTCATGGTGAAAAATTATCATTTGTAGACCGCATTAAACAGGTCAACGTGCCATGGTTTGCCTTTATTTTTATTCTTATCGTCATACTGCACACATGGGTGCCGATGTCTGACAGCTTTGAGCAAAGTATGGTCATGTTTGATGATGTTTTGCTGACGATGGCGATGTTTGCACTAGGATTGACGACTCATCTGAGCGCGATTAAGCAAGCTGGCGTGAAGCCACTGATCTTGGGTGCAATTATGTTTGCTTGGTTAATCATTGGTGGCGGTCTGATTAATATTGGTATTAGCTCTATCTGATAGACTCACCACACTCATTAAAAAAAAGGCCTCCAACTATTTATAGTCGGAGGCCTTTTTAATATATAGTCAAAATATCCCAAAAACGCTACGATACTACCGATATCCATTTTTTGTAGCCTCTGTCTGCACAGGCACAGCAAGCAAAAAAATTGATATTAGCAGTGCGTGATGTATAGATATTACTTTTCACTGACTATATTATTTTATCTAATACTAAATGACAGACGAAAAAAAACGAACCCGAAGGTTCGCTTTTTTTTCATCTTGCTCTAAGTGTCTATAAAGACAGATTAGATAGCAACGATGTTATGGGCTTGTGGGCCTTTTTGACCTTGAGTTACAGTGAACTCAACTTCTTGGCCTTCAGCTAAAGTTTTGAAGCCTGAACCAGTGATTTCGCTGTAATGAGCAAAAACGTCTGCGCCAGTTTCTGGAGCGATAAAACCAAAGCCTTTAGCTTCGTTGAACCACTTAACTGTACCTTTTTGAGTATCTGACATATTGATAATCCTACTTTTTAATTTATTAATGGCCTAGTGACCGGTAACGCTTGCAAATAGCTACTGAACGATAAATATTAAAACGAAGGATTATAACTAATACTACGAGGTAATGATTTGGTGCAGAACTGCTCTTAAGCTTGGGCGTATTATAAGGGGTACATCCTAGTATCGCAAGCCTTATCTGACATTTCGTGTAACAAAGCCCTTTTATTAGCCATTTTTGGTTCAAATTGCAACGATTTTAGGCATTTGGCAAGCGGAACAAATACACCGCAACCCCACTACAAACAGTGGCTACCGCCCATGCCACCCACATCGTATCGGCTGGCAAGCGATAAAATAACATTGCCGTCGATATAGTCATCATTATCGTTGCTAACCACTTGGCATAGAGGGGTACGGCATGATTATTTTCCCAATCACGGACAAACTTACCAAAGTATTTATGATTGATCAGCCAAAAATGAAAGCGCCGCGAGCTGCGTGCCCAGCACCCTGCTGCCAGTAGTATAAAAGGCGCAGTTGGCATCACGGGTAACAGCACTCCTATAATACCCAATATAAAAAATATCCAACCCAGTATGACAAACGTCCAACGCACTGCGGGGCTTCTCGATTGATTGCTATTAGGTCTATAGTAAAAGGTTTTTTTTGATTGAGTCATATAAGTAGTGTCATTCAACTATGTATCAGTTGGGGTAAGTAGCTACTGGTTTATAAAATAGCTACCTATATAGGTAGCTAAGCATGCGATATTGCTCAAAACGGTACAAGGCTATTTTTACGAGGTTTTTGCTATTAATAAGTATGTTTGGTTAGTGGTTGAGTAAGTGAGCTCACAACCTTTGACTGAATTTTTAGCAAAAAAACCCGCTCACAGTCTAAACTATGAGCGGTTTTTAGTTTTAGTGACAAATGTCTGATTGGTTTATTTCGTGACTATACCAAGTTGCTTGGCTTCTTTTAGCCACAGTGGAAACTCTTCTAACATGTTTTCATACAAAGCTTCTTCGCTAATGTCGTCCAAGTCATCTAATTCAAAAAAATCGCAATTATCAATCACGCGCCCTGCCATGTCGTCTAGTTTTTTTAGGATGCCATAACCACGACCACCCAAGCCCAAGAACTGCCAAAATATCGGCAGTTTCGCGGCTTCCGTCATGACTCTCGTAATACCGCGATTGTCATTCACTCCGCCATCACTGATAAATAGCACGTAGACAGGCACATCCAAGCCATCCTTTTGATAAAACTCTGTCACGGCTTTCATGACCTCTGCTTCATTATTAATGCGCGGGCCAAGTGCCCATTTGCGCCAGCCGCCATGAGCGTTGTCAATGAAACCGTCATAATTGCTCAGTCCAATCTCACCCAAATACTGCGGATCTCGGGCAAACGCCCAGCAGTCTAGCGCTTGGTCATCATCGAAGCTCACTGCCAATGGCAATAGGCGGTTGACCACCTCTTGCACGCGGCCTTTTTTGTACTGTCTGTTCATTGAGCCTGAGGCGTCTAACACCAGTGCTACCTTTGCGGTTAATTGCTGCAATTGGCGTTTCTCAAGCGATATCGTGGCTTTTTTGGCCAGATTGACCAGTTTTGGGGCTTTGTCTAGCATAACCTTTTCTAACGACGGTTTTGCTTGAACTGGTGCTGGTGCTGCGGTTACGGCTGCTGCTTGCGGGCTACTCTCTTCTACATCGCCACCGAAATGCTGCACGATGGCGGCAAGTCCACCATTAAAGCCTTGCGCGACGTTAGATACTCGCCACACGCCACTCTTACGATAAAGCTGCATCAGCATACTGGCTTGCTGCTGGGCAAAATCTGCTGCTTGATATTCTGCCTGTACCTTTTGCGATTGCTGCCAAATGCCAATCTCTAACGATTGAATTTGATTGAGCGGCGTGTCGGCTGACAACACAAAAAACAAGCTGTCTATATTATCTGCCAGTTTGGATAAATTAACCTCAAACTCGGCTTGGATGCCTTTATTTGCTGTTGGCTGCGACTCGTAATGGGTGAGCTTGATTTGCCCGCATGGTGAGGTTGGCTGATTATAAAACACCATGTAATCATCATTGATCAGTTTGCCCGCTGCATCTAAGGCAAAGCAGCTGATGTCCATCTCTATTGGGCTTTGACGGGTGAACTTAAGCGTGATGGGCGCGGTATCGTCAATGGCAAGGTTGCCCAAAGGCGAGCGTTGTCCGACGGTGAGATGGTTCATGGTATTCCTTAACGTTGTGTATGTCGTTTGACAGCTACGATAGTTTGCCAAATTAAAACTGCAAACCATATATAAAACAATAGACTCACGAACTCTATACCACTTTTACCTATAAGAAATCTACTAAAGGGTAAGAAGTTTTTTGCAAAATCATTAGCTCTAATGGATACATAATCAAAATTAGAATGCCAAAGATATGTATTCTTAGCTTCAGTGAAAAATGAGTGGTGCCAGTAAATTATTGCCGTATATATCACAATGCTCGCTACTAGCCACACAATAGGTAACACATAATTGCCACCAAAGTCTGAAATCCACCTATTAGAGAATAGTATAAATCGCTCAAACAAACTACCTCTATTAACTTTGAGCTCTTTTCTGTAAGCTTTCATCTCCTCAATAAAAAACTTATTCGCTTCAATCTGATTACCTGCATCATCAAATGAGCTTTTCACAATTCTAAATGTTTCCCGTTTAGTATTTAGTGAATTAATTTTCACACCTAAAAAATTAGGTTTATCTTTTAAATTATTTTTCGAAAAATCTAACCCTGAATTAAAATTAGCACCTCTAAAACTTGAAAAATCCATAAAAGTTACATGCTCGAACACCGTCAAATAACTAAGTCTAGTACTTTCAGGGCTCTTAAATAACGACTTCTCTTTTTCAGTTAAATCTTTATCATCTACCGATAATCCACATACAATCTCTTCAAAACCTGCAAAACTATTAAAAACACTCTTGTTGAAATCGATTTTCTTAAACCTACTTTTAAAAGAGTCAAATATCTTATCTACATTAGAGTTGATAAATTTAAAATCTTCTATATTCCTATACTTTATCTCAACTTTAGACTCAAACTTAGTATCTATTATTTTTATAATATTTATATTCTGAATATTTTCTTTAAACGCACATCCATAAAATATTAAATCATCTATGTACCTCTTATCAAGTCCGTTTATCTTAAAATCAGATTTAAATATGCAATTCTCTATATGAATACTATTAATATCATAGCTATTTTTGAATTCTTCAAAATAAATATTTACAGACTTGATATCAGAGTCTTTAAGAGGGTCTGGAAATAGAAATACATTTTTATGTATCGTCAAATTAATAATAAATACATCTTTTTCAAAATTACAGTTTGCAAACATATTACAATATATATCGTTAGAAAATATTGATGGAGTCAAACGTACATTTTCTTTAAAATTACAACCTACATATCTGTACTTAATAATGTTTTCATTATTTTTATCTACTACCTGTGAAAATGGATATATCAGTAAGTCCTCATTAAAATTACAATTTTTGTGATAGCAATTATAGAACCCGTTAAAAGATAAATAACCGAATTGACACTCTTCAAAATTAACACTACCTAAATATCTTATTATTGTTTTAATATTCAACATGAAATCTGCAAGTCTACTATTTCCTGGGAAAACTATATTTTTAACTATAATACTTACTTCTCCCATCCTTTTTTTTAGTTCATCATTCAAAATAATATTTTTATGCTTAAATTCATGGATAGAATAATTACGTATAGCTACTCCATCTTTATTTACTTTATAGAAAGTATTTTTCAAAATATTTTCATATAAGTATTCCATAAATACGTTAGCAAACTCCTCCAAGTAATTATCTATATCTTTTTTTTCAATCCCTTCATCTGAACAATGCAAAACACAGTAATCAAGCTCTCGAAAAATATCATTTTTACAACCACTTGGTAATTTACATTTCATTTATTTATTTCCCAATCGAATTAAGCGCATACAATTTATTCACACTAGTTTTTTTACTCATACTGTGGATGTAAATTTGTAGAATAGCACACAAATATTCAGTATTTATTGGAACTAAGAGTTGGTTAGAGAACTAACCAGTAGACAATAAAAAACGCCATCACAAACGTGAAAGCGTTCTTTATTACTACAAATATTACTATACCAATTACAACGCTTTCAACTGCCCCATCTGCGCCGTCATCGCGGTCAACTGACCTTGTAGCTCAGCCAGTTTCGCTTTTTCAGCATCGACCACTTCCACAGGCGCTTTGCTCACAAAGCCTTCATTGCCTAGCTTACGGGCGATGCCTTCCGCTTGACCTTTCAACTTATCATATGACTTACCCAAACGTGCCAGCTCAGCCGTTGGATCGATTAGACCTTTCATCGGTACGAGTACCCGTAGCTGACCGACCATACTTGATGATGACAATGGCACCTCATCGCCTTCTTTGACGATCTCTAAGCTTTCGACTTTGGCAAGTGCTTTAAACTGATTGGCGATACGTGATAGACGCTCGTCTTCTGCTAGAGAGATATTTTGTAGTAGCACTGGCAGACGTACGGCATTACCCAGTTTCATCTCACCACGGATGTTACGGACGCTAGCGATTAGCTCTTGTAGCCACGCCATATCCGCCTCAACTTGCTCACTGATTTGTGCCTCATCCATTTTTGGATAGTCAGCGACCACGATGCTGTCGGTGTCTTTGCGATTCAGTAGCGGTGCGACCGTCTGCCAGATTTGCTCAGTCAGATACGGCATGATTGGATGGCTAAAGCGTAGCGCCGTCTCTAGCACGTGCAGTAGTACATAACGGATTTGCGCTTTACGCTCGTCAGACACAGAGTCATCATTTAGACTGGCTTTGGCAAGCTCAACATACCAATCACAGTATTCATTCCAGATGAACTCATAGATATCTTGGCTGACCATATCGAGACGATACTGGGCGAAATGCTGATGGATATCGGCAACGGTAGAGTTCAGACGACTCATGATCCATTTTTCTGGTAATTCCCAAACGTCAGGGTTCGCCGCTTGGTCGATAGGCTTGGCAGTACCTTCGCTATCGACACAGTTCATGAGTACAAAACGGCTGGCGTTCCAGATTTTATTACAGAAATTACGATAGCCCTCGACACGCTTTAGATCAAAATTGATATCGCGACCGGTACTGGCAAGTGAGGTAAAGGTAAAGCGCAGTGCATCCGTACCAAAGGCTGGGATGCCTTCTGGGAACTCTTTACGCGTTTGCTTTTCAATTTTGGCCGCGTCTTTCGGATTCATCATATTGCTGGTACGTTTTTCCACCAGCGCTTCTAGATCAATACCATCGATTAAGTCAATCGGATCTAAAACGTTACCTTTTGATTTTGACATTTTTTGACCATTGCCATCACGTACCAGACCATGCACATAGACGGTCTTAAACGGTACTTGCGGCGTGCCGTCTTCGTTTTTCACGAAGTGCATGGTCATCATGATCATGCGGGCAACCCAAAAGAAGATAATGTCAAAACCTGTCACCAACACGCTGGTTGGGTGGAAAGTGTCCATCACGCGTGGATCGGCGTTGACGTCTGCCCAGTCAAGCGTACTGAACGTCCATAGACCAGAGCTGAACCACGTATCGAGCACGTCATTATCTTGGCGCAATACGATATCGTCGCTTAGACTATACTTGCTACGCACCTCGGCTTCGTCACGGGCGACATAGATTTCACCCGTCGCATCGTCATACCATGCAGGGATACGATGTCCCCACCAGAGCTGACGGCTGATGCACCAATCTTGCAGATCTGTCATCCACGACATATACATGTTTTTGTACTGCGCAGGGACGAACTCGATGCTGCCGTCTTCTACCGCGTCAATCGCAGGCTTAGCAAGCTCTTTAACAGCGACATACCACTGATCGGTCAACCACGGCTCAACGATCGTACCGCCACGCTCAGCACGCGGGGCTTTTAGGGCATAGTCCTCGATATCTTCTAGCCAGCCCTGCTCGCCTGCTTGCTCAACGAGGAACTTACGTGCGGCAAAACGCTCAAGTCCTGCATACTCGCTCGGCGTGGTCTCTAACTCTGGCTCACGCGTTTGCAGATCAGGATACACTTCCATCGATGCTAAGATATTGGCGCGCTCATCAAGGATATTAATCAATGGCAAGCTATGACGACGACCCAATTCATAATCGTTGAAATCATGCGCTGGAGTAATTTTTACGCAGCCCGTACCGAAGTCTTTTTCGACATAGTCATCAGCGACGATAGGCACGACGCGACCAGTGATTGGCAAGGTAATGGTTTTGCCGACCAAGTGTGCATAACGCTCATCGCTAGGATTAACTGCGACAGCCGTATCACCAAGCAATGTCTCAGGACGCGTGGTGGCTACGACCAGATAGTTTTTACCATCTTGGGTCGTTAAATCTTTATCCGTGAAATGATAGCGGAAATGCCACAAACTGCCTTTTTCGTCATGATTTTCCACTTCTAAATCAGATAATGCCGTTTGGAACTTAGGATCCCAGTTCACCAAACGCTTGCCACGATAGATAAGGCCATCGTCGAACAGACGAACGAACACTTCTTTTACCGCATTAGACAGACCATCATCCATGGTAAAGCGCTCACGCGACCAGTCAACAGAGCTGCCCAAACGGCGAATCTGGCTGGTGATATTGCCGCCCGACTCTTCTTTCCATTCCCACACTTTATCGATGAAGTCTTCACGCGTCATATCACGGCGCTTGATACCTTGCGCCTCTAAACGACGCTCAACGACCATTTGGGTCGCGATACCAGCATGATCCGTACCTGGCTGCCAAAGCGTATTGTCACCATCCATGCGGTGGTAACGGGTGAGCGCATCCATGATTGCATTGTTAAAACCATGTCCCATATGCAGCGAGCCAGTGACGTTCGGCGGTGGTAGAGCGATAGAAAACGACTCTTCTTTGTCAAAAGTCGGCTGAAAATAGCCGCTTTCTTCCCAGCCCTGATACATGCCTGCTTCGACTTCCGCAGGATTATAGGCGTTTTCAAGTTGGCTTAAGGCCGCTTGGATAGACTGGGTTAAATTATTTTTGCTATTAGGGTTACTCATAAGGCTCTCAGACTAAAACGTAAATGGATTAAATAAATAGTAAGCAAAAGTATGGTTATCGCTGAATTCATACAATTAACCAACGCAAGCTGGGTTCAGGCATAGCGCTAACGCTGGATAATAATAGGTGATTCGAGCAAACAAAAAAGTTAGTAGGATGATTTTATCTTATATGGGCAGATTTTGTTAGTATCGAATGCTTTTTCGATACTTGCAGTCGTTATGGCCTTACTGTAACTTATTAAAATAAGCTTTTTTGCATTGCAGCAACATGGCAACGGCTATGACGTTGACACTGGTTTGACCGTTATTTTTATATCCTTCACTCACCGCTCCTCTTATATAAGTTTACTGTCATGCCTAATACTAAAGATAATTCTAACAAAAATAATGATCCGAGTTCGACAGCTAGTATTCACGCGGCACAGAGTAGTGACAATGCCGATGAGAAGGACAATAACGAGGCGTTAGAAGTGGCAACTGGAACCAATCAGGATGGCGCTCAAAATGAAAGCCAAAATGGCTCTGAAGATGCAAACCGAAATGAAGGTGTGCCCAAAGGTGACGCCATAAAAGATGAAGACTTGCCAAAAGAAATCAGTGACGAAGACAAAGAAACCATCAAAGAAGTGGCCAGTGATGACAATTTAAGCGAACCAAAAAGTTATGCCAGCATCTTAGTTGAGCAAGTCATCGATGCCAAAGAAACCTTTAATCGCTCGCTTGGCTCGTTATTTACCAGTGCCTTTACTGCAGGATTGGAGATTGGTATTAGTCTGTTTATGATTTTGTCCGCCTTCGCCCTATTGACCGATGTAATGCCCAATCAATATGCCATGGTGCTGGCGTCATTACTTTATCCGATTGGCTTTATTATCGTCGTCATTGGTCAGTCGCTATTGTTCACTGAGCAAACGTCTCTGCTGAGCCTACCGGTACTCAATGGTATCGAACCATTAAACAAACTCATGCGGCTTTGGGGGATTGTCATCGCTGGCAATATCGTTGGCGGCTGTTTATTTGCAGCGTTGATGATCGGTTTGGGTTTGCATATGCATTTGTTTGACGCCAGCGATATCGACGCATATTCCGAGCATGTTTTAGGATTTGAATGGTGGGTCATATTTGGTAGTGCGGTACTAGCAGGTTGGATGATGGGCGTTGCTGCGTGGCTTGTCACCTCGGCACGCGACACCCTTAGCCGTATCGTGCTGGTGTCGTTGATCACAGGCAGTATTGGCTTTTTGGGTTTGCATCATAGTATCGTGGGTAATATTGAGGTGTTTTCTGCCCTACTCTATGGCAACACCGTCGGATTTTGGCGTTACTTGATATTTTTGGTGGTGGTGATATTGGGCAATACCGTCGGCGGCGTGGTATTTGTCGCGGTTCTCAAAAACCGTACTTTCTTATTTGATGTCGCCAAAGTTAAGCAGCAAAATAAAGACAATCAAATAGCGAGGATGGATAGACGACATCGCTAAAGTAATCAAATCACTATCAAATTATTATCAACTCATAAAGCCTCTGATTCGCACAAACATATGCCAGCGCAGACTCATTATTTAAGAGTGTGCGCTGGCAATATTTTATGAGTAATCAATAGTGACGACACATTTAGAGCATACGTGCAGCCAAAACACCTTTCTCAATTTCCGTCTTCTTCATCTTATTATATTTTGCGCTAAATATTCGCACCAAAATACCTGCTGTCAAGAACATGACTAACGTATAGATAGCTGGTGTCATCGACATGTCGTAATTAGACAATAGCGTGAGCGCCATGAATATAGATAAGGTACTGTTTTGCAAGCCGACTTCCATAGTGATGGACGTTCGTTGTGCTAGGTTCAAGCCCAACCATTTACTGCTATAGTAACCAAGCGCCATGGTTGACAGGTTTAGTAGCAACGATACTGGTCCGGTAGCGATAAGGGCCTCAACGATGATATCTCTTTGTACATAACTCAAAAACACGACCAAGAATGTCAAAAACGTCACGCCAAAACGAGAGACTATGACTTGTGAGCTATCAGCAACCCTTGGCGCAAAGCGTTTGATCAGCATACCAATACTAATAGGCAGAATGGTGATGACGAATAAAGAAATCATTGTCTTTATAATCGGCAGTTGAAACTCGCTCCCAGCACCCATAAAGTGAATCAATGAAAAACTCAGGACAACAGGAATACTAAATACCGTGACGACACTAGCAATGGCAGTCATAGTGACTGATAACGCTACATCGCCTTTGGCAAGGAAGGTAAATAAGTTGGAAGTGGTACCACCCGGACAGAGCACGAGTAACATGACCCCTACCGCATATTCAGGTCGCAACGGCATAATATTTGCCAGTGCAAAACCAATAATCGGTAATAAGATAAGCTGATTGAGCAAGCCAATACTGACCGCTTTTGGGTATTTCAAAACACGTTTAAAGTCGTTGGTAATAAGAGTCATACCCATGCCCATCATAATCAAAAATAGGCAAAGGGGAATAACGACTGAGTTTACTAAGGTGACTATTTCAAGATTTTCCATAACTACATCCATGTAGATAAGACCTGTCTATAGGTCGACACACAGCGCTTGTCCTTAATGCACTTGATCAAAGCACTTAATGGCTAGGTTGCTGTAGAATTTATAACGATATTTTTCACGCTAGTGGTATAAGCCAATCCTGCTAATACACGTACACCAGCATATCGAATGTTAAAATGAAGTATAGCGTTGTCACGTGCTCATAACTTACATCATTCAGTTACTCCCCGGTCAATAATGGGCTTTTGTAATGAAATATAGGTTTGAGGTATTTACGCTGATAGATGTAAATATAAATTTTAGGATGGCATGCTTACGATGGCATTGAAGAAACAAGCATTGATGACTGTCGGAAAAGCCATAGAAACTTACAGATAATTAGGGGTTTGTTCAGCTATTTGTGGTGGTCAGTTGCTGTGTCGATATCGACCACTGCTGTGCCATAGGCAATGGCTTCGACCATGCTGCCCAATTGATTGATACTAGTGACTTCCAGACGTAAACCATAGATATGATTGTAGCCTTTGGCCTGTGCCTGCGTGCGCATACGGACGATAGCCTCACGCCGTGCGCGATCTAGCAAAGTCTCATAGGTGGTTAAGTTTTTGCCAAATAAACTCAGTACTCGAGCGATAATCATCTTAAAGTAATCTTGGGCAATCACCACGCTGCCCAGCACCAGCTCACCTTTACTATCGGCTGCCAACTTGGGATGATAAAAGCGCTCGCTTGAGACCACGATGTGACCCAAGGTTTGCTCTGCGATACTGAGCTGTGCTAAGTGTTGGCGCTCATGACGCGATCCAAAGAACCACCCCACCACGAATAATATAATAAGCGGCGCGTAGTTAATGAGGAATTGAGTCATAGAATTATTCATGGCACGTCTCTTATCATAAAAAAGCTTTAGTGTTTTAAAACTTAATTAACTAACCAAAAGGATTGAAACGTGGTAAATCATCCGCTGGAGTTGGCGGTTGCGTTTGCGGATTTTGAGTAGGTGCATTTTGAATAGGTGGAGTGTGACCAGATGGGTATTGTGGCGGTGATGCAGGCTGCTGTTGCACAGGTACTGCTTTGACCGCGGTGCCATAGACAAACAGCTCTGACGCACCTTGCGCGATACTAGAAGTCGAAAAACGCAGACCGACAACTGCGTCAGCCCCTAGCGCTTCGGCTTTGACAATCATGCGATCTATCGCCTCTTGGCGCGACTCTTCTAGAAGCTCAGTATAGGCAGTCAGCTCGCCGCCAACGATATTTTTTAACCCAGCAAACAGATCCTTACCCACATGCTTTGAGCGCACGGTACTGCCGTACACCACATCGAGACGCTCGGTGATTTGATAATTGGGTAAGTGCTCAAGATTGGAGAGTTGCACAGTCATAGTACGACCTTATCGGTGACTTATAAAAATCATTCAGCTAGAAATGGTCAGCGTTAATCAACATTGATAAAGAATAATGGCAGACCACATTGCTGCGAACAAACCACATTATTAATGGCAATCAACACTGCCTATAAAAACTGTCTATAAAAGACTAATCATTGGTATGAAACAATAAAAATAGCTCAGTCAAATTGCCTTCGATGCTATTGGCCATCTGTACCATTTTGTCTTCGTCTTTACGCATCTCAGATAGTTCTGGATCTTCATCATCGATGCCGCTTAGGACGATCATTGGTAAGGTCAATACTGCCACGTCTTCTGCGGTGTCTTGATCTTCAAACCAATCACTGGCTTCATCGCCATACATGGCATCGACAAAACCAATTGACCAAGCAACGATATCTGACTCGTCAGAAAAATCGACAGCCACTTCTTCGTCGCCAGCACCTTCACCAAACGGTAGCTCGATAGGTGTCTCATTTTTTAGTTCAGCGATGATAGAGTCGCGCCAGCGCTTAATGCCATCGATGACATTTTCTGGAATCTCACTAGCATGACCTTCAAATAGCGCATCCATCCAATTAGGCAATGGACGACCGATGACTGTCGCTGTCAGAAAACCATGCGCGGCGACACTATCAAGCACAAACTGGCTCTCTTGATTGTCCAAATAATCTAGTAATTCATCAAAACTTAGTTGGTTACTCATGATGTAATAATCCTTGAAAGATGGATTGCGTCAGTCACCACAAACGACCGATTAAATGTCTGATGGTGAATAAGAAGAGGATAGCAATTGCTTGGATGACACACCTAAAACCAAACAACCTTTATAAAATAAATTTATTGAATATAGCGAGGGCGCGTCATCATTTAGATTGTGAGGCCTAAAATAAGGGAAATTGTAGCCAAACAAGAAAGAAATTGCCGTAAACATGAATCTATTGACAAGATTTCTGACGACATTTGGCAAAATTCAACCATTTTAAGACCACTAAATGTATCAATGTGCTAATTGATGACACGCCCTAAGTGGCACAGCAATCATTAAAAACTAAAATCAAGCGTTCAAAACCAAGCATTGAAAACCAAAATATGGTACAGCCAGCTTAGCACAATTCAGTCACGATCAACCCCTAAGGCATTGGCTTAGTTTGGTTTACTGGGCCTACTTTAATCGTATCGTCTGCTTGGCTGACCTAAAAGGATCGTTAACTTAAGTCTAAAACCTAAAAATCATCATCCCAGTCATCGCCATCTTCATCGAAGTTATCTAGATCATCAAGATCGTCTTTTAACTCTTTAGCCAAACGCTTTTCTTCTAGCAAATTATCGATTAGTCGACGCTTCTCAAGACTACTTAGGCGCGTACGCACACTAGTCTCAGCCTCTTCTACCATCTTTGCATCATCATCGTCGACAAAATCATCATCAAAATCGTCGTCAATATCAGCGTCACTCATGACAAACTCCTATCATTTTTTGGCAAGTGTATTAAAAATACGTGAATATATATATGCCTTATAAAGTCTCTACTGGGCATTGTCAATCCTTTTTATCACTATGCCCTATTTAGCAACAAACACAAGAACAATCGTAAAGGCTATCTCGCAGGCAATTGTAGAGAGAGTGGCAGCATTAATAGCGATGAAGCATATTACTCATCCGTTTCTTCAATCATCAGAACTGCATTACGGACATCTGCCAAACGCTGAATCATCGAGTCATTGCCACCATCAAATATCGCGCACTCACGCTCATAGACAGTTGTCGGACGCATGATGCTGTGTACTTGAACATGGTTGCTGATTTGTTTGAGTCCAGCATTAGGCAGCAATATCAACATCTGCTCTTTTTTGCCCACGCTTTGTAACAGTTGGGTCATGGCATCGGCTTGGGCATCATCACTCACGCCAGCTTTGGCTGACAAGGCAAAACGCGACAGTTCAATATGCTTGTCGTGGATGATCTTATTGAGCATCAGGTAGAGCTTGCCAAGCATCACGCCTGCTAGCGCGACTTTGGCATGGCTATTATCCGCTTTGAGCACCGCACAGGCACCGCTTTCGTCAAAGCGTGGTTCATTCATCGCACTCACACCCATCAACAGCGGTTGTTTGAGTAGCTCGGTTATTGCCTGATTGAGTAGCTGTGTACATAGCGCAAGGTAAGGCAAGCGCTGGGAAGGCGCTAGGCGCTCAAGCATATTAAATTCGTCATGAAATACGATTTGGACGCTGACCGTGTCAACTGCGCGTGTGGCAGATAGCTTAGCGGTAGATAACTGAGAGGCACTGCCATTGACTTTATGAGTGCCATTATCACTGCTGCGCCCATCGTTTTGCGTTGCGTTGGCGGCCTGATCATCTGTACGATATTCAGCGACATTGTCAGCATTAAGACCAGTGTCTTCCGTCGTCGCATCTTGATTCTGCTGCGCCCTTAGATAGGCATTGACTTCATTATGGACGTCAATTTTGCGGGTATTTGTGTTTTTATCACTGGCTTCACCAGCCCCTTGATTGTCATCAAGATTACGACCTTCATTTTTATTGCTACTGTTTCTAGTACTGTCATTCTCGTTATCGGCTGAGCACTTGTCATTTGCACCATCAGCATAGCCACGAGCATTCTCGCGAGCATTCTCACGATAGTCACTGCGTTGATCAACCTGCCGATATTGCTCGCGATATAAATCTTCGACATCACGGCTGAGCGCATTGATTTGCTCTTTAGTAGGACGAGCAAGATAGCCATAAATCAGCCAAAGCAATAAATGCAGCAGCATAGTACCGATGACAAACGGCCATTGCATAGCGATAATCTCGCCCTTGCTAATATCTTTTAGTGTCAACGATACACTGCCAATCACCGCATCGCCATTGGTGGCGATCTGACGAATGGTATCGCCTTGCTGCATTGGCGCATTGCCAACAGGCACCAAGATGTCGTCGTTGTTGTCTTTAATCAGTATCCGTGTGACGTCTTGCTCGCTGGTATAGCGATTGGCAATAACGCTCAAGCTGACACGGTCTTTGTTTTCTAAAGACAACCTTGCCTCATCAATCAGCTGGGCGACCATCTGCTCGCCTTTTAACGCACGACTTTTGCTCAGCTGTTGGTCGGTACTGATGACCAATAATAGAGTCTGCAAACAAAAACTAACCAGAAGAATAATGGCAAACAACCCTTGCCGCGGCGCTAAATACGTCATGATATGGTAAACTTTTTTGGAGAAGAGAAATTAAAAAACGAGGCTATTGCTCATTTTTTGGCTAATTTTTAGAAAATTGTGATGCGTGCATATTGATAGGGCGTTACTGAAACCAATCACCATTATTTAAACCACGATAACGTCAAATAGCTCTCGCCCATCGGACTAAACTTAACTCATGATAGTATCGCAATCTGCATCATTAACACCGCTGCTGTCTTTGCCACAACATCGTTACCAAGTGGTCAGTTTATCTCATCTACTATATCACCATAATAAGCCTTATAGCGTTAGTCGCTTTATAAATTTATCATGATAACTTTATCGCATTTGAGCAGTTTTTACGCCCTGACAGGCAATTTTAGACACCTGCGATACTTTGCGCGTCATCTATAGGCGCTGCTCAGTAAAACTGTTATTATTCCCAATCTTATATGAGCATACAAGGGACAATTGAGCCATGCCAAAAAATACCTCTTATTCGTTACCAAAAGACAGCAAAGCATGGCAACAAGCCGTCGACTCTATTGCGGCATTATTACCTGATGATACCAATTTGCAAGATTTTGATGCGCTACAGTCGCTGCCTGTTTTTGCACTCATCGTAGTGCTGCCGACTCAAGTGTCAGCAATGGATATTCATCAATATATTCAGTCATGGGTCGATGAGCAACCAAGCTGGCATTTGGTGACCGTCGCCGAAGACACCGATGCAAGCTTTGTCAATATCACGGTTTCTGATACAGAGCCAATGGCAGCAGATGCGCAACGTCTTCCCTTTACCCATGCGCAAGTATTCCGCTATCTACTGGTGCCAGTAACCGACACTCTCATGCACCCTGGCAAGAAGACAGCGGCGGCTCATATCATCGATGATCAATTGACCACGCGCTTGCGTCATGACTTGACCGAGCAATATAAAAACACGCACAGCGCGGATATTGCGGACGACTTAAACGTCGTTGACTGCCATATTTTATCTGTCGGTCATATGCTGCGTACCCACAAGCTTGCCTGCTTTGATATGGACTCAACGTTGATTGAACAAGAAGTCATCGTAGAACTGGCAAAAACAGCGGGAATTGGTGAAGAAGTCGAAGCCATCACTGAGGCGGCCATGCGCGGTGAGATTGATTTTGATGAGTCATTCGCTCAGCGTGTGGCGTTATTAAAAGGCATCTCAACGGATGTGCTCGATGATATATGCAGCCGCTTAACGCTATCTGTGGGCGCTCGCACTACCATCAGCGCACTAAAAGCCTTGGGCTATCATACGGTATTGGTGTCTGGCGGCTTTACTTATTTTGCCCGCTATATCGCTGAGCAATTGGGTATTGATGAAGTCCATGCCAATGCATTAGACATCGACGAAGGTGAAGTCACTGGCCACATACAATTACCCATCGTTAATGGCGCCAAAAAGGCGGCTATCGTCGAACATACTGCTGAGCGTTTGGGTATCGAGATGTCACAAGTGGTCTGTATCGGTGACGGTGCCAATGATTTGCCGATGATGGCGATTGCTGACTTGGGGGTCGCGTATCATGCTAAGCCTATTGTGCAAGCACGTGCTGATGCAGCGATTAGTGTGACTGGTCTAGAAGGCGTGCTCTACGCGCTTGGCTATCCCGCACTTGCTCTTACTGAGTAATGTCTAAATGCTGGACACACTATAAAAAGCTAGGTTAATGTCTTTGTCATTAGGGTCTGTTGAACATTCAAATATTAGGACTGCTGATCGCTAAAATCGCATCAAACGTTTTATCAAATCAGGCGTAAACCGACGATAATGTCGAGACCTTAGCTAGGTTTACAACAACGTTTGGGGTGATTTTAGCATCAGCCTTTCAGGGCAGGGCTATTTTTTGCCAATACATGGCGAAATTGTCTACCCTAGAACGACTAGGTGTCAAAAATTTCACTGCGTATTGTCTAAAAAATAGCCACTGCCAGTTCCACATTTGAATATTCAACAGACCCTAATCTGGCTTTTATAGTTATAGTTTTTATATTTTGTTGCCGCTGACTATGGCGCTATTTTAATAAAACCATTTGAACCTTACTGCCTGAGCATGACTTTAGTCTAACTCATGACTTTACTCTAAGTATTGGCACTCACCTTCAACGCTCATCTTAAATCACTCAAGGACTGTCCATGACGGCACCCCAATCACCTAAACCAAGCGAGTCGTCAGTGCCGCAACCATTAGATACCAGTGTGACTACTACTGACAGTCCAAAACAGCTATTAGGCGTCTATTTCAAAGGTATGGCCATGGGCGCGGCTGATATCGTACCTGGTGTCTCTGGCGGTACTATTGCATTGATTGCAGGTATTTATGAACGTTTGATTAATGCACTTAGTAGCATTGGCCCTCATCTGTGGCAGATATTCCGCCAAGAAGGTGGCATCAAAGGTTTAGTTGCGGTTTGGCGACAAGTGGATGCCACTTTTTTGTTATGTCTGCTACTCGGTATTGCCACCAGTTTTTTGACCTTGGCTGGTATGATCAAGCATCTACTGGACAATGAGCCATTACTGATTTGGTCATTCTTTTTGGGGCTGGTTGTCGCAACCGTATTTATTTTATTAAGCGAAATTAAGCGCTGGAATATAGGGCGAGCAGTACTGTTTATCATTGGAATAGTAACAGCTGTTACTATCAGTAGCTTGCCTTTACTGACCACCACTCCAAGCTTACCCTATCTGTTTTTTGCCGGAGCCATTGCTATTTGTGCGATGATTTTACCGGGTATTTCAGGGTCGTTTATCTTACTGTTGATGGGGGCATACGATACGGTATTAGAGGCTGTCCATACTCATGATTTCACCATCATTTTTACTGTTATGGCGGGTATGGCAACGGGATTATTATTATTTACTCGTGCGCTTAAATGGTTATTGTCTCGCTATTATCAAGCTACATTAGCCTTGCTCACAGGCTTTATCGCCGGATCTTTGGTTAAAGTCTGGCCGTGGAAAGTCGACGCCTTAGGTTCTCTAAATAGCGAGGCGATCACCAATGTCATGCCATGGCAATATCCTACTGGCGCGCACTGGTTAAGCACAGTCGGACTTATGCTACTCGGTGCTATTTTAGTCTCGCTATTGTCTTGGTGGGGCAACCGTACCAATCGAGCTTAGCCCTGCCTCAAGCCTGTATTAATCTCATCTAGAATTAGCAAAACCTTCCCTTCATTACTAATAAAAAACGCCCATTCTTGCGGCGCTTTTTCTAGCAACTCCCTACGCTAAATGGTCAAAATCATTCAAAAAACCAAACGTCAACGGTTGTCGCAAAGTCGCCTACACCCTCTTCAGCTTTGTTCAATAACCTTTCATAATAGACTCATTGGAATTCACCTTATGAATAGCGAGATGAATGATGTTACTGACTATTTTTTCTTTTATCGGTGTTGATGCGTGGAGCAGCGCGGCATGGCTTGGTTATGGGCTGCTAGCAGGTGTGGTCGTGGCACTTGCTCTCTCATCGCATCGTTGGCTCTTGCTATATCTGTTTGGCGGCATGGTCTACTGGTTGAGCGTCGAAGTTATCCAAAATATCTTGTCAGGTCGCCCTACACTATCAGAGCTTTCAGAATGGCACAGCTACGTCATCGCTATTGGAATAAGCTGGCTACCTTTGGCGGTCTGGGTGCTGTATCGGGCATTACGCTACGACGATGTGAGTCAGTCGGTCAGTCAGCAGCGCGAGTTGGAAGCGGCTCGCTATGTCGAGCATACACCTGTCTACGACGACGATTATCAGCCGCGTTTTCATTAGAGGGCTAAACAGAAAACCATTAATCAAAAAGCAAGTAATCAAAAATACAGATGCCAAGCAATCGGTCAACCTTAAACGACCAATGTTACAAGATACTTAACACGCTCTACTTAACTCCTAAAGAATTGATACCACTCAATAGTTTATAATCTAATTATATATTTATCATAAAAACTGGTATAAAGTACGCTTTATTTTTATGCCCCACCCTTTAGGAGTTCCACTATGTTTACTATTCCTGTATTAGATATCAAATCTGACCCATTAGATGCATTATTGGCCGTGGTTGGTTATCGTTTGTCTATGCTAGCTGATAGCGATAATGAAGACGTCAAAGCACTATTTGCTGATCGCAAAGTCACGATTGAATTTGCCAGTACTGAATCTGATATTGCCCGTTCTTTTAGCTTTGATAATGGACAGTTTAGCCAACATAGCGGTCATGCAAAAGAAGCGGACCTAACCATCAATTTCAAAGACTCTATGACTGGCGTTAAGCTTTTGACCCAAGGCAGTCTGCCTGCTTTTATGACAGCAGTACAAGAAGGCAACCTGAGCATCGAGGGTGATTACAGTCTAATGATGTGGTTCAACAAGCTTGCCAAACACATCGTGCCAGCCATTCCAGAAGAGTGTAAACCTTATCTTGATAAAGCCAAACCTTATGCCTATAAAGCACAGAAATTTGCAGAGCATTGGGTTGGTGTTGCTAAGCATAAATTGGGTAAATAGTCAGACATAAACAGTTAAATAAATGAATAGCCAACAATGACTATTGATGTGCCTCTAAGATGTTTCTAATGTGCTTAATTGTAGTCATTCTAAATACTGTCTAGTCGCGTTCTGACTTTCTAAAAAGGTTGCGGTATACTATATCGCAGCCTTTTTTATTGTTTTAGAACCATTAAATATTTTAAAACAATAAAAGACGCAAATATCCATATTTTTAATACCGTTATAAAAGGACTTATATTATGGCAGGACTGCTTAGTATCTCAGAACCTAACGCCGACAGCCAAACTGACACACTTAACAATCAAGCCGATACAACCAATGACTTATTGGCGATGCTAGCCACAGACGCGATTAAAACAGACCAAAACGTGACTAGCAAACACAGCCGTGAACAAATTTCTCAGCTCTTTGATTTGCCTTTGATGGATTTATTATTACAAGCACAAACTATCCACCGTCAACATTTTAAAGCGAATGAAGTGCAAATCAGCACATTGCTGTCTATTAAAACAGGTAACTGCCCAGAAGACTGTGGCTATTGCTCGCAATCAGGTCATCATCGCGATACCACCAACCTGCAAGCAGAGAAACGCATAGAAGTCGATAAAGTCATTGCCGCAGCCAAACGTGCCAAAGCCAGTGGCTCGTCACGCTTCTGTATGGGTGCAGCGTGGAAACATCCTAGCGCCAAAGACATGCCCTATGTGGTTGAACTGGTCAAAGAAGTAAAAGCGTTAGGTCTTGAGACCTGTATGACGCTTGGTATGCTTGATACCAATCAAGCAACGCAATTGGCGGATGCAGGATTGGATTATTACAATCATAATTTGGATACCTCGCGCCGCTACTATGAGCAAGTTGTCAGCACTCGCAGCTATGACGAGCGCTTAGATACTATCAATAACGTGCGCAACTCAGGTATCAATGTCTGTAGCGGCAACATCGTTGGTATGGGTGAAAGCCGTGACGATCGCATCGACTGGGTACACGAGCTGCTAAAAATGCCCAAAGCGCCAGAGTCGATTCCGGTCAATCTATTAGTGCCCATTAAAGGCACTCCAATTGGCGATAAGGTATTAGCAGAAGGTCAGCTGCCTGTACTTGAGTGGATTCGTACCATTGCCGTGGCACGTATTTGCTGCCCGACCAGCTATGTGCGCCTGTCGGCTGGTCGCGAAAGCCTATCTGACTCTGAGCAAGCACTGGCCTTTATGGCAGGTGCCAATTCATTCTTCTATGGTGACAAACTTCTGACCACTGGTAACGCCAGTCAATCAGGTGATGACAGACTCATGCGTGAGCTTGGTCTAACAAAGCAGTTTGCCACACCAAGAGCGCCTAGAGTATTGCCTGTGATGGATGCGATGAACGGTCATCAAACACAAGTCGTGATGGCTGATTAATGCCTGATGAACACATTCCACTTTACCGTATAACCAACTAGCAGTAGACAATCAAAGCTGAGTAAGAGAAACCTAGATGGCAGACTATTTTAACTGGATTAAAGCAGCACACATTATTTCTATGGTGTGCTGGTTTGCGGCGATTTTCTATTTGCCGCGCCTGTTTGTTTATCATGCGATGAGCGATGATAGCATTAGCCAAGAGCGCTTTACCATTATGGAGCGCAAGCTCTATCGCGGTATTATGACACCATCGATGATAGCGACATGGGTATTTGGTCTATGGATGTTAGGTCTAGGCTGGGATGTTTATAAAACTCAAGGTTGGTTACACGTTAAGCTCTTGCTAGTCGTACTACTGTCTGGCTATCATGGCGCATGCGGATTTTATCGTAAAAAACTGATGGATAATCCACATTATAAGTCGCATAAATTTTGGCGCTGGTTTAATGAAGTGCCAGTATTTGCTTTGGTCATTATCGTAATTTTAGTGGTGGTAAAACCTTTCTAGAGCTCAGTACAATGGCTAATTTCTAGAACTAACGGCCTAAAAATAAAAAGCGTCCGCTACTTTAATAAGTAACGGACGCTTTTTTATTATCCTAATATACCAAAGGCATTTGACATAGCCAATCGTATTTTATGACTTACTGTCAAACAGTAGAGCTTAAACACTAGGGCGCATGATTTGATAAACATTGCTCAAATCATAAACACGATAACGTGCAGGTTCGCGTCGGTTTTCGCCCGCATAACTGAGTATCAAGGCTTGCTTTGCACGCTCATCGACCCAGCCGACGAACAGTCCACTATGCTCAACACCATTGTAGCCATGATTAATATAGTAGAGCCAATCCCCGACTTCAATCTCGCCACTATTGGCGTACGGACCTTGACCATAAGTCCCTTTATGCACCGTATCACGCGTCACCCCTGCGCGTTTAAATACCGCATCAAGATAGTCCCAACAGCCGCCTTGAATAATCGAGCGCTCGTTCAGTGCCATTTTGCGCGCTGTACTCACCACCTCACGCGCCGCCATATTGCTTTGCGTCTCAGCATTGCTGAGCAACGGTAAATACTCACTATCGACGTTATCATAACTACCGGATAAAAATGCTGGTAGCGCGCTAGGTGCTTGACGTTGTACGTCAGGATAACGATAAGAAGTATTGACAGCTGGCGGATTCGCGTAAGGGTTGTTATTGGAATAAGTGGTGGTTGAATAAGAGGGATTACTAGTTGGTCGAACATTGACAGGGCTTGAGCGATAGCTGCCAGCACGTTGAATCGTAGAGCGTGTACTCACTTTGGCAGCAGGTACCGCAGCATGCGTTGGTGTATAACGGGCACTGTACTCAGGCTGGACGGATTTTTGCGCAATAAGCGCGCTCATACTATCTGCATGGGCTTGACCTACCACGCCGATAGTGAGTAGCAATAGACTGCACGACATACTACATGACGTTGTGACCGACGACATAGACACTGGCAAACGCGACATGACTAGCTCCTTGTCAATAGCATCGCAATGATAGCATTAACAATAATAGGGGTTGGATTTCCAATCCTATTTATAAACTATTTAAGCGTGCATCTGCAAGCATTATTCCTTTTTCATTGACGATAAAAGGTATAAAAAGACAGACTAGTGGTAGTAGAGAAAAAGGGTTTAGACAGGCAATAAAAATGTAAGTACGAATAATACGGGAGTGGGATAGAAATTTTTAGAAAAGTATAAGCTCACAATTATAAGGCTAAGGCGTGTCCTCATTTTTTAAATGAGGACACGCCCTAGTAAAGACGCTAATCGCTGCTCATCTTAATATTGACATGGCGCTTTGTCAGCGCTTGACCTTGCAAGATAGCTTTAGCAGCGGTTGCCTCTTGGACAGTCTCAAAGCCGCTAATACAATACTTACATGCATTGTCACTATCGCAAATTTGTAGCTGTTCGCCGATGAGCTTGACATTATCACTATCGGTCAAATGGATGTGCTCACGCTTGCCATTATTGTCATGCACCAGCTCACCAGCTCGCACCCATAAAATGCCGTTATTAATAACGCCACTCATGGCCTTTTTGCGTTGCTGGCGTTGCTTATTAAAAATAAAACTACCGATAATAAGCAAAGCAAGCGCACCAATAGCCAAGCGCTCAGAGAGTAGACTCATGGCCATGGCCACTGCAACTGCACCAATAAGCAATGCTGACCCAAACCAAAACAGACCATTATCAGCCGTTTGCGGTTGAGCGTGCAGAGTGATTTTGGCACCATCATCAGTCAGCTTAAGCATGCGTTACTACCTGTTGCAGAACCACTGTTTTTTGAGAGACAATTATCTTTTAAAAGACAACCATGGGTTTTGGGAAACAACTATCTGTCAAAAGACACTTAACTATCAAAGATTAACGATAGCATCAAAAAAAAATTTCATTATCTTAGACATTAACAGTGAATTACCAGCCTAACGCTGTTTTTTGCATCGCAATAAGCTCTGCAATGCCTTTTTCTGCCAGTACCAACATATCGTCTGCTTGCGCACGGGTGAACGGCTTTTCTTCTGCCGTACCTTGTAGTTCAATGAACTCACCTTTCTGAGTCATCACCACATTCAAGTCCGTATCACAGCTGGCGTCTTCTTCGTAGTTCAAATCTAGATACGCTTTGCCATCTTTCATACCAACAGAAACAGCAGCCACTAAACCAATCAATGGATCGGCTTTCAATTTTTTGGCTTTTTGAATGCTCTCTAAGGCATCGATGAGCGCGATAGCAGCGCCAGTCACACTAGCGGTACGAGTACCACCATCTGCTTGCAACACATCACAATCAAGATAAATGGTGTTTTCGCCCAGCTTGCTCAAGTCAATCATGGCACGCAAGCTACGGCCGATGAGACGTTGAATTTCTTGCGTGCGACCTGATTGCTTACCACGTGCCGCTTCGCGTTGATTACGGGTATTGGTCGCTCGTGGCAACATACCGTATTCTGCCGTGATCCAGCCCTTACCCTTACCTTTGAGCCAACGCGGTACGCCTGATTCAACACTGGCTGTGCAGAGCACTTTGGTATCGCCAAAGCTGACTAATACAGACCCTTCAGCATGCTTAGTATAATGGCGCTCAAAGCTGATCGAGCGAAGTTGGTCAAGCTCACGATTGTCAATACGCATAAAAATTCCTAGTACGATGTTTTAAAAGCAATGTCATAAGATAAGGGGTCTGTCATTATTTTGGTAGTAGCCAGCATTTATTTAGCGAAACACTCAAGTTCCGAAACTCTTGCATTCCAACATACTGACACTCCGAAATAAAGGATAACTGGATGCCTTAGCAGACCTAAATATTACGACATCCTAACGTGGCGACGGCGCAATAGCAAGATTCACTCAAGCTATTACGCCGTTGTTGCCATTAAATGTGGCGCTTACTTTATTCTAAACCTTCCATCTTACGCAATTCTTTACGGAGGATTTTACCCACGTTTGATTTTGGTAATTCGTCAACGAACTGCACGTGACGCGGACGTTTGTAACCCGTCAACTGCTTTTTGCCAAAATCAAGCAGCTCCTGCTCAGTCACATTGCCTTTTTTGACCACAAAGATTTTTGGTTCTTCGCCGCGATCATCGTTCGGAATACCAATGGCACCGCACTCTACCACACCTGGATGCTCGCTCATGGCTTCTTCGATTTCGTTTGGATAGACGTTAAAGCCAGAGACCAAAATCATGTCTTTTTTGCGATCGACAATTTTTATAAAGCCTTTTTCGTCCATGATACCGATGTCACCTGTTTTTAGGTAACCGTTGACAGTAAAACTCTCGGCGGTTTCTTCTGGACGATTTTGATAACCAATCATCACCTGAGGACCTTTGACACAGATTTCACCACGATCGCCTAAGGCGACTTCATTTTCATCATCATCAATCAGTATCACATCGGTGCTAGAAGCCGGAATACCAATTTTACCCGTGAATTCAGCGATGGTCATTGGGTTAAAAGCAACCACAGGGGATGTCTCAGACAAACCATAACCTTCGACGATAGGTAAACCAGTGATTTTATGCCACTCTTTTGCCACACTTGGCAATACCGACATACCACCGCCAATCGAGGCTTTTAAGTTAGAGAAATCTAGGTCGGCAAAGCTGTCTTTATGTACCAAGCCATTAAACAAGGTATTTACCGCAGGGATAAAAGCAGGTTTGTATTTACCCATCTCTTTGATCAAGCCGTCAAGATCACGTGGATTTGGAATAAGTAAACCAGCACAACCTTGGTACATGCTATACATCCCACAAACCATAAATGAGAACACATGGTATAGCGGTAGCGCCGTCAAAAGAACATCAGTAGCTTCGATATCATCTTCAAAAGCGCTGTCCATGAGCGCACTAATCTGTAGCATATTGGCTATTAAGTTGCCATGAGACAACATCGCGCCTTTAGCAACACCGGTCGTGCCGCCAGTATACTGCAACAACGCCACATCGCTTAGATTCATGTCAGGGCGCTTATACTCGCTAGCTGAGACCGCATTTAGCGCATGCTTAAAGCTGGTGCTCTCTGGCAAACTATAAGACGGAATCATTTTTTTGACATGGCGAGCGACGAGGTTGACCACGGTTCCTTTCACCGTACCGAGCATATCACCGAGCTTACAGACAATGACGTGCTTGACCTGACCTTTGTCTTCCGCCTCTTCGTAAGTCTTGGCAAAGTTTTCGACGATAAACAACGCTTTGGCACCGCTGTCATGCAACTGGTGCGACAATTCGCGGCTGGTGTACAAGGGGTTGACATTGACCAACACCATACCTGCCCGAATGATGCCTAACATCACAATAGGATATTGCAAAATATTGGGCATCATCGCCCCTACTTTGTCGCCTTTGACCAGTCCTAACGACTGTAAGTAACTGGCTATCTGGCGACTGTATAGGTCTAATTGCTTAAAGCTAATAGAGGCACCCATACAGATATAGGCAGGTTTTTGTCCATACCGGCTAAAGTTGCGTTCGAACACTTCAAGTAAAGAGGTACTGTCATCTGGCATATCGATAGTCGCATCGATATTGTAGCGCTCGTAAGCATTCAGCCAAGGACGGTCACTAGCTATCGTCGGCATCGTAGGAAAGGTGTTGGTCTCAATCGTTGACTGAGCATCTTTAGCCGCGCTGTCGTTTTTTGTCTCTTTATTGATATTGTCCGTCATAACTTCCCCTAAATATTACCGTTAAAAAGATAGAATAATCT
The DNA here is from genome assembly GCF_015351755.1 of Psychrobacter sp. N25K4-3-2. Lineage (NCBI taxonomy): Bacteria > Pseudomonadati > Pseudomonadota > Gammaproteobacteria > Moraxellales > Moraxellaceae > Psychrobacter > Psychrobacter sp. N25K4-3-2. The sequence continues at coordinate 1,229,002 of NZ_JADKLX010000001.1, forward strand.
GATGAAAATATCCTGAACGTCAGGATTGTTTATGCATTCCAATAAATGAACAATCCTGACATTCATCACTAAGCCTACTACAAATCAGGCAAAAAGGTTAAGCCGCCAATACGTCTTTACGACGATAATCATGCCAGCTCTATAGCGCCAAACTCATGCGATTCTATCGCTAAATAAGAAAATATATCGGCAGGCACTATAGCAGTTCTGCTAAGGCGTGTCTTCAATTTAAAAATGGTGATAAAAATGAGATAAATTGCCGTCAAACAAGAAAAATAGCGCAAATAATATCGGGATATTAACCAGCTATTTGACGCTGATAGAAACAAACAAAAATGATAAGGCAGTATAGAACTGGCCTTATCATTTTTGGTCATCACGAAATTTTATACCACGATAGTCGTTATCAGCTCCAATAAAAGGCGGCTGATAACAAACTGTCTAGCATTGACTATTAATTATCTAACCGTGGTTTTTTTCTTCAAGCACTCGTAAATCTTTGCGTAAGATTTTACCAACGTTAGATTTTGGTAGCTCATCAATAAACTCAACATGGCGAGGACGTTTGTAACCAGTTAGGTTTTCTTTACCATAAGCGATGACTTCTTCGGCTGTCAGGCTGTTGTCACTACGTACCACATAAATCTTCGGTACTTCACCGCTCTTCTCATCATCAATACCGATAACACCACATTCCAAAATCTTTGGATGCGTTGACATGGCGTCTTCAACTTCGTTTGGATAAACGTTAAAGCCAGACACCAAGATCATGTCTTTTTTGCGATCGACAATTTTAAAGTAACCTTCTTCATCCATCACACCGATATCACCAGTACGGAAATAACCGTCTGAAGTCATGACTTCCGCCGTCGCATCTTCACGCTTCCAATAACCTTTCATGACCTGCGGGCCGCGAACACAAATCTCGCCACGCTCACCAAGGGCCACTTCATTGCCTTCTTCATCCAAGATGGCCATATCAGTCATAGGCATTGGCAAACCAATGTTACCTGAGAACTCCCCTGTACCATGCGGATTTGCTGAGGCAACAGGAGATGTCTCTGACAAACCATAGCCTTGTACAATTACATTACCAGTAATCTTCTGCCATTTTTCGGCCGTGTCTTTCAATACTGCCATGCCGCCGCCCATAGACATCTCAAGCTTGCTATGATCTAACGCTTGGAAAACTTCGCTGTTGGCGAGGGCATTAAACAGGGTATTAACCGCAGGGAAAAATGCTGGTGGATAGTCTTTGTAAGCTTTGATCAAGCTGGCGCCATCGCGTGGGTTTGGCACGAGTAGACCGATACAACCACGGTATAGACCAAACATACCACATACGGTAAATGAGAAAATATGATATAGCGGCAGAGCGGTCATAATGACTGGCTGCTCATTACTACCATCAAACTTATCAAAAGCATCACCTAGATACGTATCGCTTTGAATCAGGTTGGCCACCAAGTTGCCATGGGTCAGCATCGCACCCTTTGCCACGCCCGTAGTACCACCCGTGTACTGAAGTACCGCGACGTCGTCGAGACCGATATTGTTAGGGCGTTTATAGCTTTTGGCTGGGAAGCGATGTAGTGCTTTTTTGAACTTAACGCTGCCTCTAATATGATAATCAGGCACCATTTTTTTGACATGACGCACAACGGTATTAACGATCAGACCCTTTAATGGGCTCATCAAATCACCCATGGACGCCACGACCACATGATCAACCAAGTCCTTGCCAATATCTTCATAGGTTTTGGCAAAGTTCTCTAAAAGAATCAAAGCTTTGGTATCAGAATCTTCTAACTGATGCTCAAGCTCCTTGGTGGTATAAAGCGGATTAACGTTGACCAAGGTCATGCCAGCGCGAAGTACACCCAATACAGAAACGGGTAACTGCAAAATGTTTGGCATCATGACCGCAACTTTATCGCCTTTTTTTAGCCCAAGTGACTGTAGATAGGCAGCAATTTGTTTGCTATAGCAGTCTAAATCTTCGTAAGAGAGCTTAACATCCATACATACGAACGCAGTTTTGCCTGCGTGATTGATGAAGTTCTGCTCAAGTACGTCAATTAAAGAGGTGTTGGCAGCTGGCATGTCAATATTGTACTGAATACCAAGTTTTTCGTAAGTTTTGACCCATACCTTGTCATTACGACGAATGAGGTTACCTTGATTTTCCATAATCTTATCTCTCCTAGTAATAATAATGCGTTATCGTCCACCCATACCAATCACAGAGTGATAAACATACGATACATCGGAGCGCAAGCGAACCCTCTTTAGGGTGGCAAGGCTGACGACGTCGACGTATGGTGATGAGTAAACAATGTAGCAGTAAATAGCCCTTTGTTCTTTAACATACACACTTTGTACAAACTACTCAATACAAAAGATTGCTACCTGAGTTCGCAAAGCACCTTGACGTAGTATATTACTATTTATATCAATAGCCTATCTATAAAATAATAGCCATATCCACCAGTTTTCACTACTAAACAATTATCCATTTATATCAGTTGCTATCGTCTGATATGCGTTGCATTAGCGCTTGCCATCAAGCGCACTACCAAGCTCGGTCAACGTCACAAAGTTACGGCGCGTGCCATCTGTGTCACTGCTTGGTTTATCTGCGATACTGTTTTTTGCAAGCTTTGTGCTATCACTGTATTGCCAATTATTAATATATTCACTTTGGGTTAAACGTTGACCAAAGCCCGCTACTGCCACGGCAAATTGGGTGTCAATATTGGCTTTATTCAAAGCATAACTGGTGTTGTTAATCGGTTGACTAATCAGTTTAGAGCTACCGCCTGTAGGCGCTTTATAACGGATTTTTAGATAAGCAAGCTCATTATTTTTTTGACCTTTTTTGGTATTGGCATTTATCTCTTTAGTACTGCTTTCTCCATAACGTCGGTCGCTATAGAGACCTTTTTGCCCTTTGGGTGTCACTTCAAATAAAGCAATGACGGCTTTACCTGCACCTAGCTCGCCAGCATCAACTTTGTCATTATTAAAGTCTTCTTCAGCCAATACTCGGTTTTCATAACCGATCAAACGCCACTCACTTACCACATCAGGATTGAACTCTACTTGAACTTTTACATCCTTGGCAACGGTATTGAATGTCGCTGCTAACTCATCACCAAAGACTTTTTTGGCCTCAGTTAAGCTGTCGATATAGCTATAATTACCATTGCCGTTGTCCGCCATCTGCTCCATCATGTGGTCATTGAGATTGCCACGCCCAAAGCCAACCGTAGACAAAGAGATACCACGATCGCGATTGGCTTTGACCAAATCCAACATCTCATCGACATCACTGATACCGACATTAAAATCGCCATCTGTTAACATCATAATTCGATTGATGCCGTTCTTTTTTAACGCCTGCTCAGCTTGTCTGTAAGCCAGTTTGAGTGCATCTTCTCCATTGGTTGAGCCTGCCGCGCTTAAGCTTTCAATCGCAGCCAGTATTTTCGCTTTTTGGTCACCACTGGTCGCAGGCAACGCCACACTGGTACTGCCTGAATACGTGACGATACTGATGCTATCTTGAGCGCGCATTTGTTCCGTCAATAGTTTAAGCGACGATTGCGCCAATGGCAGCTTATCGCGCGACGACATCGAGCCTGAGACATCTACTAAGAATACGAGATTGGCAGGTGGCATAGACTGCTTATCAGTTTTTTGTGACCAACTACTATCAACGGCTTTGATGCCAACCTTGACGATTTTATTGCCTTGATCTGCTCTATCCCACGGCGAATCAACCACTTCCGTTGATACAACAAATGGTGCGTTGCCAAGGCGTTTGCCATCATCAAATTGATAGTTAAAATAGTTGATCATCTCCTCTACTCGTACAGCATCGACGGGTGGTAGCTGTCCTTCATTTAAGTAGCGGCGCACATTGGCGTAGCTGCCCGTATCCGTATCGATAGATAAGGTCGATACCGCCATGTCCGTAGTCCGATGTACAGGATTCGCCTCGTTTTTTTGATAGTTGTCTTTCGTCTCTGGTGTGACTATGATGCTCGGTGACGGACGTATGACACTTGTCTGGGGGGCAGAACGTATCATCATCTGTTGTCCGCTGGCCAAGTTTATGGCGATGGGTGACGCCATGACAGATTCTGACATCACCGCTGCATCTTGTTCCACGGTGCTGCTTGTCTCGGCTGGCACAGATTTACTTATTTGTGAGGGACTACAGGCTGTCAATCCTAAACTGGCTACAACACTAATTAACAGTGCATTTTTAGTAAAATTTTTGCCTATGGGTTTGGTTCTGTTTTCAATAACGGCAGGTGTAAGCATTTTTGACAAATGGTCAGATGACATGGCAGATATTCCTTATTGCAAATAGGTCAATGGCAGCGTGTTCATATCGACACATTACGCCAATGATAGATGAATGACATAAGATAAACGCGCTCGAATATTAGAACACTTATTAATAATATAGAAAACAAATATTAGATTTACTATACTCAACTTAATCCATAAAAGCTATGTATCAGAACATGATAAGAAGGCTCTATAAAAGCAAAATATAAGCGCGTCACGACCTGTCGTCTATTCTGACTTATGCCTTTTTAATTCTGCCAATTTCCTTTACGATAGCACTATCCTATTTGTACGCTTGCACCAATTATCTATACCTATTAAAACTGATAAGTGAATCCTATTTTATGTCTGATGTTATTGATAATACGATTGCCCCAATCATACCCACTGAACCGATGGATACTCGCTCAGTCGCAGAATTCACTGAGCAAGCCTATCTCAACTATGCCATGTACGTCATCATGGATCGGGCGCTGCCAAACATCGCTGATGGTCTAAAACCCGTCCAGCGCCGTATTGTCTACGCCATGAGCGAGTTGGGGCTAAAATCAACTGCCAAGGCTAAAAAATCTGCACGTACGGTCGGTGATGTGTTGGGTAAATATCACCCGCATGGTGATAGTGCTTGTTATGAAGCGATGGTACTGATGGCGCAGCCGTTCAGCTATCGCTATCCGCTCATCACGGGTCAAGGTAACTGGGGTAGCCCAGATGATCCAAAATCATTTGCGGCGATGCGTTATACCGAAGCCAAAATGTCTGCTTATGCCAATACTTTGCTCGCAGAGTTAGGTCAAGGCACAGTCGATTGGCAAGACAATTTCGATGGCACGATGCAAGAGCCAACAACCCTACCTGCCCGCCTACCTAACATACTATTGAACGGTACAACAGGTATCGCGGTCGGTATGGCGACGGATATCCCACCGCATAACCTGAATGAAGTGGTACGCGCAGCGATTCGTCTATTAAAAAACCCAGAACTGTCAGTTAAGCAGCTTACCCAGTCGATACCAGCACCTGATCTGCCAACGCCAGCTGAAATCATTACCAGTAAAAAAGACTTGCAAGCGATGTACGAGACTGGTCGTGGCAGCTATAAAATGCGTGCGACGTTCCATGTTGACCCTAAAGAGAAAAACCTCGTCATCATCGATGCACTCCCTTACCAAGTATCGGGCAACAAAATCCAAGAGCAAATCGCCAAGCTCATGACCGACAAAAAGCTGCCGTGGATTACTGATATTCATGATGAGTCAGATCACGAAAATGCCTGCCGTATCGTGCTTGAGCTAAAATCAACACGGGTCGATGTCGATCGCGTCATGAGCCATTTGTTTGCCAGTACGGATCTAGAAAGCAATTATCGCGTCAACATGAATATGATTGGCTTAAATGGTAAACCACAGGTCAAAAACCTAAAAGAAATCCTAGAAGAATGGCTAGTCTGTCGCCGCTCAGTGGTCACACGCCGCTTGCAATATCGTCTTGATAAAATCGATAAACGCTTACATATTTTGGCAGGTTTGCTTATTGCTTATCTTAATATTGATGAAGTAATTCGCATCATTCGGGAAGAAGACGATCCAAAAGCAACATTGATGCAGGACTACGATCTAACTGACATTCAAGCAAATGCTATCTTGGATATTCGTCTGCGTCAGCTGGCGAAGTTAGAAGAGATTGAGCTACGTCGCGAGCAAGATGAGTTGGCAGCCGAACGCGCCATTATTCAAGAGTACTTGGACAATCCAGACAGTCTGACCAATCTGATGATCGATGAGCTCACTGCTGATATGAAAGAACATGGCAACGAGCGCGTATCACCATTAGCAGAACGCGAAGAAGCACAAGCATTAAAAGAGTCTGATCTCGTACCGAGCGAGCCTGTCACCGCCATCCTATCAAAAGCAGGCTGGATTCGTGCTGCTAAGGGTCATGACGTCGATGCCGCTGGCATGAGTTACCGTTCAGGTGACAGCTATCAAGCGCACGTCCGCGGTAAATCTAATGAAAGGATTTACGTGCTCGACAGCACTGGACGCAGCTACAGTATCGATGCACATAGTCTTGCCTCGGCGCGTGGTCAAGGCGACCCGTTGACTAGCGTATTAAAACCACCAGCCGGTGCTAGCTTTGAGCAGCTATTAACGGGTGCTGACAATCAACGCATCATTCTTGCCAGCTCCGCAGGTTATGGTTTTATCAATACCATTGGCAATCTAGACAGCAATCAAAAAGCAGGGAAAAATGTCATCAATCTAGCCACTGATAGTCGCTTGCTTCCTGTTGCACGTATTGATGCACCAGTGGAAACAACCGCCAATGCTGATGGTGAGAATAGCAATACACGCGTAGCACCTGACCATATCGCCGTCGCGACCAATGCGGGATATCTATTGATATTTGGCCTCGATGATCTGCCTGAACAGGCGCGTGGTAAGGGTAATAAACTTATCAAGTTGAAAGATGGCGAAGAGGTGCTTACTATCACGCCACTCAGTCAGCAAGATAGCCTTATCATTACTGCTGGCAAACGTCATGTGACACTCAAGCCAAATGATTTGGCTAACTATACGGGTGTTCGAGGCAATCGTGGTGGGCAGTTGCCAAGAGGCTTTCAGAATGTGACGAGTGTTGAAGTTGGGTAGTTTTGGGTTTTAAGTTCGGGTAAGCTAGATTAAAAATTCATGATTTTAGGCAAATTAAGGAATGTTTAATGTATCGTAAAGTTTTCATCAGTCACGCTTCCGAAGATACAGATGATGCTGAATCTATCTATGACTTCCTAAAATCTAATCATTATGAGCCTTGGTTAGATTTCAAAGCATTAAAGGTAGGGATGCAATGGGATTACGAAATTGAGCAAGCCCTTCGAGAGTCAGACTTTGTTGTTATTCTTCTATCGAAAGTAGCGACCAATAAAAGAGGGTATATTCAGAGAGAAATCAAACGTATGGATAGATATTCTGAAGAAAAGCTTTCAGATGATATTTATATATTACCCGTATTAATAGATGAATGTGAGGTCCCAAGAAGCTTATCTAAATACCAGTACATGAAAACTAGCCAAGTAGATTTTAGAAGAAACCTATTGGATTCGTTGAATTTTCAAAGGGAAAAATATCTAACTTTAATTGACAAGTCTGATATTTTATTTGATGACTGCGTGAAAAAAGCAGAAGGTTTTGATCTTAAAATCAGCACACCTTATGACTGCCATATTGACTATTACATATGTAGAGATAATCCATTTTTTGATTCAAACTACATAAACTCATTTATTGAAAGAGAGATTTATGATCTTATTGATACTTTCCGAAATGATGAAAAAAAGTATGGTTTAAACTCATCTCCTCAGATGGAACATGCTTATATTGAAATTGGTAATTCGATAGTTATACATTCACCAGAATTTTTATCAGTATCGACTGGCATAAGTGAATATTCGGGTGGAGCTCATCCAAATCATTACTTAAGTCACAAACATTTTGCTTTAAACCCAGAAAGAACCTTGCGACTAGAAGATTTTATTGAGTTCAAATGTTTAATAGAATGGCTAACAAATAAAATTGATAAATACGCAAAAGAGGACCAAGATTTTCTATTAGATTACATTAACGCGGTTAATGAAAACAATATTGATTTCCACTGGGATAGTGAGAATTTTACAATAAATTTTATGAGCGTCACTCCTCATGCTTTAACAGCAATAAGTTATTTGGAAATACCAAAGGGTGATATAGTTTTCAAGTTGAAAATTTAAAACCTTTGGTTTTTATCAAATCGATCTCTTCCTACTAGAAAAGCCGCCTACACAATGTATAGACGGCTTTTTTACGCTAGTTATAATAGAGAACTCATCTAAAGTTTGTTGGATTTGGTATCTTCAAAAACTGCTGTCAAAAAGCTTTCAATCTGAGTACTTGTCATTAGATAGGGATTATAGTCAGAACCTGCTGAGAAGCTTTTTAGGGCATACTCTTCATCTTCAGCACTTGACGTAAGATGTTTGACTAAAAACCCATTCCATTGACGCGATTCAATTTCCTCTATATTAACAATATTAGGAAAAATGGCTGAATGCTCGTCAAGTATCTTTTCTAAGGCAGTATTGATAGCAGGCCTTGTGCCTTGAAAACTTTGAACGAAATAACCTTCACTAATAACTAAAGCTGAAACGATATCGTTTTCTTCAAAATATCTGCGCCAATACTCAAGTGCACGAGTCAGCTCGATCCCCGAATCTAGGTCGACATTTTTGGCGATATATGTCATTTTGATAAGAATATGCTCGCCACTTCTTTTTTTGCTTTCTGGAGTATGGCTTGTCGTTGTATGCATAAGAAACCTTATTTATAAAATACTTACCTAAACTAAGATACACTTTATTATAAAATATAATCAATAAAATTTTTGGATTTTGACCGATTTTTTATCAGCTATCATGATTTTTTAGAGTCATAGCATAAAAATTTTAACGGGATAGCACGCAACATCTATCACCGTAAAATAGTACTACAAAAGTTGTCAAAATCAGTGTAATAGTATTATTCTAATCGTTCAAAAGTCTAATCTGTATTTGCCTATCAGCCGCAATTTAAGCCCAAAATATAAACTACCTAGTAACGTAAAGCATCAATAGCGACCCATCTCAACCGTTGTCTCAGCAAGTACACTATCGCCTTGCCATGCCTGCACATCTACCGTATATAGATGGTTTTTGCCACCTGAGCAAGGCGGTTTATATGCACCACCCACCTCGCCTTTACGGCTACGGTATTCTGCGACCATCTCAATCCCTACTGGCACCTCATAAGTATGACCAAATACTCGTGGTACTTCTATGCTCGTAGCGCCTTCTGGTAGAGCAAACTCCACAATGCCATGTCCACCATTTTGCATACGTTTATTGCTCACATCGTTGTAAACGAAAACCAAGCTCTCTGCGCCTGCCGGAATGTTTGAGATGGTCATGTTTGGCGTGGCTGGACTTTCGCCATCATAGTTTAAACACTGCTGCCCTTCAGGTATTTTTTCACCATCCCAAGCAGCATCACTAAACTTAACATCCATCGCAAAAGCATTGGCAGATAGTGCCAATGTTGCCAAAGCAGTAACCGATTTTAAGGTAAAGAATTTCATACTTGTTCCTTTAGGTAGCTGATGCACTAATGAAAACAGTCCATCTCATCTTATAAATTAATTTTAATAATTAAATATAACCTTATAATAAATCAACACTGTTAAGTTAATCATATCGTTTAGGATTTTTGTTAATCCTTCGAATAAGTATTAATCGATCGCACCGCCAGCAAAGCAAATACTGCATCAGTAGCCAAATTTGCAGCATCACAGGTTACTCGATAGTTATTTATCTCTTTGGGTGTGTTGTAGTAGTATCTAAATCATTGGTATTGAAACGACTAAAAATAATAGGATCATCATGTTTATCGAAGATAAGATTGCCAAAGAAAGTATGACCACTAAAATCTCGACACCTAAGATCATCTTTTTTGACATCGATGATACTTTGAGCCGCAATGGCATCATTGCCGAACACAACAAAGAGACCCTTGAGCAGCTTGCAGGTACTGGTATTAAGCTGGTGATTTCAACGGGACGCTCCAAAGCGATATTGCCAGCAGATATTTTAGCCTTGCTCGAAGCTGATGTCTTAGATGCCATTATTTGTATGAATGGACAGTATAGCTTTGATAAAAGCGGCCGGATCAGCCACTATCCGTTGTCCGCTGAGCAAACAGATAAAATAGTGCGCTTGTGCCAGCAGAGTGATTTGATTCATAAGTTTGACTCGGCAACCCATATCGCATGGTCAGATGAAAATGACCGTCTGCGCGAGTTCAATGCTGTCACACCCAACTCTATCGTTGACCCTGAGTATTACAAGTCAAACACTGTCTATCAGTGCTCGGTATTTTTTAATAATCAACAAGAAAAAATGCAAGACGTCGATTTTGCGCAGTATGATTTAAAACTGGTGCACTGGCATCAGATTGGTGCAGACATACTCCCAGCCGATGCGTCTAAAGCACGAGGTATCAAAGATGTGTGCAAATATTATGCGGTAGATGCCAGTGAGTGTATGGCGTTCGGTGATGGAATGAATGATTTAGAGATGTTTGACTTGGTCGGCTATGCGGTAGCGATGGGTGATGCAAAGCAAGAATTGATTGCGCGTGCAGACTTTGTCACTGGTACGATTGAAGAGTACGGCATACAAGCGGTGCTTGATCGATTGCATGTAGCATTATAAAAATAGACCGTAGCGTGCGATAACTGTTACACGCTACAACCTTTCATAGGCGATAAGCTGGGGGTGCAAGATAACTTTTAATGGGAAAAGTTAGTGAAATTTATCTTCTTACTATTAAGCCATGAACCCAACCACCAATTTTATAAAATCCGACAATAATCAAAATAAGCACCACAGCCGCCAATATATAAGCCAACCAATTGGGCACATTGCTCAACCAACCAATCGTAAACGCCAAACCCATATATGTCTCAATCGGCCAATCGATGATAGCGGTCGGTGAGCCAGCATTGAACAGTGCCATAAAAGCGACGATACCAAGCACAGCCGTAATAATCCCAGTACGTTTACGATTACTCATCTCATTCCTCTTCTAAACTCAATCAAATGACACTAACCACTCAAGGCATTGTTAAGGCATGGTCAAACCACCATCGACAGCGATGGACTGTCCAGTGATAGCCGAACTCAAATCTGATGCCATGAGTAATACAGAATTGGCAAAGTCAGCCACTGAAGTTGCTTGACGCAACGGTGTGGTGGTCGCGATATAATCGAATACTTCTTCGGTGGTTAGACTGCTTGCATCAGTAGTTTTTAGCAGTCCACCTGCCAGCAAATTTACGCGAATACCATACTGCCCTAGCTCCGCAGCGAGATTGCGTGTCAGCCCAATCAATGCTGATTTAGCAGTGGTATAGTCGTAATAGGTGACTACTGGATTATAAACAAGGTTGGTTGAGATATTGATAATTTTACCCATCTGCTGCACTTTCATCTGTGGTAATACGGCCTGTACTGTATTGACCGCTCCTTTAACGATACCATCCATCTGCTGCGAGAAATGCGACCATTTGACGGTCTCAATGCTGGTGTACTCGGCACTGGGATTAAACTGATAGCTTGGCAAGGCGTTATTGACCAATACATCGATACGACCATGACGGCTAACGACTTCAGCCGCCATTGCTTGTACTTGCTCAAGCTCGGTGACATCCGCTTGATATGCAAATGCTTGCCCACCCGCCGCTATGATGTCAGCAACCACTCTATTAGCTGCCTCTTCACTGTTGAGATAGTTGACACAAACGATTGCGCCTGCTGCCGCCATTTGCTGAGCAATCTGCGCGCCAAGACCACGACTGGCTCCCGTAACGATAGCGACTTTTTCTGTGAGCAGTGCAGGAATCACAGAGGCGCTGTGAGTCGAGGTAATTTGAGTCATGATATTGCATCCTTTATTATTGTGGTATGGTTATTTAGTATTATGAGAATTAAGGGCTTAGCGCGTTTTGGCCTGCGCTAATCATAGCATGGTTATATACTGTCATTATCCGATTCACTGTTGGCGATTTTCTAAAAGCCCTACCAAACATTGGCTGTCTTTAAGTTAGATTTACTACTCATTTGATTGGCACGACTCGCTACCTTTATTAGTATTACTAAGTACAGTCTTGAGAATAGCCCTTTAAATTGTGCAAAGTGATAACCATAATAGTTTTATTAGCGACATTAGGCATTTATCGTCTTGCCATTTTTATCAATTTTTTTGATTTGCATCATCTTTATTTAGGAGAGATATTTTGACCCATTTATCATCGTCCCATCCAACCATTAATACCTCGGCCCGTATCGGTCGCATAGTGCCAAAAGCATTATTAGCGGCAGCTGTTGGCTTGGCACTAGCCAGCTGTAGCAACTCTGACAATTCAGCGGATGGCAGCGCAGCGGCGAGCAATGAGACGCTCAATCTGTATAACTGGTCAGAATATATGCCGCAAGAGATTTTAGATGGTTTCGAAGAAGAGACTGGCATCTCGGTCAATTACACCACCTTTGACTCTAACGAAGCGATGTATGCCAAGCTCAAACTACTGGATAATTCTAGCCAATATGATTTAGCGATTCCATCGACTTATTATGTCGAAAAAATGGCGAAAGAAGGACTGCTGCAAGAGCTGGATAAGTCTAAATTGAGCAATTTTAAAAACCTTGACACCTCATTTACCAATACTAAAGTCGATCCTGAAAACAAATACTCTATTCCTTATATGTGGGGCAGCACCGGTCTAGCGATTAATGGTGACAGTGTCGACCCTAAAACCGTCAATAGCTGGAATGACCTATGGGATCCTAAGTATAAAGGTCAAGTGATGCTCACCAACGACGTACGCGAAGTCTTTGGTATGGCACTACTGACCCTAGGCTACTCAGGCAATAGTAGAAATCCTGACGAAATCAAAGCCGCTTACGATAAGCTCACCACGTTGATGCCAAACGTCAAAACCTTCAATTCAGATGCGACACGTATGCCTTACATCGAAGGTGAAACATCGCTCGGTATGACGTGGAATGGCGAGGCCGTCATGGCAAATGACGAAGGTCTGACCAGCTTGGTTTATAAATATCCAACCGAAGGCGCTATCTTATGGATGGACAATTTTGTCATTCCAAAAAATGCCAAACAAGTAGATGCAGCACACAAATTTATTGATTACTTATTGCGTCCTGAAAATGCAAAAATCGTGAGTGAAGAGATTGGCTATGCGTCGCCAAACATGGCAGCACGGGAGATGATGGACGAAAGCGTCCGTAACAATCCAACGATTTATCCTGCCAAAGACGTACTGGCAAAAGCTGAATTCCAAGAAGATGTCGGTGATGAAGCATTGCAAGTGTATCAGCAGTATTGGGATAAGCTAAAAACTGGTCGTTAATAGTTTTGATTTAGTACTTTAAAATAAAGCATACTTTTAAAAAAAACGCTGATCCTAAACGGTCAGCGTTTTTTTATGTGTTATAAATGCAAATCTGTCTCACCACCATGCTCTTTTATCCTGCGCTGCTCACGGCGCTGATAGCCCAGACCAGATGCTGCAAACCAGTGTGGCTTAGTCGTTTGCAACAAGTCGCTCAACTGCTGCAGCTGGGTCTGCAAAGTTTGGGTCAACCAAAAATATCCCTGCCACTCAAATGCCAAGTGCTGTACGCTTGGGTACTCTGAGACGGCAATACGAGTAATGGGTCGAAATACTTCATCGCTTGGACTACGTAGTACCGCTGCCATATGGTGCATGGCTTGGGTCAACTCATGCTGATAATGTATCAATAAGACATGGTTTTCTTCATCGATTTCTATATTTGCCAAGCGCGGCGCGGCACTTAATAATAAATCAATCGTGCCGATGATATTACGATGAGTACGTTGAATCGTCTCCAACGTTTCTTTTTCGATCCCTGATTCGCTCGCTGTCGCAGCGATATGTGGACGCACAGCCAGCAAGCGTTTATTGATCTGCTGTAGCGCTGTGACCAATGCTCTATCAACGGGCACTTCCTCAATAGAAAAAGCTACGGGTTTTAACTTTTGCACAGAGTCATCTGTTGTCCCATCTACTCCGCCCTCCGTTGCATCAATGTGATGGCCTACGCCAGCGTAGAGGCTACTACAAGCGTCAAGGTTACTACTCAATAAAAACCGCCACATCAAGGTCGATTTGAGCGGTAAAATCAGTGTCACGGCTACCGCAACGCCAGTACCAAGCAAGATATTCAGAGCGCGGTAGATGCCGTCTTGACCGATACTATTGTTACCTAGATCGGAGACAATCATCAACATGGTAATACCCGTCAGTAGCCCTGTATATCCAAGCTTTCTGACCGCTAAATAACCAATGATACCGCTTAATAGACCGATGAGCGCATAGTCCACCCATAGCCATGCACCTGCGTTTTGATTAAACCACAACACCCCAAAGGCAGTGCCAATACCAAATAGCGTACCCAGTATGCGCTCTTTCGCTTTGGTATAAATAGCGCCTTGATACTGTAATAATCCCAGGATGATAAAAACCGTAATGGTCGTCCATTCACCATGTGGGAAGTTAGTGACTTTATTGACCAATAGAGCCAGTATTATAGCGGTGCCTAAGCGTATGGCATGCAAAACATCTGCATGTTGGTAGCGGACATAAGGCTCAATAAATGGCGCAGTAACATGCTGATAAAGGGTTGGTTTCACGCAAGGCTACTCTTTTTAGTGGTTAAGCGAGTTTTAGTTGATAAGCGAGATAAATGATAAATCACATAGGTTACTCACAAACATGCTAGCAGTCGATTCTCTATTTACAAAGCATTAATCAAAAAAAACGTCTCCTGCCTATCAAAAGACAAAAGACGTTCATGTTCAAACGCTACTTATAAATTGCTGAGTTTGAATAAATCTGACTAAACTTCCAAATAGTCGAGGATGCCTTCCGCAGCTTCGCGGCCTTCCCAAATAGCCGTCACGACTAGATCAGAGCCACGTACCATATCGCCACCGGCAAATATTTTAGGATTCTGGGTCTGGAATTTAAAAGTTTGTTTCTCTGCTGCCAATACGCGACCAGAGCTGTCCATCGCCACTTGCTGAGACTCAAACCAATCAGCAGGACTTGGTCTAAAGCCAAACGCCATAATGACGGCATCACATGGGATAATCTCTTCAGAGTTTGGAATCGGCTCAGGACGCTGACGACCACGGTTGTCCGGCGCACCTAGATGCGTAGTGACTACTTTTACGCCATTGACCTTGCCGTTTAAGCCAATGATTTCAGTAGGCTGACGGTTGAATAAAAACTCAACGCCTTCCTCACGAGCATTGACCACTTCGCGGCGTGAGCCAGGCATATTCTCTTCATCACGGCGATAGGCACAGACCACTTGCTCAGCGCCTTGACGAATACTGGTACGGTTACAGTCCATCGCTGTATCACCGCCACCTAATACCACCACTCTCTTGCCTTTGAAGTCGATATACTCTTCGGCGTCTTTTTCCCAGTCATTACAACGGTTCACATTGGCGATTAAGTAATCTAGCGCATCGTAAACGCCTGTCAGTTCTTCACCAGCAAAGCCGCCGCGCATATAGGTGTACGTACCCATACCCATAAAGACTGCATCATATTCAGCCAATAGCTCATCGATAGTGACATCTGTGCCAATTTCTGTTTCTAGGCGGAATTCCATACCCATGTCTTCAAAAATCACACGGCGATTACGCATGACGTCTTTTTCCATTTTGAACTCAGGGATACCAAAAGTCAGTAAGCCACCGATTTCAGGACGTTTATCAAAGATGACAGGTTTTACGCCATTTCTGACCAAGATATCTGCGCAGCCAAGACCTGCTGGTCCCGCACCGATAACCGCGACTTTTTTGTCCGTCCATACCACTTCAGACATATCTGGACGCCAACCGAGTGCAAAGGCGGTGTCATTGATATATTTTTCAACGTTACCAATCGTCACTGCACCAAAGCCGTCATTCAACGTGCAAGCACCTTCGCACAGACGGTCTTGTGGACAAACTCGTCCGCATACTTCAGGCAAGGTATTGGTACGGTGGCACAATTCTGCTGCTTGAAATATTTGACCTTCTGTCGCCAGTTTGAGCCAATTTGGAATGTAGTTGTGTACTGGACATTTCCACTCACAGTACGGGTTACCACACTCAAGACAGCGATGCGACTGCTGCGCCACTGATTCATTCTCAAACGGTTTGTAAATCTCGACAAACTCTGTTGAGCGCGTCGCGATGTCTTTTTTGGTCGGCTCAAGCCGAGGTACATCTAAAAACTGAAAGCTATTTTCTAAGCGTTTTGCCATGGTGTTATCTCTGTAATATAAGGCTCTTCTATGATGGGTGGTGGCAGGCAACGATACTTAATACATCAGGACTTAAAATCTCTACGTCGTTGCTGCCACTTACCTACTCGAAACCTGTGAGTTAAAACGTGTCTTAAAACGGAACGCTGGCGACTCTGATTAAATTAATTGATTAAATCAACTTAATACAAGCTACTGTGGGTCAGCCATCGTGGTTTTAAGGAGACTCGCAATGTTTGCCGCTTTTGGCTTCACCAAGTAAAACTTACGAACATAATGCTCAAAATCAGCCAAAATAGTCTGACCCCACGCGCTACCAGTTTTCTCTACATGGGTCTCAATCACTTGTTGTAAATGAATGCGATGACCTTCCGTCTGCTCACTTGAGATACGGTTTAAATCAATCAATTCATGATTACAGCGATCAAAGAAATCCCCTTCCATGTCGAGCACATAAGCAAAGCCACCCGTCATACCGGCACCGAAGTTGAGACCAGTACGACCAAGAATGGTCATTATGCCGCCCGTCATATATTCACAGCAATGATCACCTGTGCTTTCGATGACCGCATGCGCACCAGAGTTACGAACCCCGAAACGCTCACCTGCGGTACCAGCAGCATATAGCTTGCCACCAGTTGCACCATATAGGCAGGTATTGCCGATGATGGCTGTTTCTTGAGCGATAAAGTTTGAGCCTTTTGGCGGATAAATGACAATCTCACCACCTGCCATGCCTTTTCCAACATAGTCATTGGCATCGCCTTCAAGCTCAATATTCAAACCGCCAGCATTCCACACGCCCAAACTCTGCCCTGCTGTACCAGTCAAACGAAGTTTTATCGGCATATCACTCATGCCAAGGTTGCCCCATACTTGTGCAATCTCGCCAGAAATACGAGCACCGATAGATCGGTCACAGTTACCAACAAAATAGCTATAATCGCCGCCATTACCTTGACGAATATTGAGCAGCATATCACTAATCATTTGCTCTGCAAGTAAGCCTTTATCAAATGGCTCATTACGCTCTACTTGACAGGTCTGCGCTTTGCCACTACTGGCCGGATGGCTAAATAATAGTGGTGATAAATCTAAATGGCGCTGCTTATCAGTATTGCCTTCTAGCACGTCAAGCAAGTCTGTACGTCCGACCAGCTCTTCCATACTACGCACGCCTAATGCTGCTAACCACTCGCGTGTCTCCGTAGCGACAAATTTAAAGAAGTTAATCAACATTTCAGCTTCGCCGATGAAATGCTCATCACGCAGTTGGGCTTTTTGCGTGGCAACGCCAGTCGGGCAGTTATTTAAATGGCAAATACGCAAATACTTACAACCAACAGCAATCATCGGCGTCGTACCAAAGCCGAAGCTTTCAGCGCCAAGGATAGCGGCTTTAACCACATCCAGACCAGTTTTTAGACCGCCATCTGTTTGGATACGCACTTTGTCTCGAAGACCATTGACTCGCAATGACTGATGCGTCTCAGCAAGACCTAGCTCCCACGGCGAGCCAGCATGATGGATAGACGACAATGGTGAAGCGGCGGTACCACCATCATAACCTGAGATGGTAATCAAATCGGCATAGGCTTTTGCCACGCCAGTAGCGATAGTACCAACACCGGGACGTGAGACCAGTTTGACTGAAACCAAGGCATCTGGATTGACTTGTTTTAAGTCAAAAATCAGCTGCGCCAAATCTTCAATAGAGTAAATATCATGATGCGGCGGCGGTGAAATCAACGTCACCCCCGGCACTGAATAACGCAGACGGGCAATCAAGGCGTTGACTTTACCGCCCGGCAACTGACCACCCTCACCCGGCTTAGCACCCTGTGCCACTTTAATTTGCATAACTTCCGCCGAGCGTAGATACGCTGGAGTTACGCCAAAACGACCCGAGGCAACTTGTTTAATTTTTGAGTTGCGCAAGGTACCATAACGTACAGGATCTTCGCCGCCCTCACCAGAGTTTGAGCGACCACCAATGGTATTCATCGCCATAGCAATGGCTTCATGCGCTTCAGGAGATAGCGCGCCTAACGACATACCAGCCGAGTCAAAACGAGTCAAAATCTTGGAGATATCTTCGACGTCATTGACATCGATAGGATTGTCCGTCTTTAACTGCAATAAGTCACGCAAAGTGGCAACTGGGCGGCTATTAACCAAATTGGCATAATTACGATAATTGTCATAATCGCCCGTACGCACAGCGGTATGTAGGCTGTTAATCACGTCAGGATTAAAGGCATGGTATTCTTTATTAAAGACGAACTTGAGCAGACCACCTTGATCCAGTGGCGCACGACGTTTAAAGGCATTGGCTGCTAGCTGAGCTTGATCGGCAGCTAAGTCTGCGAAGGTAGCCCCTTTGATACGACTTTGCACACCTTTAAAGCACAGACCCACCACTTCTTCAGATAGACCAACTGCTTCAAATAATTGTGCGCCGCGATAAGAAACAATGGTAGAAATACCCATTTTTGATAAGATTTTTAGCAGTCCTTTATCCAAGCCTTTGCGGAAATTAACCCGCGCTTGAATCGGATCACCAAGTAGCTCACCAGTGGCAACCAAATCATCGATGACGTCATAAGCTAAGTACGGATACACACAAGTCGCGCCAAAACCAATCAATACTGCTATTTGATGCGAGTCACGAGCCAGACCTGTCTCAATCACCAAGTTGGCATCAGTACGAATACCTTGGCCAATTAAGTAGTGATGTACGGCGCCCGTAACCATGATGGCATTGGCTGGTACTTTGTCGGCATCGATATCTTTATCAGACAATACGATCAGCGTGTTACCAGCACGGATGCTAGTCGCTACTTGCTCACAGATAGCCACGATAGCATCAGACAGCTCTACAGTACGGTCATAGTTCAGATCAATGCGCGTCATTTTGAACGCCGAATCATCTAAGGTTTCAAGCTGCTGCATTTTGCTGGCTGACAAGACTGGTGACGATAAAATAATACGGTGTGCGTCTCTAGCTGATGGCGCAAATACGTTGGTTTCCGCACCTAAGCAGGTCTGTAACGACATCACAATGGATTCACGTAGTGGATCGATTGGTGGATTGGTTACTTGAGCGAACTGCTGACGGAAGAAGTCACCGACATGGCGAATTTGCTGCGACAGTACCGCCATTGGCGTATCATCACCCATCGAACCAACTGGCTCTTGACCATTTTCAGCGTTAGGACGAATGATTTCTGTACGCTCTTCATTAGTGATGTGATACATTTTCTGTAAAGCTTTTAGCTTATCACCACGGCAAGCTTGCGCTGCCAAGGTTT
Source organism: Psychrobacter sp. N25K4-3-2 (assembly GCF_015351755.1). NCBI lineage: Bacteria > Pseudomonadati > Pseudomonadota > Gammaproteobacteria > Moraxellales > Moraxellaceae > Psychrobacter > Psychrobacter sp. N25K4-3-2. The sequence goes on from NZ_JADKLX010000001.1 coordinate 1,248,598, forward strand.
CTTCTAAGCGCTCATCATCACGAACGCGTGTCGCTTCTTCACGTAGCCATTTACGATATGGATGAGCCGTTTTTAGCAAAGTTGCAATGGCAGTCGTATCTAAGACTTGACCAGTCAACGTATCAATGACCAGCATTTGACCAGGTCCGACTCGACCTTTTGCCAATACATCTTGTGGCGAGTAATCCCAAACGCCAACCTCTGACGCAACGGTAATATAGCCGTTCTTGGTCGTCACCCAACGTGAAGGGCGCAGGCCGTTTCTATCGAGCATACAGACCGCATAGCGTCCATCTTGAATCACAAGACCTGCTGGACCATCCCACGCTTCCATATGCTGCGAGTAAAATTCATAAAATGCGCGCAAATCCATATCCATGCTATCAACATTCTGCCACGCAGGTGGTACCAGAATCGACATTGCATGGAACAAGTTCATACCACCAGACATCAGTACTTCAAGCATGTTATCTAGGCTTGATGAGTCCGAACCTGTGCTATTCACTAATGGCGTCAGTTCATTTAAGTTAGGCAATTTATCTGATTTTAATTTTGGCGTACGTGCTTTAGACCAGTTACGATTACCCGTGATGGTATTCAGTTCACCATTGTGGGCAAGATAACGGAATGGCTGTGCCAATGGCCAGCGCGGCAATGTATTGGTTGAAAAACGCTGGTGGAACACCACGATATGCGAGGCCAGACGCTCATCTTGTAAATCTAAAAAGAACGCTGGTAGATCGGAAGGCATTACCAAGCCTTTGTAAATAATCGTTTGACAGTTCAGCGAGCACACATAAAACAGCTCGTCATCCACCAAACGCTGCTCTGCTTTTTTGCGGGCTACAAACAGCTTACGGTTAAAATCTTCCGCATCTAAAGTGTCAGGTGCATTGACAAATACTTGCTTAAAGCCTGGCAAGGTCTCACGACCAATCTCACCGACAATACTTAGATCAAGTGGTACGTCGCGCCAGCCAGCAATCTCTAAACCCTCAGCAATAATTTCATCAGCAAGTACCTGCTGACTGTACTGGGCTTTGGACTCGTCGAGATTAACAAACACCATACCCACGGCGAAATTATCTGTGACTACTAACTGTTGCTCGCGGGCAATGTCTTTGAAGAAAGCCGTGGGCGTTGCCAATAGCAAACCACAACCATCGCCTGTCTTACCGTCAGCAGCAACACCACCACGGTGCGTCATACAGCTGAGGCTATGAATAGCCGTTTTTACCAAATCGTGACTGGCTTGTCCCTCAATATGAGCAATCAAACCAAAGCCGCAGTTATCAGAAAAGTCATCCGGCGTGGCCAAATGCGTATGGGAAGAAATCATTGACATAGCTTGTCCTTTTGAGTAAACGGGCAGCTTATATATCCAATGCGGAGTATAAACTGGTGACCGCAGGCAGAACGGGCTGGTAGGTAAATATTCGTATATGCGAATTAATAAATAGTGCGATGCTCAGTAGACAGTTATGCTGTGAGAATAAGAGGAAACTCTAACTCTCACAGTGCTTTGGCAACCAATCCTTTGATAATCTAATAACAGACCACTCGTGTAATAATAAAATGCACCAATAAACAGTCAGTAACCGCCCATGGCAACCGGGTAAAATAACACCCTGTATACCAGTTACCCACTCATTAGCACTTTCATTAACGCTTGGTGTTACATCCTACTAGCGTGGCTTAGTAAGCGGCTAGTTGAGCATGCGACAATATGGCATTTTATTAATATTGAATATCAGACACTCTATATACAAGCGCCTTAGTAACCCTAATCGAAGTGACACTAGCAGGGATTTTGCGATTTGTAATAAGCTTACTATAGAGGGCCAATCGCCGCGCTTAAAGCGACAACCGTTTAGTAAGCAACTATCTTACCACTAATAATAAGTTACTAAATGACTGCTCGTTAAACCGTTATTTACGATAACTATACAGAGCGTTGCCCATACTCATCTTAGTTAATGCTTGACAAAAAATCTAGTCTTTTCTATCGATTCATCAGCCATAAATTGTAAGACAACTTATTACTATTAGTTATAGGACAATGAAAAACCGAATTGAAAACTTAATACAAAGAGAGAAATTTAAGACTTAACTGCCAAGAGACATAAAGCCTAGCTGTCTCTAAGCCTCACTTTAAAACAGCCAAAACGAATGCTAATACATCAAAAAACCCACTAACTATTCTTGTTAGTGGGTTTCATTATTAAATTAACACTCAATAAGGATCAGTTGCTTTTATCTTCTATTAGCGCCTTCATGCTGTCACTATTATTTTTTGAAGGATTGGTATTGGCGACTCGACCAGTAGCGTTCGAATTATTGCTTGCACCATTACTGCTATTCGTATTTGGTGGTTTTGGCGCTACTACCACTGGTGGTTTTTTTATAGGACTATTACCTGTTCCTGATGTCGTAGGCGTTTTATTGTCCTGATTAGACCTATTTGCCTCATTTTCGTTTTTAGCCGGTACTTCAGAGATTGATTGTGATTCATTACCAACAGTACGTTCTTCATTGACCGACAAGGTCGCTGAAGTATCAACCGACTGACGGATACTTTCCTCACTACTACTATTAGTTACTTCTTGACCACCACGATTGGCATTATTGCTGACAGCTTTTTCATTGACACTATCATTAGTTTGCGTTGTCTGACGCACCGGCAATTCACGTTTGGTTGGACGCAAATTAACAGATTGTGTGCGTCTAGCACTCAAGTCTTTGACCGGATCAGGGCGTTCATAATTGTCGATGATACTGACATAGCGATTAATTTCTTCAGGCAAGACACGCACATTGGCCGGTAGTCTAAAATCAATTAATTTGGCAGCACCAACAGCCTCTTGCGGACTACTCATCAAACCATAAGTCAGCATATAACGGATCTGATTATTATCATCAAGATAGCGAAAGTACGAAAACTTCTCACGGTCTTCACGGCCTTCTAAATAACTGACAATCACCTCGTTTTCCGCAACATTCATCACCTGTACGGTCCATTTTCCTTTATTAGCCAGCAGATAACGCTTGTCTTTAAACTCATTAGGATAACTGCGTAAATCACGAACCGTCGCATCAAAACTGATCGGCTGCACATCCGTATCTAGCTCATGTAGCGATTCAATGGCCAACGGCTGCTCAAGTTCGGCACTTAATGTTTGCGGAGCTGATATCGGGGCATTTTCAATCTTGGCACCCATCGCTGGTGTTTGACTAAACATCCAGACCAAAGCCGTAGCAACGCCCAACACTAGGGTCACTAACAACCAAATCAGTGCTTGACGACGATATGACTGACCAGCGGTGCGAGTCGACGAGCTAGATGCTGCCATGAGGAGATCCTTGGTGAAATATAGTTAAACGCTTTAAATCTGTGCTCATACCAATACAGTGACAATCAATAAATTTGACGTTCTGATGAGCTATGTTGTGACAAGACATCCATGAGAAGCTTGGCATCAAAATCATTGGTCAACACAGCTTCACCTATTGATTTTAGCAAAATAAGGCGGATTTGTCCGTGTTTCACTTTTTTATCATGACCCATCAAGTCTAAAGCCGTTTGTACGTCAATAGTAGGCGGGGTAATAGGCAAATTGGCCAATGTCAAAACGCGCTTAACACGAGCCACGTCCTCATTCGTCAACCAGCCTAGTTTTTGTGACAGCTCAGCCGCTTGTACCATGCCAGCGGCAACGGCCTCACCATGCAGCCAATTACCATAGCCTTCATGGGTTTCGATCACATGACCAAAAGTGTGGCCAAAGTTCAATAACGCACGCACACCCGACTCTCTTTCATCTTGGGCGACGACATCGGCTTTGTACTGACAGCAACGTTTAACCGCCTCGCCAAGTACCGCCAAATCTAAAGTCATCATCGCCGGTAAATTGTGCTCAAGCCACGTCAAAAAATCCGCATCCATGATAAGAGCATATTTAATGACTTCAGCAAGGCCTGCCGAAAGCTCACGCGCTGGTAGGGTTTTTAGCGTACTCATCTCAGCAAGTACTATTTGCGGCTGCCAAAAAGCCCCAATCATATTTTTGCCTTGGGCATGATTGATGCCTGTTTTGCCACCAACGCTTGAATCCACTTGCGACAATAACGTGGTTGGAATTTGGATAAAATTCACTCCGCGCATAAAGCTTGCGGCTGCAAAGCCTGTCATATCACCAACCACGCCGCCGCCAAGTGCGATAAGCGTAACATCACGATTGAAATGCTCAGCCATTAGGGCATCATAAATTTGGTCAATACTCGTCTGGTTCTTATATTGCTCACCATCTGGTAACACACAGACCTTTACCGTAAATTGCTGTGCTAGCTCATCTTCTAACGATTTTAAGTATAAAGGTGCCACAATATCATTGGTGACAATCAATACTTGGCGACCGCTAATATAAGGTGCGACTTGCTTCGCCATACTGCTAGCTTCTGCCGCAGATTTTTCAGTAATGATGATTGGATAATCATGGCTTTGTGTGTGTACCGTTAAGCCATCATGAAACAGTGCCGTTGCCATGAAAGTCTCCCTGAGCATTTTTAGTGAAGTTACATTAGCTGAGTATCGTTATACATCTAGAGCGTGTCCTCAATTTAATCGATAGCGAGCTAAAGGGATTAAATTGAGGACACGCCATAGTCTATTATTCTTTATCTTCAATCTTCTTTAGAGTCTGGTGTTATAGAAGGCGCGCAACACAAGGATTCGAGCTGCTGTAATAATTGATTGACCATATGGCGAGGATATGTATGACCAGTAGGCATAATGATATGAGCCACTTGCCGGTATAATGGATCGCGCTTACTGTATAAATCTTGCAATATTTTTCTGGGGTTGGGCTGTTGTAATAAAGGTCGCGACTTATCTTTGGCAGTGCGGGCCATTTGCACATCAACTGGTGCATTGAGATAAACCACGATACCACGCTGCTTAAGAAATTCACGATTTTCAGCAGCCATGACAGCACCACCACCCGTTGCCAAGACAATCTGCTTTTGCTGGCTCAGCTCATCAATGGCACGTGTCTCACGTTCACGAAAGCCCGCTTCGCCTTCTTTAGCGAATATCCAAGCAATATCAGCGCCGGTTTGCGACTCGATATACCAATCGCTATCTACGAATGTCCGCCCTAACTGCTTGGCAAGCAGTCGGCCAATTGTGGTCTTCCCCGCTCCCATCGGCCCCACTAAAAATACCGACGGTAATTCCTCCACCATAACACTCACTCAGCTAAATTAGGTATGATACAACGTCATTGATATTCTGGCTAGTAATGAGCAGTGATTATTATGAGTAAAATCCACGCACGCACAAAAACTTACCCATAAAAAAAGCAAGCACTAGGGCTTGCTTTTTTTGATTCATAGCCGATAACACGATTATTAATTTAAACGGCTCACACCATCGTTGATCAGTTTTGGCGTAACAAATATCAGTAGCTCTTCTTTGGAGTTACTACGGACATCACGACGGAATGCACGACCGACGTAAGGCAAGTCCCCTAAGAAAGGCACTTTAGATACCTCATTAGTGGTACGGTTTTTAAAGACCCCGCCTAGTACGATGGTTTGACCATCTTCAACGATGACATTGGTCGAGATTGAATCTTCGGCAATTGCTACCTGATTATTGATAATTGTTGGCGTGCCATTGGTAATGACCAGTTGCAAGCCAATTTTACCATCTGGTGTAATGTTTGGCGTCGCTTCTAAGCTGAGTGCCGCTTCTTTAAAGCTGGTCGTGGTTGCTCCACTGGCAGACGCTTCTTGATAAGGAATCTGCGTACCCGATGATACTTTGGCTGTTTGTTTGTCCGCTGTCAAAATCTTCGGCGTTGAAATAACTTCACCGCGATTGTCGGCTTGCAGTGCTGACAATTCAAGATCCAGCATCACATCAGACATACTTAACAAGCCAAAAGCGATACTACCCGCTGGATTGGCAACGCCTAAATCAACGTTTAAGTTATCGGGACGGCTGATATCATAAGAAGGATAAGAAACCGTTTGACCATTGACAGTCGTCGTTTCAATATCAAAATCCTTAAGATCTGCCAAAGTCTGATTACTACCGCCGACCAATAGGCTACGGTTATTCGCTGCGCCATTCGATAGGATACCCCAACGAACGCCAATCTCTTTACTAAAGCTATCAGTCGCACTAACGATACGCGCTTCAATCATCACTTGACGAACCGGAATATCAATTTTGCTGATTAGATTGTGGATATTTTCGATACTATCCGCGACATCTTTGATAATCAGAGTATTGGTACGCTCATCAACCGTAACCGTTCCACGATTAGACAATAAAGTATTGTTGTCATTAGTATTTGAATTGCCAGTGTTGCTGCCACCAGATGAACCACTACCTTGCGAAATAAGCGTCAATACATCTTGCGCTTTTGCATAGCTTAAGCGAATGTATTCGGTACGCAGTGGCGCATAAGATTCAACCGCTTGCTGCGCTTCAAGCTCACGCGCTTCTTGTTCAGCAAGTTCTGTAGATGGCGCGACTAAAATCACATTGCCATTCTCGCGTTTGCCCAGATTTTTACTTTTTAGAATAATATCAAGCGCTTGATCCCAAGGCACATTGATCAGGCGCAAGGTGATGTTACCCGCCACCGAATCACTAGCGACGATATTCATATCGGTAAACTGCGCTAAGATATCTAAGACGCTACGGATTTCAACATCTTGGAATTCCATAGATAGCGCTTCGCCACTGTACACTCTCTCTTCCAGTGTTGGCTCTCGTAGCAGCTCAGGTTTACTGATACTGACATTTAGCTGGTTACCCGACTGATACGCTTGATACTCATAATCTTCAGTCATATTAATGGTGATAACCCCATTTTGACCTTGGTTTTTGGTATCAATACTACTAACGAGACCACTATTAATATTCAAGCGACGCAATAAGTTTCTCGGTACCGTGCTGCCAGTTAGTCGTACGACCAATTTATTGCCTTGGCGCTGTACATCAACCGGAATCGCTTCGTTGGCAAGCGCAACGCTAACGTTGCCACCGCCGTTACTCCCTGCTGAAAAATTCACCGCCGTTAAGCCATCATAGCTATACTGCTTACTGACTTGAGAGGCAGCAAGTTGCGGATTTAGTAGAGGATTTACGCGTACGACCATTGTATCCGTCGGCACTTGGTTATTCACCACGGTCGTGCTAGTTGCGACTGTTCTCACTGAAGTGACAGGCACGCTACTGGTTTCTACAATCGGTGTGACCACTGCCGTCGTGGTAATGCCATTATTGTCATTGAGTACGTCTTGAATCGGGTCATTGGTGATGACTGGGCGACTGGGATCGGTAAGGGTCAACAGCAGATCATTGCCATCAATCGCTGTCGTATAGTTGCCCGCTTGTTTAAGCCCAACGATCAGACGCGTGGTACTGTCACTGCTTAGCGTCGTGACATCATTTACCATACCAATATTGTATTCGTTAAAGCGACTGGCAAGTCCGTTTTGCACCTGTTCAAAATCCAGCACTAGACGGCTAGGATCATCAAGCTGGTAAGCGGCAGGTAATACTGGCAAACCTACAAAGCCTAAACGCATTTGTGTCACTGCTGGTGCAGTCTGTACCACAGAGACATTATTAATGCGCTGGGCGGCATGGGCGCTGCTACTAACTGCTACCATGCTGATTGCCAATGCAGAAATGGCAAAAGCAGAAGAGACGCGGTTGCTCATCATCATTACCTTGTTATTGCGTACTGTCATTATTTATTCCTCAAAAAATCTGCCGACTTAACTTATAGGGGAGACCAGCGACTGGGGTTTTTCAATAAACCCGGCGCGACTGTCTGGCACAATTTCAATCAAATTAATTTGGGTCGGCGTGATTTCAACAATACGGCCGTCATTTAATCCAAGATAATCACCTACTCTCACACTAGCAACCGAACCATCAGGACGCTGTACAAGTGCATACTGCTGACCTTCTGGCGAAATTACGACGCCACGAAAAGTCAGCTGTGAGAGCTCATATTGCTCAAGCGGTTCTTTTACTCTGGTGATATCAGGGCGTACGCCATCGATAGAGGTGCTAGGACCTTGTACATTGACTAAGCTTGGCGGCAAAAACGGGCTACGCTGCGTACTGGCACTATAGACAAAATCTTCTACCAGCTCAGCTTTTGGCGGTGGCTCGATAGGCTGAGCAGGCTGATTGCGAATATCGGTCATCGCCTTTTCTGCCATACCAATACGATCACTACAACCTGTGATTGATAAAGCAGCGGTGCTTAAAATCAGTAGCATGGGCAGTTTTTTGATATTCATTAGTTGCCTCCTGCAGCATCGGTCGTAGCGGCATCATTAGCAACAGCCTCTTCACCTTCAGGCGCCGCTTCTTTTGAGCGATACGTTTTGGTTTGTAATACCAAATTCAGCTCCGGCAACACATCTAAAGTAGGCTGTGGATTACTGACTTCAAAATCGTGCATCGTAATGATGCGTGGTAAGGCAGCAAGACCACTGATAAAGCTACCAAACTGATGATATTCCCCTAACGCTGCAATGCGAATAGGCTGCTCGATAAAGAATTCATTTTCAATCTCAGGCTCTACAGAAATATCTTGGAAACGTATATTACTGCCAACACCTGTCATGTTAATACCCTCTACCAGCTCTGACACGCGGGTGTCTTTTGGCAGTTGGTCAAGTAAGGTGTTGAATTCCGTCTCCATCTGGACAACCTGTGCTTGATAAGTTTTTAAGTGACGTGCACGTGATTCTTTTTCACGGTAACTATCAAGTAAGGTTTGCTGCTGACTTTCTGCCGCAGTAATCTCATCAATCTTGCTGCTAATCGGTAGCGCCCACGATAGCGCCGCTATCAGTGCAATGATAAATCCAATGACCGTTATCTTTACCGGAACTGGCCAGCTGCCATAGTTTTCAGAATCCAAAGACTCAAAACTGCGGCGAAACTCATTCAAGTCAAACTGTTTTTTAGGATTGACAGCGCTCTTTTTAGTCTTGATTAGGCTTTTTTTACGGCTCAGCTTCATAACTCACCTCCCAGCCCAGTACTACCATCAGCATCAACGGCTACAGCAGTCTCTGATTGCACCTTGGTCGTTACGACAAACTGTACGTAACTGTCCTCAGGATAAACGGGACGTGGCTGTCCATCAGTTGTTACCGGCTCATTAAGCGCAGGCGCTGGTGTATACGCGCTAATATTTTGCTGAATATTGCTGACCGCTGAGTTGCCCATCCATTTGCTACTATCAAGGTTACGAATCAAACTTGATACGATATTTGGATTGTCCGCAAGACCCGTCAAAGTAAGGATATCGCCTTCGCGCTTTAAGTTATTTAGATAAAGCGCAGGCGGAATGGCTTTGGCCAAATCATCCCATAGACGTACAGGCACAGGTCGTCGACCTTGCAAATCTTGAATCACCTGCATGCGAGAGATAATATCTTCACGGCGTTGCTCTAGGCTATCAATTTCGATCAATGCTTTGTCTAAGCGAGCGTTCTCTTGCTCAATCAGTACATTCGCATTGCGTTGTTCATCAAGCTCATTATTAAAATAGCTCCATGAAGCGAACGCTGCTAGTAAGGCAAATAAAGTGACCGCCACTACTAAAGTAAGAAATTCTTTATTGCGACGCGCGCGTTCTTCTTGCCGCCAGGGCAGTAGGTTAATACGAGCCATTAGTCGAAGCTCCTTAACGCAAGACCGCACGCGGCCATTAAACTCGGGGCATCAATGACCAGCTGCTCATTATCAATGTGCGGCGCAATGGTCATGTTGGTGAAAGGATTGGCAATACTAACAGTCACACCCAGTTTTTGTTGCGCCATACCGGCCAGACCTGCAATAGAACTACTACCACCTGCCAGTACGATATGATCGATACTACTGTATTGGCTCGAGGAAAAATAAAACTGTAGAGAGCGCGTGACTTGTTGGATAGTATTTTCTATAAAGGGGGTCAATACATCTGGATAGTAATCATCAGGCAAAGTACCTGCACGTTTACTAATATTTGCTTCTTCAGCTGATAGTCCATAGCGATTTTGTATCGCCTCTGTGAGCTGAGAGCCACCAAATAACTGTTCACGGCTATATATAAACTCGCCATTTTTGGCGATATATAATGTGGTTTGGTTGTGTCCGATATCGACCAAGGCGACAATCTCTGGCATATTTGGCAAGTTGTCTGCCATCAAACCGAACGCACGCTCAATAGCATGTGTTTCAATATCCATGACCTTGGTTTGCAAGCCACCAAAGGTTAAAGCATCAACTCTTTGGTCGACATTTTCCGAGCGTGAGGCAGCAAGCAACACTTGTACCATCTCGTCATTTACTAAAGAAGGGCCCAATACTTCAAAATCCAGATTGACATCTTCTAAGGGATAAGGCACATATTGATCAGCATCCAGACGGATTTGCGCTTCGCGCTCAATATCGCTTAGCACCATATCCATATCAATGATTTTGGTGATCACTGCTGAGCCTGAGACGGCGGCGGCGGCATCGCTGCCCGCTACCTGACAGCGTCGCGCCAAGCCAGCTATAATATTACCCACTGCCTCAGTATCTACAAGAAGTTTGTCAACGACTACGCCTTCCGGTAGTCTTTCAATACCATAGGATTTTAGATGAAACATCCCTTGTTGGCGCTGTATGTCAACCAATTTGACCGAAGTAGCACAGATATCTATGCCAATCAAATGTCGACTCTTGGAAGTAAATAGCCTCACAAACTCTATACCTTATATTAAGTGTACAATCTGATAGTGATTTGTAATATTTTAGTACAATACTTTACTTACCAGATAGATTCAAGCATTTAAATAAGTTATTAAGGTCAACTTACACATTTATTATGACCTCCCTATTTTGTTCAAGGTATAATGCCTTATTTGTTGCAAATTTTAATTGATAAGTCTCATTATGGCTAAAAAAAATGCTACCGTTCGTCTCATTCGCTTTTTGGTGGGGCTTTTCATTGCCTGTCTGGCGCTCGCCGTTATCTTAGCGCTTGCTGTGCCTATTGGTTTCTATGGGATGGCGATGTATCTATCACCCACCTTGCCTAGTACCCAAGAAATCAAAACTGCCAATTTAGAGATGCCATTACAGATCTATAGCCGAGATGACAAATTAATCGGTCAGTATGGTAATCGTCTCTCCCTACCTGTTACTTTTGATGACATTCCTGAAGATCTCACGCATGCTTTTTTAGCGGCAGAAGACGCGGCCTTTTTCCAGCATAGTGGTATTAGTATTAAAGGTCTTGGTCGCGCGGTGACTGAAGTGGTGACTGACGATGACAGCCAAACTGGTGGCTCTACCATCACCATGCAGGTTGCCAAAAATTACTTTTTAAGTCCAGAACGTACCTTAAATCGTAAATTGACGGAATTGTTTTTGGCTCGTAAGATTGAAGACGAACTCAGTAAAAATGATATCTTGACTCTCTATGTTAATAAAATTTACCTCGGTGAAGGGGCTTATGGCATTCGTGCCGCTGCCAAAAAATATTATAGTAAATCGTTAGAAAACCTGAATATTGCTGAGATGGCAATGTTAGCAGGTCTGCCAAAAGCCCCTTCTAAATATAACCCTGTTGCCAACCCTAGCCGCGCCCTTACTCGCCGTAACTGGATCATTGGCCGTATGCTTGAGCTGGGCTATATCAATAAAGCGCAACACGACGAAGCGGTAAACTCTCCGGTAGCCATCAATTTATATCAAGAAAAGCTAGACGTTAATATGCCTTATTTGGCAGAAATGACACGCTCTACCTTAGTTGATCGCTATGGTGAGCAAGTGATGCATAGTGGATGGCGGGTACGCCTTACGGTTGATAGCAAAGCACAAACAGATGCGGAAGCGGCGATACTGACAGGTTTGGTGGCTTACGAACATCGTCATGGTTGGCGCGGGGCTGAAGCAAATGATGAACCGCTAGAAAATTTCCGTCGTTATAGTAATATGACTCCTGCCAAAGTCACCAAAGTGAATGCTCGCAGTTTTGAGGCGACAATGCCCTCTGGTGAGAATGTGACTGTTGGTTGGTCTGGGATGAGCTGGGCACGCAAGTATATTTCTGCTAATCGTATCGGTTACTTTCCTGACAATGCTCGCCAAATTGTTAATAAAAACGATATCATTCGTTTGATACCGACCGCGAATGGTAATTGGCAGTTGGGACAAATTCCTAAAATACAAGGAAGTCTGGTCTCCTTGAATCCAGAAACTGGAGCGGTTAATGCATTGGTTGGTGGTTTTGACTTTAACCACAGTAAGTTCAACCGTGCCTTGCAAGGGTGGCGTCAGCCAGGCTCAACGATTAAGCCGCTGGTCTACACCACTGCATTAGAAAAAGGCTATCGCCCAGATAGTATTGTCTCGGATCGCCCGATTCAAGTAGGTGACTGGAAACCGAAAAATTCCGATCAACGTTTCTTAGGTGATATCACTTTACGTCGTGGCTTGTATTTATCACGTAACTTAGTCTCTATTCGCTTATTACAGGCTATTGGTATCTCTGATGCCCGCAATCTATTGGACGAATTCGGTCTTGATAAAGAAAAGCTACCAACGACTTTATCGTTGGCATTAGGCGCAGGGCAAGCAACGCCATTACAAATGGCAACGGCTTACTCTACGTTCGCCAATGGTGGTCACCGTGTTCAACCTTACTTTATAGAACAGATCTACAACTACGACAACAAATTGTTATTCCAAGCCAATCCGCAGCAAGCTTGTGCTGTATGCTTTAACGAACAACTTGAAAATCTCAATAAAAAGCTTATCGTAGATTATGAGGCAAAAATAGAAAAAGAGAATGCAGCGCTTGCTGCTAAAAAAGAGGAAAAAGTCAACGCTAAAGACAAAGCAGCAGAGAATAAATCAGCTGCTGACCTCAATGCAGAAAATAGCGACAATACGGCAAAAGATAACGAGGCGCTTGATTTAAATATTTATGATGGGAGTCCAGCCTCAGATCGTTTGAAAGCACCTGTCGTGCAGTACATTACTGCCATGCAAGCACCGCGTATTTTGAAGCCAAGAGTGGCTTACGATATGGCTGATATCTTGCGTGATGTCGTGCAGCGTGGTACAGCTGTACGAGCAAAAGCGTTGGGACGTGATGATATTGGTGGTAAAACTGGTACAACCAACGATGCGAAAGACGCATGGTTTGCAGGGTTTCATCCTACTAATACTACTGTCGTATGGATGGGTTTTGATCAACCATCAACCATGGGTCGCCGTGAGTATGGTGGCGTGGCGGCGCTGCCTGTATGGATGGACTTTATGAGAGCGCAGCTTAAAGATGTGCCTAATCAATGGGTGTCTGTTAACAACCGTGCCAAATCTAAGAAACAGATGCAACAAATCCTAGAAATGACAGATGATGGCATTGTTGACAGCGAAGATGTTGATGCCGATACTAGCACGTCAGCCAAACCCGTCAAGACCAAAGCACAGCAACGTAAGCCATCAGAACCTGAGCGTTCGCCCGTGTCACAGCCAAGCAATAATAACGCCGATAGCGTGCCACAAAACCCTTTAATGGTCACCCCTGTCGAACGTATGCCACCCATGCCAGAGTAAATACTTTACGAGGGTAACGGCTATTTAGCATTAAAAGGCTGGTTCAGTAATCACTGAACCAGCCTTTTTTTATTTTGAAACTATAATCTTAAAGATCTGCTTATAGAATCAGTTAAGTCCTACCCTACTAAAACTCAACCATGCCCGCACGCAACTGCTCAATCAGCTCTAAAAGCTGCTGCCGCCACTCACGTATGGTCGCCTCATCTGGCAACCATTGATTCGATAAAGTGACAACGTTAACGATAAGATCTTTTGGCTCTATCTCAACCATATTAGCATTTTCAGCCGCCGAATTATCTGGCAGTACCGCATACAGGCAACGTTGATAAGCGCGCTCTACATTGGCAAGAAAGCCTTGTTCTTGTAACTGCTGCAAGCGTTGAATTTCAGGTGACACTTGAGTACGTTCGCTCAGTGCTTGCTCGATATCTGACAAAGTGGGTGCCGTCATGTTTAAGCTATAAAAATGACCAAGCTCTTGGATAAAAGCTAGAAAACTGCCATACAAATGAAAAATAGCAGTTTCACAGTGTGCTTGATATAACTGCTTATCGTTGGTACTTCCAGCCGCTTGGCAAGATAAACGACAAAAATACAGCTTTTGGTTGGTTCGATCTGCTTGATATTTAGCAACGCGCGTTTTACCTGCCATGCTTTAATTATCCTTATATTAATAATAAATATGACCAGTTAGCACATCCATAACTCATGATATGATTTTTTGAGTGTACTACTAACTGGAGCAATCTTGCTAGAAAGTATATCAGCTAAAAAATAGCGGCGCTATATTAAGACTTATCCGCTTACCAGATATAGCTCTTAGACCAATTTTTCTCACTACCTTACTAATTTGCAAACGTAAAAAAGCCAGCAACGTAGGCTGGCTTTTTTATTAAGTTAACAATGAATCAAAGATGTCTAATACTATTAGTTATCTTGGTTCAGCTCTTGTGCAAAGGCTTCATCAAAGCTAGCAAAGTCTTTACTATCAGTGCTAGCAGTCATATCAAACGCTGCATTGAGATCTTTGTCTTGTAGCTTTTGATCCGCTTTCTCTTTACGGGCTTTATGATAAGCAAGACCAGTACCAGCTGGAATCAAGCGACCAACGACGACGTTTTCTTTCAGACCACGTAGTTCATCGACTTTACCAGTAACGGCAGCAGCAGTTAGCACACGAGTCGTTTCCTGGAACGACGCTGCTGAGATAAAGCTTTCCGTTGCCAAGCTGGCTTTGGTGATACCTAGTAATTGACGCTCGAACTGTACTGGGAATTTATCTTCCGCTTCTAGTTTGGCATTCAACGCTTTGATATCAGCGTACTCGACCTGATCGCCTTTGAAGTGACTTGAATCGCCGCCATCGGTAATTTCAACTTTGCGCAGCATCTGACGAATAATAACTTCGATGTGCTTATCGTTGATTTTTACACCCTGCAGACGATAAACGTCCTGTACTTCGTTAACGATATAATCAGCAAGTGCCGTTTGACCTTTTAGGCGCAAGATATCGTGTGGGTTTTGTGGACCATCAGCGATCACTTCACCACGAGCAACTGTCTCGTTTTCAAAGACGTTAATTTGACGCCATTTCGGGATCAGCTCTTCATGTACTTCACCATCTTCATTGGTGATAATGAAGCGGTTTTTACCTTTAGTCTCTTTACCAAAGCTCACCACACCTGACATTTCTGCCATGATGGCATGATCTTTCGGGCGACGTGCTTCAAACAAATCAGCAACACGTGGTAGACCACCAGTAATATCTTTGGTACCTGAAGACGCTTGTGGTACACGGCCTAGGATCGAACCTGCGGCAACTTTTTCACCATCGCTCACACGAATGATGGTTTCAGCTGGTAAGAAGTAAACCACTTCTTTGCCTTCGTCTGTGTTCAAGATAATAGCAGGACGTAAGTCTTTTGCTGAGCTTGAACGGTCACGAGTAGCAAGAATCTCAAACGAGCTCATACCAGTCGCGTCATCAACCTTCACAGTCGCTGTTAGACCATCAGTGATATCACTGAAACGTGCTGTACCAGCAAATTCTGTGATGATAGGATGCGTGTGCGGATCCCATTTAGCGATGGTCTGACCACCTTCGACCTGATCTTCATCTTTCACAAGTACGCTTGAACCGTAAGGAACTTTATAGCGTTCACGCTCACGACCAAGCTCATCGGTCAACGCGATTTCAGCAGAACGCGATACGATGACTAGGTGACCATCGGTATGTTGAACCGTTTTCATGTTTTCGAAATGCGCTTGACCAGCATTACGTACAGAGATGCTGTTGTCTACAGAGGCTGAGCTTGCTGCCCCGCCCACGTGGAACGTACGCATGGTTAACTGAGTACCCGGCTCACCGATAGACTGAGCGGCCATAACCCCGACTGATTCACCGATATTCACTTTATGACCACGAGCAAGGTCACGACCATAGCACTGTGAACAAACGCCATGCTCAACATTACAAGTAATAACTGAACGTACCCAGATATCATCGATCGCGTTTTCATCAAGCACATTGACCCAATGCTCATCGATCAACGTACCCGCTGGAATCAATATCTTATCAGCGTCATCATTGTAAGTGACATCACGCGCGGTCACACGACCAAGTACTAGCTCACCCAATTTCTCAATGATTTCGCCACCTTGAATATGTGGTTTCATGAGCAAGCCTTGCTCGGTACCACAGTCATCACTGGTGATAACCAAATCTTGTGCAACATCAACCAAACGACGAGTCAAATAACCCGAGTTAGCCGTTTTCAATGCCGTATCTGCTAGACCTTTACGTGCACCATGCGTAGAGATAAAGTACTGTAGTACCGTCAAACCTTCGCGGAAGTTGGCTTTAATCGGTGTCTCAATGATTGAACCATCCGGCTTAGCCATCAGGCCACGCATACCAGCCAACTGACGAATCTGTGCCGCACTACCACGAGCACCAGAATCTGACATGATAAAGATAGAGTTAAATGACTTCTGCTCTTCTTCTTCACCTTGCGCGTTGATGACTTTATCAGTCGCCAAGTTATCCATCATCGCCTTCGCGACTTTGTCATTGGTACGTGACCAGATGTCGACCACTTTATTATAACGCTCACCAGCCGTCACAAAACCTTGCTCAAACTGATCTTCAATCTCGCGCACTTCGCCTTCAGCAACTTCAATAATTTGCTTTTTGCTCGGTGGAATAACCATGTCATCCAAACCGATAGACACACCAGACAGCGTTGCTTGTGCAAAACCTAGATACATCAATTGGTCAGCAAACATAACACTGTCTTTAACGCCTACTTTACGATAGCAAGAGTTGATCAAGCGTGAGATGTTTTTCTTCGTCATCTCTTGGTTACATTCATCAAACGTCATACCTTTAGGCATGATGTTCCAGATAAGTAAACGACCAGCAACCGTATCTTTGATACTGATTTCTTTGGTCTCGTTACCTTCTTCATCGAAATGCGTTTCAGTCACACGAACTTTAATTTTCGCGTTTACATGCAAATCGTTTGAGCCAATCGCGCGCAATGCTTCATTGACGGTGGCAAAGATCATGCCTTCGCCTTTAGCATTCACTGATGAGCGGCTAATGTAATACAAACCCAATACCACATCTTGTGACGGTACGATGATTGGATCACCGTTCGCAGGTGACAAGATGTTGTTGGTCGACATCATCAAAGCACGTGACTCAAGCTGAGCTTCTAGCGTCAATGGCACGTGAACGGCCATTTGGTCACCATCAAAATCGGCGTTGAATGCAGTACATACGAGCGGATGCAATTGAATTGCTTTACCTTCGATTAGTACTGGCTCGAACGCTTGTAGACCCAAACGGTGAAGCGTTGGTGCACGGTTAAGAAGTACTGGATGCTCACGGATAACCATGGCCAGCATGTCCCACACTTGCGGCTCTTCACGCTCAACCATCTTTTTGGCAGCTTTAATTGTAGTCGCCAAACCATGAGATAATAGTTTGTTATAAGTAAATGGCTTGAATAACTCAAGCGCCATTTTCTTCGGTAGACCACACTGATGTAGGCGTAGTGTTGGACCTACAACGATAACCGAACGACCAGAATAATCGACACGCTTACCAAGTAAGTTTTGACGGAAACGACCTTGCTTACCTTTGATCATATCTGCCAAAGATTTTAATGGACGCTTATTACTACCAGTAATCGCACGACCGCGACGACCGTTATCTAATAACGCATCGACTGACTCTTGCAACATACGTTTTTCGTTACGTACGATGATATCAGGGGCGCTCAGCTCAAGCAGACGCTTGAGACGGTTGTTACGGTTGATCACACGGCGATACAAATCATTTAGATCTGAAGTCGCAAAACGACCACCTTCTAGTGGTACTAGAGGGCGTAGATCTGGTGGTAATACTGGCAAGATGGTCATAACCATCCATTCAGGTTTGTTATTAGAATCACGGAATGCTTCTAATAGTTTAAGACGCTTAGACATCTTTTTAAGCTTAGTTTCAGAACCCGTTTGCGGAATCGCTTCACGCAGCTCATCGATTTCTAAATCTAAGTCGATATCTTTTAATAGGTCTTGTACCGCTTCTGCACCCATCTTGGCAGTGAATTCGTCGCCAAACTCTTCAAGCGCTCGGTAGTAATCTTCATCGTCAAGCAATTGGTACTTCTCTAAAGAAGTTAAACCCGGCTCAGTGACGATATAGCTTTCAAAATATAGAACGCGCTCAATATCACGTAGCGTCATGTCTAGCAAGAGACCGATGCGGCTTGGTAGTGATTTTAAGAACCAAATGTGCGCCACAGGACTGGCTAGGTCAATATGACCCATGCGATCGCGACGGACTTTGGCGGTAGTGACTTCAACGCCACATTTTTCACAGATAACGCCTTGGAATTTACGGCGTTTGTACTTACCACATAGACATTCAAAATCTTTTACTGGGCCAAAAATTTTGGCACAAAAAAGACCATCACGCTCAGGCTTAAACGTACGATAGTTAATGGTTTCAGGCTTTTTCACTTCACCATGCGACCATGACTTGATCACGTCAGGTGAGGCCAAAGTAATTTGAATGCTATCAAACTCTTGATTACCGTTGCCGGTAGGGCTTTGCATGATATCGAGTAAATCTTTCAAGTTGCTTCTCCGTTATCTTTATAATCATCTGACAGCGTACTATTAACGCGGATAAGATGAATGAAGGCAATGAATAGGGTTGAGATAAATGGCTAAAAGCAGCAGCAATTTAGCATACTGCTTTTAGCTAACCACTAAGGTTAATAACTGACTGTAATAATCTTAATTCAGTCAGCCAGCCATTCTTAATGGGTTTGTTTTAACTCAATGTTAATACCCAATGATTTGATTTCTTTGGTCAAGACGTTAAACGATTCAGGCATACCTGGATCCATATATTGCTCACCATCGACGATGTTTTTATACATACGGGTACGGCCTTCAACATCATCCGATTTCACTGTCAACATCTCTTGCAGCGTGTAAGTCGCGCCGTAAGCTTCTAGTGCCCATACTTCCATCTCACCGAAGCGCTGACCACCAAACTGCGCTTTACCACCAAGTGGCTGCTGCGTGACTAGTGAGTAAGAACCGGTTGAACGTGCATGCATTTTGTCATCAACCAAATGGTTAAGCTTGAGCATATACATGTAGCCGACGGTTACTTGACGATCAAACTTCTGACCCGTACGACCATCATACAACGTCTGCTGACCGTTTCTGGCTAGACCAGCAAGCTCTAACAAGTCTTTGACTTGA
Organism: Psychrobacter sp. N25K4-3-2; assembly: GCF_015351755.1. Taxonomy (NCBI): domain Bacteria; kingdom Pseudomonadati; phylum Pseudomonadota; class Gammaproteobacteria; order Moraxellales; family Moraxellaceae; genus Psychrobacter; species Psychrobacter sp. N25K4-3-2. The sequence continues at coordinate 1,268,021 of NZ_JADKLX010000001.1, forward strand.
TGCTCATGCGCACCATCAAATACTGCCGTGCCCATCGGTACACCGCCACGCAAGTTGTCTGATAGTGCCATGATGTCGTCATCACTCAAGCTATCTAGATCAACTTGTTCACCGCCTACTTTGTTATAGATTTGGTCTAAGAAATCACGTAAGTCTTTGATCGCGGCTTGTGCTTTAAGCATACCATCGATTTTCTCGCCCAAACCTTTTGCTGCCATACCCAAATGCGTCTCTAGCACCTGACCGATGTTCATACGAGACGGAACACCTAGTGGGTTCAGTACGATGTCAACGGTATTACCATTTTCGTCATAAGGCATGTCTTCAACCGGCATAATGCGCGATACCACACCTTTGTTACCATGACGACCAGCCATCTTATCACCAGGCTGAATACGACGCTTAACCGCTAGATATACTTTAACGATTTTTTGTACGCCATGCTGTAAATCATCACCGGCAGTCAATTTGCGTTTTTTCTCAGCAAACTTCACATCGATGTCTTTTTGCTTATCAACTAAGTAATCAGCGATTTGCGTCAGACGCTCAGAGATTTCTTCTTCAACTGGCTGAATATCAAGCAAAGTCTCAAGGCTCATATCTTTCATATCAGCCAATGCCATCACTGTACCGGCCTTTAGACCTGAACCACCACTGACTTTTTGACCATCAAGCAAATTACCAATACGACCACGAGCGGCTTCTTCAAAGATACGTAGCTCTTCTTTTAAATCTTTACGGTAACTATCAAGCTGTGATTTTTCAATCGCTCTTGCACGCGCATCTTTTTCGACGCCATCACGGGTAAAGACTTGAACGTCAATAACCGTACCTTTGCTTGATGTTGGAACACGCAAAGACGTGTCTTTAACATCAGCGGCTTTTTCACCAAAGATAGCCCGGAGGAGTTTCTCTTCTGGCGTCAGTTGTGTTTCACCTTTTGGCGTCACTTTACCGACTAAGATATCACCAGCATCAACTTCAGCACCGATATAAACGATACCCGCTTCATCAAGGCTTGATAGCGCCGCTTCACCAACGTTTGGAATATCAGCAGTAATCTCTTCAGTACCTAGCTTGGTATCACGCGCCACACAGGTCAATTCTTGAATATGAATAGTGGTGAAACGATCTTCTTTAACCACTTTTTCAGATAACAAGATTGAATCTTCGAAGTTGTAACCATTCCACGGCATAAATGCGATGCGGATGTTCTGACCCAATGCCAACTCGCCAAGATCCGTTGACGGACCATCAGCCAAGATATCACCTACAGCAATAGCGTCGCCTTGGTTCACGATAATACGTTGGTTGATACAAGTGTTTTGGTTAGAACGCGTATATTTAACGAGGTTATAGATATCAATACCGGCTTCACCAGCAATCATCTCATCTTCATTTACACGAACCACAACACGTGAGGCATCAACGTCTTCGATCACACCACCACGCTTAGCGATGACACAAACACCAGAGTCACGAGCAACGTGACGCTCCATACCCGTACCTACTAACGGCTTATCAGCACGTAGCGTAGGAACAGCCTGACGCTGCATGTTCGAACCCATCAAGGCACGGTTAGCATCATCATGCTCTAGGAACGGAATCAAACCTGCTGCGACCGATACGACCTGACTTGGTGACACATCCATATGCGTCACTTTTTCTGGCGGCATGCGAACGAATTCACCATAGCTACGCACACTGACCATTTCATCAGATAACGCGCCTTCTGCGGTTACTGGTGAATCAGCCTGTGCAATGACCGTACCTACTTCTTCAATGGCGGATAGATATTCAATAACATCTGTGACTTTACCATCAACCACACGGCGATAAGGCGTTTCTAAGAAGCCAAAGCTGTTGGTTTTAGCAAATGTTGCCAATGAGTTGATAAGACCAATGTTTGGACCTTCAGGAGTCTCAATTGGGCATACACGACCATAATGGGTATCATGTACGTCACGTACTTCAAAGCCTGCACGTTCACGAGTCAGACCACCGGGTCCTAATGCTGATACACGGCGCTTATGGGTAACTTCAGACAACGGGTTGTTCTGATCCATAAACTGTGACAACTGGCTTGAACCAAAGAACTCTTTAACCGCAGCCGCAACAGGCTTTGAGTTAATCAAATCTTGTGGTGACAAGTTATCAGATTCCGCTGAGCTTAAACGCTCTTTAACCGCACGCTCAACACGCACTAGACCAACACGGAATTGGTTTTCTGCCATTTCACCAACAGAACGAATACGGCGGTTACCTAGATGGTCAATATCGTCGACTTCGCCGCGACCGTTACGAATTTCGATCAGCTCTTTTAGCACGTTAACGATATCGGCATTGGTCAATACGCTACGTTCGCGCTGGATATCTGGATCATCTGTGTTATCAAATTCTAACCCTAGACGACGGTTAAATTTCATACGACCAACATTTGATAGGTCATAACGATCAGCGTTAAAGAACATGCTATCAAATAGTTTTTCAGCAGTTTCGACCGTTGGTGGCTCACCTGGACGCATGACTTTATAGATTTCAATCAATGCTTCTTCACGGCTTGAAGTACTGTCAGCACGTAACGTATCGGCAATATAACTGCCTTGATCGATATCGTTGGTGAACAGAATGCTGAACTCTTTGATAGAGTCACTGGCTTCAAATGCGCTTAATTTAACCAATAATTCATGGTCAATTAATGTATTGGCTTTAGCGATGACTTCATCGTTAACGACGATATCTTCGGCCAAAATACGCTCATATAAGTATTCATCAGGGATAGAGATTTTGGTCATACCTGCTTCTTCAAGCTGACGGATACGACGGGCATTGATACGTTTGCCCTGCTCTACGATGACGTCACCTTCAGGTGATACGATATCGAACTGAGCCATCTCGCCGCGCAGACGATCTGCAACCAGATCAATCTCAAACTGCTCTTCACCTTTATAAACCGCTACTTTATCAAAGAAAAGATCTAAGATTTCAGCAGTGCTCAAGCCTAGGGCACGAAGGATAATAGATGCCAGTAATTTACGACGACGGTCAATACGAGCAAAGACTAAGTCTTTTGCATCAAACTCAAAATCAAGCCATGAACCACGGTAAGGGATGATACGTGCGTTATAAAGCACTTTACCACTTGAATGTGACTTGCCTTTATCATGATCAAAAAACACGCCAGGTGAGCGATGTAATTGCGATACGATAACACGCTCAGTACCATTGATAATAAAGGTACCGTTTTGGGTCATCAATGGGATTTCACCCATATAAACACTTTGCTCACGGATATCTTTGATTGCCGCTTTACTGTCTTTGTCTTTGCTGTCTTTATCTTTGATAATTAAGCGGATTTTGACACGCATTGGTGCTGCAAACGTTGAGCCACGTAAGATACACTCACGCTCATCAAACTCAGGATCGCCCAAATAATATTCAACGAATTGTAACTCAGCATTACCAGAGTGACTCTCAATTGGGAAAATAGAGGAATACGCAGCTTGCAGGCCACTATTCTCACGAGCTTTTGGCTTTTTATGCTCTTGCAAAAATTGCTCGTAGGAATCTACTTGAATAGACAGTAAATAGGGAATGTCCATCACAGTGGGCAATTCAGCAAAACTTTTGCGAATACGCTTTTTTTCAGTATAAGAATATGCCATCGAGAGTCCTTACAGTAAACGTGGAAACAAATTGAAAGCGTGGCCAGCATGCATCAATACTATTTGATATTAATATTATGCAAACTTGGCGACGTAAACGATAATATAAAACGGGTGTTAATACTCAGCTAGTGACTGTTTATCCATTCGTACAGGTGATACATTGGTATGTGCTTCATCAGTGCGCCACTATGACACTATCATTTAATGTTACAACTGCATTTAATGTTGCAACTGCATTTAATGTTATAACTGCATTTAATCTTACAAATCAATCTAGTCTTATCATCGGTATCTAAGCCACTCTATATGATGGTTTAGACCGACAGTTTCAATATAAGTCAATCTATAATAAATTGATTTATAGGTTAATACTTACCAATACTCTTGAGAAGAAACAACTTCTATTAGGGTTATCCTAATCTACTTACCATCAAAACCAATGTCGTCGCTGATATATACCGTCTACGAGCCTACCTACTGACAGTAAAACCATGCTAAATGGATAACCTAAGATTAACAGCTTTTCAGAATTAATAATAATTGGGGTAACTATAACTTTTAGAATCAGTATAAACTATAGTGTTAATGGGAAAGCATGCAGACACAAAAAAATGCCAAACATCTATGGACGTTTAGCTGATATTAACTGATTTCAAAAACTGGTATGTGTGCTTGCACTGTGTTTATTTGCATAGCTATCGTCTGTCCTTTTGATGGGTATCCACCGTGTTGTTGCATACGTATGTTGGCAGACACAAAAGGTCAAGCTACGAATTATAATAAAAAAAAGCTGGCAATGCAAGGCATTACCAGCTTTTTTTGTACAACACTAAGATAAGCTCAGCTTATTTTAGTTCAACAGTTGCACCAGCTTCTTCAAGTTTCTTTTTCAACTCTTCAGCTTCAGCTTTGTTAACGCCTTCTTTGATTGGAGCTGGAGCGCTTTCAACCAAATCTTTCGCTTCTTTCAAGCCAAGACCAGTAGCTTCACGTACGGCTTTAATAACGCCAACTTTCTTCTCGCCAAAGCTGGCAAGAACTACGTCAAACTCGTCTTTTTCTTCAGCAGCAGCAGCAGCAGGGCCAGCAGCAGCAGGTGCAGCAGCAACAGCAGCTGTTACGCCGAATTTTTCTTCCATGTCGCTGATTAACTCAACGATATCCATTACTGACATTTCAGCGATTGCGTTTAACACATCATCTTTAGATAGTGCCATGAGAACTCTCCGTTATCTGATAAAATTTAATTGATTTTAATATCGCTTTGATTGTTTGCCAAATGTTCAAATAGTGTTGGCAATAAAGTACAATCAGCGATGTCAAAGTTACGTTAAAACAAGCAATTAAGCAGCTTCTTTTGCGTCTTTGATTGCCGCTACAGTGCGAACGAACTTGCCAGGAACAGCGTTCATAGTCTGGACAAGCTTGGTCACTGGTGCATTCATAGTAGCCATCAAGATAGAGATTGCTTCGTCGCGAGTTGGTAGCTTCGATACGCGCTCTAGCTCTTCTGGACCATAAACAACACCACCGACTGATACTAATTTGGTCTCTAAAGCTTTGTTATCTTTGCTGAAGTCGAAAACGACTCGAGCAGCAGATCCCAAATCTTCCATAGAGAAAGCCAAAAGTAGTGGACCAGTCATACGGTCTGACATGCTCTCAAACTTAGTGCCTTCAAAAGCGCGTTTTGCTAGGGTATTTTTTACCACTTTCAAAATCACGCCTTTCTCACGGGCTTGTTCGCGCAGCTTAGTAAGCTTTGCAACACCAATACCGTGATATTCGGCAGCTACTGCTGAGTAAGCATTAGCAGCAACTTCAGACACTTCAGCCACAACTTGTTGTTTTTGCTCTAGCGTTAATGCCATAAGTTGACTCCTTTAATCTTATCAGTCTGCTCAGTATTTTAATTCTTAAAAATCGAAATTTTCAATTATTAAACAACTAAATTAGACTGACTTGATACGACACGTTATTCATAAATTCTATAAAAATAAAACCTACTCGTAACGACTGATTACGGCACCGTTATCAGAATGACATCAAGTGATAGATTGAACTATCGGCTCTTATCAACAACTGGGTGGATCACCGTCTGCGTAGGACAACTAAGATTTTCATCTGTGGTCGATTAAAAAAAGCAGCTTGTTATCATATTTAACCATTCAAAAATTGCTATCTATGACACTAAACCACTCTCTACCTACGGTCTTAGACAGCGTAGCATATGCTACGCTGACCTAATTTTTTAGAATTGGTTTGTACTCATTATTCAAAATATTTGAAGAGTGAATAATTAATTATTTAGCAGTGCGATAAGGAACAGCATCAATAGTGATACCTGGACCCATAGTGCTAGACAAGGTAATTTTCTTAATGAAAGTACCTTTAGACGTAGCAGGCTTAGCACGTTTTAGATCTGTGATTAATGCTTCAGCATTTTGAATAACTTGCTCAGCAGTGAAACCAACTTGACCAATAGTAGTATGAATGATACCCGCTTTGTCTACACGATACTGTGCTTGACCAGCTTTAGCATTTTTCACAGCTTCAGCAACGTTTGGCGTTACTGTACCAACTTTTGGGTTAGGCATTAGGCCACGTGGACCTAGGATAGTACCTAACTGACCAACAACACGCATTGCATCAGGAGCAGCAATAACGATATCAAAGTCCATGTTGCCAGCTTTGATTTGTTCTGCTAGGTCTTCGAAACCAACGATGTCAGCACCAGCTTCTTTGGCGGCTTCAGCAGCAGCACCTTGAGCAAATACAGCAACGCGTTTGGTTTTACCAGTACCAGCAGGTAGGTTGGTAGCGCCACGAACGACTTGATCAGATTTACGTGGGTCAACGCCCAAGTTTACTGCAATGTCGATAGACTCTTTGAATTTTAGTGCTGGCAAATCGTTTAAGATTTGAACCGCTTCTTCAATCGTGTATAACTTTTCGTTTTCTACACGCTCAGCGATTAACTTTTGACGCTTAGTAAGTTTACTCATTTACACACCCTCCACGGTAATACCCATTGAACGTGCAGTACCAGCGATGGTACGAACAGCAGCATCAAGATCAGCAGCAGTCAAATCTGCATCTTTAGTCTTAACGATATCTTCTAATTGTGCACGGTCAACTTTACCGACTTTAGCGGTGTTTGGCGTACCAGAACCTTTAGCGATACCAGCAGCCTTACGTAGTAAGTACGCAGCTGGTGGTGACTTCATGATAAAGGTAAAAGACTTATCGCTATATACAGTGATCTCAGTAGGAATCGGTAGACCCGGCTCTTGGTTTGAGGTTGCAGCGTTAAATTCTTTACAGAATGCCATGATGTTCACGCCTTTTTGACCCAATGCTGGACCAATCGGTGGTGAAGGATTTGCTTTGCCTGCAGGCACTTGCAGTTTGATGTAACCATCAATCTTCTTAGCCATGATACTCTCCTAAATGGGTAATAGCGCCAAATCAACGTGGTATAAACCTTATTGACTAACAGCTCCCCGGTTGATGAATTTTTACGGGTTTAGTCTAGCTTCTCAACTTTACTAAACTCAAGCTCGACCTGAGTCGGTCGATTAAATACGTTTACCGTTAAATGTAGTTTAGACTTTTCATAATCCACTTTTTCAACCAACCCTTTAAAGTCAGTAAATGGACCATCGATAACCAACAACTCTTCGCCCGGCTCAAATAGAGTCTTAGGACGTGGGTCAGTTTCAGTCTGATTCAAACGGTTTAAAATACGATCTGCTTCTACTTGGGTGATTGGCGCTGGTGTTTCAGGTGTACCACCGATGAAACCCATAATACGTGGACAATCTTTGACGATGTGCCAAGTATTGTCATTCATTTCCATCTGAATCAATACATAACCTGGAAAGAATTTACGCTCGCTTTTACGCTTTTTGCCGTCTTTCATTTCGACGACTTCTTCAGTAGGAACCAATACGTCACCGAATGATTCAGCGAAGTCACTACGATTAATACGATCAGTTAATGAACGCTGTACTTGCTTTTCATATCCTGAAAACGCTTGGACAATATACCAACGCATGTCACGCTCCTGATCATTATAAGTAAATTTTGGGTTAATATGCACTAATACGTGCTATTAACCAATAAAGAGGCCAACGAACCAGTTGAAGAAATTATCTAATAACCAAACTAGAAATCCAACAATGGCAATCATCACAAGAACTTGCCAAGTATACTGAAAAGTCTCGTCTTTGCCTGGCCATGTCACGCGGCGTAATTCAACGGCAGCATCTTTTAACAATATTTTAAAAGCGCGACCCTGATGCGTTAATGCTAAACAGACTAAAGCAAATACAATAAGGGCAACGATAATACCAATACGTACCCAGACATCATTGGCAGGCTGCCAATAGCCAGGTAAATATTGATTAACTAACGTCGCCCCAATTAAAACTGCTGCGGCAAGTAGCCACAGAATCACATCTTTCATTGAGCCAGTTTTAGCCACTTCAACAGCCGTCGTTTGATTGCCTGCTGAGATGTGCTGACCTTTAGACAGCATTCCACCAGCACCCGCCTTGGCATCAGATAACTTGTTCTCGAGGTTATCTTGATTATTGCTCATAAAGAACTCGCTTCGGAGATGGTGAGGTGTAACAAAGATGTGATAAGAAGATGGCAGGCGATGTAGGACTCGAACCTACAACCCTCGGTTTTGGAGACCGATGCTCTACCAATTGAGCCAATCGCCTATGGGTGTAAAGGACAGCATTATACAATATTGAGCATAGAATGCAAGCCTTTAGCGTTAAAATTGTATATTTTAGCTAATTTTTCTAGTCAACAAACGCTCTTTTCGTAAAAAATGCTTCGTAAGAAGCAGCATTAATATAACAAGCCAAGCACTATATTACAATAGGAGACATAGCAGATATGGCATTCAATTTAAATCTCTCTAAGAGTTCTAAAACAACCTTCTACCACCCAAAAAAAAGCCACCCTCAATAAAGAGAGCGGCTTTTTCATAACTAACTTACCAGCTCATTACTGAGACTGATAGATTAGTTCAATACGTTAGCAACAACACCAGCGCCTACAGTACGGCCGCCTTCACG